>NZ_QFWX01000030.1 GCF_003344045.1 Marinobacter vulgaris
CTCTGCCTCATCTGATATCGCCAGAGTTGCTGACGGAATCTCAGGCTGGTGTACTGGCACCCCTGATCGGAATGAAACAGAATTCCCAGCGGCTCCCCACGCGATTCATAGGCAATGGTTAGGGCCTTTTTCACCAACTCCGTATTCGGTGATAAAGACATTGCCCAACCAACGGATTTACGGGAAAACAAGTCAATTACAACCGCCAGATAAGCCCAGCGGGCTCCTGTCCAAATAAATGTAATATCTCCCGCCCAAACCTGGTTAGGCTCCTGTACATCGAATTCCCGGTCGAGATGGTTCGGGATATCAAGATGTGGCTGTTCAGCTTTCTTGTAGGCGTGACTCGGCGGTTGCGTGCTCACTAACCCTAACTGTTTCATTCGCCTGCCAGCGCGGTAACGACTCAGTGGCGTTCCCGCCTGAGTCACCATGCTGGCAATGGTGCGGGCCCCGGCTGAGCCGTTACTGGCTGTGTGCGCCTCGGTAACCTGGTCCTGAAGCTTTCGCTCAGCCTCACAGAGAGTTCTGTCCCGGTCACGCCAGGCTCTATAGCTACTGCGGTGTACCCCGAACACCTGACACAAGTGTTGCACCGCATGGCTCTCTTCAAGTCGCTCGATTATCGAGAATTGTTCAGGGAGTCCGACATCAAGAGAGCGGTAGCCTTTTTTAATATTTCCTTCTCTTCCTCCGTCCGCCGGAGTTTGCGCCTCAGCTCCTGAATCTCACGTTGTTCGGGCGTCAAAGCATCGCCTTTCGGTGTATTCCCCCCTCGCTCGGAGCGAAGCCTGCGAACCCAGTACTCCATGGTGGATTTACCAACTCCCATGGCTTCACACGCCGCCTTCAGCGTGTAACCCTGATCGACCACTAGCTGGGCCGCCTCCAACCGAAACTCCGGACTGAATGTTCTCTTCTTCGTCATCATCTGCACCTGACTTTCTTTATGAGTGATCATACACTCAAAATCAGGTGGCCAGATTCACTATGCCACTACA
>NZ_QFWX01000031.1 GCF_003344045.1 Marinobacter vulgaris
AGGTACCGGATTTACCTGGAACCTCCGCCTACATGCTTAAACCGGGACAACCGTCGCCCGGCTGACATAGCCTTCTCCGTCCCCCCTTCGCAGTAACACCAAGTACAGGAATATTAACCTGTTTCCCATCGACTACGCCTTTCGGCCTCGCCTTAGGGGTCGACTCACCCTGCCCCGATTAACGTTGGACAGGAACCCTTGGTCTTCCGGCGAGCGGGCTTTTCACCCGCTTTATCGTTACTTATGTCAGCATTCGCACTTCTGATACCTCCAGCATGCCTCACAGCACACCTTCAACGGCTTACAGAACGCTCCCCTACCCAACAACACATAAGTGTCGCTGCCGCAGCTTCGGTGCATGGTTTAGCCCCGTTACATCTTCCGCGCAGGCCGACTCGACCAGTGAGCTATTACGCTTTCTTTAAATGATGGCTGCTTCTAAGCCAACATCCTGGCTGTCTGTGCCTTCCCACATCGTTTCCCACTTAACCATGACTTTGGGACCTTAGCTGGCGGTCTGGGTTGTTTCCCTCTTCACGACGGACGTTAGCACCCGCCGTGTGTCTCCCGTGATAACATTCTTCGGTATTCGTAGTTTGCATCGGGTTGGTAAGCCGGGATGGCCCCCTAGCCGAAACAGTGCTCTACCCCCGAAGATGAGTTCACGAGGCGCTACCTAAATAGCTTTCGGGGAGAACCAGCTATCTCCCGGTTTGATTGGCCTTTCACCCCCAGCCACAGGTCATCCGCTAATTTTTCAACATTAGTCGGTTCGGTCCTCCAGTTAGTGTTACCCAACCTTCAACCTGCCCATGGCTAGATCACCGGGTTTCGGGTCTATACCCTGCAACTTAACGCCCAGTTAAGACTCGGTTTCCCTTCGGCTCCCCTATACGGTTAACCTTGCTACAGAATATAAGTCGCTGACCCATTATACAAAAGGTACGCAGTCACCCC
>NZ_QFWX01000032.1 GCF_003344045.1 Marinobacter vulgaris
AGTAGCACGTGAGCCTTTCGACAACGACGGATAACGCAATTTTGGTGGGTCTGGGTGGATTTGAACCACCGACCTCACCCTTATCAGGGGTGCGCTCTAACCAACTGAGCTACAGACCCAAAGGTACGGGCCTGTAAGACCCTTTGCTCTCTTCTCAAGCTAACCAAGTAATTCGTGTGGACTCTGACCGAAGCGTTCGGCTTCGTTTAAGGAGGTGATCCAGCCGCAGGTTCCCCTACGGCTACCTTGTTACGACTTCACCCCAGTCATGAACCACACCGTGGTGATCGTCCTCCCGAAGGTTAGACTAACCACTTCTGGTGCAATCCACTCCCATGGTGTGACGGGCGGTGTGTACAAGGCCCGGGAACGTATTCACCGCGACATTCTGATTCGCGATTACTAGCGATTCCGACTTCACGGAGTCGAGTTGCAGACTCCGATCCGGACTACGATGCGTTTTGTGAGATTAGCTCCCCCTCGCGGGTTTGCAGCCCTCTGTACGCACCATTGTAGCACGTGTGTAGCCCTGGCCGTAAGGGCCATGATGACCTGACGTCATCCCCACCTTCCTCCGGTTTGTCACCGGCAGTCTCCCTAGAGTTCTCAGCCGAACTGCTAGCAACTAGGGATAGGGGTTGCGCTCGTTACGGGACTTAACCCAACATCTCACGACACGAGCTGACGACGGCCATGCAGCACCTGTGTCTGAGTTCCCGAAGGCACTCCCGCATCTCTGCAGGATTCTCAGCATGTCAAGGCCAGGTAAGGTTCTTCGCGTTGCGTCGAATTAAACCACATGCTCCACCGCTTGTGCGGGCCCCCGTCAATTCATTTGAGTTTTAACCTTGCGGCCGTACTCCCCAGGCGGTC
>NZ_QFWX01000033.1 GCF_003344045.1 Marinobacter vulgaris
ACATAGATAACACAGGTGATGCTGCCAACTTACTGATTTAGTGTATGATGGTGTTTTTGAGGTGCTCCAGTGGCTTCTGTTTCTATCAGCTGTCCCTCCTGTTCAGCTACTGACGGGGTGGTGCGTAACGGCAAAAGCACTGCCGGACATCAGCGCTATCTCTGCTCTCACTGCCGTAAAACATGGCAGCTACAGTTCACTTACACCGCCTCTCAGCCCGGTACACACCAGAAAATTATTGATATGGCCATGAATGGCGTCGGATGTCGCGCCAGTGCACGCATTATGGGCGTTGGCCTCAACACGATTTTACGACACTTAAAAAACTCAGGCCGCAGTCGGTAAACTCACGCATACAACCGGGCAGTGACGTCATTGTTTGCGCGGAAATGGACGAACAGTGGGGTTACGTCGGCGCTAAATCGCGCCAGCGCTGGCTGTTTTACGCGTATGACAGGCTCCGGAGGACGGTTGTTGCGCACGTATTCGGTGAACGCACTATGGCGACGCTGGGGCGTCTTATGAGCCTGCTGTCACCCTTTGACGTGGTGATATGGATGACGGATGGCTGGCCGCTGTATGAATCCCGCCTGAAGGGAAAGCTGCACGTAATCAGCAAGCGATATACGCAGCGAATTGAGCGGCATAACCTGAATCTGAGGCAGCACCTGGCACGGCTGGGACGGAAGTCGCTGTCGTTCTCAAAATCGGTGGAGCTGCATGACAAAGTCATCGGGCATTATCTGAATATAAAACACTATCAATAAGTTG
>NZ_QFWX01000034.1 GCF_003344045.1 Marinobacter vulgaris
CCGATTAACGCTTGCACCCTCCGTATTACCGCGGCTGCTGGCACGGAGTTAGCCGGTGCTTCTTCTGTGAGTAACGTCAAGCCTCATGGGTATTGGCCATAAGGTTTTCCTCCTCACTGAAAGTGCTTTACAACCCGAAAGCCTTCTTCACACACGCGGCATGGCTGGATCAGGGTTGCCCCCATTGTCCAATATTCCCCACTGCTGCCTCCCGTAGGAGTTCGGGCCGTGTCTCAGTCCCGATGTGGCTGATCATCCTCTCAGACCAGCTACGGATCGTCGCCTTGGTAGGCCTTTACCCCACCAACTAGCTAATCCGACATAGGCTCATCCAATAGCGCAAGGTCCGAAGATCCCCTGCTTTCCCCCAAAGGGCGTATGCGGTATTAATCCGGGTTTCCCCGGGCTATCCCCCACTACTGGGCAGATTCCTATGTATTACTCACCCGTCCGCCGCTCGTCAGCATCCCGAAGGACCTGTTACCGCTCGACTTGCATGTGTTAAGCCTGCCGCCAGCGTTCAATCTGAGCCATGATCAAACTCTTCAGTTTAAATCATACAAGAATCCGAAGATCCTTTATTCTTGCTCAAGACAAAACTCAATGTTCGACGAGTCACTGTCCTGATATTTCATATCCGAAATACCTCGGCCAGCGCCCACACGAATTACTTGGTCAACTTTTTAAAGAGCGGTCGGGGCTTGCCCGATCAAGGAGGCGTATTCTACATCGAATCACCACCTTGTCAACCGTTTATTTTGATGCCGG
>NZ_QFWX01000035.1 GCF_003344045.1 Marinobacter vulgaris
AGACACCTCGCTTATGGTGGCGATATTACCACCTACGTTGGTGTCCGGAATCATTGGACCACTACAAGCAGGCGTGGGGGCCGGAGGAATCAGGGCGCTTCGCGAGGAGCAATATCGTGCGGCGGGTTCGAGACTAATAGAACCCGCCATTACCCACGCTTTGAACAGGCCGCATTTTCAAACCATTACTTTTCGAGGGAATCCTCGTAAGCCTGCAGATCGGATTCTCGCCAACGAGCGGTTGTAGGTGAGAGTTTGAGCGGTTTCGGAAAGCGCCCTTCGCGAATCCAACGCCAAATGGACTTAGGGGCAACCCCATAACGTTTTCTGACTTCTTTGATGCTGTAAAGCATTTTCTGTACCTCGTTTTGATTACCTGGTACCCAATAAGTTAATCGCTAACAAGGGTCTGTTGGTGAGTCTAATTGCCAGAAAAATGTAGAAACTCCGGAATTCCCATTAATAATCTGAACGCTGCCGTTTCGGTGGCAGTTTTCCTGTGTATGCATACCGGGCATAGTCGGTTAGCAACATCATGCGGCGGTCTAAAATTTGGTCGCTCAGATAAGCGGCACGGGTTTCGTCGCTATCCAAGTGCGACAAACAGAGCTCAGAAACTACATCATTGTAGTGGCATAGTGAATCTGGCCACCTGATTTTGAGTGTATGATCACTCATAAAGAAAGTCAGGTG
>NZ_QFWX01000036.1 GCF_003344045.1 Marinobacter vulgaris
AAACGTCTTCGATCGGCATCAGGAACGGCTGATCAATGGCACGCTCCGGATCCGGAATGTAGGCGTCCAGGGCTTCTACCAGCTTCTTGACAGCGGTGGTGCCCATTTCGTTGTCGTCCTTACCTTCCAGCGCCATCAGCGCGGAACCGGTAACGATCGGCGTGTCGTCGCCCGGGAAGTCGTACTGCTCAAGCAGTTCGCGAACTTCCATCTCGACCAGCTCAAGCAGCTCCTCGTCATCGACCATGTCCGCCTTGTTCAGGAACACAACGATGAAAGGTACGCCTACCTGGCGGGACAGCAGGATGTGCTCGCGAGTCTGCGGCATGGGGCCGTCAGCTGCGGAGCAAACCAGGATAGCGCCGTCCATCTGGGCCGCACCGGTGATCATGTTCTTCACATAATCAGCGTGGCCCGGGCAGTCTACGTGTGCGTAGTGACGTGCCGGTGAATCATACTCAACGTGGGACGTCGCGATCGTGATGCCACGAGCCTTCTCTTCCGGTGCGTTGTCGATCGAATCGAATGCACTCGCAGAACCTGTCCCCCACACTTCGTGACACACACGAGTCAGCGCGGCTGTCAACGTGGTCTTGCCATGGTCTACGTGACCAATGGTGCCCACGTTTACGTGTGGCTTGTTACGTTCAAATTTTGCTTTAGACA
>NZ_QFWX01000037.1 GCF_003344045.1 Marinobacter vulgaris
GTTCTTTGACGGTATCACCGCCGGTGAGAAAGACTTCTCGACCCTGGTCGCGCGTCTGAAGAAAGAAAATATCGATTTCGTTTACTACGGCGGCTACCACCCGGAAATGGGGCAGATCCTGCGCCAGGCGCGTGCGGCGGGTCTGAAGACGCAGTTCATGGGGCCAGAAGGTGTCGCGAACGTTTCACTGTCTAATATCGCGGGTGAATCCGCTGAAGGGCTGCTGGTCACCAAACCGAAGAACTACGACCAGGTGCCTGCGAACAAACCTGTGGTCGATGCCATCAAGGCGAAGAAACAGGATCCAAGTGGTGCGTTCGTCTGGACCACCTACGCAGCGTTGCAGTCTCTGCAAGCGGGCCTGAACCAGTCAGCCGATCCGGCGGAGATTGCCACCTGGCTGAAAGCGAACTCGGTGGAAACCGTGATGGGGCCGCTGTCCTGGGATGAGAAGGGCGATTTGAAGGGCTTCGAGTTCGGCGTGTTTGACTGGCATGCCAACGGCACGGCGACTGACGCAAAATAAACGCAAAAAGGCAACGCAAGTTGCCTTTTTTAAT
>NZ_QFWX01000038.1:0-259 GCF_003344045.1 Marinobacter vulgaris
CAGAAAGCGTTTTCGCGGCGTGATGCCGGTGATGGCCTCAGCGGGGCAGACGAACAGGCAGTCACCGCATTCAATACAGCGGCTGTCATCAACCGAGACGCTTGAGTCGGTAAAAGAAAAAGCCTGCACAGGACAGACGTCCGCGCAGGCGAGGCAGGAAGCGTGGCGAAAACGGCGACGGACGCACGCATGCGTCACGTCCATCGCCGGGGCAAAGGTCAATCCGCCCATCAGCCAATACTGAAGAAAACGAAGCGCA
>NZ_QFWX01000038.1:337-554 GCF_003344045.1 Marinobacter vulgaris
GAAAACGAAGCGCAGCATCAGCTCACCGACAATCAGCAATGCGCTTCCCAGCAGCATGGGAGATCGCGCCGCTTTCAGACCGCCCGCAGCAAAGCACAGCATACCCGCAACGGATACGCACCAGCTCAGCAGATGAACGGTTCGCAGTTGCTCCAGCATCTGTAGCGGTGCGTGAGGGAACGTCACCACGGTGTTGTCCATAGCCGTAATATCTGCC
>NZ_QFWX01000004.1 GCF_003344045.1 Marinobacter vulgaris
AGGCATGCCACCGGTGATTGCGGAAGAAAAACTTAAAATACTGTCCGGGATTAGTTGACCACTACAGGGGGAGTTCCGTTTAAGGAGGATTAACTTTCGCCGCGTTTCTTCTGTAAAACTTGCTTATCCACGGAAGCCACCACATCTTCCATCATCGAATGTACTACCTCAGACAACCGATCTTTCCCATTACAGTCATCGCAAGACACGCCAAATACAATCAGAGAGGCATCGCTCCGGGCATTTACAAAGCCTCGAACCTGAGCCAGCTTTGCCCTCAAATCGTCTGTCTCCCAAAACCCTTCAACATAATAGGTGTAGGCCAGATGAATCACGTCGCCTGTTATCCGATGGCGAAGGGTAATACCCTTCATGGGAGCGCCGTCGGGTCCGGACAAAGTGAAGAACGCTTCAGGATGCCATTCTTCGCGGTCGTAAACCCGATTCGAGTACTGAATAAGCTCGGCCGATTCTCGCTGGTAATCATAGCTGTAGACCGCTGCAAAAAGAGACTCATCAAAGCCCGACTGATCCGTGGCAAGACTCCTGTCGAAAAGTGTCTGGACATACACCCGGTCCGGATTCCGCACTCTTGGGCGCCAGCCTTCAAGATTCTTGGAAAAAAGCGGTGCGAAACGTTCACCGTCCAGCTCAATGTTCAGTGCCATAGGTTCTGACTTAACAGCGCCATCCGAAGATGGCAGAACAAACCAAACCATTAGTGGTAGAAGCGCAGTAATAGCAATGCCAACTTTCAGTCGCGCCGAGCTGCCACCCGAGTGAGCCTCGGACTCATTTACACCACCTTCAGCATCCGTAGCCCTCTCACCTTTTGAATTCTCAAGCCGACGGCCAATCAGAAACAGCGGCACCAGTGTTGCAGCAAATACCCACCAGCCAAAACTGTCATGATCTTCAATCAGGCCGGTTTGCATGTCGGTCTCGTAACCCATGTAAATGATCACGAATACCCTCACCCAGTTAGCAAAAAGCGCAAGGAATACACTCGTGGCAAACAGAATGACACGTGCACGAAGTGTGCGTAGATTCAGTTCGCCGTAAATGAGTGACAGTGACTGGCCCACCAGCAAGTACCGCAAACCTGAACAGCCATGAGCTATTTCAAAGGTTCCCACACCGATGAGATAAACAAACACACCCTCAACTTCAAACTCAATGTTGAACAGGCCGAGTAGCAGCTGATTAATCTCAACGGTTATCAGCTGCAGAGTCCAGGCCAGAAAATCCCATACCGGCATGGCGAAGAACACAAGCCCTACGGGCGCAATAAACCACCGCACCTGTTTCCATCCCAACAGAACGGCCAGAGCGCCTAGAATAAGAGGAACCACCATCAAGTGCTGCAGAGCCTGCACCCGCAACAGGTCACCAAGCCCATAAGCCAGCAGAGCCAGCATAAAAGGGACCAGCCAAAACGGGTAAAAACCAGGTACAGGAGTGCGCAGCCTTACAACACGAAACACCAGGACAACTGAAACCAGCAGCAAAAGAAAACCGTGGGAATAGGACTCATCAAACTTTAACCAGCGGCTAAAGATACCCTCAAGGGTAGGCCAAAGGAGAAAAATAAGCGAAGCAAAAACAATGACAAAAGGAAACCAGTCCCAGCCAATCCTACCGCTTCGAAGCTTTGTTTCGCCCATATTCACAATCCTTATGAGTTATGTAATTCCCCGATTATTGTGCCTGCATGTGGCGGTTTTTGCTACGCAGGCTCACAGACCGACCCGGCGGTTAAACGTTCTTGCCATTAGTGGTGGGCTGGCAGACTGAATAGCATACAGAAGCTTGAGGAAAGGACCACGAACAACCTGAAAAGTTGAAAAGTTCACAACCTCCCCGTGAAAATGAGACTTGTAGAACTGTTTTTTGCCAGTCCCCGCCAGCAGGTCGTAATTGCGGGTCGTCTTATCGCTGAAAGCCTCTTCAATGGCAAAGCCAAGATGAAGATAGCCGAGTGACACCTTCGCGTTGAAAGACTCATCGTACCCCGCCTGGAGATTGAAGCGGCAACCACCGACCACAATATCGTATAAAACCGATACACAACAGCCATTAAACCGAACAACACTTAAGACGGGTTTACCACCACACAGATGCAGTCTTTGCAGCAGTAACCGGTGGAATCTCAGTGCCTCTCTTTCGAAAGCCGCCTTCCCCCAGCGCCGGTGGTGAAAGGCGTTGAGAAGTTTAAAGAAATCCCCGTCACGATCAGTATCATGGACCGAGAAATTCAGTTCTCCGTGTTTATCCAGGTAGGTCCTGCGATTATAGGCTTTCAGGCGGGTATTTTTCCCAAGGGCGTTCAACCAGTCAGTAAAACGACCCGTGGTATCAACGCAAACACCTTCGTCGACGGTGCGCTGAATAATCCGGTAGCCAACGTGTTCATCGAGACCCGCGCGCCTGAAATGCTCCAGCTGCTTCGGCGGCACATCAGTAAAAATTAACTCATCCCAGCCCAGTTGTGCCAAAGCAGACAGGAGAATAGCGCCGACTGAATCTTCATATCCGCGGCGGGCAATAATACCGCAATATTCCGTCCTCACCGTGGGCGCAAGCCGCCACGCATTGCCCAGCATGTACATTCTTGTGACTCGAATCCCGGCCGACGTAACAAGTACCCGCCGGCTAAAGGGGCCAATGCCCACAAGCCCATCGTTTTCATCGAAGACAGCAAGCAGTACCAACTCCATACCCAACAGCTGTGACCAGGTCTGCCACCAGCTAAAAAGCCACGGCCAACTCATGAACAGTGGGTTGGCATCAGATTCCGCCAGGCAGGTATTCCAGTCCTCCGCCATGCTGGCAAAACGGGCTTCGGAAAAACGCTCAACCCTCATTATCAAGTACGCTCCAAAGTCGCTGCACCTGGCAAATTCTCAGCCGTGCAAAAATCACCAGCAGCCTGAAGAAATTCACCGTCGGAGTCACCTGCCATAATAAACCATGGCGAAGGTTGATCAGGGCTCGATTTACCCGCCTCATAAATATAAAAGCGCGGCCGGTCTCTCAGCTGGACAAAGCCCTCGGCAAGAAACGCACTGGCAAGTTCCGAATCTGAGGTCGCTGAAACCACCTGGTTGGCGTGGGGCCAGCACCGTAGGGCAGCACGAACAACAGCCCGCTTGAGTGGCAGATCCCGGGCTGGCCCGCAGTAATCTACAATGCGCAGAGTGCCCCGGCTGAACCTTACAACCAGTATCGCCGCCAGCACCTCACCACGCCATGCCAGGACGAACGCGTAGCGGCTCAAAGGATGTTGCTGAAAGCGCCAGTCAAGGTAGGCAAAGTCCCTTTGAACAACCCGGCCATACTCCGTATAGCAACGGTTCCAGAGCTCATCAACCAGCGTCCTTCCCGGCAATGCTGAACGTGCCTCAATTTTGACACCGGAAGAGCCAGGACCATAAAAAAAGCCTCGCCCAAAGCGATTCAACCATTGAAGCCCGGTCAACAACCAGCTGCGAATGCCTGAACGGCGGCGCAACATCCTGTAAGTTCTCACCGAATCATCCGGTACCCAGCCCAAGTGGCGAAGAACGTCACTCGCGCGATCGCTGATACCGAATGCCATTATTAACGGCGCCTTCTGATGAAGTTCGTGCTTTATCTCACTGCCAAGCCCCTGACCGCGCCACTGCTCAGCCAGGTAAAAATCACAGCTCCACAACGCAGGTATGTCTTTACCCTTGTCTGAAATACAAACAGCCATTACCCCGTTAAAACCGACAACCTTATCGGCGCCGTCAACGAGTACAACAGGCCTGAAGGGAAATCCAAACGGGTTGGATTCAAACTGCCAGTTCCACAATTGCTTTTTGTAGGGTACGTCTTTGAACAGTTCCAATACGCCATCGCGGTATTTTGTATCCCAGGGAACACAGCGAGGAGAACTACTACCGACAAAGGCCGGATCAGGCACGGTGGCATCAGTGGTCATTTGCGGGGCACCAGCACACGATACAGTGCTCTCCACACTACCGAATCCATCGGTGCATTCCGATAAGCCATGACAACAGAGCTCACAGCCTTTCTTCGTTCACCAACACTGGCAAAATACCGCGCCTTGCGGCAGTAAAACCGTGCCAAGCCCCAGCGCCGTTCAGCCGGGTCAATTACATCACCAAATTGTTCCAGAAACCGCTTGATAATGAGCTCATTTGCGGCGAATCGTCGGTGTTTATCGGAAGATATCTGGTCAGGCATTACGCGGTAAGAGGCAACAATGCCCGGCTCATAACGAAAGCGATACCGTGCCGAAAAGCGGAGCCAGAGATCGTAATCATCAGCCACACCAATTGAGGTATCGAAAACACCCATTTCATCAAAACACCTGCGCCTCACCAGGGCCGTCGTAATACTCACGCTGTTGTCAGCCAGCAGATGAGGCGAAATAAAGCCAGAGTAACGTTTCATATTTTTAGAACTGGTCACCCTGCCCTGCTCGTTAATGATCGCTTCATCGCCATGGACAATATCAGCCTCCGGTTCCGTGTCAAAAACAGCCAATTGCTTCTCCAGTTTCCAGGGAGACCATAGATCATCCGAATCCAGAAAGGCGATGAACTCTCCCTCGGCCAGGCCAAGCGCGATATTCCGTGCATGGCTCTGGCCCCTATTCTCCTGATGCAAATAACGAACACGTGAATCGACGAGAAAAGGCTCAATGACAGAGCAGGTGTCATCCGTGGAGCCGTCGTCAACCACTATCAACTCAAAATCAGAAAATGACTGACCGAGAACGCTGGAAATGGCGTCTGGAAGAAATTTTGCACGATTGTAGGTAGGAGTAATCACACTGACGCATGTCATAGTTACGGGACCTGGATACACTAAAAGCTTCCTGACACTCACCTGAGCTGCATGAAATCCTCAGCCCATGTCTTGACATGCAGCCCCGCCAGAGCCTGAACGGGGTCGTTGGAATCCAGGGACGTTTCCAGCAACTCAAAGGCCTCTGAACCTAGAAGCGACCTTAATGGGGTTTCGTGGGCCTGGATTCTTTGTTGGCGAAACTTATCTGATTGTACAACGTTCCTCCACACAGGCCAGGGTCCATCATTCACAACCCGAGCATTGAATCTCCGCTTTAATCCCCTCATTCGTTTTTTGAAATTCTCGATGCCCCACAAAAGAGGTCCATTAATGCGATACCCAAAATAAGGAAATGTTCCTTTAGAGTTTGGAATAGACCAGCATTTCAAAAAGCTCTCCTTAAAGGCGAGGTGAAAAACCCTTCTGTTCAACTTCCATCCAACTGGCGTCTGAACAGACCACTCGAATACGGAACCGTCAGCAAATGGTTCGAAGCTTGCAAAAAGCCTACGATTGATAAAAAAATTAGCAAAATTCGTGTTCATGGAGGCGGGGTACAAGGCATGATATTCCTGCCAGGACACGCCATATTTTTTCTTGGCATCCAGGTTATGGCGATGCCTTCTGGCAAACACCGGATCGTGAAAAGCACCTGTTTTTAGCAGATTTTTAGTGCCCCTGTATTGCCAGAACTCCTTGTCATAATCTTTTACAATACCAAAGCCGGACACCTTCCTTACCTTCGCTGCTTTGCAAAACGCATCAGCAGCCAGCCCGCCCATAAAGACTTTTCCGCTATCATCAAACTGTTCGAAGCCATTAAAATGAGCATGATAGAAAAAATTATGGGACTCGGAAACTCGAACGGAACTGAGAATGTTATCCATATAATGAGTGGGAGGTCTTTCGACCAATTCCCACTCACAACCCGCTTTATCACACACAGTCTTTGCAATACGGGCTTCGGCATTGAAGGAATCACACACGGTATATGCCCTTACTTTAGCCGGATCATCCAGCGTACACAGCAATGCCCGTGAGTCCTCCCCACCACTAAAGAGAATATTAAGACACCCACCGCTGTAGGAATAAATCCTGTCTTCCGCCTCTTTAACAAGGTTGAACAGATGATCGGCCGACTCCTCAATCGAGCTATACCTGCAAACATCCAGTTTTTGTACAGTAAAATCTTTCAGAATCTCAAAACCATCCGCCGTGACCCGCTTCCACGACGATGGATCTACCTGAAAAATATCTTTATAAAAGGTAAAAGGGAATGTGACAGTCTGAAACGCAAGGAAGTCCGCTACTGAAACGGCGTCAATGGCATTGTCGCTCGGCCATGACCTGGCAAGAACATCAACATGGGAAGAAAACCACAATTCATTAAAACCTGAATTGTCCGGATTTAGGTTAGAATAATATATAGGCACCAGCCCGACTTTATCATTAAAGATCGAGACACTATTACTTATCTTGTCAAATACAACTATCTGGAATCCGCCTAAAAATGCGTTCGGATCGTGATCATTTTCCGCTATCAAATAGTTTAAAGCCTGGGCCGTTAAGTCTGAACGGCGGAAGGATTTCAAATCGGATCGGTCCGCCCGCAATAACGGGGCACCCAGGACCAAAACAAAATAATTATCATCTTCAAAAGGTTCGAATCCCGGATATGGAGATCCGCCAAAAGCAACCCACCAACCACCAATTCTTTTTACAACAGTGTCTGTGTCACTATCTTTTGAATATTTTTTAAACGAATCTACCACCCTGCCTTCGTCAATCATTCCATTTGTAATCAGGTAATCCATCAAGGCGTCCTCTACATCAAAAGACTGTATATTTCTGATATCTTTTTGACATTTGCATCAATACTGAAGCTTTCATTGACCCGACGATAAGCATTTTTTGCCAGATAGCACCTCTTGTCGGTATCGTTAATAAGGTCAATCAGAGTTGAAGCCAGAACCTCTGGGTCTGAAGGCGCTATCAAGACACCCGTCACCTCGTGTTCCAGGATTTCACTCGCCCCCCCACCCCTGGTTGCTATCACCGGCTTTTCGAGCGCCATAGCCTCAATAATCACCCGGCCGAAAGGCTCCGGATCGGTAGAGGCATGAACAACAATATCCATATTGGCCATGTAATTTTTAACAAACGGCGTGTACCCGGTAAACAAGACACGATCTGAAAGCCCATAGTCTGAAATTTTTGCTTTCAGGCTTTCTTCGTAAACCGTATTCGACGTTTCAAAAGCGCCAACAAAGACACAGAAAACATCCTGATCTCTATCAACAATGGCTTTCAGTGCCTCGATAAGAATATGCTGACCTTTCCAGGGCTTTATATTACCAACAAGTCCTACAATCACTCTGCCTTCTTTGCGCTCCAGGCCAGTGCACTTACCCTTCTCGTACGCCCCGGCTCGAAAACTCTGAACATCTATTCCGTTGTAAACCAGTTCAAAGTTATTTCCCGCACATCCAGAGGATCTTAGAGAATCGCGTACATATTTCGATATGCACACCACCCTATCCACCGTATTCGCAAGATAAATCTCTGATCGATCCAGCCGGTTTCTTGCGCCCCTCTGGTGGGCTACACAGGGTATCCGGGCGCGCTTGGCAGCGGACACCCACTCGATCGAAAACGGATTATTATTGAGATGCACCAACGATATATCGTTTTTACAAAGCCATTTCTTGTACTTTGAGCCATCCAACACCAGGAATTTCAGTAGGGTCAAAAACGAATTGGTGAGCCTGAATATTGAT
Organism: Marinobacter vulgaris; assembly: GCF_003344045.1. Taxonomy (GTDB): domain Bacteria; phylum Pseudomonadota; class Gammaproteobacteria; order Pseudomonadales; family Oleiphilaceae; genus Marinobacter; species Marinobacter vulgaris. The sequence goes on from NZ_QFWX01000004.1 coordinate 7,617, forward strand.
GATTTTTTATACTTTGATCCGAAAAGCCTGACTTTTTTAGTGCGCCCGAAAAAGTGTACATCGCAACCAATTTTTTTCAGCTCCTCAGCCACATGATTTTGCTCGTAAAAAACGACAACTGGCTCGACCCCCTTCGACATCAGCCCGACGATCATTTGATACAATGAATGGTGAGAGCCCCCGATCGTCCCCTCCACGCTTCTTTCCACGAACAACACCCGCAGCGCTTTTGCCATTACTGGCGATACCCCTTATTGAAGTGTTCTCAGCCACTGCTGGAACATCAGAACCCCCCAGAGTTGAAAACTGTAATCTTCCCGCCCTGAAATATGCTCGCTCCAGAACCATCTGACTGTTTCCACGTTCCAGAATCCTTCCTCTTTTAATTTCGCCGGTTCCAACAATTCCTCCGCCCAATCCCGAAGAGCTCCCCGCAACCAGGCAGCAATCGGAACCGCAAAACCCTGCTTTGGTCTGTCAATCAGTTCTCTGGGCACGTGGCGGTATAGCACAGATCGCAGCACCTGCTTACCAACACCGTTATCCATATTCAGCGAAGTAGGCAGGCCCAGAGCAAACTCCACAACCCGGTGATCCAGCAAGGGCACCCGGGTTTCCAGGCTGCAGGCCATCGCCGCCCGGTCGACCTTGACCAATATATCATCGGGAAGATACCAGTTCAGATCTCGCCACATCAGTGTTTTAAGGGATTCATCGGGAATTGATGACGGCAAACTCGATGTAAGCGAGTAAGCGGGCTCGGCGCCCTTGATAAGAGCCGTTTCCGGAAATGACCAGAGGGACACCCTCTGCCGATAGAACTCCGACAACGAGCCAGCATCAGCAAGAGCTCCCAATGACTCCAGCCGCTTGCGAACAGCCATTGCACTTCGGCGCCTTTGCGAGGGAACCAGGGCGCGGGTGAGGTGCGATGTCGGAACCGAAGGAAGTTTTGAAAGAGAGTCTCTAACGCGCGCTTTCAGCGTATGGCGGTTCCGCCATGCTGAAAGCGTTGAGGGATAACGGGTATAACCACAAAACAATTCGTCTCCACCGTCTCCAGAGAGGGCGACGGTAACGTGTTCCCGGGTAATCTTGCTGACCAGGTACGTGGGAATCTGTGAAGAATCGGCAAAGGGTTCATCGTATATCTGTGCAAGCCGGGGAATGACCTCCAGAGCATCCTGTTCTGTGGCATAGAATTCCGTGTGCTCCGTGCCCAGGTGCCTTGCAACTGCCGCTGCATGCTCCGCTTCATTAAAACCCTCTTCCCGAAATCCGATGCTGAACGTGCGCACAGGTTGCTTAGACTGCTTTTGCATCAGCGCCACCACTGTGGACGAATCGATGCCACCTGACAGAAAAGCGCCAAGGGGAACGTCCGAAACCATCTGCTCCCCCACAACCTCGGTCAAGAGCGACTCGAGGCGCTCCGACGCGGAATCGAAGCTCCAGTCAGACGACTCCGCAAACTGATCTTCCAGCTTCCAGTACCTCTGCGGCACTGGCCAAACATCGGCTACAAGCCCATCCAGGTCAAACGTAACCATTGACGCGGGCTGTAACTTACGGATGCCCACATAGATAGAAAACGGCGCAGGGATCAGATTGTGTCGCAACAGAAAAGGTAGCGCATCCCGGTTTATCTCACCTTGCCAATCGGGATGATGTGCCAAAGGCTTTAACTCGGAACCAAAAAGCAGGGTTCCCCCCTGCCATCCGTAATACAGAGGTTTCTCACCCATCCTGTCCCGTGCCAAGATTAACTGTTTCTCGGCACGGTCAACGAGAGCAAAGGCGAACATTCCGGCGAACCGATCAAGTGAGCCGGCAATACCCCAGTATTCAAAAGCAGCGAGCATTACCTCAGTATCAGAATGCCCCACAAATTCTGCACCCAAGGCAAGTAATTCCAGCTTCAGAGATTCGAAATTATAGATTTCGCCGTTAAAGGCAATAACGTACCGCCCGCTGGACGAAAGCATGGGCTGGGCGCCTTGGGGAGAAAGGTCCTGAATAGCGAGGCGGCGGTGAACCAGCGCCACACCGACATCCTTATCTTGCCAAAACCCCTCTGCGTCTGGTCCCCGGTGATAAAGAGCATGAGACATCTCACCAAGTATCGCCTCTTTGCTATTGCAACATTCGACTTCCGTAACGAATCCAGAAAATCCACACAAACTACGAACTCCTGATACAAATAGATCTGGCGCCATCGGAGATGGTAGGCTCAAATCTCTGGTCCCTTAAGCCATAAGCATATAGGATATCACTGAGGAAGATAAGCCTGATTCTGGGCCTACAAGAAGTAACCAGGGATGATAAGACCACAAATGACGACCAAACCAAACCAATCGAGCTTGAACATCGGTATACTGCCATATGACATGCAAGCTAACCGCTACATCGAGAAAAACCGGTTGATTCTAGAAAAACTTGGAACCATCCTTCCGGTTCCTCATCCCGCCAAATTACTGAAAACCCTGTTACTGAATGTATTTCGTACAGGAAAACTAAAGCCTTTTGACGTTCTAATTTTAAACTGGCGAGAAAACGCTTTAAGATCAGAAAATAATTCCATAACTTTTAAAACTATATTCGAATATATCTCGACTATGGTACTGCACAGATTGTCGTGCAAAAAATTGATTTACGTTGCACATAACAGGTTTCCACATAATATAGATAAGAAACAACAGACCACTGCCAAAAAAATTATTAAATTTGGTTATAGTCTATCCGACTTAATTGTTGTTCACTCCTTCCCAGAGGCTGATCCAGGAAAAAAGATTCACTACGTACCACACCCATTATACGACATTAACCACGATAACGAGATCCTAAACCCACCTCTGTTTATGGGCGAATTTTATGTCATTATTGGGCGCATTCAACAATACAAAAATCTCGAAAAGGTTATTATAAATTGGCCAAAAAATAAATCACTTTTAATACTTGGACCATGCGATAATAAAAATTACCTTAAATATATTAAAAATCTCATCAAAAATAAAGATATAATTATTGAGGCTAAATTTCATAGTGAAAATTATCTTAAAAAATGTATCGAAAAATCGAAAGGTGTCATAGTAAGCAATGACAATGAAAGTATGTATGTCAGTGGCAGTTTCTTTTTCGCGATTTCTTGTCACTCCAAAGTTTTTGCGCTTGACTCACCATTCTATCGCTGGATAAATGACACCCCGCTATCGCCTTGTATCTTTTCTTTTTCAAGCATTGATAAATTAATAAAAGCCATTGAAAACCAGCCTGAATTGGCTAAGGGACAATGTGAATGCATACACCAGCTAGCTTCACCATTATTCGGTGATGACATAATCGAAGATTCGTGGCGCAGAATAATTTACAATTAATAGTAACGGATATTTAAAATAGGTGGTATCGTAATGTATCGAAAAAAACTCTCTGGCTTTATAGAACAACTATATTACTTAGTATCAATATGTTGGGGATATTTTTTAAAAAATAATGATCGAAAAACTCATGCAATCATACTTCCGCCAGCTGGTTCCGGCAGTCTGGGAGATCAAGCTATGGTCAATGCCTTAACGAGCAACTTAATTGAAAATGGATTTCAGTCACTTCAGGTCGTTCGCTTTTCCGAACATGACAACTGGGGTAGAGCTGAGATTTTTTTTGACAAAGAGCTAACCTGGCCAAGACGTAATATTTTTACTTGGATGACTTTCGCTAGAAACCTCTCGAAAAGTTCTCATTTTATTACAGTAGGTGCCGATATTCTCGACGGGAAATATGGCGCTATAAAACCCCGACGAATGCTGAAGTTGAACAGCCTTGCCCGTAAGCTTGGCCTTGATGCCAGAATTTGTGGCTTCAGTTTTAACGAAAACCCAAATCAATCGATTATTGATGGCTTCGTTAAAATGGATAAATCTGTGTTGTGTTTTCTAAGAGATCCTATATCATCCTCTCGATTTGAAAAGCTTACACATAGAAAAGCGGAAGAATGCGCTGATCTAGCTTTTTTACTCCAGCCAACTAGAACTGCAATAACAGACAAGGTCAGTAAGTGGATTCTGAATGAAAGAGAGGCGGGACGAACTGTCATGGCAGTCAATTTAAATTATCTACCATTCAGTTTCTGTGAAAACTCCGATCTTGAAGAATTCGTTATTTTGGATAAAATTTCTCTAAACATTAATGAATTACTCAAAAACTTTGAAGACCTGTCCATAGTATTCGTTCCCCACGACTATCGCGGAAAAAATAGTGACCTTTGGTTTGCATCGGAAATTTATTCTCGACTGTCTCCACATTTAATCAACCGGTCATTTTTGCTGCAAGATACAATTGATGCATCAGAAATAAAGTCGATTGCAGGTATGGTTGATTGCGCTGTAACTGGACGAATGCACTTTTTAATTGCTTTACTTGGACAGAAGACCCCCGCGATTAGTCTCACCTATCAAGGTAAGTTCGACGGACTCTATAAGTATTTTGATCTCGAAGGCCTTACAATGGATATTAGAAAATCGCTAGAGCCCGATTACTTTTTGGAATCCGTTAACAATTTATTGGAACATCGCCTATTTTATAAGGAAAAGATCCAATCACATCTTCCTAATGTACTGAACTTAAGCAGTAGCCAACTGCCTAATACCATAAATTAACAGTAGTGGTACCTATATAAAACCATGTGTTTTTTATGTAGAAACTTTTCTTATTTATTTTTATTTAAAAGCTACCTGATAATTTTCTTGACTACCATTATATAATAGGAAAATGGCTCAAGTATTGGTTGTCTCTGCTTTAGAAAAATTAAAAATATTTTAATAAACTTAAAACATCCCAAGCTTAGTGCTCTTTTTAGAATAGATAGTCCGCCCATTCTTTTATCCCCAAGCTTTCTTTCCTGAAGAAAAGAATTATAACGGATGTGGTTTTCCAATCTTATATTGTAATGAACCTCGTCCCGCTTAGAACTCAAGCTACCTGGCCGACCTTGTCGAACGATGTACACTGTTTCATCACAAGCATCAATACGATCAGCGCATAAACCAAGTCTCAGTGAACAAACAAGGTCATTGGCTACGATTGTTTCATCGAATTCGATCTGGTGCTCTACAAACAAGGATCTACGAATCATCTTGCTCCAGGGAGAATGAAATCGATATCTGATCCAGTCGGATTTATAGTCCAGAAAGCTATCAACTAATTTTTCATAAGATTTGTGGCGAGTACCCGCCTGATCATTCCAATCGTGCTTGCTCTTAGGGCGGAAATAAATAATGTCAGATCGGCTATCAAAAAATCTTTCGAAGACACAGAAAGCATTTCCAGTGAACCAGTCATCCGAATCAGCGAATACCAACCATTCTCCCCGCGACTTCGATACACCGATGTTACGAGCTGTACCTGGCCCGTCACCTGGACGATCATTTCTATAGATTTTCAGATTTCTTTTATAACACTCATTCTCGTTAAACGGTTTCTCGCTGCGATCATCGATCAGAATAATTTCATATTCAGGAGTGTCAGGAATCGTACCCAGCAATTCAAGCAGAGTTTCTCCCGAATCTTTGTAAGGGATTATTATTGACAGTTTAATCATTTTCTATCGATTGGTAATGGTAAATTCAATGACTCTTATTATTGAGATTGTTTGTTTTAATTTTCTCTTGTTGCTCACAGCATCCCGGCTTTCAGTGCTTCTTCTGAAGAAGCTTATAATCTTTACGCAACTGCACCAGTCTCTTCGGACTTCCAACACCAGCAGGGTGCCCGCCCAGCCTCGTATTTATCTGCCACCCCAATGGGTATTTTATCACCTCTTTTGAACCTTCTGTTTTATGAGCATCTTCTGTCGAGGTTTCCCGGCTCAAGATCTGCCCAAAGGCTATGGCAAGGCCGCCAAAGAGGTACCAATAGTACTGGGAAAGCCCCCAGTAGTTGAGACTGTATACCGCATACATCCAAAATAAAGCGATAAGGGCCCGATTCAGATTCCAGTAAAATCGAGTACTGACTTCAGTCGCCATATCCCTGAGCAATTGCTGATTTCGCTTGAACCGTTGATAGATTTTTATGATAAATCTCAAAAACAAGACGAAACCTATTAGACCTATCTCTATCAGCAGCTCGCCATACATATTATGGCTGGCCTGGGTACTTCCCCACGTGTTTGCCTTTACTTCCGGTGTTGTGCCGACACCATGCCCAACAATAGGCCTCTTCATGCCAAGTTTGAACTCAGCTATCGTCCCATCAATTCGACCTTGAGTAGTAGCACCACCAGCAGTATCTGAGGAAAATATAGAGATATATCGATCTTTTTGAATAGGTTCCATAACAGACCAGCCGGCAAAACCTATTCCGATAGCTACCAATATCAATACAAATTTATGTGATGAGTCTTTAAAGATGATCCAGCCAACAACGAGTAGCGCAAGAAATGCCCCTCTCGACATTGTCAGAATAAGAGCGTAGAGCAGTAAGGGCACCAAAATTAAGTATAATACTTTTGCGTACCATCGCCCCGTAAATAACAGATAGTGTAAAAAAGGAGCCGCTGTAGCAATTACGAATCCCAATTCATTGGGGTTGATAACGTCTGTTGGCGCCCCAGCTAGTCTACCAGCAAATTCCCCACCGCCTATGTAGGTAGAGTCTCCCCAGTAACCCTGGGTGATGTTCAGGTACAAGGGCTCAAGCACACGGATAACCTGGCAGCCTACGAACACCCAAAGGAACAGCACCAGGCGCCTTCTGGAATCAATAATCAGGGCGGTAAAAAACAGGAACACAATTGCCTTGATGAATTCGGGGAGATTGTGCCTTATAACGCTGCCCTGGTATTCAACCAGGGGCCATGAAAGCACCATGTATCCAAGCAACACCAAAACAGCCTGAAATATAGGATCACGGGTTTTACCCTTCAACCTTTCACGCTGGACAAACAAAAGGCCAGCAATCAACGCAACCAACAACAATGTCGGGCGAATTGCGCCATAGCCGGGTATCCGGTTAGAGAGATGGAGAAAGAAATTGACGAGAAAGAAAAGATAAACCCAAAATACACCATCAGTAACACCAACGGAGCTTTGGGTTCCGTAGTTCGAATTCGGGACTGATTGCTGCTGCCGAGACATCAGTAATGCACCCTTGCCTGACCACGTAGGTAATGGCCGATCAACTCTACTCCGGAAACAGCCTTGCAGAACTGGAACCAATTATTCCCACTGGAGTGCCTGCGTAAAGCAAATCGGTGTTTCATGCCTGCAGCGTCCGAGAAGGCAGCCACGGCACAACGAAATCCGTTCTTCTCAACCTGTTTCATCAAATCTGCAGAAAAATCGTCTGGCATGCCGTTTGGATAACAGAAAGAGAAAGGTTCCCGTCCAAGCTCCTCTGCCAGCCGCGCCCGGCAATCTCTGATTTCCAGCTCAGCGTGGGAGCTATTGACCTGCCCCAACGTGGGATGGGTCACGGTATGCCCGCCAATCTCGATACCGGCCGCCTGCAGTTCCCGGAGTTGCTCCCAGGTACAGGCGGCAAAACGTTCTGGCGCATTTTCAGGTAATTCCAGGCCCCAGGCGTCCGCCAGCGCCGCAATCACTTCGTGCTTTTCAGCGTCTGGTACTGCAAGCAGAAAACTAATAAGCCGCTTCCAGATCTTGGGAGAATTTGTTTTCAGTTCATTTTCTTCAATTCGTAACCCTTGCCACTGAAACACAGAATTATTCTCGCCGGCATGTTCCAGAATCCAGCTTATTTTGTCTGGCCACAACCAGAGGTCACCGCTTACAAAGCCTGTTGTAACAAACAGAGTGGCCGGTACCGAATGTTCGCGAAGAACGGGCCATGCGATATCGTAGAAATCCCGGTAGCCATCATCTACGGTGATCACTATGGCATTGCGGGGAACTCGTTGTTCGGACTCAAGGTAGCCACACAAGGTCTCCAGAGTCATCGGCTGGTAATAACGCCTGATATGAGCCACCTGCTTTCTGAAGTTTTCCCGTGAGGCTTCCCCCCCTGCCGGTGCTTCCGTAAAGCGGTGATACATCAGGATCCGGGGCTGCCTGGCTGTCAGCAACCGTGCCGCACTGTAAAGTCCATACTTCCCGGCTGCTCTGACAACTTTTGATGCAGTACTCATCCAATACTCTCCCCGGTGGTCTCATTCTCAAACCACCCTGATCGCCGGGCAAGTATGCCGCGATACAGTGACTCGTGCGCCTCTATCATTTTTGCCATGCTGAAGTCTTTTTCAGCATTGCACCTGGCTCGCTCGCCCATGGACTTCCTCAGCTCCGGATCCTCAGCCAGTTTCCTTACGGCCATGGCGAGGGACTGCGTGTCTCCGACTGGATAAACAAACCCATCTTCGCCGTGGGTGACCGCTTCCGGATTTCCCCCAACCCCGCTACACACCACCGGCAGTCCGGCACGTTTATACTCTACGATTGCATTGGAGAACCCTTCGGATTCTGAACACAGTATAGCGATATCCAGAGAGGCAAGGCAGCCAGCTACGTTATCAGTGCTGCCCACAAGGTGAAGGCGCCCCTCAACACCCTTTTCCCTGGCCCTGCGGCCCAACTCTGCTCCGTCGCCTGCCCCAATCACCACTAGATTCAAATCCGGAACAGCATCGCGCAGCAATGCCAGGCAATCTACTGCGTCTTCAATGCGCTTGATGGGCCTTATGTTGGCAACCAGCCCCATCAGCAAACACCCCTCCCTTTGAAGTCTTTCAAGCTCAGTGGCTTGGGGACTCATAACGGGGCTGGCTGATCCCGGTTCAGGAAAGCCGTTGTAAATAACGTGGACATCCTGTTCGGCAAAGCCTTCTGCCGCTGCTGTAACTGCCCGCACGGCTCGACTGTTTGTAACAACACCTTCGGTAAAGCGCCCGGTCAGACGCAACGTGCGTTTCAGCGTGGGCGTGTACCAGTACCCCATATCCCGGCGCGACAAAAGCGTGCGAATACCGAACAGACGGAAAACCGGTGGACAGATAATAGAGGGATCATTGAAAAATACGTGGGCGAGGCGGTATCCGCGCTGGCGAAAACGGCGGGCAAGCCGCATCAATGCCAGCCAGGTGGCAGGTGAAGCCAGTGATCGACGCCCCAGGACCGTATATTCGCAGGGAAAACCGTGTTCCCGGAGCCAGGGTGAATCTTCAAACACCAACAGATGGGGCGCAAATTCGGACCGATTCAGCCCCCCTACGAGGGCATGAAGCTGACCTTCCGTCCCCGCGTGGGGATTACGGAAATAATCGATCACATATAACAACGGGGTAACGCTCATCCATGAATCCCTGTTTTCAACAACTATTGGATGTAATTAATCAGTGGACCGGTTCCCGGCCCATTAAAACTCCGATTGCCCTTGCCGGGTCACTCACCCCGGCTATCAGCAAGTACCTTAACGCCTTCAGGTGTTGGTGCTGCTTCAGGTAAATCCTGCCAAGGCGATAATTGAGCACTGCCCTGCGCCGCCTTATGGTGGCCCTTTTGTAGGGGAACCGGGCGGCAGCCCTGTGTAAAATCTCAAACCCGTTCTGCCACCTCGTCATCTCACCGTTGGCACTGATGGTGGCGTCGTGCTTCCGGTAATAAAAGCAGGTATGGCCCGAATACACCATACGGGTCTGCTCTACCACCCGCAGAAGGAAGTCGTGGTCCTGTGCCGCACGAAACGTCTCCTCGAGAGCGCCAGCCTGCTCTACAACACTGCGCCTGAACATACATAGTCCCGGAGATACCACGTAACAGTCCAGCAGAAGCCTGTCCGGCTCACTATACTCCACGTGGTCTTCATCAAACAGTGGGTACAGTTCCCTCCCGTTTATATCAATGGCGTGCCCCTGACCGTACACAATACCCACTGAGGCATCCGCATCCATGATTTCTGCGTGGTGCTCAAGAGCCCCGGGGGCGAGCAGATCGTCGCTATCAATGATAACAATATAGTCCCCCCGGGCTTCGCTGAGGCCGAGATTGACCGAGGCGGCCTGTCCCTTGTTCGCGTTGCCGGGATGAGCCAACAGCCGCAACCGGGGATCACTGTGGCTGGCAAGCCATTCCCGGGTGCCATCCTCAGACCCATCATCCACGACAAGGTATTCAATATCCGCGAGACTCTGATCCAGCACAGATGCAACTGTTATTGGAATCAGGTCCTTACGGTTATATGCAGGCGTTATTATCGAAACCTTTGGTTTCATGGCGTATCCTTCAATCCTTTGACGAGCTGATCAAATAACAAGGTAGCATGATGAGACGTGAAGTTTTGAAAATACTACCAAATTTATATGATAGTCTCACAAGTCAAAGGATCACTTCGCCGCTTTAATGCCTTACGCTAATTTCAAGCAACATCGGCGCTACACGGATGGACACTCATGGTACAAGCACCGGCCCCTGAATCCACTACAAACGACCTGGTTATTTACATATTTTCATTCAACCGGGGGAGGTTTTTGGACAATTGCCTCAAATCAGTTGCTGCCTGTGCTGAGGGAATACCGGTTACGGTCATCGATGATAAGAGCGACGACCGGAATACCCGGGGAATACTTGCAAAGTATCGTTCCCGGCTGAAGGTAATCACCGCCGGCGAAGCCGAGATTTCAGAGCACAAAACCGGCGGGCTCTATAATAATATGCGCTTCGCGTTCCAGGACGCCCGGGAATCAGGCAAACGTTTTGTACTGTTTCTGCAGGATGACATGCAGCTGGTGCGCCCTATCTTGCCCAGGGACATTACGGGGGCAGCGGCCTTTTTCGAAGCCAACCCCAATACAGCAGAGCTTCATACCTGTTTCATGAAGCGGTTTTTTGCAAACCGGGATGAGCAACTGGCCGAGCTGGACGCCACTGGAGAAGCGTACCTCAGGCCATCAAACTATCCAGGCTTCTCGGGATTCTCCGCTGTCGGGCTATTCGACATCGAACGGGTCAGGCAACTGTTCGGGGAGCTCCAGCAGGGTGAGTACGCCAACAACGAGTTTGCCCAGAAAAACGGCATACAAATGGGCATTTCCACGCGGCCCTTCATGATGTGGCTGCCGTACCCAATTTCGCATCGGGGGAAGACGCGCAACCTCCCACTGCAGCTCGTAGAGTCATTTGCTGGCTGTGGCTTTTATCCCTATGAGATCATGACCGACACAGCTGTTGACGAACTTCTCGAACGCCCTTTGGAGCAGCACCCCTATGCTGAAGACTGGCTGGACTGCGGGCCGTTGAAACAGACTCCTGTGTGGAGCTTTGCCGGGGGATTGTCCAACCTGATCGCCCGCGGTGGCCTGCGAGGGCGGCTGGGTCAGTGGCTTTACCGCTTAAGACACCAGGGATCATAGGGCTCAGGCAGAGGGCTCGCCCGACGCCATGGCGCTGAACTCAGCATTGTCCCGAACCAGTTCGTCGAATCGGCCCTCGCCGACCACTTGACCATCCGACATCAGGTAAATTCGATCACATTCCCGCACCGTTGAGAGCCTGTGGGCAATCAGCACAATTGTTTTCTGGCTTGCCAGCTTATCGACCGCTTCCATCACCGCTTTTTCTGTCTGGTTGTCCAGGGCACTTGTGGCCTCGTCCAGTATCAATACGTCGGGGTCATGATAGAGCGCCCTGGCGATTCCTATCCGCTGGCGCTGACCTCCGGAGAGGCGCACCCCACGTTCACCCACTTCCGTGTCGTATCCCTCAGGCAATCGTGTTGTAATAAAATCATGGAGGTTGGCCAACCTGGCCGCACGAATAACCGAATCACGGTCAATCTCATTCGGTTTTAGACCAAAGGCAATGTTGGCTGCAATGGTTTCGTCGGCAAGAAAGATGTGCTGGGGCACATAACCGATGGAGCGCTGCCACTGTCGCACGTTCTCCGGAGTAATTTTCACACCGTCTACAAACATGTTGCCAGAAGTTGGCGCAAGCAGCCCAAGTATCACATCAACAGTTGTGGTCTTCCCAGACCCGCTGGATCCAACCAGACCAATACGCTCTTTGGCGCCTATAGTCACTGAAACCCCTTTGAGCGCCATTTCAGAGGCGGCCGGATAGCCATATTCGATGCCCTTTAGCTTTATGCATTGCTTGAGTTCCGGAAAACGACTCCTGGGCTCCTGAAGACGGCTGTCTGAAACGGACTCCAGCGAGCGTATTTCAGCAATCAGGCCATCCAGTGCCGCGCTGTTTGACCTCATGGAGGTAATGTGCCGGAAGATCTGTTGCAGTGCCGGCAACAGACGGTAGGCTGCAAAGGCAAAGGCAGACAAAACGGGCAGCGCCCCGGACATGGAACCATAAGCCTGCTTCAGGTATAGAAGAACACCCACCACACCGCCAAATACCACCGCCTGCATGAAATGTCCCGGGAGCATATTGACCACCGACGCTTTAATCTCCTCATTGGCAGTTTTGAATGAGGACGGCATAAAGCGTTCCAGCATATTCTGCTCAAGGCAGCCGACTTTCACTTCCTTGACGCCACCCAGCGTTTCCTGTGTTACCCGGTAACGCTCGAGATTAGCGAGATACCGGCGCCTGCCAAAGCGGTAAAGAGGACGACGAACAACCATGTAGATAACCACATAGGCGCCAACCAATACCGCCGTCGACGAAACCGCCAAAACCGGGTCGATAATCAGCAGCACGACAATCAGGGCAGTTACCACGATTGTCTGGGCCACCAATTGGATCGCGGGAAGAAGGGATTTGGAAATAACCTGATTAACTTCAGAAAGTATGGTCGTCGCTAGCTTCGACGTGTGACGGCTCAAAAACCACTCATAGGGCTGCGAGAGATACCCTTTGAGCAGTCGGCTGCCGACGGAGTGCACGCGCATTTTAGAAAAGCGAATCTGGACCCACTGATTCAATGCTTTCAACACCAGGGAGGTAAAAAACACCCCCAAAAAGAGGAAGCCCATTGCAATGGTGAAAGCTTCAACACTCTCCATACCCGACCAGGCGTAAGCTCTCGCCAGCCAGACGTTTTCATTAACCACGGAGGGGTCGGACAGGACAGATATGAACGGAATGATAGAGGCAACACCACCCGCCTCAAAAAATGCCCCGATAACAATGAGAACAAACATCCAGAATGAGGTTCTTCGTTCCCGTGAAGAGAGAATACTGAAAAGTTTTCGAAACGTACTTCGCATTCGACCATCCCTGAATCTGAATCTTTGCAAATTTTCCGCTCTGTATGGCCCGGCAGTAGCACGCCATTAGCCCACATTCACTTACGAGCCCTACATAAGCTTCCCATCATACACGTGCTGGTACAGGTTCCGAAGTTCTGAGGCAGGACGGGAGATTTGAAAACATTCAACGGCGTGTTCTTGAAAAGCAATGAATTCGGCTTTGCGAGTCTTTAGATTTTTAAGATCGTCAGCAATTGCCTTGGCCAGCGAACCACTATCGCTGGGAGCGACAACTGAAGCAGGCGTTCCCTCCAATACCTCTCGCAGACCAACGCAATGCGTACCCACCATCGGCACACCAGCTGCAAGGGCTTCCATTGCCAACAGACCACAGGCCTCCCAACGCGAAGGCATAGCAACCAAATCTACTCCTTTAAACGCAGCAGGCATGTTGTGCGTTTGAGGCAGTTGGTGAAAATAATGATCGAGGCCTTCTTTCTCAAGATACGCGTAGTCCTCTCTTATGAAGCCACCCCAACCAAACGTAACAACATGCGGGAGGGGCTCAACGAGTCTTTTTTCAACAATAGCCTGCATGGCATCGACAAGAGTCCGGAAACCTTTTTGCCCCATAAAGCGGCCAAAAAAACCTATCAAGGGCGTCTCTGGCTGCAATCCCAATTCACTCTTCAGATTTCTTGTTTCGCCGTCCCTGAAATACTCTGTATCAACCCCGTGAAGAATGCTGTGTACCCTTTCATCCTGAATTTCCGGGAAGAATTCCAGCAAATTAGCCCGTGCATCATCAGTAACCGTATGAATGGCGCTGATGCGGCGAAAAACACTGCTCATGACCCGGCGCTTTAGGCTTCCCTTCCAACCCGAAAACTGCGATGCCAGAAAAACATCGTGGGCTGTCATCAAATGAGATACTGGTAAGCCGGCCCTGGCAATCTCGGTGAGAACTCCGGCAGAAAATCCATGGGAGTGCACGAAATCAAAACGGCCAGATTTCAGTAACGCACGGACCTGCCGTACGAATCCAACGTGTCCAGAAGCGGCCTCAATCAACGTAAGCCTCCCCGGCGGTAAATAATCCTCGATAAACTGATCCAGGCCTTCGGCAGGGGCTACCAATGTCAGTGAACAATCCTGAAAATACGGCTGGCCGTATATATATCTGAAAAACGAGCGAATGCCTCCCCCTGGCTGGAGTGCGGTCATTAAGATTTTCATTGAGTTTTCCCTAGGGAAGGTCTGAATAATCGCTAATTTTTGCCGATATTGGTTTGAGCCGGCAAAAATTCGAAATTTCAGACACTATTCTCCCTTTATTTGTGTGTTTTTTACCCGTTTCCCGCCAGTTTATCGGAAAACAGGCGCACTAGCCCTACGCCAGCATGTATTTTTTCACCAATCAGCAGGTTGCTGAACGCGGCTAGCAAATGCAGCCGGTTATTGTTCTTTACAAGGCCGTGATAGCGGACCTTGCTATAACCGAAGACCTGCTTAATGTACCGGAAGGGATGCTCTACTTTGGCACGTACACTGGCTTTGATTTTCTCGGCTTTCAGCTTATCGGCATCCAGCTTTTTCCAGGTGCCAGGTCGTTTGGCAATGAACCAGGAGACGTCTTCGCGGTGCTTATGCTCATCCCGCATTTGAATGCCAAGGTACCCGGCATCGCCGAAAACCCGCTGCTCCTCTCCATGCAGCAGCTTGTCAGTGGGCACGATGTCGTGAACGTTGGCAGCGGTGGTATCGATGCTATGAATCAGTCGCAATGTGTTGTCTACACCGATGTCCATCTTCATGCCGAAGTGCCACTCGTTGCCTTTCCAAGTCTGGTGCATTTCCGGCGGTCCGCCGATGTGGTCGCGCTTGCCAGTTTGGTTCTTGGTGGAGCTGGGAGCAGGGATAATGGTGGCATCAACAATGCTGCCTTCGCGCAGCATCAGGCCGTTTTTCTCCAGATGTTTGTTCAGCTCTTTAAACAGCGCCTTGCCAAGACCGTGCTGCTCCAGGAAATGTCGGAAGTCGAGAATGGTGGTTTCGTCCGGCAAGCGGTCCAGCTTCAGACCGGCGAAGTGCCGCATGGATTCGATCTCGTACAGAGCATCTTCCATCGCCGGGTCGCTCAGGTTATAGAACTGCATGCAGTGAACTCGCAGCATGGCAGACAACGGATAGGGAACACGGCCATTCTGGCCCTTAGGGCAATAACGGGCTACCTTCTTCTCCAACTGCTTCCAGGCAATCAGCTTGTCCATCCGTTCCAGAAAGATCTCGCGGCGTGTCTTGCGTTTCTTGTTTTGGTACTCGGCTACGGAGAAGGTGATCTGATCCATGGCGGCAATGAATCCTATGCAGTTGGCGATGGCAATATTGTCGCTGATTTCGAGACTTATTCAGAGTCTCCCTAGTAAATTAAATAAAAATAATTTTATAATTAATACACAAAATTTAAGTGTATAATTTATATTAGCTAGCTTCATCATGCAGGACTCGATGATTGTGTTCTGACTAAACAGTTACCTATGATAGAGTCCGGCCTTAGATATCTATCATAGTATTCAATGTTTTTTTTCGACATGATCGAGGCAAACTCCGGTTGATTCAATAGCCTACTGCAGGCATCTATACACTCATGGATCGATTCATATTCTAAATAGTGATGTCCGGAAGAGAAGTCACCGGGAAGCTCAGCACTAATTTTAGATGAAACTATACATTTACCCGCAGCAATATATTCAGCAAATTTCCACCCCATCGAATTTAACAGGCCTGGAGAATTAATCACAACTAGAGATTTTTTCATTACCTCTATGTAAGATTTTCGCCTACTAGGCAACGAAGTTATTAAATCAGGATAAAGCTCAACTGCTTCTTTTGTTGGCTGAAGACCACCTATAAATTTATTTCCAAATTCTTTTTTTAAAGCGCTAATTAAATCAACGCGCTCTTTATTAACATTTTTAAAATCCTGTTTGTTTTCCGACGCAATGTATTTTTCAGGCCATAGTCGACACTGAAAAAGTATGCTTGGCTCCGCAGCCCTATCTGGTTCTGCCTCGATATTTGGAAAAGGAACATAGTTATTTCTTTTTTTAAAATACTCATATTTCAACAAATCAAAAATATTTTCAGCATGAAAGCGATTTTTTTTATAAAAAGGATTAAACGGCCTGCTAATAAACTCTAATAATACTCTCTCGAGAACTCTATTTCCGTTACATAGCAAAGCTTGATAATTTAAACCAAATGGAAGAACCCTTTCTCGATATTTTAGTGGAAGCTCTGCAATAAAATCCTTTTGAAAACTTCTCTTAAAATAAAAATCGATTTCATTAAAGCTTTCCAATAGTGAAATTTTTGGTGAGTCTTGCATATCAAATATACAACGCTTGTATTTATTATCCAAAAAACTTCGAACATCTAGTGCGAGAAACTGTCTATTGCCACGAGTTTTTGTCGTGCTTCGCCCAGTTCTTAGCTTCAGATCTATTTCTCCATACGTATGTAAAAGGAATAACCCACTGTATATCTGATGTAAATGTGTGCCATTAGAGTCTACATAGACAACGACTTCATATTTCATAGATTTTTCTTCCCCTTTAAAAAGGTGCTTAGTCTATTAACGACGTCTTTTCACACGTCACCGCTGAAAACCTATGGCTATTTCTTCAATAACTAAGTTTATCGATCAACCTTAGTTTAAGGCAAACGTGCCGGCAACCACTGAAGTGGTCTCGAAATTTGGACAGGTGCCTAAGCTCTAATTCATCATCTCCAAAATAAGCTCTGATTCATCATCTCCACAAGGAGGAGATTCATGAGCAAAAAACGCAAACAGTACAGCGCATCGTTCAAGTCCAAAGTCGCCCTGGCTGCCCTCAAAGGGGACGAGACCACCTCTGAGATTGCTGCCCGGTTCCAGATTCACCCGACCATGGTCAGTACCTGGAAGCGCGAGCTGCTGGACAATGCTACCGACCTTTTCGAGGGGAAGAGAAAGTCCGCCAAGCAATCTGACGAGCCCAATACTGATGAACTCTACCGCGAGATCGGCAAGCTGACGGTGGAACGCGATTTTTTGTCGCGCAAGCTCGATCAGTAAGCCGTCAACGCCGGTTGGCGATGATCGAGCGAGGTCATCCCCAGGTCAGTATCGCGCGCCAGTGTGAGCTACTCGAAGTGAGTCGCTCATCGTTTTATTACATTCCTCGTGAACGGTGTCAGGAGGATCTGGAGCTGATGTATCTGATTGACCAGCAGCATCTGGAAACGCCGTACTACGGCTCTCGCAAGATGCGAGTCCATTTGCAGCACAAGGGTCACCCGGTAAACCGCAAGCGGGTTCAACGCATGATGCGCACTATGGGCATTCAAGCCGTGTACCCGCGCCCCAGAACCAGCATTCCGGGCGATGGGCACAAGATCTATCCGTACCTGCTCAAAGGGCTGCGAATCGATCGGCCTAACCACGTCTGGGCAACTGATATCACCTATCTTCCGCTGGCCCGAGGCTTCATGTATCTAGTCGCTATCATCGACTGGCATAGCCGCAAGGTGCTGTCCTGGCGAGTCTCAAACACCATGGACACGGATTTCTGTGTCGATGCCCTGGAAGAGGCTCTTCAGCGCCATGGAACGCCGGAAATCTTTAATACTGACCAGGGCGTCCAGTTCACCAGTGAGGCCTTCACAGGCGTTCTCAAAGAACAGAGCATCCGGATCAGCATGGACGGCAAGGGCTGCTACCATGACAACATCTTTGTCGAACGGCTCTGGCGGAGCGTCAAATACGAGTGTGTCTACCTCACAGCCTTCGAGAATGGACACCACTTAAAACAGGCGCTCAACCGGTACTTCCGGCACTACAACCAGACCCGGTACCACCAACGCTTCCAGGGCAGGCCAAGATTGCTAAAAGGTAATATTTTGTTACTTTTCGTAGGAAGAGACCCTCTTCGCGTTATAAAAATCCCTCGAGGTTTATTGTCCTATCGTACTTTTCTATGCATACTTGGACGCTACTGTGAAATAACGAAAGTATTTTTTTTATTTACGTTATATGCAATCTGACGAGATGAGTGAATGATAAATACTGTTACACAAATCGCCAATTCACTGGCAGCTAATTTTACTAATCAATACTTAGAACCAGATGACTTTAAGATATCCGATTATTTGGAGTGCATACTATGAAACGTAGTGCTATTTTATCTTTTGGACTTACCTATTTAGTCGCCACTTCAGCTTGGGCCAACCCAGCGATCCATACTCATTCCATTTCAAATGATGGCAAGATCACGCTATTTGGTATGGGTTTTGGTGCGGGACCAGACGTCGTGCTTTATGATGATATGCGCAATGCGAATGTGTCATCGTCCAGTGTTGAATTATCGCCCTTGAAAGGCAATTGGTTTGAAGTAAAAAAAGCCAAAGCTAGTGAGATCGTTGAAGGACCATTTGGCCCAGACAGCCAAGCCATCATTGTTGCAGAGACTGGCAGCGCCAATGGGGCCAGACCAATTTTCGGTGAGCCTGACCCTACAGGAATTCATGGACTTAAACATTTCCAAGAGATTTATTACAGCTTCGCTTTGCAGGATCTAGGTTCCTTCCCTCACGGAACGGAGGATGAGTTTGCCACAATTTCAGCTTCGAAAGATTCATGGTTAATGTTCGGAGATAGAGGAGACAGCACCAGATACTCAGTTGAAAAGCTCGGGGAGCCATCTGGCCATGACCTAGCAGTCCCAACATGGATTGGTGGCGTATTCTCAATAGGCGGGAATAATACTCGAATGAACCCACTATACCGACAGCAGTCTCTTCGAGATAATTGGGTTTTCGGAGGTTGGGTAACTTACATGTTTCACGCTAAACTCAACCCAGATGACCCATATGGAAATGCTGAAGGTTTCTTCGCCTATTTAAATGAAAAAGCTTATGACAAAAATACACGCACTGGAAATTTTATGACAGACCAAACTGAAGAGGGTGTCCCTTATCCATACTGGGACCGAGTCAGATTTAATGCATGGGTACGGCACAGCTCAGAGACCCAGATCAGGCGCGCAATGTCTAATTTCTATGTCGCTATTGGAGATAATGCAAACGCAAGAGTTCTGCTAACAAACGGTGAGACGCTCGGGACCTCAACACGCGTACAACATTTATTACCAGAGACTTGGTCGGATGACCAGATCAGGGCTACTCTTCCAAAAGACTGGGCTTCTGATAATTTATTTGTACATATAGCCGACTCTGACAATAATTATTCGCAAGGTTACCGTATTGAATGCGGGGAGTGCACTCCTCCAGATACCATAAAATTAAATATTGAATAGAAAAACCATCAAAATAGCTCGGCACCAAATTTTGCCGAGCATTTTTACAATCCAAATAGAGCTTTATTACTAATAATTAACATACAGGTTACTTTGGTTACTTAATAAATTCTATTTTCTATTGACATTTCTCAAAATTAAGCTCGTAACTGGCTTTGTAATTTTCGTAACTGGAATTGCAATAAGTAGCGACCCAAAAAGAACAAATGAAACTTTGAATATTGCACGCAACGGATCTGAGGCTACATTTTCCCATCCGAATTCGACTTCCGAATAATGAATCAAAAATGAATGTATTATGAAAACACCATAGGCATGCTTGCTATACAAACCTACAAATTTATCTATAATTTTAATTTTTTCAAAAATTAATTGTATGACGGGCTTCAAAAGTAACACTAAAAATATTACCGCAAAGCTTAGTGAAATATAATAAAGATTTGGAGAGAATGTGTGATTTGCCATATTTAAGTCTAGGTCGAAATATTTGAACGATGCGTAGGATAAAAAAAGTGAAATTAAAAATAGTAAAGACAATTTTTTCGAGCTAAAGTTTTCAGCTGCAGCATAATAATATGCACCAAAAAAAAAGAAGCCCATATTTACAATAGGCTGGTAAAAATTAAAAAAACCAATATAAAATATCGAACTTATATTCCAAACTAATTCACTAGCCGATAATATTATTGATATAAAAATAGGAATTGCGAGAATTTTTAAACTTACCCTCGCAAAAAGAAATAGCGGAATGGAAATTAAAATTATAATAATTAAAGCTCTTAAAAACCAAATTTGTCCTAGGTTAAACGGCATCATCTCAGTTGCCGGGCTTACAAGAAACCATCGAGCCAAAGTGTAAGGACTAAGCTCTTCAAAGGACGCAAAAAATAAATAATATATACTTACAATGAATCCAACAATCAAGTAATAAGGAATAATTATGGAAAGCAATCGTTTAAATGAGTAATAGCGAATGCTCTCAGCTCGCAGATAAACAGGATATGAAATCGCACCACTTACGAAGAAAAGTATTGGTAAAAATACATGAATGAACTGAGAGTAAGGAGTAAGGAACCATGAGAGACCAAGATGAACCAGCACAACTCGTATAATGGATAGTCCTCTCAGCCTATCTATAAAGATCCGATCGTCGGAACTAATAACAGACATTACTTTAGTCATCAATAATATCCAAGATGAGATTTTTTTACTTTACTTAAAAGATGATGGTGAAAAAACAACAACCAAAAATACGTTAAACATAATTAAGTCATCTCAAGCCTAGATGACTAAAAATAAAATCTAAATATTTACGTTTTTTCGGAATACTCGTTTTCTAAACATGTACATAAACGACGGATTGTATTTCTCTAAAGCTCTGTATCGTTTAATTGTTTGCTTGGACATTATAACTCTATCTTTATAAACTTTAGGGGTTCCAAGAAAACCATCCTTAATACCTTTTGCCCAGTAGGTAACGAATCCATCCCTGACGGCGTAAACGAATAGGGCCGAGAGGTCAATGAATAGCCTCTTTAGAGTCAACTGGATAGGATAGCAACGAGCTGCAAGCCAAATAATATTTCTACTGTCATAATAGTACCGACGCCAACTTGGGCGACCTTCCGGAGCATGCGCATGCCTTACAACAATATCCGGTACGTATAAAATATCATAGTCTATATTCATCATACGAATAGCAAGATCTGGCCCCTCGTGGCTTATAAAGAAATAGTCAGGATAGGCCCCAGCTTTTGTGAACGCTAAGCGCTTAAAAGCAACCGCTCCTTCGCTAATTTCATAAGTTGAGAACGTAACATCACACCAATCTTCTATCTTCCGGTGGTGGCACCAATTAATCTGTTCTTCGGTTTCATCATCGATGACCTTGAAATTTATTGCGCCCAGCTTATTTCTTTTATTAAAAAGTCTGAGAATTTTTCGAATATCTCTATCGGTTAGGCCGAAAACATCATCATCTAAAGTGATCACGATATCCGCATTGGCTTCTGAAACTCCGATATTTCGACCGGCAACTCCAACATTTTCTTCTAATCTGATTATCCTTACGCCATCAAACCCACTCAAAATCTCAGTTACAGGAACATCTGAGCAATTATCAACAACTATTAATTCGACTTCCTCAATGGAAATATCTAATATTTCACGAACGTTGCGAATGATTGAATCAGGGCGATTATAAGTAAGAATTACTATCGATATATTTGGATTTTGCATCTCGAAAACTCAATTAATCTGATGGCCGTAAATTTTTATGTGTGACAGATCGATAAACATCCTCATAGGCCATGACCATTTTCTCAAGAGAATACCTTTCATTTACGGCCTTGAAAGCCCATTCGATACGTCTGGTTTCTTCTTCGGGCTCGGAGAGAAAGTCTTGGATTGCTGAAGCAATGTCGTCAGCATAAGGGCGGTCAATAATTACCCCGCCTTTTCCGAAACCTACTACGTTACCCATTTCGCCAACATCAGTTACAACAACTCCAGTTTTTAGCGCCATGGCTTCGAGCAACGTAATAGGAAGTCCTTCTGAAATAGAGGGTATAGCTAAGACTGAAGCAGTCCGAATTAGAGGATGGATATTATTTATATAACCCGGAAAAAGCACGTTTTCGAATAAACCACTCTCTCTTGCCTGTTTAGATGCCTCCCCTAAGAGTGGGCCATCGCCAGCCAAAATCAGACCAATGTTTTTATATTGCTTCTTCAAGAGAGACACGCTTTTTATTAACTCAGCAAAGTTTTTTTCTCTTGAAAATCGCCCCACTCCCAAAACTACCGGGCTGTGATTATCCAAAAAGTCGGTTATTTCCATGTTGATTTTTTGACGTGCACAAATTTCAACTTTATGAACATCAATACCGTTGGTGATCATGGTTATTGCATTTGAGTTCTTAATAAAGAAAGGCAGCTTCGGTATAATCTTTGAAGAGACAACAACAATCCTCGACGCTCGAGTCAGAGCTAATTTGTCAAAAACTTCGTAAAGCCGTCCTTTCGAAAACGGTCTAGAATACGTATATCCATGGAGCGTTGATACTAGCGGAAGCTTTCGGTAGCTATTGGGGAGCATGCCTAGCAGAACATTAAATTTGTACCCATGACTATGGAGGATATCGAAACCTTCCCTTTGAGCCCACCTTAAAATTGCTATCGCCCCCTTAAGATTAAATCCTGGCTTCATTCGCCATGCTTGCACAGAGATTCCCCGGGCCGCACCCTCCTCTTCGATACTTTTAATTCCCTCACCAGGCACTCCCGCACTAAGAATCACGGCATTAAGACCTTTTTCCTTTTGCTTCGTTGCAAGATCCAAAAGCATTTTCTCGGCACCATAAAGCCCGCCGCTATCGATTAAGTGCAGTACCTTGAACTCCATTGCAGTCTTAACCCTTCCTTGGATTCCATATGATTTTTTTCTCCCCTTTCATAAACGCTTTTACAGCCTTCAGGGAGGCAATATTGAGCAGTATAAAGTAGTAAGGTACCGCGTAGATGATAAGCAGATGCCGGCCGGCTGCCTCCTGGCTGTGGCCAACCCAGGCAAAAGCGTATAAGAATATCAGGCCAATGGCGGCAAGCAGATAAATATCGCCTTTTGGTGAAAGGAGTAACGACGCGATGGTTAATAGCGCCAGCGGTACAAATGCGAAGTACCGAAGCAACTTGTGTGACGTCAGCTGAATTGCATACATGCCATGGGTTGCCGGATTCATCAGATGCTTCATGTCTTTTAACGCCCACAGGGCGCGGAGACTCACCCGGACTCGCATGCTTAGTTCGCTGCTGCTGTCGTGCAGGGCCTCCTCTTTCAACAGGGCTTGAGGCTCATAGACGACACGATATCCCTGCTCTACTACTTTCAAAGGCTGTACGAAATCCGGTAGCTGGTCGGCCCTGAGAGGCTGGTAGAGGGTCTTTCGCATGGCGTCTATGCCGCCGTCTACGCCCACAACAGAACCCAATGCTGTCTCCTGTTCCCGCAACCAGTTTTCATATTTCATGTAGGCACTGCAACCGTCACCTATCAGGGAACCGTCGTCGTTCACATAGACCATCTTTCCCGTGACATACCCTATCTCAGGGTCAGCGAAGTTGCTGCACAGGTATTTAATGGCCTGTCTGTCCCACTGGGAGTTGGCGTCTGAAAAAAGAAGGATATCGCCGGTGGATTCCCGCACCAGGGTGTTCAGGCCGGCAGTTTTGCCCTGCCTTGGTACCTGGCGGAACAGGCGGATCGGAAAAGGTGCAGAGCTTGCGACACGATCGATTATTTCATCGGTGCCGTCATCGGATTCATCCGAGACCACCAGCACTTCCAGTTTCTCTGCCGGATAGTCCTGCGCCAGTTTGTTATGGAGGGTCGCTTCAATGTCCTTGGCCTCGTTGTAGGCGGCAATAAGGATGGACACCTTTGGCTGGTAACCAATATCGGCTTTCACAGGCTTCGGCCATAACCTGGCAAACGCACTCGCCAACAGCGGGTAACCGAAATAGATGTAGAAAAGCAGTAACAGAGACAGCCAGAACATCGGTACTAGCATGACGATGTGAATTCCATACTCGCTTGGCTGACAGTCTCCGGCGGCTCGTGGGCAAGCAACTGCTGGTCTCTTAATACGTCACTCATGGCAGTAAACCGGAACTGACCCAGCAGCTGGTCCAGCCTTTGCTCGCACACATCCAGATTGTTGTAATGCCGGAAGCGGGAGAACCATTTTACGTTCAGCCGTGGCTGCTCCGGATCTACTTCCCATGGGTGGAGATAGAACACGAATGGCTGACCCTGTCGGTTTATACTGCCAAGCCCCCAGCGGCTGAACCAGTACGGAAACAACCGGAAATAACCGCCGCCTGCGATGGGCAGCGTATAACCTGGAAGCTTCAGGGTACTCAGGGGAAACTCCGCCAATTCATGCCCTTTGTCAGTTGTCAGCCGGTGGGGCCAGCGGGGTGTGCCCGGCATGCCGTACCTGTCGTGGTGAACCGGAAATATGGATGAGTCCCAGACAAAGCCTTCTTCGGCCAGTATATCCAGAGCCCAGCGCGACTGGTTGGTGATGGAGTAACTGGCGGCACGGTATCCGGTAACGGGTTCGCCGGTGATGTCCTCGAGGATCTGTTTCGAGCGCCGCGTTTCTTCGCGGAAAACTTCCGGGGTCTGGTTATAGATCAGCTGGTGGCTATAACCATGGCTGGCCACTTCATGGCCGGCTTTCTGTATATCGCGAACCAGCTTGGGCGATTTCTCCGCCACCCAGCCCAGGGTAAAGAAGGTTGCCCGGGTATTGTGCCGAGCAAGTAATTCCAGCAGCCTGTGAGTGTTGGCCTCAACGCGGTACTCCATGGAATGCCAGTCTTCCCGTTTTACGGCCTCGGCCAGGGCAGCTACCTGGAAATAGTCTTCTACATCAATGGTTAGTGCGTTTGCTATCCGACTATTATTGGTATTCATTAGCGCGCTTCCCTACTCAGAAAAATTGATAATTGAGGGAAACCCTAACCCAGTTTTCATCATATTCCCTGGATTGAATGTCGCTGGTCTTTTTCTGGTGCCCGATGGCAGAACTGATCCCCATTCTGGTCGTCAGCTGATAGTCCAGCCCGAGGGACAGCCCGAGTAGATCATCTTCGGTATCATCCTCTTCAAAGCTCCGCCGCTCGTAGCCGGCATCGGTAAACCATGAAAGCAGCTCCGTTACCGGCCTGGAGTAACGGGCGTCAATTCCGATCCGCTCTTCGCGGTTGTCGGTCCGGATGAAGTCACTGCGGCTGGCTGTCAGCCCCGTGCTAAAGGAAGATCCGTCACTGAACCGCGTATTGTAACCAGCGCTTACCACTGTGACTTCCACGGCGGACGTTTCCGTCAGGTTGAAATTGAAGTCCTCGAACTGAAAACCCAGCGTCGATGTCTGATCCGTTAGCCGGCGGTTGGCATTCAGCGTGAAAGTACTGGTCGGGTTAATGGTTCGCACGATGTTCAGACTGCCAGTTATGCCATCGCTGGACACCTCCTGGCTGCCCAAGCGAGTCTCAAGCTGATTTACGCCAATGGAGCCACTTATCCGGGTGGTTGCCCAGGTTTTACTGAATGTTGCGCTAACTGATTCCCTGTCCAGTTCTTCTTCAGTATCCAGTTCCGTGCGCTCTGCACTGGCCGACAGGCCTCCCTGCAGGGTTTCACTGAAACTGTGGTTATAGGCAGCTGTGGCGGTTACGCGATCGCTGTCTGGCTCTTCCGGCTCTTCAAACTCGGTGTTTTCGTAAGCAGCAGAGAACTGCAACTGGTCGACCTGAGTTAATCGCATTGTGTAGACCGGGCCCGTGCTGAAAACGTTTTTCCGGGTCTGGTTGTCGCGGGTGGTGGCCTGGCGGGTGTCCTGTGTGACCTGGCTGATTCTGTTTGAAGCCTGCCACACCAGACCATCGGTGAGTTCGCATTGTCCGCTCAGACTACCATTTGTATAAACTTCCGGGTCGAAGGTGTCTTCATGCCAGTAGCCATAGCCGAGCCCCATATCTACCGAAGATGTGCACCGCCCCGGGTCGCTCAGATACTGGTAATTCAGGTTTACCCGGGTTTCCAGATCGCTTTCGGGATTACTTTCAACGCGGCGCGAGTTATCAGAGTAGCGGTTATCAATACCGCCAGACAGGCTGCTGGTAGCCCCGATAGCTGGCCCGCTTCCCAACAGCAACAGGCCTGCGCCGACAGAGATGATCCATCGAATCTTCCCTGATCGATAACGCTCATCCATTGATGACAGCTCCTACAAACTTTTCCGGGTCAAATGCCTGAGCGGCGTTATCTACGGCAGCCGCTGTTATCTGACCGTGTGGCACTACCAACATCGAATAATCGCACAGATCACCAAGAATACGGGCATCCGGCGAATCACTGATCGGTGCCGTGTCAAGCACAATGAAGCGGTCCGGATAGCGGCGGCGAATTGCCAGGAGGAATTGCTTCATCCGAAAGGACGTAAAGAATTCTGCCGCGTTCTCTCTACGGCTGCCTGCAGGCACAAGCCGCAAGCGGGGAATGCCTGTCGGGTAAATGATCTTTCCGATGTCGTAATCGGAATCTTCCAGAAAATCTGTCAGGCCGGCTTCGGCCGCAAGATCCAGTTGAGAATGAAGTGTCGGATGTCGCAGATTACAGTCAATAATGAGCGCTGTTTTTGACTGATCAAACGCAAATGCTGCTGCGAGGTTCAGAGCCATGAAGGATGCGCCCGCCCCCTCCTTTGCTCCGCTGACTACCAGGGTGAAGTTATTTCCCCCTGAAAGCTCGAGCAGTTTTGTCCTCAGATGACGGAACCGGTTGACCAGGTCACGGTTTCTTGACTCAGGATAGATGATGCGTCGTTCGTCCAGATCATCGGGCGTGAGCCTGCGAGGCTCCTGCATTTTGACGATCTGTTTGCTAATGACGTATTTGTCGACAGCGCCGGGACCAAGTTCAAGAGAACTGGGCACCAACATTCGGGAATCGTCCCACTCGGAGTAAGCGGAGCCGTTTCGCGGTGACTGGTCTGAGCCGTTGGCATCCTGTCGGCGTAGGTTTTTTTGATTGTCAGCCTCCCTGTTATCTGAGTTCTTGTTATCTGAGATCCGATCGTCACTTTGCCCGCGACGCTCGTCTTCAAATGTTGCATCAAACTTTGCACTTTCGACATCTTCCGAAGAGCCAGAGGCACCCTGCCTATATTTCGCCATCAAATAACTCCCATCAGCGCAGCGCCCGCAATGACAATGTATGCAACTACCGATATTACGGCAAACACGGAAATAGTGACGGTAACCAAGCGGTCCCGGCGTTTCTCATAAGGTGTCCTTACGGGAGGCATTTCCGCAAGCACTGGTAAACCGATGCTAGCTTCAAGCTGTTGGCGCGCCCGAACTCGCGGATCGATCTGGAGTAACCCGGCGATAGCGCCAAAAGGCGCGAGGGCACCCAAAAACAGCCCTGCAAACGCAAAGGTTGAAAACTTCATATCCGAGGGTGATGTAGGGAATTGAGCTGATTCATAAATTTCGTAATTAAGGCCCTGACCCTCGATGTCCAGGTGCATGGACACCCGCGCCCTTTCCCGGCGCTTCAGCAAATCGTTATAGATTTGAGTATTCACATCCATGTCCCGGGTAATCTCTGCGTACTGGGTCTTGTTTTCCTGGATTCGATCCATTCGCTGTTCCTGTTCGGCAATCAGCTGGTTTAGCGAGTTGATGCGAGTTATGAGGGTCTGCAAATCGGCCCGAGTTCTGGACAAAGAGGAGCGAATGTCCTGATAGATAGGATTGACAACATCCTCTCCAGAAACAACCTGGTCTCCCTCCTCTCCCTGCTCAATAGCTCTTTGCCGCTGCTTGCGAAGCTCCGCGATCTGCTCTTTCAGGATCACAATGTCAGGATAGGAGTCCAGGTATCGCAAACGCAGGTCGTCAAGCTGTGACTCCATGGAACTGATTCTCTGTTGAAAGGCATCAGCCGTTCTGCCCTGGCGGAGTGTCGGATCGATGCTACTTAACTGGTTTTCCAGAGACCGGACTCTCGACTCCACCTCAGTCTTTTCCATTTCGGCAAGCTCAAGCTGCGACTTCAGACTGTTCATTCGTGAACTTGCCTCGCCCTCCGTTCCTTCTTTGTTCTCAGACAAAAAGTCCTGCAGCCTTTTTTCTACATCGGCCAACTGGCGCTCATAGCTTTTCACCTGCTTGTCGATAAAATTGTAGGCGCTCCTGCTCTCACTACGCTTTCTATCGGAACTTTCCGCTATAAATAATTGGCCAAGTTTCTGGGCAATACGAAATGCCTCAATTGGCGACTCTGAACTATAACCAATTGAAAAATAGCTGCCGCCAACGTGCCTGACACTCATATTACTCCGTAATGCCAGTATTCTTGCCTCAAGCGCTTCGTCGTCTATGTTGCGAGCGTCCGGCCCATATATATCGGGATCTTTGGCCAACTGCCCAACCACGTCCCTGTTGGAGAGGGTTTGTCTGGCCGAAGAGGTCTGTTCACTTATTTTCGTTGTAACTGCGCTGCCTTCCATCAGTGGGCCAATAATATTTTGATCATCCACAAAGATGATAACTTCCGACCTGTACTGGTAAGGCCAGACAAAGCCGGTAGCAAGTACAGCGAAGCTCACAACCGCAAAAGCGATGAGCACCAGCCATTTGCGGGCGCGGACTTCCCTCAGAATTTCAACCGGTAAACTAGATAGTGGAAGTGCCATTTCGAATATCCAAAGTGTTAGTCAGCAATTAGCGCAGCGTCGTTGATCTGATGAGACAATCAGAAGCTTCGTTCTGGTACGGCGAGTATGTCACCGGGCCGCATTGAATAGTTCGTTGCTATGTCACCTTTGGTCAGGATATCGTCCAGTCTTACGGGAATTGCTACAACCTCACCCTCCACGGGCCTGTAAAGCATCGCGTTATTGGGAGCTGCAAAAGGATTTGCACCGCCGGCACTGAGGAACATATCAAGTACCGTCATGCCAGCACGATGAGGCACTGACACAGGACTCTGCACAGCCCCCGTTACCCGTACTCGGTCAATATACTCATGGCTGCCCATGTTGGTTACAACAACGCTTACCTGCGGCTCTCTTATAAAGCCGGCAAGGTTGGATTCTATGTCGTCTGCGAGGTCTTCCGGTGTTCGCCCTGTGGCCTGTACATCTCCAACCAGAGGAACAGAAATCTTGCCGTCCGGACGCACTGGCACCGAGATGCTCAAGTCGTCATTCCGCCAGACTGAAACCCGCACAACGTCGGTTGCACCCAGGATGTACTGATCAACACTATTGACCGTATCCAGTTGAAGTGCCTGCTGGACCTTAGCGTCTGAGGATGGAGAATTGGATGCGCAGCCGGTAATGAATGCAACCGCCGCCAGGGGCAGCAAAAGTGCCCGGATTGAATACTTCGATGACATTGTCTTTCCTCTCTGATTCCGTTTCTGATTCCATGTCTCGGGGAGAGCTTGTCCCGAAACTACCTTGATCCTTTCTTGAACAATACCACTTCTACTGTCTGAATTATAATCAATACGTCCAGTAACAGACTCTGATTCTTGATGTAGTAAAGGTCATACCGGAGTTTTTCCCGGGTATCTTCTTCGTTATCGGCATAAGCAAAGCAGAGCTGAGCCCAGCCAGTCAAACCGGGCTTGACCCGATGCCGCTCGCTGTAAAACGGAATTTTTTCGGACAACTTTTCCACAAATACCGGCCGTTCAGGACGTGGGCCAACAAAGGCCATGGTGCCGTTCAGAACGTTAAAAATTTGTGGCAGCTCGTCTATCCGTACCTTGCGGATAAATTCCCCGACTTTGGTGACCCGGGCGTCATTCTTGCTCGCCCAGACCGCGCCGTTCTTCTCGGCATCGATGGACATTGAGCGGAACTTGTGAACCTTGAACACGCTGCCACTCAACCCTACCCGTTCCTGGCTGTAGAAAATGGGGGCCTTGAGGCCGTCTTCAATCTTGATGGCAATGGCGGTCAGTAACATTAGCGGCAGGCCGACCAGAAACAGGGTACCGGCTGCCAAAATGTCCAGGGAACGTTTACCGAACCCATACACAGAAGAAACGGTAAATCCATCGGAAAACACTAACCAGCCGCGGGTGACCATTTCCAGTGCTACTTTGCGGGACTCCCGTTCATAGAAGCTGACGCCGTCTACAATCCGGACCCCCTCCATTTTACATTCCAGCAGATCTTCCATCGGCAAGCCATTACGGCGATCGTCAACAGCCACCACGATTTCATGAACAGGGTGCTTGATGATGTAATGGTGCAATGTGTCGGGTATCTTCAGCAGGTATTCTTCACTGACTTCCAGGGGTTCGCCAGGAAGAGGCACGAAGCCGGTGAGGATAAAACCCTTGCGGTTAAATGGCGTTCTGAGGTCCTCGTGTATCTGCCTGGCACGCAAACCTGCTCCCAACACCAACACTTTTCGTTTAAAGGTTTCCTTACCCACCGTGGCAAAAAAGAGTGAGCGAATAATGCCCAGCAGGAAAAACCCGAAAACGGACGCGGTGGTCAGTACGCTGCTGGCCCCCATGTACCAAAGCCAGTCGGAGGCAAGCAGATAGGCAAAACCGCACAACGGAACACTGATAATCAGGGTGATGATAGTACGCAGCATCATTCCCGACATGCCTTCTTCCAGGCGAGACTGGTGGACGCCAAGCGCTATCATCACCAACAAGTTCACGGCTGAGAAAACGAAAGCCGACGGTAGCAGGAAGCCGAGGTTTTCAAGGAAAAAGGCTAGATCACCGAAGTAGCGAAAAAATACGGCCAGAGCGAAGCCAAACGTCAGCACCAAAAAATCAATCAGGCCGAGGATGACATAGGGCAGGTGGATATAATGTTTAAACAATCTGACGTGGGCCACGCCAACTCCTTTTTGCTGCTCACAACAATGAAACAACGCATCCCGTGCGTTACATACAGCGTTATATGACCAGCAGTGTACTGTAAATTTTTGTAACTGCAATCGCTAACGAGCAAACTGGCGTGCGGAAGTGCAAAAAAAACTGACGCTCCCAACACACCTGTAATTTTTCGGTATCACCTTCAAATCACAAAAAGACCAACAAACTCGTGCACCGGCGTTCCTTCCAGTGTCTTCTGATTTTTACAGAGCTCGGAGATCTCGTCACAGCGCTGCCCCGGAAAACGCGTAGCCAGGTTGTTGTTGAACTTATCTTCCAGCAGGGGAATGCCCTCTTTTCTGCGGCGGCGATGACCGATAGGATATTCGACCGCAACGATATCCGTGCTGCTGCCATCCTTGAAAAACACCTGAATGGCATTGGCGATTGAGCGTTTGTCCTCCTCCAGATACTCACGGCTATATCGCTCATCTTCCACCACTTCCATTTTTTCACGGACCCTGTCGATGATCGGATTGGCCTCGTGGAAACTGTCTTCGTAATGTTCAGCGGTCAGGTTGCCGAAGATCAACGGTACCGCCGTCATGTACTGCAGACAGTGATCCCTGTCCGCCGCATTCGCCAGCTTGCCCTGTTTGGAAATAATGCGAATGGCGGATTCATGGGTTGTGATAACAATGCGATCGATTTCCTCTATCCGGTCTTTCACCTGCGGGTGCAAAGTCACCGCTGCTTCGGCCGCTGTCTGGGCATGAAATTCTGCCGGGAACGAAATTTTGAACAGTATGTTCTCCATCACGTAGGATCCGAAGTCCTGGGGTAAAGAAAACTGACGCTTGTCTTCAGGTTTAAGCTTCTGATCCTTGTTGGTCTTACTGAACAGCACATCGTAAAAGCCCCACTGGGGAGCTGTTAGCGCGCTTGGAATGCCCATTTCGCCTCTCATGGCGATGCCTGCCAGCCGGACAGCGCGAGAAGTCGCATCCCCCGCTGCCCAGGATTTTCGGGAGCCTGCATTGGGTGCGTGGCGGTACGTGCGCAACGACTGGCCATCCACCCAGGCGTGGGACAGCGCCGAACACATTTGTTTCCGGTTTGCGCCCATCAGTTTTGCAGTGACCGCGGTCGATGCGACTTTCACCAGTACCACGTGGTCCAGCCCTACCCGGTTAAAGGAATTCTCCAGTGCCAGCACACCCTGAATTTCGTGGGCCATGATCATGGCTTCAAGAACATCTTTCATAGTCAGCGGTTCTTTGCCTTCCGCCACCCGTTTCTGGGAAAGATGGTCCGCTACCGCAAGAATGCCCCCTAGGTTATCGGACGGATGGCCCCACTCGGCCGCAAGCCAAGTGTCGTTATAGTCCAGCCAGCGAATGATACAGCCAATATCCCAGGCAGCTTTTACCGGATCCAGCCGGAATGGCGTTCCGGGAACGCGCGCGCCGTGGGGCACCACCGTGCCCTCAACCATCGGGCCAAGGTGTTTTGTGCATTCAGGGAACCGCAGTGCCAACAAGCCGCAGCCGAGCGTGTCCATCAGACAGTTACGGGCCGTGTTCCAGGCTTCTTTGCTTTTTATGCGGTAACTGAGGGTGTAATCGGCAATGGTTTGAATGAGGTCATCGTAGTCGGGGCGTTCGTTGAGATCGAAGGTCGCGGACATGGCATCGCTCCAGAATATTTAACGCTAAATTCTTTAAGCCTAGCTCAAGGTTAATTGTAGACAACTTGAATTCCAGCGTAATAACCAAGAGGCTGAATGAACTACATGTCAGAAATATTTACACATTTGGACCTTTAAAACACAAACGGTGGTTAGGCCCTTGAACCTTAAACATTATTTTAATGGCGCGATATTTGCTAATCTAGATTTAAGCCAATGTCGGCTCTCCCGCAGTAAAGAATTAGGAGAAAACATAAAACACTCATTATGGGAGTTAGTCTCGCGGCAGCTCTCGCAGTATCCCGCTCAGCCACCGCAGCATTGATCGATTTTACGGATGGCGGATGGACAGCCAATAACCCGCGGTCATTCGGAAGCCTATCGGTAACGCTTGAAGGTTTGGCACAGATGGGATTCTGACCGGCTTCACGTGGAATGGGTGGCAACCTTCAGCGGTTTACGCACGACATGCTAAAATTTAACCACCTCATGGAAAGAGACGCCTTCTATGCCCGAAATAACGACTCTCTTATGGACCGGCGGCTGGGACTCAACATTCCGCCTTCTTCAGCTTTTGCTTGTCGAGAAAAGAAGTGTACAACCTATCTATGTTATTGATAGCACACGTTCCAGCACACTGCGTGAACTCGAGAGTATGGATCTTATTTCCAAAATGGTGAGACAACGTCTCAGTCCAGGCGTCACCTTATATCCGAAAAATATTTTTTTAAGATCAGATTTTCTGGATAATCATGAACTTAAAGAACGATTCGATTTTCTAAAGAGGCAAACCCGTATTGGTAGCCAATATTATTGGCTCGCCCTGATTGCTGAAAATCAGAAATGGGATTCGGTAGAGCTGAGCCTGGAGAGGTTCCAGTGCCCAAGCGTGCTACAAAAATTGATTTTTAAAGATATAGAAGGTGAGCGTCCCACCCTGAATAATTCCTGGGAAGCAGAGCTGTTCAAGTACTGGTCATTTCCCCTCATAACGACCACCAAGACCCAGATGAAGCAAATCGCAAAAGATCATGACTTTTACGATATTCTGCTGAAAAGGTGGTTTTGCTTCAATCCGGTCAAAGGAAAATGCTGCGGGACTTGTAAGCCTTGTGAACTGGCCATGGAAGAGGGTGCTACGGAGGGCGTAGAGTTCATTCACCCCACTGAAATGGTTGTAAGAAAGCTTGGAGCCAGAACCAGAAATAAGTTGAACAGAATGTTTTCGTAGTAGCTACAGCACCGAAATAAATATATAGGAGTATTTTTGCGACGCATTTGTATGTCGTTTATTAAGATACTTATTTATGGTGGGTATATCGCTTTTAACGACCCATTGGTGGTTTTAACAGGTTCGGTTCATGTGAAATTAATGTACTTTAATGTAAAGTGGTTGTTTACATTTGTTTAAACTAAACACAACTTCTTGTTTGCCTTTGATTTATTTAAGGGGGCTCGTTTTCGAAGTCGTAATGCTACAACATAGTTTTCCATGCCATACCTCAACTATACTCTTTGCGTCATTAGTGCACACGCCATTAACAAACTTTGTCGCCATATCGAAAAGTCTTCATAACCCATGGAAAAGCCAGTGAATAGCACCTCAATCGAGTCTGCAATTACCGAATGGGTCACTATCCTGGGCGATTCAGGGGTGGTAGCCGCCAGCGAAGCAGATTTTGGCGCATCCACCATAGGTACGAAACGTTCCATTCCGGCTGTCGTTCGCCCGGAAACTCAGGCGCAGGTCGCGTTGGTGCTTCAGGTGGCGCAGCGATGGCAAGTCGCCGTTTATCCTGTGAGCACGGGTAATAATTGGGGGTATGGTAGTGCCAATCCGATTGAGGACAACTGCGTTATCCTGGATCTTAGCAGGCTTGACCGAATTTCGGATTTTGATCCTGAGCTAGGCGTTGTCACTGTGGGGCCCGGCGTAACCCAGGGCGCGCTCAGGGAGTTTCTGGACAGCCATGAGGGTGATTATCTTGTTCCCGTGACAGGTGCAGGCCCCACCTGCAGCATTCTTGGTAACGCGCTTGAGCGTGGTTACGGCATCACACCGATTACTGATCATTTTGCAGCGGTAACGAAGATAGAAGCGATCTTGCCAGACGGGACGCTCTACAAGACACCGCTCAGTGAAATTGGCGGAGCGGAGGTCGACGGGCTGTTCAAATGGGGACTCGGCCCCTATCTCGACGGACTTTTCAGCCAAGGGAATTTCGGCGTGGTGGTAAACATTACTATTGCACTTGCGCCGGCTCCAGAAACCGTTACCGCATTTTTCTTTTCTATAAAAGACGACGCCAAACTGGAAGCGCTGGTACCTACCGTACGGGCTGTGTTGCGATCGCTCGGCGGTTCAGTTGTAGCTATTAACCTGCTCAACAGCCAGCGCATGCTTTCAATGATGACGGCTTTCCCCGAAAGCAGAGCCGTTGACGGTGTTCTGCCTGCTCATGAAGTTGACACTCTCGCTAACAGCCACGGCGTTCCGGCGTGGAGCGGGGTTGGAGCAATTTATGCCTCAAGAGAAGTGGCCCGAGCAGCTAGACGCACCTTGCAGCGGCTTCTCGGCCCCGTGACTGACCGCCTCATCTTTATAAACCGCCGCAAAGTGAGCTTGGCAAGGACTGTCGCCCGGGCACTTCCTGGGAGATTCGCAACGCGAGTCAAGGGCATGGCAGACACCCTCTCGGGAGCACTGGAAATCATGCATGGAACGCCCAATGATGTCGCGCTATCGCTGGCTTATTGGCGCTCGGGCACGCTACCCGAAACCGGGAAACCCAAAAATCCTGCGAGAGATGGCTGTGGGCTTATATGGTTCGCGCCGCTGGTTCCAATTCGGGGAGACGATGTGCGCCGCTACATCGATATGATTGAAAGCATCTGTCCCCAATACGGCGTCAATCCGCTGATCACTTTAACGACTGTCAATGATCGCTGCTTCGACTCGACTGTCCCCCTGCTTTTTGATCGCAGGGACGCGGATGCTACTGCGAGGGCCAACAGCTGTTATCGCGCACTTTTTGAGGCAGGCCAAAAAGAAGGCTTCCTGCCCTATCGTCTTAATATCGACGCCATGGGTGTTCTGAACACAGATAGCTCTTCTTTTTCCAGACTTGCCAGTCGACTGAAAGCAGCAGTCGACCCTAATTTCATCCTGGCGCCCGGACGTTATGTTCCCAGGATCAAGAGTTCCGAGGTCTGATGAGCTGTAACCTCGATACACCCGTAGTACGCCGGCAAAAGGAGTTACGACGGCGCTTTTTCTCACTGCGACTATCGCACTAACAGCTCCCTGAACGGGGAAGAATGAGGGCCTGAAAATGATGAACACAGGGTTTGCACTTCACCAAGAAACAGAAAATAAGAAAGACCAACAAAATCAAGAAGACGTCAGCACCATTTTTAACTCGGTATTCAATGTCGAGTTAGCAATGTCTCCTGAAGCGATAAACGAAGTCTTCGAAGTTCGATACCAAGTTTATTGCATTGATCGGCCTTTCGAGGACCCGGACTGCTTCGTCGATAAACGCGAGCACGATGCCTACGATCCGCGGTCCGCGCACGCTCTGATCCGACACCGGATAACGAGAGACAGCGTTGCAACCGTTCGCCTCGTCATGACCGGCGATAATCCAGAACAGGATGAGTTTCCCATGGAAGCTCCCTGTATTCCCCGGATGGATCAGCATGCACGGGCTGCATTTGAAGGAGCTCGCCGCGATCAGATCGCGGAAATATCGCGAATGGCGGTCAGCCGGGAGTTCCGGCGTCGTCTCAATGAGGATGAATCTTCCACGGGCGCGAGCGATTTTGTCCGCTATAGCGATTTGGAAAATGGCAAACGCGCCATGCCCTATATCAGCTTGGGGCTTTTTGCCGCAATTCTTCAGATGTCGGTCAGACACAATATAACTCACTGGATGGCGATCATGGAGCCAGCACAGCTTCGACTGTTAAAGCGATTTGGCGTCGAGTTTGATCACGTCGGACCTGTGATGGAATACCACGGTCGCCGTCGCCCTGCATTTACCGAAGCAGCGTCCCTGATTGATGGCATTAAGAAGCGCCGTCCGGATGTTTGGTCGCTAATTACTGAGGATGGGCGCTACTTGCCGGCGAAACCGGATACCAGAGGCTACAAGGCAAATGAGAGAGAGGTTGCCTGACCAACACCTAAGCGATTCTGAACTGACTTGAGTGCTGTTGGCTCGGCGAAATTTCATAATTAAAAGCCCCCGATTTTCAGCGGGGGCTTCTTTTTCAGCATTGCTATCTGAGCGTTATGGTCGTTCAGGCGTTATACGTTTGCTGCTTTTTTCCTGCGCGACAGACCAAGTCCGGCGAGACCAAGGCCCAACAGCGCCAGGGTGCCTGGCTCAGGTACCTGTACTTCTCTGGAAGTAATACTGAAAGAGGACTGGAAGTTGTTAGTACCATCCTCTGGAGTCAAAAGACCAACACATCCAATATTGGCACCAGCCGCTATACAGGCACTGTTAGGCAACGTCTCTAGATTAGCCAACTCAAGAAACACGGTGTAGATGTAATCTCCCTGTTGGAACTCCTGTCCCGGGAGTTCTCCACCCGTAAAGTCTCCTAAGCCCTCAATGCTCACAATGGTGAAAATGTCACCGCAAGGCGTTGAGCCTCCATCGGCACAGGGTGTCGAGTTATTCGGTGTCTCTGTGAATCTGGTGTTAAAGGTAATAGGAGGCAGAAACTCGGTATCGCCTGGGTCGTTTGGAAACAGTGTCAGCGTGGAGGTCAGATCAAACGATAACAGCGTATCATAGCTTGCGCTGATGATATTATTGGTATGGGTAAATACCCCAGTATTAACTGCAGCCCCGTTAGTGAACACAGGACCGGCAGCTGGATCTATGTCGTTGATTCCAACTGATGACCGATCGCCAGCATCATCACCGCCCCATGAAATCAGCTGGTCACTAACAGACTGGGTGCCGCGGTCAACGCCAACAACCACAGGTTTTGTGGTGAATGTCGCATTGTGCAAATCATTGTCGACCGTATAGTTCCAGGATGCAATCGGTTGCGCCATGGCAGACGCCGCGCCTAGTGCAAGAGGTGCAACAAGCGTTGATAGCAATGTTCTTTTAAGTGCAGTGTTCATAATTATCTCTCCTTGATTGTGAACGCTGGCAGCCCGACTTCAAACAAGCCAATCAGCGGTATTGGAATGAAAGCATCACTCATACCAAGTCTTAATTTTTTATATTTTCTAGTTACTTAGGAATACGCGTCGATACATTCGAATTAAAGGGTGTAAGTATCTTCGACAACGGAAAAGAGTAAATGCATCGCATTATACGCCATGTGTTTTTTTGCGCGGCATTTTAGTAACGACGATCAAATCACAGCAACTCGAATTGATCGACTTATAACTAACATGGATACTAAAATGGCATTTTAATGCAAGAACGGATACTGATTCCGTAAATTATACTGACACCAGCAGGGGACTCGATTTATAACGTTTACCGTAGTTGATCCTCTCCGAACAGTTGAACTCTGAAAAGAGCCTGAAATCCTCAATTTGTCGTCCTCATGTCGGGAATATTTACACTTCTGATATCTTGCTGAAATGAATTGTCTCCAGTTCGGTCGGAGTCAGGTGCTGACTATGCGCATGGTAGCCTGGCGCATAACCTGTTACTTACTAACCGGCTTCAGATTGGGAAAGATATGTCATCTTTCTTTACACAATCGTGCGGTGAGAACATCTAAATAATCGTATGCATCTGATAAATATATTTTTTATTGTTCTGGCATGACACGTGCTATTTACTCCTCGTTCGAAACACAACCTGAGCAGTAAACGGAGTAAACCATGAACAAATGTAGTCAAATTGTTGCTGGTGCAGCAGTCAGTCTGTTTGCAGGCGCGGCCTCTGCGTCGCTGATCATCGATAATTCCACATCGGGTTACTACAACGATAGCCTGGGCGACCTTGCTAGCACTTACGGACCGAATTCACTCTTTTTTCCAGGTGCTAACGTTTCCGAAGGTGACCCGACCCAGAATCCGATTGCCGAACCCACCTTGGACCAAACGTCTGAGCTTGGCGGCTGGCTTAGTGGTGATTTCACCAATTCCGAGTGGCAGGGCCCAAGAGCTATTCCACCCACCTGGGCTGTGAATACGGAAACTGCAGTCGCTTATGAATTTACGCTGAGCGAGTCGTCTTATGTAAACGTCAATGTTGGCGTCGATAATGGCATTTACGCCTGGTTCAATGGCGACTACGCCTTCGGTGCGATGCGCAGTGGAGGTGCATTTGCCAACGAATACAGCTTTGGCACAACGCTTTCTGCAGGCACTCATTATCTGCAGCTACTCAGAGAGGACCATGGCGGCAGCACGGGTTACATAATTTCTGCTACAGCCGTACCTGAGCCTGCAACATTGGCGCTAATGAGTCTTGGACTGCTTGGTCTTGGTTTCTCTCGCCGCAAGGCCTGATTGATATAGCACAAATGAAAAAAACCGGGGCATCTGCTCCGGTTTTTTCTTTTTGAATATTATGCAGTGGCTACTTTTTTCCTACGTGAGAGCGCGAACCCGGCAAGACCGAGGCCCATCAGCGCAAGTGTACCCGGCTCAGGAACGCTTACTGGCGACGAGGCAATACGGAAGCGGGTCTGAAAAGCATTTTCCTGATCTTCGATTGTCTGAAGGCCAACGCAGTCAGATGGGGCACCAGCCACCTCACAGGTTTCCCCTAGAGCGAACAGGCTTTCCAACTCAAGGAAAACCGTGTAGCTGTAGTCGTCGATAGTGAATGATGGTGACGCGATCTCAAACCAACCGTCTACGTTCTTGGAACCGCCCAACTCGTCGATATTATCAATGGTGAAAATGTCATCACAGGCTTTCGGCGACGAGCCTGCAAAACAGCTGCCGGCATTGTTCTGCGTTTCAATAAACGACGTCTTGAACGTAAGATCATCCAGCCTCTGGACGTCACCGGTGTCCGGCGTTGCCGCATTCAGCGTCAGGGATGAAATAAGATCGAAGCTGGTCAGCGTCGTGTAGCTGGCCCCAATGATATTGTTGGTATGAGTGAAGGTTCCACCATTAACGTAACCACCATTAGTGATCAGGCCACCTGTGGCCGATACGTCTTCGATTGCAACCGATGACCGATCACCGGTATTAGCGAGATCCGTATTGCCCCAAGACAGGTTATGGTCTTCTTCGACGGTTGTGCCGCCTGAGCCGCCACCATTGAATTGCGCGTTGGTCAGGGTGTTGTCGACGTTATAACCCCACTCGGTAATCTCGGCTGCGTTGACAGA
This sequence comes from Marinobacter vulgaris, assembly GCF_003344045.1. Taxonomy (GTDB): domain Bacteria; phylum Pseudomonadota; class Gammaproteobacteria; order Pseudomonadales; family Oleiphilaceae; genus Marinobacter; species Marinobacter vulgaris. Next base: position 47,564 of record NZ_QFWX01000004.1, read on the forward strand.
TTGCACACCCAGTGCAAAAGGCACAACAAGCGTCGATAAGAGCGTTCTTTTAAGTGCAATATTCATATTAATCTTTCCTTGATTATGGGTGCTGACAAAGTTTTAAATTATGCGCGTCAACGACTACAAGGATAAGCACAATATATGCCATTAATTTTTAAATGTTATATTTCATGAAATTATAGATTTTATTATTAAGATATATATACGTGTGTAATTATATTCGACGAATATTACTTATAGACGGGCATATTTAGTCGTTATGTACTTTAAGGCGGGATATAATATTTTTTATTTTTTAAATAAATCGCTATAATAATCTGTTTTATTATTTTACTTGAATTAGCAATGCTTTATAAAAAATAATTACTGAGAAATGCGTAAATTATATCGACGATATTAAAAAAACGGGGGAATATCACTGATATTCCCCCGTTTTCTTGAAGGACGTTTACATTGACACTTCCATCAGAAACTGTCGCCGGGCACCCTTACCCAACCCTCCATAAGCACTCGCGCACTGCGGCTCATAATCGCTTTGGTGGCGGTCCACTGACCGTTAACCTGGCTGGCCTCTGCACCCACCTGCAGGGTGCCGGATGGGTGGCCGAAGGTTACCGACGCCCGATCGCCACCGCCTGCTGCCTGGTTGACCAACGTGCCGGGTACCGCCGCGGCAGTGGCAATCGCTACGGCGGCTGTGCCCATCATGGCGTGGTGGAGCTTGCCCATGGACAGGGCCCGCACCAGTACGTCCACATCCCCTGCCCCGATGGTTTTTCCGCTTGAGGACACGTATTCCGAAGGCTTGGCCACAAAGGCGACCTTGGGGGTGTGCTGGCGGCTGGCTGCCTCTTCGAGGTTCTGGATCAGGCCCATTTTAAGGGCGCCATGGGCGCGGATGATTTCGAACATGGTCAGAGCTTCAGGATTGCTATTGATATAATCCTGCAGCTCTGTGCCCTTGTAACCGATGTCTTCGGCATTCAGGAATATGGTGGGAATACCGGCGTTGATCATGGTGGCCTTAAGCGTGCCTATGTCCGGCACTTCCAGGTCGTCTACCAGGTTGCCGGTGGGGAACATGGCACCCTCGCCGTCAGCGGGATCCATGAACTCCACCTGCACTTCGGCAGCCGGGAAGGTCACACCATCAAGCTCGAAATCACCGGTTTCCTGCACTTCGCCGTTGGTGATGGGAACCCGTGCGATGATGGTTTTTTTGATGTTGGCCTGCCAGATGCGAACGGTGGCGGTGCCGTTTTCCGGGATGCGATCTTTGGCAACAAAGCCTCCATTGATGGCGAACGCGCCTACCGCCGCGGTGAGGTTCCCGCAGTTGCCGCTCCAGTCGACAAAGGGTTTGTCGATGGAAACCTGACCGAACAGGTAATCCACATCGTGGTCCGGCTGCGTGGGTGCGGCCAGGATGACGGTTTTGCTGGTGCTGGAAGTAGCGCCTCCCATGCCGTCGATCTGTTTCTGGTATGGATCGGGGCTGCCAATGACACGCAGCAGAAGCTTGTCCCGGGCTTCACCCGGGGTTTGGCAGGATTCCGGGAGATCCTGCAGGCGGAAGAACACGCCTTTGCTGGTGCCGCCACGCATGTAGGTGGCGGGGATTTTGATTTGAGGTTTGTGTGTCATGCCGCACCCTCGGACTGCAGGAAATCCTCGGCAAACCGCTGCAGAACCCCACCGGCACTGTAGATGGACACCTCTTCCGCGGTGTCCAGCCTGCAAATCACCGGTACACGTTCGGTATCGCCGTTCTTGCGGTGAATGACCAGCGTGAGTTCGGCGCGGGGCGAAGGCGTGCCCTCCACATCGAAGGTTTCGGTGCCGTCAATGTCCAGCGTTTTGCGGGTGGTGCCTTCTTCGAACTGCAGCGGCATCACGCCCATGCCCACCAGGTTGGTGCGGTGGATGCGCTCAAAGCCTTCAGCGACAATTGCTTCCACGCCGGCCAGGGCGACACCTTTGGCGGCCCAGTCGCGGGAGGAGCCCTGGCCGTAATCGGCGCCGGCAATGATGATCAGCGGCTGCTTGCGTTCCATATAGGTTTCAATGGCTTCCCACATGCGGGTGACCTTGCCTTCCGGCTCGATCCGCGCCAGGGAACCCTGCTTCACGTTGCCGTTTTCGTCCCGGACCATTTCGTTGAACAGTTTCGGGTTGGCGAAGGTGGCACGCTGCGCCGTGAGGTGATCGCCACGGTGTGTGGCGTAAGAATTGAAGTCTTCCTCCGGCACGCCCATTTTGTGCAGGTACTCACCGGAGGCGCTATCCATCAGGATGGCATTGGATGGCGACAGGTGGTCCGTGGTGATGTTGTCCGGCAGCACGGCCAGCGGGCGCATGCCCTTGAGGGTCTTCTCACCCACCATGCCACCTTCCCAGTAGGGCGGGCGACGGATGTAGGTGCTCTGGGGGCGCCAGTCGTAGTTCGGGTTGGTGTTGGCCTGTGCGTCCCGGGTGATGTCGAACATCGGAATGTAGGTGCTGCGGAACTGCTCCGGCTTGACGCTGGATTTGACGATGGCGTCGATTTCGGCGTCATCCGGCCAGATGTCCTTCAGGGTGACGGGATTGCCGTCTTTGTCGTAGCCGAGGGCATCTTTTTCGATGTCGAAGCGGATGGTGCCGGCAATGGCGTAGGCGACCACCAGCGGCGGTGATGCCAGGAACGCCTGCTTGGCGTATGGATGGATCCGCCCGTCAAAGTTCCGGTTACCGGACAGCACGGCGGTGGAGTAGAGGTCGCGATCCATGATTTCCTTCGAGATTTCCGGATCCAGGGCGCCGCTCATACCGTTACAGGTGGTGCAGGCAAAGGCCACGACGCCAAAGCCGAGCTGTTCCAGTTCCGGCAGCAGCTTGGCTTCTTCCAGATACATTTTCACCGTCTTGGAACCCGGCGCCAGGGAGGTTTTCACCCAGGGCTTGCGGGTCAGGCCCAGCTTGTTGGCGTTGCGGGCAATCAGGCCGGCCGCGACCATGTTGCGGGGGTTGCTGGTGTTGGTGCAGCTGGTAATCGCGGCGATAATGCAGGCGCCGTCCGGCATCTTGCCTTCTTCCTTCTCCCACTTGCCGGCAATGCCACGCTCGGTCAGCTCGGAGGTGGGCAGATGGGCATGAGGGTTGGAAGGGCCAGCCAGGGTACGGGTGACCTTCGACAGGTCAAACGTCAGCACACGCTCATACTCGGCGTTTTTCATGCTGTCGGCCCACAGGCCGGTTTCCTTGGCATAGGTCTCAACCAGGGCAATCTGATCGTCTTCACGGCCGGTCAGCTTGAGATAGTCGATGGTCTGGCCATCGATGTAGAACATGGCCGCCGTGGCGCCGTATTCCGGGGTCATGTTGGAGATGGTCGCACGGTCGCCCACGGTGAGACTGTCGGCGCCTTCGCCGTAGAATTCCAGATAGGCACCGACCACCCTTTCCTTGCGCAGGAATTCGGTGATGGCCAGGACCATATCGGTACTGGTGATGCCCGGCTGCAGCTTACCGGTCAGCTCCACACCCACAATGTCCGGCAGGCGCATCATTGACGCACGGCCCAGCATCACGCTTTCGGCTTCCAGACCACCAACGCCCACGGAGATAACACCCAACGCGTCCACCATCGGCGTGTGGCTGTCGGTGCCCACGCAGGTGTCCGGGAAGGCAACGCCGTCACGCGCCTGAACCACCGGCGACATCTTCTCCAGGTTGATCTGGTGCATGATGCCGTTGCCCGGAGGAATCACATCCACATTCTTGAACGCGGTCTTGGTCCAGTTGATGAAGTGGAAACGGTCGTCGTTACGGCGGTCTTCGATTTCGCGGTTCTTTTCAAAGGCGTCCTTCTCGAAACCGGCGTGCTCGACGGCCAGGGAGTGGTCGACGATCAGCTGGGTTGGAACAACCGGGTTAACCTTCGCCGGGTCGCCGCCCTTCTCCTTGATGGCGTCCCGCAGGCCGGCCAGGTCTACCAGGGCCGTCTGGCCGAGGATGTCATGGCAGACAACCCGTGCCGGATACCAGGGGAAGTCCAGATCACGCTTGCGTTCGATCAGCTGTTTCAGGGAGTTCGTCAGCATCTGCGGATCGCAACGGCGAACCAGCTGCTCCGCCAGGATTTTGGAGGTGTACGGAAGCTTGTCGTAGGCGCCGGGCTGGATGTCTTCCACAGCCTGGCGGGTGTCGAAATAGTCCAGGTCGGTGCCTGGAAGGGGTTTGCGGTAATTTGTGTTCATGTGCGCTCCTCGATCGGCACCCACTGTGAGTGCTCAGGGCCGTTGTAATCGGCGCTGGGGCGGATGATGCGGTTGTTTTCACGCTGCTCTTTCACGTGGGCGGTCCAGCCGGATACCCGGGACATCACGAAGATGGGGGTAAACAGTTCGGTTGGGATGCCCATGAAGTGGTAGGCGGACGCGTGGAAGAAGTCGGCGTTGCAGAACAGCTTCTTCTCGCGCCACATGACTTCCTCGCAGCGCACCGAGACCGGATACAACACGGTGTCACCAACTTCTTTGGCAAGCTTTTCCGACCACTTCTTGATGATGGCGTTGCGTGGGTCAGACTCGCTGTAGACGGCGTGGCCGAAGCCCATGATCTTCTCTTTGCGCTCCAGCATGCCCATCAGGCCTTCTTCGGCTTCGTCCGGGGTCTTGAACTTCTGGATCAGCGCCATGGCGGCTTCGTTGGCGCCCCCGTGAAGCGGGCCGCGCAAGGTACCAATGGCCCCGGTCACACAGCTGTGGATATCAGACAGCGTGGAGGCGCAGACACGGGCGCTGAAGGTGGAGGCGTTGAATTCGTGCTCTGCGTAGAGAATCAGGGACACGTTCATGACCCGCTCATGCAGCTCATTGGGTTTCTTGCCATGAAGCAGCTCGAGGAAATGCCCCCCGATGGAATCCACGTCGCTGGCGGTATCGATGCGCACGCCTTCGTGGGCAAAGCGGTACCAGTAAGTGATGATGGCCGGGAACAGGGCAAGCATGCGGTCGATCTTGTCGTCCTGCTGGCTGAAGTCGGTCTCTGTTTCCAGGTTACCCAACATCGAGCAGCCGGTACGCATGACATCCATGGGATGGGCGTTTTTAGGAATATGCTCAAGTACGGTTTTCAGGGCGTAGGGCAGCTCGCGCAGGCCAACGAGCTTTTTCTTGTAGGCGTCCAGTTCCTGCCGGTTGGGCAGTTTGCCGCGCAGCAACAGGTAGGCCACTTCTTCAAACTGGGCGTTTTCGGCCAGATCGCTGATGTCATAACCGCGATAGGTCAGTCCCGTGCCCGACTGACCCACGGTGCATAGTGCGGTGACGCCGGCCACCTGCCCGCGAAGCCCAGCGCCTCCGAGTTTTTTTGCTTCAGCCATGGTGTTACTCCCCCTCATTCTGATTCGGTTGTCGGATTATGCTTCGCTACTCCGACCTATGTTTTTTGCACCCCTCTCCTCTAGAGGGAGAGGGGAAAGTGATTAGCCTTTTTTCTGCTGGAACAACTCATCCAGCTTCTGCTCGAAGTCGTGGTAGTTCAGGAAGTCATAAAGCTCCATCCGCGTCTGCATGAGGTCAACCACGTCTTTCTGATCGCCCTTCTCCAGGATGTTTTCGTACACCATCAGCGCGGCTTTGTTCATGGCGCGGAAAGCGCTCAGCGGGTACAGCACCATGCCGGCGCCGGCTTCAGCCAGCTCCTTGCGGTTGTACAGAGGCGTGGCGCCGAATTCGGTGATGTTGGCCAGTACCGGAACATCGAGGGCTTCGGAGAAGGCCTTGTAGTGCTCCAGTTCGGTGACGGCTTCTGCAAAGATGCCGTCGGCACCGGCTTCAATGCAAGCTTTGGCACGCTCGATGGCGGGCTCCAGACCTTCTTTCTGGAACGCATCGGTGCGGGCCATAATGAAGAAGTCGTCGTCTTCACGGGCATCCACCGCGGCCTTGATGCGGTCGACCATTTCTTCCTGGGAGACGATTTCCTTGTTGGGGCGGTGGCCACAGCGCTTCTGGGCGACCTGGTCTTCAATGTGTACTGCCGCCGCACCGGCGCGTTCCATCTCCTTGATGGTGCGGGCAATATTGAAGGCGCCACCCCAGCCCGTGTCGATGTCCACCAGCAGCGGTACGTCAGTGGCAGCGGTAATGCGGCGAACGTCCTCAACCACGTCGTTCATGGTGGTAATGCCCAGATCCGGCAGGCCGTAGGAGGCGTTGGCAACGCCGCCGCCCGACAGGTAGATGGCCTGGTGGCCGACTTTCTCGGCCATCATGGCGGTGTAGGCGTTGATGGTGCCTACGATCTGCAGGGGATGGTTTTCTTTGAGGGCCTTGCGGAAGCGGGCGCCTGGGGATAGTTTTTTGGACATGGTGTTGGCCTCGTTCGTTGTCGGTTTGTTAGATGGTTAAGCTGCCATTCTGGATCTTTGTTTCTATGTTGTTTCGGGCGGCGTTGATGTGTCGTTTCATCAGGAACTCCGCCAGTTCGCCGTCGCGCTGAGCGATGGCTTCTGCAATTCTGCGGTGCTCTCCGAGCGCCATATGGGGCCGACCGGAGGAGGTACTCAGGCGATAACGGTACATCCGGACCATATAGTAAAGATCCCCCAGCAACATTTGCGCGAGCTTTGTGTTGCGGCTGCCGGTGGCGATGCGGTGATGGAAGTCGTAGTCGCCCTCAGCCTGATAATACGCCTGGCCCTGGGCCTGTTCGATCATCCTTTCGTGGGTATCAAGGGTAGCCTGGAGATCGACAATCTCCTCGTCGGTCATGCGCTCGGCGGCCTGTCTTGCAGCCAGACCTTCCATGGTTTCGCGAATGCGGTAGAGTTCCAGGAGTTCCTCGGCGCTGACGGACACAACTTTCACCCCGGCGTGGGGGCGGCGAACCAGTAAGCCACGGGATTCGAGGCGGCCGAGAGCTTCTCTCAAAGGGCCGCGGGTAAGGTTGAAACGGGAGCAAAGTTCCACTTCGCCGATTTTCTCACCGGGAACCAGATCGCCCTTTACGATTGCCGTTTGCAGACAATCGAAGGCTTCATCGGCGCGAGTATAAGTCTGGATTGCGGCTTCTGACATGGTTTGTCAACAATAGTTGCTGTAATAGCCAGAAATTTACGCCCGAGACCGCGCATTGTCAACAATCTATATACTAAAGAATGCTCAATTGTTGACATGACACCATCATTTGCCCAATAACTCCCCCACCGCCCGTAAATTGGTGACGTGGTCACACAGGGTTTTGATGATCATCAGCATCGGGGTTGCGATGATCAGCCCCACCGGACCCCAGAGCCAACCCCAGAATAGCAGGCCGATAAAGATCGCTATTTCGTTGAGGCTGGAGACGCGACTGGTGAGCATGGGCAGCAGCAGATTCCCCTGGATGCTGGTTATCACCAGCGATACAAGAGCGATTACGATGCCCATTTCGATAGAGCTGAACTGGATGAACGCAGCCACACCGGCACCCACCAGCACCAGAAATGGCCCCAGATAAGGCGCGACACTAGCCAGACCCGCAACCACGCCCCAGAAAACAGCCTGCTCCATGCCAAGCAGAAGAAACGACAGCCAGGTGAAAAATCCCACGAACACCGCACCCAGCAGCATCACGAACAGGAAGCGCCGTACCTGGCCATGGAACTCGTTCATTATTCGCGCCGCCTTGCGCATACGATGGAATGAAGGCCCCGACAGTTTTACCACTTTGCGCTTATAAAGCCTCCCCGCCGCCAACATGAAGTACACCAGCAGCAGTGCGGAAAAAACCTGGGAAACAACGACCAGTATTGTCGATGATCCCTCCATCAGGAATTTTCGGAAATTGAAAGGCCTGTCCACAACCCTGACTCGCATTACGTCAGGCTCGTCGGCCTCCTCTTCCTCATCCTCAGCACTCTCCTCGATTTTCTTGGCCACATCCTGGGCCTTTTCCACGACGCCTTCCTCGTCCGGAGTCGAGCGCGCTTCAGCCCGCTGGAACTGCTCGATTGCCCAGGGCGCCTTGTCCAGTATGGCAATGGTTTCACGCTTCAGTGGAATACTCGCGCCGGCAATTGTGATCACCAGTATGGTCAATACAAGTGCGGCGCCGAGCGGACGCGGAATGTGGAATTTTTCCAGCCAGGACACCAGTGGATCGAGGGCGTAACTGATGAGAATGGCGCCCACCAGCGGCACCAATACGGCCTGCGCCCAGGAGATGAAATACAGCACCGCCACGGAGGTGAGCAGGATCATGGCGGTATTGCGAACATCCACCCTCTGTATCAGGCTGTGTTCAGACACACCCTCTGGTTCCAGTTCACGCTTTTCCATGACTATGCCCTCTCTTGCTGCGGCGGTGGTGTGTACTGGTACAGCCAGGTTTCCGTCAGTATCTGGCCGCCCAGCCGCAGTTGCAGTCGCAGGTCGATGGGCTCCAGGGAGTCATCGGGCACAACATCGAACATGGCCCGATAACCGTTTATGGACGCCAGCGGACGGGCTGAGGTGATTTCCACCCGGCCGCGACTGGCGGAGATCACCGGTTCTATATCCGCATCGTCCGCAAGCATCGGCAGGGGTCCGCCGGCGAAATCCACCGCAAAACGCCAGGAAAAATAGGTTCTCTCCTGACCGATAACGCCACCGATTCCGGTGCGAGTTGCCTGTACGGTCCCCAACGCGTCTGGCCGGCGGGGCGGCTCTGCACCCCAGGTCAGCGTGTAGGCAAAGAGGTGCTCATTCCCGGGCTCCAGTGGCTGTTCCGGGTTCCAGAAGGCGACGATGTTGTCAAAGGTTTCGTCCTGGGTAGGAATTTCAACCAGCATCACGCTGCCGGAGCCCCAATCCCCCTGTGGCTCTACCCAGGCACTGGGTCGCTTGTCATAAAACACGCCATCATCCTGGTAGTTGCTGAAATCACGGTCACGCTGAAGCAGGCCAAACCCCCTCGGGTTTTTGTCGACAAAACTGTTTACCCGCAGTGACCGGGGATTGACCAGCGGCCGCCAGAGCCACTCACCCTGGCCGTTATGCACCGACAGCCCGTCAGAATCATGGATCTCCGGGCGCCAGTCGTTGGCCATCCGACGGTGGTTCTCACCGGCCTGGTACATGCTGGTCAGCGGCGCTATCCCTACACGCTCCATGAATTTGCGGGGGTAAAGCGCCACATCCACTTTCATGACCATGTCCGGTCCCGGGGTCATGGTGAATGCGTAGGCGCCGGTGGTGCTGGGGGAATCCAGCAAGGCGTACACCACCAGCTGGTGACTGCCCGGTATCGGTTTTTCCAGCCAGAAGGCAGTGAACTCCGGGAACTCTTCTCCGCTATTCAGTGCCGTGTCGATGGCCAGTCCCCTTGCGGACAGACCATATTGCATATCCGACCCCACCGCGCGGAAATAGCTGGCGCCCAGAAACGCGGCGAGATCCCGTTCGTAATCGGTGTGGAAATGAACCCGGAATCCGGCGTAGCCAAGATCCTCGGGCAGTTCGCCGAGAGACTCTTCGCCCTCGTAACGAAAGTAGTCTGGTTGATAGGCCACTTCCCGGGCCTGGCCGTCTACCACCTCGTGGATCCTCACCGGGGACTGAAAATACAGGCCGAGGTGGAATAACTGGACCTGGAAGGCGGTGTCGGTATCACGCCAGAGCGCTTCTTCAGGGCGAAAACGAATAGCCTGGTAATCGTCCCAGGACAGGTTTTTCAGTGAGTCCGGCAAGGTTCCCTCCCCGGATTGCCAGGGCTCCTCTGCCAAGGATCGGGCGTGCCCCTTGAGCCAGGCATAGCTGAACGACCGGGCCTCGCTTAGCGTCTCGGCCTGTGCCTGCCGGCTGGCCATCAGCGCGGACAGGGGCAATGCCTGGATACCTGCAAGGGCAATAAAGGTCTTGATCAGTTGGCGTCTGTCCATGGTGCGCTCCGTTTCCTGCGTTTTCTTCCTTTTCGGCTCAGCATGGTAATACGCCGGTCCCAGAAACTGTCGGGGGGTGCCTGCCAGGCAAGCTGGTGCAGCTCCCTCAGCGACTGCCTGTCACGGAATATCTGGCTGAGTTCGCTGCGGGACAGTCTGCCCGGCCCCTCCGTACCGCATCGCTCCACCAGTGGCCCCAGCAACTCCGCCCTCTTGGCAAGGCGGACATTTCTTGCCAATGCCTGATGAAGCCGGTTAAGCCTGGGCCGCACTACCGCTTCCTCCACCGCTGTCAGCATGGAAGCGTTGGCACTGCCACTCCTGGCCGCACGGGCGTCCTCCAGCACCTGCACGGGTACCCGTTCTTCCGGTATCAGTAACATGCCCCACTTGCGCAGGGCCTGCCCCGGCCCAACCCGGCTCAGCAAGACCGACGTGGGTGCCGCCAGTATCAGCGGAATGGCCACCGGCAGCGACCAGAGGAAGAACATGGGATCCAGGCTCCAGGCAAACGCGGACCAGCCGGCAGCCACCACCATTCCGGGAAACTGGGTTACGAAGGCATCCCGCCAGGCGGTTTCCTGGGTGCGGTTCTGCCCGGCCCAGGTCAGCGACAGATTCAGCAGGGCGCCGATCACATAGCGGCTGTGGGCCATCATCCGAATAGGTGCGAGCAGTACCGAAATCACAATTTCCACCAGTACACTCGCCAGCAGCCTCAATACCCCGCCAAACTGCCTGGCAGCGCCGTGAATAACTGCGTCGAGAACTGCCAGGAACTTGGGAATAAACAGCAGCGACAACGTGCTAAGCGCCAGACCCAGGGCCCATTCCGGTCGCCATTCCGGCCAGAGCGGGAACAGCCCCTGATGCCCCTCCGGGAAATAGTCGATGCTGGCAACGGTCATCTGCACCGCTTCCACGGTGGTAAGAATCAGGAACGCCAGCCATAGCGGCGAGGCCATATAAGCCATGACGCCGTTCAGCAGAGCCATCCTGTGCGCCAGCCGAAGCCGGCGCCCGAACAGCAGAATCCACAGGTGCTGGAGATTTCCCCGCGACCAGCGGTTGTCCCGGGCCAGCTCGTCCGACAGGGTTGGCGGTGACTCCTCAAAGCTGTTGCCAAGTCCGGGCTCCAGCCAGACTTCGTAACCGGCCCGGCCCATGTAGGCCGCTTCCACGAAATCGTGGCTCATGATGGGACCACGGAACAGGCCGAACCCCCGCAGTTTGCGCAGGCCGCAGTGATCCATAAAGGGTTTGATCCGGATGATCGCGTTGTGCCCCCAGAACGCGGCATCGCCCATCTGGATAGCGGCAAGACCACTGGCAAACAGGGTGGAATAGAGACGGTTGGAAAACTGCTGAACCCGGGCAAACAGCGACTCGCCGTTGATAATGGAGGGGGCGGTCTGCAGTATGCCCACGTTCGGCTCACGTTCCATCAGTTGCACCATGCGTACGATGGTATCTGCACTGAGCAGACTGTCGGCATCGAGAACCACCGTATAGCGATAGCGGCGTCCCCAGCGGCGCAGGAAATCCGCCACGTTGCCGCTCTTGAAGTTGAGGTTCACCCGCCGGCGGCGATAGAAAAGACGCCCCTCTGCCCCAAGCTCCTGGCACAGCTGATACCAGATGGCCTGCTCCTCAAGCCAGACGTTGGGGTCGCGGCTGTCGGAGAGAATATGGAATTCGAACTGGTCCAGGTGTCCGGAGCGCTCCAGGTCCTGATACACCGCCTTTAGCCCGCAGAGCGTCCAGTACACCGGCTCGTGGTAAACCGGCATGATGATGGCGGTTGGGGCCAGCGGCGTAGCCTCCAACGCTGCACCGGCATGACGTTTGAGAAGGCTGTAGCGATCTCCCCCGATTAGCCTGAGCACGAAACCGAACAGGCCCGTCCAGAAGCCAACGGCAATCCACATGTACAGCAGAGCAAACAGCACCAACAGCCCCAGCTCGACCAGAGTGCCGCCGTGATAAGGCAGAACCCAGAGCAGAAAATAGCAGGCGACAAGGGTTTGTCCCACCACAAAAACAGTCAGCAAGAGGCGCCTGAAGGTGGCGACCCTGCGCCAGCTGCCGGAACGCCTCCGCGCCTTTGTTGCTGCCGAATTATCCATTTCAGTCATATCCGATGCAGCCGCGTCTCAGCGGCGGGTTGGCATCCGGAATGGTCTCATGGGGGCGCTCAAAGCACTCGGGAATCCTGGCAACGCACCGGGCCGGCAGGTCCGGCCCTGCGCCCTCTGCCATCTGCGTTTCCACTAGGCGCAGAGCCTGGCGGCAGGTGTCTGAGGTCAGTACAATGCCCTCGTCTCCCAGGTAGGACAGCACGCGTTCCAGCGCCCGCTGACACAGAATCTCCGGCATGATCAGCACAGCCGTCATGATCCCGCCTGAGCCGCCCTGGCAGCCTCGGACAACGAATAGGTCCAGACTTCTGTCAGGGGCTGGTCATCCAGCATCAACTGGCCGCGAAGCACCGAATTGGTTGCTTTGCCGGGACGCACCAGCATCGACAGGCGCCAGTTGTTGTCCGCCTCGATGAATTCGACATAATGCTCGAGGATTTCAGTGCCTTCGCTGCCGCCGCCCGCACTGACGGTGCCAATCACCGGGGCATCGGGCTTGAGCTTTTCCAGTGGCCCTCCGGCAAAATCGACAATGATCCGGAGCGAATTCTCGACCGCGCCACCGCCGGTGCGATTACCATCTCCCACGAACGTCTTTATTGCCCGACCGCTGTCCTGGCCGGCCACATCAGGGCCACCAAAGCTGAGGGTATAGGCGAACTGCTGACGTGTCCCTGCGCTCGCATCTTCCGCCGGCTTCCAGAAGGCAACAATATTGTCGTTGGTCTCGGAATTCGTGGGTATCTCCACCAGCACGACTTCTCCATCAGACCAGCCCTGTCGGGGCGATACCCAGGCACTGGGGCGGAGGTCATAGCGAGCCTCCGCGTCCTCGAACTGGTGGAAGGCGGTGTCTCTCTGGATAAGACCAAAGCCACCCAGGCGCTTCACCTGCAGATAACTGAGGTTGAGGCGAGAGGGATTCACCAGTGGCCGCCACAACCATTCACCGCTGCCCTCATCATGGATCAGCAGGCCATCGGAATCGTGAACCTGTGGCCGCCATTCTCCGGCCGGCCGTTTGGTGTTTTCGCCGTAATAGAACATCGACGTGAGCGGCGCCAGGCCCGGCTGATCCACGGCATTGCGAAAAAACAACTCCGCAGTGACTTCAACCCGGGTTATGGACCCGGGATGTATGTCGAAGCGATAGGCGCCCGACACGCTGGGACCGTTCAGCAACCCGTAGACCCGCATGCGATCGCTGCCACCCCCGGGCCGTTCAAGCCAGAACTCCACGAAGGAGGGAAACTCTTCGCCGGAGGGCAAACCGGTGTTCACGGCAATGCCCCTGGCCGAAAGCCCGAACCGGTTTTCCGTTCCTACGCCGCGGAAGTAGCTTGCGCCGGCAAAAACCAGGAACTGGTTATATTCGGCTCCCTCCCCCAGTGGATAGGTGAGTTTGAAGCCGGCATGGCCGAGATTGGCGGGTATTCGTTTGGCAAGGTCACTGTTGGGGAAGCTGTAGGCAGACTTGTCGAAAGGGATAGGCTTTACCCCATCGGCGTCGATCTCGTTCAGTTGCACCGTGTGGGTATAGAAGTTGCCAGGGGGCACCGTCATCACCTGAAAGCGGGATCGGCCTTCGCGCCAGAGGCTCACCTCGGGATTGAACCGGATGGCCTGATAGTCCTGGTAATTCAGTTCTCTGAGGAAGGCCGGCACTTCTGGCGGCGGCTCGTATTTTCCTTCGGCCAGGGCCCGGGCCCTGTCAACCACCTTTTCAAACTCAAAAGCCTGGGCCGGAAACGTATAGAGTAGACACTGCAACATAAGCAGCGCGAGCAATCCTGTCCCTGAGCGCATGGTTCTCCAACCTCGATAACATCCCTTTGACTACTAATGTAGCACCTTCAGTTGAATCATACTCAAGTGACATCTCCGTCAGATTCCCATGGACAGCGAAAAGCGCACGTCGGGATAGTCCGGCATTGTCAGCGCCATGGTGGAGGCGCGGATCATCCGGCCCACGCTGACGTTTGCCGTAAATGCCCGGCCCTGCATCTGCAGTGAGACCTGGCCGGCGCTGGCGTTGCCATGCCGACCTGCCTGGGCGCTGGAATAGGGAATCCAGCCCTGCAGCACAGCAAAGTTCACGCTGGACAGCACCCCGTCCACGAATGGCATTGGCCAGGCCGGGCTTGCGGTGGTCAGCCGAAGCCAGCCCCCTGTCACCACAGACACGGACTGGCCATTGAAACCGCTGAGCATGGAGGGACCGGCAACTGTCAGGTATTCCGACGAAGGGAGGTCTTCATCCGCAAACTGATACCGCCCGTTCACCCGCCAGTTCCACTCGAACATTTCCTGCTCGATCGAGGCAGACACGGCCACCTTGTAGAACGCCCGTTCATCGGTCCTGCCATCCTGCAACGGATAATCGGTGGCGCGGAACTCGCGGCCACTGAACGCCTGAATCCATGTATTGGCAACCACACCGGCACCGAGCTTATGCCCGCCCCTTGCTTCCATACCAAAGGAGGAAAGCTGGTAGCGGGATTCTGAAACCAGACTGTCCTCCTGGAAAGATTCGCTGTTCCTGCCCTCATGCCGGGCGATGCCATCAAAGGCCATACCAAACCCGGAGAACAGCGGCCGGCTTACACCCAGGCCCAGCGCCCGGGATTCGCCACTGGCGTTGAAACGACGGCCACCATTGCTGACCGCGCGATCATAGCGGGATCTTCCCGCCTCGATGCGCAATTGGTTAACCCCTGCCGGAAAACGGTAGCGAATGGATGCGCCACTGGACCCGGCATCGTATTTGTAGGAACGGGCATCGTGGTAATTGAAGCCAATGGCATCACGCTGACCGACCAGGCGGTCGGCAGCCACGCCCACGGCTCCATCAATGCCATCACTGTTCACTTCGGTCCTGCCGGAAAACTTCAAACGGGACCTTAACCAGTGCTCGCGCTCATCCCGGAACGCATCGACACTGCCGGCCAGATTATCCGGGTGGGGCTGCCAGCCGTTGCGCAGCCACGAGCCGTTTTCTTCAGCGTAGAGAGGCGAACTGATCGCGCACAACAGTAGAGCAATGAGCGTTGGCAACTTCAATGGTTACAATCCTGCCAGCCAGCACCGGCCACACTGCGGATGGAAAGCCGGATTTCTTAAGAATTTTTCATGAGGCGAGAATGTATTGCACCAGAGGCCATAAATCCAGCGTCTGTTGCCAAACTTTACAAATTAAATATGTATATAATACAGTCACTTGTGATCACTTTTGAATGTTTTTTCTATTAAAATCAACAACCAATACCAAAGGTGACGGGAGTCTCTTTTTAACCAATCTCTACATTTGGGTACCCGGGCCTCCATTTACGACAACAACTTGGTTACACTTGGCACAGTTCGTGAGTCAGCCCTCAAGGATGACTGCCTCACAACAGGCCGTGACCAAAGCGAATATAAGGACGAACCTATGATCAAGAAGTGTCTCTTCCCTGTTGCCGGCTACGGCACCCGTTTTCTCCCGGCCACCAAGGCCATGCCCAAGGAAATCCTGCCGATTGTGAACAAGCCTCTGGTGCAGTACGGGGTGGAAGAAGCCTCGGAGGCCGGTGTTCACGAATTCGGTTTTGTCACCGGACGCGGCAAGCGTGCTATTGAAGACCACTTCGACATCAGCTATGAGCTGGAGCACCAGATTGCCGGCTCTGGCAAGGAAGACCTGCTGGACTCCATTCGTGAGCTGATCGATCACAACTCCTTTGCCTTCACCCGTCAGAACCAGATGAAGGGCCTGGGCCATGCCATCCTGACCGGGCGCAACCTCGTCGGCGACAGCCCCTTTGCGGTCGTACTGGCGGATGACTTCTGTGTGGCGGACAGTGACGGAGAAGGTGTTCTGTCCCAGATGGTCAAACTCTACAACCAGTTCCGGTGTTCCATCGTGGCGATTGAGGAAGTGCCTGAAGACGAGACTCACAAGTACGGTGTGATTGCCGGCGAGTCCATGAAAGATGGCCTGTATCGCATCACCGACATGGTCGAAAAACCGGCCCCCAAGGACGCCCCCAGCAACCTGGCGATTATCGGCCGCTACATCCTCACCCCGGATATTTTCGACATTATCGAGCGCACGGCCCCCGGCAAAAATGGCGAAGTACAGATCACCGACGCGCTGCTGGAACAGGCAAAGAATGGTTGCGTGCTGGCCTATAAATTCAAGGGTCGTCGTTTTGATTGCGGAAGCATTGACGGCTTTGTGGAAGCCACCAATTACGTTTACGAGAATATTTACAAGAAAGGCAAATAAGTGCGTTAACGACCCAGAATGTGCAGAATCATGCGCCGGTTCTCGTTCGAGGTTTTGCGGAACCGGCGCAGCAGTTCCATTTCCTCCTCCGACAGCCGGACCCGGCTGATTTCCTCCTCAAGTACCCGCAGCGCCGCTGTCAGATCACCACCGTCACTGAACGCCAGGCCCGGCAGCTCCAGCTGGCTGGTGTCATCGCTGTATTTCAGCTCCAGCAGGCCTTCCAGGGGCTTTTGCGTTTTCAAATAGCGCATATAGACTGTCCCCCGCCGGATTTCTTAAGGCTTGATTGTGGTGACGGTGAATCAAACCGGGAATGTAACGTACATATAGCTTTACACACAATCTGCCTATAATGAATCCACCAGCAACGGAATTACTCGGTATGGCGGCACAGACACTGGACAAAATCACGGCCTGGGCGCTGATACTGGAGGCGGTAAACCGCAGTAACGTGACCCTTCCCCTTACAGATAGCGACACACCGGCACTGGAGATTGGCACTGAGGGCCACTGGCGGTTGTGTGTGCCTGCCGATACAGAGGCAAGAAGTTTGCTGTCGGTTTTCCTGCCCCTGTGTTGCCCCTTGTCGAAAGACGCCCCTTCCCGGGTAGTCGGCCAGATGGGGCAAAGTCTGGATGGCCGCATCGCGACGGTCACCGGGGCCTCGAAATTCATTAACGGTGAGGATGGCATCACCCACCTCCACCGCCTGAGAGCGGTGTCGGAAGCGGTGGTCGTGGGCGCCGGGACAGCAGCCACCGATAACCCCCGCCTGACCGTCCGCAAAGCGCCGGGCGTCAATCCGGTACGGGTGGTGATTGATCGCAACAGGCGGGTACCGCAAGACCATCACCTGTTCAGCGACGAAGCCGCTCCCACGCTGCGACTGGTTGCCGGCGAATACCAGCCCGGCAACCGACTGACACCGCGGAGCGGGGTTACCGAAGTACCCTGCTTGGGGAGCGAGGAGACCACTGAGCCCGCACAGATACTGGCGGTACTGGCGGATTTCGGGTTGCGCAAAATATTCGTCGAGGGTGGCGGGCTGACGGTCTCGGAGTTCCTTAACGCGGACCTTCTTGACCGGCTGCACGTGATGGTTGCCCCGATGATCATCGGCAGCGGGCGGCCAGCCTTTTCGCTACCTGAAATCAGCTACCTGGACAGCGCTCTGCGGCCCCGGGCGCAGATGGTAGACCTCGGCAGTGACATGCTGTTTGATCTGGACTTCAGCGCGCGGGCTTACGGCCACTGACAACAAACAGCACCCCAGGCAAGCTCGATACCAGTACCGCCAGCCCGTAACCCACGCTCAGCGCCACTCCCTGCTCCGGCGGCAATCCTGCCAACGGCCAGAGCAGCGCGGCCGCGCCTTCACGCACGCCCCAACCCGCCACACTCACAGGAACCGCCATTGCCAGCAGCAGCAGGCTGCAGAGCGCCATCAATGTCAGTATCTCGGCCGCCCCCGTCCAATAGCCGGCCCCCAGAGCCAGTAACGCGAACACCCCGAAATAGCTCGATACCACCACCAAGGAAGAAGACATCTGGACCAGCAGCGCAGGCCAGCTCAGCAGCGCCTTGCGGATATCCCGTCGCAACGCATGAACATAACCCCGGCCCCGTGCCCAGAACCTCGCAGCAAGACCCACGACGATAGTGGCAACGACAACGACCGCGATGGCAAGACAGCCAAGATCAGCAACGACTCCCGCGACCTGTCCGCGGTGCAGGGCTAGCCAGGTGCCCAGCCCCAGGGCAATGGCGATCATCACCAGCTGTCCTGACAACCGTTCGATCATGACCGCATGAACGGCACCCAGCCTGGCTCCGGAGTCCAGGCTGTGGCGCCAGGCACGGTTGACGTCCCCTAACACGCCGCCCGGCAGTACCTGATTAAGGAACGTCGCGAGGTAGTATTCGCGAACGGCCACCATAAAAGGCAAAGCAATGGCCAGCCGCCCGGCGGTATATCGCCAGCGCCACGCTGAAACCAGCACCTGTAGCACCGAGACCACCATGGCCGCCAGCAACATTGGCAGGGAAAATCGCGCGAGCTCCTGCCAAACGGCGGAAACATCGAGGAACACCGCTGTGGTCAGTAACAGCAGCAGGGTCAACGCCCATCGCATCCAGGGAGAGATACTGCCTGCAGACACCTCAGCCGGCACCGTCAGAAGCAGGGTATGGAGGCAAGGCGAAGATATCCCGGTGGTCCACGCGAATGGACAGTCGCTGTTGGCGCGCCTGAGCCAGTCGTTTTTCGAACCAGCGCCCTGCACGTTCACGCTCATCCGGAGCCTGCTGATTCACTGCCTGTTGCCAGCCTTCCAGCAGTGCGATCTGTAATGCCCACTTGTCAGGTTCCAGGCGCCAAGGGCTGGGCGCTACCGACACCCGATAGCCACAGGTTTGTAATTGCATCTGCAGATACACGGTGGCGTCCGGGCCCAGGGCTGCGCCTGCTCCCTTTTCCCGGTGCTGGTGGGCGTTAACGGTGTCCAGAATCCAGTGGTCGTCCTGCTCTGCCGGCTGCAGTTCGAAATAGCCGTCGTAAGTCAACACCACAAACACGCCGGCGCGACGGGCTAACGCGGCATTGGCAAGCGCCTTCAGCCAGGTCGCGGACATCAGGTCAATCAACGCCGAGGCGGTTATCAGCCTGATATCTTCCGGGATCTGGCTGGCCAGCGCCTGAGCGGTCAGATGACAGGCCTTCGCTTCTAACGGTACATCCAGAGGCTTGAGGCGCTCTGCCGCCAGCGACAATAGATGCTCATCCTGGTCCAGCAGCAGCCAGCGTTGGGGGACGGTCAGCGCGGGTACAAGGCAGCGGGCGTTCGAGCCGGTGCCGGTGCCCAGGTCTGCGACAGCCAGTGGCGGCGCGTGCCGACCACTGCTCCTGTCCGGCGTGCGGTATGTCTGCTCTGCCCAGGCCACGACATCCGCCATCAGTGCCCGGTTACGGGCCCGATGGTCCGCAGGCTCCCGCAGGGTCAGCCAGTCGCTGTCAAAGCTGGTCAGATCACCGCATGGCAGCAGGCTTTCGAGGGCATCGCGAAATTCCTGCGCCGCCTGACTCCAGCGGCGAAGATGTTGCGCTTCGGTTTTTGCCGCCTGGGTCATCTCGTTCAGTTGCTGTGGGTCACTCAACCAATCCACAAGGCAACTTCTGAGCTGCTCAACATCACCGGCCGGATACTGTCGGATACCGGGGCGGTTGCCAGTGCTCGCAAGGGCTCCGCCATCGGTGGTAATGATTGGCAGGCCCGCCGCCAGAGCTTCATCGATGACCATGCCATAGCCTTCGAAAACAGAGGGCAACACAAAGATGTCCGCGCCCTGATAGGCCTGGGCCAGGGCCTCATTGTCCAGCTCTCCCGACAGGGTAATGCGCTCCTCAAGCCCATAATCACCTATCAGGTCACGGATTTTCTGACCGTAGGCGGCGTCCCGGTCTGCGGAGCCTGCCAGTGTGCAGTGCCAGGGCAGGTGCTGAAGGCCGCTCAGGGCTTCGACCAGATGATGTTGCGCCTTGCGGGGAGAGAGGTGAGCGACGCACAAAATACCGGGTTCAGACCGGGGAGGAGATGCTGTCGGGATGGGGGCTGACCCCGGGTCTGAGCCTGGTTCCACGACGCGAATACGCTGCGCAGGTACATGGTAATCCGTCAGCCGCTGCGCCGTGTGCCGACTGGTGGTGATCACCCCGGCTACGGCGGCCAGAGCCCTGCGCTCGGTCCGGAAAAGCCAGTCGCGGGTGGCAACTGGCAAACCGGTTTCATCCGCCAGGGCATGGTGGACCAGTGCCACGATCCGCAACCGCCCGGAATGGGCAGCAACAATATCGGGCAATGCGCCCATGGCGAGCCCATCAAGCACCACCACCGAGCCGTCGGCCAGGCTCGCCAGCAGCCTGTCCATCGAGACCTCTGCCTGACGGTCCGGTATTGGAAAGGTGCCGCTCAGGCCCTTGCGGGGTGCACTGAGCCCCCCCGATTCAAGCCCTGCGGCTATACGGCGGACGTACCGGTAGCCGCCGGTATTCTGGTCGGGATCACCGGGAACCACAAAAACGGCGGATTGCAGCGCCTCAGAGATTGCCATGATAACTGGCCCAGGCAATGTGAGACTCACCCAGAGTCACCTTCATGGCGCAAAGGCCCTTGCCGGTTTCGCCCAGCCTGCCCTGATGGATCGCCGCAGCCATGCGATCAAACACCGTGGCCGCCATGAACTCGGTGGTGGTGTTACGGCCGGCAAACACTTCAAGGTCATCCAGATTTTTCATATTGAATTCGGCAATGACCTCCGACAGAACCTTGGATGCCAGCCCGATATCGACAATCAGGTCGTCCCCGTCCAGCGCTTCCCTCTCAAAGGTGACATCCACCACGTAGGTCGCTCCGTGCAGATCCTGAGCCGGGCCAAAAATTTCTCCGTTGAAGCTGTGGGCAATCATCATGTGATCCCGGACGGTGAGACTGAACATAGGGTCGGTTTCCTTTATTAAACGATTGGGTGATTTCAGGCGCCGTTATAGACAATACGATGGCAGAGGGTTTCAGAAGCAGTGGGCATGGCACTGCCGTTACCAGGCGCGCCGGCAAGCGCAGCCATCACTTCCGGCAGCGACTCGAAGGGGCTTTCCCCGCTGATGAGATTGTCCAGGGCGTCATGGCGCAACAGGTCAAGCGCCAGGGACATGCGATCCCGGTACTGCCAGCGAGGCAACTGCAAAGGGTTGAGATGGCCAACCTGGCTCGAACGAATGGTCAGCCGGCGGGAGTGAAAGCCATGGCCAAGAGATAACGGGACAGTCCGTTCCCCGTACCAGCTCATCTCGATGATGCGCCCCTCCATGCCGGCCAGGCCAAGTGCTTTTTCAAGGCCTGCCGGGTGGCCGCTGGCATGGATAACCAGGTCATGGTCATCCTGCTGACATTGGGTCTGGAAATCGAGGCCCAGAGATTCCGCCACCGACCGGCGCTCGGGGTTGATATCCACAGCGGTGACACGGGTACCTGGAATGCGGCTGGCAAGCCAAGCGACCAACAGGCCGACCACGCCCAGACCGACCACGGCAATGCGATCACCGATCCTGGGCGCAGCATCCCAAAGGCCATTCACCGCCGTTTCCATGTTTGCGGCCAGCACTGCCCTGCCTTCGGGCAGTCCTTCCGGCAAGGGCACGACCGCTGAGGCAGGGACCCGATAGTGGGTCTGGTGAGGGAAAAGGCAGAATACGGAGCGCCCTGTCAGCTCAGCGGGGCCGGAGGTGACTCGCCCGACACTGGCATATCCGTACTTCACGGGAAATGGAAACTCGCCCTCCTGGAACGGCGCCCGCATGGCGTTGAATTGGGATTCCGGCACCTGGTTATTAAATACCAGGGCCTCGGTGCCCCGGCTTATCCCGGAATACAGGGCCTCGACCTCCACCGCCGGGTTTTCCTCTGCTGAAATGGCGGCAAGATGATGGTCGAAGGTGGCCTCGCGGATTGCCCCTTCCAGGGTACCGGTGACCCAGAATGCGTTCGTCATCGTCTGTTTCCTTACAGCGCACGTAAACAACTATAGTGTATTTAGACACAGTGTAACGGAAAGCACATACGCAGAGGTTTGATGATGGATTCCCGAGCCCGGACAATTCACTTGCCGCTGGCCGCGGACCTGACCTGGGGAGCTGGCCTGACCGCCCTGCTGGTTGCGGCTGCCGGCATCGGGTTCAGACTGCCCATGGGGTTCTATGGTATAGCGGTGCTGCTGTACGTGGCCATTGCTGTGCCCGTGATCCGTTACTGGCAACCCGGCCGGGATTTTGGGTGGGCCAATCGTGCAACCCTGGTGCGTGCCGCCATGGTTGTTCTTCTGGTCAGCCTGGCGCCGTTCATAGCAGGGCTTGGGAACTGGTTGTGGCTCTACGGGTCATTGTGTTTGCTGGCGCTGATATTGGATGGTGTGGATGGCGCCATTGCCAGGGCGACACAATCCACCACCGATTTTGGTGCCCGCTTCGATATGGAGCTGGACGCCCTGTTCATTCTGGGACTCTGTGTGGCGGTTCTGGCACTGGATAAAGCAGGAGCCTGGGTCATGGCTCTGGGGCTGATGCGCTATGGGTTCGTGGCCGCCGGTCACTGGCTGGATTTCATCAACCAGCCGCTGCCGGAAAGCTTTCGACGTAAGACCGTGTGTGTCTGGCAGGTGGTCACACTGATGATTGCCATACTGCCCGTCACCTCCACTGCCTTTGCAACCTGGACACTGGCAACCGCGCTTGCGCTGCTGTGTTATTCGTTTGTTACCGACCTGCACTGGCTTTATCAATCAGGGAGACAGCCATGAAACGCAATTGTTCATCCGCAGTGATTGCGGCTACCACGGCGGCCGGCCTGGCTCTGGCCAGCCCTTCAGCCCTGGCCGAGCCGGCAACCTACGTGCTCGATGAGGAGCACTTTTCCATGGCTTTCGAGATCATGCACATCGGTTACGCCCCGGTTATGGGCATGTTCCGGGATGTGGAGGGGCAGTTCGAGTACGACGAGGAAACGAAAGAACTGACTTCCGGCACGCTGACGTTCAAGAGCAAAAGCGTGTTCACCAACCATGACAAGCGGGACGACCACCTGCGCAACGAAGATTTTCTCAACAGTGGCAAATTCCCCGATATCACTTTTGAAGTGACGGGATTCGAGACCACCGGAGACAACACCGGGGTGGTTACAGGTGACCTGACCCTCTTGGGCCAGACCCGGCCCGTAGACGTGGACGTCATCCTCAACAAGTCCGCTGAGTACCCCATTGGCCACAAGGAATACACCCTGGGCCTGACGGCGGAAACCACCCTCAACCGCAGTGACTGGGGCATGACCTACGGCATCGAGAATGACCTGGTGGGAGACGAGGTGCGCCTGCGATTTGGCCTTGAAGCCATTCGCGAATCCGGCTGGTTCTGACAGGCCGGCAGGCTCACGGAAGAGCCAATTTTTACCCCTCCATGATAAACTCCGCCGCTTTCCCGCCTCAGGCCGGGCCCAGTCGATTATCTGCAAGGCGGTTGTGAATGCCCCTCTCGAACACCCATAAATCCGACTTGCTGCTGGTTATCGTTACATTGATGGCCGCCATCAGCTGGATGTTTTCCAAAGAAGCGGTGTTGCTGATGCCACCGTTGATGTTCATGGCGATGCGATTCCTGCTGGCCGGGTCCGTACTGGCGGTGATTGCCTGGCCTTCCCTGAGAAGGCTTAGCATTGATCAGGTAAAGCGCAGTACCGGTGTTGGTCTGGTCTTCGGGGTAGCAATGAGCTGCTGGGTGATGGGCCTGTTTTACGCCACTCACGTGGGCGAAAGCGCCTTTCTCACCAGCCTGGGCGTGGTCATCGTGCCTGTCATCGCACGGGTTATCTTTCGGGAGCCGCAGCCACTGAGCACGTGGTTTGCAATTCCGGTGGCTGTAAGCGGGCTGGCGCTGCTCTCACTAAGGAACGGATTCCGGCCCGAAATTGGCCAGTTGTTCTTCGTAGGCGCCGCGTTTATTTTTGCTCTCTACTTTACGCTGAACACCCGGGCGGCCAACCAGCGAACGGTGGTCAATCGCAGCGGCGAGACAGTGGAAAAACACCGCGTACCCGCTCTGCCCCTGACGGCCATCGCCCTGCTTACCGTGGGCCTTGTCACACTGGTGGAGTCCACCGTGCTGGAACCCTGGGAGCCCACCCTGGAGAACTTCTCCGGCATGCTCGCGCTATGGGTGATTGCCAGCGCCGTCGTGGGAACCGCCGGCCGTTTCCTGCTGCAGACCTACGCCCAGAGCCTGTCTGCCCACAGCCACGGCGTGGTCATTCTGGTGCTGGAACCGGTATGGGTAGCGCTGTTTGCCGCCGGCTGGTTCAGCGAGTCCATGTCTGTTACCCAACTGGCGGGCTGCGCGTTGATATTCCTGGCTTTGTTGATCAACCGCTGGGGCGTCATCAGCAAGGCCGTAAAAGGCTGGGCAAGAAAGCAGAAAACCGCCTGAAAGAGGTTGACCATAACCTTCGGAATCAGTATATTTCGTCCCCGTTGCAGAACACAGGACCATAGCTCAGTTGGTTAGAGCGCTGCCTTGACATGGCAGAGGTCGGCAGTTCAAATCTGCCTGGTCCTACCATTTTTTAGCAACTTACAAGCATCGAAAAAACCTCCCGCAATAATTTCGCAATATTTCCCCAAAAAACGATTTACTTATTCACTGGTCCGTTTTGTTTTCAATATTCGGTAGTGTGTCGACTATCCGGATGATATGCAGAGTGTTGCAGGTTTAAGTCCCTCCCTCCCGGCCATACACGTGTCGTCACAGAGAAAAGCCCACATACCTTGGACAGCGACATGATGCCTGTTAATTGACCCTCATCCCCAACATTTAACTGCTGAACTGTACCTTGGTGTGAACAGGAAAATTCCGGTTGATTATTTTGCAATAATGTCCAGCGCATCCTATACTCAATTTATAAGACACACTGGACAATGTAGCTATGATTGAAGAGATGAACCAGCCTGACAAGCGAGTGGATCAACGCGATCCCGAATTTCAGGAAGACTTTGATCGGGCGTTGAAACAGGTTGAAGCTGTTCTTCGGCTGTACTATCCGGAAGAGGTTGATGCCTTGAAGGTCGGTGAAACGCTCAAGGTGCGCAATCCCGATGGCAAGATTCTCACTACTGGCGAAGAGGTAAGGCGCGGAGCCAAAGCCAAGAGAGCCAGAGCCAAGGGAGTCAAAGCTTTTCGTGCTCGGGCGGAGCTTGTTTTGAGGGGGGTTGAGGCCATATCCCGAGAGGTGGGCCATTTGCCGCCTGATTCTGTGGACCGCCTGTTGCGCTCATCTGATCCACGACTTCTCGTTGGGCTTGCGCGGGCATCCCTTGAAGACACCCCAATTGACAGGATGGAACGCATGACGCTCAGGGGTGCCGAGCGATTCCAGAAATTGATCGAAAATGCTGGCGGATTGGTATCTTCTCGGTGGGTTTCTGAATTTTTAGGAGTCAGTGAAGAAGCCGTCCGGAAGCGAGCTCAGAGGGGGAGCCTGATTGCGCGACGAACAGCTTCCGGCGACTTAAGCTTCCCCCGGTTCCAGTTCGATGAAGGAAATGCTCGACTGCTGCCTGGTCTCTCGAAGCTGCTCACTGAAACCGAGTCATGGGAGCCAGAAGAGCTGACTCGTTTTTTGTTGGTGCGACACGAGCCTGCGTCCAGTGACGACACCCCGCTCACCCTGATTCAGCGTGGTGAGGTAGATCGGGTTCTGGAACTTGCCCAGGTATACATGCAGCAGAGGGCATAGGATGGCTCGGTTTCCAGAAGACACGGATACGCTTGAATCATTACCTGTTACTACTATTGAGTCGAACACCTGTTTTTATCGGGTAAACGGCATGCAATACAACTCAGCTATTTATTTCTCTGCAAGCCCCCAGAATCGTTGGACACCCCTCGGTGGAAGCCCAGGGGTTTGTTACATGGCGGGGTCACCCGTAGGTGCTTTGGCGGAATCGGTTTGCCGAAATGTGGCGCGCCTTGATGAATCGGAAATGTTTTCATCATTAGCCGAACTGAAAAAACTCGGCATGTTTGAATTGGTCCTGCGCAATCCTGTCACCGTTCTGGATCTCACCGTTGCCCATCTTGGGCGCTACCGGCTCGATGCCACCATCCTCGGCGATTATGATGAGTCTTTATCGCCGCCTTACAAATTTTCGCCGGCTTGGGCCTCGCATGCGGTGGACCTGAAACTTGCCGGAATACTGTACCGTTCTCGCCATAAAATCGATGAGACCTGTCTGGGGCTATTCGATGTGGGAACCGATATCTTTGAAGGAGTGCACGGCACTCTGGATGACGACCAGTATCTGGAAATACTGGAAGACGAGTTCATGTGGGGCGTTATCTGATGATCGACCAGAGACTGCCACTGTTCCGGAGTTCGGTGCTTTCTCATGGGAGTAGCCTCTTATTGAAAAGTGAGAGGCTACTGTAGGACGAAATTCAGTGGGGTGGCAGGACGTCTCGGGATGGCCGCTTACCAGAGGTCGGCATTTCAAATCTGCCTGGTCCTACCAATCTGCAAACACAAATTGCATTCGAAAAAGCCACTTAGCTCGTCAGCCAAGTGGCTTTTTTTATAGCTGGTCTCCCGAGTAGCTCAGGGCATTTCTGTTACCGAGTCGGCGGTGCCATGAACTCGGGCCCGACCGGATCATCAATACACTTGTCCAGGATCTGGTTGATCGTGTCAAACGCTTCCTTATCCAGTGACCAGCCCTCGATGTCGTCCACCGGATCGAGTTGCTCTGGCCGCCGCGCGCCCCACAGAGCTGTTGTTACATCCGGCTGATCTACCAGCCAGCGAAGTGCCAGTGCCAGCACATTCTTCTGATAGCGCTCTTTCGCAAACGCGTCGAGTTCAGCCACCGCATTCAGGTATTGGCTGTAGCGTTTGCCCTGGAACTTGGGGTCATTTTTACGCAGATCGTCACCGGTAAACTCGGTATCTTCACGCATTTTCCCGGTCAGCAAACCGCGGCACAGCCCCCCATAGGTAATGGTCGCGATGCCATGTTCGCGGCAGTACGGAAGGATCTCCTCCTCGATATCCCGCTCAAAAAGGTTATAGGGAGGCTGCAGGCTATGCAGAGGTACGATCTTGCGGAATTCTTCCATCTGATCTGGCGTAAAGTTGCTGACACCAATCGCGCGGATCTTTCCTGCCTGATAGAGATTCTCAAGGGCCCGTGCAGTCTCCTCCATAGGCGTCTTGGGATCGGGCCAATGCACCTGATAGATGTCGATACGGTCCGTCTGCAGGCGTTTCAGGGAATCCTCGACCTCCCGCTCAATGCGAGCGCCGGTCGCGTCACGCCATACCTTGTCGTGGTCGTCATTCCAGTTCAGAGCAACCTTCGTGGCCAGAGCTACCTGATCGCGGCGACCACCTGCCAGTGCCTTACCTACAATCTCCTCAGAGCGACCGAAACCGTAGACCGGAGCGGTATCGACCAGGCCGATACCCTTGTCGACTGCCCTGTGAATGGTATCGATGGACTGGGCTTCGTCTGTGCCGCCCCACATCCAGCCACCGATGGCCCAGGTGCCAAGGCCAACCGGTGTTACCTGAATATCAGTGTTTCCGAACGATTGGGTCTCCATAGTTTCTCCCTGAGTTGGCAAACGATTACCGTATCACCCAACCCGTAATCTCGGCAACTGTGTCCCCGCAGGCTTAAAATCCACAAAAAAGCCGCTGAAGGAGACCCGCAGCGGCTTTTTCCTGTACAAATATTTGATTAGACCTTGTAGAAGTCCCGATACCAGTCCACGAAATTGGCAATGCCCTCTTCCACGTTGGTAGACGGCTTATAGCCAACATCGGTGATCAGATCATCCACGTTGGCGTAGGTGGCCGGCACATCACCGGGCTGAAGGGGCAGCAGGTTTTTCTGCGCCTTCTTGCCAACACGCTCCTCGATGATTTCAATGAAGCGGGACAGCTCCACCGGGTTGTTGCTGCCAATGTTGTACAGGCGATAAGGCGCCTTGCTCGTGCCGGGGTCGGGTTTTTCTCCGCTCCATTGGGGATTGGCTGTGGCAACCTTGTCCAGGGTTCGCACAACCCCTTCGACGATATCGTCGATGTAGGTGAAGTCCCGGCGGTGGTTGCCGTGGTTGAACACGTCAATGGGCTCACCCGCGAGGATCTTTCTGGTAAAGATGAACAGGGCCATGTCTGGCCGGCCCCAGGGGCCGTAGACGGTAAAGAACCGCAGGCCGGTGGTGGGCATGTTGTACAGGTGGCTGTAGGTGTGGGCCATCAGCTCGTTGGCTTTCTTGGAGGCCGCGTACAGGCTCAGGGGATGGTCCACGTTGTCGTGGATCGAGAACGGCATGGTTTCATTGGCGCCGTAAACAGAACTGCTGGAAGCGTATACCAGGTGCTTTACGCCGTTGTGGCGACAACCTTCCAGGATGTTGGTGAAGCCCACCAGGTTGGCGTCGATATAGGCATGGGGATTTTCCAGGGAGTACCGCACCCCTGCCTGGGCTGCCAGGTGAACCACCCGTTCCGGCTTGTGCTCGCGGAACAGGGCTTCCATAAGGGGCCTGTCGGCCACATCCTTACGGACTTCGGTAAATCCCGGCTTACAGGTCAGCCGTTCTAGCCGTGCCTCTTTCAGGGTGGGGTCGTAGTAATCGTTGACGTTATCCACGCCGATCACTTCATCACCACGATCAAGCAATCGGTGCGCCAGATGGGAGCCGATAAAGCCCGCCGTACCCGTAACCAGAATCTTCAAAGTCCTGTCTCCCTGTTCCTTCAGAAGGTCAGCCCGGCACTCACGAAGGGGCCACCCAGCTCAATGTCCAGACGGTCGTCGCCGTCTTCATAATCGACGTTCATCTGACGATAGCCGGCGCGAAGCTGCAACAATGAAAGTTGGTACTGGCCATAGGCGTTATAGTCATAGACCGAGTCTCCGTCAAAGCTGATCACGTTGGCCTCACCACCAACCGATACGCCAGAGAACGGCAGGTCAAAACGGGCTGCCAGATACCCCATGGGGACGACGCCACTGACTTCAGTCCTGGATATCTGACCACCAACCGCCGTTTCTTGAACGGTAAGTTCGCCATCCAGATTCCGCGCCGTCAGGCCAAGGTCAAGATTAACCCAGTTATCCAGCACCTCGTAGTAAAGTGTGACATCAAACTGGTCGAGGTCGAGATCGGAATCCACCGGACCATTAACCACATCAAATTCGGTGGACAGTTCCCCACGCCCACTCTGTTCGATACGAGTGTAATTCAGGCGAACATTGGGCAGTAGCGGCACCGGGTGCTCGAAATAGGCGCTCAGGTTGGCGTTGGTATCGCTGTCCAGATCGAGATCGTTTTCAACGTCGACGAAGTCATTGTTTTTGCCCGCTTCCCCGGACAGGTCGGAATCCCAGTAGCTGACGTTGGCTCCGACACCGAGAATATCGGCAGAGGCGAAGGGGGCGACAATAACCAGTGAGCCGCCGAGGGCGAGAATCAGTTTACGCATGAAGCACCTGCTTTGTGTTTGTTGTCTGTGTCTGATCAGTCGAACCGGATACCCAGGCGACGACCAACCTCTTCGTAGGTTTCGATAACATCGCCGAGCCCCTGCCGAAAACGGTCCTTGTCCATCTTTTTCCGGGTTTCCTTGTCCCAGATACGGCAACCATCGGGGCTAAACTCATCACCCAGAACAATTTCACCGCCCGCCCGGCCGAATTCCAGTTTGTAGTCCACAAGCAGCATGCCGGCTTCATCAAACAACGCCTTGAGGACATCATTTACCCGGTAGGTCAGCTCTTTCATTGTGCTGAGCTCTTCGGCTTTCGCCCAGCCAAAACTGACCGCCAGAGAATCATTGACCATGGGGTCGTGCATGGCGTCGTTCTTGAGAAACAGCTCGAAGGTCGGTGGATTCAGTTCCAGGCCCTCTTCGACCCCCAACCGACGACACAGGCTGCCGGCAGAAATATTGCGAACCACACACTCAACCGGAATCATGTCCAGCTTCTTGACCAGGGACTCCGTGCCCGACAGCAAACCTTCGAAGTGCGTCGAGATACCAGCGGCTTCCAGCTTCTCCATGATAAAGGCATTGAAGCGGTTGTTGACCATGCCCTTGCGGTTCAGCTGTTCTTTTTTCTCGCCGTCGAACGCGGACGTATCGTCACGGAATACCATCACAAAACGATCAGGATCGTCGGTACGATAAACAGACTTGGCCTTGCCTGCGTAAAGTTCTTCACGCTTTTCCATCTGGGGTCTCCGGCAGTGCCCGCACAAGGCAGGCACTGATCACATTAGTAAAGGTATTCAAACAGCTCTGTAAGCAGCTCTGCTGAGCGGTCATCGTCAGAATAGTCCTCGGCACGGGCAACTGTTACCACGATTTCTCCGCCGCTCTCGTCAAGCCGCACATCAAAGGTGTGTTCAGGCTCCAGATCGTCGGAGAACCAGCTGAACCAACCGGATTCACGCTCTGATTCGGGGCGGAAATCAACGAAGAAATAGCCCTCGTCACGGTTCAGGTCCACCACCGGGATGCCGGCTTCATCCAGTGAACGGCGCACCTCTGACCAGGCGCGGCCGTAATCGAGGTCCATTACAATCCGCTGTGGCGTCTGGTTGTCTGAAACAAGGCGGACCAGCGGTTCGCTGACCATACCCAGCGCGGCGCGGGAATAGGATTTGCTGTCTTCACGATTGCGCAGCTGTTCGGCCAGGTCATTCAGCAAGCGTTTGCTGGTTTCCAGCTGCTCCCGGGTGCGCTCGTCCCGCCCCCGCCATGGCAGCAACTGGTCCGGGTCATCTTCTACCTCAAAAGCGCGAAACTGGATCTCGCTGGTCTTTCGCCGAACACCCGGGGCAATCCGTGCCTGCACAACGATCTTGGCCTCCTCGCCAACGGGATTGTCCGGCAGATCCAGCAGTTCCCTCGCCTGTTTACTGAAGTTCGCCAGCTCACTCTGGAGCAATCCGAGCTGGGGACTGTCGTAGGCCACTCCGAGGCCGTTTTCGTTCATATAGGCGGTGACCGCGGGCCAGAGCCGGCCCGGTACATCATTCACAAGCAGCCACACCTGGCCACCCAGCTCCTCGATAACGTAGTTTTCATCAAGTATATCCGAGGTCATATCGGGCGGATTGGGAATGCTCTCGGGGTACATGCGACCGGAATCCGCCGCGCTTATTTCACGGATCGGCATCACCGGGGCGAACTTACCCTCGTCCGCTGTTTCCGGCAGGGTCAGCGGCTCGCCCTCCGGCGCATCAACATAGCGCTCGGAGCGGTCGTCGATAAAGCTACAGCCGCTGATGGCCAAAACAAGCATCAGGCCCGAAAGGGGCCTGATGAAGTGTACGGGTCTTGTGTTTTCAGTCCTGAACGTAAACGCCATCAGGCGACTCCAGTTACAATAGATGATACGGCCTGACTCAGAGTACACCAGAAGCTTTCAGTGCCTCTTCCACTTCGTCGTGGAACTTGTCGCTCAACGGGGTAAGCGGCAGGCGAATGCCCTCTCCAATCATGCCCATGCGATACAGGGCCCATTTTACGGGAATGGGGTTGGCCTCGAGGAAGAGCTTGCGGTTCAACGGCATCAACAATTCATTGAGCCTGTCGGTTTCTTCCTGATCACCTGCAATAGCGGCTTTACACAGTGCTGCCATCGCGCCCGGTGCGACGTTCGCAGTGACCGATACATTACCCTTGCCTCCAGCCAGCATCAGCCCGGCTGCGGTTGCGTCATCACCGGAATAGACCACCAGCCGACCCTTGACGGCTTCTATCAGCTCGGCGCCACGGGGGATGTTGCCGGTGGCGTCCTTGATGCCGATGATGTTGGGGATGTCTGCCAGGCGCTCGACGGTTTCATTCAGCATGTCGCAGGCGGTACGGCCTGGCACGTTGTACAGAATCTGGTTCACCGGAACGGCTTCGGCAATGGTCTTGAAGTGGCGGTACAGGCCTTCCTGTGTCGGCTTGTTGTAATACGGTACCACGAGCAGGCAGGCATCCGCCCCCAGCTTGTGAGCTTCTTCGGTCAGCTCTATGGCTTCACGGGTACTGTTGCCACCGGTGCCGGCGATAACCGGGATACGGCCGTCAACGCGTTTGATGATATGGCCGATGACCCGCATATGTTCTGTCGGGTCCAGCGTTGCGGATTCGCCCGTCGTACCAACGGCCACAATGCCATTTGTCCCGTTGTCGAGATGAAAGTCCACCAGTTTATCAAGGTGCTCCCAATGGATGCTGCCATCGGTATGCATAGGCGTGACCAGTGCGACAAGGCTACCCGTAATCATAAAAGCTCCGTACGAATAAAAACGTTATGGTAATGTTGGGCACCAACTGACACAAGGGAATTAAAGGAGTTGTCACGTCGGTGTCTGCTGCTGATCCTTCACCGGCCAGGCCGAGAATATTGCCTTGAGCATTGTAGCCAGGGGAATGGCGAAGAAAACACCCCACAGACCCCAGATACCACCGAAAAACAGGACTGCGACGATAATGGCCACCGGATGAAGGTTGTTCACTTCCGAGAACAATAAAGGTACCAGAACATTACCGTCCAGCGCCTGGATGACGCCGTAGACCACCATAACCCAGATAAACTCACTGCCCCAGCCAAACGCAAACAGGGCAATGATGGCCACCGGGATGGTCACCACGGCGGCACCGATGTATGGAATGACCACACTCAAGCCGACCATCAGCGACAACAGGGCCGCGTAGGGCATTCCAAGCAGCTTGAAGGAGAGATAGGTGACGCCGCCGACGATGAGTATCTCCACCGCCTTGCCTCGCACATAGTTAGCGCACTGCAGATTCACTTCATGCCATATCCGGACCATCATCGGTCGCTGGGACGGCAGCATGCGGGAGAGCGAGTTCAGCAGGAAACGGCGATCCTTGAGGAAAAAGAACACCAATATCGGCAACAGCACCATATAGATTAAAAGTGCCACCAGGTCCGGAATGCTTGCCAGTGAAAACGACACCAGCCACTGGGTCATACGGCCGGCTTCGGTAGTCACCTGGTTATAGATGGTATTGACCCCCTCCATGGAGATCAGCGTA
Organism: Marinobacter vulgaris; assembly: GCF_003344045.1. Lineage (GTDB taxonomy): Bacteria > Pseudomonadota > Gammaproteobacteria > Pseudomonadales > Oleiphilaceae > Marinobacter > Marinobacter vulgaris. The sequence continues at coordinate 80,525 of NZ_QFWX01000004.1, forward strand.
GGATATTGCTGGGGCAACACCTCCAGATAGGACTGCATTTCCCGGAAAATACGGGGAGCTTCACCGGCAAGAGAGGTAACCTGGGTCCAGATAAGCGGTAGCAGGCCGAACAGAAAGCCAATCAGTACACCCAGAAAAATCACGAATACACCGACAATGGAGACAATCTCGGGCACGCCCAACTGGTTGAGCTTGGTGACCAGCCCCTGCAGGATAAACGCAACAATGGCCGCTGCGATGGCGGGGGCCAGCATAGCGCCAAAAAGAATCACGAAGACAATGCCTGCCAGTATCAGCAGGAAAAGAATGACGGCCTCTTCATCGGAAAAGTATTTGTGGGCCAGACCACGTAAAATTCTGATCATGTACGACTCCGGACGATCACCACAGCAGGTTTAGCCGCCGCACTTTATCACAAAGGTGAAGCAGCCACCCTGTTCGGATGAACTGACCAGCTCATGAGAGGACAACCTCAGAAACGCCGGGATATCCCGTGCCGACCCCGCATCGGTTGCAATCACTTCCAGTTCCTGACCGGGGGCCATACTGTTCAGCTCAAGCTTGGTTTTCAATAACGGCATGGGACAGCGGAGCCCCGATGCATCCAGTGTTCGGTCAGCCATGACAACCAGGTACCCGTCAGGTCAAAAGAAGAGCCGGCATTATGCCGACAGTGCTACTTTAATGCATCACAATCGTACCAGACCACACAATGACGAACTTTCAGTGGCACAATGCTGTCTGAGCAAATCATATGAAAAGGAACACGGCCCATCCATGAGCCCGACAGAACGCAACCCGGCATCCTGGACAGCAGCGCTGGCATTCGCATTTTTGCTGATGATGACAGTGTTTGCCAGCAACACGCTGGCGCAATCCCCCGACAGCAGCCTGCCCTCCATTGGCGGGGCCGGAGGCGGCTTGATTTCGGGCCAGCAGGAGGCCGACATCGGCCGCCAGGTGATGATGTCGATCCGCCGGTCGGCACCGCAGATCACCGACCCGCTGGTTTACGATTACCTCAGCTCGGTTATTTACAGCCTTGTGCCCTCAGCCCCCCTTGCCAGCACTGACCTGACCCTGGCCATTATCGACAGCCCGGATCTCAATGCCTTTGCCGTCCCCGGCAATATTGTCGGCGTCAACGGCGGGCTGTTCCTCAACGCCAGCAGCGAGCAGCAGTTCGCGTCCGTACTGGCCCACGAACTGGCACACCTTAGCCAGCGTCATTTTGCCCGGCGGCTTGAGCAACAGGAAACCAGCGCACCTCTTACGATTGCCGGCATGATCGCGGGCATCGTGCTGTCGGCGGTAACCCAGTCCGACATCGGAATTGCCGCCATTGCCGGCACCCAGGCGCTGGCCATACAGAACATGTTGGCCTATAGCCGCGCCAACGAGCAGGAAGCCGACCGCGTCGGCATGGAGATACTGGCAAATTCAGGCATGGACCCGAGAGGCATGCCTGAGATGTTTGAAATCATGATGCGCCAGAACCGGCTCCAGGGAAACCGGGTTCCGGAGTATCTCTCCACGCACCCGCTCACCCAGAGCCGCGTTTCTGATACCCGTAACCGCGCAGAACAATACCCGCGCCGGGATGTGGCTGATGCCCAGGAATACCACCTGGTCCGGTCCCGACTGCAGGTGCGTTACGCCAAGTCACCGGAGGTTGCCGTGGAAACCTTCCGCAGCTACCTGGAACGTCCGGATACCGAAAAACCCGATGCCGTGCGCTATGGCTTTGCGGTGGCTCTGCTTCGTGCCGGCAACTATGACGAGGCAATTGCCCAGTTGGAACAACTACTCCAGGGCACGCCGAATCGAATCACCTACCAGGTCACGCTTGCCGAAGTCCTGGTTGAACAGGAACGCCTGGATGAGGCCCGCAACCTGTTGCAGGAAGCGCTGGAGCGAAATCCGGGAAACTACCCGATTACCGATACGCTGGCGCGGGTGGAAATCGAAGACGGTAAAGGCGAACAGGCAGCGGAATACCTGCACCGGCTGACGCGGGAGCTACCGCAAAAGGAGCACCTGTGGCTCCGGCTCGCGGAAGCCGAGGGTATGGCACGCAATATTGTGGGGGTTCACCGGGCCCGCGCCGAACACGACATTCTGATGGGCGACCTGGAATCGGCCGAGCGCCAGCTGCGCCAGGCCCAGGAACGACTTCCGGCCGGCGCCCCACTGAGACAGGCCGTCACCGAACGACTGTCCCAGGTTTCGGCCAGGCTTAACCAGCAGCGTAGCTGATCTCAGGCGTTGCCGGCGGCCTTCAGGTTCATGTTTGCGGTGAAATCCAGCATCCGCTGAAGGGGCCTGAGCGCTTTTTCCCGCACTTCTGGGTCCACATGGACTTCCTGGTCGCCGTTCTCGATCACAGACAGCAGGTTTTCCAGGCCGTTCATGGCCATCCACGGACAATGGGCGCAGCTGCGACAGGTGGCGCCGTTGCCGGCCGTAGGGGCTTCAATGAGGGTCTTGTTGGGGGCCAACTGCTGCATCTTGTAAAAAATACCGTTATCAGTGGCCACAATGAACTGCTCGTTCGGCAGCGTCTGCACGGCGTGGATGAGTTGCGAGGTGGAACCCACCACATCGGCCATTTCCACCACGGCGTCCGGTGATTCCGGATGGACCAGCACCGCAGCATCCGGATACACGGCTTTGAGGTCCTCTAGCCCGCGGTGCTTGAATTCCTCGTGCACGATGCAGGACCCATCCCACAACAGAACGTCCGCCCCGGTCTTCTTCTGCACATAATGCCCAAGGTGCTTGTCCGGTGCCCACAGAATCTTCTCACCGCGGGCATCCAGTGACTCCACGATGGCCTGGGCGCAACTGGAGGTTACCACCCAGTCGGCTCTCGCCTTCACCGCCGCGGAGGTGTTGGCGTAGACCACAACGGTCCTGTCCGGGTGCTGGTCACAGAAATCCGCAAACTCGTCTGCCGGGCAGCCGATATCCAGGGAACAGGTCGCTTCCAGGGTTGGCATCAGCACCCGTTTCTCGGGATTTAGAATTTTCGCCGTCTCGCCCATGAAGCGAACGCCGGCAACCACAACCGTCGATGCCTTGTGCTGATTGCCGAAGCGCGCCATTTCAAGGGAATCCGCCACGCAGCCACCGGTTTCCTCGGCCAGGCGCTGAATATCCGGGTCCGTGTAATAATGGGCTACCAGCACAGCATCCTGCGCTTTCAGCGCGGCACGGATACGGGATTCAAGCTCGGCTTTTTCATCCTCGCTGAGACTCTTGGGCTCGGCCATGTGGGCCAGGTGTTCCTGAACCAGAATACGGTTTTCGCCTACTGTCATTAATACATCTCTGTGTTGCGTGAACCTGCTGAGTATATCACTTTGACCACGACTTTCACCGGGCGGGCTCTCTGCTGAACTTCGAGCCTTCAGAGTCGGATACGCTCCCTTACAACAGATGTATGACCGTATGGGCAAAAAAAAAGAGCCCGAAGGCTCTTTTTTAAGCCGAGGGCTCTTTTTACACAGAAAACACGTTGCTTTCTGTCTTGTTGGTGGGTCGTGAAGGATTCGAACCTTCGACCAATTGGTTAAAAGCCAACTGCTCTACCAACTGAGCTAACGACCCGTAACTACCAGCCCGTTTCCGGGCCCGGAACCAAACGATGATATACCCCACCGCTTAATTCGCAATTTGGTGGGTCGTGAAGGATTCGAACCTTCGACCAATTGGTTAAAAGCCAACTGCTCTACCAACTGAGCTAACGACCCGTAACTACCAGCCCGTTTCCGGGCCCGGAACCAAACGATGATATACCCCACCGCTTAATTCGCAATTTGGTGGGTCGTGAAGGATTCGAACCTTCGACCAATTGGTTAAAAGCCAACTGCTCTACCAACTGAGCTAACGACCCAAACGAGGCGCATATAGTAATGATTTTTCAGCGCCGATCAACCCCTAATTCCCAGGTTTCTCAACATTCTTCATGCCAGGCATGGTCAGCTGTTACCGGAATCCAGATACTTTTGTGCCAGATCAGCAGCACTGGTACCCGGGTAGTCCTCAATCACAGTTTCCATACGCGAACGGGCCTGCTCCTTGTTACCCAGGCGGTCCAGTGTGACACCCAGCTTATAGACGGCGTCAGGGGCCTTGCGGTGGTCCTCATAGCGGGTAGCAACAATGGTGAATGCCTGCCTGGCCTGCTCAAGCTGATCCTCAACGAGGTATACCTCACCCAGCCAGTAATAGGCATTCACGGTGAGATCCCCTTCCTCGTATTCATCGATAAAGTCGTACAACCCGTTAATGGCCTGGTCGTAGTTCTTATCCTGATGAATCAGCGTCTGGACTTCCTGGTAGGCGGCCCGCTCAGCATCCGAGGGCTGACGGTAGATCCTGGTTTTGACACCCGAACCGCTATCTTCCGCACTGGAGCTTGCCGCGTCCGGAGCATTCGCCGGCGCCTCAGCCACTCTTTCCGAGAGTTTCAGGATCCGCTGGTCAAGGTCGATATAACGGTCCCGTGCCTGCTCGCTCAGCCGGTCAATCCGGTAACGCTGCTCCTCCACCTCGCCCTGCAACCGGCGCACCTCGCCCTGCAATTGCTGGATCATGTAAAACAGTTCGGCATTGGCCTGGCTGTTACCGGCCTTGCGCTCGGCTTCCGAGGAATTGTTCTGGAAAACCGGGGAAACGGATTGCGCCAGGGCACTACCCACCGGCCCTAAGGCCAGCGGGAGCAGCACTGTCGCCATGAGTGTATGTCTCATGGGGTTCGCCTGTTACTGGAAAACAAGTTCAACGCGACGGTTCTGGGCCCAGGCACTTTCACTGGAACCCATGACAGCCGGCTTTTCTTCACCATAGCTGATGGTTTCCGTCTGGCCACGGGATGCACCATTGACGATCAGGAAGCGTTCGATGGCATTGGCGCGACGCTCACCCAGGGCAAGGTTGTACTCCTTGGTACCACGCTCGTCGGCATGGCCTTCAATGCGTACATCCTGGTTGGGGTTGGCCTGCAGATAGCGGGCATGGGCAACCAGCACTTCACGAGCTTCAGACTTGATTTCAGCGGTATCGAAGTCGAAATAGAAGGTGGTGATGTCCCGCATGGCTTCACGCTCGGCGCGTTCTGCCCGTGCCTCGGCTTCGCGGCGCTGCTCTTCGGTCATCTCCGATGAGGACACACCGCCTTCATCGTCGCCGCCGTAGACGGTGCTGCCACCGTCCTGGTCAACGGCAGAAACATCAGAGTCGTAGGCGCCATCTTCGGTAGTCTCACCGATACTGCTACAACCGGCAATCAGTCCGAGGGATAACACCATGGCAAACAATTTGTGATGAGCTGTTACTTTCATAATCACTTTCTTCCTTTTTTAAGCGTCTGTTGTACTTGAAAACGAACGAATCTTTCGGGTTCTGAGCTCCGGTCTACCGAACGATCGGCGACCACGCCGGATCCCGCACATCACCCTCCGAGGCTGGCAAACTATAGGCTGCGCCGCCGTCCGCGGCAATTACAGTTAGTACACTGTCGCCACCCTGCTTTGTGGCATAGATCAGCATCCGGCCGTTTGGCGAAACACTGGGCGATTCATCCGACCCGGTTCGGGTAAGAATCGTCTCTTCCTGGGTCTCAAGGTTGGTCCGCGCTATGTGGAACGAGCTGCCCCGCTGATGCACATAGTAGACGTATTCTCCATCATTGCCGGGGCGCGGTCTGGCGTTATAGCGGCTGCCGAAGGTAATCCGTCGGGGGGCCGCATTCTCAGTAGGCTTGTGATAGATCTGGGGGCCACCGGAACGGTCAGAGGTGAAGAAGAATCCCTCACCGGTATGATCCCAGGCAGGTTCCGTATCGATGGACCAGTGATTTGTCAGCCTCTTGAGGGAGCGGCTCTGGATGTCCATCTTGTAGATTTCAGCATTGCCGTCCTTCGACAACGTCATCAACAATGAGCGGCCGTCCTTTGAAAAAGCCGGTGCCGAGTTCAGGCCGGGAAAGTCAGCGATGCGTGTGCGATCGCCGGTTGCCAGTTCATGGATATAAATCGCCGGCTTACCGGTTTCGAACGAAACATAGGCAAGTTTCTTTCCATCCGGAGACCAGGTTGGCGAAAGGATAGGCTCGTCACTTTCCAGTCTCACCCGGGCCCGCTTGCCATCCACGTCACTGACCTGAAGGCGATACATTGACGTACCGGCGGAGCGCTGCAGCGTGACGTAGGCCAGCTTGGTGGAAAACGCACCGGGCACACCGGTGATCGCTTCGTAGACCTTATCGCTTATGTGGTGGGCCAGGCTCCTGGTGCTGTTGACCGACGAAGACGCCGTTGCACCCATAATCCGCTGCTCACGGTTCACGTCGAACAATTCGTAGCGGGCCTCAACCCTGTCACCCTGGCGGGTCAACTGACCCACAAGAACGTAGCGCTGGCCCAGCAGTCGCCAATCGCGAAAATAGACCTCGTCGCCCTCTGACGGAAGACTGAGCATTTTCTCCGGAGCCAGCGGCCGGAACTCACCACTCATGGTGAGATCGTCCCGTACTATGCTGCTCACCTTGTCGCCCGATGGCATGTTCCCGGATTCGGAAAAGGGAACCACGGCCACGGGAATGGCGGAGTCTGCCCCCTCGGTAATCCGTATCAGCAGTTCAGCGCTGGCCGGGCTGCTGCCGATTATTACCGCCATCATCAACAGCCATGCGACTACTGCCGGGAGTCTTGTGCCTGTCTTTGTTCGCTGTGTCATCAGTGCTCCCATCATGCTTATCTCAACCGCCGGGGATTGAACTCAATCGTGAACTGGCGGAAATAGCGTTCAAATGTGTCACGTTCATCCGGAATCGGATACCGACTGAGCGATTTCACGGCCCCCAGGGCCGAATTATCAAACGCGGTGTTGCCACTGCTGGAGACAAGCGTAACCGAGGCAAGTTCACCCGTGGGCAGCAGGGTAATCTGCAGCCTGGCGGTCATTTCCTCAGTTGCCGATGACGGTGGATACCACGCCTGACTCAAACGCTCCCTGATCAGCGCCTGGTATTTCTGGCTTTCCGACAACATCTGGATCTCCCGGGCCCGGGCTGCCGCCGCTTCGCGGCGCCGCCTTTCCTCGGCTGCGCGTTCCTGCTGCGCCTCCTGCGCCAAGGCTTCCAGCTGCTGTTCTTTCAGGCGGCGCTCCCGCTCCTGGCGCTTGCGCTCCGCTTCAAGACGCTCCTGCTCTTCCCTGGCTTTGCGCTCTGCCTCCTCTTGCCTGCGTTGCTCCTCGGCCCGGCGCTTTTCCTCGGCCGCCTTGCGGGCGGCTTCTTCCTGGCGACGCTTCTCTTCTTCAGCCTTTTGTCGCTCACGCTCTTTGGCTTCGGCCTCGGCTTTCTGGCGGGCGGCCTCTTCTGCTTCCTTGCGCTGCTGCTCGCGCTCCTGTCGCGCCGCCTCTTCTTGCTGACGCTGACGTTCCTGTTCGCGTTCCTTTTCCTGTTGGATGCGGCGCGCCTCTTCGCGGGCTTGCTGCTCCTCTTCAGCGCGCTGACGTTCCGCTTCCTGCTGCCGCTGCCTTTCCGCTTCCTCCTGCCGGCGCTCCTGGTCCCGATCGGGCTGGTCTACCGGCTCTGTGACGGGGCTCGGCTCCGGCTCGTTCTGGGTAACCAGTCGTGCAGAAATACTTGGCGGCTGGGGCTCGTCACTGGGTGATGTCCACGACCACCCCGCCAACGCGACCCCAAGAATAAGCCCGTGCATAAGAACCGATATTACAACAGGCGACTTCCAGGGCAACTGCCCTGTCGTCGTAACATCACGCTCATGACCTCTCACAAAAACCTGCCCGCCCTGAACTCACTCATCGTTGGTCGCTGCTTCGGTAATAAGTCCCACGTTGGTGGCCCCTGCCGCTTGCAGCTGGGACATCAGACGAACCACCGTACCGTATTCCACATGCTCATCACCCCGAACCAACACCTCACGGTCTGTGCGCTGGGAGAGGATCTTGGCTATGCGCTCGCGAATATCGCCCAGCGACATGGGATCACTGCTTTCGTCTCCGACATCCATGAAATAGGCGCCATTGCTGTCCACCGAAACCACAATGGATTCCACGTTCTTGTCGGACTGGATCGGCTCAGAAGTGGTCTCTGGCAGGTCCACCTTGACACCCTGTACCAACATCGGCGCTGTCACCATGAAGATGATCAACAACACCAGCATCACGTCGATATAGGGTACGACGTTGATTTCCGACATCGGTTTGCGGCGATTCGCCGGCATCATTCCCATGCCTTTCATATTCCTGCACTCCCGATTGTCTGTCTGTTACTGACGACGCTCTTCACGTGGTTGATTGCTCGCTGTTGTGTACCCGGCGATGAAGAATGCTGGAGAACTCCTCGGCAAAGGTTTCGTAATTCTTCAGCAGGGCGTCCGAGATTGATGAGAAGCGGTTGTAGGCGATAACCGCCGGAATGGCCGCAAACAGCCCCATCGCGGTGGCAATTAGCGCTTCGGAGATACCCGGTGCCACCGTCGCCAGCGTGGCCTGCTGCACCTGGGCCAACCCGCGGAATGAATTCATGATGCCCCATACGGTGCCGAACAGGCCTATGTAGGGGCTGGTGGAGCCAACCGTTGCCAGGAAGGGCAAATGCATTTCCAGCCTCTCCTGTTCCCTTGAAAACGCCACCCGCATGGCGCGCTGAGTGCCCTCCATGACGGCATCGGCATCCCGGCTTTGCTGGCGAAGGCGGGAAAACTCCTTGAAGCCTGCACGGAACAGGGACTCCATGCCGGAGAAGGGAGTCGGATCGCTGTTCACTTCGCGATACAGCTGCCCCAGATCCATGCCGGACCAGAACCGTTCCTCAAAGGCATTCTGCGCCTGCTTCGCTTTGCGGAACACCTGCAGGCGCTGGAAGATGAGCGCCCAGGAAACAATGGAAGCCAGCGCAAGCAGCAGCATGACCAATTGGACCAGTACGCCGGCATTGGCGACGAGATACCAAACAGAAAGTTCTGACTCCACCTTTTACTCCTGGATTATTTCACGTGTGAATTGGTTTTCCGGTCGCTTTCCAGCAACGCCAGCATGTTTTCGGGTAACCGCCGTGGCCGGCCCGAGTCCAGCGCAACACAGGCCACGCGAACATCTGCGGACGCCAGCACAGCCTCATCATGGAGGCGTATCACCTGCTGACGGAAGTCCATCCAGACCCGGCCATAAGTCACCGGTTCCGCGGTTACCCGTAACTCGTCGTCCAGCCTCGCCGGCACGCCGTAGTGAATGGACAGCCGCTGCACCACATAACTGACGTTATCCGCCAGGCCCGCTCGCAAGCCGACACCCCGGCTGCGCACCCACTCGGTTCGGGCCCGCTCCATGTAATTGAGATAGGTGGCATGATATACGATGCCACCGGCGTCGGTATCCTCAATATAAACCCGAATCGACAGGCCCAGCGATGGCTCGTAGCGCTCAGTCAAACAGATCCTCCCCTTCCGGTGCAGCCGGCACCACGCCAAAGTGCTGGTAAGCATTGGAGGTCACCATCCGGCCACGAGGCGTGCGCACCATGTACCCCTGCTGGATCAGGAACGGCTCCAACACGTCTTCAATGGTGCCTCGCTCTTCACTGATCGCAGCGGCCAGGCTCTCCACGCCCACCGGCCCGCCATCGAACTTTTCGATCATCGCCAACAGCAATCGCCTGTCCATGTGGTCAAACCCGAGCGCATCCACTTTCAGCATGTTCAGGGCCTGGTCAGCGATGGTTTCACTGATGCAACCATCCGCTTTTACCTCAGCAAAGTCACGCACCCGTCGCAGCAGGCGGTTGGCAATACGGGGAGTGCCCCGGGAACGGCGGGCAATTTCATAGGCGCCGGTGTTATCGATGGTGACAGACGACAGGCGTGCCGAACGCAGGATGATATCGGTCAGGTCCCTGGTATTGTAGAACTCCAGGCGCTGGACAATGCCAAAGCGATCCCGCAACGGGGAAGTCAGCAGACCAGCACGGGTCGTGGCCCCCACCAGGGTGAATGGTGGCAGGTCCAGCTTGATGGAACGGGCAGCCGGGCCCTCTCCGATCATGATGTCCAGCTGGTAGTCTTCCATGGCCGGATACAGCACTTCTTCCACGGCGGCGCTGAGACGGTGAATCTCGTCAATGAAGAGCACATCGCCCGCTTCGAGATTGGTGAGCATGGCAGCCAGGTCACCGGCCTTTTCCAGCACCGGCCCGGAGGTGGTCTTGATGGACACGCCCATTTCATTGGCAATGATGTTGGCAAGGGTGGTCTTGCCCAGACCCGGCGGGCCAAAGATCAGCACATGGTCAAGCGCTTCCTGCCGCCCCCTTGCGGCAGCGATGAAGATTTCCATCTGTTCGCGCACGGCAGGCTGACCAACGTAATCCGCCAGTACACCAGGACGGATAGCACGGTCCTGAACTTCTTCGTATTGTCCGGCCTGGGCTGTAATCAGGCGATCCGATTCAATCATTGAACTACCCGCTCAGAGGGACTCAACAACATGCCTGCACACTCGTCTCGGGTTTTTGGAGCCCCAATTGTACAAACCGTTCTTTTGCTGTCACGTTACGCTCTCTACACAATACGCGCCAGACTGACGGGAATGGCACGCTTTCAGTTGGCAGGAATCATGCTCCGCAGCGCCAGGCGGATGAGTTCCTGACTGGACAATCCCTCCCCGGCAACCTTGCTGATGGCCTTCGATGCTTCCTGGGGTTTGTAACCAAGGGCAATCAGCGCGGCCTCCGCCTCTTCCTCAGGATGATGAGCCATTGCACTCCCGGCCTGCGGCGCGCCGACGCTGACTGCCGCGCTCGGCGACCCGGCCACGAACTGCCCCTCAAGTTGCCCTATACGATCCGTCATTTCAATAAGCAGCCGCTCGGCCGTTTTCTTGCCCACGCCGGGGAGCTTGACCAGGGCGCTGGCATCGCGGGCCTCAACACAGCGGATAAACTGGTTGGCATCAAGCCCGGAAAGGATGCCGGCGGCCAGTTTCGGGCCGACGCCGTTCACCCTGATAAGCAGCCGGAACAGATCACGGTCCAGGCGGGAGGAAAAGCCATAAAGACTCTGGGCGTCTTCGCGAACAACAAAGTGGGTATGCAGGACCAGTTCGTCGCCGGTTTCAGGCAGGTTGAAAAAGGTGGTGTAGGGAATATCGACTTCGTAGCCTAACCCGGCACACTCTACCAGTGCCTGGGCCGGGGATTTTTCGATCAGGATGCCTCGGATACGACCAATCAACGGGTTTCTCCCTCGACTTCAATGAGCCTGTTATTGCCTTCGGACCCGGTTGTTACGCACTTTGCCGCCGCCCCCAGTTGCCAGCCGCGCCATGCTCTGGCTCATGTGGGCGTGACAGAGCGCGATACCCAGTGCGTCGGCCGCATCCTCCTGGGGTTTGCGGGACAGCGCCAGCAACACCTGGACCATATGCTGGACCTGGGCCTTGTCGGCGCCGCCCTTGCCTACCACCGACTGTTTGACCTGGCGGGCGGAGTATTCGTGAACCTCCAGCCCGCTGTTGGCGGCCGCAACAATGGCGGCGCCCCGGGCCTGCCCCAGCTTCAGTGCGGAATCCGGGTTGCGGGCCATGAACACCTGCTCGATGGCGAACTCCCCGGGCCGGTATTCGCCGATCAGCGTTGCCAGACTATGAAAGATAGTCTGCAGGCGTTCCGCCATGGGTTTTTCGCCAACCCGGATACAACCGCTGTCAATGTACTCAATCAACCGGCCTTCGGCACGGATAATGCCATAACCGGTGATTCGTGACCCGGGATCGACGCCCATGATGATAGCCACGTTGCGCCCTGAACCGCTTTACACGTTCCCCGTGGTTTCTTCGTTAACCGCGCCAGGCTTGGCTGCCGGCTTGCGGCGGCGGATATGAAGCTCACGCAACTGCTTGTCATCCACTTCCCCGGGCGCCTGGGTCATCAGACAGGTGGCGCTTTGGGTTTTCGGGAAGGCGATCACATCCCGAATCGAGCTTGCGCCGGTCATCAGCATGATCAGACGGTCCAGGCCAAAGGCGAGGCCACCGTGGGGAGGGCAGCCGTACTTGAGGGCATCGAGCAGGAAGCCGAACTTGGCGCGGGCTTCCTCATCGCCGATACCCAGGGTGCGGAACACGCTCTCCTGCATTTTTTCGTCGTGGATACGGATGGAGCCGCCACCCAGTTCGGTGCCGTTCAATACCATGTCATAGGCTCGGGACAAGGCGGTTGCCGGTGATGCTTCAAGTTCGGCAGCGGAACACGAGGGTGCGGTGAACGGATGGTGGATGGCAGTCAGCCCACCGTCGGAGGTTTCCTCGAACATCGGGAAGTCCACAACCCACAGTGGCGCCCACTCTGAGGTCAGCATCTTTAGATCGTGTCCGACCTTGATGCGCAGCGCACCCAGGGCTTCGTTAACGACGTTGGTCTTGTCCGCGCCAAAGAAAACGATATCGCCATCTTCAGCACCGGCGCGCTCGATCACGGCCAGGGCAATATCGTCACCCAGGAACTTGATGATTGGCGACTGCAGGCCTTCAACGCCCTTGGACAGATCGTTGACCTTGATGTAGGCCAGGCCCTTGGCGCCGTATATGCTCACGTATTTGGTGTAGTCGTCGATCTGCTTGCGGGTCAGCTCGCCGCCCCTGGGAACACGCAGAGCAGCCACGCGGCCCTTGGGATCATTGGCTGGGCCAGCGAATACCTTGAAATCCACGCCGGCGACGAGGTCGCCTACATCCACCAGCTCCAGCGGTATACGCAGGTCAGGTTTGTCACTGCCATAACGCTGCATTGCCTCGGAGTAGGGCATACGCGGGAATTTTGGCAGGTCCACCTCCAGCACGTCCTTGAACAGGGAGCGAATCATGCTTTCGTTCAGGGACATCAGAGTTTCCTCGTCAATGAACGAGGCTTCCACATCCACCTGGGTAAATTCCGGCTGACGATCGGCGCGCAGATCCTCGTCGCGGAAACACTTGGCAATCTGGTAATAACGGTCAACGCCCGACACCATCAGCAGCTGCTTGAACAGCTGTGGTGACTGGGGCAGCGCAAAGAAAGAGCCTTCGTGGGTGCGGCTGGGAACCAGGTAGTCGCGGGCGCCTTCCGGGGTTGCGCGGGTGAGGATCGGCGTTTCCACGTCCATGAAGCCGTTGCTGTCCAGAAAGTTGCGGATATAGCTGGTAACCCTTGAGCGAAAGCGCAGGCGGTTCAGCATTTCCGGGCGGCGCAGATCCACAAAACGGTACTTGAGGCGAACATCCTCACCCACATCCACGTGTTCATCCAGCGGGAACGGCGGTGTTGCTGCGGAGTTGAGAATGTTCAGCTGCTTGCCCAGCAACTCCACCTGGCCGGTGGACATGTTGGCGTTCTCGGTTCCGGCGGGGCGGCGGCGTACACGGCCGGTCACCTGGATGACGAATTCACTACGGACTTTTTCCGCCAGGCTGAAACTCTCCGGAGTATCCGGATCGAACACCACCTGGGAAATGCCATCCCGGTCACGCAGGTCCAGAAAGATAACCCCACCGTGGTCGCGGCGACGGTGGACCCAACCGCAAAGTGTGACTTCCTGATCAATGTGAGATTCGTTGATTCCACCGCAATAATGACTGCGCATACCGGTTCCCGTTGTATCTGATGTGTGCGTAAAAGTTTGCAAAAATGGTTTTGGCGGACCCTACTGCAAAAGCGGCTCATTATAAACACAATGACGGTGAAAATCAGGCTTCCGTTACTGTGGATGACGGTAAAACGTTTGGCCGCTACACTAAGCGGCTTTACCAGCCCATGGAGCCGCCCTTGTCAGCCAGAGCCGAACAGAAACTCCGCACTCGCCGCGCGCTGATGGATGCGGCCCTCGCGCAGTTGAGCGAAGACCGGGGCTTTGGCAGCCTGAGCCTGCGGGAAGTAGCGCGGGAGGCCGGTATTGCCCCCACTTCCTTCTATCGGCACTTCACCGAACTGGACGAGCTGGGACTGGCCCTGGTGGATGAAGGCGGGGTGGCCCTGCGCCAGCTCATGCGCCAGGCCCGCAAGCGGATTGCGCGGGATGGCAGCGCTATCAGCACATCGGTGGATACATTCATTGAATACCTGGACAACAACACAAACCTTCTGCGGCTGATGCTGCGGGAAAAAACCGGTGTATCGAAGCCGTTTCGCACCGCGATCAAGGCGGAAATCGATCATGTCGTAACGGAACTGGCAGACGATCTGAACCGGTTCGCGGAACAGCAGGGCAAACCCCTGTGCGAGGCCAGGCTTGTAGCGGAGGCCATGGTGACATTGGTGTTCAACCAGGGGGCGGAGGCGCTGGACGCCACGTCGAAAGAAAAAGAGGAGCTGAAGGCAAAACTGAAAAAGGAACTACGGATGATCCTGCTTGGCTCACAGACCCTGGCCCGTGCGGCCCGCCAGAAATAAGCAACGACTACCCGGTGCTCTCAGACCCCTGACTCAAGTACCTTGATGAGCGGCTTCAGCCTGCTGGTTATAGCCGTCAGCTCATCGGCAGTGTATGCCCGTGGCGGCAGCTTGCCCCAGACCGGGCCCGGCCAGGCCGGATCGTCCTGAAAACGTACGATGTGATGCAGGTGGAGTTGCGGCACCATATTGCCCAGGGCGGCGACATTCAGCTTGTCACCACCAAACAGCTCCATCATGCCCTCCCCTAACCGGGAGGACTCCGCCAGCAATTGCCGCTGCTGCTCGCCTGTCAGCTGATAGATTTCCCTGACGCCCACAACGCGGGGCACCAGGAGAATCCAGGGCCAGCTGCTGTCGTTCATCAAACGGATCTCGCACAACCCGCTTTGCCCCAGGCTGACGGTATCCGCCTCAAGGCGCTCATGTAACACAAACGACTGCCCGGCCCCGCTCATATCAACCTCCGTGGAACTGGTTCCGGCCACGGCCGATGGCGTAATAGATCATGCCATAGCGCTCCAGCATCTCGGGCTCGTACAAATTGCGCCCATCAAACACAGCAGGCTCCTTGAGAGCCGCCGCGATTGATTCGAAGTCCGGCGAACGGAACTCCTTCCATTCGGTACAGATTGCCAGTACGTCGGCCCCTTTCAGCGCCTGTTCCTTGGTGCCACAGAGGGTCAACCCGGGCTGGTCGCCAAAGATGCGCTGGGTCTCTTCCATGGCTTCGGGATCGAAGGCCTGGACGCTGGCGCCGGCATTCCAGAGGTCCTGCATCAGGGTGCGGGCAGACGCCTCCCGCATATCATCGGTATTGGGTTTGAAAGCCAACCCCCAGATGGCAACCACCTTGCCTTTGAGGTTGCCATTGAAATAGTGACTGATTTTGTCGAACAGGACATGCTTCTGGGCATTGTTCACTGCCTCAACCGCATTCAGCAGCCGGGAATCGTAATCGCAGTCCCTGGCTGTGCGTGCCAGTGCCTGGACGTCTTTCGGGAAACAGGAGCCGCCGTAACCGCAGCCGGGGTAGATAAAGTGGTAACCAATGCGGGGGTCGGAGCCGATGCCGCGACGAACGTTTTCGATATCCGCGCCCAATCGCTCCGCGAGGTTGGCGATCTCGTTCATGAAGCTGATCTTTGTGGCCAGCATGGAGTTGGCGGCGTACTTGGTCAGCTCCGCCGAACGGATATCCATGAAGATCATGCGGTCGTGACTGCGGTTAAACGGATAATAGACCTCGTGGAGCAGCTCCATGGCTCTCTCACTGTCGGTACCCACGATAATTCGGTCCGGCTTCATGAAGTCATTGATGGCAGCGCCTTCCTTGAGGAACTCCGGATTGGACACCACATCGAATTCCAGCTCCAGTCCGCGCTTGTCGAGCTGCGAACGCACCGCATCCCTGACCTTGTCGCCGGTACCAACGGGCACAGTGGACTTGTCCACCACTACCTTGTAATCATCCATGTACTGGCCAATGGATTTGGCCACGGCGGTTACATACTGCAGGTCAGCGGACCCGTCTTCGTCCGGTGGCGTGCCCACCGCGATAAACTGTAGGGTTCCATGGGCCACCGCTTCTTCCGTGTTCGTGGTAAACGCCAGTCGACCTGCCTCGACGGTATGTTTGACGATGGACTCGAGGCCCGGCTCGTAAATGGGAATCTGACCGTTCTTGAGCTTTTCAATCTTGCCCTGATCCACATCCATGCACAGCACATGGTGGCCCACATCGGCCAGGCAGGCTCCGGTAACAAGCCCCACGTAACCGGTACCAAAAATCGTAATTTTCATCCGTTAGAACCCTGATGTCTGAAATGTATTTTGAGCGCCAGGAAGGCTGGCTTCAGCCCTGCTTTCCCTGCCAGATTTTTTCCCAGGCCAGTGCCGTACCGACAATGGTATCCAGATCGTCGTAATCCGGCTGCCAGCCAAGCACCTTTTTGATTCGGGAATTATCCGCCATCAATGCGGCAGGGTCCCCTGCGCGGCGGCGGGTTTCCTGCACCGGAAAGTCATTGCCCGACTTGCGTTTGACCACGTCGATGACTTCACGGACGGTAAATCCGCGCCCGTAGCCACAGTTCAGTACCCGCGACTCGCCACCATCGGCCATGTAATCAAGCGCCATCACATGGGCCTTGGCCAGATCCTCCACGTGAATGTAATCGCGGATACAGGTGCCGTCACGGGTGTCATAGTCGGTACCGAATACGCTCATGCCATCGCGCTTACCGGTCACGCACTCGCAGGCCACCTTGATAAGATGGGTAGCCTCGGGCGTTGCCTGCCCCAGCAGCCCGTCCGGATTAGCGCCGGCCACGTTAAAGTAGCGCAGAATCACGTAATTCAGGGACGATGCTGCCGCCAGGTCCATGATCATCCGCTCGCTCATCATTTTGGATGCGCCATAGGGATTGATCGGAGCCAGGGGCAGATCTTCTGTCAGCACGGTTTCTTCAGGCATGCCATAGACCGCAGCGGTGGACGAGAACACCATGTAAGGCACCTGGTGTTGCTGAATTACTTTCAGCAGGTTCAGCGTGTTGCGGGTATTGTTGCTGTAATACTTGAGGGGATTTTCAACCGACTCCGGCACGACGATATTGGCGGCAAAATGCAACACGGCATCAAAGCGATGCTGGCTGAAGAGTTCAGCAATGGCGGTCTCATCGGCAAGATCGCCTACCACCAGTTCGCCACAGGTGACCGCCCAGCGATAACCGGTGGAGAGGTTATCGAAAACAACGATGTCGTGCCCGGCCTGGCCCAACTGCCTGACTACGTGACTGCCTATATAGCCGGCTCCGCCGGTTACCAGTACTTTCATGATCGGTATTCACTCCTTCCCTGAAAACAATTGCCGCCGGCGACGACTGTCTGACCGCCGGCGGGCGAAAAAATCACTGACAACACCACCGCACTGGTCGGCAAGAACACCGCCGACGGCTTCAACACGCCAATTCAGATGCTCATCTTCCAGTGTCCGCCGGGCGGATTGCACGGCACCGGCTTTCGGTTCGGCCGCACCATAAACGAGACGGCTGACGCGGCTGTGCACGATAGCGCCCACGCACATGGTACAAGGCTCAAGGGTGACGTAAAGCGTCGCACCCGGCAACCGGTAATTACCAACCCGGCTGCCGGCATCCCGCAGCGCCCGGATTTCGGCGTGGGCGGTGGGATCGCACCCACTGATCGGCGCGTTGAAGCCGGCGCCGATTTCCTTGCCGTCAAGCACCACAACCGCCCCGACCGGAACTTCTCCCACAGCCGCCGCCTGCACGGCCAGCTGCAGGGCCCGGCCCATCCAGGCCTCATCGATCGCATTACCAGTCATGATTTCCTGCCCGTTATTTCCGGGTCGTGATTTTCGCCTGACTGCCATGCTGGTACAAGCGGGGTATGCCGGTTCGCGGGAAAATTTCGGTTTTCAGGCAGCACCATCACCTTGCCAGAGTCCAAAAACTTAATTTATGTACATCTTATATATTGCCTTCGGCAACCGCCTTAGTGCGATAGCGAACCGACTGAGAAATCGACTGGGCTTATGTTGGGAGTTCATCCTGAATTGCATGTTGCGTGGCAATTCAGACCTCTTCCCAGCAATGATGCCGGGGAAGAACAGCTTTGATGAAGCGGTTAGACAGGACACGTTGTCCCACTAGCACACCCAGCTCGAAGGAGATTTCTATGAAAAAGCTACATTCACTCGCATTTTATGCATTGGTCACACCTGCCATCACCCTGGGTTCAGGTGCCGTGCTCGCCGCCCAAGCGGGTAGTGAGAATAACGATCTGGGAGAGCAGAGCATGGGTCAGGATGCTAAACAGCAACAACAGGGCAACCAGGACTCCATGAAGTCCAATGCCAGGACTACCCAAACCGACCAGAAAACCCGGGACCAGTCCGATATGCAGAACAAGGGCTATCTGGACTCTGTACCTGCGGATGGCGCGCGGGCCAGCGACCTCATCAGTGCCGAGATCAAAACCACGGATGACGAGAACGTGGGTTCGGTCACTGACCTGATCATCGACAAGAACGGCAAGGTCGTCGCTGTTGTCGTTGGCGTTGGCGGGTTCCTTGGCATGGCGGAGAAAGATGTGGCCATAGGTTGGGATGAGGTAACGATGTCTCGGGATTCGGACGAGTTACAACTCCAGATCGATATGACCCGGGATGATCTGCAGGCTGCGCCGAGTTATAAGCAGCTGGATGATTGAAAGCCAGATCCCCCCTCAAACTTCAGGGTGGAATAAATAAGTGTGGCGAGGCGAAGGCCTCTGCCACATTCAATGGCGCGCGATGCGTCAATCTACAGGGAGGAAAGAATCATGGGCATCATCATATGGCTCATCATGGGCGGCGTGGTCGGCTGGATCGCAAGCATGATCATGGGCACCAACGGCCGGCAGGGCATCATCCTCAACGTGGTGGTCGGCATCGTCGGTGCACTGATCGGCGGCTGGCTGATCGGGCCGCTGCTTGGCGCCGGCTCTATTAATGAGGGCATCACCATCATGAGTTTCGTTGTGTCACTGATCGGCGCCGTGATACTGCTCGCCATCGTGAGGCTTATTCAGGGCATGACCGCACGCTGACCCACATGGCCAGCCACTCGACAGGACTGAGTGGCTGGCCGGAGACGACTTTGCAAGTTCTATGGAATACGAAACAGTGCCGACACATATGCGATTAGCCGATTTTATCCGGGCGGAAATAGAGCCGATTCTCAAGAATTGGGAAGAGTTTGCCAAAACAATCTTCCATGCCGGCCATATGGACAAGGCCGGCCTTCGCGACCACGCCAGGGAAATGCTTCTGGAGATCGCCAACGACCTCAACTCCCAACAGAGTGATCACGAGCAGGCTGCTAAATCGCAGGGTCGTGGCCCGTCGGATGGGCAAGAGTCCTGGGCGGAAGTGCACGGAGGTGATCGACAGATCAGTGGCTTCAGTATCATGGAAACCATTTCCGAGTTCAGGGCCCTGCGGGCGAGCGTGGTCTCACTCTGGACTAAGACCTATCCCACAGTTACCGGGCAGCAGCTTGATGACCTTACCCGGTTCCATGAAGCCGTAGACCAGGCCGTCGCAGAATCCTTGGAGCAGTATGCGGCGGTCAAGGAGATGGAAACGCGGCTGTTCGGCGCCATACTGGTGGCATCCCCTGATCCGATCTATGTGCTGGATCTCAAAGGCCGCTTTATCTATGCCAACCGGGCCACTGCCGATCTTTTTGCCCTGCCGCCCGATGCGATCATCGGAAAGTCCAATTTTGACCTCGGGTTTTCATTTGCTTCGGACTTCCAGCGCAATCAGGAAAAGGTCATTGCCGATCACTCCACTTACCGGGGCAAATTCGTCCACACCTTTGCTTCCCGCCAGGGTGAAAGATTCGAGTATCTGCTTGCGCCCGTTCTCGACGAGCACCAGAACACCGAAGCGACCGTATGTATCATCCAGGACGTGACCGAACGGGCGCTCGCAGAGGAGAAAATATGGCACAACGCCCATCATGACCCTCTGACCGGGCTGCCGAACCGACGACTGTTTCTGGATCGCCTGGAACAGGAGCTCAAACATGCCAACCGCAGTAGCCTGCCGCTTGCGCTGCTGTTCATGGACCTTGATGGTTTCAAGGAAGTCAACGATTCACTCGGCCATGAAGCGGGCGACCGTGTCCTGTGCGACGTCGCAGAACGCCTTGCTGAGTGTGTGCGGGAAGACGATACGGTTGCCCGCCAGGGGGGCGACGAGTTTACCGTCATTCTGACCGCCGCCAGGCGGCGCAAGGATGTCGAGCTTGTGGCCCAGAGTATTATTGATGCCCTTGCGAAGCCTTTCCAGACCGCACTACAACCTGTCCACATTTCCGTGAGCATCGGGATCTCGTTCTACCCCCAGGACGCATCTTCTCCTCTCGCGCTTCTGGAGGCAGCAGATCGAGCCATGTACAGGGCCAAAGAGTCCGGTTCGAACCGGATGTGTTTTCACGACGGGCCTACTCAATGAGAGGAACCTTTTTCCTGACTTCAGGAAGCGGAAAACGCAGCAACTCTGCGCACTGCATCGATATCGTCGGGAAGTGACATGGCCCGCTCCGAGCGGGCCAGTGCCATTCGTGAATGTTTCCTGGCGGCGGCAACCATCGCGTCGTCATCGGTTTCCGCCAACGCCCAAAGCGCTTTTTGCAGGCGAATGGACACTTCGACCATACCTGCTCCATCACGGGCTATGGCCGTAAAGGCGTCATCGAACAGGTCGTCTACCACCAGCTCCGGAACCGATACACGGTCATAGCTGGGCGGCTCTAAGCTGCCCTCAAGCGGGGATTGCCACAGCGTAAACAGTCGTACCATGGTGCCGATCACATTGATCGCGGTTCCCGGATCATTGATGCCGGGCGACAGCGCTTTGTCGGCGATTTCGGATAACGCAAGAAGCCCAAAGCGGGGGTCATCCTCAAAGGTACGGCTTGAACTGATGGAAAATGCGCTGGTAAAAGCATCCCGGTTGAATGCCTCGCACTGCTCACGGCACCCCTCAATGCGAATCAGCGGGCGGCTTGTGCTCACAAATTTACCAGGCAGTGCGAGCACGACTACGCGGCAGGCGAGTGCCTCGGCGCTGGACTGTAACGTCTCCAGATCAATACGCTGAATATAACCAACCGTTGACGAACAGATCGGGATGCCTTGGTCATCCGACTGATGAGGCGACGCTTTCAAAGCACCGAGCGTGGGTAAACGCCGGCGCCGGTCCAGCGCGTCGCCGGCTGCCTTTTCCGCTTTCTCAATGGTATTCACCACCCTTCCCAGCCGGGCAATCCGGTCCACCCAGCGAACGAATGTAATGATGACAATGGCAAACACCAGCAGGGTAAGTACGAAGATCGCAAACATGCCCGCCGTATCATACAAGTCATTCTGGACAGTTATCAGCGAGACAATGCTGAAGATGAAGGCGCCGATAAACGCCGACAACGCGTTCTGGGTCACGTCATCTGCAATTACCAGGGGTATGGACCGGGGGGTGGCCCCGGCGCTGGCAGATGCATAGGCGGCAACCATGGAACCGACCGCAAAAGTCGCAACCACAAGCATGCTCGAAGCCATGATGGACAGTAGCGACTCCACGGATTCCATCGCGATCTCCGGCACCACATCGGACAGCCCCAAATCGTCGGCCAGCATGGCGATGAATGTGCCACCGATAGAGAGCACGCAAAGAACCAGCGGCTTGACCCACAACCGCTCGTTAATGCGACTTAAAGCGAAGCGCAGCCTGTCCAGCGTAAGCCGTTTTGATTGGGCCATAATTCAATCCTTCACCAAAATGCGCAGGGTTACACTCCCTCGCGGGATGGATGTCGTTGGGCCGCGATCGCCTCCATAAAGGCCGGCGCGATTGCGGCCGCATCGGCACTGTCCGCCAGCAGAATACCTGGGTCCTGCTCTGCCTCTGCTCCGATGCATGCTTTTTCCAACAGCTTCCGCCCGGCACCCAAAGCAAGTATTGTTTTGCAGTGCTTGAAGTGATCTTTGACAAACTCCATGGTATCGGGGTTATCGACCAGCGCCTGTGCCGCGGCACTGCCATCGGGCACCACCAGAGCGTCGAACAGGAATCCCGGGGCATTCTCCAGCGATTTGTCCGCCTCCAGCTTCTCACCGGATTCGCCGGCAAACAGGCCTACCCGTGGACCTACAAAATGAACCACAGCCCCCCATCGGTCAGCGCGCTGTGCAGGCTGGCTAGAGAGGCGTGGTGAACGCCCTCCTCCACCAACACCGCAACCTGGCGGGTGCGGACGCCGCTTTCTCCTGGCAGCGCCGTCAGCGACAGTGCGGGCGAGTTAGTGACTTCCGGAGGCTGCGGATTATCCATGACCTTCGGCATGGCCGCGGGCACCTCCATACCCAGTCCCGCCGCAACCTTGGCAGCCAGGTCCTTGGAAACATTCACCAGCGAGGACACCATCCACTCACGAATGGCAGGCACGCCGACCTTGCTGAGTTCGAAAGTGAATCCGGCTACGATATGCGCCTGCTCGACAGCCGTCTGGCTGTCGAAGAACAGGGTGGCCTGGGCATAATGCTCGCCGAATTTCTCTGGCTTGCCACGGACTTTGTCTTCCGCACTCGTGTCGGGAAAGGACACAAAGCCCGCGGTTCCCGCCTGGAAGGGGCAGCCACCGGCCAATGAATTCGGCTCGTAGGCAACGCGCCCGCGGTGCACAGCCTGCCGGTGCAAGCCATCGCGCTGGTTGTTCTGTACCTGGGCCAGAGGCGCATTGATGGGGATTTCGTGAAAGTTGGGGCCGCCGAGTCGCGTGAGCTGGGTATCGGCATAGGAATGGATTCGGCCGGCCAGTAAGGGATCATTGGAGAAGTCGATCCCTGGGACGACATGGGCCGTGCAGAAAGCGACCTGCTCGGTCTCCGCAAAAAAGTTGTCCGGATTGCGGTTAAGAACCATCCGCCCGACTGGCGTAAGCGGTACCAGTTCCTCTGGTATTATCTTGGTTGAGTCGAGCACATCGAAGCTGAAGCCCTCCGCTTGCTCCTCAGTAAATATCTGCAGCCCCAATTCCCACTCCGGGAATTGGCCGGACTCAATGGCCTCCCACAAATCCCGTCGATGAAAATCGGGGTCTGCGCCCGATATCTTGACCGCTTCGTCCCAGACCAGTGAGTGGGTACCCTGCAGCGGCTTCCAGTGGAATTTACAAAATACGGATTGCCCCTGTTCGTTGACCAGGCGGAACGTATGCACGCCAAAACCCTGCATCATCCGGTAGCTGCGCGGTATGCCGCGATCCGACATCACCCACATCAGCATGTGGGTGGATTCAGGCATCAGCGAGACGAAATCCCAGAAAGTGTCATGGGCAGACGCCGCCTGAGGCATGCCGTGATGGGGCTCCGGCTTGAGGGCGTGGACCAGATCGGGAAACTTCATCGCGTCCTGAATGAAGAAAACCGGTATGTTATTGCCGACCAGATCCCAGTTGCCTTCGTCGGTATAGAACTTGACCGCAAACCCCCTGGCGTCTCGCGCGGTGTCTTTCGAACCGCGTTCGCCTGCCACGGTGGAAAAGCGCGCGAACACCGGCGTCCTCTTGCCTTTCTCGGCGAACGGCGCGGCACAGGTGAACTTGGTCAATGCGTCGTAGGCCTCGAAGTACCCGTGTGCCGCTGAGCCCCGTGCGTGGACGATGCGCTCCGGTATTCGCTCATGATCAAAGTGAGTGATCTTTTCCCGCAGAATGAAATCCTCGAGTAATGATGGCCCCCGCAATCCTGCTTTCAGGGTGTTCTGATTGTCGCCGATGGGGACACCCTGATTGGTCGTCAACGGTTGGCCACTCGGGTCAACCCTGACCCGGTCGAGAGATTCGATGGTGGCATTGGTTCCGAGCTCTGCCGCGCTGCCGGTTTTCGCCGTGCCTGTGGCTTCAGTGGCGGTACTTGAGGTCAACTCGCTGGAGCCCGGTTCCACGGTCTCCCCGGCCGGTGGTGCTATAGCGTTGTCGTGCCCATGCTCGAGTGCCTTGATGCTGTTATGGGGCTTCGCGGCAACGAAGTCATCGCTCGCGCCAGCTTGCTTCGCGACGATGTCGTTCGTTCTGAGCACGCCGTCATTGGCCTTCTCTGGCGCGGTCGCGCCCGACTTCGCGCGTTTGCTTGGCACTGGCGACGACCGGGACGTTTTTTTGTTCATAGCCATGATTCTTCTCCGGGGAGTTGGGAAGTGGGGACAATTGAGATACCGCTCAAACCGCGAGCCATGGGGGGATTTTCGTGCCGATGGCGACAGGTGTCTGTTCGATAGCGAAC
This sequence comes from Marinobacter vulgaris, assembly GCF_003344045.1. GTDB lineage: Bacteria > Pseudomonadota > Gammaproteobacteria > Pseudomonadales > Oleiphilaceae > Marinobacter > Marinobacter vulgaris. The sequence continues at coordinate 104,829 of NZ_QFWX01000004.1, forward strand.
GCTCGCACCCCGCTGAACTCCCTCAATCATTCCATAGCATGTGCACTCGGTGTGATAACGCACCGACGACGCTGTGGTCGTCGGGTGACTCTGGGGGCCACACACGCCAGAAATAATTCATCAGGAGGAAACAGCATGGGGCAGATCAACCGCGGCAGACCCAAGCCCCGGTGGACATCTCTCCGCCTCGCCGAGATCACGGTGTCGATGATCGTAGCGATGACCGCCGGCCTCTGCGTGGGAGTGGCCGCTTTGGCCGTGGATACTAAATGGCTTTGGCCTCCCCCTGTGGAACTCGGCACCGTTGCCGATGCAAGGGTCCTGCTGGGCGCTGTGACCAGTGGTCTGATCACGGTTGCGGTGTTTGGCTTGTGGATGCGTACAGTAGTGGTTGGTCTCATGGCCGCCCATTTCTCGCCCCGCACGTTGCTGATCTTCCTGGACGACAGTTTCCAACGTAAGTTGCTCGCCTCCATGTCTGCGGGTGTCGTGGCCGTGCTGGTCATTCTGTTGAGGATGCCTACGAACGATCAGGCAGCAGCCCCCCTGGTGAGTACGGTGCTCGTGGTAATGATTGCGCTTGCCGCGATGGCGGGCGTGCTGCTGGCGATCCAGCACGCTACGCGGAGCCTGTCGCTGCCGGAACTGATCAGCCGGCTTGCCGAAGACGCCCTCGAGGTGCTCGATCGCCATCCCAAAGCCCGGGTTGAATTTGCCGATATACCACCACCGCTGTCTGCGCGGCGGACCGTACTGGCCCCGGGAACCGGCTGGATAACCGGTATCGACATCGACCGGATTCGCAAGGCACTGCCGGTTGGCGGGGCCGTACATTTACGTTGCCGGATTGGCGAATTTGTCACCCCCCGGCGCCCTGTGGCGCTCGTCTCCTCAACTGGAATCGAGGTAGAAGAAGCTGACTCCGACGCTGTGTCCAAAGCATTCAACCTTGCCCGTACCCGCAGCCCCGAAATGGACTTGGTTTTTGCAGTAAGCCAGCTGGTGGATGTAGGGACATTCGCCTTGCAGGCGCGGGCGGACACCTCAACTGCCCACGAGGTCATGGTTCACCTCGAAGCCGTGCTCGAGGAAATCGTCTATCGGGGGCTGCCACGTCGGCACGACCGGGATACGGAAGGTCGTTGCGTCTATGACGAGGTCGGCTGGGACACGGCCGACCTCGTGCAGCTGTGCGTGGAACGTCTTCGGGAGCAGGCTTCCCGAGACCCGGAGGCGGCGCGACACTTGATGCATATGCTTCATCGGGTGCGGGAGGCCGCCGAGAACTGTGAGGAATTCGCGGTCGTCACCGAGGTCGAGTGTCAGGTGGAGATGGTGCGGATGCTTGCACAAGCCAACGGCATGCTGACTCAAGACCGTCAGCGGCTTGAGCGAGAGGCAGAGATCATCGTCAACGGTGACCCCGCCGGCCACGTACGCCACACATGATCTGTCAGGAGTGATCGATGGACCTGAAAAGCGGATACCCGTTCTGGGCCGTGAAAAATGGACTGATGTTTGCCTTCCCGCAACTGGATACTGACCTGAGTTGCGATGTGGTGGTGATGGGCGCTGGCATCACCGGCGCGCTGATCGCCGATGAATTGGCAGGTCATGGCCATGATGTTGTCGTAGTCGATCAGCGCGATGTCTGCTGGGGCAGCACCTCCGCGAGCACTGCCCTGCTGCAGTATGAAATCGACACCCACGCCACAGACCTCGCTAAACGCTACGACCAGGCCTCGGCGCTCCTGGCCTACCAGTCCAGCTTACGTGCGATCAGCGAGATCGGCGAGCTGGCGCATGAGGTAGGGGATGTGGATTTCGCGACCAGCGACAGCCTTTACTACGCCAGCAGTTGCGCTGACCTTTCAGGCCTTGCCGACGAATTTGCCTGGCGGAAACAATACGGCTTTCCGGTTCGCTGGCTGACCCGCGCCGCGCTCAAGGACGAGTTCGGACTGAAGGCGCCAGCCGCCATCCTCAGTTCGGTCGCCGCCCGGGTTGACCCCTACCGGCTCGCGTCAAGATTGCTTGAAAGGATGCGGCGAAAGGGCGCCCGCGTTTTCGATCGCACCGAGGTGGTTTCCATGACGGCGACCGCAGAGTCGGTCGAACTGATCACCGACAGTGGCATGTCGATAACGGCCAAGCATACCGTGGTTGCCAGCGGCTACGAGTCCCAACACTGGCTGCGCGATCGCGTCGCCAGGAATCTCAGCAGCTACGCCTACATCAGCGATCCCGTTGAGCCGGAGCAGTTGCGCTGGCTGGCCCATACAATGCTGTGGGAATCGTCGCGGCCCTATCTTTATCTGCGCAGCACCGGCGACGGGCGGCTGTTAGTGGGTGGCGAGGACGATGAGCGCGACGTACCGGCACGCCGCGACCGGCTGGTCGATCGTAAGGCAGCGACTTTACAGCGCAAGGTCGCCCGGCTGTTTCCTCGCCTTCAGGCGCCACCGGCATTTGCCTGGGCTGGTACCTTTGCCGAAACCAGCGACGGGCTGCCGCTGTTTGGTCAACATTCGCAGTATGGGCCACGCGTGCTGTTCGCCCTGGCCTACGGCGGTAACGGCATAACCTACAGCATGCTCGGCGCCGGCTTGCTAAGGGCTCAGATCGAGGGTCGCCGGCACCCATTGACCGCACTGTTCGGGTTTTCGCGACTGAGATAAACGTTTCGCGATAAACATTCTCTTACCAAATTACAACCGACTTACCTCGCAACGGTCCGTACGCTGTCGCAATGAGTCAGATCTTGATAACGCGACAGCGCCCTGTTCGGTCCGGGCCTATCATAATTGCACTGATGGTGGTCGCCTTTTTGCCATTGCCACTTCCCTTATTCGCCGGAGACCGGGAAAACGGTTATCGGCTGCTTGAGCTGGACGGTTACAAGGTCAAGTGGGGCGAGCAGACGCTGGGGGTGGGCGCGAGCATTAGCTACGCTTTCGCAGACGAGACGCTCGAATTCGATAATGCGCGGAATTGTCGGGTCCTGGCGCCGATGAAAGCCCTCTCAGGACAGGATATCCCATTCGAGACACTGGTGCGGGAGACCACCGCTGCGTTCCGGGTCTGGGAGCGCGCTGCTGATCTGTCATTTCATCGTGTTGCTGCTGCCCGGGATGCGGACATTATTCTCGGGGCACAGGGACAGCCGCGCCGGCGGGCATTCGCCAATGTGGCCTATTCGCCGGGAGAGAAAGAAGGTGTTCGCAGCATCAGTCAGGCGCTGGTATGCCTGAATCCTGACCAGAAATGGAAGGTGGGGTTCAATGGGGACGAAGATGTCTATGACATCCGCTATACGCTGGTTCATGAAATCGGCCACGCCATCGGCCTGGACCATCCCGGGCCATCGGGCCAGGTCATGGGATTTCGCTATACCGAGGCTTTCCCAGAACTGCAGCCGGGAGATCTGCTTGGCATCCGGCGACTCTATGGGCGCGGGACCAATGACGAAAGACTCGCCACTGGCCCCGACACTCATCCCTTCAAATCAGCGCTTTGATGCTGTTCAGAAGTGGTAACCCAGACCCACTGTATAGGCCCAGATGCCGTCATCCTGGAAGGCATCGGTCGCCTCGTCGCTGTCGCTGAACAGGAACTGGTATTCGGCCCGCGCGAGGATAAAGGTCCTTGACCGAACGTAGTACTTAATACCCGTCTCCAGACCCGCGAAGGCACTGTCCTTGACGCCGTCACCGTAAATGCCGCCGAGGCTGGCGCCGACAAAGGGTCGCGCACGATCGTCAAGGAAGTGATGGTTGAGGTAGCCGCGGGTTGAGCCGTTCCAGAAATCATCCGAAACCCCTTCACCCTCGATATCAGCGAAATTGACGCTTTGGCGGACGCCGGCAACCATTTTATCGGACAGATACCAACCAAGATCGCCGGTTACGCCGAAGCTGCCGCTATTGAAATCCCGATCGTTAGTGCCGGTTCCTGAGAGGGAGAATTCCCGGTCGCCCTCTTGAGGTCCGAACTCTGGAGATTGTGCGGATACTGCCAGAGGCAGTGCTCCGAGAAGACAGAATGTGATGGCCGCAGTGTTGAGTCTTTTCATGAGAAGTTCCTTTACTCGCTTTTTTCGGATTGCATTCGATAAAGCGCCTTTTTTACCTGGCGCGGACCTTGGCGCGACGGCTACTACGGCGTTCAACCGCCGCGAACGCACTGCTCAGATTCGGCGATTGGCCATCTGGCCGTCTGTGCGGTACCGCACATACCAAGCTGGGCATGGCGATAGCGGTCGGGCGTATCGATACGGTTCAGTACGGGGGCCAAATGAAACCTCTGTGTCTGATAACGCACAGACATCCAGCGGGTTAAAAGTGACGATGAGCTGGAAGGTTGCGCACTGCCCAACACAAAGCGGTGCTTGGCCAACGATGCTAAAAGGAACCGGCCATAAGGCCATAGGAGCGAAAGATGAACAAGGACACCATCGAAGGTAACTGGAAAGAACTCAAAGGCAGAGTAAAAGAACAATGGGGAAAGCTGAGTGATGACCGGCTTGACGAGATTGGCGGCCGGCGTGACCAGCTGGCAGGTGAGATTCAGCAGGCCTACGGCGTTTCCAGAGAAGAAGCCGAAAAGCAGGTCAAGGACTTTGAAAAGGCCTCCAAGCACTGATATCTGAAAGCCTCGACGAGATTACACCCTGCCTGCAATGTAGTATCGCAGGCAGTCGGAGCATCGATTTTTTTACACGATTGGCACATGAAAGTGACCCGGAGATTAACCCATGAACAAAACCCAGAACGAAAGTCAGCGAGATGAGCCAAAAGAAAAGGGCGATGCCGATAAACATGGCGGCAAGCAAGGAACCGTGATAGGAGAAATCAACGACGACGCCACGAAGAAAGACACCGAGAATGAATCAAAGCCAGGCGACGCCAGCAAACATGGCAACAGCAATGGCACCGTTGTCGGCGACATCAATGACGATGCCAAAAAGAAAGATAAATGAAAGTACGCTAAATCCGGCTGACCGGTTTTAGCCGGATCTGAGGGTTCTCAGATAAAGATTCTATTACCAAATTACAGCCGACATCCGCTACACCTGAGTCTTGCCCGGGGATCAGGGCGGTATCCGGCGCCCCTGCGGGCGCGGAGCCTATCATCGGCAACTTGCCGATGGCCCCGACACCCTCCCTTCAGGTCAGCGTTTGAACTCGCTTCAGAAGTGGTAGCCAAGACCTACGGTATAGGCCCAGATTCCATCGTCCTGGAACGCATCAGTAGCGTCATCGGTGTCGTCGAACAGGAACTGATACTCAACGCGAGCGAGAATAAAGGTCTTTGATCGAACGTAATACTTCATGCCTGTTTCCAGGCCGGCAAAGGCGCTGTCCTTGACTCCATCCCCGTAGATTCCGCCGAGGCTGGCACCAACGAAGGGACGCGCACGATCTTCAAGGAAATGATGGTTGAGGTAGCCACGGGTCGAGCCGTTCCAGAAATCCTCCGAGACGCCTTCGCCCTCGATATCGGCGTAATTGATGCTTTGCCGGACGCCGGCAACCATTTTATCGGACAGGTACCAGCCAAGATCGCCGGTTAAGCCGATGCTGCTGCTGTTGAAGTCCCGGTCGCTACTGCCGGTTCCAGAAAGGGAGAATTCTCTCTCGCCTTCTTGTGGGCCGAACTCCGGGGATTGCGCGGATACTGCCATGGGCAGCGCGCCGAGAATACAGAAAGTGATTGCCGCAGTGTTGTGTCTGATCATGAGAAGCTCCTTGCTTTCACTGTCCAGATTGAATTTTCATAACGCGCCATTACTACCTTGGCGCGGACTGTGACGCGACGGATACTACGGCGTTCAACCGTCGCGAGCAGACCCTGAGAATCGGTTTATGACTCCCGGGTATCTGTACTTTGGCGCACACGGGCTACTGGAGAGCGGACTCATCCAGAATCAGCGCTGTTGCCTGCCAACAGCATCCAGCAGCCGCTGGGCATCCCGTGGCGCACACGCCTTGTCATCATTGTCGAAATAGCAGAAGACGTCCTTCCCCTCTCGCTCCCAGTTGACAAAGCGTTGGGCGAACCCCGCCAGGGTTCGCCCGTCATAAGAACCAGTGTAGGCCCGCTCCTCGGGGCCGTGCAAGCGCACGTAGACGAAATCGGCGGTGGCCACGGGCGGCGATCGATACCCCTTGAAATCGTAGTAGCACAGGGCGGCGTTGTTTTTCTCAAGAACTTCATAGACCTCGTCACAAAGCCAACTGGTGTCGCGAAACTCGAACGCATAGCGGTGACCGGCGGGCAACTGATCCAGAAACTCTGTCAGCCTGCTGACATTTACGCGCCACCGCGGTGGCAGCTGAAAAATCAGTGGCCCGAGCTTTGAGCCGAATGGCTCCACCGCTGCCAGAAACCGGTCCAGCCCTTCGCCGGCGTCCTTGAGTTTCTTCATGTGGGTCAGATAGCGGCTCGCCTTGACGCTGAACAGGAACCCGCCGGGCGACGCTTCCAGCCATTCTTCAACGGAAGTTTTGGCGGGTAACTGGTAAAAGCTGTTGTTCAGTTCGACGGTATCGAAGCTGCTCGCATATTCGTGCAATAAGTCCTTTACGCCAAGGCCTTGAGGATAGAAGCTGCCACGCCAGCTATCGAAATTCCATCCCGATGTTCCAATACGAATTCCGCCACTTTTGCTCATGGTGCCTCCCGCACTATGTTTTGGCCTCTTTGTCGTCGTGATGAAGAACTCCAACGGTTACAGGCCATTGGTAGTACACCTCATCAGGCGTCTGGTAATCAAGGTGCGAACCCGCTTGACGGATAGCGCGGTCGCTTATATATGTGTAATGAGAGGTCAGCAAGATTGGCCACCTTGTCATCTCATTACGACGCCAAGGTTACTCATGGACACCCAGGGATCAGGGCCGCGCATTTACAATCTCTTCCCGCTGCTCGCCGGCACCACCGCCGACTGGCAGGCTGAGTTGCCTCGTATCGCGGGAATGCTTTTCAACTGGGTCTATCTCAATCCTTTCCACTATCCGGGATTCTCCGGAAGCCTCTATGCAGTAAAGGATTACTATGCCCTAAACCCACTCTTTGATGATGGCAGCGGCTGTTCGTGCGACGAGCAGCTAAGGGCATTCGTCGAGGCATCGGAGCAATCGGGCCTGTCGGTCATGATGGATCTGGTGATCAATCACACGGCAAAGGATGCCGTCCTGGTAGAGAACCATCCGGACTGGTTCCTTCGCGATGAGAACGGCGAGCTGAAGTCCCCCGCGGCGATTGATCCGGACGATGCAAGCCTCGCTACCGTGTGGGGAGATCTGGCCGAGATCGACTATTCAGAACGGCCCGCCCGCGCGGAGATCGTCGCCTACTGGCAGACGCTGGTGCGCCATTACGTGAGGCTCGGCTTTCGCGGGTTCCGCTGTGACGCTGCTTACAAGGTGCCCGCGGAGGTCTGGAAGGCCATCGTCGGGGCCGCACGTGACCAGGATGCCAACACGGTATTCATGGCCGAGACTCTTGGTTGCCGCCCGGAGGAGGTCTACGCCCTCAGCGATGCCGGCTTCGACTACCTTTTCAACAGCGCCAAATGGTGGGATTTCCGCTCCCCCTGGTTGCTGGAGCAGTACGACGCCTTCCGTCATATCGCGCCCTCCATCGCCTTTCCCGAGAGCCACGATACCGAGCGGCTCGCCGCCGGGCTTCTGCGCGACGGCGTGCCCGAGGAAAATATCCAGCGGCATTACCGCTTCCAGTATAGCTTTGCCGCCACTTTTTCAGCCGGTGTGATGTTGCCCATGGGCTTCGAATTCGGCTATCGGCAGCCTCTCGACGTCGTCGAGAGCCGTTCCTGGCTCAAAGAGACCCCTCTCTTTGATATCAGCGACTTCATCGCCGAAACCAATCGATGCAAGGCCTCTGTGCCGGCGTTGAATGAGGACGGCAGACAATTTCCCGTGCAGTCTCCCGGATCCGATGCGGTGGTGCTGGCCCGCCATTCCTCGATGCCCGCAGAGTGGGCGCTGCTGTTTATCAATCCTTTGTCTGGCCGGGAACTACGGCTTTCCATGGACAAACTGGAGCTGACACTGGATGCCGGCACCACTGCCGAGGAGATCACCCCCGGGGGCGAGGCGATACGCCTGCGCCCGGATTCGCGTCTTGTGCTTGCGCCGCTGGAGGTGCGCATCTTTCATGCCTGCGGGGCCTCCGGGGAAGCAGCGCCCGCCCGTACTGTTACCAGCCACAACGTCACCGCCCGTTATCTCGATACGGTGCGCTCCGGAATCATTACCATCCAGGATGTCTATCCGGAAATCGACTGCGGCAAGTACCCGGTAAAGCGGGAGGTCGGCGACAGTCTCGAGGTCACGGCCACCATATTCCGGGAGGGGCATGACTGCCTCAACGCCAGCCTGCTCTATCGCCGCCAGGACGAAACCGAATGGCGGGAAGTGTCCATGTCGCGGATCAATCCCGGCCTCGACCTTTGGCGCGGCACCCTCCGGCTGGAGGAGAACACCGACTATTTTTACACCATCGAGGCCTCGACCGACCTCTTCGAAACCTGGTGGCAGGAAACCGGCAAGAAACTGGACGCGGGCCAGGACATCGGCGTCGAGCTTTTAGAAGGCCGGGCCCTGGTGGCGGAAGCCCTGGAACGCACCGCCGGCAATGACCGCCGCCAGATTTCCCGGGCACTGGCTGACTTCGATAAGGCCGCGGATGATGGTGAGAGGACCGAACTCCTCCGCTCTGCCCTGTTGCGGAGCATTCTCGCACGCTGGCCGGACCGGACCAGATCGTCCCGGTACGGGCGGGAACTGGAAGTAATCGTCGACCGCGTCCGCGCGCGTTTCGCCAGCTGGTACGAAATATTTCCACGCTCCCAGGGCGTCGTCGAAGGCCAGAGCGCGACATTCGCCGACTGCGAGCAGCGCCTGCCGGAAATACGGGAGATGGGCTTCGATGTGGTCTACCTGGCACCGATCCATCCCATTGGCCACACCAACCGCAAGGGGCCGAACAATACCCTGAATGCCGGCCCGGATGACCCGGGAAGTCCGTATGCCATCGGCTCTGAGGATGGTGGACACACCGCCATACATCCTGAACTGGGCACCCTGGAGGATTTTCGCCATTTCGTGCGTGTCGCCAATGATCTGGGCATGGACGTTGCCATGGATTTCGCGATCCAGTGTTCACCGGACCATCCCTGGCTGAAGGAATACCCGGAATGGTTTACCGTGCGGCCGGACGGCACCATCAAATATGCTGAAAACCCGCCCAAGAAATACCAGGACATCGTTAACGTCAATTTCTACGGTGAACATCAGGAGGAATTGTGGCGTGAGCTGCTCAATGTGGTTCTTTTCTGGGTGCAGCAGGGCGTCAAGACCTTTCGGGTGGATAACCCCCACACCAAACCGGTGCCATTCTGGGAATGGCTGATTCGCGAGGTGCGCCTTCACCACCCCGAGACGATTTTCCTTTCTGAAGCCTTTACCCGTCCTCCGATGCTGCAGATGCTGGCCAAGGTTGGATTCAGCCAGTCCTACACCTATTTCACCTGGCGCAACAGCAAACAGGAGCTCACGGATTATCTTCAGGAACTGACCGCTACGGAGGTCGGGGAGTACCTGCGCCCCAATTTTTTCGCCAACACTCCCGATATTCTGCCGACATTCCTGCAAACCGGGGGAAGACCCGCTTTCAAAATCCGCTTCGTTCTTGCCGCCACCCTCTCCAGCGTTTATGGAATCTACAGCGGCTTCGAGCTCTGCGAAAACGACGCTGTACCGGGAAAAGAAGAGTATCTGCATTCCGAAAAGTACGAGTACAAAGTCCGGGACTGGGACGCCCCGGGCAATATCCGTGAATACATCACCGCCATCAATCGAATCCGCCATCAGAATCCGGCACTGCAGGAGCTGCTTAACCTGCGGTTTCACCACGCCGACAGTCCGGACATATTGTTCTATGGCAAAACTCTGGAGCAGCCCGCCAATCTGATTTTCGTAGCCGTCAACGTCGACCCCTTCGACGGCCACGACGCTACGCTGGAGTTCCCGCTGGAACAACTCGGCATTCCCGAAGAGGCCGGCTTCGAAGTGGAGGACCTGCTGAACGGTGCCCGGCATCTTTGGCACGGCAGGCATCACCATGTCCGGCTGGAACCGGACAATCCAGCCATCATCTTCCGGGTGACCCCCCGGAATCATGTGGATTACCATTCACCCAGTCTGTGAGGGCTTCCATGACGGAAAGTAGTCCGCTCTGGTATCAGAACGCCATCATCTACCAGCTTCATATCAAGGCATTTTTCGACGCCAATGGAGACGGTACGGGGGACTTTGCCGGTCTGACCCGCAAACTCGATCACATTACCGAGCTGGGGGCTACCGCTATCTGGCTGCTGCCATTTTATCCCTCTCCCCTGCGGGATGACGGCTACGACATAGCCGACTACAAGTCCATCCACAAGCGCTATGGCAGCATGCGGGATTTCCGGCGCTTTTTGCGGGAAGCGCATCGGCGCGGTCTCAAAGTGATTACCGAGCTGGTAATCAACCATACCTCAGACCAGCATCCCTGGTTTCAGAAGGCGCGGCGTGCCAAACCCGGCTCTGCATGGCGCAACTATTACGTCTGGAGCGACACCGATCAGAAGTATCTGGGCACCCGCATTATCTTTACCGATACCGAAACCTCCAACTGGAGCTGGGATCCGGAGGCCAAGGCCTACTACTGGCACCGTTTCTTCTCCCACCAGCCGGACCTTAACTTCGATAATCCCCGGGTTGTGGATTCGATTCTCAATGTAATGAAATTCTGGCTGGATATGGGTGTTGACGGCCTGCGGCTGGACGCCATTCCCTATCTTTGCGAGCGCGAGGGAACCAATAATGAAAATCTTCCCGAGACCCACGACATTCTCAAAAAAATTCGCCGCTGGCTGGACGACAACTACAGTAATCGCATGCTGCTGGGAGAAGCCAACCAATGGCCTGAAGACGTACTGCCGTACTTCGGCACGGCGTCAGAGCCCGAGTGCCACATGGCTTTCCATTTCCCCCTGATGCCGCGAATGTACATGGCGCTGGCCCAGGAGGATCGTCACCCCATTACCGATATCATGGCACAGACGCCGGAAATTCCCGCCAACACGCAGTGGGCCATCTTCCTGCGCAATCACGACGAGCTCACACTCGAGATGGTCACCGATCAGGAGCGGGACTACCTGTGGAGCTTTTACGCCAGCGACCCGCGCATGCGGGTGAATGTGGGCATTCGTCGGCGTCTCGCGCCACTGTTGGACAACGATCGCAACAAGCTGCAGCTGCTCAACAGCATGCTCATGTCCATGCCCGGCACTCCCATTGTCTATTACGGCGATGAGATCGGCATGGGGGACAACATCTTTCTGGGGGACAGGGACAGCGTACGGACACCGATGCAATGGACACCGGACCGTAATGGCGGTTTTTCCAGTGCGGACCCGGCCAGCCTCTACCTGCCGGCAATCATGGACCCCATTTACGGCTACGAGGCACTCAATGTAGAAGCGCAGCACCGCAACCCTTCCTCCTTTCTGAACTGGATCCAGCGCCTCATCGCCGTCCGCAAGTCACAATCCGCCTTCGGCAAGGGGTCCCTGCGCTTTCTTTTCCCCGGCAACCGCAAGGTTCTGGCCTATATTCGCGAAAATGAGGATGACGCCATACTGTGTATCGCCAACCTGTCCCGTTCTGCCCAGCCGGTGGAACTGGACCTGAGCGAATTCCGTGATCGGGTGCCGGTAGAGCTGCTTGGCGAGAGTGCTTTTCCACCCATTGGCGAACTGCCTTACTTTCTCACTCTCTCCCCCCACGGGTTTTACTGGTTCCAACTGACCAGGGACGCGGAGCCACCGGCCTGGCACCAGCAACCGGCGGGAGCACCGCAGGAATTCCACACCCTGGTATTGCCGCAGCGCTGGCACAGCCTGCTGGAGGGCCGGGGGAAAGCCGAACTGGAGAATCGATTACTCCCGGAATTTATCGCCGCCCAACGCTGGTTTGCTGCGAAGGAAACGGGCATCGCTGCTGTAATTCTGAAAGAGTGGGTCGATATGACGGAAGCTGACAACGGCTGTCTGCTGAGCATCTTCGCGGTTCACCTGAATGATGGCACCTGCCAGGACTATTTCCTGCCGTTGTCATTGCAGTGGGAGGAAGTCGGCAAGGAGCTGCTGCCGCCCGCGCAGTCGACAGTAGCTCGCACCCGCAGTGCCAACCGACTCGGCTACCTGCTGGACGCGGCGGGAGACGAGCGCGCCATCCGCACATGGCTCGAGCATTTCCGGTGCCAGGCTGAAGGCGGCAGTGGCATCGTGGGCAGAGCGCTGCTTACCACCACTTCGGCTTTCCCTGGCAATTTCGACGCCCGGTCCGCTGCTATCAAGCCCACCTATCTCGAACAGAGCAACAGCACGTCAATAATTAACGACACCATGATTCTCAAGACTTACCGGCACCTTCAGCCGGGTCTGCATCCGGAGCTCGAGGTCGGACGTTTCCTCACCGAAGTGGCGGGCTACAAAAACAGCCCTTCGTTATTTGGCGCCCTTGAAATCGAAGATGAATCCGGAGAACGCAACCTTGTCGCAATCCTGCAAAGCTTTGTGACCAACCAGGGAGACGGATGGGGTTATACCCTCGGTTATCTGGAGCGGTTCCTTCACGACACCCGCTACGCACCCCGCAAGGAGAGAGCCGCACAGAAGGATATCCATGTCGGTTTCACTCGCCTGATGCGCACTCTGGGGTTGAGGGTTGCAGAGCTCCACCAGGCCCTCGCCACGCCAACCACGGATCCGGCTTTCAGCGTCGAACCGGTAACTGACGCCTGGCTGGAGGAGTGGCGCCGGCGCCTGCTGCGGGAAGCGGCTACTGCACACAGGACACTACAGCATCACACAGGCAGCGACGACGCTCGTAAAGCGGAACGGTTCCGCGCTCTCCTGCACCTTTGGCCGGTCCTTGAAAAATGCATCGGTGAACTCATGCCTGACCGGGTCACTGCCCTGTTAACGCGGACTCACGGTGACTTTCACCTGGGCCAGGTACTGGTCGCGGAGCGCGACTTTCACATCATCGACTTCGAGGGCGAACCGGCCAGGCCGCTGGAGGAGCGACGTGCCAAGCAGATGCCTCTTCGCGATCTGGCCGGCCTGTTACGGTCGCTGGATTACGCCGCCCGGACCGCCGCTGCCCGGGAGACAGAAAAATTCGAGGATGACCATGCCCTGGTTTTGACTCTGGAGTGGCTAGACCTCTCCCGCCAAGCCCTGTTGGATGGATACCGGCAAGGGAGCGATGGCTGTCGCTTTTCTCCCGCGGAAATAGGTGAGTTCGAGAGCCTGATAGCTCTGTTTACGGTGGAAAAAGTTCTCTACGAGATTCTCTACGAAGCCAATAACCGTCCTGACTGGCTCGTTGTTCCCGTCGACGGTCTCATCGAATGGATCAGCAGGCACCAATCATGACCATGGAAGACAGAACCAGTGTGCAGGCCATAACCCGGGGCGAACACCGCGATCCCTTCGCTTTTCTGGGCAGCCACGCGGTGACCGACGGGCTGCGGATAAGAACTTTTCAGCCCGGTGTTGACTCAGTGGCCGTGGTGGATGCAGCCAGCGACGAGCAAGTCACCGCCCTCACGCGGCTCCACCCGGACGGTGTCTTTGCCGGCACCGTCAAGGGTGCGGAGCGCGACTTTCGTTACCGCCTGCGGATAAGCCGCAATGGTGAGGCCTGCACCATCGAAGATCCCTACCGGTTTGGTGCCATACTCGGGGACCTGGACCTCCATCTTCTGGCAGAAGGTCGTCACGAGCATGCCTACGAAAAACTGGGCGCCAATGCTATTGAGATGGATGGCATCAGTGGCGTCGCCTTCGCAGTCTGGGCTCCCAATGCCCGGAGGGTCAGTGTCGTGGGCGAGTTCAATAACTGGGATGGCCGCTGTCACGTCATGCGGCTGCGCCATGGCGCCGGCATCTGGGAGATTTTCCTGCCCGAGCTCCAACAGGGATCCCTCTACAAGTATGAGATCATCGCCGGTGACGGAAAACTGCTACCTCTCAAGGCGGATCCTTTTGCCCGCTACTGCCAGCATCCACCGGAAACAGCCTCCATCGTCTATGATCCGCCACCTTACCGCTGGCAGGACCAGTCTTGGATGCAGTCCCGCGGCGCCGGTTCGCAACGGGACGCACCTATTGCTATCTACGAAGTCCACCTGGGCTCCTGGCGCCGCCATCCGGGGGAGAATCATCGCTACCTGAGCTATCTGGAGCTCGCTGAAGAACTGCCGGCCTATGCCGCAGATATGGGCTTCACCCATATCGAACTTCTGCCCGTTACCGAATACCCCTTCGATGGATCCTGGGGCTATCAGCCGATTGGCCTGTATGCCCCCACCAGCCGCTTCGGCACACCGGACGAATTGCGGCACTTTGTCGAAAGCTGCCATGCCCATGGCCTGGGGGTTCTCATGGACTGGGTGCCGGCCCACTTTCCGGAGGACGCCCATGGCCTGGCCCATTTCGATGGCACCGCCCTGTACGAACACGAAGACCCGGCCAAAGGCAGGCATCACGAGTGGGGCACCCTGATCTACAATTACGGCCGGCAGGAGGTCAGCAATTTCCTGCTCAGCAACGCCAAATTCTGGGCGGATCAGTACCATATCGACGGCCTGAGAGTGGATGCTGTCGCTTCCATGCTTTACCTGGACTACAACCGGGAGGACGGCGAATGGACTCCCAATGAGTATGGCGGCAACGAAAACCTTGAGGCGGCGGACTTCATCAGACGCATGAATGAGCTGGTGTACAAGGAAGAAAAAGGGTTCTTTACTACCGCGGAAGAGTCTACCGCCTGGCCCATGGTATCGCGACCCACCTCTGCAGGAGGGCTTGGCTTCGGCTACAAGTGGAACATGGGCTGGATGCACGACACCCTGACCTACATAAAAACGGATCCGATCCATCGACGCCACAACCACAACGATCTCACCTTCGGCCTCGTCTACGCCTTCAGCGAAAATTTCATCCTGCCCCTTTCTCACGATGAAGTGGTACACGGCAAGGGCTCCCTGCTCAACAAAATGCCGGGGGACCGCTGGCAGAAATTCGCCAACCTGCGGGTCTACTTCGGTTTCATGTACAGCCACCCCGGCAAGAAGCTGCTCTTTATGGGCGGCGAATTCGCCCAGGAGCGGGAATGGAATCACGACAACTCCCTCGACTGGCACTTGCTGGACGATCCTCTCCATGCCGGTGTGCACAAGCTGATACGCGACCTCAACAGGCTGTACCGGGATTGCCCCTCGCTACACCAGCTTGACTGCGAACCCGAGGGTTTCCAGTGGATAGACGGCGGCGACGTTGAAAACAGCGTGCTCTCCTTTTTGCGACGGGGACGCAACCATGACGACTGCACCGTCATAGTCTGCAATTTTACGCCGGTGGTGAGAAATGCGTACCGGGTCGGGGTTCCTTTTGCCGGCACCTATCACCAGCAAATCAACACCGATGCCTGGGAGTACGGTGGTTCCGGTGTGGGCAATGGCATCGCTGTAGAGTCCTCTCCGGTTGCTGCCCACGGCCACCCCCACTCGCTCAGTCTTACCCTCCCGCCACTGGCGGCGCTGATCTTTGCCTGCCCTGCGCAGGGCCTTGGTTCAGCAGAGCCACAGAAAGAGGATTGAAGCCGATGACTGATGTCCGTGTCTGGCCCGGTTCACCCTATCCCCTTGGCGCCACCTGGGATGGCAAAGGGGTCAATTTCGCACTGTTCTCCGCCCACGCGGAAAAAGTAGAGCTGTGCCTTTTCAATACCAAAGGGACCCGCGAGCTTCACCGCATACCTTTGCCTGAATATACCGACCAGGTCTGGCACGGCTACTTTCCCGATGTGCGCGCCGGCCAGCTCTATGGCTACCGGGTTTACGGGCCCTATGAACCTCAGCAAGGCCATCGATTCAATCATCACAAACTTCTGATCGATCCCTATGCCAAATCGCTGCGTGGAGACTTCAAGTGGACCGACGCCCATTTCGGCTATGTGGTGGGTCATGAAGATGAAGATCTCTCCTTCGACACCCGGGACAACGCCGCTGCCATGCCCAAATGCGAGGTGGTTGACACGGCATTCACCTGGGGCCAGGACACGCCGCCGCGCAGGCAATGGCATGAGACCATTATCTATGAGATGCATGTCCGCGGTTTCACCGCCAATCATAAAGGTGTGGCGGCCCAATATCGGGGCACGTTCGCCGGACTTTCCAACCCCGATGTAATCAGCTACCTCAAGAACCTGGGCGTGACGGCGGTGGAACTGCTACCGATCCATGCCTTTATCGACGAACGGGCACTCGCAGACCGGGGCCTGAGTAACTACTGGGGCTACAACTCTCTGGCGTTTTTTGCGCCCCACCCCGGCTACCTGGCAACTGGGGCTCTGGAAGAATTCAAGACCTGCGTTCACCTTCTCCATGATGCCGGTATCGAGGTCATACTCGATGTGGTGTACAACCACACCGCCGAGGGCAATCACATGGGACCGACGCTGAGCCTGAAGGGAATCGACAATGCCACCTATTACAAGCTGGATGAGGAGGACCCTCGCTACTACGCGGACTTCACCGGCTGCGGTAATGTCCTCAATCTCCATCGCCACGGCGTCCAGCAACTGGTGCTGGACTCCCTGCGCTACTGGGTTGAGGAGATGCACATCGACGGTTTTCGCTTTGACCTGGCCACCGCCTTGGCCAGGGAGAGCGTCGACTTCGATCTCCACGCCGGCTTTCTCGATGCCATCGGACAGGATCCGGTACTTTCCCGGGTCAAGCGCATCGCCGAGCCCTGGGACCTCGGAGACGACGGTTACCAGCTCGGCAACTTTCCGCCCGGGTGGGGAGAATGGAACGATCAATACCGGGACGTGGTACGGCGCTTCTGGCACGGAGAATCCGATCTGGTGCCAGAACTGGCAACCCGCCTGACGGGTTCAAGTGACATATTCAACCATCGCGGTCGTCATGCCTGGGCCAGCATCAATTTTGTCACCGCCCACGACGGCTTCACCCTCAGGGACCTGGTCTCCTATAGCGAGAAACACAACGAGGCCAATCTGGAAGACAACCAGGATGGTACCGACGCCAACTACAGTGACAATCATGGCGTCGAAGGGGAAACCGACGACCCTGAAATTCGCGAAATACGGTTGCGACAGCAAAAGAACTTCCTGGCCACGCTGTTGCTGTCAGAGGGTACGCCCATGCTCACGGCTGGCGACGAGTTCGGCCGCAGCCAGGGCGGCAACAATAACGCCTACTGTCAGGACAACGAAATCAGCTGGTTGAACCGGGAGGAAGTTGACGAGGAAGGCCGTAATCTGAGCGAATTTGCTCACAGGCTGATCCGTCTTCGCAGAGATCACATCGTTTTCCACCGTTACCGTTTTTTCCAGGGAGATACTGTAGCCGGCACCACCATGAAAGACATCACCTGGCTAAAACCCGATGGGGAGGAAAAAACCAAGGAAGACTGGGAGGAAGCCCAGACCTGCTGCCTGAGCTACCTGCTCAACGGCGAAGCCGGCGAATACCATCTGACTGCAAAGGGGGAGCCGGAGCCGGATGACACCTTTCTGGTCATCCTCAATTCACTGGATGAAGAGATAGAGCACTGTCTCCCACCTATCAGCACCGGAAAAGACTGGCAGTTGGTGTTCGACACCTGTGAGCGGGACAGTTTCTCGGCATCACGCCGGTGCGATGACAACAGCACCTACAAGGTGTCGCCAAAATCTTTTGTGCTCATGGTCCGCTGCAGCGACAGCGGTCATAGTAATCCATCACAAGCGGACGGGTGAACACCATGGAGCGGTATCACGAGATGCCTTTTGGCTGCAATTTCAAGGGCGAGAAAACCGATTTCCGCCTCTGGGCGCCTGCCCTGGACAGCGTGGAACTCGAATTCCGGGCACCCACGGCCAGGAACTGGTGCAGTGTCGAAATGGATTCGCGCAACGGCTGGCACCAGCACGTCCGTAACGATTGTCCGGCGGGCACCTTGTACCGATTCCGTCTTTCACCGACGATGGCCGTTCCGGACCCCGCCAGCCGCTATCAGCCGGAGGGAGTACACGGTCCCAGCGAAGTCATCGACCCCCGCAGTTTCCCCTGGCAGGACGGGAACTGGCAGGGACGTCGGTGGGAGGAAGCCGTCATATACGAGTTGCATCCCGGCTGCTTCAGCCCGGACGGCAATTACCGGGGAATCCGGGAGCGCCTGGACCACCTCTTGCAATTGGGCGTGACTGCTGTGGAACTGATGCCCCTGTCCCAGGCTCCGGGTGCGAGGAATTGGGGTTACGATGGCACCTATCCCTTTGCACCCTGCAATGCCTATGGCCGGCCGGACGAGTTGAAATTGCTGGTACAGGAGGCCCACCTCAGAGGCCTGATGGTCTACCTGGACGTGGTCTATAACCATTTCGGTCCGGAGGGCAACTACCTGCACGCTTATGCGCCGGATTTCTTTACGGATCGCTACCACACCCCCTGGGGGTCTGCCATCAACTTTGACGGCCCCGGGAGTGAAACGGTGCGCCGCTTTTTTGTGGAAAATGCCCTCTACTGGCTCCATGAGTATCACCTGGACGGACTCCGTTTGGATGCAGTGCATGCCATTTTTGACCGTTCCTGTCCCGACGTACTCGAGGAACTGGCAAACACCATCCGGCGCCGGACGGAACCGGACCGCCAAGTACATCTGATACTGGAAAATGATCACAACGCCGCTCACTACCTGGGGGGAACCAGCGGGGCCCACCAGTACAATGCCCAGTGGAACGACGATTTTCACCATGCCGCCCATGCGCTGCTGACAGGCGAAAAAAACGGTTACTACGGCGATTACACCGACAATCCCCTGCGCCACCTGGAACGCTGCCTATGTGAAGGCTTCGCCTACCAGGGCGAATTTTCCCGTTACCGCAATGCCCGCCGCGGAGAGCGCAGCGGCCAACTGCCCCCGGGCGCCTTTGTCGCCTTTTTGCAGAATCACGACCAGACCGGAAACCGGGCACTGGGGGAGCGCCTTACAGTCCTGGCGCCCTTAAGGCCCCTGCGGGCGCTGGTCTCTATCCTACTGCTGGCACCTTCTCCACCCCTGTTATTCATGGGGGAGGAATGGGGCACCGAGCGGCCTTTTCTGTATTTCTGCGATTTTGAAGAAGAGCTTGCCGAGGCGGTACGAGAAGGACGAGCGAGAGAATTCCAGCAATTTCCCGAATTTTCCGACCCGGAATCCGGCACTACCCTTCCCGATCCCAACGAGCCGGGCACTTTCGCCGCCAGCTGCCTGGACTGGCGTGAACTGGAGGATTCCCTTCACAGGGAGTGGCTGGCATTCTACCGGGAGCTGTTACGAATTCGCCATCGGGACATCATTCCAGCGCTGTCTTCCCTGAACGGCGGAGTGGCGCGCTGCCTCAGCGGGGGGCCCATGCTCCGTGTAATGTGGACAGGCACCGACGGAACCGCGCTTCACCTGTTTGCCAACTGCTCCGACAAACGCGCCGTCACTGGCGCACTGCCAGAGGGCCATGTTCTCTTCGGGCCGATACCGGCCCGGGAGCATCAGGACGGAGCCCCAACTCTGGCTCCCTGGCAAGTGCTCTGGATAATACAGACCGGCGAGGCCGTCCATGCCTAGCCTGCATTCCGTCACCATCAACCGCCTTGCCAGGGAAGCAGGAGTCCATTCCGGCTTCCGCGATGTCCGCGGAAAATGGCGGGATGTGACCACCGCTACCAAGCGGGCTCTCCTCCAGAGCATGGGCTTTCCCGCCTCCTCTGCCGAAGAGGCGGCGGCAAGCCTCACAGCGCTGCAGGAGAGGCGCTGGCTCGGCACGCTACCGTCGGTCACGGTGATGACGGAGAATGAACCATCACCCTGTTGCGACCTCTTTCTCGCCACTGCAGACCTGGGCCGAAGGCTGGGCTGGCGTATCGAACTGGAGGAGGGAGGCTTCCGGGAGGGAGAGATCGCACCGGCCGGGCTGACCGTTGAAGAGAGAAAGCAGGTGGCAGGCGTGGAAAAGGTGCGCCTGCGCCTGCCGCTTCCGCGGGGACTTCCCCTTGGCTACCATACTCTGGCGCTGAACGGCACCCTGAGCGACTATCTCGATGACTCCGTGGACGGCCGCAGCGCCATGAGTCTGATCATGGCACCAGCGCACGCCCATATTCCTGAAAAGTTGAAGCGGGGTCGGAAGCTTTGGGGGCTGGCTGTCCAGCTCTACGGGCTGAGGTCACAGCAAAACTGGGGCATCGGTGATTTCGCGGATTTGCAGCAACTGGTTTCGGGGGCTGCCGCCCTTGGCGCGGATACCATCGCGCTCAATCCACTTCACGCCCTCTTTCCCGGCAGCCCGTCTCATATCAGTCCCTACGGGCCCTCCTCGCGGGAATTTCTCAATACCGGCTACATCGCTCTGCCCCATCCGCAGGTCCGCGATGAAGAGGGGCTGACCGCCCTGCGGTCATCGTCCCTGGTGAACTTTGAAGCCGTGCTGCCCCTCAAGCTCAGGGCACTGGAACGACGGTTCGACAGCGATGATCCGGACGCAGCTGATTTCAGGCGGTTCGTGACCGAAGGGGGAAGCGAGCTTCGGGACCTGGGAGTCTTTCAGGCGCTCAGTGAACACTTTGGACATGACACGCCCTGGCGGGACTGGCCGGCGCCCTACCGTAACCCGGCTTCACCACGGGTGGCGGAATTCGCCTGTGATCACCGCAGCCGGATCGATTTCTTCTGTTACCTGCAATGGCTTGCTAACCGCCAACTGGAAAAGGCAGCTACCGCTTGTGAGGCAAGCGGTATGGTTCTGGGGCTTTGTCTGGACCTGGCCGTAGGCTCGGACCGTTGGGGCGCAGAAACCTGGCGCCAGCAGGCATTGTTCGCCACGGGTGCCAGCATCGGCGCACCTCCCGACGCCTTCAATCTTCTCGGGCAGGACTGGGGTATTCCTCCGATGACTCCATTGCAGTTGAGGGAAAAGGCCTACCGGCCCTTTATACGCATGCTGAGGGCCAACATGCGCCATGCCGGCGCGCTGAGGGTGGATCATGTACTCGGGTGGCAGCGGCTGTACTGGATACCCGAAGGCGCCTCGCCCGACAGTGGCAGCTATGTCTCCTACCCTTTCGACGATATGCTCGCCATCGCTGCCCTGGAAAGTCACCGCAACCGGTGTGCCATCATCGGCGAGGACCTTGGAACCGTGCCCCGCGGGTTCCGGGCCCGACTTCGCAAGGCAGGTATTTTTTCCACACGGCTCCTGCATTTTGAGCGCACGCGGGAAGGCCGTCATGTGGCCCCAAAAAACTACCCGCGGCTTGCCCTGGCCTCGTTAGCCAGCCACGATCTGCCTACCCTTCGTGGTTTCATCACGGGCCAGGATCTGCGTCTGCGCAGCCGCTACCGGCTGTTTCCCTCTGCCGAAGAGCGCTACCAGGCGATCAGAGACCGGGTACGGGACAGACGGCAACTGGTAAAGGCTCTTCAGAGAGAAGACCTGCTGCCCTCAGGACATCTGCCGGGGAGCTGGCTAAGGCGCCAAGTCCGTGAACTGGCTATTGCCGCCTATCGGTACCTGGGCCGATCGAGCGCAGGAGTGGAGCTGGTCTACCCTGAGGATCCGCTGGAAGTTCTCGACCAGATCAATCTGCCGGGCACCACGGATGAGCATCCCAATTGGCGTCGCAAGTTGCCCCTGGAGGTCGCGGACCTACTGGCTGATCCGGCCATAAAGGAAATGGCGGCTCATCTCAACCGGGAACGGGGAGTGTCAGGGACATCAACACCTCATGGAGAGAGCAATGACTGAACGCGCGACTCTTTCTGACAATCCCGGCTCAGGCACTCCCAGGGCCACCTACCGCCTTCAGCTCGATTCGCGGCTTGGATTCACGGAGGTGCGGCGCCTGCTGAGCTATTTTGACCGCCTGGGCATCAGCCATCTCTATACCTCGCCCTTTCTGGAAGCTCGATCCGGCAGCCCCCACGGCTATGATGTCACCGACCATAATGCTTTCAACCCCGAACTGGGAAGCGAGGCGGACTTCGACGAGCTCGCCGCTGGCCTGGCCAGTCGCGACATGGGCCTTATTCTCGACTTTGTCGCCAACCACATGGGGGTCGGCAAAGCAGACAACAATCGTTGGCAGGACGTCCTCGAGTGGGGAGAGGCCTCTCCTTTTGCCGGCTTTTTCGATATCGACTGGCACTCACCCAACGCTCTACTGCGGGGCAAGGTACTACTGCCCTTTCTCGGTCAATCCTACGGCAAGGTTCTGGAGGGAGGCGAGCTGCAACTGGGCTTTGATGCATCGCAGGGAAGCTTTGCGGTGAGCTATTTCGACCACCTGTTTCCCGTCGCGCCGCGCCACTACGCACGGATTCTTTCTGGCGTGTCATCCAATATCCTGAGTGGTTCCGCCCGATCCGAGCTGGCGGAGCTCAGCGCCGCCTTCCGGACCTTACGAACCGCAGGGCTTTCCGGCCGTCGTCAGCGCGAAGTCCGGCAACGGGCCGAGGCCCTCAAGGAACAACTGGCATCCCTGGCGCAAGGTATGCCTGAGGTGAAGGAGCAGATTGAGAGAGCTGTCGCCCTTCATAACGGTGGGCCGGGACAGCATGCCAATTGTCTGCGCCTGCACCGGCTCCTGCAGAAGCAGGCCTACCGGCTTTCCTGGTGGAGGGTGGCGTCGGATAACATCAACTACCGGCGGTTCTTCGACATCAACGACCTGGTCACCATTCGCACCGAGCGCGCGGAGGTTTTCGATAACATTCACCGCCTGGTACTGCGACTGATTGCCGAGGGTAAACTCCATGGACTGCGCATCGACCATATTGACGGGCTCTCAGATCCCCGCCACTACTGTGAGAAGCTCCGGAATGCCGCTGCAAGCCGTGAGTCCGGGGGGGACTCCCTTTATCTTGTAGTCGAGAAAATTCTCGCCCACGGGGAGGTATTGCGCACTGACTGGCCAGTGGCCGGAACAACGGGATACGAAGTTCTCAACCGCATCAATAGCCTGTTTGTCGAACCGGCATCTGAAAACGTACTGCAAACTTTCTACCACCAATTGACGGGCATGGGGGAAAGTTTCGACGAAACACTGGCAAGCGCCAAGCGTCAGGTAATCGACCACCTGCTGGCCAGTGATATCCAGGTGCTCTCCAATCTGTTTTCCCGGCTGGCGGAATCCAACTGGCACACCCGGGATTTCACCCTGGCCTCGCTGCGCCGTGCCCTGGCAGAAATCATCGTCTCGCTTCCGGTCTATCGGACCTATGTTGACCCCAGAGGTTGCGGCGCCAGCGACCGCCACGAGATACACCAGGCGATTTCCAGCACGAAAAAAAGAAACCCGCTGATCAACAACGAGCTTCTGGACTTCATACGCGGTGTACTGACTACCGATCTCGCACGTTCCCGCAGCGGCTTTAACCGCAACCAGGTTATCCGTATCGCGATGAAGTTCCAGCAGTACAGCGGTCCGATCATGGCCAAAAGCCTCGAGGACACAGCCTTCTACCGACACATGGTGCTGGCCTCACTCAACGAAGTGGGAGGCGATCCCCGCCACTTTGGCACTTCCATGGAGGATTTCCACCGATTCATTGATGAAAGGGGTAAACAGTGGCCCCACGCCATGATCACCACAGCGACCCACGACAGCAAAAGAGGCGAAGATGTGCGGGCAAGACTTAATGCCCTGACGGAGATACCGGAACTGTGGCGCCGCAAGGTGGAGGAATGGATCAGCCTCAACGGTTGCCACCGGGTATCCGTGGATGCGGTCGACGCTCCCGTTCGCAATGACGAATACCTGCTCTACCAGACGCTGGCAGGGAGTATTCCCATGGAGTGGGTGGGCTCGGCAAGCTACGACTCCTCGTTTCCCGATACCGCTGCCCTCGATGACTACCGCCAGCGCATCGAGGGTTACATGATCAAGGCGGTGCGCGAAGCCAAACTGAATTCCAGCTGGGCCCACCCCAATCAGACTTACGAGGAGGCATTATCCTCTTTTGTCAGCGGCATTCTTGAGCCCGGCGGTGTGTTTTTGAAGAGTCTGCTGGAATTCATGCAAGTGCTGGGCCCTCTCGGGGCCTTGAACGGCCTGGCCCAAACCGCACTGAAGTTCACTCTGCCCGGCGTTCCGGACCTCTACCAGGGAACTGAGCTCTGGGATCTGAACCTGGTGGATCCCGACAACCGCAGACCGGTTGATTACGGCGTGCGGGAGCAGATGCTGCGTCAGTTAAGTGAAAGTGCCGACGGCAACCGAGACGGCCTGGTCGCGGAACTGGCGAATGGGTGGCCCGACGGAAGAATCAAGCTCTATGTAACCTGGCAGTTGCTGGAACTTCGCCGCCGCCACCCCGGGCTGTTTCTCCATGGAAGCTATGAGCCGGTTCACATCCATGGTGACAACAGCCACGGCCTGTGCGCCTTTGCACGACACTACCACGACCAATGTCTGCTGACGGTCGTCCCATGCCTGTGCAAGACAGGGGCTGCGAAAGCAGGTCGGCTGACTGCCGCAGGACTCTATGAGGGCGCCGGGGTCTCCCTGAAGGCGGTCAATGACCACCAGCAGTGGCACAACCTGTTCACCGGGGACCAGATCACGGCTGAAGCCAACGGCGAACTGGCCGTGTCCGATCTCCTGGCGAAGTTCCCGGTGGCCGTGCTCCACAGCGGCATTCCGTTTTATGAATAGCGGGCGCCTGTCAACAAATGCATACGGCATGGATGTTGTGATGACAGCTTCACATTACGGTTATTCAGGCTACCTTTTATTCATACACACACAGGAAGATCGGGAGGTCCGCCCATGACGGAATGGTCCCTCGAATACAAGGATTTCGAGGCAGGGAAAGAGCCTCTCCGCGAAGCCCTGTGCACCCTGGGCAACGGTTACTTCGCCACCCGCGGTGCGGCGCCGGAGGCCAAGGCCGATGATGTCCATTACCCCGGAAGTTATATTGCCGGCTGTTTCAACCGGCTGAGAACCCATATGGCGGGAGAGACCATCGAAAATGAGTGCATGGTCAATATTCCCAACTGGCTGCCTTTTACCTTTCGAATCGAAAACGGACACTGGTTCGATCTCGACAGAGTCGAAATACTGGAGTTCCATCAGCAACTGAATATCCACGAGGGAATATTGCGGCGAAGTGTCCGCTTCGATGACGGCCAGGGTCGGCGAACAACACTGCATCAGGAACGGCTCGTTTCCATGGACCAGCCTCACCTTGCGGCCATGAAAACGGTTCTACGGGCGGAAAACTGGACCGGGACAGTGGACGTCTGCAGCGCTCTCGATGGCCGGGTCAACAACAGCGGCGTGGCCCGGTACCGGGCGCTGAACAATCGCCACCTCTGCCCCATCGTAGCGCAAACTGCGCCCGGGAATACCTTGTTGCTGGAGATGGAGACCAGTCAATCACATATCAGAATTGCCCAGGCAGCAGTGACTCGTTTCTCCCGGGAGGCTGAGTCTGTCGCCTGCCAGGGAGAAACTGCATGGGAAGACGATTACATAGCCCATCACTTCAGCAACCTCGCTATCGAGCCCGGCAAGCCCCTGGAAATGGTCAAGACTGTGGCTGTCTATACGTCCCGGGACCGGGCCATCAGCGATGCGATGAGCGAAGCGCGGCAGGCGATAGAGGAAGCGCCGGGATTCGATATTCTCGCCCAGCGGCACAGTCTCCGCTGGAAACAGTTATGGGGCCAGTTCTCGCTGGACTTGGCAACACACGCGGATGGTGAGGACAGTGATACCAAGAAGACTCTGCGTCTGCACATCATGCATCTTCTGCAGACCACTTCCCCCCATATTCTCGACCTCGACGTCAGTATCCCGGCCCGGGGTCTTCACGGCGAAGCCTATCGCGGTCATATTTTCTGGGACGAGCTCTTCGTTTTTCCTTTCTTCAACCTGCGCATACCGGAAATCACCCGCTCGCTGCTCCAGTACCGTTACCGTCGGCTTGACGCCGCCCGACGCGCGGCACGGGCCGAGGGCTACGAGGGCGCCATGTTTCCCTGGCAGAGCGGCAGCAACGGCCGGGAAGAGAGTCAGACACTGCATCTCAATCCCCAGTCCGGCAACTGGATCCCTGACAACTCCAGCCTTCAGCGCCATATCAGCTCCGCCGTGGCTTTCAACGTATGGCACTACTTCGAAGTAACCGGCGACTGCGACTTTCTATCGTCCTACGGTGCTGAAATGCTGCTGGAAATAGCCCGCTTCTGGTCCAGCATCACTACCTACAACGAGGATCGGGGCCGTTACGAAATTCTCGGGATCATGGGACCTGACGAATACCACGACGGCTACCCCGACTCCAGCAAACCCGGAATCGACAATAACGCCTATACCAACATTATGGCGGTATGGGTGCTATTGCGAGCTCTCGAGCTGCGCACTGTCATGCCGGGGCCCAGTTTCATGGAAATCTGCGACAGGCTGCAACTGACAAGTGAGGATTTCGACCGCTGGGACGACATCAGCCGCAGGATGCATATTCATTTCCATGAATGCGGAATCATCAGCCAGTTTGAAGGCTACGAGAAGCTTCACGAGTTTGACTGGGAGGGTTACAGGACGAAATACGGCGACATTCACCGCCTGGACAGAATCCTTGAAAGCGAAGACGACACGCCCAATCGGTACAAAGCGTCGAAACAGGCGGATGTACTGATGCTCTTTTATCTTTTCACCACGGAAGAACTCGGCGAACTTTTCGCCCGCCTCGGCTACACCTTTGACCACGACACCGTTGCCCGCAACATCGACTATTACATGGCCCGGACCTCCCATGGCTCCACTCTGAGCCAGGTGGTCCACTCCTGGGTGCTTGCCCGCTTCGATCGCCCCGGTGCCTGGCCGCTTTTCTGTCAGGCTCTGCGCAGCGACGTCGAGGACATCCAGGGGGGCACCACACCGGAAGGCATCCACACCGGAGCCATGGCAGGGACGGTGGATCTGATCCAGCGCTGCTTTACGGGCATAGAGACGCGGGAAAACACCCTGTGGCTCAACCCGGCGCTGCCGCCGGAACTACGTTCTCTGACATTCCGCATTCACTACCGCGGACATATGCTGAACTTCCATCTCACGCCTGTTTCGGTCCGGGTCAGCACCGAACCCTCGGCCCAGCATCCAGTCCGGATAGGCCTGAAGGACGACATCCATGAACTTGAGCCGGGGCAGATCCGGGAATTCCCGCTATGAAGACCTTGCATCAGTTCAAAAGTAGGGGCAGATACTCCCAGAAGGTGTGGAAACCATGACCCAACGTCAAAAGAATATTTTCGTTCTTGGATACGACAAACGCCACGCGCAGGATATCGTGAAGATACCCGATGCCGATGCCTTCTGCTTCCACCCGCTTTTGCGTACCGACGAGCTCGTGCACCGAAAAAACTTCCATATTGATGACAAGCTTGAAAAAGCTCGGGACGTATTGCAAAGATTCGACGGAACGGTGGATGCCATTATTTGCCACTGGGATTTTCCGGCCACACCCATGGCGGCAATCTTATGCGCTGAGTTCGGTTTGCCATCACCCTCCCTGGAGGCAGTGCTAAAGTGTTCGCACAAGTTCTGGAGCCGTCTCGAACAACAGCAAGCGGCGCCCGAAGCTACACCGGGATTCTGCGTCATCAACCCTTTCGATGAAAGCGCAATGGACAACATTACGCTGGACTATCCCTTCTGGATAAAACCCATCAAGGGATACGGCTCCACCCTGGGCTTTCGCATCAACAATAGGCAGGATCTTACTCACGCCCTGGACGTCATAAAACAGAGAATCCGGCGCATCGGCGATCCCTTCAACACGATTCTGGAAAGAGCGAATCTGCCATCCGAACTGGGCAAGGTTGACGGCAACTACCTCATTGCTGAAAACCTCGTCCATGGCAGGGAGATCGCCCCCGAGGGCTATGTGCAGCACGGAGAATTCCACGTGCATGGCGTGGTAGATATGGTTCGGGACAAAAACCACAAAAGCTTCCTTCGCTACGAATACCCCTCTCAATCACCTCACCGGATCCAGGATCGTGCTATTGAGCTGGCAGGAAAAGTAATTCGCCAGATCGGTTTCGACAACGGCTGTTTCAACATGGAATTTTTCTGGGACGAAGCCAGCGACGACTTGTGGATTATCGAGATTAACCCCCGAATTTCCCAGTCTCATTCCTACCAGTTTGAGATGGTGGATGGCATGTCCAATCATGAGGTAGCAGTGCACGTAGCCCTGGGAGATAGCCCGCGCTTTCAGCACCGCACCGGACCCCATAAACATGCCGCAAAATTTCTGCTCAGGCATTACACACAGCAGGATGCAGTCGTGACCCGGGCACCAGATGATGACCAGCTTTCGCGTCTTGCCGAGGCGCAGCCCGACACCAGGGTTCTGCTTAAGGCAAATAAAGGCATGCGACTGTCAGACATTCCGGACCAGGATCCATACAGCTATGTACTGGCAGAGGTGAATGTTGCCGGTTCAACCCAGCATGACATGCTGGAGCGTTATCGGGCGGCAATTACCTGGCTGCCGTTTGAGTTCTCGCCACTACCGGATGAGGAGAAAACACAAAATGGACACAAGCGGTGAAAGGGCTGGGCTGGACGACATCGAGGTCGTCGAAAATGAATGGATCCCCCTGGATGACGGCAGCCGTCTGGCCGCACGCATTTGGCGCCCCAAAGATGCGCACGCACACCCCGTCCCCGCTATCCTTGAGTACATACCTTACCGAAAACGGGACCTGACCCGCGCCAGGGATAGCATTACACATCCCTGGCTGGCAGCAAGTGGATACGCTTGCATTCGTGTCGATTTACGCGGTAGCGGCGAATCCGACGGCGTATTGGCGGACCAGTACCGCGAGCAGGAACTTAACGACGGCGTTCAGGCCATAAACTGGCTAGCCCAGCAGCAGTGGTGTGACGGCAATGTCGGCATGATGGGGATCTCTTGGGGCGGCTTCAACGCGCTTCAGATTGCCGCGCGGCGCCCGCCAGCGCTCAAGGCGATCATCAGTGCGTGCTCCACCGATGACCTCTATGCCGACAACATGCACTATATGGGGGGCTGTCTGTTGACCGACAATCTCTCCGAATCGACCACCATGTTCTCCCACACCAGTTGTCCGCCTGATCCCGAACTGGTTGGCGAGCGTTGGCGGGAAATGTGGCTGGAGCGGTTAAACGGAAGCGGCCTTTGGCTGGAAACCTGGCTGCGCCACCAGTGGCGCGACGACTATTGGCGGGAAGGTTCGGTTTGTGAAGACTACAGCGCCATTCAATGCCCTGTTATGGCAGTTGGAGGCTGGGCCGATGGCTATACAAATGCCATTTTCCGGCTCCTGGAGCATCTCAAAGTGCCACGTCAGGGGCTGATCGGCCCCTGGGGGCACAAGTACCCCCATCAGGGGATTCCCGGTCCGGCCATCGGCTTTCTCCAGGAAGCACTCCGCTGGTGGGACCACTGGTTGAAGAAAAGACAGACCGGAATCATGGAGGAACCCATGCTGCGCGCCTGGATGCAGGACAGCATTCCCCCTACCACTTATTATCATCAGCGACCGGGACGTTGGGTGGGTGAATTACAATGGCCCTCTGTGCGGATCTCCGAGAAGATTTTCCGCTTCGGTCCCGGGACAGAGCTCCGGGAATCCGCCGGGCCGTCGGACAAGGTAGCGACGGGTTCTGAGGTAAGCATCCAGTCCCCCCTGAATGTTGGTCTCTTTGCCGGGAAATGGGCTTCCTATTCCGCCGCTCCCGATCTGCCCCACGATCAGCGCGAGGAGGACGGCGGCGCACTCGTTTATGAAAGTGCGCCCCTGACCGAGCACCTTGAGATCCTGGGAGCACCGTCTGTGACCCTGACTCTTGCCAGCAATCAACCTGTGGCAATGGTTGCAGTCCGCCTCTCCGATGTGGCGCCCGATGGCAAAGCAACAAGGGTCACCTATGGCCTGCTCAACCTCAACCACCGAAAGGGCGATGATCGGCCAGAGTTATTGATTCCGGGGGAATTCTTTGAAACTGACGTTCCGCTGAATCACATCGCCCAGGTCTTTCCTGCTGGTCACCGACTGCGCATCAGTATCTCCACATCTTATTGGGCGCTTGCCTGGCCACCGCCCAGAGCGGTGAACCTGACCCTCCGGACGGAGTGTTCTTCACTAAAATTACCGTCGCGGCCACCACAGGACAGCGATGCAAAAATTGTCTTTGAGGATCCGGCTGGGGCACCGCCGATTGCAATGACTCTGATTGAGCCTGCCCACCACAACTGGCTGGTCCACAGGGATCTGGCGGAAG
Organism: Marinobacter vulgaris; assembly: GCF_003344045.1. Classification (GTDB taxonomy): domain Bacteria; phylum Pseudomonadota; class Gammaproteobacteria; order Pseudomonadales; family Oleiphilaceae; genus Marinobacter; species Marinobacter vulgaris. Next base: position 135,294 of record NZ_QFWX01000004.1, read on the forward strand.
ATCTGTCGACTCTCGAGGTCATCAAGGATAACGGATGCTTCCGCATCGAGGAGATTGACCTTGAGGTCACCAGTCGCACCTGGGACTGGTACACCTTTCGGGACGACGATTTCAGTTCCCCGCAGGGAGAAAATAAGACAGAGCGGTCCTTTCACCGCGGAAACTGGTCAGTCCATACCAGGACGCACACCATACTCAGGGCCGATGCAACTACCTTTTACATCCAGGCAGAACTAGACGCCTGGGAAGGTGATAAACGAGTTTTCTCCCGAAACTGGGACCTGGCTCTTCCGCGCAACTTTGTCTGACAAATTCGAATAGCGGCTGCCGGACAGGCCGCCATAGCCACCAGAGCGTACAAAATGAGTGTTCCAGCTTCACCCTGTTCCAAGTGTTACCTGAGAAAACAGTGCCTATTCTACAGAGCCCCAGGCGTCGCCCAGGGAGGTGCCGATCAAATCCTTGCATCTGCCCTTACGACCAACATTCCGGTTGTTCAGGGAGAGCGGGTTTATGGGTACGGTTCGCCCTTTGAATATTTCTATATGGTTAAATCAGGCTCTGTTAAATGCTCTCTGGGAACCAGTGCCGGGGAGGAGTTGATTGTCGACCTGTGCCTGCCAGGCGATATTTTCGGCCTCGACGGACTCAACGACGCCCGCCACAGTTACTCCGCAGTCGCTCTGGAAACGGGTCTGCTTTGCAAAATCCGATTTGAAACGCTGGAACGCCTAATCACAGAAGAGCCGTGCATACTGAGAAGCCTGCTGCGGCTCATGGGTCAAAAGTTCATTAGCGATTTAAGGTTCGTCACCAGCAGGATGAGCACTGACAAACGGATTGCCCATTTACTGATCAATCTCTCAAAGCATAACGGGCCCAACACGTTGCCAGCTACCAGAGTGCGATTGCCCATGACCCGTGCGGATATGGGCAATTATCTGGGCATGGCACTGGAAACAGTAAGCAGGATTCTGAGCATCTTTCAGAAAAACGGGATCATAGACGTTCACGGAAAACACGTGGAAATACTTGATCCCGATGCCTTAAACAGAATTATGGCCGACAGGGAAGTCGATCTCTCCGCCCCGGCCGCAGATAATTCGGCACAATAGTGCAACAAGAGTGCAACAAGGTTTGCCATCAGGAGTGAAGTTCTCTCAGGCTATGGTCACAGCCTCGGAGAGATAGACGTCCTGAATCGCGTGCAGTAACTGCACGCCTTCAGCCATAGGCTTCTGGAAAGCCTTACGCCCTGAAATCAGCCCCATACCACCAGCCCGCTTGTTGATCACGGCTGTGCGCACGGCCTGATGCAGATCGTCACTACCGGATGAGCCGCCCGAGTTGATCAGCCCAATGCGACCCATGTAGCAATTTGCGACCTGGTAGCGGGCAAGCTCAATCGGGTGATCAGCTGCCAGCTCAGAGTACACACGCTCGTGGGTCTTTCCGAAATCGAGCGCTTTAAACCCCCCGTTCACCGTCGCCTGCTTTTGCTTGACGATATCAGCGCCGATGGTCACGGCCAGATGGTTGGCCTGTCCCGTCAGGTCGGCCGCCGTGTGGTAATCGGCATCATCCTGCTTGAACGCCGGGTTGCGAAGATACGCCCATAGCACGGTGACCATGCCCAACTGATGGGCGCGCTCGAACGCCTGTGACACTTCCTCGATCTGCCGGCGCGATTCCGGCGAACCAAAATAGATCGTCGCACCCACGGCAACGGCCCCGAGTTCGAACGCCTGCTCGACACTAGCGAACAGCGTCTGGTCGTATTCGTTGGGATAGGTCAGCAGTTCGTTGTGATTGAGCTTTACCAGGAATGGAATCCTGTGGGCATAGCGGCGACTGATCGACGCCAACACACCGTAGGTGGAGGCAATGGCATTGCAGCCGCCTTCAATCGCCAATTCCACAAGATTGCCGGGATCAAAGTACAGCGGGTTCGGCGCGAACGATGCCCCAGCAGAATGTTCCACGCCCTGATCCACCGGCAGAATCGATACATAGCCGGTATTTCCCAGCCGGCCGTGGCCCAGAATCGTCTGCAGATTGCGCAGCACGGTATTGGAACGATCACTGTCGGACAGCACCCGGGACACGTAATCGGGCCCTGGCAAATGCAAATGATCGCGACTGATTCCGCCACACTCGTATGTCAGCAGTGACTCGCCTTCGCTACCGAGAATCCGTTCAATGTCATTCATTAATTCACCTCGACTATGGTAAGCGTGCGATATTTTCGGGGCGCACCGTTAATTCTACAAGAATAAACTCTCGTGGTGGCCTGTTCCAGCATCGACCTCATTACTGTCTTTCTTGCTCCTGAAGCTCTCGACATGAATCGTCATTTTACCGGCAAAGCCCGGTTGCTTTCTCTTGAAGAGCGGCTAGCTTTAAACAGACATGGACATAAGGTTATCAGTTCACAGGTCGCTTATGCGCCGCCCTGCCGGCGCCGGATGCCTTGAAGGGGGATTACCAATGGATCTCGTAACCCTCCTCGCCGAGAGTGAGGCAAAAATTCTCTTCGTTATTGCGGACGGCCTAGGAGGGATTGATAGCGAAGGCCGCGGCACAGAACTGGAAGCCGCCCGGACCCCGAATCTGGATCGATTAGCAAGGCAAGGCGCAACAGGGTTGACCTACCCTGTAGCACCGGGCATCACACCCGGCAGTGGGCCCGGGCACCTGGCGCTTTTTGGCTACGACCCGGTGGAACACAACATCGGACGGGGTGTTCTTACCGCTCTCGGCATTGACTTCGACCTGGAGCCTGGTGACGTTGCCGCCCGCGGCAATTTCTGCACTCTGGACACCAACGGCGAGGTGACCGACCGTCGGGCCGGCCGCATCGATTCCCGGGAATGTGCCCGGCTGGTAAAAATGCTCAGTGACATCCGTCTCGACGACACGGAGATTTTTGTCGAACCGGTCAAGGAACACCGTTTTTTACTGGTTTTGCGCAATAAAAAAGGAGCGATAAGCGCCGGGGTGGATGATACGGATCCCCACCGGACCGGCACGCCGCCGCGGGAGCCACGTGCCCGGGACGAAAAGTCGCAAAAAACCGCCGATGCAGTGAGCGAGTTCTTGGCGCAGGCCAGGGAAATACTCACTGAGGAGCAGCAGGCCAACATGGTCCTGCTGCGGGGTTTCGCGCAGTTGCCCGACCTGGCCTCGTTGCAAGACAGCTATGGGCTCAATGGCTGCGCCCTCGCGGGGTACCCCATGTACCGTGGCATCGCCCGGCTGCTCGGCATGAAAGTCGTGGATTGCGGCCCCGATCTCGACAGCGAAATCGACGCACTGCAGAGTGCCTGGCCACACCACGATTTCCTGTTCCTGCATTTCAAGGATACCGACAGCCGCGGCGAGGATGGCGACTTCGACGGCAAGGTGGCCGCCATCGAGGAACTGGACCGGGCAATTCCCCGGATGATGGAACTGCAACCGGAAGTCATTGTGGTAACCGGCGATCATAGCACCCCGAGCGCAATGGGCGGCCACAGCTGGCATCCGGTGCCGGTTCTGATCCATGCGAACACCTGCCGGGTGGACGCGGTTGAAGTCTTCGGCGAAACGGCCTGTGCCGGCGGGGGGCTTGGCCACTTGCCAGCCAAACATCTTATTACTCTGGCACTGGCCCATGCAGGCCGGCTGCGAAAATACGGAGCTTGAGAACCGACACCGGGCTTAATACCGGTCTTTAGAGGGGCAATCCATTGGATTCGACAAGCGACAAGAGAGGGGGCTCCCCCGAAAAACACGCTTGGCATGCCGTCGACATTAAGGACACGCTGGCCGAATTTGATGTCCGCAAAGAAAACGGATTGACGGGCGACGAGGCGCAGGAGCGCTTGAAGCGCTACGGCCCGAACCAGCTGCGAGAGGCCCAAAGCCAGCCCTGGTGGCGGATTCTTCTGGGGCAGTTTCAAAGTATCGTTATCTACCTGCTTGGCGGCGCCGCCATTCTGGCGTTTGCCACCGGCCGCCTGCCGGAGGGGTTTGCTGTCCTGGCGGTCCTGCTCGTCAATACCACAATCGGATTTGTCAGCGAATGGAAAGCAGTGCGATCCATGGCAGCCCTGCGTAGGCTGGGAGAGCATATGACCCGGGTGCGCCGGGAAGGCAATGAGCGGGAGATTGCCGCATCGGAAATCGTGCCTGGTGATATTGTAATGCTGGAGGCCGGCGACCTGGTCCCCGCCGATCTGCGGTTGCTCGAGGCGGAACACCTGAGGGTCAACGAAGCACCTCTTACCGGCGAGTCCGTTGCGGTGAGCAAAATGACCGATACCCTGGCCGCGGATACTGACCTCGCCGATCGCAACAACATGCTCTACAAGGGCACAAGCATCGCCGACGGTACTGCAGTGGGCGTTGCAGCGGCAACTGGGTCGGAAACGGAGCTGGGGCGGGTGTCGGCACTTGCGGAATCGGCCGAGGGAACTGTCACGCCATTGCAGCGTCGGCTGGATCAACTGGGGCGCCGCCTGGCCATACTGACCATCTTTATTGCCATCGCAGTAGCCGCGGTGGGTTTCCTGGTGAGGGAACAACAGGCCGCGCTGGTGATCGAGACGGCGCTGGCCCTCGGTGTGGCTGCCATTCCTGAGGGCCTTCCGATCGTCGCCACGATTGCCCTCGCCCGCGGTATGTACCTGATGGCCGCCCGCAACGCGCTGGTCAACCAGCTCACAGCGGTGGAAACGCTGGGGGCAACCCGAGTGATCTTTTCCGACAAGACCGGCACCCTGACCGAAAACCGGATGCGGCTGCAAAAAATCGTCACCCCCACCGGTGATCTCGCAATGGAGGAAGCGGAGACTGGCGAAGCCCTTGCGGACAAGGCCGGAGTTCGCCGCGTACTGGAGGTTGGCCTGCTCTGCAATGGCGCTTCACTCAAGCAGCAACAGGGAGAGGACAATCCCCGCGGCGACCCTACTGAAATCGCGCTTCTGGCGGGAGGCAAGGACCTCGGACTGGAGCGGAAATCTTTGCTGGAAGAGCGTCCCGAGTCGCGGGTGGAAAAATTCGAACCCAGGCTCAAGAAGATGGCCACCTTTCACCAGGAGAACGGCAGATATTACGTGGCGGTGAAAGGCGCTCCCGAGGCTGTACTGGACGTCTGCAGCGACATCCTGGCAGCCGAAGACAGCACCGAGCCTCTGGATGACGACACCCGCCGCCAATGGATCGAGCGCGCCAATGAACTGGCAGGCGAAGGTTTGCGCCTGCTGGCAATGGCCGAAAAAAAGACGGAAACCGAGGATTCCGATCCCTATGAAAAGCTATGCTTCCTTGGTCTTGTGGGCCTGCTTGATCCACCCCGTGAGAAAGTCAAAGAGGCGATAGATGCCTGTCAGGCAGCGGGTATCCGGGTAGAGATGGTGACCGGAGATCAGGCTGAGACCGCCACGGCGATCGCGCGGGCTGTGGGAATTGTCGGGGGCAAGGACGACCCGGAGACAGTCTGCATGCTGGGGCGCGATATCGGCTCTCCCGAGGATATCGACGAAGACCACCAGGAAAAGATCTACCGCGCCAACATTTTTGCCAGAGTAAGTCCCGAGCAGAAACTCGATTTAGTAACCATTTATCAGAACCGGGGCGAGATCGTGGCCATGACCGGTGACGGTGTCAACGATGCACCCGCTCTGAAAAAGGCAGACATCGGCATTGCCATGGGCAAACGGGGCACCGAGGCGGCCAAGCAAGTTGCGGACATGGTTCTGAAGGATGACGCCTTTGAAACTATCGTGGCTGCGGTGCGGCAGGGAAGAGTCATTTTTGGCAACATCCGTAAGTCCGTCGTGTTCATGCTTACTACTAATGTGGCCGAAGTACTGGCAGTGGCCATCGCCACTGGCGCTGGATGGCCTTTACCGCTGCTCCCCTTGCAGATCCTTTATTTAAATGTGCTCACCGATGTCTTCCCCGCCCTCGCCCTGGGGGTAGGACCGGCCAGTGGAAATGAGATGAAGGAACCTCCCCGCAGCCCCCGGGAATCGGTACTGACCCGGGCCCACTGGACGGAGATCACGGGATTTGCTGCCCTGATGGCGACTTGTGTGCTGGCAGCTCTTTTGCTCGCGGAGCACTGGCTGGGATTAACGGAGCTGGAAGCGGTAACGGTTTCTTTTCTGACTCTGGCGTTCGGCAAGCTCTGGTTTACTTTCGTTCTAAGGAATCCCAGGTCCCCAATTCTGGGTAACGAGATAACCCGCAATCCCTGGGTGTGGGGAGCGCTGGCACTTTGCATTGTGTTGTTGGCCGCCGCAGTATACTTGCCTTTACTCTCTGGCCTGCTGCAAACGCGGATTCTGGGCTGGCAGCCCTGGTTACTGATTCTGACAATGAGCGTTATCCCGCTGCTGGCGGGACAAACTGTGCGGGAGATACAGCGGCGCCGGGTGGCTGAATAAAAGCGACACAGTTGGCGCCAGGTTGACAGCCAGCGAGCGGTTACCTTATTGTCCTTCGGTAGTCTGTTTGCGTATGGCACTGGTATGTTTTTAATAAAAAAATCATTATTTTTAGTGAGTTAGATCATTCATTGCCAGGCCTGCCTGAACTTAATACCAGGCTTGATCTGTTTCAGCAAACCCGGGCTTTAAACGCTCAATTTGTTTCTTGGTCGACCATTTTTTATAAGGAAGTTATCTATGATGTCATCAGTGACCATTCAGTTACAGGTCGGCAATGCGATTCCACCGGGCAACGAAAATGAGACCCCCGAAACTATCGAGTTCTGGCGCCATGTCAGCGAATTCTTTGCTGATTTGCCTTTCGCGGCCCAGGACAGGCTCAATGGATCAGCGGGTCTATACAGGGTCGGCCTGAACGCCGAGAAGCTGATTGCAGCTATGGAAAGTGCCAGGGATCAGTCCGACTCCTTTTCCAGGCATCGTCTGGCTAATATAGAGGAACCATCCAAAGCACTCGCCTGCAGTCTCTCGGTGACCGTCTCTGCGGAAGATCATACCCCTGCCGAGGAAGAGAGCTACCAGGTTGCCACAGTTTTTATTCAGCAGCTGGTGATGGCCATCAACCTGCTCAGACCCGGCGCCATCCAGCTTCTGGATACCCATTTTGAGGGCGAAGGCGCCCATAAGTACGAAGCCCAGAATTACGATTCCAGAATTTTTTATGGAGCCTGGAAGGCTTCTCAGGAAAACCAGTGGCCGCCACTCAAAACTCTCTCCCTTGAAGAGGTTTGGTCCTGGCTGGAAGGCACGGAAAGCAGTCGAACCGACACCGCCATAAAAAGCATCAACAAGGTGCTGTTTACCCTGTTGAAAGTGGCCGAACAGCGCCATGAGTACAGTGCCAGAACCGCGCTGCTGGTAATGTATCAACTGGAAATGCTGCTTGAATGCCGGCAGATCGACTCGCTGACACATCTGCGCCACCGCACCACTATGATTCTGGGAGCGATTTCCGACGCTGCAGATTCGCTTTCAGAGCTGCACGAGGCCCGCAACGGTCTGGTCATGGCCAGTGTACCGGTACATCGCCCACCCCTGATCTGCCACACTACAGAGAATGCCCTTCGGCAGCAGTTCGGGCAACATCACTCTGCTGTCGAATCGGGCACAGCGCTTGTTCTGGCTCTTGTCCAGGACCTTATTGCCAATGGGGCTCAACGCTACAGGTTCACAGAAACCATGGTCCGCGACTGAGGCGGACTGGATAGCCGGATGGGCAATTCAGGCTTTCGTGTTCCAGACGCCGGAGAAATCGGATATGGGTAAGGTGGCGACAGTAACGATGAATCCATCCGTCGACGTTTTCGCTGAGACCGAGGATTTGGTGGAAAATGGCAAGACCCGCTGCAAAAACACCACCCAAGAACCCGGCGGAGGTGGCATCAATGTCGCCCGCAATCTTAACCGCTTCGGAGTGGATGTAGTGGCGATTCTGACAGCAGGAGGGCTCCAGGGTAAGTTGCTGAAACAACTCCTGGCGGGCGCGGCATTTACCTTTTATTGCGTCGACATCAAGGGGGAAACCCGTCAAAGCCTGGCAGTAACAGAGCGGGCCAGCGGCAAGCTCTTTCATCTGGTTTTTCCCGGCCCCGAACTGGAGGAATCCGAGTGGCGGCAGTGCCTCGACGCATTCCAGGCGTTAAAACCCGCGGCTGACTACCTGGTGCTCAGCGGCAGCCTGCCGGGTGGCGTGCCGACTGATTTTTACGGCGATCTGGCACGACTAGCAGCCGATGAGGGAACCAGAGTAATACTGGATACCTCCGGCAAGGCCCTGTCTCCTTCCAGGGGGAAGGGCATATACCTCACCAAGCTGAACTTCGGTGAATTCTGCGACCTTGGCTATTCCGGCTCCGACGACCACGCCGGCATGTTGGCAGCCATGGGACAAATGGTCGACGAGGGCCTTACTGACAACCTGATTGTCACTCTCGATGCCGAAGGTGCCCTGCTCGTTTCCAACACCGGCGAGAAGCTTTACGCCCGTCCCCCCCGGACCCGGGTCATCAGTCATGTTGGCGCCGGAGACAGCTTCGTTTCCGTTCTGGTCTATCAACTTGACCGTGGCAAAACGGTGGCAGAGGCATTCCGCTACGGCGTGGCTGCCGCAGCCGCAAAAGTCAGCACGCCGGGCAATCAGCTCATGGACCTCGACAAGGTTGAGTCCATCGTGGAAACGGTGATGATTCGCGAGCATGGCGAGCGCCGATAGATACGCTTACTTGAGCGGGGCATCGGCATCCGCCAGGCTATGCAGTAGCTGAAGCACTTCCTCCGGATCGCGAACATGATAGTCGGCCAAAGAACAGGTTAGCGCGTCGCCAACGTAAATTCCGGGGCCGTCTTCACGAAGGGCGGAAAATGCATCTTCATCGGTCACATCGTCCCCCACATAGACGATAAACGGCGGCTCTTTGCCCGAAACTGGCAGAATATCGATGAGCCATCGCAGCGCCCGGCCCTTGTGCCAGTCGACGTCCGGTTCAAGCTCCAGCACTTTCTTGCCGTTACGCTTCCGCAGGCCCGTTTGCCGGCGCATATCCTCAACCACATTCCTGACCTCCTCGACCACATCCTCGCTCTTCACTTTGCGGTAGTGAACGGCCAGCGAATACCGCTTACGTTCAATAATCACTCCTGAAAGATCACCGACGCGCGCTCTCGCCATTGCTTCTGCCTGATCCACGTATTTCACAGCATTATCCGCTTCCGGCAGAGTGTGCTGGTGGCCATTCCCGGCAATGTCGAAGCCGTGGTTTCCGGCATAATAGATTCCCTCTACATTGACCCGGGATTGCAGATCTTCTCGGTCCCGGCCGCTGATCACAGCCACCGGGCATGAGAATTTCTGCAGTGCCGAGCGGGCTTCCGTCGAGATCTCCGCCTTACCGGGCTCTTCAGTGATTTCAGCCAGGGTGCCGTCGAAGTCGAGAAAAACCGCCAGTGGTCGGGTGCCCCGCCATGCTGACAGATCCTCCATGTGATCAAGGGCATTGGGAAGTTGCCGGAGAAAGCTCACCCCGTATACATCGGCGGTAATATGATCGGCCCCGGCTTCCCGGAGCTCCGTTTCGTTGCCGTTCCGCGACACGCCCACCACCAGCCCGAATTCGCCTTCACGCCCCGCCCGAACGCCGGCAGTAGCATCTTCCACAATAACGGCGTTCGCCGGTGCCACATTGAGGCCGTGGGCGGCCTCCCGCATAATCTCCAGTTTCCCCGCCAGCTCCTTCTCCGCTGCCACTGTGCCATCGATAACCACGTCGACGGCATCCATCAGTCCCGCTTCCTCGAGAATCCGCTGGCCGTTGCGACTGGCGGTGATAATGGCCAGTTTCATGCCGCCGCGCCGCCACCGCTTAAGAGCTGCCACCGCATCCTCGAATACCTCTACCCCCTTGTTTTCCAGCAGCTTGAGGAAGCAGGCGTTCTTGCGGTTGCCAAGACCGCAGACAGTATCGCAATCGGCGGAATCCGAGGGCTTGCCGTAAGGCAGCGTCAACTGGCGGGAGTGCAGAAAATCCTCAACACCCTGATACCTGGGCTTGCCATCCACATAGGCAAGATAGTCGGTTCTGGAAAAGGACTGCTGATTGCTCTGCCTGCTCAGGTAGTCGTCGAAAATCTGTTTCCAGGCCTGCATGTGCAGGTCAGCGGTGCGGGTCAGCACGCCATCCATGTCAAAAATCACCGCCTGGAACGGATCTGTTCGCCGATTGGTACTCACGATGACTTCTCCCCATTGAGGCTGAAACGTTTCTGGTCTCCCGCACACATCTCGTATACCTCACCGGCGAAGCCTATGCGGGCAGCGCAGGACCAGCCTTTTTCAAAGCTGACGGTCATGGTTTCATGGTCCAGGTGGATGTGCAGCCAATGCCACCGGTAGTGGACACAGAAATTCAGTTCCTTGAGTTCCTTTGGCAAGCAGGGATTGAGCCAGAGTATACCGTCACGCATTTCGATACCGGTGTAGCACCGCTGCATCAGATCCACCGTACCGGCCATCGCCCCCAGGTGAATACCCTCCTTGGTGGTTCCTCCCTGGATGTCGTCGAGATCGCTGGCAAGCGCGTCCTGGAACAGGTCCCACGAGCGCTCGCGGTTCGTTCTTGCCAGAACCCAGGCGTGGACAACCCGGCTAAGGCTGGAGCCATGGGAGGTCCGGTCGAGATAATAGCGGACGTTTTCGGGAATACAGGCGGGGTCAAAGTCATAGCCGAGACCGGAAAATATTTCGCTGAGTTCCTCGGCGGAAAACAGAAAAAACAGCATCAGTACATCGGCCTGCTTGGTGGCCTTGTAGTGGTTCATATCCCGGCCTTCCGCTTCCAGAATGCGATCAAGACGCTGGATATCACCGTGCTTCTCCCGCAGCCGGTCCCAGTCCAGTTCCTCCAGGCTGTCCCAGCCCTCGAACTGGCTGATGAGTCCCGACGTCTGGAAGGGGACGAACATCCGTTCGCTGATATCCTGCCAGCGCAGCAGATCCTCCGGGGAAACATCCAGAAGCTGCAGGAGCTCCGCCTTCCGGTCTTCCCCGAGCATATTGAGCATGGCGCAGGTTGTCTTCAGAACCCAGGCGGCCATAACGTTGGTGTAGGCATTATTGTCCAGACCCAGCTCTTCACGATCAGGGTATCTGGTATGAAATTCGTCGGGGCCCATCACTCCCCGTATTTCGTAGCGCTCACGGTCAGGATTATAGGTAGCGATACTGGCCCAGAACTGGGCAATCTCGATCAGCATCTCGGCACCGTAAAAAGAGAGAAACTCCATATCGTCGGTGGCCTGAAAATACTGCCACACATTGTAGGCAATGGCCGCATTCACGTGCCGCTGGGTATGTGAATTGTCGGGAATCCAGCGTCCCGATTCCGGATTCAGGTGCAGAACCTGGCTCTCCTCGCGACCATCACTACCACTCTGCCAGGGAAACATGGCGCCCTTGTAGCCGGCCTCTTTCGCCGCCCGCCGCGCCCAGTGCAGGCGCTCATAACGATAGAGCAACAGCGCCTGGGTGAGAGCAGGAAGTCGTAAATTGAAATACGGGAAGGTGAACAGTTCATCCCAGAAGATATGTCCGCGATAACCCTCTCCGTGCAGTCCCCGGGCGGGAATGCTCACGTCCCGTCTGGTCGAATGCATGGAGGCGGTTTGCAACAGGTGGAAGAGATGCAAACGAAGAACGGGCTGAGCCGGGATACACTCTTCGCCCGCCAGTTCCAGATCAGCCCGCCGCCAAAGTCTTCGCCATGCCTGCTGGTGCCGTTCAAGCAGAGCCTCGAAATCCGCGGCATGACGGATACCCTCAAAGGCTTCAAAAGCGGGTTCGCTGATGGCGAGGTCCCGGGAGGTGTAAAGGGACAGCACCTTCTCAACCCTGACCGGCTTGTTTTTTTCTGCCACGAGGGACAGAGACTGGCTGATCCGGTTCTGCTCTGACTGGGTGCGTCGCTCCAGAGCAGCGGGCTCGTCATCTATCCAGACCCGGGTGCGGATCGCCTGGGCCATTCGAATTCGGGACTGCAGGGTTCTGGCGGTAAGAAAAACAGCTTCCTCGCCCACGTGCCCGGTTTCTTCGACTTCCAGGTGCCTGCCATTGAGGTCACGGTAACGGGCCACGCCGTTATTGGTAACACGGCCGTCGATGGCTGACCTTATCTCCACCGCTCCTGACCAGTTCAGAGGAGTAACCACCCAGCTAATGGCGGCGATATGGGGATCGTCCATATGAACGATGCGCCGGGTTTCCAGTTCGAATTCACGGTCTGCCCGATCCCTGAAACGAATACGCCGATGCATCACTCCCCGGTAAAGGTCCAGCCGGTGGGTATAATCAAGAAGCTCCACACCCGCCAGATCGAACCATTCCCCACCCTCGCAGCGAAAGGTAAGAGGCAACCAGTTGGGCCAGTTAACAAGGTCCTCGTTTTCGATGACCTTTCCGCCGATTTCACTTTCCGCGCGGTTAAAGCCGCCGGCCAGATAGGTGCCGGGATAGTGAGGGCCTCCGGCGGGGGATTCTTCCACCGCGCCTCGCGTGGCGAAATAGCCATTACCGAGGGTCAACAGGGCTTCCCGGGTGGGTTGCTCCTCCGGGTTCCATTCATGGTAGACCAGTTCCCAATCGCTGAGCGACCTCTCGTTCATGGGGATTTGTCCCCTCTCCAGATTTCCAGTATGTCCAGAACACTGTCGGGGTTGAGCGAGATGGAATCGATACCGCTATCCACCAGGAACTGGGCGAAATCCGGGTAGTCGCTGGGCGCCTGGCCACAGATGCCCACTTTGCATCCGCTCTGGTGAGCCTTTTCGATCACTTGCACGATTGCTGTCTTCACCGCCTCGTCACGTTCATCGAACAGTTCACTCAGTTGCTCGGAATCCCGGTCGACACCCAGCACCAACTGGGTTAAATCATTACTGCCGATGGAGAAACCGTCAAACCGCTCGGCAAACTGCTCCGCGAGAAATACATTGGAGGGAATCTCGCACATCATATACAGCTGAAGGCCCTCCTCGCCGCGCCGGAGACCGTGTTCAGCCATCACTTCGATGACCCGGTCGGCCTCCCGGGGGTTGCGAACGAAGGGCAGCATCACCACGATATTGTCCAGACCAATCTCTTCCCGGGCCTTTTTTACCGCCTGGCATTCGAGGGCGAAACCATCCTTGTAGCGATCGCTGTAATACCGCGAAGCTCCGCGGAACCCCAGCATGGGGTTTTCCTCCCGCGGCTCGAACTGGTCGCCGCCAATGAGTTTGGCATACTCGTTGGTCTTGAAGTCGCTCATGCGAACAATGACCGGATCCGGATACTGGGAGGCGGCAATCATGGCGATACCCCGGCTGAGGTGCTCGACAAAATACCCGGTTTTATCCTCGTAACCGGCTGTCAGCTCCTCAATCCGCTTTCGCGCCTTCCTGTCCTCCACCTCATCGAACCGTGACAGCGCCAGGGGATGAATCTTGATCACGTTATTGATAATGAACTCCATGCGGGCCAGACCGACTCCGTGAACCGGCAATCGCCACCAGCGGAAAGCGGCATCTGGCGCAGCCAGGTTGATCATCAGTTGCACCGGCGCCTCGGGCAGATCCCCGGTATCGATATCCTTTTCCTCGTATTCGAGAATACCCTCGTAAATCCGGCCTTCGCTTCCTTCCGCGCAGGATACCGTGACTTCCTGGCCGTCCTTCAGGTCCCTGGTCCCGGAGCCTGTACCCACAACTGCGGGAACGCCCAGCTCACGACTGACGATGGCAGCGTGGCTGGTGCGGCCACCATGATCGGTGATGATGGCTGTAGCCCGCTTCATGACCGGCCCCCAGTCCGGATCCGTGCGCTCAGTGACCAGCACGTCGCCGTCCTCGAAGCGATCGATCTCTTTGGGGCTGTCGAGTACCCTGACCCGGCCGGCCGCTATGGATTCGCCAATGGCCACGCCCCGGCTCAGCACCTCGCCCGTTCCCTCCAGTCGATAGCTTTTGAACGCACCGGACTGTTTCTGTGAGTGGACCGTTTCGGGACGGGCCTGAACACAATAGAGCTCGCCGGATTCACTGTCCTTGGCCCACTCCATATCCATGGGTTTGCGGTAATGCTTTTCGATGGACACGGCCCAACGGGCAAGGGTGAGGATGTCATCATCACCAAGCACCAGGGTTTCCCTTTCAGCCTTTTTGGTGTTCACCGTTCTGGTGGGGGCCGATCCCCGGGATGCGTAAATCATTTTTTCCTTCTTGCTGCCGCATTTCTTCGACAGGATCGGCACCTGCTCCTTGTTCTCGAGTCCCGGTTTGAAAACCCGGTACTCATCCGGATCCACCGTACCCTGCACCACCGTTTCGCCGAGTCCCCAGGTGGCATTAATGACCACCACGTCGGGGAAGCCGGTGTCGGTGTCGAGGGAAAACATTACGCCGGCACAGGCCTTGTCCGACCCCACCATTTTCTGAACACCCACGGAGAGCGCGAGTTGCAGGTGATCGAAACCACGATGCTCGCGGTAGTTGAGGGCACGGTCGGTAAACAATGAGGCATAGCACTTGCGGCAGGCGTCGATGAGGTCATCGCCGCCGCGGATATTGAGAAAGGTTTCCTGCTGTCCGGCGAAGCTCGCCTCGGGCAGATCCTCCGCCGTAGCGCTGCTGCGCACAGCCACGGGAAGGTCCTTGTTCTCATTGCGGGCAGCGAGCTCTTCATAGGCATCCCGGATGGCTACTTCAATGTCTTCCGGGAACTCGCCATGCCGGAACGCCTCGCGAATGGCCTTGCCCACCTGTTTGAGGGATTTTTCTTCGCGGGCCAGCGCTTCGGTCAGTTCCCGTATCGTGTCTTCCAGCTCATTGTGCTCGACAAAGGCGCGGTAGGCATCCGCCGTGGTGGCGAACCCTCCCGGTACCCGCACACCCTGTTCCCGAAGATTGCCAATCATCTCCCCGAGCGAGGCGTTTTTTCCTCCAACACTGGACACATCGTCGTTGTCCAGGTCCTCCAGCCAACGAACGTACCGTGATTCCGTCATGGTCAGGCCATCCTTTGCATCATGTCCACGCAGCGCCGGGAAAATGCCCACTCGTTGTCATACCAGGCCAGCAGTTTGATAAAGCGGTCGCCAATCAACTGAGTATCCTGGCTGGTTACGATGGCGCTCTCTTCCCTGCCAATGATGTCGCTGGACACAAGGGGCGAATCGTCAACGGCGAGAATACCCTTCATGGAGCCATTCGCCCGTTCACGGAATGCGTCGTTGATGCGCTCACCATCGGCATCTGCCGCCAATAGGCAGGTCAGGTCGAGTAGCGAGCCGGCTTTGACCGGTGCTCGTACCGCGATGCCATCGAGCCTTCCATCCAGGTCCGGAATGATCTGGCCAATCATCGCCGCCGCGCCGGTGGACGTAGGTACGAGATTTTCCGCCGCTGCGCGCCCCCGCCGGGGCTTCTTGTGCGGTCCGTCCAGAAGATTCTGGGACGAGGTATAGGCATGCACCGTATTGATGAATCCTTTCTCGATTCCGAACTCGTCGTGCAGCACCTTCACCACCGGCGCCAGACAGTTGGTGGTGCAGCTGCCGATGGAGATAATGTGATGCTGGTCGCGATCAAACTGGTCTCCATTGACACCGAGGATGAAATCTCCGTCGAGTTCGCTTTTGCCGGGCGCCGAGATGAGTACCTTGCGTGCACCCGCTTCGATGTGTTTGTGCGCGTCTTCCTTTTTGCGGAAAAGTCCGGTGGCTTCAAGAACCACCTCCGCGCCCTTCTCGCCCCAGGGCAGTTGAGCCGGATCCTTCTCTGCGCTCACCGTAATGGTGGTGCCATCATCAATAACCAGCCTATCCCCCTCGGCCCTTACCTGATGAGCCCAGCGGCCATAGGTGGTGTCCGACTGCAGGAGATAAGCCAGGGTTTCGGTGTCCGAAACATCGTTGATATGGACCACCTCCACGCCTTTTTGCTCATAGGCGATGCGAAGTACTTGCCGGCCTATACGGCCAAATCCGTTGATGCCAATTTTCATGGGAATATAGCCTCCATTGCTTTTCCAGGTGACATTTTCTGACTTTCTTGACAGCCTGGCTCAAGATCTACTTCGTTAGTGTCCACCCGTTACTTGCCAGAGCCGGTTGACGGATGGTTCTGTTGCCGCTGTTCCGGGCTCCCGGCCGATTCTTCGCCGTGAGCCGACCTTTTCCGACGGACCAACTTCTCAATTTCCACCAGTATGAACAGACCCAGGCCAACCGCCACGCAGCGCAACCACGCCTCCGCATCCAGGGGCCTGCTTTCCAGTAGCTGGTTCATGAAAGGTGCGTAGGTGAAGACCAGTTGCAGGCCGATGCAACCGGCAATGGCAAACAGCACCATTCTGTTGCCGGTAAGACCCTCCCAGGAAAGGGCGGAGCGGCTGAAGAAGCGGCTGTTCAGCAGGTAGAAAATCTGCCCCAGCACCAGGGCGTTGACAGCCATGGTGCGGGCATACTCCAGAGAGGTCTCGCCATGGATCTGCTCCTGAGCGAACAGAAAACCCACGCCCAGCAGCAAGGCGGTACCGACATAGGCAATGCGCCAAAGATCGAAGCGACCGAGAAGCCCTTCCTCGGTGGAATGGGGCCCCCGCTGCATCAGACCGACCTCGGCTTTCTCCCAGGCCAGGGAAACCCCCAGGGTCACGGCGGTGATCATATTGACCCAGAGGATCTGCACCGGTGTCACCGGTAACATCATGCCGGACAGGACCGCCGCCAGCAGTACCAGTGACTCCGCCGCATTGGTGGGAAGTACGAACAGAATCGTCTTGCGCAGGTTGTCGTATACCTTCCTTCCCTCCTCCACGGCGCGCTCGATGGAGGCAAAGTTGTCGTCTGCCAGCACCATTTCTGAAGCCTCGCGGGCTGCTTCCGTGCCTTTCTGGCCCATGGCTATGCCCAGATTAGCCCGCTTGAGGGCGGGGGCGTCATTGACGCCATCGCCGGTCATGGCGATGATCTCCGATCGCGCCTGCAAGGCCTTGACCAGACGCAGCTTGTGCTCCGGGCTGGTGCGCGCGAACACGCTGGTCTCCATAACCCTGTTTTTGAGTTCCTCGTCGTCAAGTTTCTCGATATCCCGCCCACGCAACGCCTTCCCGGGATTGTCCAGCCCCAGCTTGCGGGCCACTGCCGTGGCAGTGGCAGCGTGATCCCCGGTAATCATCTTTACCCCGATGCCGGCATCACGGCAGATGGCAACCGAGTCGATAGCCTCTTCACGGGGCGGGTCGATCATTCCGAACAGGCCCAGCAGCACCAGATCCCCTTCCACGTCCGCCTCATCGAGTTCAGTCTGTTCCGATACTTCTTTACGGGCAATCGCCAGCAGGCGCTGGCCACGGCTCGCTATCTCCTCGAACCGTTCCTCCCAGGCGCTGCGGTCCAGGGACGTTTCCTCGCCATCGCGCAATTCACTGCCGCACATCTCCAGCAGCTGCTCCGGCGCGCCCTTGACGTAAATAACATGATTGCCCTGGTGATCGTGATTCAGGGTCGCCATATAGCGCTTCTCGGAGGCAAAGGGGATGCTGTCCACTCGCGGCCAGTTGCCATATTCCTCATCGTAATCAAGGCCAGCCTTGTAGGCAGCAACGATCAGCGCAACTTCGGTGGGATCGCCCGCTCCGCGCCACTCTTCCTCTTTGTGTTCAAGCTCGGAGTCGTTGCACAACAGGCCGGCGCGCAGCATCTCCAGCACTGCCCCGTGCTCCTCGATTTTGATGGATTCTTCATCGCGCTGAAACCCGCCCTCGGGTTCATAGCCCACTCCCTCGACACCAATGTCCTCTGCAGCAGTGCGCAGGGTCTTGACGGTCATTTCGTTGCGGGTCAATGTGCCGGTCTTATCGGCGCAGATAGTGGTCACCGAACCGAGGGTTTCAACCGCGGGCAGGCGCCGGATGATGGCGTTGCGACGGGCCATCCGCTCGACGCCGATAGCAAGGATGACCGTCATCACAGCCGGCAGGCCCTGGGGGATGGCGGCAACCGCCAGCGAGACAGCCACCAGAAACATGCTGTGCCAGTCCTTGCTCCACACCAGGATACCCACCGCAAAAGTGATCAGCGCGAGCCCCAGAATCACCACGCTCAGTATCCGCGTGAAGGCATCAAAGCGCTGCATCAGCGGGGTTTTTATGGTTTCCACCTCTGCCAGCATGCCGCTGATCCGGCCGATCTCGCTATCGTCGCCGATAGCCACCACCACGCCGATTCCCTGACCGGAGGTAGCAAGGGTACCGGAATAGGCCATACTGGTGCGGTCGCCAAGTTCCGCGTCCTCCTCTACGGCATCCAGCTGTTTGGCCACCGCATTGGATTCCCCTGTGAGTGCCGCCTCCTGAACTTCAAGGTTTTTTACCCGCAGTAGGCGCAGGTCGGCGGGAATGCGCCCGCCAGCGTTAATCTGGACTATGTCGCCGGGCACAAGCTCCTGCGCCGGCACCTCGTGTCTGCGTCCATCCCGCCATACAGTGGCTTTCCGGGAGAGCATCCCCTGCACACTCTCAAGAGCGCGCTCTGCCCGCCCCTCCTGAATGAAACCGATGGCGCCATTGATCAGCACCACGGCAAAAATTACCGCGCTGTCCACCCACTCTCCAAGCAAGGCGGTTACCGCAAAGGCAATCAGCAGAAGATAAATGAAGAGGTTATTGAAATGACTTAACAGGCGCTGGAGAGCACTTCTCTGCTGACGTACTCTGAGTTCATTGCTGCCGAACTCACTGCGGCGCTGCTCCACCTGGTCGCCACTGAGTCCCTTTTCCCGATCGCTGTCAAGCACCTCGAGCGCCTTGTCGGCAGACTCGGCATGCCAGCGGTATTTGTTGACTTCCTGTCTACTGGGTGTGCCGCTCATGGAGATCACCAGTGCCTCAGTGAGTATGAAGCTCCGTCATCCGCACAGCCGGGACATTGCATCCCCTCAGGCGAAAGGCTCCGTCATGAAGACGGTGCGCCAAAAGTCGTCGGATGATAAGCAGATCCATGACTCTATAATCCGGGTAAAGATCACGGACTGTCAATGGAGGACCTATCGGCCAGCAACACCAACTGCCCTGCATCTTGATCTTGATCAGAAATCACTCAATCGTGTGGACTTCAGATGGCCGTTATCCATTTTCCTTTAACTGTGTCTTGGCTAGACTTGAAAGGATCGCTTGTGAATACAGTCACCAGCAATGGAGTTGCACGATGAATCTGCCCATACAGGACCGCGCATCTGCCGGCCGCGAACTGGCCCGTGCGCTCGAAGAATATCGCGACCGCGATCCCCTTATAGTGCTGGCATTGCCCCGGGGTGGCGTACCCGTTGCAGCTGAAATTGCCGAGCACCTGGATGCGGAGCTGGATCTGATGATTGTCAGGAAGCTGGGGATGCCCGGTCATGAGGAACTCGCCATGGGCGCTATCGCCAGCGGCGGCGCCCGCGTTCTCAACCGCCAGGTGCTCGGCTATCGTGATGTCAGTGATGAGGCTATAGAGAAGGTTGCCGAGCGCGAACGCCGGGAGCTGGAAAGGCGAGAACAGACCTACCGCGGGGATCGCCCCTGGCCGGACATGAGCGACGCCACCGTCATTATTGTAGACGATGGCCTCGCCACGGGCTCCACAATGAGCGCTGCCCTGGAAGCGCTAAAAATCCACCGCCCCCGTGAAATTGTCGTGGCCGTTCCCGTCGCTCCGGCCGACACCATCGAAAACCTCCGCAGCAACGCTGATAACATTGTTTGCCTCGAAACCCCCGACAATTTCAACGCCATAGGACAGTGGTACCGCGACTTCCACCAGGTGTCGGATGAAGAAGTGCGCCAACTGCTGGACCGTTTCTGGAACAAATGAGGCTGATCGTCGGTGGTCTGGACGCCACCGTCATAGATATCAATCGGGAGGCGGCTGCAAAGCTGAACTGTCATCACGAGCTAAAAATCGTGCCGGGCGCGAGCCATTTGTTCGAGGAATCCGGCAAGCTCGATGTCGTGCAGAAAGCTGCCGCAGACTGGTTTACAGATCACATGACTGGAGCCCAACCATGAACTCTGACGACGGAATAGCGCTGTTTTGCCTGGACAGCGGCCGCGATTTCGCTTTGCAAGTAGCGGCACATCTGGAAATACCCCTGGGGGAACACGAGGAGCGGGATTTTGAAGATGGGGAGCACAAGATCCGCCCGCTGGAGACGGTGCGTAACCGCGATGTGTTCGTGGTTCAGTCGCTTTACGGCAATGACGGCCTGAGCATCAATGACAAGCTCGCCCGTCTGCTGTTTTTACTGGCCGGCCTTCGCGATAATGGCGCAGCCCGGATCACCGCCGTGGTGCCCTACCTGTGTTACTCCCGCAAGGACCGCAGAACCAAGTCCCGCGATCCCGTCACCACGCGCTACATCGCTCAGCTCTTCGAGGCCATGACGATTGATACCATAGTGACAGTGGACGTACACAACCGCGCCGCTTTCGAGAATGCCTTTCGTTGCGCCACAGTGCATCTGAGTGCCAGGGAAGCGTTCATCGATTTTCTCCTGCCCCAGCTCCGGGACAGGGAAATCACCGTAGCCTCCCCGGACGTGGGCGGTATCAAGCGTGCGGAACTCTTTCGTGAGTCACTGGAGAGGCGGCTGGAGCGGCCTGTGGACAGCGCATTCATGGAAAAACACCGCAGTCGCGGCGAAGTGAGCGGTTCTGCTGTGGTTGGCAACGTCCGCGACCGCACTGTACTGATTCTGGATGATCTGATCGCGGGAGGAGGCACAATGCAACGGGCCGCCGAGGCGTTCAGGAAACAGGGCGCGGAGGATGCGATCGCCATCGCCACTCACGGAGTTTTCTCCAAGGATGCCGCGGACAAACTGACTTCGCCGGCTCTTTCCAGGGTGATTCTCGGCAATACCGTGCCTCCGGCCCTGCCGTCGGAAATGCTCGACACCAAGTTAGCGCTGGTAGATATCACTGCGGGTATCGCCGATACGATCACTGCGTTGCACGAGGGAAGAGACGTGACAGATCTGGAATCCTGAACCCGGATTTCATCGGCGGGCGCGCTTCAGCTACCAGAACCTTCGCCATGATGAGAGGCTATGGCCAGGTAATCCAAGGCTTTTTGCCGCCACGGACCGCGCCTTTCCTGGTCGTCGTCGTCCAGGTGCCAGATGGCGAGCCTGGCCCGCTCTGAAGCCCGGTAAGCTTTGTAGAAATCCACCAGGCAGGCTTCCGGTTCATCGCCGGTGATTTGTCCATAAACCTCGAACAGGATCCTCCCCACTTTCTCGTCCCCAAGCTTTTGGCACTCCATCGCCAGAAAGGCCAATTCATCCGCCGGATCCCGGATCCGCAGGTCGCGGCTGAACTCAAGACAGTCGATCACCACGGGTGGGTCCGTCAGGCAGACATGCTCCGGGCGCAAATCACCATGGGCCTCAACAAGGCGGCCGGCAGTCGCACGATCAGCAAACTGTACTGAATGCTTTCCAAGCAACGTCATTTGCTGATCGCAGACTGATCTGACCCGGTCCTCAGGCAGAGAATAATCCGTCAACTGGCGGTAGTTTTCACTGATGCCCCGCCGCAATCGCTCCAGGTACTGCTCCCCCGACAGCTGAACGCTCGCGGCACTGTCATAAAAGCGGGCAAGCAACTCAGCCGCGTCCCTGACGCGCTGGTACTCCACTGCTGAGGATTTAATCTGCATTTCCAGCATTGAGGCTGCTGGCAGGCGGCGCATGACCACCAGCCAGTCGACGGGAATTCCCTGCCCGCCCAAAGCCAACCCGCCGCCTGCAAGGACGCCCAACTGCTCCACACCGATATAGGTATCGCCACCCAGCCGGATGTTGAGACGAGCCTCCTCGACACAGTTTTTATAGCGGTTATCGACGGTCGTGAAATCGAACAGCTGACGGGCCACGGGTTTTTTGAGCTTGTAAACCCGTGGACCCACGAGAAATACCCAGGACATATGGGTTTCCTGCACTTCCACGCTATCAGCCTCGACCGGATAGGAAGCGGCGTCTGACAGGAACGCAACTTTTTCCTCGATTTCGGGCAGGCGCGAAGTCTCAGCCACGGTTATCGGACCCGTTTTCCGACACCGCCTCGAGCGCCTCACGATAAAGCTGATCCAGTTCCTCGCTGATCCGGATGTCGTAGTCTTTCTCTGCCCGGTCAAGGGCAAGCATTGCCGGGCCCATCTCATCCAGGGCGCGCTTGACCCGCTCGCGACTCTCTTCAATGTCCGGCTCCGGTCCTACTGGTTCGCCGTTGCGAACGACTGTCACCAGCAAGGATTCGCCGTCCCGCTGCTCGGTGTCGCGGCAGATTTCATCGTAGCTGTAGCAACCGTGAGCATCCCGGAAACGCCACACCTGCTTGCGCCCCGGCAACAACTTTTTACCGGGGCTGTTTTTCAGCCTTGGCTCTTTCCGGTACTCGGTCAGCTTATAGGCCAGGTCGATGGCGGGAGCATCTTCCGACACACCCAGTTTGGTACCCACCCCGAAGCCATCAACCGGCGCTCCGGCATCGATGATCTCCTGCATCGACCACTCGTCCAGGCCACTGCTGACCACGATGCGAATCTGATCCAGACCGGCTTCATCGAGTCGTTTGCGGGAGGCCCTGGCCAGCTCGGCCAGGTCGCCGGAATCAAGGCGGATGGCACCCACTTCGAATCCTTCCTCTTTAACCAGCCTGATCACCTTGTCGACACCCTTTATGGTGTCGTAGGTATCCACCAGCAGAGTGGTGCCAGGATACAGCCGCGCATAATGGCGGAACGCCTCCATCTCGTCCTTATAGGCCTGAATGTAGGAGTGGGCCATGGTGCCGTTGGCGGGCAGTCCGTAGCGCAAACTGCCGAGGACATTGCTGGTTGCCGCCAGGCCTGCGGTCCGGTACGCCCTGACTCCGCGGAGGGCGGCATCATAACCGTGCATGCGCCGCATCCCGAAATCCACTACAGAGCGACCCTCCGCGGCGATCACCATGCGCACCGCCTTGGAGGCAAGAACGGTCTCAGTGCTGACATAGTTCATCAACAGGGTTTCGAGTAATTGCCCCTCGATCAGCGGGGCTTCCACTTCCAGCAAGGGTTCGTGGGGAAACACCGGCGTGCCCTCCGGCAGGACACGAATGTCGCCGGTGAAGCGGAAATTGCCAAGCCACTGGAGGAAGTCGTCCGTGAAGACATCAAGGGACGCCAGGTGCTCCAGCTGTTCGGGTGGGAAACGAAGGGCCGTGGCCAGCAGCGCCGCATAATGCTGACCGCAGGCGAGCATGAAATTCCGCTGCTCGGGCAGCTTGCGAAAGTGGAGGGTAAACAGGGCCCGATCCTCCAGTTGCTCACTGTGATAGGCCTGGGCCATCGTGAGCTCATACAGATCGATAAATAGACCCAACTCTTCTGTTTTAAGTTCGCCCAGATGATCCATCATTCCTCTTCCATGACTGCGCGCAACTGGCGCGTTTTAGGTATGGCCTTTTCGAAAATGTCGGGGCCATTGCTGTCGTCAACTTAAAAAGACTTGAAAGGAAAACTTTAACACCATGTCAATCGCAGATCGATGTGTCCGGATTCAGGGCTACAGGTACTGATCTCGGCCCAGGTTCTCATGGCGCCTCGCGCACCACCTCGTTGGCATCTTTGTCATCCCGCAGACCCAGAAACCGGGGATGACGAAGCTTTCCGTCCCCGGTCCATTCGGTGAAGCCAATTTCCGCGACCAGAGAGGGGCTTACCCAGGTGACATTCTCGTCTGCAACCGTGTTATCCGCAAAGGGCGATGTTTTTCTTTTGAGCTGAACGAGTCTGCGATGAAAGGTCTCAAGGAACTCATCACTGAAGCCGGTACCCACGCGACCGGCGTAACGCAGCCGACCCTCTTCGTAATACCCCACTTCCAGTGCCCCGAAACCTTTGCGGGAGCCCTGCGGCCTGGTGAAACCGCCAATGACAAACTCCTGGCCCTGCTGGCACTTGAATTTGAGCCAGTCTCCCGAACGCGCAGATCGATAGACTGAAGCCCCATCCTTGGCGATCACCCCTTCCCAGCCCCTGTCACAGGCATGGGCCAGGAAAGCCTTGCCCTCACGGTTTCTGTGGGGCAGATAGCGGATGGGATCAGTAAATTCAAAGGCCGACTTGAGAATCGATTTGCGACGCCGCAACGGCAGTGTCCGGAGGTCGTAGCCGTCCAGAAAAAGAATATCGAACAGGTAGGCGCGGACAGGAACCGATCGGAGCAACTCCGGGTCCGGCTCCTGGACCTGCATGCGGTGTTGCAACCTGGAAAAACTACTGAGACTCCCGCTGAACGCAACTATTTCGCCATCGACCAGAAAGTCTCCTTCCATGTTTGCCAATCCGTCGACAATCTCAGGATACGTCTTGTTCCTGTGTTTGTGATTGCGGGAGTAGAGCGTGACCTTCCCCGACTTTTTGCCGGCAATGAAGCGCACCCCGTCGAGTTTTCGCTCATAAAGCCACGCCTCGTCATCAAAATAATTCTCTGTCAACCGCGCCTTCATCGGCTCGACAAAGGCAGGTTGCCGTTGCGCCTTGAGTTTTTTCTTCTCTTCGGCGCTCAGTTTATCCATTGGACTTGCCATGGCGATGCGAACCTCCCCGTCACTCTTCGTCAACAGCCGTACCAGTTGACTGCTCAGCCAAAGGCTCTATTCAGGCGCTCCAGCGCTTCCTCTATGTCCTCATCGCTGGTTGCGTAGGATAATCGCAAATGCCCCGGAGCACCGAACGCTGAACCCGGGATCATCGCGATGCCCAAGTGGTCAAGCAACCAGTCAGCAAGCTGCTGATCGTCATCCACGCCTTCCAGTCGATCGATTATCCGGCTGAAATCCGGAAGACAGTAAAACGTGCCCTGCGCCGGCAGGTAATCAATGGCATCGATTGTCGCCAGGCCGGTTTGCACCAACTGATGACGCCTCTGATAGGCATTTACCATGTCACGCACGCACTGCTGGTCTCCGTTCAGTGCTGCTGCGGCCGCTACCTGGGACACAGCGGCAGTGTGAGCCGTGCTCTGTCCCTGCAGTTTGTTCATCTGGTAAACCACATCCGCAGCTCCCCCACAAAAACCCACGCGCCATCCCGTCATGGCATAGGCCTTGGAAACGCCATTGATGACAACGGTACGGTCTCTTAGGGCGGGGCAGGCATTGACAATGTTGTAATACTGGTTGCCATCCCAGCGGAGGTGTTCGTAGATGTCATCGGTAGCAATGAATACATCCGGGTACCGCTCCAGTACCTTGCCCAGGGCTTCCAGAGCCTGTTTGCTGATAACCTGCCCCGAAGGATTGCTGGGGCTATTGAGAATGACCAGCCTGGTGCGCTCACTCATGACCTCGGCAAGCGCCTCCGGGGAGGGCATGAAACCTTGTTCGATAGAGGTTTCGAGATAGACCGGTGTAGCCCAGCAAATTTTGGCGATGGCCGGGTAGCTACCCCAGTAGGGCTGAGGAATAACGACTTCGTCTCCCGGGTGCAACACACTCATGCACAGGTTGAAAAGCGCCTGTTTCGCACCGCAGGTAACCATGACTTCATCTTCGCGATAGCGCAGACCGTTATCGCGCTCGAACTTTCCGATAACGGCATCTTTCAGTTCGGGCAATCCTCCTATTGGTGTGTAGTGAGAATAACCCTGTTCAATGGCTCGCTGGCCTGCGGCCTTGACAGCCCCTGGCGTTTCAAAGTCGGGATCCCCGGCGTCCAGCCGGAAAATTCTGCGCCCCTCAGTCTTGAGCGCCTGGGCCTTGGCGTTGATACGGAAAATTGACGAGGCTTCAAGGTCCCCCACACGACGTGCAAACTTGGTTGCCATTTTCGCTCCCATAGCCGATGGATTGGAGAGATCGGCCAACGTCAGAACCGATCAGTCTATTCCCACTCAATGGTAGCAGGTGGCTTGGAGGAAATGTCGTAGGTCACCCGGGAGACGCCCTCAATCTCATTGATGATGCGGTTGGAAACGGTTTCCAGCAAATCGTAAGGCAGATGCGCCCAGCGCGCGGTCATAAAGTCGATGGTCTCCACGGCACGCAGCGCCACCACGTATTCGTAGCGGCGGGCATCCCCGACAACACCCACTGACTTGACCGGCAGGAACACCGCAAAAGCCTGGCTGGTCTTGTGGTAAAAGTCGGCACGATGCAGCTCTTCGAGGAAAATGGCATCGGCCCGGCGCAGGATCTCGGCGTATTCCTTCCTGACCTCGCCCAGAATCCGCACGCCCAGGCCCGGGCCGGGGAATGGATGGCGATAGACCATATCGTAAGGCAGACCGAGCTCAAGCCCGATGCGACGCACCTCGTCCTTGAACAACTCTCGCAGGGGCTCTACCAGTTTCATTTTCATGGTTTCCGGCAAGCCACCCACGTTGTGATGGGATTTTATAACGTGGGCTTTACCGGTCTTGGAAGCCGCGGATTCGATGACGTCCGGGTAGATAGTGCCCTGAGCCAACCAGTTTACATCACGGATGGTGGTGGCCTCTTCGTCGAAGACGTCGATGAAGGTATTGCCAATGATCTTGCGCTTCTTCTCCGGGTCATCAACACCCTTGAGCTTGGACAGGAACAGGTCCTCCGCATCCACACGGATCACCTTCACGCCCATGTTGCTGGCGAACATGTCCATCACCTGGTCGCCTTCGTGCAGGCGCAGCAGGCCATTGTCCACAAACACACAGGTCAACTGATCGCCGATCGCCTTGTGCAGCAGTGCCGCTGTTACGGAGGAATCCACGCCCCCGGAAAGCCCCAGAAGTACTTTGTCTTCACCGACCTGGTTACGGATCTGCTGGACCGCGTCTTCGACGATTTTGGCAGGGGTCCAAAGGGCTTCACACTGGCAGATGTTCAGCACAAAGTGCTCGAGAATGCGCTTACCCTGCAGGGTATGAGTCACTTCCGGGTGAAACTGGACACCGTAGAGATTGCGACTGAGATCCTGCATAGCGGCAACGGGTGCGCTTTCCGTGGACGCCAGGAGCTCGAAGCCCTCGGGCATAACCACCACCTTGTCACCATGGCTCATCCACACATCCAGCAGCGAGTCTCCGGTGGCGGTGAGGTGGTCGGTGATATCCTGAAGCAAAGGCCCCTTGGCGCGCACCTTGACCTGGGCATAGCCGAATTCACGTTTCTCGGAGCTGGCCACACGGCCGCCCAGCTGCTCCGCCATGGTTTGCATCCCGTAGCAAATACCGAGCACCGGGATGCCCTTTTCGAACAGCCCTTCCGGTGCCCTGGGCCCACCAAGCTTGGTGACGGATTCGGGGCCACCGGCCAGGACAATGCCCTGGGGATTAAACTCTTTCAGTTCCTGATCGGTGATATCAAAGGGCTTGATCTCACAATAGACACCGATTTCCCGAACGCGGCGTGCAATGAGCTGGGTGTACTGGGAGCCAAAGTCGAGAATCAGAATGCGGTGGTCGTGGATGTTGTGGGCCATGAAATCCTCGGATCAGAAAGAAAAAGCGCGGCTCATACCCTGAGCCGCGCCTGGTGCGACAATAATCAACCGATACGGTAGTTGGGAGCTTCTTTGGTGATGGTCACATCATGGACGTGACTCTCACGCATACCGGCGTTGGTGATGCGGACGAATTCCGGCTTGGTGCGCATTTCTTCCATGGTGGCGCTGCCGGTGTAACCCATGGAAGCACGCAGGCCGCCCATCAACTGGTGCACGATGTTGCGCATCGGACCCTTACAGGCCACGCGGCCTTCTATGCCCTCCGGTACCAGCTTCTCAATACCTTTGCTGGCGTCCTGGAAGTAACGGTCACTGGAACCTTTGCCCATGGCGCCGATGGAGCCCATGCCACGGTATGCCTTGTAGCTGCGCCCCTGGAACAGTTCCACTTCACCGGGCGCCTCGTCGGTACCGGCAAGCAGGCTGCCGATCATGACGCTGTAGGCACCGGCGGCGATGGCCTTGGAGATATCACCGGAGAAACGCACACCGCCGTCAGCGATCACGGGAATGCCACGATCCTTAAGGGCGGCGGCAACGTTGGACACTGCCGTAATCTGGGGTACGCCAATGCCGGCAACGATCCGGGTCGTACAGATAGAACCGGGACCGATGCCCACCTTGACCGCATCCGCGCCGGCGTCTGCCAGGTCAATAGCCGCATCAGAGGTAGCGATATTGCCACCTATCACCTGCACTTCCGGGTAATGCTCCTTGATCCAGCGAACCCGATCAAGTACGCCTTTTGAGTGGCCATGGGCCGTATCCACCACAATTACATCCACACCGGCCTCAACCAGTGCGATGACGCGGGCGTCGGTGTCAGCGCCAGTGCCTACTGCAGCGCCCACTCGCAGACGGCCCTGTTCGTCTTTACAGGCCAACGGATAATCCTTGGCTTTCTGGATGTCCTTCACGGTGATCAGGCCACGTAACTCAAACTCTTCGTTGACCACCAGTACTTTTTCGATGCGGTGCCGGTGGAGCAGTTCCTTGACGTCTTCAAGATCTGCACCTTCCTTGACCGTTACCAGCTTGTCCTTGCCGGTCATGATCTCTGAAACCGGGGTATCCAGGCGACTTTCAAACCGGATGTCGCGACCTGTCACAATACCCACCAGGTCACGGCCATCCACCACCGGCAGCCCGGAAATGTTATTGGCCATGGTAATGTCGACCAGTTCGCGAACCGTGGTATTCGGTGATACGGTAATCGGGTCCTTCACCACGCCGCTTTCGTATTTTTTCACCTTGCGAACTGCTGCAGCCTGTTGCTCGGCTGACATGCTTTTGTGCATGATGCCGATACCACCTTCCTGAGCCATGGAGATAGCCAGGTCCGCTTCGGTAACGGTATCCATGGCCGCCGACAACAGGGGAATATTCAGGGTGATCGCTTTGGTCAACTGGGTTTTGAGGCTGACCTGGTGAGGAAGTACCTCTGAACGTCCTGGAACGAGCAGTACATCGTCAAAGGTAAGGGCTTCTTCGGCAATTCGCAGCATTGGGATCCGCCTTTTGAACATGCTAGATTGGAGGATTCCGACGCCACATCACGCAAGGTGTGGCAAAGCAAAATCCTTAATCGACCTATTATAAATGGGCCGTGGTTGACAGTAAACCGGGGCTGTTTGGCGATCGGGTTGCATCTTTTTGAAATTGCGCTATTTTTGCCCTTCATTTTCGACTTGTGCGTATGCATCAACACGGAGTGACTTCCTTGGACAGCGGTTTTCAGGATTCCCGCCCCCGGGCACTGAGTGTCAGCGAACTCAACCACCAGGCCCGCCATCTGCTGGAAGCCAGCTTCATGCAGGTCTGGGTTGAGGGGGAGCTTTCCGGGTTTTCACGCCCCTCTTCCGGCCACTGGTACTTTTCCCTGAAAGATCGCAAGTGTCAGATCCGCTGCGCCATGTTCCGGGGTTTCAACCAGCGGGTCCGGGATATTCCCAAAGAAGGTGAACAGGTTCGCATCCGCGGCAAGGTCACGCTTTACGAAAACCGTGGTGACTTCCAGATTATTGTCGAGCATATCGAGCCGGCCGGCCTCGGCGCGCTGCAACAGGCCTTCGAGGAACTGAAACGCAAACTGCAGCAGGAAGGGCTGTTTGATGCCGCCCGCAAAAAGCCACTGCCCGCGACGCCCCGGCACATAGGAGTGATCACCTCGCCAACCGGCGCCGCCATTCACGACATTCTGACGGTGCTGGCTCGGCGATGCCCGGCAATACCGGTGACCCTCTACCCCACAGCGGTACAGGGCAAGGCGGCCACGGGAGATATCGTTCGCGCCATAGAGCGTGCCAGCCGCCATGGCGTAGCCGACGTGTTGATCATCGGCCGCGGGGGCGGCTCCCTGGAAGACCTATGGTGTTTCAATGAAGAGACCGTGGCCCGCGCCATCGCAGCATGCCCGCTGCCAACGGTCAGCGCGGTTGGACACGAAGTCGATGTCACCATTGCCGATTTCGTAGCCGATTTGCGCGCCCCGACACCGTCCGCGGCGGCAGAAAAAATCTCGCCGGACCAGAACGACTGGCTACGCCAGCTCAAAGAGCGCGAGCTGCGATTGGCCGGGGCCGCCAGTCGCGCACTCAAGCGCATGGGAACCCGTCTTGAGCACCTGTCTGTGCGGCTTCGTGACCCCCGCCGTGAGCTGCTTGAAAAAGCCCAGCGCATGGACGAGCTGGACCTGCGACTGGGCAAAGCCATGGGCCAGCGCCTGGAGCGGGACAGAGTCAAAGCCACACACCTGGGCCAGCGCCTGGCGATGCAATCCCCCAGAAAGCAACTGAGTGACAGCCAGGCTGATGTCAGCCGGCTGGCCGACCGCCTGACCCGGGTTGCCCGGGAAACCATTGCGCGGCGGCGCGAGCGACTGGAGCACCAGGGCCAGACCCTTCATGTCGTCAGCCCTCTGGCGACCCTTGGCCGCGGGTACGCGATTGTCCAGCAGGAAAACGGGGAGATCGTCCGCAAGGCCACCAGCGTGCGCCCTGGCGAAAAAATAACCGCCAGGGTGGCCACCGGCCAACTCGAAGCAAACGTGATTTCCATCAATTCCGGTGGCCGGTAATCGCCAAAAAGGCAGGAATTTAGCCTATGGTCTAGTAGTCCTGCACCTCAAAGCGCTTAAAGTTGTGGGTATTGCTTAACACAACAACAACTCTACGAGGTGGATGTTATGGACTACAATTCCGAATTCAGGAAATCCATCGAGCGGCCAGAAGACTTCTGGCGGGAAAAAGCTCAGGCGATTGACTGGATCGAGCCACCCCAGACCATCTGGCAGCCAACCGATAACGGCCACGGACAGTGGTTCCCTGATGGCACCCTGAACACCTCCGATGTTGCACTTGATGCCAATATCCGAGCCGGTCGTGGCGAACAGAAGGCCCTGATATACGACTCCCCTGTTACCGGCACTACTGACTCCTATACCTACAACGAACTTACCCGTGCAGTGGCAACCTTTGCCGGGGCGCTCCAGGATCGTGGCGTCACCAAGGGCGACCGGGTCATCCTCTATATGCCGATGATCCCGGAAGCGGTGATTGCCATGCTCGGATGCGCCCGTATTGGCGCCATCCATTCCGTGGTTTTCGGCGGCTTTGCGGCCCACGAGCTGGCAGTGCGCATTGATGATGCAGCACCCAAGGCAATCATCACCGCCTCCTGTGGCATCGAAGTCAAAAAAGTGATCGAGTACAAGCCGCTGGTAGACAGGGCGATCGACCAGGCCGAGCACAAACCGGAATGTTGCATTGTCTTTCAGCGGCCACAGGTGAAGGCGCAACTGAAAGAGGGTCGGGATTTTGACTGGAACGAGCTGGTGTCGCAGGCAAGCCCGGTGGACCCGGTGCCGGTAAAAGCAACCGACCCGCTCTATATTCTCTACACCTCCGGCACCACCGGTAAGCCCAAAGGGGTTGTCCGTGATAACGGTGGCCATGCCGTGGCGCTTCGCTACAGCATGCAACTGGTCTACGATGCCAGCCCGGGTGACGTCTTCTGGGCAGCCTCGGACGTTGGCTGGGTAGTGGGCCACAGCTACATTGTTTACGCGCCCCTGTTTGCCGGCTGCACCACCATCCTATACGAAGGCAAGCCGGTAAAAACTCCGGATGCAGGTGCCTTCTGGCGTGTCGTCCAGGAGCATGGCGTAGACATGCTCTTTACTGCTCCCACAGCGTTCCGCGCGGTGCGCAAGGAAGATCCCGAGGCGGATCAGCTGGCTCGCTACGACGTCAGTTCGCTGAAACGCATTTTCCTGGCCGGAGAGCGGCTCGACCCTCCCACCTATGAGTGGCTGAAGGAACATACCGGCCTGCCCATTCTCGACCACTGGTGGCAGACAGAAACCGGGTGGGCGATCTGTTGCAACCCCATTGGCATCGAGATGATGGAGACCAAACCAGGGTCTGCGACCGTGCCCTCGCCAGGCTATAACGTCCAGGTAGTCGATATGGAGGGCAGTCAGGTTCCGGCCAATGAGCAAGGGCAGATCGCGGTCAAGCTGCCACTGCCTCCCGGATGCATGACAACGGTGTGGGGCGATGATGCCCGCTTCTGCAAAACCTATCTGGATCCGATTCCGGGATTCTACAGCTCCGGTGACGGTGGCTTTATCGACGACGATGGCTATGTCTTCATCATGGGCCGCACTGATGATGTCATCAACGTCGCAGGGCACCGGCTTTCAACCGGGGAAATGGAAGAAGTGGTCGCCTCGCACCCTGCCATTGCCGAATGCTGTGTTGTGGGCGCCAACGATGAAATGAAAGGCCAGATTCCCGTCGGGCTGGTGCTGATCAAGGATGGGGCCACCATTGACCATGACGAGCTCGAGGATGAGCTGATCGAAATGGTCAGAGACAAAATCGGTGCGATTGCGTGTTTCAAAAGGGCCATGGTTGTCGATCGGCTGCCGAAAACACGGTCGGGCAAGATTTTGCGAAGGGTCATTCGCCAGATTGCTGACGGTGAAGAGTATTCCGTACCCAGCACCATCGATGACCCGGCAATACTGGAAGAGATCAGCGCGCGGTTCAAACGCTGATATTCTGCCCTACTACAGCCCACCATCATCAACCGGAGCCGGCCCGACCGCAGGTTCCGATTGTTGACAATTTCGTGACAACTTGTTGTTTTTGCGGCTTAAAAAACTTTACTAAAGTACCAAAAAAAGCGTTGACGGACTCCCACCGCGGTCTATACTGAAAAAGCTGTGAAAATACAGCGGTATTTGGTGAATACGTTTCAACGTCCTGCCAGCGTGCTTTTCGTTGCCACTTTCCTCAGTACTTTCTGGATTTTTGCAGCATCGGTAATTCCTCAGGAACACCGACGGTCCCGTGAGGGCAAAATCTCGGAAATACAGGAAAGTTCAATGTCAGATGATACAAAAACAGGCCACGTGAAATGGTTTAACGAGTCCAAAGGCTTTGGCTTCATTGCCCAGGACGGCGGTAGTGACGTATTCGTTCACTACAGTGCAATCAACGCGAGCGGATTCCGCACCCTGACCGAAGGCCAGCAGGTGCAGTTTACCGTTACACAGGGCCCGAAAGGACCCCAGGCGGAAAACGTAACCCCGGTCTGAGGTTTACGCGTCCCCGCCCTATGCCCCTCACGGGCACAGGGAACCCGAAAAAGCCGGCAATATGCCGGCTTTTTCCTTGTCAGGCACCCGCCTCGGCTGCCGCCTTGCTGGATGCTCGGCCATCCCGTTCTTCAGCCACCACCTGGGCGACTGCCGAGAACAGAGCCTGGAGTGTGGCCGAGGTGGTGTCCTCCGCCAGCGCCGCCGCGCTGCAATGCTGACCATTCACCGTTACCCGGATGCAGGCCAGCGCGTTGGCTTTGGTGCCCTCGCCCAGGGCGAATTCATCATAAGCCTCTACCGCCAGTGACACCCCGTATTCCGCTTCGAGCGCTGCAGACACGGCCTCCACAGCACCCAGGCCGTGCCCTTTGAGGGTTACGGGGTGATCACCGGCACCGATGCTGACGGTGGCGGTAACGCCTTCATCATCACGGTGCAGGTCGTAGGACCGCAACTCCCAGGCCCTGTTCACCTGCAGGTAACGGTCTTCGAACAGCCGGTGGATGGTCAGCGAGTCGATCTCTCCGCCGTTGGTTTCGGCCTCACGCTGCACCAGCTTGCTGAACTCGATCTGCAACCAGCGCGGCAGGCTGATGTTGTAGTCCCGCTCCAGCACATAGGCAACGCCACCCTTGCCGGACTGGCTGTTGATACGGACCACTTCCTCATAGCGGCGATTCAGGTCTCTCGGGTCGATGGGCAGATAGGCCACGTGCCAGGCATCACCGTCTTTACGTTTGCTCAGACATTTACGGATTGCGTCCTGATGACTGCCGGAAAATGCTGTAAACACCAGTTCACCGGCATAGGGATGGCGCGGATGCGTGGATATCTCGGTACAGGCCTCCACCACATCGGTAATTTCTGCCATACCGGACAGATCCACTGTGGGATCCACGCCCTGTGAATAAAGGTTCATGGCCATGGTAACCAGGTCCATATTGCCGGTGCGCTCGCCATTGCCCATCAGGGTGCCTTCAACCCGGTCCGCCCCGGCCATCACCGCCAGCTCTGCCGCTGCCACGCCGCAGCCACGGTCATTGTGGGTATGAACACTGATGCAGATGTGTTCACGGTAACGGACATGGTCACAGATCCACTCAATCTGGTCGGCAAAAACGTTGGGAGTAGCCATTTCCACGGTGGCCGGCAGATTGATCACCACTGGCTGACCCTGGTCCGGGCGCCAGACATCATTGACAGCGTCGATCACTTCGGCGGCGTAATCCAGCTCGGTACCGGTAAAACTCTCCGGTGAATACTGGAAAGTCCACTCGGTATCCGGGTATTTCTCGGCATTGGCCTTGACCACACGAGCACCGTTGACAGCGATATCCCTGATACCGGCCCGGTCCATATCAAAAACCTGCTCGCGCTGAACCGTGGAGGTTGAGTTGTACACATGAACAATCGCTTTGCGGGCGCCTTTCAGCGCCTCATAGGTGCGCTTGATCAGTTCTGGCCGGGCCTGGGTCAGCACCTGGATGTGAACATCCTCGGGAATCCGGCCGTCCTCGATCAGCTTGCGACAGAAATCAAAGTCCGGCTGGCTTGCAGCCGGAAAGCCGATCTCGATTTCCTTGAAGCCCAGCTTTACCAGCAAATCGAACATCCGCTGCTTCTGTGCCACCGACATGGGCTTGACCAGCGCCTGGTTGCCATCCCGAAGATCCACGGCACAGAACCGCGGTGCCTGCGTGATGACCTTGTCCGGCCAGCGACGATCGGTTTTGGC
Organism: Marinobacter vulgaris; assembly: GCF_003344045.1. Classification (GTDB taxonomy): domain Bacteria; phylum Pseudomonadota; class Gammaproteobacteria; order Pseudomonadales; family Oleiphilaceae; genus Marinobacter; species Marinobacter vulgaris. The sequence goes on from NZ_QFWX01000004.1 coordinate 170,166, forward strand.
CACCGGCGTGAACGCAACGTATTTACGATGATCAAATGCCATAAGGGTGATTCCTTGCTGTTTTACTGGGAATTCGTTGACTGTCAATCAGGATAACGCGTGCAACAGGGAAAATGATTGCTTTTTTGCCCTGGAAAGATTCAGAATGGCTATATTCTTTCAAATATTAATCGATAACCGGCAGCTTATGTCAACTTCTACCAGCTCGCTCGTCAAGATCGACAGGATTGACCGCAACATCCTCGAACAATTGCAGCAGGATGGGTCCCTGACCAACCAGGAACTGGCAGACAAGGTAGGCCTTTCCCCCTCCCCCTGTCTGAGACGGGTCCGTGCCCTTGAAGAAGCCGGAGTGATTGTCCGAAAGGTCACCATACTGGACCATAAGAAACTGGGGCTTTCGTTAACCGCGATCATCCTGATCGGCATGGATCGCCATACGCCGGAACGCTTTGCCGCTTTCGAGAAACAGGTGGGCGAGTACCCGGAAGTGCAGGAATGCTACCTGATCACCGGCCAGGACGCCGACTACATGCTCAAAGTTGTGGTGCCGGACATGGACCACTATCACCATTTCCTGCTTAACCGTATCACCCGCATACAGGGGGTTAGCGGCGTACATTCCAGCTTTGTGCTGAGACGGGTAATCGACAGCACGGCATTGCCGCTGGGCTATCTGTCATGAGGTAAGGCGTAACTGCCGGTGACGTGGGCGACCACTTGCTGTTGGTGCCCCTCCCCCGACAGCAGGCGCACCTCGCAGAAAGCAATCCGGCGCCCCATGCGCAATACCGTGGCCTCCCCCACCAGATCGGACGGCGCCGGTTTGTGCAGAAAGTTGATGGACAGATTGCTGGTCACCGCCATCTCTACCTTGCCGATGGCAGCCATGACGGCGGCGTACATGGAGGCATCCGCCAGGGCCATCTGCACCGGACCAGACAGGGTACCGCCCGGGCGGATCAGCCGTTCCGAAAACACCAGGCGGGTGCGGGCATAGCCCCGATCCCCGGTTTCATCAACAGTGAAGCCGATATCCTCTGCCATGGGCACGCCGGCCCGGATTACTGCTTCGACTTCTGCGGCTGTCAGGGTCATTCACTTCTCTCCGTCTGTCCATCTGTACCTTGCGGTAATCGCTCCGTACAATAGCGGGCACCATGTGATAAATAAAGAATCCCTTTTCAACTGCTTACGGATAACACAATGCGAGCAAGCCGTTACCTGATTGCCACCCAGAAAGAAACGCCTGCAGATGCCGAGATCATCAGCCACCAGATGATGCTCAGGGCCGGGATGATTCGCAAACTGGCTGCCGGGCTCTATTCCTGGTTGCCAATGGGGCTGCGAGTGCTGCGCAAGGTAGAGCGCATTGTGCGGGAAGAAATGGACAAGAGCGGCGCCCAGGAAGTGCTGATGCCTGCCGTGCAACCTGCCGAACTGTGGCAGGAATCCGGGCGCTGGGAACAGTACGGCGGCGAATTGCTGAGAATGCAGGACCGCCACGGTCGTGACTTCTGCTTCGGCCCCACCCACGAGGAAGTCATCACCGACCTGATCCGGAATGAGCTGAAGAGCTACAAGGAACTGCCGGCGAACTTCTACCAGATCCAGACCAAGTTCCGCGATGAGCGGCGGCCCCGGTTCGGAGTGATGCGTGCCCGGGAATTCATCATGAAGGATGCCTATTCGTTTCATGTGAATGCCGAGTCCCTGAATGACACCTACCAGGTAATGCACCGCACCTACTGCGCCATTTTCGACCGGCTGGGTCTGGATTATCGCCCGGTGGAAGCCGATTCCGGCGCCATCGGCGGCAGCGCTTCCCACGAATTCCACGTACTGGCCTCTTCCGGCGAGGACGCCATTGTATTCAGCACCGACAGCGACTATGCCGCCAATATCGAGAAGGCCGAGGCTGTCGCCCCTGCTGGTGAGCGGCCAGCGCCGTCACAGGATATGGCGGAAGTGGCAACGCCGAACCAACGTACCATCGAGGCGATTACCGGTTTCCTGGGCGTTGACGCCAGCGCTACTGTCAAGACACTGATGGTCAAGGCAGAGGAAGACGAAAACGGAACCAGCGGGCTGGTGGCGTTGATCCTGCGGGGCGACCATACCCTCAACGACATCAAGGCAGAGCAGCTTGAGGGTGTGGCGGAGCCTCTGACCATGGCCACGGATGAGGAAATCGAGAAGGCCGTCGGCTGCAAGGCAGGCTCCATAGGCCCGGTAAAACTGCCGGTGCCGGTCATTGTTGACCGCAGTGCCGCCCATCTGGCGGACTTTGTGTGCGGCGCCAACAGGGAAGGCTACCACCTGACCGGCGTAAACTGGGAGCGCGACCTTCCCCTGGCGCGGGTGGAAGACCTGCGCAATGTGGTGGAAGGCGACCTCAGCCCTGACGGCAAAGGCACCCTGGAAATCCGCCGAGGCATCGAGGTTGGCCACATCTTCAAACTGGGCAACAAGTACAGCAAGGCCATGAACGCTACCGTTCTCGATGAAAACGGCAAAAGCGCGATCCTGGAAATGGGCTGTTACGGCATCGGTGTATCCAGAATTGTTGCCTCCTCCATCGAGCAGAACCACGACGACAAGGGCATCATCTGGCCGGAGGCCATTGCGCCGTTTGAAGTGGCGATCGTGACGCTGAACGCCCACAAATCACCGGCAGTGATGGAAGCGGGTGAAAAGCTCTATGAACAGCTTCGCCAGGCCGGGTTTGATGTGCTTCTGGACGACCGCAACGAACGGCCCGGTGTGAAGTTTGCCGACATGGAACTGATTGGCATACCCCATCGCTTCGTGGTGTCCGAAAGGGGCCTGGCGGCTGAAACCCTGGAATACAAGGGGCGCCGGGAGGAAGACAAGCAGGATGTACCACTGGCTGAAGCGCTTCCGTTCCTGATAAGCGCCTCACCCCGCAACGGGCTCTGAGCAAGCAACTGATGGAAGTGGGTAGGCACGCCCGGGGTTATGGGCGGCCAACCACTCCCGGCTCCATCTCCAGCGCGATACCGAAGCGTGCCTCGACATCATTGCGAATCCGGTCGGCCAGTGCCAGCACGTCCTGGCCACTGCCATGGGAGTGATTTACCAGCACCAGCGCCTGCCGGTTGTGAACGCCCACCTTGCCATTGCGGTAGCCCTTCCAGCCACACTGATCGATCAGCCAGGCTGCCGCAACCTTGGCATTGTTATCCCCGGGATGACCGGCAATATCCGGATAGGATTGCTGCAGTGCGTGCCAGGTTTTCAGAGAAACGACCGGGTTCTTGAAAAAGCTGCCTGCGTTGGGAAGCTGCGCCGGATCCGGCAGCTTGCGCCGCCGAACCGCCATCACCGCATTGGCCACCTCAAGTGGTGTCAGACTGCGGGTATCCTCACCGTCAAAATAGTCGGCCAGATCACGGTACTCCAGAGAGAACGGCCGGGAGCGGGACAGCCTCAAGCGAACCGTGGTGATGACGTAGCGACCGGGCTCATGCTTGAAAACGGAGTCGCGGTAGCTGAAATGACACAGGCTGTTAGTAAGCGTGATCTCCTCGCCCGTGCGTCGGTCCAGGGCACTGACTTCCAACAATGTATCCCGAAGCTCTGAGCCGTAGGCACCGATATTCTGGACCGGTGCCGCGCCAACAGTACCCGGAATCAACGCCAGGTTTTCAATGCCCCGGTAGCCGGCGGAGGCCGCGTAGATGACCACGCTGTGCCAGTTCTCGCCGGCGCCCAGCACCAGGGTTGCCTCGTCACCGTCAATGTTTTCCCAGCAGCGGCGGCTTATCGCAAGACGGATCACCAGCCCTGGATAATCACCGGCAAAAACCAGATTGCTGCCACCGCCGAGGATCAGCGGCTCCACGGACTGTTCAGCCCCCCAGGCCAGCGCCTGCCGGAGAGCATCGACGGAGGTCACCGACACAAAGTAACGGGCCTGGGCGTCAATACCCAGGCTGTTCATGCCGGCCAGGGAGACGTTCTCCTGAATTCGGGGCTGGCTGCTCAAACCAACTGCTCCCGGATACGCTGCAGGAGGCCCTCACTGGCGTCACTGATCAGGTCCAGCACCTGTTCGAAGCCGTGATTACCGCCGTAATAGGGATCGGGCACCTCGTCATACCCGGAGCTGCCGAACCGCAAAAACAAAACCGGCTCGGTACCGCCATTCTGGCGCCAGACATCGCGCACATCCTCCAGGTTCTGTCGGTCCATCACCAGTACGTAGTCGAAATTGTCCAGGTCCTCGCTGCTGAACTGGCGCGCCCGCAGATGGCCAATATCGACCCCGCGCTCCCGCGCGGCGGCAATGGCCCGACTGTCGGGGGCTTTGCCAACATGCCAGTCGCCGGTACCACAGGAGTCGATGGTTACCTGGTCATCAAGGCCGGCCTGTTGTACCACCCGACGGAAAACACCCTCGGCGCTGGGGGAGCGGCAGATATTGCCGAGACAGACAAAAAGTACCTTAACCGGTGTTGTCATGGGTTTGGCTCCTGGTGTTCGGCCATGTACTGGCGCAGACGTTCGAGATCCTCTTGTGTATCAACACCTGCCGGCGGCACCCGGCAGGCTTCTTCCACATGGATGCGGGCGCCGTTATACAACGCCCGCAGCTGCTCCAGGGATTCCGTCACTTCCGTCGGTGCTGGAGCCCAGGTGACGAAGTTCCGGAGAAGGCTGACACGGTAGCCGTAGATGCCAATGTGGCGATAATATTCGGACCCTTCCGGCAACTGCTTCCGGGCGTCTGCCGTCTGCCATGCATCCCTCGCCCAGGGTATCGGTGCACGGCTGAAATAATGCGCAATGCCGCGATGGTCAAACACCACTTTCACGACATTGGGATTGAACACGCTGGCCGCATCCGAGATCTGTTCACAGAGCGTGGCAATGGCAACATCGGGATGGGTCTCCAGGTTGGCGGCAACCTGGTCAATCAGTTGTGGCGGTATCAGCGGTTCATCACCCTGAACATTGACCACCCGTTCGTCCGGGCCGAAGTTCATCAGCCGGGCTACCTCTTCGAGGCGATCAGTGCCACTGGCATGACCGGCGGATGTCATCACCACCTCTGCCCCGAAGGACCGGCAGGCGGTCTCAATCCTGGGGTCGTCGGTGGCTATGATCACACGGCCGGCGTTACTTTCGCAGGCGCGATCATGGACGTGGGCAATCATTGGTTTTCCGGCAATCTCCGCCAGCGGCTTTCCCGGCAGGCGGGTGGATGCGAAGCGGGCCGGAATCACAACGGTGTAGGACATAAAGGCTTCCCGTCAGCGTTTATGCAGGCGCTCATCGGTGGTCAGGGTGCGAGCCTCGGTAGCCAGCATAACCGGAATACCTTCCCGAATCGGAAAGGCCATTGCATCCTGATAGCAGATCAGTTCGGTCTTGTCCTCATTGATTTTGAGGTCTCCCTTGCAAACCGGGCATGCCAGCAGGGCCATCAGTTTCTTATCCATGGTGTGTTCTCACAGTTTCGTTGGAATCCAGTGTTTGATAACAGTGATTGACGCTGGCTATAAATGCCTCTCTGAACGGCTCCGGAAGCCGGGCTTTGACGACCAGGGCCCAGGCATTGTCAGGGGCAAATCCACGGCACTTGACGGCATCCTTCGCTGTCATTACCAGCCACTCACCGGCCTCTGCCTGCAGATCTTCCGGGGTAAACCGGTGATGATCCGGCAGGGCACGGGACCGGACCTGCGCCCCCAAGCTTGTCAGTGTATCGAAAAAACGCGACGGGTTGCCGATTCCCGCTACGGCCCTAACCGGCTGGCCCTGGAGCCGGTCGGGTGAGAGGGTGTCACCGGAAACCAGGTTGCGCAGCTCGGTTGCAGCCAGGGTCATGGTGAACTGATGTTGGTGTTCAATCTCGTCCAGACGACCACCATTGGTAATGACATAATCGACGGAGTTCAATCTTTCCTGGGGCTCGCGCAGCGGCCCCACGGGAATCAGGGCCCCATTACCCAGACCGCGGGCAGCGTCAAACACCGCCAGTTCGATATCTCTGGGAAGCCGGTAGTGCTGGAGTCCGTCATCACACACCAGGATGTCACCCAGCTTTTGCTCGAGGGCCCAGAGTGCGCCGCGTTTCCGATCGGGATCAACCACCACCGGGCAACCAGACTCCGCGGCCAGCATCACCGGCTCGTCGCCTGCCACCTCAGGGTCCGTTTCCCCGTTGACCTGCAATGGATAATGATACGCTTTGCCACCATAACCGCGGCTCAGAATAACCGGCTGCCAGCCATGCTCCTGCAACAGTGCCGTGAGCGCCCCAGTCAGAGGCGACTTGCCGGTGCCACCGGCGGTGATATTTCCCACCACCACGACCGGCACCGGTATTTTCTCGTCCCGGGCCTGCCATGCCCGGCGGCGCCGGCTTTCGGCAATAGCGCGGTAAAGCCAGGCCAGCGGGTACAGTGGCCACAGCGGGCGCTTGCCGCCATACCACAGCCGGTCCACCAGCGTGCTCATGCCTGCTCGCTGAATTGCATCTGATGGAGCTGGGCGTAGGCTCCGCCTTTGGCAAGCAGCTCCTCGTGTCGGCCGGATTCGATAATCATCCCGCCGTCCATCACCAGAATGCGATCCGCCTTTTCGATGGTGGAGAGGCGGTGGGCGATGATCAGCGTGGTTCTGCCCTGCATGACAATGTCCATGGCTTCCTGTATGTGCCGTTCAGACTCGGTATCGAGGGCCGAGGTAGCCTCGTCGAGAATCAGCACCGGTGCGTCTTTCAGCAGTGCCCGGGCGATGGCGAGACGCTGGCGCTGGCCGCCGGAGAGCATCACGCCGTTATCACCGATCATGGTGTCCAGGCCTTCCGGCATGCGCTCGATAAACTCCATTGCATGGGCCTTGGTGGCAGCATCAATAATCTGCTCACGGCTATGATGGCGGAGGGCACCATAGGCGATATTGGCGGCAATGGTGTCGTTAAACAGCACCACGTTCTGGGTCACCAGCGCGATCTGGGCCCGCAGCGCTTCCAGGGAGAAGTCCTTCAGGGAGTGGCCATCCAGCCGGATATCGCCGCCGGTGTATTCATAGAATCTCGGCAGCAGACTGACCATGGTGGATTTACCGCTGCCTGAGCGCCCTACCAGTGCCACACTCTGGCCGGCCGGAATACTCAGGGTGATGCCTTTGAGCACATCTTCCAGCTGGTCCCGATAACGGAAACACACGTTATCGAACTCGATATTGCCATCGACCCGCTCGGGGGCATAGGTGCCCGGATCATGCTCCGGTTCCTCGTCCATGGTGCCGAATACGTCATGGGCTGCAGCCACACCTTTCTGGATCTTGGCATGCACCGACGTCACCTGGCGAATGGGTTTGGCCATGGTGGTTGCGGCGGTAATAAAGGCGACCAGTTGTCCCGTGCTCATTTCCCCGCGGATTTCCGGAGCGAGCATGGTCCACACCAGCGCAGCGATGGCAATGGCCACCAGAACCTGAATAATCGGAATGCTGATGGCCTGGGTCGAGGCCATTTTCAGGCTTTGCTGGAGATTTTTTTCGCTCACCTTGCGGAAGCGATCCCGCTCGTAGTGCTCACCACCAAAGGTGCGCACCACCCGGTAGCCACTGATGGACTCTGACGCCACATGGGTAATGTCACCCATGGAACCCTGGATCCGCTTGCTGATCTTGCGGAACCGCTTGCTCGCATAGCTGACCACCAGGGCAATCAGGGGCCCTACCGCCACGAACACCAGCGTGAGCTTCCAGTTGGTGTAGATCATGAAACCCAGCAGACCCAGGATCGTCAGCCCCTCCCGGAGCGTGATCGTCACTGCGTTCGTGGTGGCTTCGGCAACCTGCTCGACGTTAAAGGTAAGTTTGGAAACCAGGCGGCCCGAGGCATTCTCGTCAAAATACCGCGAAGGCAGGTTCAGCAGCCGGTCAAAAACCTGCTTGCGCAGGGCATTGATAACATTTCGCCCGACATAGCTGATGAAATACTGGCTCATAAAGGTACCCACACCACGAAAGGCAAAGACAGCCACAATGAGCAGGGTCAGCTGTATACGGTTTTCATCGGTGGGGTTCTCCAGCGCAGTGATAACGTATTCCATCGCCGCGGCCATGCCCGTAGATGCCGCTGCGTAGATGACGTTGCCCACCACCGCCAGAGAGAACGCCAGCCAGAAGGGTTTTACATAGGCCAGCAGACGCTTGTAGGTCGCCCAGTTGGTGGCGGGCTGCTTGACGGGGTCGGCTGTGGAGTTGGATTCGCTCACGGCGCTGGCGCCTCACGCTCGGTGGTGATGCTGAGTTTGGCAAAGCCGAGACGACCGGCAACATCCATGGCCCGAACCACAAACTCATGGGGCGTGCGGGCGTCAGCGGTAATAATGAAAGGCAGAGATGTATCATCACCGGCAAGCTCGCTCACGGCACGCTGCAGGGTTTCCCGGCGGTTGTTCACGAGTGTCCGGTCATTGAGAATGTACTGCCCCTCGGCATTGATCACCACGTCAATCAGTGTCGCTTCGGATTCAGACCTCTCGCCGTTGGCTTCCGGCAGTTCGATATTAAGATGGCTCTCACGGGTGAACGTGGTGGAAACCATAAAGAATATCAGCAGCAGGAAGACCACATCGATCAGTGGCGTCAGGTCGACCCCGACTTCCTGACTTCTCTGGCGCTTGAACTTCACGGTGTTCAGGCTCCTTCCACGTCGATTTCGCGGTCGCCGTGCACCACCTCAACCAGCTTGATGGCTTCCTGCTCCATGCCCACCACGAGCTCATCAACGCGGCGGATAAAGTAACGGTGGAAGATAAGGGCCGGAATAGCCACGGTGAGACCCGATGCCGTGGTAATCAGAGCCTCGGAAATACCCCCCGCCAGATTACCGGCATCGCCGACCCCGGCGAGCTGGATTTCGGCAAACACCTTGATCATGCCGATAACGGTTCCGAGCAGACCCAGCAGCGGGGCGATCGTCGCAACGGTACCCAGCGGATTGAGAAAGCGTTCCAGATCATGGATGACCTGGCTGGCCTCGTGTTCAATGCTTTCTTTCATGATCTCACGACCATGTTTTGCATTCATCAGGCCACCGGCCAGGATACGGCCCAGGGGAGACGATGCCTGCAACGCCTTGAGCTTGCGCCCGTTAAGCTCTTTTTTCTTTATCCAGCGCCACAACTCGTTAATGGTGTGCTGTGGTGTCACCCTGGACGGTCTGAGTGTCCAGAAACGCTCGAGAATGATGGCTAGGGCAAGAATGGAACAGGCAAGAATCGGCACCATGAGGATGCCACCGGCTTTCAAAAGCTCGAACACGCTTGGTCTCCCTGATTGTTGGCAAGCCGCGCTACTTTAGCATAGCTGCCGGCGGAGGCCACACCCGCAATGTCACGGTTTTTATACGCAACATCAGCGGGTTTCCGGTTTGCGTATCCAGAAGGGCACCCCTGCCCTGGCCTCGGTAACTGCCACTCCGGATTCTTGCAATTCCACTCGCACAGCCCCGGATGTGGCCGTGTTCAGCAAGCGGCTACCGCTGGCCAGGTACCGGCCCACCACATCCGGATGAGGATGTCCGAAACGGTGGCGGTATCCCGCACTGACAAGCACAAGATCTGGTGCCATCTCGCGCACCCATTGCTCTGATGAAGAGGTTTTACTGCCATGATGAGGCGCCAGAACAACACGGAAAGCGGCAGATTCATGTCTCCGATCTGCTGTGAAACTGCCCTCTACCTGCCGCGTGATGTCTCCGGACAGGATCACTTCTGCAGCCGCTGAGGCAGAGCGGATGGTCACCACGCAGGAGGCGTCATTGCCCTCGACGTCAGCGGGACTTCGCCAGAAAGAAACCGCAAGGCTGGCTATTTCCCGGACACCGTATCCAGTACAGGATTCCACAGCCACAGCGGAGGAGTCCGGCAACATGCTGGCCACGCGCTCGGGCTCGCCAGTGACCACCTGCCCCACCTCAAAGCTGTCAAACAACAGCGGCAACCCGCCGGCGTGATCACCATCGCCATGACTGATGACCAGCGTATCGATGCGGCGAACCCCCAGTGCTCTGAGATTGGGGACCAGCACCGAATCAACCGCGGAGTAGACCCCTTTCAGCGCCGGGCCGGTATCGTAAAGCAGCACCCGATCCTGATCCCGCACCATCACGGAAAGCCCCTGGCCGACGTCCCATACCCAGAGCTCCGGAACGTCCACCGGGGTATTCTGATTATCGCCGGCAGGGGCATCTACGAGCGCCAACGTCAGCCCCACCGCGGCCAGGCCAACCATGGCCAGGCGACATGCCCGAAAGGGCACCAGCAGCCCAACCATGACGACAACAGCCAGTAGCAGAAGTGCCCCCGGGCCAGGAGTCGGCAGCACCAGCTGCGCATCAGCCAACCAGGCCAGGCCCTGCCAGAGCATCCCCAAAACCAGATCGAAAACGCCGACGATGAGGTCATCAGCCACCGGCGAGATCATCATTACCAGAGCTCCGACGGCCAGAACCGGCATAACCACCAGCGATACCCAGGGAATAGCTACCAGGTTGGCGACAAAGCCAATCACAACCTGGGACTGACCAAGAACCTCGAGAATCGGCCACAGCGCGGCAAACACGGCCAACTGGGCCAGCAATAGGCCCTGGAGCCAACCGGCCTGTCGCAAACGGAAACTGAAAAGCAGCACCAGAACCGACACCGCACCGAACGACAGCCAGAAACCCTGATCGAGGGGTGAAAACGGATCGCTCAGCAGCACCAGGACCAGCGCCCCCAGCAGTCCGGTGAGGACTCCGGTTCTCCGTGCACCCAGAACCATCCAGCCGGCGATGATGACCATAATCAACGCCCGCCGGGTAGGCACTGAAAAACCGGCAGCAAGGGCATAGGCGAGGCTGGCGGTGGAAACACACAAAAAGACCAGCCCCCGCAACCTGCCCGGCGATATCCGGCCCTGGGGCATGCAGAGCAGCAGCCGTCTGCAGACAAAGCCCGCGCCTGCGGCGATCAACCCCAGATGCAGCCCCGAAATAGCCACCAGATGGATGGTGCCGGTGGCCTTTAGGACGTCCCAGTGCCGGGGTTCCATATGGCCGCGGTAACCGATCATCAGCGAGGCAATGAGTGGAAAATGCCGGGCACGGGAGAGTCGTTCCGATGTCGCAATCACCAGGTCGTTGCGCCAGCGGTGATAGCGACAACCGAGCCGGCAGTCAAAACTGCGGTCGGGGGCCAGGTCACGGATAGTACCGGTGGCGCCAAACCCCTTGCGGTAGAGCCAGGTTTCGTAGCGGAAGCCCACAGGATTGACAGAGCCATGGGGTCGTTTCAGCACGACCCTGAGCTTCAGCCGATGGGGAGTGCTGGTTGTTGCCGCATCGCCGTACCAGGCAAGCCGAATCTTCTGCGGCATCGCAGGTGGCGCCGCGGCTTTGGAGCGCCCCGGCAAATGCCACCGCTCGACACAGAAAGCAAAACGGACGCTGCGGTAACTGCCCGTGGAGGGAACGTCGCAGAGATAGCCGGAAACCTCCAGCACCCTCCCCTCCAGGGCAGCGGGAAGCGTGGACTGCTGGCGGGTGTCAGCATGCCAGGCTGACCAGAGCATGCCGATAAATCCTCCTGCAGCCAGCGCGGCTGCAACTTTCGGCCATCGCGACGTCGCCGTCATCAAGGTGAGGCACGGAATCGCCAGCATGGCAATCAGCCAGTGCAGAGGTGGTAAGACCGCAAGGCTATACAGTAAGATAACGCCGCAGGCGAAGCCTGCGAGGCCAACCCTGGCCAAAAAACTTCCGGACAATCCTTGTCCTCCTGATAGTTGATCCTCTCCGGGCAACGCACATCCCCGGAATCATCGTCCTGAGCAGGCAGAACTTCCCGATGCCAAAGAAGTTCATGAAACGATACCTACCATCGCCGGAAAGGGTGCGCGCCATTGAGTCGCTGCACTTCCTTGGCGATATCCTTCATGAACCCAACCTGTGGCACATCAATCGGCACAGTGTTGCCCGCGCATTCCTTGTTGGCATTTTCCTGGCCTTCATCCCCATGCCGTTCCAGATGCTAGCCGCAGCCTTTTTCGCCATCTGGTTCAACGCCAACCTGCCACTGTCCGTGGTACTGGTGTGGATCAGCAACCCGGTGACCATGCCCCCCATGTTCTACTTCAACTACAAAATCGGGGCCTGGATTCTTGACCGACCGGTGCTCAATTTCGACTTCCAGTTATCCTGGTCCTGGCTCAGTGGCCGCCTTCTGGATATCGGCATCCCCCTTTATCTGGGGTCACTTCTTGTAGCTACCCTGTCAGCGTGCCTTGCCTATCTGGTAATTCAGTTCCTGTGGCGCCGCAAGGTGCGCTCTGACTGGCAGGAGCGGCAAATATTCCGTCTCCGGAATCGTCGGCTGGCCCGGCGGAACAGCAACCGTCAAAGTTCCTGAAACAGCTGCCCCTGCTCCAGCCGCAACACCCGACCCAGGCTTTTGGCCATTCGCATATCATGGGTCACCAGAACAAAGGCAATGCCAATCTGGTCCCGCAGTGATTCGATGAGGTCACGAACCCCATCCCCGGTCTGCTCATCGAGATTGCCAGTCGGCTCATCCATCAGCACGCATTCGGGCTCGTTCACCAATGCCCGGGCAATGGCGACCCGCTGCCGCTCGCCTCCGGAAAGTTCACCCGGCTTGTGCGCCAGCCGGTGACTAAGCCCGACCCGCTCCAAGATGGCGCTCGCCTTGGCAGACGCCGGCTTGACTCCAAGCCCTCCCAGGGCGCAGGGCATCATCACATTCTCCAGTGCCGAGAACTCAGGCAACAAATGGTGGAACTGATAGACAAAGCCCAAGTGGCGGTTCCGGAAGCGCGCACGGCCGGCCTCGTTCATGCGATGGATATCCTGGCCACAAATGTCTATATGGCCGGAGGACGGCTTATCCAGTCCACCCAGGAGATTCAGCAGGGTTGTTTTTCCGGCACCACTGCTGCCAACAATACCCACGGATTCCCCAGCCGAGACCCTCAGGGAAATATCCGAGAAAATAGTAAGCTTGCCAGGCCCTTCGTTGTAGGTTCGGGTGACCTTTTCACAGTCAATGACCAGCGCTTTATCACGGTTCATGGTTGCTGACTCACTCATAACGCAAAGCCTCCGCCGGGTCGACGCGAGAGGCACGCCATGCCGGATAAATCGTTGCCAGCAGGCTCAGCGCAAGGCCGGCCCCGCTGATAATCCAGACATCCTGCCATTGCAGCTGGGACGGCAGATAGCTGATGAAGTACACGTCGGCACTGAGGAACTGGTGCCCCATGAAGGCCTCCAGCCAGGCGATAAACCCACTGATGTTATAGGCGCCAAACACGCCAAGGGCCGTTCCCACCAGAGTACCGGTGATACCGATCACAGCACCCTGGACTATAAAGATCCGCATGATTCTGCCGGGGGTGGCACCCATGGTGCGCAGAATGGCAATGTCAGCGGTTTTATCGGTAACCACCATCACCAGAGTGGAGACGATGTTGAAGGCGGCGACGGCGACGATAAACATCAGCAGCAGACCGATCATGGTTTTCTCCATGCGGATGGCCTGGAACAGGTTGCCGTGGGTTCGCGTCCAGTCGGAAATATAGTGGCGACCACTGAGGCCGGTGGCAACATCCCTGGCCACCCGCGGTGCCTGGAACAGATCGTCTACCAGCAGCCGCACGCCCTCAGCCTTGCCGCCGGTACGCATAAGTTTGGCGGCATCATCCATATGCACAAGGGTGTAGTTGCCGTCCAGCTCCGCCCCGACGCTGAACACGCCCTTGACCGTGAAACGCTTGAGTCGCGGCAATACGCCCGCCGGCGTCACCGACGCTTCCGGCAACACCACGGTTACCAGGTCACCAACCTGCAGCCGGAGCGCGGACGCCATCAGCTTGCCGATGATAATCCCGAATTCCCCCGACTTCAGGTCATCCAGATCGCCCTCGATCATGTGATTCTCGATGATCGATACACTTCGCTCCTGCTCCGGCAGGATGCCATTGAGCATGACGCCGCGGACATCGCCGCCGCCGGTCACCATACCCTGTCCCTGGATATAGGGGGCCGCGGCGATCACCGACGGATGTTGTTCAACCTGGCGGTCGACCTCTTCCCAATCCTGCAGCACACCATCGGCCTGAATGGTGGCATGGGGTACCATCCCCAGAATGCGCTGTTTCAGTTCGCGGTCGAAACCATTCATCACCGAAAGCACGATGATCAGCACCGCAACACCGAGCATCAGCCCGATCATGGAAGTGAGTGATATGAATGAAATAAAGTGGTTACGTCGTTTGGCCGCGGTATACCGTAAACCGACATACAGTGATAGGGGTCTGAACATTGAGAGGAGCCTGTCGCTACCTTATGGTCTGTCAAAATTCCCGCCGCGATACGGGCCGGCAGGAAGCTGCTAAACTTCCAGGAATAAACAATAATACCGCGTTCCGGAGTTCCAATGCCCGCTTCCACACCCCCTGACAACCCGGTAGAGGTCTCTTCTGATCGCAGGGACTTTTTCCGTATCAGAGACCACGTCGGCCTGGAAATCCGCAAGCTCGCCCCGGACAACGCGAGCAAAGAGAATCCCTTCAACGGTAGCCACCTGGAAAGCCTCCGATCGGAGTTCAAACGCCTTGATCAGGACGTGCGGGCACAACTGGCCACTCTGGCGGAGCGGGATCGCCTGCTGACCTCATTGATCAAGTCACTCAACGGCAAGCTGGACACGCTGGCGCGCATTATGGCCTTTGAGCAAAATCCGTTGCAACCTGAAGACTGGCAGGACGTCACACTCAGCGAAGGCGGGCTCTCTTTCCACACTCTGACCAACAGCTTCGAAACCGGTCAGATTCTTGCCTTGAGAATGACTCTGCCACCGGAGCTGTTTCAGCCGGTTGCCATTGCACAGGTCCTCAGCGTTGAACCTGACGGCAGCGGGGGTGCCACGGTTCATACGGAGTTCAGCGACATCCATGACAGTGACCGCCAGCAAATTGCCCGCCATGTGATGCGCTGGCAGATCCGGCAACGACAAAAACAATAAACTGTCCACAAATCACCGAATCAGGGCTGACTTTTGTTAGTCTTTGTCAGATATTACGTTTTATCAATGTCCGGTCGTTAGCCTGCTGAACCGGACCGCACAATGCCAGGGAGCAAGCCACTGATGAACAAACGCACATTAAAAGCAGTCTGTGCCGCCACTACACTCGCCGCGCTGGCGATGGGACCTGTCACCAAGGTTGCTGCCGAAGAAATTCGGGTCCCTCTGGCGTCCAAGGCCGAGCGTAGCACCCAGCAAGACCTGCCCCGCACCGGCATGGCCCAGTCAAGCGTTCGCAATGGCTGGGGAAGCCCCCGGCAAACCACCGGCCCGGTGGGTAATCCACCTATTTCCCAATGGCATTACGAGGACTTTGTCGTGTATTTTGAGGACGACCGGGTGATTCATGCCGTGCTGAAACCCCAACGTTGAAAAAACGTTCAATTATGTCCTGACGCAACCCCACCTGTTCGTTAGAATGTCGGCTTTTGCATAAAGGTGTTCGCAACTTGACTTCCAGACCTGTGATGCCCGCAGAGTGGGCACCCCAAAGTGCCGTAATGCTGACCTGGCCCCATCCGGGAACCGACTGGAGCGATGTGCTCGACGAGGTTGAGCCGGTGTTCCTGGACATTGCCCGTACCGTGCTCCGTTTCGAGCATGTTGTGCTCAGCTGTGAACACGTGGTTCGCCTGCAGGAGCTGGAGCGCGAGCTTAACGGCTACGCGCAGCAACATGGGCTGCCGGGCCGTGTTATCGCGGTGCCGGCTCCTGCCAACGATACCTGGGCGCGGGATCACGGCCCAATCGCGGTGTCCGGGGCAAACGGTCCCGAGTTGCTGGACTTTCGTTTCAATGCCTGGGGCGGAAAGTTCCCCTGGGAAAAAGACGATGCGCTCAACCGTCACCTGGCAAATTTCGGCAGCTTCGGCACCACCCCGCTGGTGCCAGTGGAGTTTGTCCTTGAAGGCGGCTCCATCGAATCGGATGGCCAGGGAACCCTGCTCACTACCAGCGAATGCCTGTTGACCCCGTCCCGGAACCCAACCATGGACCGTGCTGCCATAGAGCATCTGATGGGCGAAACCCTGGGTACCCATCGCATTCTGTGGCTCAACCATGGTTATCTGGCCGGTGACGACACCGATAGTCATATCGACACCCTGGCGCGCTTCTGTGCGACGGACCATATCTGTTATGTCAGCTGCTCCGATGTCAGTGATGAACACTACAGCGCACTGGCCGCGATGGAGGAGGAGCTGCAACAGTTTCACCAGGCCAACGGCCAGGCTTATCGGCTCACGCCATTACCCTGGCCAGACGCCATTTATGGTGACGATGGTGAGCGCCTGCCGGCTACCTATGCCAATTTCCTGATCATCAACGGTGCCGTTCTGGTGCCGGTCTACGGCGTGTCCCAGGATGAGGAAGCCCTGGAAATTCTGGCAGGCGTTTTTCCCGACCGGCAGGTTATCCCGGTGAATTGTCGCCCGCTGATCAGGCAACACGGCAGCCTTCATTGCGTCACCATGCAGATACCCGCAGGAGTCGTGCAGGCATGAGCCAGTCAATCCCCTCCGGTGACCTGACCATTGCCGCCATCCAGCAGCACTGCAGCGCTGACAAGGACACCAGCCTGGCCACCAGTGAGCGACTTGTGCGGCAGGCGGCCAAAGACGGTGCGCAACTGGTCATTCTGCAGGAACTGCACGCCACCCTGTACTTCTGCCAGACTGAAGACACCTCGGTGTTTGAACTGGCCGAGCCCATACCTGGTCCCACCAGCGACCGGCTGTCTGCGCTGGCAGCAGAGCTCGGAATTGTTCTGGTGGGATCCATATTCGAACGTCGGATGAATGGCGTCTACCACAACACCGCCGTGGTGATTGAGCGGGACGGAGGCATCGCAGGCCTATACCGCAAGATGCACATACCCGATGATCCGGGGTTCTATGAGAAATTCTATTTCACCCCAGGCGACGCCAGTTTTAACGACGGTCGCAGCGGGTTCACCCCCATCGACACCTCGGTGGGACGCCTGGGTGTTCTGGTATGCTGGGATCAGTGGTATCCAGAAGCCGCCCGCCTGATGGCCCTGGCCGGTGCCGAGTTACTGATCTACCCCACCGCCATTGGCTGGGATGTCACTGACGACCCCGAGGAACAGGCCCGCCAGCTGGAGGCCTGGGTGACGGTTCAGCGCGGCCATGCCGTGGCCAACAATCTGCCGGTTATCGCCCCCAACCGTGTCGGCACCGAGCCCGACCCCTCCGCACAGTCCGACGGCATCCGTTTCTGGGGCAACAGCTTTATCTGCGGCCCCCAGGGAGAATTCCTGGCCCGAGCCGACGATCACTCCGAAACCATACTGTCCACGACCATTAACCGCTCACGCAGTGAATCGATCCGGCGCATCTGGCCGTATTTCAGGGATCGTCGAATCGACGCCTATGGCGACATTCTCAAGCGGGTAAGGGACTGAGCAGGGCATGAAGAAACTGACGGATACGGTGATCCGCGAGCTCAACACCATACTTCTGGGCAAAGACCACCAGGTACGCCTGGCACTGTGCGGCCTTCTGGCACGTGGACATCTTCTCATCGAAGATATCCCGGGCATGGGTAAAACCACCCTTTCCCATGCCCTGGCCCGGGTCATGGGCCTTAGCTACCAGCGCATCCAGTTCACAAACGATCTGCTCCCGGCCGACGTCCTGGGTTTTTCCATGTACGACAAGGAAGCCAATAGGCTGGTGTTCCATCGCGGCCCGATCTTTGCCCAGGTGGTCCTTGCTGACGAGATCAACCGTGCCTCTCCCAGAACCCAGAGCGCGTTGCTGGAAGCCATGGAAGAGCGCCAGGTATCCATTGAAGGGGAAACCCGGCCGTTACCGCACCCCTTCTTTGTAATCGCCACCCAGAACCCCATCGAACAGGGCGGCACCTACCCGCTTCCGGAATCCCAGCTCGACCGATTCCTGATGCGCATCCGGCTGGGCTATCCGGATCCGCGCGCTGAGCGTGAACTGCTGGAGGGGGAGGACCGCCGCTCGATGACCGATCGCCTGCAGCCACTGCTCTGTGCCAAGGACCTGCAAACCCTTCAGGATGCTGTTAACCGGGTCACCACCAGCCCCGCGCTGCTGGACTATGTACAACGATTACTGGACCAGAGCCGCCGCATGCCAGGGCTGCTCTACGGCCTGTCGCCCCGAGCCGGCCTCGGGCTGGTGCGTGCCGCCAGGGCCTGGGCCCTGATGGACGGGCGCCATCACGTACTGCCGGATGACATCCAGGCCGTATTTCCCGCAGTTGCAGAACACCGCCTTGAACAGGGAGAATCCGGAAAGAGCGCTGAACGCATCAGGCAACTTCTGACCTCCGTATCTGTCATTGAATAAATCGTTAACGAGAGACCCCCAATGAGCGAAACCAAGCACTCCCGATTGATCATCCTCGGCTCCGGACCGGCCGGCTACACCGCAGCAGTCTATGCGGCCCGCGCCAACCTCAAGCCGACACTGATCACTGGTATCGAGGTGGGTGGGCAGCTGACCACCACCACCGACGTGGACAACTGGCCAGGCGACAACGACGGTGTGCAGGGCCCGGAACTGATGCAGCGCATGCTCAAACACGCCGAACGTTTCGAAACCCATGTGGTCTACGACACCATCAACGAAGCCGACCTTCGCAACCGCCCTTTCCGCCTCAAGGGCGACAACGGCGAATACACCTGCGACGCCCTGATCATCGCCACCGGCGCCTCCGCCATGTATCTGGGCCTGGAGTCGGAAGAGAAATTCAAGGGCCAGGGCGTCTCCGCCTGCGCCACCTGCGACGGTTTCTTCTACAAGAAGCAGAAAGTCGCCGTCATCGGCGGCGGCAACACCGCCGTTGAAGAGGCCCTGTACCTCTCCAACATCGCCGACGAAGTCACTCTGGTACACCGCCGTGACAGCCTGCGCGCCGAAAAAATCCTGCAGGACAAACTATTTGAAAAAGCCGAAAACGGCAACGTCAACATCATCTGGGACCACACGCTCGACGAAGTCCTCGGCGACGGCACCGGCGTCACCGGCATGCGCATCAAAAGCACCAAGGGCGACTCCACCCAAGAAATGGACCTGGCCGGCGTCTTCATCGCCATCGGCCACAAACCCAATACCGACCTGTTCGCCGGCCAGCTGGATATGGAGAACGGCTACATCAGAATCCGCTCCGGCCTCGAAGGCATGGCCACCCAGAGCAGCATCCCCGGC
The DNA here is from genome assembly GCF_003344045.1 of Marinobacter vulgaris. Lineage (GTDB taxonomy): Bacteria > Pseudomonadota > Gammaproteobacteria > Pseudomonadales > Oleiphilaceae > Marinobacter > Marinobacter vulgaris. The sequence goes on from NZ_QFWX01000004.1 coordinate 189,499, forward strand.
GTCTTCGCCGCCGGCGACGTGGCCGACCACGTCTATCGCCAGGCCGTCACCTCCGCAGGTTTCGGCTGCATGGCCGCCCTCGACGCAGAAAAATTCCTGGACCAAGACTAAGCTGAATACAACGCACGCAGCAATAATTGGTGAAAGCAGGTAACTCCCAGTTCGAGGGAGGCCGGGGGCGCCAACCTTATGGAACTGTGCGGAGCCAGGGATGGCGGAGCTCAAGCGCCACAGGGACGTGCTTGAGCGTGTTCCAGAAGGTTGGTGACCCCGGCCGACCCCACAAACACGCGAGCCCTAACTCTGGACCCAGATGACCTCACTCCCCTGGCTAGACCAAGACCATCTCTGGTTCCCCCCCGCCGAGCAGGCCCTCGACGACCCCGACGGGCTACTGGCTCTGGGCGGCGACCTCTCCACCGAGCGGCTCAAACTGGCCTACCGCAGCGGGATCTTCCCCTGGTACAGCGACGACCAGCCCATACTCTGGTGGTCCCCCGACCCCCGTTGCGTCCTTTTCCCGGAAGAAGTCCACATTTCCAGGAGCCTTCGACGCACGCTCAACAGCGGCTACTTCACCATCACCGCAGACCAGGCTTTCCCACGGATTATCCGCCTGTGCGCCAACACCCGCGCCGAGGGCACCTGGATCACCCGCGACATGATCCACAGCTACAGCCAGCTGCACAAAGAGGGCGTGGCCCACTCCATAGAGGCCTGGAATCCCCAAGGACAGCTGGTGGGCGGCATGTACGGACTGGCTATTGGCCGCTGCTTTTTCGGGGAGTCCATGTTTTCCCTGGAAACCAACGCCTCGAAAGTGCTTATGGTCCACCTGGCCAATCAGCTCAGAGTGTGGGGCTACCGCATCATGGACTGCCAGGTGGAGAGCGGTCACCTGCTCAGAATGGGTGCCCGATGTATTCCCCGCAGCGAATTTTTATCTATACTCAGAACATGCGTCGACAGTGCTCCGGACCATAGCCATTGGGACTTCCAGTGGCGGTGGCCCGGCCCGGAGGTATGAATGAGCAATCTAAGGACCCTGGTTTTTTTCGCCACACCGGCCCATGACTGCAGCTACCTGCCCGACCGTAAAGCAACCACCATGTTCGTCGACCCAAGGGCCCACGTTGACAAACACTTGTACAGCCAGTTAACAGCGTTGGGGTTTCGCCGCAGTGGCTCCCATTATTACCGTCCCCACTGTGAACACTGCAATGCCTGCGTTCCGGTTCGACTGAAAGTGAATCAGTTCCAGCCTGACCGCAGCCAGCGCCGGGTCATGTCGAAAAATGCGGATCTTGACTGCAAAATGGTGCGTGCAAGCTTTTCCGAGCGGTATTACAGTCTTTACGCCCACTACATTGAACAACGGCACGCCGACGGAGACATGTACCCACCCTCGCAGGAGCAGTTCATGTCGTTTCTGGTGGAGGGCGCTACTGACTCCTGGTTTGTGGAAATCATGGATGGCGAAAAGCTGGTCGGCCTTGCTGCTGTGGATATGCTCGATGAGGGGCTGTCGGCCATCTATACGGTGTTCGATCCGGCATACGAACACCGCAGCCTCGGCACTTTTGCGGTACTATGGCAGATTGAAGAGGCAAAACGGCTGGGGCTCCCCTACCTGTACCTTGGTTACTGGATCGAAGAATGCCGGAAGATGAACTACAAGACCCGTTTCCGCCCCATTGAGGCCCTGCGAGACGGGCAATGGCGGACCATGGACGTTAACTGATTTTGCCAAATGGCGATAAATCAGGCAGAATTGCGCAATTTAAAATCACAGCAAGCCAATTTACGAGGTTTTTACTGAATGGCAAAGTCAGATGCTATTGAAATGGAAGGCGTTATTGTAGACACACTTCCGAACACCATGTTCCGTGTTGAACTTGAGAACGGCCATGTTGTTACCGCTCACATCTCGGGCAAGATGCGAAAGAACTACATCCGCATCCTGACAGGGGACAAGGTCAAGGTTGAACTCACGCCTTACGACCTGAGCAAGGGACGCATCGTTTACCGCGCCCGTTAATCACTTTCTGGCATCGAGAGAGTGACAGTAAAAAGCCCCGGTATTTCTACCGGGGCTTTTGCTATCAAACCGCCAAGATTATCGTCAGCTTCTACACCGCTTCGGCAGGCTCGTCCTCGTACTCGAAATGCAGCTCATCATCCTTGAGATGGATGTGCACATCGCCCCCGTTTTCCGACAGACGACCGAACAGGATCTGCTCAGCCAGAGGCCGCTTGATCTTATCCTGGATCAGCCGAGCCATCGGACGGGCGCCCATGGTGACATCGTAGCCCCTCTCAGCCAGCCAGACCTTCGCCGCATCGTCTACGTGAAGCACCACGTGCTTCTCATCCAGCTGGGCCTGGAGCTCGGTCAGGAACTTGTCCACCACGTGGGTGATGGTCGCCGGCTGGAGGTCGCCGAACTGGATAATGCCATCCAGGCGGTTGCGGAACTCCGGTGTGAAGGTCTTGGAAATGATCTCCATACCATCGCTGCTGTGATCCTGCTCGCTGAAACCAATGGAACGACGGGCCATGCTCTCGGCACCGGCGTTGGTGGTCATCACCAGGATCACATGGCGGAAGTCTGCCTTGCGACCGTTGTTATCCGTCAGCGTGCCGTGATCCATCACCTGCAGCAGCAGGTTGAAGACTTCCGGATGCGCCTTTTCGATCTCGTCCAGCAGCAGCACACAGTGGGGGTGCTTGCTCACGGATTCCGTCAGCAGGCCTCCCTGGTCGTATCCCACATAGCCCGGAGGCGCGCCGATCAGCCTGGAAACGGTATGACGCTCCATGTACTCCGACATGTCGAAGCGCACCAGCTCGATGCCCAGCACCTTGGCAAGCTGCTTGGTGACCTCGGTCTTGCCCACCCCCGTGGGGCCGGCAAACAGGAAGGCACCTTCCGGCTTCTCCGGCGCCTTCAGGCCGGCACGGGCCAGCTTGATGGCGGTGGACAATGACTCGATGGCCGGATCCTGGCCGAAGACCACCATCTTCAGATCCCGCTCCAGATTGCGGAGCAGATCCTTATCGCTGGTGGACACATTCTTCGGGGGAATGCGCGCGATGTTGGCCACCACGTCCTCGATTTCCGACACATCGAGGGTTTTCTTGCGCTTCGCAATCGGGAGCAGGCGCTGGTGGGCGCCGGCCTCATCAATAACGTCAATGGCCTTGTCTGGCAGATGACGATCGGTGATGTAACGCTCCGACAGTTCCGCCGCCACGCGCAGTGCCTGATCCGTGTATTTCAGGTCATGGTGCTTCTCGAAGTGAGGTTTCAGCCCCTTGAGGATCTGGTAGGTATCCTCAACGCTGGGCTCGTTCACATCGATTTTCTGGAAACGGCGGGCCAGCGCACTGTCCTTCTCGAAAATGCCACGGAACTCCTGGAATGTGGTGGAACCGATGCAGCGGATTTCCCCCGAGCTCAGCATGGGCTTGAGCAGGTTGGACGCATCCATGACCCCACCGGATGCGGAGCCGGCACCGATGATGGTGTGGATCTCATCAATGAAGAGGATCGCATGTTTCTCTTTCTTGAGCTCGGCGAGCAGGCCTTTCAGACGCTTTTCGAAATCGCCCCGATACTTGGTGCCGGCCAGCAAAGCGCCGAGATCCAGTGAGTAGACGACGCCATCCGAAATAATATCCGGCACCTGGCCATCTACAATACGCTTGGCCAGGCCTTCGGCGATCGCTGTCTTGCCGACGCCGGCTTCACCCACCAGCAGAGGGTTATTCTTGCGACGGCGCACCAGAATCTGCACGACCCTCTCAACCTCGTGTTCACGGCCGATCAGCGGATCAATGCGACCCTGCCGCGCCTGCTCGTTGAGATTGGTTGCATAGCTTTCAAGCGGGCGCGACGCACCGCCCTCTTCCCCGGCTTCCTCGTGGGAAGCCTGGTCATGACTTTCCTGTTCCTCGGCACCCTGAACGCGGGAGATGCCATGTGACACAAAATTGACCACGTCAATACGGGCGATGCTCTGTTTCTTGAGCACGTAAACCGCTTGACTTTCCTGTTCACTGAAGATGGCGACCAGCACGTTGGCGCCGGTTACCTCTTTCTTGCCGGAAGATTGCACATGAAAGACAGCACGTTGCAAAACGCGCTGGAATCCGAGCGTGGGTTGCGTTTCCCGCTCGCTGTCGTTACTGGGGATCAGTGGTGTGGTCGAGTCCACAAACTCAACGAGTTCTTCCTGAAGCCGGGCCAGATCTGCACCACATGCTTTCAGGACGCCCACTGCCGAATCATTATCGAGCAGGGCCAGCAAAAGATGCTCGACGGTCATGAATTCATGACGCTTGTCGCGGGCACTTTTGAAAGCCGTATTCAGTGTAATTTCAAGATCTTTGCTCAGCATGGGCCACCCCAACGTCTATCAGTCCGCACGTTCAATCTCGCAAAGGAGCGGATGCTCGCATTCCGAAGAATACTGGTTCACCTGTGCCGCCTTTGTTTCCGCGATGTCCCGGGTATATATCCCGCATACCGCCTTTCCCTGGGTATGGACGAGCAGCATCACCTGCGTCGCCTTTTCCTCGTTCATTCCAAAGAACGTCATCAACACCTCTACAACAAAATCCATGGGTGTGTAATCGTCGTTCAGGAGCAGCACCCTGAAGCGTGCTGGACGCTTGAGAGCCGGCTTCTCGGGAGCAACACTGACATCGTCCTGACGCCCGGGTTGATTGTCCTCCCCCTGATTCAATACTAGTAGAGAATTCTGGATAGTCCGCATGATTCTTTACCGGAAAACGGTGCCTCTTCCTAAAGATGGTTGTCCGCCGCCCGGTTTTCAAGGTGCTTGGCAGAACCGGGCGCGCGCTGATTATCAATATGGCCATGATACAGGCTACAACCCCGGTTCAACCATACATTCCCGCTATAAGTGCTATTGACTCCGAGCAAAGATTGGTCAACAGTAAGACAGCAATGTAAAATAATGTAAATTGGTGTAAGGAATTTGTTACCGGAACCGGTAGCAGCTGCGCATCGATACAAAGCAAGGCTGAACGCTCGGCAAACTATCAACAACAAAGACACTGACAGTGAAAGAACAGGGGAGTTCAACATGCCAAGGGGCAAAGTGAAGTGGTTCAACAATGCCAAGGGTTATGGCTTCATTATCGAGGAAGGCTGCAGTGACGATCTGTTTGCTCACTTCTCTTCAGTGCAGATGGATGGTTACAAAACTTTAAAGGCCGGTCAGCCCGTCACGTTTGACAAAAAACCCAGTGACAAAGGGGTTCACGCCGTCAATATTGTGCCTGAAGAGCAGCCGGGGAAGCAGGAGTCGCGGGAGAGCAGCTCGGAACAGGCGCAAGCCAGTGACGATGCCAGCCAGAAACAAAGCGACGATTACCACCGGGATCAGCCTCGCGCCGCGAATGGCTGAACCGTAGCTCCTCGATCGCCATTACCGGACTACGCCTGACAGCCGTTATCCTCGATACGGCCAGGCGTATACGCCACCTCTGTGTACGTGGCACTGGTGTCTTTGTTTCCGGATTCGCTGCCGTTGCCCCGCTCCGCTGCTGTTTCTGGCATACTATGCGCTCCGACTCGATACCCAAGGTTATGCGCCGCAATGGCAACGCTGATCCTGTTCAATAAACCTTTTCAGGTGCTGTGTCAGTTCACCGACGAAAAGGGCACCTCCAATGGCGACCGACGTGCCACCCTGGCAGACTGGATCACCACCCCCAATGTGTACCCTGCCGGACGTCTGGACTTCGACTCCGAGGGGCTTTTATTGCTGACGGATGACGGTCAGTTGCAGCATCGTATTGCCTCGCCACGGCAGAAACTGGCCAAAATTTATTGGGTTCAGGTTGAAGGCGAAATTACGGAAACCGCTTTGAACCAACTTCGCGGAGGCGTTTCACTGAAAGATGGTAAAACCCGCTCCGCCGATGTCTCGGTCATGAAAGCGCCCGATCTGTGGCCGCGAAACCCGCCCGTCCGTTACCGCGAGTCGATTCCCACCAGCTGGATCCGAATAGCGATTACCGAAGGCAGGAACCGGCAGGTTCGGCGAATGACGGCTGCCGTGGGCTTCCCTACCCTGAGGCTTGTTCGCTATGGTATCGGAGACTGGAACCTGGACGGACTGTCGCCAGGAGAATCCAGCACGATGACGGTCCACGCGCCAGCGCCCGCCAGAAACAGGCCTGTGCGGAAGCCGGCAAAACCCAGCAAACAACCATCCCGGAGAAGCCCTCGCTCATGACCTGGACACCCCACGCTACTGTCGCCGTTATTGTCGAAGATGATCAGGGCCGTTTTCTGCTGGTGGAAGAGTTCAGTCACGGTGAGGTTGTGTTCAACCAGCCTGCCGGACACGTGGAGGAAGGCGAGAAGATTATCGACGCCGTACTCAGGGAGACTCTGGAAGAGACAGGCTGGGAGGTGGAGCCCGAGCATTTCCTGGGACTCTATACCTACAAGGCCCCCGCCAATGGCGTGACCTATTACCGTTTCTGCTTTTCCGCCAGAGCCCTGGCCCGGGTCACCCGGGAGCTGGATGACGGTATCATCGCCGCCCACTGGATGACGCCGGAGCAAATCAGGCAGCACACAGACCGGCTTCGCAGCCCCCTGGTGATGCAGTGCATAGAAGATTACCGAAACGGACGCCGCTTTCCTCTGGATGTCATTGTCGAGCCGCAGACGTAACCGGGCTTAGATGCTAGAATTGCCGCTTTTAATGCGACAGACCCAGACATGACTAAAGCACCTGAACGTACCCGAGTGATTGTCGGCATGTCCGGCGGCGTGGACTCTTCCGTGGCAGCCTGGCTTCTTAAAGAACAGGGCTATCAGGTTGAAGGTCTGTTCATGAAAAACTGGGACGAGGACGACGGTACCGAATACTGCACCGCCATGGCGGACCTGGCAGATGCCCGGGCAGTTGCGGACACGATGGGTATCACCCTGCACACCGCCAGCTTCGCCGCAGAATACTGGGATCGGGTGTTTGAACACTTCCTGTCTGAATACCGAGCCGGCCGGACGCCGAACCCGGATATCCTCTGTAACAAGGAAGTGAAATTCCGTGCTTTTCTCGATTACGCCATCACTCTTGGGGCTGACTATATCGCCACAGGCCACTACACCCGTCAGCGGCCGCTCAGTGACGGCAGCGGGAGGGCGCAACTGCTCAAAGGCCTGGATCCCAACAAGGACCAGAGCTACTTCCTGCACGCGGTTTCCGGTGAACGTATCGCACGCACCCTGTTCCCGGTCGGTGAACTGGAGAAGCCGGTTGTTCGCCGCATTGCAGCCGAACAGGGCTTCATCACCCATGACAAGAAGGATTCCACCGGCATCTGTTTTATCGGTGAACGCAAATTCCGGGACTTCCTCAAACAGTACATTCCTGCCCAGCCCGGTAATATTGAAACACCAGATGGCCAGGTCATCGGCCGCCACCAGGGCCTGATGTACCACACCATTGGTCAACGCCAGGGGCTGGGTATTGGCGGCTTGAGCGAATTCGGCGACGAGCCCTGGTACGTGGCGGAGAAAGACCTGTCCCGCAACGTGCTTGTTGCCGTTCAGGGTAAACACCATCCCCTGTTGTTCGCCCGAGGCCTGCTCAGTGGGCCGGTCAACTGGATTGCCGGCGAGCCTCCGGCAGCGGAATTCCGCTGTAAAGCCAAGACCCGTTACCGCCAGCCGGATCAGGACTGTGTGGTGACGGCAATGGCCAGTGGATTCAGGGTCGTGTTTGATGACGCCCAACGGGCCGTTACACCTGGCCAGTCGGTGGTCTTTTACCATGGCGAGGTCTGCCTCGGTGGTGGGGTTATCGAGCAAACCTGGCGGGACGGCGAACAGGAGCCAGCAGTGATGGACATCAAGGCAGCGGGAGCCGACGCATGAGCCGATCGATACACGACCAGACCCTTGCCCTGGCAGGGGTTTTTCAGGCGGCGGCACTGGTCCAGCAGGTGGCACATTCCGGACAGTGCGCGGAGTCGAGCTTTGAGACTTGCATGCGCTCGCTGTTCGCCACACAACCGGAGACTACTCTGGATGTTTATGGCGGGGAACTGAAAGACCTGCGCGAGGGCCTGTCCACACTGGCCAGCGTTCTCAGCCAGCAAAGCAAGCAGCAGGATATCGAAGTCCTGCGATACGCCCTGAACCTGATCAACCTGTCGTCCAAGTTGCGTCGTAACAGCGACATGCTGGAGGTCATTGGCAGCCGGATCGACCAGGCCCGGCATACGGCCAGCCATTTCGGATACAGCCACAGCAACCTGGTTGCCAACCTGGCGTCCGTTTACACCGATACCATCAGCACCTTCCGCCAGCGCATTCAGGTCACCGGCGAGCCCACCATCCTCCAGCGCGAGGAAAACGCTGCGAAAGTACGCGCCCTGCTGCTGGCCGGTGTCCGTTCCTCGATACTCTGGCACCAGACCGGCGGCCGCCGCTGGCAGCTTATTTTCAACCGCCGCAAGGTCATCATGACCGCCCGGGAGCTGGCAGAGAAGGCAAACCGATCGGTTTACGACTGAATCGCGGGCGCCGCTGGTGTATCATATCGTCCCCCAATTATTCTTTTGCCCATTCTGTGATGACTTGAGAGGTTTTCGATGGAACTCAACGCCCTGACCGCCATTTCCCCGGTCGATGGACGCTATGGCAGCAAAGTCAGCGTTTTCCGTGACATTTTCAGTGAATATGGCCTGATCAGGAACCGTGTCACCGTCGAACTCCGCTGGCTGCAGAAGCTGGCCGCCCACCCCGGGATCACCGAAGTGCCGGCGTTTTCTGCCCAGGCCAACCAGTTCCTGGACAACATGGTCTCCGGTTTCAGCCTGGCGGATGCGGAGCGTATCAAGGGCATTGAGCGCACCACCAATCACGACGTGAAGGCAGTGGAATACTTCATCAAGGAAAAGATCGCTGACGTTCCGGAACTGCACGCGGTAACCGAATTCGTCCACTTCGCGTGCACCTCCGAGGATATCAACAATCTGTCCCACGCCCTGATGCTGCGCGAGGGCCTCGACCACGGCCTGCTCCCTGCCATGGACCGTGTGGTAGAACGGCTTGCCGACCTGGCCCGCGAACACGCCGACCAGCCCATGCTGTCCCGCACCCATGGCCAGACCGCGTCGCCATCAACCGTAGGCAAGGAACTGGCCAACGTCGTCTATCGCCTGCGCCGCCAGATGAAGCAGATTCGCGCCGTGGAGCTGATGGGCAAGATCAACGGCGCTGTTGGCAACTACAACGCACACCTGTCGGCCTACCCAACCATTGACTGGGCCGCCAACGCCAAGGACTTCATTGAGAGCCTGGGCCTGGACTGGAATCCGTATACCACGCAAATTGAGCCCCACGATTACATCGCCGAACTCTACGATGCCATTGCCCGCTTCAACACCATCCTGATCGATCTGGACCGGGATATCTGGGGCTACATTTCCCTGGGCTATTTCAAACAGAAAACCGTGGAAGGCGAAGTGGGTTCGTCCACCATGCCCCACAAGGTCAACCCCATCGATTTCGAGAACTCCGAGGGCAACCTGGGTATCGCCAATGCCCTGTTCAGCCACCTGTCCGCCAAACTGCCGATTTCCCGGTGGCAACGGGACCTGACAGATTCCACCGTTCTGCGCAATCTGGGCGTCGGCTTCGCCCACAGTCTGATTGCCTACGAGGCTTCACTGAAAGGCCTGAGCAAGCTGGAAATCAACCCGGCGCGACTGGACGAAGACCTAGACCATGCCTGGGAGGTACTTGCTGAGCCGATCCAGACGGTCATGCGCCGCTATAACATCGAAAAGCCCTATGAAAAACTCAAGGCGCTGACCCGGGGCAAGGCCATGACGCCGGACGTGATCAAGGCTTTTGTGGATTCCCTGGACATTCCCGATGCCGCCAAAGCAGAACTGATGGAACTCACTCCGGGCACTTACATCGGCAATGCCACCCAACAGGCGCGGGATATCTGAATCATGAAACTGCCCGGCGGAATGCCTGCGGAAGAATTTCTGAGGGATTACTGGCAGAAAAAGCCTCTGGTGATCCGTCAGGCGTTTCCGGACTTTGAGTGCCCGGTGTCGGCCGATGAACTGGCGGGGCTGGCCTGCGAAGAAGCGGTCGAATCCCGCATCGTCATTGAAAACGACAACGGCAAACCCTGGCAGCTGCAAAACGGCCCTTTCAAGCCCGAACGCTTCGAAAAGCTGCCGGAAAATGACTGGACACTACTGGTGCAGGGACTCGACCACTGGGTTCCGGACATCGCGGACCTGTTGGACAAGTTCCGGTTCGTGCCCAACTGGCGGCTGGACGACATCATGGCCAGCTACGCGCCGAAAGGGGGTAGCGTGGGGCCCCACTACGACCAGTATGACGTATTTCTGCTGCAGGCTCAGGGCCATCGGCGCTGGACCTTTGGTGGTCACTGCGATCACACCTCGCCCCGGGTCGCGGACACACCGCTGCGAATTCTCAGTAGCTGGGAGGGCGAGGAAACCGTTACCCTGGCGCCGGGAGACATGCTTTATCTGCCCCCGGGCGTTGGCCACCACGGCGTTGCCGAAGACGACTGCATCACTCTCTCGGTGGGCTTTCGTGCCCCCACCATTGACGATGTGCTGACCGGCTTCACGGACTTTCTGTGTAGCCAGTCCGACGCCTCCGAGCACCTCAATGATCCGGATCTGAAGGTGCAGGACAACCCCGGAACCATTGCCCCCGACGTCATCGACCGCCTTGATCGCGTCATTCGCGAGAAACTCACCGACAAACGCCAGCTGGCGCTGTGGTTTGGTCAATACGCCACCGTACCCAAGAGCCTCGATATTGTGGTGCCGACCGAAGAACCGGTAACGCCCGAGTCTCTCAGTGACCTGATGATCGCCGGCAATCCCCTGCGCTGGAACGAGGGCTCCCGTTTCGCCTACTATGACCTCGGGGATGAAACGGCCCTGTTTGTGGATGGCGAACAGTTCCTGCTACGGGGAGACGCGCGACCACTGGCTCCCCTGCTCTGCGCCGGCGCCCGGCCTGATATGGCAGCGCTGACTGAATTTGTCGGCGATGAGGCCATCTGTGGACTGTTGAGTAACCTTGTCAACCAGGGTTCACTGTATTTCGAGTGACGGTTACTTTTTAGCGATAGGGGTGGATGCAGGCGCAATGACCGTACGGATTCGAAAATACAGCTGGCAACTGGCGCCGGCCGACGTCCGGAAAATACGCCAGAGTGTCTTTGTGGAAGAGCAACAGGTTCCGCCGGCCCTGGAATGGGACGATACCGACGAGATTGCCGACCATTTTCTGGTGGTACTGCCTGACAACACGCCCGTCGGTGTCGGCCGGTTGTTCTCCACTCTTGAAGAAACCGCCCATATCGGGCGCATGGCTATTCTGCCCGCTCATCGCGGCAAGGGCATCGGCGAAATCCTGCTCCGCCACATGATATCAGAGGCCGCCGGGCAGTTCAGTGAACTCCAGCTTTCCGCCCAGGAGCACGCCATACCCTTCTACCAGCGCTCCGGCTTTCATGTCTGCTCAGCCCTTTACGACGACGCCGGCATCCCCCATGTGGACATGCGCTGCCTGGCACCACAACTGGCCAGTGACGCCTTCGAAACCCGCGACAACCCCATGCTGCTGGGGGAAGATCCGCATGCGTGGCTGTTCAACAGCGAGAGCGACATGACCGGACTGATGGATTCCGTTGTAGGCCAGGCCCGCCAGCGGCTGTGGCTTTACGACCGCCTGTTGGACCACGACATCTACGATCGCCTGCGATTCCGGGAGCTGGTTTCCTTCCTGGCCCGTCGCCACAGGCTCAGCGAAGTCCGCCTTCTGATTCACGATGACAAGCCCCTGGTAAAACGCCGGCACCAGATCGTGGAGCTGATGCGCCGCCTTCCCAGTCGCATTGAACTGAGGCTGATCAACCAGGACTACCCGGTGGAGAGCCAGCCATTTATGCTGGTCGACCGTGACGGTATGATTTTCCGGCACGATTTCTATAAGCCAGAAGGTTTCGCCAAATTTTCCGACAGCGGCCGGGTAAAGCTGCTGGCGGAATCGTTCCAGCGTATGTGGGACACCGGCAAGGGTTCACTCGAGTTGAGGGAATTACCGCTCTGAAGGATGGATGCCAGGAACCTCGGCGGATTCAAACTGTGCTCCGAAGGGGGCAAATTCCGTATCCACCTCCTCCGCCACTTCCGCAATCAGCCTGCGCAACCACTGGTGATCGGTGTTGTGCTGCAACAGCGGGCTCCAGGCCATTTTCAGCTCGAATGGCGGAATTTCGAACGGCGGCACCTTCACCACCAGATTGGGGTTGTCTTTTTGCAGCCAGGCTGCGCGGGACGGCAAGGTGGCAATGAGGTCATGCTGTTCCGCCAGCAGCATCGCCACCTGGTAATGCCTCGTGAATACCGAGATCTGTCGTTTGCGGCCCATCAATGACAGGGCTTCATCCACCCAGCCAAGACGCTGGACATCCTTTGGATTGACCCCCACCCCGACACCGAAACCGGTTTTGCTGACCCAGATATGACTGGCATCCAGATAGGTATCCAGAGTAAACGGCTCCCTGAGAATCGGATTGCGCGCGTTCATCAGGCAGGCAAAATATTCCGTCCACAGCGTTTTCTGGTGAAACGACTGGGGGATCTTGTCGAAGCGGTTGATGGCCATGTCCAGGCGACCCTGCTCTACGTCGAGGAAACTGACGTCACTGGGTGTCAGCACATCCAGGGTGACATGGGGCGCCTCCTGGCGAATTCGCCGCAGTACCCGGGGCATCAGGCAGGATTCGGCGTAATCGCTGGCCATGATGCGGAACACCCGTTGGCTTTCCATGGCCGCGAAGGCGGTTTTTTCATGGACGGCCCGCTCGATGTCCGAGAGGATGCCCCGCACCAATGGCTGCAGTTCCGTTGCGCGCTCGGTCGCGGTCATGCCCTCGCTGGTTCTGACCAGCAGAGGATCACCGAACAGATCCCTCAACCGGCGCAAGCCGTTGCTCATAGCCGGCTGGGTAATACCCAGATGATTCGCTGCCTTGGTCACGTTGCGCTCCCTGAGAAGCACATCGAGATAAACCAGCAAATTCAGATCGACACGGGAAATATCCATAACTTGGCACCTGTTCAAGGACCGGTATCGGCCGTCGTGGTGACACTGGCACCCGACATCAGCGACTCCTGCATTCACCGAAATAATAGACATAAGCGTAACAATTCACTTAAATGATATAAAGCCATCATTGTTCACATTTCAAAACGGAATCGCTTCCGGTTTTCTGCTAGTCTTCCGGATACTTGCTGGATGTCTCCGGTCTTTTTCAGTCACCGGAGCGCCCAGTGGCCGTCCATAAGCCGGAGTGTTTGCAACAGAATGGATACCACAATGATTGTGCTGCTACTGGCAGCTATCGTTATCATTTCGATCATCATTATTGTGGCCAGCCAGATGCGGGAACGTGCCCGTATTGAGCGCGCACGGAAAGTCACCGCCCTGGAAGACAGCTACAACAGGGCCAATCGTCTTTTGTGCGAAATTCCCGGCCAATACCTGACCAACGACCTTAAGCTGCTGTTGATCAAACGCATGGAAGAAACCTGCAAGGACCTCCAGGCGCTCAAGTCCAGCCAACCCGTCAGCGCCTGGCTGACTAATGCTCAACAGCTGAAAAAGCAGGTCATGGATAACGAGGACCAACGTCCTCCCGTGAAAATCGATTCCCCCGAAAAGTCCAGCTACGTCAAAGAGCTGCTGCAGAATCTTTTCAAAATGATTGAAGGGATGCACAAGGCCGGAAAGATCGACAGCGCAACCGCCAAGAAAAATCTAAAATACGTGCTGTTTCTGGTGCACAAGACCCACGCCGATCTCCATGTATTCCAGGCCCGCGACTACGTGAAGCAGAACCAGATTCGCAAGGCGATTCACGCCTATCACCTGGCCAGCACGGAAATGGGTAAGTCCAGGGACAACCCCATGGCCATGAAGGCAGTCAAGAGTTTCCGTACCCGCATCAAGGAACTGGAAGCCATGAAAGGTGATGAGTCCCAGGATGCCGGTGCCGAAGCGCAATCACGCCTGGACCGGGAATGGGACACCTTTCTTCACGATGACGAATGGCGTAAAAAGGCCGACTACGACGACTGACAGCGGCGTTAGGGCCGGTCAACGCCCCCGGAACGCTGCCCAACAGGGACTGTGGACACATTGTGACAATTCCATTCAAAAAGCGGCTTTCCTATCGCCTGACCCGGGACACCGTTTTGATTGCAATGGTGCTGGGTCTGATACTGAATATTGTTCAGGTCACCCTGGATTATTTCAGTGCCCGGGATGCCATGGAGCAGGAAATCCGCGCCCTTATCGAAATCAGCCATAGCCCCGCCTCCCAGATTGCCTACAACATCGATATCCGTCTGGCGGAGGAATTACTGGACGGCCTGCTCCGTCATCCTGCCACTATCGACGCCCGCATCATCGATAACAACGGTCAGACCATGGCGGCTGCCAGCCAGAGCAGTCCCGAGTCCCGATATCGCTGGATCAGTGACCTGCTGTTCGGCGACATCCGGGTTTTCAGCGATGATCTGATGGTGCCGCAATTGAGCGATCTTTCCCTTGGCAACCTGACGGTCACCATCGACACCTATCACTATGGTGTGCTGTTCCTGCAAAGGGCCGGTTATACCCTGTTGAGCGGTTTACTGAAAAGCCTAGTGCTGACCGCGGCGCTGCTCGCCATTTTCTATTTCGTACTGACCCGCCCCATGCTCAATGTGATCGGCGCTCTGAGCCGGGTTCGCGCTGAGTCTCCGGAAAAGGTCCGGCTGCCTGTGCCGCCCAACCACCGCGAAGATGAAATCGGCCAGATGGTGGGTATCATCAACCAGCATCTGGAAACAATGGACGCCAGTCTGGCGCAAACGCGAGAGGCGGAAAGCACCATAAAGAACTACTCTGCCCAGCTGGAGCGGGAGGTGGATGACCGCACGCGGGAGATCTCCGAAAAGAACGAAGCCCTCCAGCGAGGCAACCGCGCCTTGGTGAGGGCCAAGGAGGACGCCGTGCGCCGGGCCCGCACCCGGGCCAACTTCCTGGCCAGCATGAGCCACGAAATTCGCACCCCGCTCAACGGTGTGCTGGGCATGCTTGGCCTCGTCCTGGAGGGCGATCTGGAGCCGGCGCAACGCAACCGCCTCGAGATTGCCCTCAACGCGGGGCAAAGCCTGCTCGGCCTGCTTAATGACATTCTTGACATTTCCAAAGTCGAGGCTGGCAAACTCAGCCTTGAAAGCATCCCCTTCAGTGTCCGGAACCTGATCGAGGAATGCGCCACATTGCACGCCCAGCAAGCCCGCCGAAAAAATATCGACGTTGTGACAGACATCGACTGCAACCTGCCGGAATCGTTTCTCGGCGATCCCACCCGAATCCGGCAGATCCTCAATAATCTGCTGAGCAATGCCATCAAGTTCACCGAACAGGGAAGCGTACGGATCCGCGCGACCCGTTTTGACGGAAACCTGCGAATTGATGTGATTGACACCGGTATCGGTATGTCCAGGGAGGGTCTGCACCGGATCTTTTCGCCGTTTTCACAGGCGGATACCGATACCACCCGGCTTTATGGTGGAACCGGGCTGGGCCTGACTTTGTGCAGACAGCTGGTGGAGCGCATGCACGGCCAGATACTTGTGGATTCAGAGGAGCGCCGGGGTACACACTTCACGGTCAACCTGCCGCTACCGGTTCACGATCAACATAGAAGCGGAATAACGCCACAGGATATACCGCAAGCTGTCAGAGCCGCGGGCGTGGACCTGGGCATCACCCATCAGCACCCTCACCGACTGCCCATCGAAAGCCAGCTGAGAGCCTGGGGCATCCCGGTGCGTGATGCAGATCGCAACCAGGGCGGCATCCTGATGGTGCCTGCAGAAAGCGAGGACGACTCCAGCCGGAGAATGGCGGCGCAATGGCGAGGGACTGGCGTCATTGTGGTGGACAGGAACGGAAACAGTGCGGTTTCCGGCGATCAGCAGGTTCTTTCCATGCCCCTGAGGCGGGACCAGCTATTCCACGCACTCTGCGCTGCAGCGGGTATCAGGCTGGCACCGCGGGGTGCCGACATGGAAGCACTTCAAGGTCAGACCGCTTCCAGACCACTGAGCCTGCTGCTTGTGGAAGACAACCAGGTCAACCAGGTTGTTGCCAGCAGTATGCTGCGGAAACTTGGCCACAAAGTAACCCCGGCTGAGAACGGCAAGCGGGCGTTGGAGGCCCTGAAAGCAGGCGACTTCGATATTGTGCTTATGGATTGCCAGATGCCGGTGATGGACGGCTACGAGGCTACCCGCAATATCCGAGAAAACCCCGACTGGCAGAATCTTCCGGTCATTGCCGTAACCGCCAATGTGATGCAGGGAGACAGGGACGACTGCTTTGAGGCCGGAATGAACGATTACATTACCAAACCCTATAATCGCGCCGACCTGAAATCCATTATTGACCGCTGGGCTCCCCCTGAGACTCGAGAAGACTGAGGACAGCGCGTAATTCGTCCCGCAGCGCCACAACGCGCTCCTCTCCGATTCCTGTATCGCAGAGCAGCCGGCCGGGAATCTCCCGGGCCTGCCGGCGCATGGCGTTGCCCTTATCCGTAAGCGCTACGGTTACCACCCGCTCGTCAGCCGTATCCCGCTGCCGCGTAACCAGCTCACGTTCAGCCAGGCGTTTCAGCAGCGGCGTCAGAGTGCCGGAGTCCAGGCGCAGCCGTTTACCGAGATCCGATACCCTTACTGTTTCCCCCTCCCGGACCGCCTGCCATAACACCAGCATGACCAGGTATTGTGGATAGGTAAGATTGATCTCGGTCAACAGTGGGCGATAGCGGGCTGTTACCGCCCGGTTGGCGGCATAAAGCGCAAAACAGAGCTGGTTGTCCAGCGTCAGGATATCGTCCTCAGTGCCCATGGCTTACAGTAGCTTCTCAATGTCGGCACGGATGGCCGAGGGCTTTGTGGTGGGTGGATAGCGATCCACAACCTCGCCGTCCCTGTTCACCAGAAACTTGGTAAAGTTCCATTTTATCGCTTCTGATCCCAACAGGCCCGTGGCGTTGTGTTTCAGATACTGGAACAGGGGGTGAGCATTGGGCCCGTTGACCTCGACTTTGGAGAACATGGGGAAATCAACGCCATAGTTCAGGCTGCAGAATTCACTGATGGCTTTGTCATCTGCCGGGTCCTGATTGCGGAACTGGTTACAGGGAAAGCCCAGCACTTCCAGCCCTTTGTCTTTCAGGTCCGTATACAGGGACTGCAGACCTTCAAACTGCGGGGTGAAGCCACATTTGCTGGCCGTATTGACGATCAGCAGGACCTTGCCACGAAACTCATCCAGGGAATGCTCCTGTCCATGGATGTCGGTGGCCCTGAAATCGTAGATGCTTTCTTTGCTCATTCTGGCTCTCCATTGTATTTTTCACCATTATATTGTGCACAAGCTTTTTTACAACGGGACTGGACACTGTTACCCCCTTCAGCTCAGGAACATGGTGAGGTTTACGCGTTAAATCTCTGCATCTGTGCCACAATTCATCACAATTGGTCTGTTGTCGCTGCCCTCTGCTCCGCTAGAATACAGGCTTGTCTTCGAAATATGGCACCTATAACCCCTATCGATCTGAGGAAATACCGGGCTTATGCAGAACTATCTCAAATCCGCCAAGCTGGATAACGTCTGTTACGAGATACGTGGCGTAGTTCTGCGCGAAGCCCGTCGTCTTGAGGAGGAGGGCCACCGGGTTCTCAAACTGAATATCGGCAACCCGGCCGCCTTTGAACTCGATGTGCCGGAAGAAATCCAGCAGGACGTCATTTACAACATGCACCTCGCCCAGGGCTACGTGGAGTCGAAAGGCCTGTTCTCCGCCCGCAAGGCAGTGATGCACTACTGCCAGCAACGGGGCATCGACAAGGTGGATATCGACGATATCTTCCTCGGTAATGGCGTCAGCGAAATGATCGTGATGTCCATGCAGGCCATGCTCAATACCGGTGACGAAGTGCTGATTCCGGCACCAGACTACCCGCTGTGGACCGCCGCAGTAACTCTGTCCAGTGGCAAGCCCGTGCACTACCGCTGCGATGAAGCACAGGACTGGTTCCCGGACATCGACGACATCCGCAAGAAGATCACCCGCCGCACCCGGGCCATCGTGCTGATTAACCCCAATAACCCCACCGGTGCCGTCTATTCACGGGAGTTGCTGGAACAGGTGGTCGAACTGGCCCGGCAGCACAACCTGATCGTGATGTCCGATGAGATCTACGACAAGATTCTTTACGATGGCACCGAGCACATTCCTACCGCCTCACTGGCGGACGATGTGCTTTTCCTGACCTATAACGGGCTGTCCAAGAACTACCGAGCCGCCGGCTACCGTTCCGGCTGGATGATCATCAGTGGCGCCAAACACCGTGCAAGGGACCTGATCGAAGGCATCGAAATGCTTTCCAACATGCGCCTGTGCGCCAATGTGCCGGCCCAGCTGGCCATCCAGACGGCCCTTGGCGGTTACCAGTCCATTGACGATCTGGTGGCGCCGGGGGGCCGGCTTTACGAGCAGCGGGAAACCGCCTGGAACCTGCTCAATGATATTCCCGGCGTGAGTTGTGTGAAGCCAAAGGGCGCGCTCTATCTGTTCCCCAAGCTGGACCCGAAGCGCTTCCCGATCGTCAATGATGAAAAGCTGGTGCTGGACCTGCTGCTACAGGAACGCATTCTGCTGGTTCAGGGTTCGGCCTTCAATATAGATGACAAGCAGCACCTGCGCGTGGTGTTCCTGCCACGGGAAGACACCCTGGAGGACGCCATGAAGCGTCTGGCACACTTCCTGTCGTCCTACCAGCTGTAACCGGCGGCTTCATGGCGGATATCCATATTGAAGAGTTTTACAAGGACGCCGCGATCGCCCTGGTTCAGCTCTACAACGCCTTCCCCCGCCGGGTAAACCTGTTCGTCGAAGACATTGCCGGCCCCGATGAGCCCGATGACTTCGGATTACACAGCAAACGCCATATGGCCTGTTTCGGCACCCTGCTCTGGCTGGCAGAAGAGGACCTGCTCCGTTACGTAGACACCATAAGACAGGAAGCCCTGGACCAGGCAGTGCTGACACGGCGGGCGTTCGTGCGCATGAGCTCACCCGCCAGTCCGGACCTGCAGGACAAAGCCCTGCCGCATAACGCTCAGGACCTGCCCCCGGCCCTGCGGGAAGACTTTTCCACCCATATTCATATGCTCCGCACGGCGCTTCGAAGCGGGAGCTCGGCCAAAATCAGCCGGGTCGTGCAGGCGACGTTTTTTCGCGACAAAACCGATCATTAAATCAACGTAAACCTGTTGAACACTACAACACCAACCGCATATAAAGTGTCGGGTACAAACCGCTGTGGGCGGCTGATCATTCAACAAGGAATTCAAGATGCGTATTCTGCTTTTTCTTGCCACCAACCTGGCCGTCATTCTGGTTGCCAGCTTCACCCTGAAACTGCTGGGCGTCGACAGTTACCTGGCCCAGAATGGGATCCAGTACGGCTCACTGCTGGCCTTTGCCGCTGTTTTCGGCTTTGCCGGCGCGATAATCTCGCTGCTGATCTCCAAGCCCATGGCCAAATGGAGCACCAAGGCCAAGGTTATCGAGTCACCCAGGACACCGGCTGAACGCTGGCTGGTGGATACGGTGCGGGAACTGGCAAAGAACGCCGGCATCGGCATGCCTGAAGTGGCAATATTCCCCGCCTCCCAGTCCAACGCCTTTGCAACAGGCTGGAACAAGAACAACGCCCTGGTCGCTGTCAGCGAGGGATTGCTTCACCGCTTCAACAAGGATGAGATCCGCGCGGTGCTGGGCCACGAAATTGGCCACGTTGCCAACGGCGACATGGTGACACTTGCCCTGATTCAGGGCGTGGTGAACACCTTCGTGATTTTCGCCTCCCGGGTGATCGGCTCGTTTGTCGACCGCGTGGTCTTCAAGAACGAAAGCGGGCACGGTATTGGCTTCTTCGTGGTGAGCATTGCGGCGGAAATCGTACTGGGCATCCTTGCCAGCACCATCGTGTTCTGGTTTTCCCGTCGGCGGGAATACCGCGCTGACATTGCCGGTGCCCAGCTGGCAGGCCGTGGCGCGATGATCAATGCCCTGGCCCGGCTAAAGCAGGAAAGTGAGGTGCCGGACCAGATGCCGGACAGTCTGCAGGCGTTCGGTATCAACCGCGGCGCACGTGGCGGACTCAGCGCCCTGTTCATGACGCACCCGCCCCTGGAAAGCCGCATTGAAGCTCTGCAAAAGGCGCAGCTGTAGCTATAACTTGAGTTTGAAGCCAAGGGCCCGGAAAGTATCCTGCATGGACTTGCTGGTGCCCTTGAGCTGAATCTTGACGCTCGAGAACTCCCGCCGGACCGGATAATCCCGGCGCAGTCGGTCAAATGCCGTCCCCCGTTCCTCGGCCGGCAGTGACATCGCCAGACGCATGCGGGCATCATCCCGGCGCGGGTCGTAACAGGAACGCATGGCAATATTCGCCGAGTCCATTTCCTCCGCCGCACTGGTGAACGACAGCTTCGCCAGCGCCGGCTCCGGCAAAAACTGGCCCGCCTTCTTCCGCACGGGCAGACCCATGTTCCGGCTCAGAGCCTGGTACACCATCTCACTGCCCTGCACTTTGCCTTCCAGGCTGTAACCCGCAATGTGCGGTGTTGCGAGCCAGACTTTATCAAGCAACCCCGGGTGAACGCGTGGCTCATGCTCCCATACATCGAGCACTACGGTGGGAGCATTGGGCTCATCGAGGCGCGACAGCAAGGCGGCGTTATCGATGACCTCGCCGCGACTGGTATTGATCAGCAGCTGATGCTCGCCCAACACCGACAACCTGTGCTCGCCGAACATGTGGAGGGTACTGTACTCTCCCTCACGGACCAGTGGCGTATGCAACGTAACTACGTCGCAGGCCATGGCCTCTTCAAGGCTGACAAAATCCTGACCGTTGTCGCCTTCCTGTTCGGCACGTGGCGGATCGCAACACACTACATCAAAATCCAGTCGCTCCAGCTTGTGAGCCAGTTCCCCACCCACATTCCCGGCGCCAATAATTCCGACACTGAGCTTTGACCAGTCGGCCACCCCGCGTCTCTCAGCATGCAATGAGATTGCCGATAGCACATACTCAACCACACTGTTGGCGTTACAGCCGGGTGCTGCCGAAAACGCGATGCCGTTGGATGCAAGCCACTGCTTGTCCACGTGGTCGGTCCCGATGGTGCAGGTGCCGACAAAGCGCACACGACTGCCCTCAAGCAGGGACTGATTGACCCGGGTAACCGAGCGCACCAGCACGATATCCGCATTCTGCACATCGGCGGCCGACATCGTACGACCGGATACAGGGTGTATCTCACCGATATCGCCAAAGAACGAATCAAGCAAGGGTATGTTTTCGTCCGCTACTATCCGCATCATTCGGCTCCCCGGCCCATTAGTTCCTGCGCTGGCGCTGATTGCTGCCGCGGCCGCCCTGGCTCCGATTGCCCTGGGGGCGCCTGGCACCGCGTTTGCGGGTGATCGGCGGTTTGGCCAGCGCTGTCATCAGTTCTTCATCAGGCACGGTCGTGGTGAGCTTTTGGCCAATATAGGACTCTATCGCCGGCAATGAATAGGCATCGTCCTCACTGGCGAAGCTGACGGACACACCGTGCTTCCCTGCCCGTCCGGTTCGCCCGATACGGTGAACGTAATCTTCTGCATTATCGGGCAAATTGTAGTTGAACACATGGGTCACACCGTCCACGTGAATACCACGCCCGGCCACATCCGTGGCGACCAGCACCTGGATGCTGCCGCTCTTGAACTGCTCCAGGGTTTTAAGCCGTTTGTTCTGGGCAATTTCGCCAGACATCAGGGCTACCTTGACACCCTGATTCCGCAAGTCCTCGTCCAGGTCACGACACTGGTCACGACGGTTGGCGAACACCAGGGCCTTTTCAACTTCAGGGCGCTGGAGGTAGTTCACCAGAACCGGCAGTTTTTCATCTTCACCCACCAGATAGACAGTCTGCTTAACCCGTTCGGCGGTTTTCTGTTCCGGCTCGATTTCCACAAATTCCGCGTTACGTGTCCACATGGAGGCGAGGTTGAGCACATCCTGGTTAAAGGTGGCGCTGAACAGCAGGGTCTGGCGCTCCTCCTTTGGCGTGCATTTGCGGATAATACGCTTTACATCCGGTATGAAGCCCATGTCGAGCATGCGGTCCGCCTCATCCAGAATCAGGATGTCGATCTGGTCCAGAAACACATCCTGGGACCCCAGGAAGTCGATCAGTCGTCCCGGCGTGGCCACCAGGATATCGACAATCTCGTTCTGCAGCTGATCACGCTGTTTGTCATAGTTCATGCCGCCGACCACGGTGACCACATTATGACCGGTGTAACCGCACAGCTGCTCAGCATCCTTGGCTATCTGCATCGCCAGCTCCCGGGTCGGCGCCAGAGCCAGCACTCGGGGCTCCGACGCGAATCGGTCGCTGTCAGGAATGGGCGTTTCCAGCATGCTCTGGATAGCGGTAATCAGGAAGGCGGCGGTCTTGCCGGTGCCTGTCTGCGCCTGACCGATCAGGTCCTGGCAGGCCAGCGTAAACGGAAGGGTTTCTGCCTGGATTGGCGTACAATGCTCGAAGCCGATATCGGTGATGGCATCGAGTACTCGCTGGTCGAGGTTCAGGTCCTTGAAAAGTGTCTTGCCGGCTTCGGGTGCGTCAGATGTCATATTGCTTCAATTTACCTCGGTGTCTGTGACGGAACCTTCGGGCATCAGGCGCCTGGTCTCGTTCTTCCAGACTTCGTTAAACTCGGTCCCGGTTCCATAAAATGTCTGGAGCACTTGCAAGAACCTGCCAGCACGGGCGGGCAAGCCATGCTCCAGATAATGATCAGCCTGCGCCGACACATTTTTGCGGAAGGCGTCTTCGTCCCACGCTCCGCTACCGGATAGATTGTCGACGCTGACGTGAAAGCGGGCGCCAGCGGCTATCGAAAACAGCCATTCCAGAGCCTGGGGCTTTATTTCCGCCTTTTCGAAAGCCTGTTGCTGCGCCACAGTGCGGCCATCCGGGCAGTACCAGTAGCCGAAATCCCGGAGTGTACGCCGTTGCTTACCGGCGATACACCAGTGGCTGATTTCATGCAACGCGCTGGCGTAAAAGCCATGAGCGAAGATAATCTGCGCAAAGCCTCCAGGCTCCGTGGCCGGCACATATTCGGGTTCATCGCCGCCCCTGACCAGAACAGTCCGGTAGTTTGCCCGGAACAGGTCATTAAACAGCATGATAAGATCGTCTGGATCATGTTTCATGGGACGGGTATTGTGCGACTTTAGACGGTTCAATACCAGAGGGAACTTTTGTCTGGCAACTGTGTCCATTGCAACCTGAAGCGGCGCTGTTACCCTCCCAGGATCTGGCGCCGGACAAACCCGAAATTACCAACGGTGTTCTATCGATTATGACAGGCAGCACAACAACCCCATGCCGTAGTGCCCCCAACGGGGTTTTGAGCCGCTTATTCCTGTTTCTGACATTGTCCGTTTTCTCTGCCCTAGCCACTGGCGCAGGTAACTCACTGTTTGGCAACAGTAATGATTTCCTTCCCGTTGACGAGGCCCTGCCCTTCAGCTTTACGACAGACAACGACGCGGTGTTGCTGTCCTGGGATATTGCCCCCGATCACTACCTGTATCAGGGACGAATCAGCGTCAGCACCAACACCGAGGGTGTCGAGCTGGGGGAGCCCGAGTTCTCCTACACCGGGACCGACACCGAGGACGAGTTCTTCGGCAAGGTCACGGTGTTCTATGAACCGCTCGAGGCCAGGGTTCCGGTCAGTCTTCCCGAGGGGGTCCACGAGGCAGAATTAGAGGTGACTTACCAGGGCTGCGCCAATGCCGGGCTCTGTTATCCGCCACAGACCCGTGACGTACTTTATTACGCCAGCAATGGGGACAACCCGGGATCTGCATCAGCCGGCAGCTCCGGGGGTGGCAATGCCCAGCAAGGCGCCGCCGACACCTCCACGGCAACCGGTCTGGCGGGCTTCCTCGCCAATCAGTCCACTCTGGTTATTGCCGGCCTGTTCCTGTTGCTGGGGCTCGGGCTGACGTTTACCCCCTGCGTGCTGCCCATGGTGCCGATCATTTCGTCCCTGGTCTCATCCCGCAACACCAGCACCACCGGCCACGCCTTGCTGCTGTCCGGCAGCTATGTGCTGGGCATGGCCCTCACCTATGCGGCGGCCGGTGTCATTACCGGCTTGCTGGGAGCCAGTTTCAACCTCCAGGCCCACCTCCAATCCCCCTGGGTGCTGGGCGTGTTCGCAGCGCTTTTCGTGCTGTTTGCAATGTCCATGTTCAACCTGTTTGAAATCCAGCTGCCGCGCTTTATCCGCGAGCCACTCAACGATGCCAGTCACAAGCTGACCGGCACTCGCGTTGTCAGTATTTTCGGGATAGGCGCGCTCTCAGCCCTGATTGTCTCACCCTGCGTTTCCGCGCCACTTGCCGGCAGCCTGTTATACATCAGTACAACCCAGGACGCGGTAATCGGTGGTGTTGCCCTGTTCGCCCTGGGGTTGGGTATGGGTATTCCCCTGATGCTGGTCGCCGTCGGGGGCCGCAAGCTACTGCCGTCAACCGGCCCCTGGATGAATGTTGTCAAAGCCTTCTACGGTGTCATGCTATTGGGCGTTGCCATCTGGCTGGTGGAAAGGATGGTACCCGGGTGGGTGGCACTGACCCTATGGGGGCTGCTTGTGGCCATTACCGGTGTGCAGCTGGGCGCTTTTGACGCTGCCAGGGCTGGCTGGGAACGCACCCGCAAGGGCTTGGGTCTGGTCATGTTTGCCTACGGCATCGCGCTACTTGCAGGCGCCGTGTCGGGCGCAAATGATCCCCTCAGGCCCCTGGCCGCGTTTACCGCATCGAATCAGACCGCGGCCGGAGCCTACTCTCCCGGGTCAATGGCTGCCCATGCCGCATTTACCCGGCTCGAGTCCCCGGCAGAGATTCGCAGTGAACTCCTGCAGGCCAGTCATAGCGGCACCCCGGTGATGCTCGACTTTTACGCCGACTGGTGCATTTCCTGCAAAGTCATGGAGCGTAATGTTTTCAGTGACAGCGCCGTCATCCAATCGCTGGCGCCCTACAAACTTCTGCAACTGGACATGACCGACAACACGCCGGAGCAGCAGGCATTGCTGGACGAGCTCGGCCTGTTCGGACCACCGGCCATCCTGTTTTACAACGGCTCCGGTGCCGAAATGGAAACTGCCCGCGTTCTCGGAGAGATGGACCGGGACCAATTTCTTGGCCATCTCGACGGGCTCGGGATTGCCGGTGAATCCTGACGGGGCTGATCAGTTGCCACGGCGGATAAAAAACACGAACTCTTCACCGTTTTCGCCGCTGTCCACCAGTTCATGATCAAGAAACTGACAGAATCGCGGAATGTCCCGGGTAGTGGACGGGTCAGTCGCCACTACCTTCAGCACCGCACCCGGGCTGATCTCGACAATCCGGTTATGCAACATCATGACCGGTTCCGGGCAAAACAGGCCGCGGGCATCCAGCTCTGCATCGTAATCCTGCTCTGACAAGGTCAGTCCTCCTGAAATTCCACCTGAAATTTGAAAAAAACGTGCTAAATTATTGTTTATAACCGCCAAAAAACACGTCGAGGTAAACAATGATCCGTGTGCTGATTGAACGCCATATCGCCGAATCCCTGGAAACCGTTTACGAGGAAAGATCCCGCCGCGTTCTTCAAAACGCCGTGAACGCCCCGGGCTTTGTGTCGGGTGAAACGCTCGTGGATACCAGCGATCCGAACCATCGATTCACCCTCGCCAACTGGCGCTCGGAAGCAGACTGGCAGCGCTGGTACCTGTCCGAGGAGCGCCGGACATTGATGGCCGAACTGGTCCCCATGATGGACCGTGACGAAGTCATAACGGTACTCGAGCACAGCCATAACTAGCTCAGTCTACACGCTCGATAAAGCAGGTGATCTCCTCCCGGTCATGGTAGAGGTGGCGGGCCCTGATACGGAAGTTCATTTCGGTCTTGGCCAGCCCCTGCTCCAGAATATCTCTGCAAGTCAGCCACTCATCGTATCTTTTTTTCATCGGCAGTTTGAGATTGAACACTGTGTAACGGCACAGTTTCCGGGCAAGCCAGTCCACCGCCATTGCCGCGGTCCGACGCGGGTGGTCCACAATGTCGCAGACCATCCAGTCCACTCCCCGCCTTGGCCGCCACTGGTAGCCATCGGCCTCAACGTGCTGAACGTGCCCTGACGCCATAAGGTCTCCGTTCATTGGCCCGTTATCGATGGCAGTTACCATCATACCCTGTTTGACCAGCTGCCAGGTCCAGCCACCGGGAGCAGCTCCCAAATCCACCGCCTGCTTACCGCCACCCAGATAGTCGAGCTCTTTTCCGGGAGGCAGAAACACCTTCCAGGCCTCCTCCAGCTTGAGCGCCGAACGACTCGGAGCCGACGCCGGCAGGCGCAAGCGGGGTATGCCGCTGACAAACCGGGCCCGGTTATCGGCCACGCTGACACCGGCAATAACCCGGTCAAACCCGAGCAGCAACAACTCCAGGCGAGCTGCCGAATGCCCCTGGGGGTCTGGCTGCAGCAGCCCCGCTCCCCGCAACCCTCTGGAAAGCGGAGACACCCATTTGCGGGCAAAATTGCCAAGATCCGGATCGCTGTTGTTCTCGGGCAACCGGATTTCCACTCTCGCGCAGGCCGGAAATTCTGCATCCGTGGTCCTGAGACTCTCTACGACGGCGCCCACCCGGTCCGTTGTCGGCAACACTACGTCCGCCAGAACAACGAACCAGTCTCTGACAAAGACCAGCGTGTGGATGGACAGCGTGTTTATCAATGTATCTGCCGAGGCCGGTCCAGGCAGGTTAAAGATGACGAAGCCCTGGGAATTGCCCGGCTCGAAATAGCCATAAATTGCAAATGCTGCCGCTGCATCCGTCAGTTCCCGGCCGGCTTCTGTCTCGAAGCCTGGCCGGCATAAGGCAATCAGTCGTTCCATTGTTCTACCCTAACCGGGGTCGCCCGGGAAGCCCGCGCATAACCGTGTATAAAAGCCGCGGCCAGACTCGCTGCCCGCAGAATCATTGCTTCCTGGCTTTGCTGTTGTCGTGCCAGTGGCCGATAATCGTGATCGCCGCCCTCAAGCCACGACAGGTTCAGGTTATCAACTGTCTCGAGACCCCGTGCTTCGACCTCGGACCGTCGACCAAAAGGGTCCCTGCTGCCCTGGATGATCTGGAGCGGGCGCTGCAGGTCCTGGAAGTGAATTGTCCGCCACCGCTCATGCTTTCCCGGGGGATGAAACGGGTATCCGAAGCAGACAGCACCAGAAACGTCAGGCGGCAGGTCCCCTTGGGCGATTATATGGCTGGCCATTCTCCCACCCATGGACTTGCCACCAATAAAAATGGGACCGCCGGCGGCGGCTTCAGCTGCGATTTCGTCGATTACCCGGCGGAAATGCTCCAGCAACACCGGCTGCCGGTCCGGTGGCCTTTTCCGGCCATCCAGCCGCCGCTTTTCCATATAGGGAAACTCGAATCGCAGGGTTCTGACACCCTCTTCTGAAAGCGCTGAGGCCAGCCTTTCCATAAAGGCGGAATCCGCGGGGGCGCCAGCCCCATGAGCCAGTATCAGACGGGGGCCAGGGGACCCTTTTCGTGATTCAGACTCATAAAATGTTACAGGATTCACAACGCCTCCAAATCGTGACTATCATAAGTAACGTGGCCACTATACATCCGGGGCTCCCCGAGTGCTCTCTGTTGAGTCGGGAAATACTCTAGTATATTCGCCATCTTACTGATTTAGACGCATTTGATAGAGTCTGCGAGTTGATCTGCGTCATTGCAAACAGCTAATGCTTTCTCCATACTTGCGCCCGCATATTCCCCACTCTAAACCCATTGGTAAGGCTATGAGCACAGTAAATGCAAACCTGACATACAACTACAAGGTGGTAAGGCAGTTTGCCATCATGACAGTGGTATGGGGGATTGTCGGTATGGCCCTGGGCGTGCTGATTGCAGCACAACTGGTCTGGCCCGCCGTCAATCTTGACCTGCCCTGGACCCATTTCGGCCGTTTACGGCCGCTGCATACCAACGCCGTGATCTTCGGCTTTGGCGGAAGCGCATTGTTCGCTACGGCCTACTATGTGGTACAGCGCACCTGTCAGGCCCGTCTGTTTTCAGACGCACTGGCTGCGTTTACCTTCTGGGGCTGGCAGGCCATCATCGTGGCGGCCGCCATTACCTTGCCTTTGGGATTGACCACGTCGAAGGAATACGCCGAGCTGGAATGGCCCATCGATATCGCAATCACTGTGGTATGGGTGTGCTATGCGCTTGTGTTCTTCGGAACCATCATGAAGCGCAGCACTCCGCACATTTACGTGGCCAACTGGTTCTATGGCGCCTTTATCATTACCGTTGCGGTGCTGCATATCGGTAACAGCATGGCGCTGCCGGCAACGGCCTTCAAGTCCTACTCGGCCTACGCTGGCGTTACCGATGCGATGATCCAGTGGTGGTACGGCCACAACGCCGTCGGGTTTTTCCTGACTGCTGGTTTCCTTGGCATGATGTACTACTTCGTGCCCAAGCAGGCAAACCGTCCCGTCTATTCCTATCGTCTGTCGATTGTCCACTTCTGGGCATTGATCGCCACCTACGTATGGGCCGGCGGCCACCACCTGCATTACTCAGCCCTGCCCGACTGGGCACAGACTGCGGGCATGGTAATGTCCCTGATTCTGCTGGCACCCTCCTGGGGCGGCATGATCAACGGCATGATGACCCTGTCAGGTGCCTGGCACAAACTGCGTACCGACCCCATCCTGCGCTTCCTGGTGGTCTCCCTGTCGTTCTACGGCATGTCCACTTTCGAAGGTCCGATGATGTCCATCAAGACGGTGAACGCGCTCTCCCACAACACGGACTGGACTATCGGCCACGTTCACTCCGGTGCGCTGGGCTGGGTTGCCATGATCAGTATCGGTGCCGTTTACCACCTGATCCCCAAACTGTGGGGCGTTCAGGCGATGTACAGCACCGCCATGATCAACGTGCATTTCTGGCTGGCAACGGTCGGTACCGTATTGTACATCGTCGCCATGTGGGTGAACGGCATCATGCAGGGGCTGATGTGGCGCGCGGTCAACGAGGACGGCACACTGACTTACAGTTTTGTTGAATCACTCGAAGCATCCTACCCGGGCTACTTTGTACGGTTTATTGGCGGCGTGATTTTCCTCAGTGGCATGCTGATAATGGCATACAACGTCTACATGACCGTACGTCAGAAAGAAGCGGCTGCTCAGGACAACACAGCAGCGCAAGCGGCGTAACGGGAGACAGTACTGATGAAGCACGAAATTATTGAAAAGAATATCGGGATCATGATCGTACTGATCATCCTGACCATCAGTGGCGGCTTTCTTGCAGAAGTTGTGCCGCTGTTCTTCCAGAAGAGCGTCAATGAGCCGATAGAGGGCCTTGAGCCACTGTCAGCGCTCGAGCAGGAAGGCCGGGACATCTACATCCGCGAGGGTTGCCATGTCTGTCATACCCAGCAGATCCGTCCGTTCCGGGCTGAAACCGAACGCTACGGGCACTACTCCGTTGCCGGCGAGTTCGTATACGACCGCCCGTTCCTGTGGGGCTCCAAGCGTACCGGCCCTGACCTTGCCCGTGTCGGTGGTCGTTACTCCGACGCCTGGCAGCGCCAGCACCTGTACGATCCGCGCAGCGTGGTTCCCGAATCCAACATGCCGGCTTTCCCCTGGCTGTTTGAGGACCGTGTTGATCACACTGCTACCGAGGCCAAGCTCAGAACTCTCCAGACACTGGGCGTGCCGTATACTGACGAACAGGTTGCAACCGCAGCTGAGGAAGTCCGCGGCAAATTTGAAATCGAAGCTCTGGTCGCGTACCTGCAACAGCTCGGTACCGTCATTTCAGAGAAACGGTGATACCCATGGATATAAATGATTTACGTGGCGTTCAAACACTGATCATCATGGCCATGTTCTTCGGCATCATCTGGTGGGCTTATAGTTCCCACCGCAAGAAAGCCAACGAAGAAGCGGCCCACCTGCCCTTTGATGATGATGAGGTGGAGAAGCGTACTGTTGAACAGGAAAAAACGGAGAAAAAACGATGAGTACCTTCTGGAGCATCTGGATCAGCGTGATCGTGCTCGGTACTGTGTTTGGTTGCTGGTGGCTGCTTTACGCCACCCGCAAGAACCAGACGTCTGATACTGAAACTGACAGAACCATGGGCCATTCCTTCGATGGCATTGAGGAATATGACAATCCACTGCCGAAGTGGTGGTTCTACCTGTTTCTCGCAACCTGTATTTTTGCGCTTGGCTATCTCGCCCTGTATCCCGGTCTGGGCAACTACAAGGGTCTGCTGGGCTGGTCTTCCACCGGCCAGTGGGAAACCGAGATGCAACAAGCCGATGAAAAATATGGTGAACTCTATGCCAAATTCGGCGACACACCGGTGCCTGAACTGGCTGAAATTGAGGATGCCATGAGAATGGGGCAGCGGCTGTTTGCCAACAATTGCGCCACCTGTCATGGCTCAGCCGGCCGGGGATCCCTGGGTTTTCCGAATCTGACCGATGATGACTGGCTGTATGGGGGTGACCCTGACTCGATTCTTACCACGCTTCACCAGGGACGCAACGGCAACATGCCTGCCATGGGCACCATGCCGAACATGACCAACGAACAGGTCGACCAGGTGGTCAACTACGTGCTCAGCTTTAGTGACCGGGAAAGGGACGCCGAGGCAGCGGAGAAAGGTGAAGAAGTCTACGCCCAGGCCTGCGTGGCCTGTCACGGCCCTGATGCCAAAGGCAACCAGGCTCTTGGCGCGCCAAACCTGACCGACGACACTTGGCTTTACGGTTCCACCTACGACTGGATCAGGGAAACCGTTGTTAACGGTCGCCAGAACCAGATGCCCGCCCAGGGCGGCCGGCTTTCCGACGATCAGATCCAGATTCTGGCTGCGTACGTCTACAGCCTGTCCAACTGAGTATCCGGCCGGGGCCTGTGGCCCCGGCCCGGTCTGTTCAACCCTGTGTCTGCATTTGCGGGTACAGGCTTGAGAAGATCCCCAGCCCCGCAGTCCTTTGTGACAAGGGCGCCACATCATCGGGAGGTTAACGATGAGCAGTGAGATTCCGGTCAAACAGGTTGACCCATCCTCTGACGCCTCCGACAACAAAAACAAAAATACCGGAACTGTCGAGCTTTACGCCAGCCGCAAGAAAATCTACGTGAAAGAGGTCAAGGGCTTCTTTCAGCGCATCCGTAATGTCAGTCTGACGGCCCTGATGGGCATGTATTTCCTGATTGTCTGGATCACTGTCGATGGCCAGCCACTGATTCACTTTGACCTCCCTGCACGTGAATTTCACCTGTTTGGTACCACCTTCTTTCCCCAGGATTTTATCCTGCTGTCGGGCATGCTCATTATCTGTGCCTTTGGCCTGTTCTTTATTACCACGCTGTTTGGCCGGGTATGGTGTGGCTATACCTGTCCGCAAACGGTCTGGACGTTTATTTTCATGTGGGTCGAGGAACGTATTGAAGGCGGCCGCAACAAGCGCATAAAGCTGGACAAGGCGCCCCGGTCGGCCGAAAAAATTGCCAAGAAATCAGCAAAGCACACTGCATGGTTGTTAATCGCACTTGCCACTGGTCTAACCTTTGTTGGTTATTTCTACCCCATCCGTGAGCTGATCATTGACCTGTTTACCCTCCAGGCCAATGGCTGGGCTTACTTCTGGGTCGCTTTCTTTACCGTGGCCACCTATCTGAACGCCGGGTGGATGCGTGAGCAGGTATGCCTGTACATGTGCCCCTACGCCCGTTTCCAGTCCGTTATGTTCGACCCCAACACTCGAGTGGTGTCCTATGACCCCAACCGGGGCGAGCCCCGGGGTAGCCGCAAGAAAGGCGTGGATCCGGCAGAACTGGGCCTGGGGGACTGTATCGACTGTGGCCAGTGCGTGCAGGTCTGCCCCACGGGCATCGACATCCGCGATGGTCTGCAATACGAGTGTATTGGCTGCGCCCTTTGCATTGATGCCTGTGATGAGGTCATGGATAAGATGAACTATCCACGTGGCCTTATTCGCTATACCACGGAAAACGAGCTGGAGGGGAAAACCTCCAAACTCCTGCGGCCGCGCACTTTCGGTTATGGGTTTGTATTAGTGCTGATGATGGCTGCGATTGCCGTTACCATTGCCACGAGGGTTCCGGCACAGCTGGATGTTCTCAGGGATCGGGGCGCCCTCTTCAGCTACAACGGGCAGGGAAGGATCGAGAATACCTATACCCTGAAAATCGCCAACATGTCAGAAGTGCCCCAGACCTTCGAGATCTCCGTTTCAGGCATGGAGGGCATGCAGCTACTGACCCAGGATACCGTCACGGTGGCCAGCAGCGAAAACCGTTCTTTGCCAACGGTTGTGGATGTGGCGCCGGAGGTTATTACACAAAGCAACAATGACATTGTGTTCAGGCTTGAATCACAATCCGATGAAAATCTTATTCTTGAAACCGAAAGCCGGTTTGTCGGTCCTAATCGCTAGCCCCGGATTCATCATCCGGGAACAGCACTGAGAGAATTGCTTATGACTGAAAATACTTCTGTAGGCCCTTGGTACCGCCAGCCCTGGCTGCTGTTTCTGCTGATCTTCCCGGGAGCCGCCATTATCTGGTGCACCATTGCCATCACGGTGGCGCTCAACTCACAGAACTCCATGGTGACCGATGACTATTCCAAGGAAGGCCGCGGTATCAATATGGAAATTGCCCGTGACGAGACAGCGAAGGACCTCGGTCTCAGCGCGGAAATGGCCTTTAACGAACGCCAGATCAATCTGTCGGTGGATACCACCAGCGGCCGCGCTGATTATCCTTACCTGATTCTCAACCTGTTCCACCCGACCATCGCCGAGCGTGACCGCACTGTGCAGTTTCGCGCCATTGGTGAAGGCCAGTACGTGGCGAACCTGAATCAGCCCATCGAGGGCCGCTGGTACTTCGACCTGCGGGGCCCCGATAACGACTGGCGCCTCAAGGGCGAGTCCAGCCTGCCATCGTCACGTCCACTGACCCTTGGCGCGGGCGCTGAAGACCGCGGGTGAAACCCTTGGATTGCTTCCACTGTGGGGAGCCGGCACCCGGCAGACCCGCCATCACGCTGGAACTTGATGGCGAGTTACGCCACTTCTGCTGTCAGGGCTGTAAAGCCGTCTGCGAGACCATCCGGGCGGAAGGCCTCGACGGTTTCTATCAGTTCCGCACCGAGCCGGCTGTCACCCCGAAGGCGTTGACAGATTCCGAGCTCAACCGGATACGGGAACTGGACCATCCGTTGGTGCAGAAATCGTTCGTATCGCCGGTGAAGGCAGGCCGGGAAGCCACCCTGCTAGTCAGTGACATTACCTGCGCTGCCTGCATATGGTTGCTCGAGAACCATATGGCCAAGCAGCCAGGGGTTATCTCGTTCACCGTCAACCACAGCACCCAGCGGGCCCGGCTGGTCTGGAATCCGGAACAGGCCCGGCTCAGTGACCTGCTGATCGCCATCCACGAACTCGGTTATCGCGCCCGCCCCTACCAGGCTGACGAAGCCGAACAGGCGCTGAAAGCTGAACACCGTTCGATGCTGATTCGACTGGCCGTTGCCGGCATCGGCTCATTCCAGAGCATGATGCTGGCTTTTCCATTGTATTTTGAACTGATCAACGATCTTTCCGACGATTTCATCGGCTTCTTTCGCTGGTTCAGTCTTCTTGTCGCTACGCCAGTGGTGCTCTATAGCGCCAAACCCTTTTTCCGCAATGCCTTGCGGGATATCACTTCCCGGCAGTTCACCATGGACCTGCCTGTGGCCATTGCCATTGGTATCGCCTATGTGGCCAGTGCCTGGGTCACCGTTTTCGGGGGTGACGAGGTTTATTTTGAATCGGTGTGTATGTTTACCTTCTTCCTGTTGCTTGGCCGCTACGTGGAAGTCCAGGCCCGCTACCGGGCCGGCCTGACCGGCAACGCCCTCGCGGGTTTCCAGCCTTCGGTTGCTTCGCTGATGCGCGATGGCGAAACTGATATCGTGCCGGTCCACGACATCAAGCCCGGTGATATTGTCCGGGTTCGCCCCGGGGAAACCTTGCCGGTGGACGGGGAAATCGTGTCCGGGGAATCCACACTGAATGAAGCGGCTCTCACCGGCGAATATCTGCCGGAAACCCGCCGGGCGGGTGACACCGTGTATGCCGGTAGCGTCAACGGGGAGAACCCTCTCAACATTCGCGTTGTGCGCGCCGGCGCCCAGACTCGCCTATCCGGCATTTTGAGGGTGCTTGACCGGGTGCAGGCCGAAAAACCGCCCGTGGCTCGTCTGGCAGACCGCATTGCCGGTAAATTTATCAAGCAGGTACTGATTCTGGCCCCCGTTGTCTGGGGCGGCTGGTGGCTGGCAGGCGCCGACAATGCCTTCGACATTGCCCTTGCCGTACTTGTGGTGACCTGCCCCTGTGCCCTGTCCCTGGCAACCCCCACGGCCATCACCGCTGCCACGGTCAGGCTACGCAAGCTGGGGTTCTTGCCTACCCGTGGCCATACGCTGGAATCCATGAAAACCATAGATACCGTTGTGTTTGACAAAACCGGCACCCTGACCCGTGGCGAGCTGTCGTTAACCACTACCCTGGCTTTCGGTGATCTGGACATTGCGACCTGCCAGAAAATCGCGGCGGGTCTGGAAAAACATTCGGAACACCCCATTGCCAAGGTATTCCACCAACACCCCTCAGTAACGGTCGCCGACGTTACCAACCATCTCGGGGGTGGTCTGTCCGGAAAACTGGATGGGCAGAACATTTATATCGGCCATAAAGCCTTTGTCGCCGGCAAGACTCTGGCCCGACCACCGGAAACCGAGCAGCCGCCCGGCATGGAAATCTGGCTGGCAACCGACCAGCAATGGCTGGCCAGCTTCCGGATGGACGACCAGATTCGTGACGACGCAGCTGAAGCAGTCAAAGCCTTTCAGCAAGCCGGCGTGCAAACCATCCTGCTCAGCGGCGACCGATCCGGCCATGTGCAACAGGTTGCCGAACAACTCGGTATCGACCGTGCGATAGGTGAAGCCTCCCCCGAACAAAAACTGGAGGTGCTGAACGAGTTGCGTGAACAAGGTCACCACGTAATGATGGTCGGCGACGGTCTTAACGACCTGCCTTCTATGGCCGGCGCCGGTATCTCGGTCGCCATGGGTGCCGCTGCCGACCTGACTCAGCTCAAGGCTGATGCCGTGTTGCTGAATGGCCAGCTAATGCAGCTGCTGGAAGCCATGAAAACCAGCCGCCAGACTCGGGATATCATCCGGCAAAACATGGCCTGGGCGCTGGTTTACAACCTTCTTGCCCTGCCCCTTGCCGCCGCCGGCTTTGTAACGCCCTGGCTGGCTGCCATCGGCATGTCAGCCAGTTCACTGATTGTGGTGCTCAATGCGCTGCGTCTCAGCAAACCACCTGGCAAGAGCAAGCCTTTACCAAAGGTACAACAGACACTTGCAACCGCAGCGTGACACATAACCGCTCTGCTTTTTGAGGAGGTAGCGTGAAAATCGTCTTTATACTGGTGCCACTGATGCTGATTCTGATCGCATTGGGGTTGGTTCTGTTCTCCTGGGCCGTGAGAAACGGCCAGTATGATGACCTGGACGGGCCGGCCCATCGCATTCTCTACGATGATGACAAGGACAGGATTCCGGACGACGCAAAGCAGCCGAAACAGGAAACCGCCTCGCGCCATAACACTGCCTCCAAAGGCGAGCCAGAGGAT
This sequence comes from Marinobacter vulgaris, assembly GCF_003344045.1. Lineage (GTDB taxonomy): Bacteria > Pseudomonadota > Gammaproteobacteria > Pseudomonadales > Oleiphilaceae > Marinobacter > Marinobacter vulgaris. The sequence continues at coordinate 225,603 of NZ_QFWX01000004.1, forward strand.
GACAAACCGGGAGAAGACCGGACATCCTGATGGGCGAAGAACTGTATCTGAGTTATTCCAGTGCCTTCCTGATCGGGCTGCTGGGCAGCACGCACTGCCTGAGCATGTGTGGCGGAATCAGCGCTTCGCTTTCCATGGCCCTGCCCGTCGGGCGGGGCTTCCGGCTCCGACAGACCATTATGCTGCTGGCCTTCAACGGTGGCCGCATTGGCAGCTATGCACTCATCGCCGCTTTGATTGCGCTCCTCAGTACCAGTGCCACGGGATACTGGACACAACTGGGCCCGGTGCTGCGAACCCTGGCAGGCGTACTGCTGATTCTGATGGGACTTTCCATGGGCCAGTGGTGGCAGGGAATTCGTTATGTGGAACGGATCGGCGCGCCGGTCTGGAAACGGCTGTCCCCCCTTACCAGGCACGTACTTCCAGTCCACCATGTGCGCCAGGCACTTGCGCTCGGTGCACTCTGGGGCTGGTTACCCTGTGGCCTGGTCTACAGTACGCTGGGGTGGGCGGCCTTACAGCCTACCGTCGGCAGCGCCGCAACAACCATGCTGTTTTTTGGCCTGGGCACCCTGCCCTCCATGCTGGCAACCGGTTACGCCGCCACCTGGATCAGCAAACTCAGGGAACAGAAGCATTTCCGACAGCTCGCGGGACTGCTGCTGATCGGCTTCGGTATCTGGACCCTGCCAATCACCGCAATGCTGCACTCAGGCCACGGCTAGGACTTTGCCCGCATTTCTAAGCGGGTCAGATATTGAGTACGTCAAGCCGCCCGAAATCCTTCGTCTCCGGTTCGAGGGTTGTAACAGACCGCTTGCCATCCGGGTGCCGGGAACCGTCACGGAAATTATAGAGAGCCGTGTCGGCAAGGTGTGACGGCTCTACATTGCACATGGCGCGGAACATGGTTTCCAGCCGCCCTGGGTGCTGCTTGTCCCACGTCTGGAACATGTCCTTGATCACCTGGCGCTGGAGATTTTCCTGGGAGCCACAAAGATTGCAGGGAATGATGGGGAACTTCCGCATGCGTGCATACCGGGCAATATCCTTTTCCCGGCTGAAGGCAAGCGGGCGTATCACCGTGTTACGGCCATCGTCGCTGTGAAGAACCGGGGGCATGGATTTCAGCTTGCCGCCGTAAAACATATTGAGAAACAGGGTCTCCAGGAGATCATCACGGTGATGGCCCAGAGCGATTTTTGTCACCCCGTGTTCCTCGGCAAAATTATAGAGAATCCCTCGGCGCAGGCGGGAGCATAGCCCGCAGGTGGTTTTCCCTTCCGGCACTTTGTCCTTGACGATACTGTAGGTGTCCTTCTCGATAATGTGATATTCGATACCAAGGGCCTGCAGATATTCAGGCAGCACCTCTTCCGGGAACCCCGGTTGTTTCTGATCGAGATTCACGGCAATCAGTTCAAAGGACACGGGTGCACTTTTCTGAAGGTTCATCAGAATATCGAGCATGGCATAAGAGTCCTTGCCGCCGGACAGGCAGCACATGACTTTATCGCCGGCCTCAATCATCGAGAAATCAGCAATCGCCTGCCCCATCTCCCGGCGCAGGCGCTTTTGCAGCTTGTTGAATTCCAGTTTCTGCCTGCGCTCCGCTTCAGAGGTCAGGACAGCGTCAGAGTTGGCAGTTATTGCGTCGGGCATAGAAAACATCGTTCATGGGAATCAGTGGACGTTGGATTATACGCGTGCAAATGGTCCGGGAACAGGATACAGACATGGGTGCGTCGCAGACAAAAAGGAACCCCGGCCTGAGACTGGAGCCCCCTCTTCCGTAACGGCGCCCCGTCACCTACCATAGTGTTATGAATCAATCCGAAACGGCAACAGATGGCGCCCGACCCATTGCTTCCGGCTCCCAGGACGACAAGCTGAATTTGCAGATTCAGCACCTGCTGGTCGCTACCGAGCACATACTTCGGCAGAACCCTGGCGGAATCAACGAACTCGGGCTTATCAGGACTCTGCAGAAGCCCCCCTGGGAGTTGATCGGCACGGTAAACTTCGCGGAGCCGGATAAACTCTATCCGGTCCATTTTCTGCTATTCCACGTGCTTTATCGCCTCCGTGACCAGCTTGCCACTGGCGGGGAGGCGCTTACCATATCGCCTCTGGTCATCCGGCTCCGGCACAGCACGGTTGTCGGCGGCTCGGGCATGCCGGACCAGGCAGACGAACTGAGAATTTTCTACCTGGACCTTTCCGGTTACCGGATGTCTGAGGATTCCATAAACCGGATGATGGACGACTTCTGGGCCGGGCGCAGCGGCTTGAGACCGGAACTTGCGGAAATCCGCAGCGCAGCGGCTACGCTCGGCTTTGACGATATCCCGCCGGAATTTGATGAGGTAAAGCAGCGGTTTCGCCGGGTGGTAATGCATGCTCATCCGGACCGCGGTGGCGAAACCGAAGCCATTCAACAGCTGAACCAGGCTTTCGCGGTATTGAAGGCGCATTTCAGAACCTGACAGTCTTGCACTACCTGATCCTCGAGGAAGACACCATGACAAAACGTATGACGACCCGATCACTGCTGATGACATCCCTTGCCGGCTTTGCGCTGGGCGCCCAGGCGGATCTCGTGGTGCTCCAGTATCACCACGTCAGTGATTCCACGCCATCGTCCACCAGCACCTCGGTGTCCCTGTTCGAAGGACAGCTGGACATGATTGATGAACTGGGAATTGAGGTTGTACCCCTGGAATCGGCAACCCGCGACGCACTGGAAGGCAAACTGGATAATCGCAAACAGATTGCCCTTACTTTTGACGACGCCTACGAATCTGTCTATTCCAATGCAGCGGCAGAACTGGAGAAGCGGGGCTACCCCTATACCATCTTCGTTAATACCGATGCCATTGGCAGCCAAGGCTATATGACCTGGGATCAGCTGGAGGAAGTGCTTGGCAGGAGCGGTGTTACGGTTGCCAACCACAGCCAGGATCACGGCCACCTGGCAAGGCGCCCCGACGAGAGCAGGAGTGACTGGGCACAACGGGTGGAAAGCAGTCTGGATCTGGCTCAGCAGGCCCTGGCAGACAGGCTTGGCACCGACGTCCCGATGTTTGCCTATCCCTATGGGGAATTTGACGAGGCGCTGGAGGGCAAGGTAGAGGCCCGTGGATGGCTGGGATATGGCCAGCAGTCAGGCGCAATTGGTGCCACTTCCGACTCGACTCGGCTGCCCCGCTTTCCCATGGCGAACGCCTACGGGCAACTCAACAGCCTGGAGAACAAACTACGCAGTAAAGCACTGCCGGTGGATGCCAGCAAACTGCCCGACGGCGTTATTGATGAGAATCCCCCGACACTGTCGTTCACTGTGCCCGATTCCATAAGCGTAGACCGCCTGTCCTGTTTTGCCTCCGGCCAGGGTCGTGTGGATTTCGAGGTTTCCGGCGACCAAGTCACTGTGAAAGCCCCTGACAGTTTCAGCAGCCGCCGTTTCCGCTACAACTGCACGCATCCGGCTCCCGACGGCAGCTATTACTGGCTTTCGCAACAGTGGTTGGACCTGAGCAGACCTGAAGACTAGTGCCCTGCCCGGCCAATTCGGCCCCGCTCAGATCGTGAACACGAAACCCAGCAGCAGATAGCTCAGCGCCGTGACCACAACGATACCGAGAAGATTCAGCGCGAAACCTGCGCTGATCATGTCCTGAATTCGCATGTGGCCGCTGGAGAAAACGATGGCGTTGGGTGGTGTCGCTACCGGCATCATGAAGGCACAACTTGCCGCAATGGCTGCAGGCACTGTCAGCAACAGCACTGACATCTCCTGGGACATGGCCAGCGCCCCCAGCAACGGCAGGAACGCCGCCGCGGTAGCGGTATTGCTGGTTACCTCCGTGAGGAAGATGATGACGCCCACTACCAGGGCAACCATCACCAGGACCGGCAGGTTGCCAGCGACCGACAAACTCTCGGCGATCCATTCCGCCAGGCCTGAACTACTGATTACGCCTGCCATGGCGAGGCCACCACCAAACAACAGCAAGACGCCCCAAGGAATGCCCTGTGCGGTCTCCCAGTCGAGCACGAACAGCCGCTCTTTCAGGTTGACAGGGATCAGGAACATGGCGATGGCCGCCGCAATGGCAATGCCGGTGTCGCTCAACCAGGGCATTGGCCCATCTGATAACAACGGCCTGAAAATCCAGGCGGCAGCAGTCACCACGAATACCAGTGCTACCAGCTTCTCCGCTTTCTGCAGAGGTCCAAGAGCCTTCAGCTCGTCCCGTATCAGGTCACCGCTGCCGGCCTGGTTGTCCAGTCCGAAATCCCTGCGCGTCAGCCACCACCAGGTCAATGCCAGCATGACCAGTGATACCGGCACTCCCAGCAGCATCCACTGGGCAAAACCAACCGATATACCCTGATTTTCACTGAGATAGGCTGCCAGTAATGCGTTGGGAGGGGTCCCGATCAGGGTAGCAATACCCCCGACGCTGGCCGAGTAGGCAATGGCCAGAAGCAACGCTGTAGCATAACGGCGGACGCCTTCCTTGTTGGAGGAGTCCATCATCGCAATGACCGACAGGCCAATGGGCAGCATCATGATCGAGGTGGCCGTATTACTGACCCACATGCTCAAGAACGCCGTGGCAATCATGAAGCCCGCGATCTGGCGGCGCGGCTTGTCACCCACGCCTCTGAGGGTCAACAGGGCGATACGGCGGTGCAGGTTCCATCGCTGCATCGCCAGCCCCAGTGTGAAGCCACCAAGAAACAGAAAGATGATGGGGTTGGCGTAAGGCGTTGTCGCATCCTTGATACCACCCAGCCCGAGTGCCGGTATCAGCACAATGGGAATCAGTGCCGTTGCGGGAATGGGGATCGCTTCTGTGGACCACCAGGTGGCCATCAACAGCATCAGCCCGAGTGCTGCCCAAGCCTCTGCCACCATCCCCTCCGGTGCCGGCAAAACCAGTGTCATGAGCAAAAACAGAGGCCCGAGAATCAGCCCGATGACCCTGCTTTTTGGTAGTCCCTCCGCTTTATTGTCGGAGCTGGTGCCTGCTGACATGGAATTTCCCTTCTAGCGGATCATTGTTCTGCGCATTCGACACACAAGGTGGTGTAGGGCAGCACCTGCAAGCGTCGCGGATCTATCTCATTCCCGCAGCGTTCGCATTCGCCCCCCCGGCCATTTGCCAGCCGTTCCAGGGCACGCTCTATCTGGGCGAGTTCACGACGGGTTTCGGTTTCCAGGGAATCCACTACTTCGTCGTTCTGGGTCTGGACTGCCTGCTCTTCAGAGTCCTTTTCCAGGGCTCCACCCTCCCGATGCTGATGGGCCTCGTACTTTGCCAACCGCGCCTTCAGATCAGCGCGCAGGGTTTCAAGTTCCGACTTGCGATTACTCATAACGACCTCCTGTGGGGGGATGTCCCCGGATTAATACTGCCTACAGTAAACCATAAGCCTGACAGGCATTTGACGCTTGTCAAAATTGCCTGATCTGAACCGGTCAAGAACAACCGCAAGGCCACGCTCCAAAAAAATCGGATACACAGCGTCAAAGCACCCCAGACGAACGTGACATTGTCCGCCATGCCTGACTCGACGCACCAGCTTATCGCGGCGTTGCCCGGAATATGTCAATATTCCCGACTCTACGAACGGCGGAGTTTCCATCATGCTTTACACCACCGTAGCCGCCCTGGCGGCTGCCCTGATCCTCTTTACCTGGCTCGGACTGCGCGCGCGGCTGGCCGATGGTGGGCTTGACGACTATGTGACCGCCCGGAACAGTCAGGGCGCCCGGGCTCTGGGACTGTCTTTCCTGGCCTCCGGCATGGGTGGCTGGATACTGTTTGCGCCCCCGGAAGTCGGCGCCCTGGTAGGGCCGGTCGCCCTGGCCGGTTATGCGCTGGGAGCGGCCCTGCCCTTTATCGTATTTGCTTTCTGTGGCCCTGCGATACGCCGCTACCTGCCCCAGGGGCGCAGTATCGGTGAGTTTGCCCAGGCCTGCTACGGGAACGCAGTTCGCCGCTACGTGTCGTTGATCTCCGTGCTTTACATGTTGTGTTTTGTGACAGCGGAGCTGACCGCCATCGGTGCCATCACCTCGATGCTTTCGGGAGTCAACGGCAATGTGGCGGTGTTGGGCGTGGCCATTGCCACGCTGATTTACACCGCCTGGGGTGGCCTGCGGGCCAGTATCGTCACCGACCAGTGGCAGGCCTTTCTGCTCATTGGCCTTTTGGGAATCGTCGGCTTTGTGGCCATGGAGCGGCTACCCGAACTGGACGCCGCCAATGCGCCGTCAGCACCGGTTGGTGGCGCCCTCGGCGTTGCCCTGACGCTGGTTATCGCGGTCACCGCGGCCAACCTGTTTCATCAGGGCTACTGGCAGCGACTATGGTCCGCACGGGACACCTCCGCATTGCGCCGGGGCGCGCTGTTCGGTGGGGTAATCACCATTGCCGTAGTTGCCGTGGTTGGTGCCCTGGGCATCGCCGCCGCCATGAGCGGGGCGGATCTGGGGTCACCACCCATTCCTTTCTTTGCCCTGCTTTCTGATGCTCCGGCCTGGCTGACCATTCCCGCCCTGGTGCTGGCGCTGACGCTGGTAGCCTCATCAGTGGACACGCTGCAAAATGCCCTGGCGTCCCTGGCGGTCACCGAAAAACAGGGACTGTCCATCGTTTCGGCACGATGGATCACGGTCATCCTGATGATCCCCGTGGTGATTGTCTCGTTGCAGGGTGTCTCGGTGCTGAGACTGTTCCTGATTGCCGACCTGCTCTGTGCAACGGCGGTGATACCGGTATTGATGGGCCTCTGGAAGCGAATGACCACGACCGCGGCGGTCCTCGGTGGCCTTGCTGGCCTGGCCGGCGCCATTATTCCCGGATGGGTTACCGGTGGCAGCCTGATGGCCGGATTGGAGGCCGCGAGTTTTCCGGGAGGTATCCCGACTCTGCTGCCGTTTGCAGGGGCGCTTATCGGCTCTACCACCGTCAGCCTGGTGCTTGCTCTGGCTGCCAGAGCCCGCTAACAAAACATTACACAACCTTCCACCTTAGTACGATTGTTGCTGCGGCAGACTCCCGCGACACTGCTTCTGCCTTTTTCAAAAAAATAATATCAGGGGCCCGTACTTCCGGCCCGGCGTGACCACGGAGCCTTCGCCGATGCACTGCAAGAAGCTTTTTGTCTCTCTCCTGTTAACCCTGCTGGCAATCGCTCCAGTGGCCGCGGAAACCCTCAAGATAGGGCTGAACTACCCACAGACCGGGCGCTACAAGGATCAGGGCCTGCAACAACGGCTGGGGGCGTTTCTCGCGGTTGATGAGATCAACAGTGCCGGCGGCATTCTGGGCCGCGATGTAGAACTGGTTATACGAAACACCTCAGGCGAGCCGGACAAAGGTGCCAGAAACACGGCTGAACTGATCGATCGCGAGGGTGTGCAGATGGTTTTCGGGGGCGTTTCCAGCGCTGTTGCCATCTCCTCCGGGCGAGCGGCAAGGGACCGGGACAGGATCTATTTCGGAACCCTGACCTACTCCAATGCCACCACCGGTGCGGCCGGCCACAACCACATGTTCCGGGAACCCTACAATGCCTGGATGACGGCCAAGGTACTGAGCCAGTATCTCAATACCCAACACTCCGATGACGAATATTTCTACATTACAGCCGACTACACCTGGGGCTGGTCAGTGGAGGAATCGGTCCGGAAGTTCACCAATACCAGTGACACGGATGCTCACCAGGGGGTCAAAACACCCTTCCCCCGCGCCCTGATTACTGATTTCCGTAAGGCCCTGGAGGAAGCGGAAAAAAGCGATGCCAAAGTGCTGATGATGGTGCTGTTCGGAGACGACATGGTGCGGGCGCTGAACGTCGCTTACGAAATGGGGCTGACCAAAAAAATGCAGGTTGTCATTCCCAACCTCACACTCGGCATGGCTCGCCAGGTGGGTCCTACGATTATGGGAGGGATTATCGGTGGGTCACCCTGGGTATGGAGTGTGCCCTACCAGTATGATTATCCACGAGGCAAGGCATTTGTTGAAGCCTTCTCCGGCCGCTATGAAATGCGTCCTTCCACGGCGGCAGCGTCCGCTTACAGCATTGTCTATCAGTACAAGGATGCCGTTGAGCGCGCAGGTACCACCAACACCAGTCAGGTTATCCGCGCCCTGGAAGGGCACAGATACAGCTTGCTGAAAGATGAGCAGTACTGGCGGGAGTTTGACCACCAGAACGTGCAGACCGTCTATGTAGTGCGGGTTAAACCAAGGAACAACGTCATGGCTGATGACTATTCGAGTGACTATTTCGAGATCATCGACTCCATGGCCGGAGACGAAGCCGCCCAGACGCGGGCGGAGTGGGAGGCCCGTCGAAAGGCGGCAGGCCAGCCACTCACCCTTCAGTGAGCGGCAGTCAAAGCACGCAGTCGCTGTCTGTCTCAGCGGTGGTGACTGCAAGCGCACTGGCAATGTCAGCAAACTCATCTGCCTGCAGAGAAGCTCCGCCAATAAGACCACCATCGACGTCCGGTAACTGGAAAAGTTCCGCCGCGTTGCCCGCTTTGACACTTCCGCCATAAACAATGCGCAGTGCCTCTCCCCCACCGGCCTCCTGGAACTCAAGGAACTGACGGACAGCACGGTGGGTTTCGGAAACCTGCGCGGGGCTCGCTGTCCTGCCGGTGCCAATGGCCCAGACCGGTTCGTAGGCAATGATGCCGTCCCGCAGGCCCGCCATTCCGTTTTCGTCGATGACCGTCTGCAGCTGCATCTCGATAGCCGCCATGGCCCGGCCCTGCTCCCGCTCCTCGAGGGTTTCCCCCACACACAGAATCGGCGTCATACCGGCAGAACGTACCTGCCTGAAACGCGCAGCCACGTCGTCACTGGATTCGTGATACATCGACCGGCGCTCGGAATGGCCAATCAGGACATAGCGGCAACCCATTTCCCGGAGCATGGTTGCGCTCACCTCGCCGGTGTGCGCACCGGAAGCCGCAGGGCTGGCGTTCTGGGCGCCGAGGGCCAGGCCGGTATAGCCCAGCAGGTCCCGGACCTGAAAGAGGTAGGGAAATGGCGGACAGACAGCCATATCCATGGCTTTGCGGTAGGGCCTGATTTTGGTCAGTAAGCGCACCAGCAACGCTTGGTTGGCGTGCAAGCTGCCGTTCATCTTCCAGTTCGCTATCAGAATCGGTTTTCTCATGGTCTGCCTCCGGTCATTCCATACGTTTTTCGCTCAGCTATCCAGGGCGCAGCGAATCGCCCCTACCCCCGGGTAGAAGGCACGGGCACCAAGATCCTGCTCAATGCGCAGCAACCGGTTGTATTTGGCAACCCGATCCGAACGACAGAGCGAGCCAGTCTTGATCTGGCCGGCCCTGGTCGCGACTGCCAGGTCAGCAATAAAGGTATCCTCGGTTTCGCCACTGCGATGGGAAATCACCGCGGTATAACCGGCATCCTGGGCCATGCCGATGGCGTCAAAGGTTTCCGAAAGGGTTCCGATCTGGTTGAACTTGATCAGCACCGAGTTGCCGATCTCCTGGCGGATGCCCTCGGAAATGAGAGCAGTGTTGGTAACAAAGAGATCGTCGCCCACAAGCTGCACCCGCTCACCCAGTTTTTCCGTCAGCAACTTCCATCCGCCCCAGTCATTTTCATCCATGCCATCCTCGATGGACGCGATGGGGTACTGGCTGGCAAGGGCTAACAGGTAATCAGCGAACCCGGCAGAATCATAACTGTCGCCGGCGCCGGACAGATGATACCGGCCGTCCCGGTAGAACTCGGAAGCGGCGCAGTCCAGCGCCAGCACGATATCGGTCCCGGGCCGATAGCCTGCCGTGACCACAGCTTCCAGAATGAGATCAAGAGCCTCTTCGCTCGAGCGTAGGTTGGGTGCAAAGCCGCCCTCATCACCAGTGGCGGTTGAGAAACCGTGCTTTTTCAGCAGTGACTTGAGCCCATGGAAGATTTCCACTCCCATGCGAAGCGCTTCGCTGTAACTGGGCGCTCCCACGGGCTGAATCATGAATTCCTGCAAATCCACGGTGTTGTCCGCATGGGCGCCGCCGTTAATGATGTTCATCATCGGAACCGGCAGAACGCAGGGGCCGGTACAGCCATAAAGTTCCGCCAGGTACCGGTAGAGGGGTTGCTGACGGTAATTTGCCGCGGCATTTGCAATGGCCAGGGAAACGGCAAGGATGCCGTTGGCACCGAAAGCGGCTTTGTTATCAGTGCCATCCATATTGCGCATCAGACGGTCAATCACCAGCTGGTCAAATACCGGCCGGCCCTCAAGAGCCGGTGCAATATGCCGGTTCACAGAATCAACCGCACCCAGAACACCCTTGCCGTCGAACCGGGCCGGATCGCCATCCCGTTTCTCCAAAGCCTCCCTGGACCCGGTAGATGCGCCCGAAGGAGACCGGCCGCAACCGACCACGCCGTTTTCCAGCGTCACATCCACTTCCACGGTAGGAAAACCGCGGGAGTCCAGAATTTCCCGGGCGAACACCGATTGAATATGCTCCATAATGATAAGCCTGCCTTTCTGCTTTTTTGTTTGCGCACTGTGTTTGTGCATTATCGAACAGATAATCGGATTGTAATATTCGTTTACGAACATTAACAAGCAAATTTCACTGTGAATTCAATACGATTTTGTTATATGAAAAATCAGGATATGATTTTTGCTTTGCCGCATGCGCTGGCGAATAGCGAAAAAAGGCCGGCAGGGTCCACCCGCTGGATGCGGGAAACACCTGAAATGCTATTAAGGGGGGATAGGAAAGCAACCGGCCAAGACCCACTGACACTGAGGTGTCAGGCCTGCCGCTGCCAGCCATCGGTACTGCAGGCTGACAGCGTCATTCAAGGGTTGGAGCGGCCTTATTCTGCCATCCACTCTTCCATCATTTGATCGTATGGCTTGGTTTCACCCTGGGGTTTTTCGTTATCCAGCTTCGGTTTTGGTGCACCGGGCTGATCCAGCCAGTATTGCGGGTCACGCGGCTCGTTAAGCACAGGCGCGTACTTGGCGAACACATCGGCACGAGCCAGACGGGACATGGTGCGATCCATAGCTTCGGCCAGATCGTCCAGCGCTGCTTTGGGGGTAACTTCACCGTTGACGGCTGGCGCCAGGTTCTGCCACCACAATGGTGCAAGACGCGGATAGTCCGGCACGTTGGTACCTGTCGGAGTCCACATGCTCTCATTTTCGCTGCGGTAGAACTCGACCAGACCACCCAGCTTGGGCGCCAGCTCGGTCATTTCCTCCGAGAAGATGTCAGAGCGGCGAATCGGCGTCAGGCCGGCAATGGTCTTTTCCAGGGACACGGTCTTGGAGACCGTGAACTGGGCAAACAGCCAGGCAGCGGTGCGACGGTCCTCAGGTGTGGAGTTGAAGAAAGTCCAGGAACCAACGTCCTGATAACCGACTTTCATACCCTCTTCCCAGTAGGGACCGGTAGGAGACGGCGCCATACGCCATTTCGGATTGCCCTCATCATCAGTGACCGGAAGGCTGGGGTCCGTCATATCGGCGGTGAATGCGGTATACCAGAAAATCTGCTGAGCAATCTGGCCCTGGGCGGGTACCGGCCCGGCTTCGCCAAAGGTCATGCCCCTTGCACTTTCTGGTGCGTAATCGCGCAGCCACTCAACCATCTTGGTGACAGCGTACACAGACGCCGGCGAGTTGGTTGCACCACCGCGGCTTACGCTGGCACCAACCGGGTTGCCGTCTTCGTTGACGCGGATACCCCAGTCATCCACCGGGTTACCGAAAGGTACGCCCTTGCTGCCCATGCCCGCCATGGAAAGCCAGGAGTCGTGGAAACGCCAGCCCAGGGACGGATCGCGACGGCCATAGTCCATGTGACCGTAAACCCGCTCGCCATCGATTTCCTTGACGTGAACACTGAAGAACTCGGCGATGTCCTCATAGGCTGACCAGTTCAGAGGAACGCCCAGGTCGTAACCATAACGCTCCCTGAACTGCTCCTGGAGATCTTCGCGATCAAACCAGTCAGCGCGGAACCAGTAGAGGTTGGCAAACTGCTGGGTCGGCAGCTGATAGATTTTGCCGTCCGGCCCCGTGGTGTACTGCAGACCGATGAAATCATCGAGATCCAGGTAGGGGTTGGTGTAATCCTTCCACTCGTTTTCCATGGCGTCGGAAATGGCAATCGTCTTACCGTAGCGCAAATGAGTGCCGATAGCGTCGGAGTCATTTACATAGCCGTCATATATGTTTCGATTCGATTGCATCTGCGTCTGCATGGTATCCACCACATCACCCTCCCCGATGATGTTGTGCTCTACCTCAATACCGGTAATATCTGTGAACACTTCTGCCAGCACTTCCGCCTCGTAGGTGTGGGTGGTCAGACCCTCCGCCACGGTTTTGATTTCCATACCGCGGAAGGGTTCGGCCGCCTTGATAAACCACTCCAGTTCCTTAAGCTGCTCTTCCCTGGAGAGGGTTGAGCGCTTGAAATGCTCATCCAGCGCCTTCTCGGCCGCCGCTCTGTAATCCTGTGCGTATACCTGTGATGACGCCAGGAGAGCCCCCGATATCATCAACGAAAGGTACTTCAACTTTTTGTTTTTCATACAGACCTCATCTAGCTTTGTTTGCATCCTTGCAAGAAGGTAAGTCCCTTTTTTTGGATTAACCCCAGCGCATCAGAATGACCATCCAGACAGCAGACACTGCGGTTGCCACCAAAACATGAAGTTCAGTCACACCTATGAAGGCAAGGTGAATGAACGCACTGGTCAGAAGACCAATAAAAAGCCGGTCACCACGGGTGGTGCTGATCGGCAGGAAGCCTTTCCGCTCAATACTGGGCGAAAAGTACTGCCATACGGTCATGCCCGTCAGAATCAGGGCAATCGAAATAAAAAATCCTGCCGTCGGGCCGGTCCAATGCATCCAGCTCATAACAAGCCTCCTCAGGTACGGCCCAGGGCGAAGCCCTTGGCAATGTGATTGCGAACGAAGTAGACCACGAGAATACCCGGCACGATGGTAAGCACACCGGCGGCTGCCAGGGTGCCCCAGTCAATTCCGGAGGCGCCCTGTGTTCGCGTCATAATGGCCTGAATCGGTTGAGCCTCGGTTGCCGTAAGAGTCCTGGCGAGCAATAACTCGATCCAGGAAAACATGAACAGGAAAAAAGCCGTCACGCCGATACCGGAACGGATCAACGGGATGTAGATCTTCAGGAAAAATTTCGGAAAGCTGTAGCCGTCGATATAGGCAGTCTCGTCGATTTCCTTGGGCACACCACTCATAAAGCCCTCCAGGATCCACACTGCCAGGGCGACGTTGAACAGCGTATGCGCCAGCGCCACGGCGATATGCGTATCAAACAGCCCCACCGAGGAATACAACTGGAAGAAAGGCAGTGCAAAGACCGCTGGCGGCGCCATCTTGTTGGTCAGCAGCCAGAAAAAGAGATGTTTGTCACCCACAAACTTGTAGCGACTGAACGCATAGGCGGCCGGCAGGGCAACCGTCAGGCTGATCGCCATGTTCATGAAGACATAGGTCATGGAGTTCACATACCCCATGTACCAGCTTTCGTCCGTCAGGATATTAAGGTAGTTATCAAAGGTCAGGTTCTTCGGCCAGAAGCTGAGTTCGCCGAGAATTTCCGAATTGGTCTGCAGTGACATATTAATCAGCCAATAAATTGGCATGATCATCACCACCAGGTAAACGATGAATGCGATGCGTGATTTCACGTCTGTCCCCTTGCTTTTATTGTTGGGCTGACTTGTCTTTCTGCAGCGTCATGATGGCGGTGTAGAACACCCAGCTGACGGCAAGAATGATCAGGAAGTAAATGATGGAGAAGGCAGCAGCCGGCCCCAGATCAAACTGCGCAACTGCCATGGTGGTCAGCGCCTGGCTCAGGAAAGTGGTGGAACTGCCCGGCCCGCCACCGGTGAGCACGAACGGCTCGGCATAGATCATGAACGAGTCCATGAACCGCAGCAGCACGCCGATCACCAGCACGTTGGTCAGCTTGGGCAGCTGGATGTAGCGGAACACCGCCCAGCGTGAGGCCCGGTCGATACGGGCGGCCTGGTAATAGGCATCCGGGATTGCCCGCAGCCCGCTGTAACTAAGCAGAGCGATCAGCGGCGTCCAGTGCCACACATCCATGAGAATGATAGTGAACCAGGCATCTACAGCGTTGGCATTAATGTTGTAGTCCACACCCGACTCGCTGAGAGCCCAGCCGAGCAGGCCAATGTCAGTCCTGGCCAGGATCTGCCAGATGGTTCCGACCACGTTAAGAGGTATCAGCAGCGGCATGGCGACCAGAACCAGAGCCGCCGATGCCGCCCAGCCTTTCTTGGGCATCAGCAACGCAATACCAATACCCAGAGGCACCTCAATGGCAAGGATCGCAAACGAAAACGCGAACTGCCGCAACAGCGCCGCCTGGAGATCCGGATTCCGCAGCATTTCCCGATACCACTCGGTGCCCGTCCAGAACGCAGAATTCACACCGAAAATATCCTGTACGGAATAGTTGACCACCGTCATCAACGGGATAACGGCGGAAAACGCCACCACCACGAAGACAGGGATGACGAAAAACCATGCTTTGTTGTTTTCTATCTTATTCATGATCAGCCTCCACTAGCCGCTCGTCGACGTACACTTTCAGCCAGGGGTCCGGAAAGCCAATACTGGCTGCCTCATGGGGAACCGGCTGGTCTTCCGGGATACGCACCTTGACGGTGACCGGGCCAAACTCCACATCCACCAACTGGTAGGTGCCCAGATCCTCGATGTCGGTGACGGTCACCTCGTAGCTTTGCTCACTGGTGTCCGCTCCCAACGTTACAAACTCCGGCCGGATACCCAGCTTGATATTGTCGGAGCCGCTGCGGCGTATCTTGTCGAGAATTTGTTCGCTGACCGGAATGTGCTTGCCATTGAAGATCAGCCCCTCGCCGGTCAGCCTGGGCTCAAAGAAGTTCATCCCCGGGCTGCCGATGAAATACCCGACAAAGGTGTGTGCGGGACTTTCGAAAAGCTCCTGGGGCGTTCCGAACTGTACAATCTGCCCTTCGTACATAAGAGCAATCTTGTCGGCGAAAGTTGAGGCCTCCAGCTGGTCGTGGGTCACGTAGACCATGGTGATATCAAAGCGCTCGTGGATCTGCTTGAGCTTGCGGCGAAGACGCCATTTGAGCTGCGGGTCAATAACCGTTAGCGGCTCATCAAACAGGATGGCAGTCACATCCTCACGGACCAGTCCCCGTCCCATGGACACTTTCTGTTTCTGGTCGGCGCTGAGATTCTTGGCCTTGCGCGTCAGTTCTCCGGAAAGTTCGAGAACGTCCGCCACCTCGTTCACCTTCTCCCGGATCTGGGCTTCCGAGAAGCCGCCCTGATTGCGAAGGGGGAAAGCGAGGTTGTCGTACACCGTCATGGTGTCGTAGATCACCGGGAACTGGAAAACCTGGGCGATGTTGCGCTTCTCCGGCGGCAATTCGTTCATGCGTTTGCCATCGAACAGCACATCCCCTTCAGAGGGGGTCACCAGCCCGGATATAATGTTCAGGAGCGTTGACTTACCGCAGCCCGACGGACCAAGCAACGCATAGGCGCCGCCCTGGGCCCAGACATGTTCCATCTTTCGGATCGCGTAATCTTCCGGGCCCGAGGGTTTTTTGCTGTAGGAGTGAGCCAGCGTTTTTAACGTTATTTCTGCCATATCAGAGACCCTCCGCCCGTTCGGGCACCAGAATTGTCTTGCCGTCGGGCGCGAACGCGTACAATTTGTGGGTGGGGAAAAACACCGTGATCTGTTCGTCGGGCTTGTACTGATAGATACCCTGCAGATGCAAAACCAGTTCGTAGGATTCGCTGTGCACGTGCAGAAAGGTTTCCGAACCACTGATTTCGGCCAGGTCCACCGTCACCGAGATTTCCAGATCATCCTCGGCGTGGGGTTTCAGGCCAATGTGGGAGGGACGGACTCCGAATTTGTACTGGCCTGGTTCGAGGGACGCCAGATCAGCGTTAAGCCGAAAGTGCACCTGCTCATCAAAGGTCACTTCATTCTCGGTGACGCGCCCCGGCACGATGTTGATGGGTGGCTCGGAGAATATTTCTGCAGTCTCGATATCCTGCGGTCGATGGTAGACCCTGGGGGTGGGCCCTTTCTGGAGCAGACGACCTTCGTGTAACACTGCAGTTTCACCACCCAGCGCCAGCGCTTCCTGTGCCTCGGTAGTGGCGTAGACCGCGATACAGTTGCGGGCCTGGAACAGATCTTTCAGTTCGCTGCGAAGGGCTTCCCGAAGCTTGTAATCCAGGTTGACCAGTGGCTCGTCGAAAAGTACCACATCAGCATCCTTTACCAACGCCCGGGCCATGGAAACCCGTTGCTGCTGGCCGCCTGAAAGCTCTAGCGGTAGGCGGTCTAGCAGATTGTCGATCTTCAGAAGTTCTGCAGTTTCCCGAACCCGCCTGTCAATCTCATTCCCACTTTTCTTGGCAAGCCTGAGCGGCGAAGCGATGTTTTCGAAAACGGTCATGGTGGGGTAATTGATGAATTGCTGGTACACCATGGAGATGTTGCGTTTCTGAACAGCAACGCCGGTCACGTCCACATCGTTCATCAGGATCTTGCCGCTTGTCGGCCTGTCCAGACCCGCCATGATGCGCATCAGAGTAGTCTTGCCGGCGAGTGTGCGACCAAGGAGGACGTTAAAAGATCCCGGCTCCAGCGTCATGGTGACGTCCGATATCCAGGTTTCTCCGTCCACAACGCGCGACACATTCTGCAGCGTTAGAGACATGCTTTTTCCTTTTCAGTTGTTGTTTTGACTTACACTCAGTCTACAAGAGCTATCACAAAACGAAAAGATACGAAAATTCTTTTTTTACACTGATAACATCAAGAAATTTTTAATTATCTATTTTTTTCAGTAGCTTGAAACATAATTTTTTAACCACCTGATTGCGTTTTTCGGAAAACGAACATTATAGGCGCCTCATTAAAGCAATAATGCTCCAAGTGTTCGAAAAAACATTTTTCGATAACATGTCAGTTCCTCGAGGATGAACACCCTGTAAAAACTCGGCGACTACCGAATGCCCGTAGCTGAACAGCTGCCACATGGCTTTGAGAATCGTCTGGTTTTCGCGACTTATCAAGGTAACGCGCATCACAAGAGGCCTCTGGGCCTGATCTGTCCGGGGATTACGTGGGATTCTCAGGACTGCTCTGCAGCTTTGACACCGCAGAACACCAGCCGGCGTAAAGCGTGTCTCTTTTCTCTTTGGACATTTGCGGCTCAAACCGTCGGTCACACTGCCAGGCGTCCTGAAGCGCCTCGAGGGACTTGTATACCCCGGCCTGAAGTCCTGCCAGGTATGCCGCACCCAGGGCAGTGGTTTCCACCATTCTGGGGCGATCTACGGTGGCACCAAGAACATCGGCCAGAAACTGTAACACCCAGTTATTGGCCACCATGCCGCCATCGACCCGCAGCGCAATAGGTCGCAAGCCGTCCTTCTGCATGGCACGCTGGAGGTCCTTGGTCTGGTAACACACCGATTGCAGCCCCGCCGTGACAATCTCTTTGATGCCGGTATCCCGGGTCAGTCCGAAAATTGCGCCGCGGGCATTGGGGTCCCAGTAGGGTGCGCCAAGTCCGGTAAATGCCGGCACCAGGTATACGCCATGATCGACCGGCGTGCCTTCTGCCAGAGGCTCGGATTCACAGGCACTCCTGATCAGCTGCAGACCATCCCGCAACCATTGAACGGCAGCGCCAGCGATGAAAATACTGCCCTCCAACGCGTAAACCGGTTTGCCATTGAGACGGTAGGCGATGGTGGTCAGCAACCGGTGCTCCGAGGTCAGGGCCTGATCGCCGGTATTCAGCATCAGAAAGCAACCGGTTCCGTATGTGCTTTTTGCCATACCGGTTTCAAAGCAGGTCTGCCCGAATAACGCAGCCTGCTGGTCACCAGCCATCCCCATGACAAAGGCACCATCAAGACGACCGTTGCCGACGATCTCGCCAAAGTCCGCTGCAGAATCCATAACCTCGGGCAACAGGGACTCCGGAATACCGAAAAGATCCAGCAGCTCCTGATCCCACTCCTGCTTATGAATATTGAACAGCATGGTGCGGCTGGCGTTGGTGGCATCAGTACGATGCTCCCTGCCGCCGGTAAGTCGCCAGAGCAGAAAACTGTCAATGGTGCCGAACGCCAGTTCACCGGCCTCAGCCCGCTGTCTGGCACCTGGCACATGATCGAGAATCCAGCGAATCTTTGTGGCTGAAAAATAGGGGTCTATCAACAGCCCCGTCTTGTTATTGACTGACGGCTCCAGGCTCTGTTTTTTCAGAACTTTGCACCACTCCGCGGTTCGGCGATCCTGCCAGACGATGGCCGGATACACGGCCTCGCCGGTGGCCCTGTCCCAGAGCACGGTCGTTTCTCTCTGGTTGGTTATTCCAACCGCCACCACCTCGTCGTTTTCGCCGCACCCCTTCTCCATGACTTCGTCACAGGTTTCCCGCACTGTGCGCCAAATATCCTCGGGCTCGTGCTCGACCCAGCCGCTGGCTGGAAAGTGCTGAGTAAGCTCCTGCTGGCTGGTGGCGTGGATGCTGCCATCCAGGTTGAAAAGAATGGCACGGGAACTGGTGGTTCCCTGGTCGATCGACAGAATGTACTGGGTCATGATGGTTTGCCTCTGGTGTTCTTATTTTTTCGTATTTTTACTTTTTTGAAAACAAAAGCCAACCCTTTTTACCGGCAAGAAAAGGAACGAGCGCCACAACTCCCTAAAAAGGCTGCATAAAGAGAAAAAACACTCTAAAATGAACTCGGGAACAGCAAGGCGATTCCGTTCGTAACTGAAAAACCGTGGGCTCCGGAGGCAATTGAATGGCACAGCGACGCAGGCAGGACTTGATCATGGAACTGATCCAGCAAAACGGCTTTGTGACCACAGAGCAGCTGGTGGACCAGTTCAAGGTCACTCCTCAAACCATCCGCCGGGACCTGAACGAGCTGGCCAGCCAGAAAAAACTCCGCCGCCATCACGGTGGTGCGGGTATCGATTCCAGCACGGTGAATACCGCTTACCAGGCCCGCAAAATCATGGATCTGGAGGCGAAAGAGCGTATCGCTGAAGCCCTGGTGGAGATGATTCCGGACAATTCCTCGATGTTCATCAATATCGGAACCACAACGGAGACCATCGCCAAGGCACTGCTGGAAAAAAACAACCTGCAGGTAGTCACCAACAATCTTCACGTAGCCTCGATTCTCTCCGCCAAGGAAGACTTTCATATCATTATTGCCGGCGGTGAAGTCCGCAACCGCGATGGCGGCATTGTCGGTGAGGCAACCCGGGACTTTATCAACCAGTTCAAGATGGATTTCGGGATTATTGGTATCAGTGGCATTCATACCGATGGCTCACTGCTTGATTTTGACTACCGCGAAGTCCGGGTTGCCCAGGCCATTATCGAAAATTCTGGCCAGGTCCTGCTGGCGGCAGACCACTCCAAGTTCGGCCGCAATGCCATGGTGCGCCTTGGCAGCATTTCCCAGGCTGACCACGTATTTACTGACGAGGCGCCTCCCCTGGAGATCCGCCAGCTGCTCCGTGAGAACAACGTGGAACTGCACCTGGTCTGACTTCCTCCTGCTGATCACGCGACTGGCTTGCCGGCCCGGGCCTGACTGGCCCGCTATTTATCCGCGCACACTTTTTCGTTTTTTTTCTGTATTTTCCTTTACGAATATATCTTGCTTTCGCATAATATAGGAATGCGTATCTGCAAAACCGGAAAGAGCGCCCGGAAGCGTCCTTTCACTGGCGTCAGGAGATGACACAAGATGACCGAGGAGAACAACAAATTTGACGTTGTCGTCGTAGGTGGCGGCGTAAACGGGACGGGCATTGCGATGGATGCGGCTGGACGGGGCCTCAAGGTGTTGCTGTGCGAAATGAATGACCTCGCCTCCGCGACGTCGTCAAGCAGCAGCAAGCTGATCCATGGTGGATTACGATACCTGGAGCATTACGAGTTCCGCCTGGTGCGGGAAGCGCTGGCAGAGAGGGAGTCGCTGCTGCGGAATTCCCCCCATATCATGTGGCCCATGCGATTTCGTCTGCCCCACCGCCCTCACCTTCGACCCGCTTGGATGATCAGGATGGGGTTATTCCTTTATGACCATCTGGCCAAGCGCGAAGTGCTGCCCGGTTCGCGATCAATCAGGTTCGATGAAAAAGATCCCCTCAAATCGGATATTACCAAGGGCTTTGAATACTCTGATGGCTGGGTGGACGATGCCCGTCTGGTGGTACTCACAGCCAAGAAAGCGCAGGAGTGCGGCGCCACTATTCTCACCAAGACCAAATGCGTTAATGCCGAGCGTGGCGAGAACTCGTGGAATGTATCGCTCCAGGACATGAACGATGACAGCATCCACCACGTGTCCGCAAAGGTGATTGTTAACGCTTCAGGGCCATGGGTAAGCCGGCTGTTCAGCGAAAGTCTTGCCATGAAGGCGCCCAAAAACATTCGCATGGTCAAGGGCAGCCATATCGTCGTTCCCCGACTGAACCGCGAGACCGAAGCTTACATCCTCCAGAACGAGGACGAGCGTATTGTTTTCGTGATCCCTTACGAGGATGAATTCTCCTTGGTCGGCACCACCGATGTGGATTACGAAGGTGACCCCAAGAAAGCAAAGATTTCACCGGAAGAGACCGAGTATCTGCTGGACATCGTCAACGCCCACTTCAAGCGCCAGCTTTCGGCAAGCGACGTGGTCTGGTCCTATTCCGGTGTTCGCCCACTGATGGATGACGAAGAAGGCGACGCCAAGAAAGCCTCCCGCGATTACTCCTTTGAAGTCAGCAAGGAGAAAGGCAAGGCCCCGGTTATTTCGGTGTTTGGCGGCAAGATCACGACTTATCGCAAGCTGGCGGAAGCCGCCACCGACAAACTGTCCCAGTTCTTCCCCCATGCCAAGGGGCCGTGGACCAAAACCGGCATTCTGCCGGGCGGCGACTTTGAAAACCATGACACCCTCGAGGCTCGCTTATCAGAGGATTATCCCTGGCTTCCAGAGGCAGTCTCAAGCCGTTATGTGCGCACTTACGGAACCAAAGCCTACGACTTTCTGAGCGACGCAAAATCCGTTCAGGATCTCGGTCACCGCTTCGCGGGAACGCTTTATGAGAGGGAAGTGGATTACCTGATCAAACACGAATGGGCGATGACGTCAGAGGACATTCTCTGGCGTCGCACCAAGCAGGGGCTTTACGCCACTGAAGACGATGTCCGCGAGCTGGACAGATACCTGTCCGCTCAGGCAGCCCCGCAACCGCAGACTGTTGCTCTCCACCACAGCGCCTGAATCACTCTCTCAGGCATTTGCTCCGGCCGGTTTACCGCCCGGAGTTTTTTTCTGGCTAAAACTAAATAAAAATCTTGTCACGATAACCCAAAAGAACCAGATGTCTTTCGACATCTGGTTCTTTTATAACCCGATCATGGGCTACACAGTGGTCATTTTCTTCAAAAGGTAAATTGAGAGCCGATAATAAAGGCGCTGTAATCACTGCTCTGAACGTCGTTTGTTGAGTAATCCTGCACTTCAGCCATCAGTGTCAGTGCATCAGTGGCCCTGTATCTTGCAAACACCATTGTTAAATCGGTTTCTTTTTCATCTCTAACAAGAGTATCCGCTCCATCTCTCACACCAATATCATCAGAACCCTCTCCGTAACTCGCCCCTACTGTGAATCGGTTGATGTCGTAAGTTGCCTCAACATACCATTGGTCGGCATCCTCTTCGTTTGGATCGAGCCGAGCAGCGAAAACACTATTACCTGTGCCTGAGGTCATGGAGTAGTTGCCACGCACATTCAGATCACCAACCGCTATCGAGCCACCAAAATCGATGCCAGACATGGTGTAATCGTCGAATGTACCTGCTTTGGAATCCACGTCTTGGGTAAAAGCGCTTGACCATAGAGAAAACATATCTGCTGAGTAAACAACGTTGCCTTCGATACGGGGAATGGAGTACTCGACATCATCATTATCATCATCAACCTTGGATGGACTGAAAAGACCTACCTTAAACTGCAGACCACCCAAATTGTTGGAGCTGTACATCACGCGTGGCGTGAAGTTGGCGTAAAAATAGCCATTACCTATACGGCCGGCCGTAGCCGCAGCTTCATCTGGACCCGTGATCAGACCAACACCCAGAGCGCTACCGTTATCACCAATGCCAGGAGTACCGAAAATACCGAAGCCCTTGCCAATGTTAACGGTACCGAAGTTCCCTGCAACTGCGATCTCGGAAACGCGACTACGGAAGTTTGCATCCGCATCGCCGGGTGCAATATCGGCGTTCATCTGAAAATGACCAGACACCTCAAGACCATTCTGAGTAGGGGCATGGATATTGGTCTGCAAGGTAGCCGGGTTAAAACCGGTGGTAATATTGAACGAATCTTCGTCCCGGGGATCATCGAAGTCGCTAAGCACAGCGAAGATCGGAATATGACCGTTGAATCCTGCCTTCCAGCCATTATCGGATTCAAAAGTTGCTGCGGCAGAAACCGGTGCAGAGAAGGCCCCGACAACTACTGCGACACTGGTGGCTAACGCAGACAGCTTGAACGATTTGATGTTCGAACATTTTTTGTTTTCGATCATGATAGCTTCCTATTATTGTTTGAGATTTTCGGCCCATCTTTTCTGTCATTCGCTGGCAGATGAATTGCGCTTTATTTCAATGCGTTAAAAAGCTCCTTCGGCTGGATGGACACTGTTATCCCGAACATTTTTAACGGCCGAATACCGCTTTTTGTTTTCGAGACAAAACAAAGTTAGCGTGGAAAAGAAAAAATGGAAAGTTTTAGAACATATTTTTTTCGATAATGTTACAGAAAATTTGCAATTGTTTTGACAGAAAACCTATATATTATTGTTTTTAAATCCTTTAATAGAATTATCGGAAAAATCAAGAATTTTCGTAGACGAACCAGATTGCGAACATTCAGCTCATTGCGCAAGAATATCCGCGACTCGTTTTCGCAACTGAGGAATAACTTCTTCCTCAAACCAGGGATTGCGGCGTAACCACAGGTTGTTTCGCGGGCTCGGATGCGGCAAAGGCAGGATGTCAGGCCACAGCTCCCGCCAGCGCCTGACCCTTTCGGTAACCGGTAGTTTTTTGCCCGGCAGGTGCCAGGCGTGGGCATACTGACCTATCGCCAGTGTCAGCTCGATATGCTCCAGCCGCTCAAGTAACAGCTCGCGCCAGGCCGGCGCGCATTCCGGTCGCGGTGGCAGGTCACCGGATTTCCCGGTTCCGGGATAGCAGAATCCCATGGGCAGGATCGCAAGCTGCTCTTCGTCGTAGAAGGTACCCCGGGTAATGCCCATCCAGTCTCTCAGCCGATCACCACTGGGATCATTGAATGGCAGGCCGGTTTCATGAACGCGACGTCCCGGCGCCTGCCCCACCACAAGAATGCGGGAGGCCCGGGAAATCTGGATCACGGGCCGCGGTTCCAGCGGAAGCTGCGATTCGCAAATTCGGCACTGGCGCACTTTCGCCACCAGTGCCTCAAACGGCAAGCGGGAATCGATACTGGTCATTTGTGCCAACCACTCCTGATGGAAAAGCCATTGCATAAACAGCGGGCTGCCGTAACCTTAAAGCCTGTTTCTATCAGTCACAATCAGCCGCTTCGAACCCGGCAAACGCTCACAGCCACGATTCCCAACAACAAGGACTGCCCTTCATGAATGCCAAGTCAGGGATTGCCCCGAATCTGACCCTGGACGAATTCCGCAAAGTGGTCTGCAGCCGCCGCTCAGTCCGCCGGTTCACTGAGGAGCCGGTACCGGACCATGTCCTGGACGACTGCCTTGAGTTGGCCATGCTGGCTCCCAACTCCAGCAATCTGCAACCCTGGGAGTTTTATGTGGTCAGGACCCCGGATCTGAAAGCAAAGCTTGCCGAAGCCTGCCTTGGCCAGAATGCTGCGAAAACCGCGCCGGTGCTGATTGCTGTCGTCGCCCGGACAGATACCTGGCGTAAACACTCGCGTATGGCACTGGAGCAATGGCCGGAAGAAAAGCTTCCGGGGATTGTGGAGAAATATTATTCGAAAATTGTCCCTATCCATTACAACCAGGGGCCTTTCGGTCTGTTCGGTGCCGCCAAGAAAGCCGCGGGACTGTTTGTGGGCCTGACACGACCGGTCCCCAGGGGGCCCTACTCTCCAAACGAGATGAAAATCTGGGCGACCAAGTCCACTGCTCTGGCTGCGGAGAATCTGATGCTGGCATTAAGGGCGCACGGCTACGACTCCTGCCCCATGGAAGGCTTCGATGAATGCCGGGTGCGACGCCTGCTGAAGCTTCTTAAAAAAGGGCAGGTAACCATGATACTGGCGGCAGGAAAACGCTCTGAGAAAGGGGTGTACAACCGCCAGTACCGCTTTGACAAGGACGACCTGGTTCATTACCTGTGACCATGACGGTCACAGGTCCCATGAGGATTCGCGACAGGGCCTGTTTGCTAGACTTCAGGATTGGTCAGCGCCTCAGCTGCACCTAAAAGGCCGGTGTAGCTTTCCATCACCACATACACCGGTGTTGATTCCAGCAGGGGTCGCATACGCCCCTTGTCCTCGAAGCCTCTCTGAAATGAACTCTTCAGGAAAAAGTCGATAAGTCGGGGGAGAATGCCGCCACACAGATAGACACCGCCGGTGCCCCCCAGAGTTAACACCCCGTTCCCTGCAACACGCCCGAGAATTTCACAGAAATGCCGGAGGGTCTGCCGCGCAAGCGCGTCGGAATTGTCGAGCGCAGCAGCGGTGATTTTCTCCGGCGCGTCCAGCGGCGCTGCTACGTGCTGTATCTCGGCGTGGGCCTGATACAGGTTCAGCAGACCCTGGCCACAGAGAATTCGCTCCACCGATACCCTGCCAAAGCGGGCTTTGAGAATCCGCAGAACGGCCATCTCTGTGTCGTCCGTCGGTGCAAAATCCACGTGCCCCCCCTCTGTCGTCAGGGGAATCCAGCCATTCTTTAACGGCACCAGCCCGGAAACCCCCAGCCCGGTTCCGGGCCCGATCACCAGCCGCGGCCGTCGGGCATCTCCCGGGCCGCCGCAAACGTGTACCAGATTTTCGGCGGCGACATGGGGAACCCCGAGAGCCATCGCCGTGAAATCATTGATAACCTTGAATGCCCCCCAACCGAACTGCCGGCGCACCTCTTCACTGTCAAAATGCCAGTGGTTGTTGGTCATTCTCACCCGTGTGCCAGACACCGGCGAAGCCACCGCCAGACAGACATCCTGCACTCCCCCAATTCCCGCGCGCTGCAGGTAATCGACGATCGCGGAATCAAGATTGTCATACTGGCTGCATGCCAGTATCTCAACAGCCTCTGGCACTATCTTGCCAGAACGCACCAGCGCAAACCGGGCGTTGGTGCCCCCGATATCTCCCACCAGCGAGTAGCGATCTGTTGTCATGCGTCATGGTTCCAGAAAAAGCTGGCGCCTTTTTCAGGGGTGCTGGCGGCTTTACGCATCCAGCCAAACAACTCCCGGCCCAGCCCATGATGATAACTGCTCAGATCTGCCTTTTCCGGTTGCCGCGCCGCAAATTCATCTGCAGGCACATCTACCTCCAGCTTACCGGCCACCGCGTCCAGGGTAATGACATCGCCAGCGTGTACCCGCGAAAGAGGGCCACCATTTGCGGCTTCGGGGTACACGTGAATAGCCGCCGGCACTTTACCGGACGCGCCCGACATACGCCCATCCGTGACCAGAGCTACCCTGTAACCCCGATCCTGAAGCACGCCAAGATAGGGAGTAAGCTTGTGAAGCTCGGGCATGCCATTGGCTTTCGGGCCCTGGAAACGGACAACGACAACACAGTCTTTGTCCAGATCACCGGCCTCGAACGCGGCTTTGAGCTCGTTCTGATCGTTAAAGACCACCGCCGGCGCCTTGACGATACGGTGCTCTTTCGCAACTGCCGACACCTTGATAACGCCTCGGCCCAGTTCGCCATCCAGAACACGGAGCCCTCCATCCGGCGCGAAGGGCTCTTTCGCCGTGCTCAGCACATCGGGTTTGGCACTCTTCTGTAGCGCAGGTTTCCAGACCAACGTGTCGCCCTCCATCTCGGGCATGCGGGCGTACTGCTTCAGCCCGTGGCCCATTACTGTCTCCACATCATCATGAAGGAAGCCGGCATCCAGCAGCTCCCGGATCAGGAATGGCGTACCGCCGGCCTCGTGGAAGGCGTTTATATCTTCCTGGCCGTTCGGGTAGATGCGGGTCATGGAAGGCACCACTGAGGAAAGCTCGGAATAGTCATCCCAGTCAATGATGATACCGGCAGCCCGCGCAATGGCGATCCAGTGAATGGTGTGGTTCGTCGAGCCGCCGGTGACCAGCAGCGCAACCAGGGCATTTACAATGCTTTTCTCGTCAATCATGTCGCCCAGGCCGAACTTGCCGCCATGGGGCTTTGAGAGACGGATGACCTGTTCGGTGGCCGCACGGGTCAATTCATCCCGCAACGGTGTACCGGGATTTACGAACGCCGCGCCGGGCAGGTGCAGCCCCATTACCTCTACCAGAAGCTGGTTGCTGTTGGCGGTGCCATAGAAAGTGCAGGTACCGGGACTGTGATAGGACCTGGACTCTGCCTCGAGCAACTCGTCCTTGCCGATCTTGCCTTCGGCATACAGTTGGCGAATACGCTGCTTCTCCTTGTTGGGCAGCCCGGAAGGCATCGGACCCGCCGGCACCAGTATGGTTGGCAGGTAGCCAAAACTGAGGGAGCCAATCAACAGGCCGGGCACGATCTTGTCACAGATTCCCAGCAACAGGGTGGCGTCAAACATGTTGTGACTGAGGGCAACCGAGGTGCTCATGGCGATGGTGTCGCGGGAGAAGAGACTGAGCTCCATACCCGGCTGCCCTTGTGTCACGCCGTCACACATCGCGGGCGTGCCGCCGGCAAACTGAGCGACCGAACCCATGCCGTGGGCCGCTTCGCGAATCACATCCGGAAAGTCCCTGTAAGGCTGATGGGCGGACAACATGTCGTTGTAGGCGGAGACGATGGCGACATTGGCTTTGTTCATGAGCTTTAACCTGTCTTTATCAGACTGGTTACAGGCCGCAAAACCGTGGGCCAGATTGCCGCAGGAAAGCGTGCCACGCTGTGGCGATTGCGCTTTAAGTTCTTCCATCCGGCCCAGGTAGTCCTGCCGGGTAGCGTGACTGCGCTCGATAATACGCCGGGTCACCGCGTCAACAGTCGGGTGCATAGTGGGTCTCCTGAAATGTCGTTATTCAATTGCCTCTTTAATTAACGTAATTTTACTGTCTTTTTTTGCCGAATTCACCCGATTACCATTCAGTTTTCCAACATTTGTTGTTATATTTACTACATCACCAACAAATACGAACAATAAACAACCAGATTTGGAGCCAACCATGACTATCCGCATCGCAATTAACGGCTTCGGACGCATTGGCCGCAATGTTCTCCGTGCACTTTATGAAAATGACTACCGCAACCAGATGCAGGTTGTTGCCATCAACGATCTGGGCGATGCCGAAACCAACGCCCACCTGCTAAAGTACGACAGCGTCCATGGCCGCTTCAGTGGTATTGTAAACCACGATTCCGAGTCTCTCTCTGTCAACGGTGACCGCATCGCTATTACCGCCATCCGCAATCCGGAAGAGCTGCCCTGGAAAGACTATCACGTGGATGTGGTGTTCGAGTGCACCGGCCTGTTCACCTCCCGCAGGAAAGCCGAAGGCCACCTCCGCGCGGGAGCTCGCAAGGTCATCATTTCAGCACCATCGCCCGATGCAGACGCCATGGTTGTTTATGGCGTCAACGACCATGTATTGACTGCAGAACATGACATCATCTCCAACGCTTCCTGCACCACCAACTGCCTGGCACCGGTGGTTGAAGCTCTGCATAACAGGATTGGCATCGAGAGCGGGCTGATGACGACCATCCACTCCTACACCAACGACCAGAAGCTCAGCGACGTTTATCATACCGACCTCTATCGCGCGCGCTCGGCTACCCAATCCATGATTCCCACCAAAACCGGCGCGGCCGCCGCCATTGGCAAGGTGATCCCGGAACTGGCCGGAAAGCTTGACGGGCTCGCCGTGCGAGTTCCTACTATCAACGTGTCGCTGGTGGATTTCAGCTTTATTGCCAGCCGCGATACCACGGTAGAAGAAATTAATGAAACCGTCAGGGCCGCCGCGGAAAGCAACCCGGTGCTGGGCTATAACGCGGAAAAGCTGGTCAGCATCGATTTTAACCACAATGCCCTGTCCAGCATTTTTGACGCAAATCACACCCGGGCCATTGACCGTCATGCAAAAGTCATGGCCTGGTACGATAATGAATGGGGCTTCTCGAACCGGATGCTCGATAATGCTGTTGTACTGATGAAGAAGGCGGACCAGTAACACTGGCCGCTTGCCGTAACGTCATCGGCAGCCACCGGAAAGATTACTGGAAAACAAAAGGAAACTAGAACCATGCTAAGGCGTACCAAGATCGTTGCCACCCTCGGCCCCGCCACCGACTCGCCGGAATCACTGTCGGCCATTATTGCCGCCGGCGTCGATGTTACCCGGCTGAACTTTTCCCATGGCAGCGCGGAAGATCACATGGAACGCGCCCGCAGGGTTCGTGAAAGTGCGGTCGCCAATGGACGCTTTGTGGCCCTGCTGGCAGACCTGCAGGGCCCAAAGCTGCGAATTGCCCGCTTTTCCGAAAACAAGGTCACCCTCAAAGCCGGGCAGTCGTTCATTCTCGACGCTGCCATGGACAAGGACGCCGGAAACGAAGAGCGCGTTGGCATTGATTACGAGCAGCTGATCGAAGACGTCAAGCCAGGTGACATTCTGGTACTCGATGATGGCCGCATCGAAATGGAAGTTGAAACCGTCGCTGACACCAGCATTTCCTCCCGGGTTCTCATCGGCGGCCCCCTGTCCAATAACAAGGGCCTGAATAAACGCGGTGGTGGCCTGTCTGCCGAAGCGCTTACAGAGAAGGACAAACAGGACATTAAAACCGCTGCCTGCCTGGGCGCAGACTATGTTGCCGTATCTTTCGTGCGTAACGCCGAGGACATGCACGTTGCCCGTCGCCTGCTGAAGGAGGCAGGCTCGGAAGCTCGCCTGGTTGC
Organism: Marinobacter vulgaris; assembly: GCF_003344045.1. Lineage (GTDB taxonomy): Bacteria > Pseudomonadota > Gammaproteobacteria > Pseudomonadales > Oleiphilaceae > Marinobacter > Marinobacter vulgaris. The sequence goes on from NZ_QFWX01000004.1 coordinate 254,927, forward strand.
CAAAATCGAGCGCGCAGAACTGGCCCACGACAACGCCGCTCTGGATGCAGTCATTGAGGCTTCCGATGCTGTGATGGTGGCGCGGGGCGACCTGGCGGTGGAAATCGGCGATGCCGAATTGGTGGGTGTACAGAAACACATCATCAATCGTGCGCGGGCGCTCAACACAGTGGTGATTACCGCCACTCAGATGATGGAATCCATGATCGAGAACCCGATGCCCACCCGGGCAGAGGTGTCTGACGTGGCCAATGCGGTGATGGACTACACCGACGCGGTCATGCTGTCCGCGGAAACGGCGGTCGGTGACTACCCGGTAGAGGCCGTGGAGGCAATGGTGCGCATTTGCATCGGTGCCGAGAAGCAGCCTTCGATGCACCAGTCAAAGCACCGGATTCACGAAAGCATGGAACATGTAGACGAGGCCATTGCCCTGTCTGCCATGTATGCGGCCAATCATCTGGAAGGCGTGACGTCGATCATCTGTATGTCTGAAACCGGCGCCACTCCCCTGCTGATGTCCCGCATCAAATCGAGCCTGCCGATTTTTACTTTCTCACGCCATCATTCCACCCAGCATCGGGTGACGATGTTCCGTGGTGTGCAGACCGTGCCGTTTGATTCGGCAGCGATCCCGAATGAGCAGACGAACGCGCGAGCGGTCGCTGAACTGGTGAAGATGGGCGTCGTCAAGGAGGGCGATCTGGTGGTGATTACCAAGGGGGATTACGTCAATGCCCAGGGCGGCACCAACACCATGAAGATTGTTCGCGTTGGGACGGATATTCGCTGACCTCCTGTTAATCGGGAGGCTTACTGCCTTTCAGCCTGCTGGTTTGGTGTCTGGAGGCTGCCGGGCAGGGCTCACAAATCCAGGAGACTCCCGCGAACAGTCTCGGCAATCTGATCCCAGTCGCCGGAGGCAACGGCATCATCGGGGGTTAACCAAGTACCACCGACAGCCCTGACATTCTCGAGGGCCAGATAGTCTTTGGCCGTGTTGCGGCGAATACCGCCGGTCGGGCAAAAGGTGACGTCCGGGAAGGGGCCGGAGAAGGCTTTCAGGGCCGGGATGCCACCGGCAACTTCGGCGGGGAAGAACTTGAATTCGCGATAACCAAGGTTGTAACCAACCATCAGCTCGGAAACGGTCGCGATGCCCGGCAAGAGCGGTGCCTCCGACGTGACGCCGAATTCCAGGATGGCTTCGGTGACGCCCGGGGTTATCACAAACTGGGCGCCGGCTGCTTCGGCCTGGCGATACTGGGCAATGCTGGTTACCGTGCCGGCACCCACCCAGACTTCCGGGATGGCTTTTCTCACCTGCTCGATGGCTTTGATCCCATGGGGCGTGCGCAGGGTAATTTCCAGCACACGGATACCGCCGTCAACAAGCGCCTGGCACAACGACAACGCCTGATCGGGGTGATTGATGGTGATCACCGGAATGAGGGGCGATGCCTCCAGCACGGATCGGACCCGTTCGCGGTGAAAGTCGGACAATTGGCTCATAAGCTTCTCCGGTGGAACTGTTCAGGAAGGCCGAAGCCCTCAGGCACTCCAGAAAATCTGCAGCCCGGGCTTGAGAAAGGCGCGGACAGGCATTTCCCTCACCCGGCTGATATCACTGCAGGCGGCCTGCAACGTTTCCAGTTTGTCATCGCCTTTCAGATGCAGCGCTGTGAAGCCTGCACGGCTCAGGGCCCTCAGCGTCAGCGTGATACGTTTCTCAGACTGGGAAGGCGGTGTCATGGGCAACACAATCGCCGCCGCATCAGTATCCAGAGCTTTACCCAGCTCGGGCGCATCCGGGAACAGGGACGCGGTATGTCCGTCGTTGCCCATACCCAGAATCAGCACATCCAGCGGCAAATGAAGATCGGCGAGGGCTGCTTCCACCGCTGCCAGGCCATCGGCAGGTGTTTCGCCGGGCTGTTTGAGAGACAGATAATTCGCCTCCGACGCCGGCCCCTGAAGCAGGTTTTCTTTAACCAGTCGAGTATTACTGGCCTCATGGTTTTCCGGGACCCACCGCTCATCCGCCAGAAGTATGTCCACCCTCGACCAGTCCAGCGGTTTTTCCCGCAGTGCTTCAAAGAATGGCAAAGGCGTGGCGCCACCGGAAACCACGAGGCTGGCCCGGGGCGCTATCAATAACCGCTCGGCAATATGTTGGGCGACAGCATCTGCCAACGCTTTGGCGGCATCGTCAGGAGTATCAAAAAAATGTGCATTTACTGCATCCGGCAGATTCAGGTCATGCATCTTCATACCAGCTCCTCCCGTCCCGGGTAATCAAAGCGATAGAGGCCACCGGGCCCCAGGTGCCAGCCGCGTAACGCTTCGGCGGCTGACCACTGTCCTTCCAGTTGCCAATAATCTGGTCAACCCACTGCCAGGCGTGCTCCACTTCATCCCTGCGGACAAACAGGTACTGATTGCCTTTCATGACCTCCCAGAGCAAACGTTCATAAGCGTCAGGGATCCGATCCGTTTCGAAGGTTTCGGAGAAGCTCAGTTCCAGTGGCCCCTGGCGCAGGCGCATACCCTTGTCCAGACCCTGGTCCTTGGTGAGAATCTGCAGCGACATGCCTTCATCCGGCTGTAAACGGATGATCAGCTTGTTGTTGGCCAGGTGTTTCTGGTCTGGATCAAAGATGTAGTGTGGTGCTGGTTTGAAATGGATAATGATCTGGGAGAGCTTCTCCGGCAGACGCTTGCCTGTGCGAATATAGAACGGCACACCGGACCAGCGCCAGTTACCAATCTCGGCTTTCAATGCCACAAAGGTTTCGGTCTTGCTACCTTTTATGGCGCCCTCCTCTTCTAGATAACCTGGCACCGGCTTGCCGTTACTGGTACCTGCCGTGTACTGACCCCGCACCACGTGGGTTTCCATCAGATCCGGCGTGATCCGGCGCAGCGCTTTCAGCACTTTGACCTTCTCGTTACGGATGCTGTCGGCAGAAAGGTCCGCGGGCGGGTCCATGGCAATCAGACACAGTAGCTGAAGCAGATGGTTCTGGACCATGTCGCGAACCTGGCCGGCCTTATCGAAATAGCCCCATCGACCTTCGATACCAACGCTCTCCGCCACAGAAATTTCAACATGAGAGATATGATTCTGATCCCACTGGGACGCGAACAGATTGTTGGCGAAGCGCAAGGCAATCAGGTTCTGGACGGTTTCCTTACCCAGATAGTGATCGATACGGAACAACTGGTCCTCGTTAAAAACCTCGCCCAGCTCATCATTGATGACTTTGGAGGATTCCAGATCATGACCAATAGGCTTTTCCACGACCACCCTTGTATCCCTATCGCAACACTCATTGCTTCGCAGATTACGGGCGATAACCCCGTACATGGACGGCGTCGTCGCCATATAGACGATCAGGTTGCTGAAGTCCGCGCTGCGCCAGTCGTTAAGAGCCTCATAGCCATCGGGGTGGGTAAAATCGAGAAACTGATAATCGACACGCTGCAAGAACTGTTCTGCCAGGTCACCGTCGAATTCTTCCTGTTTAACATGCTCTTTCAGCTTGTCAAAAAGGATCTTGCGCACCTCCCCGACATCGGCATCTTTTCTGGCGATGGCAAGCATGCGGCTACCCTCGTGGAGCAGCCCGGCCGATTCCAGCTGGAAAAGCGCGGGAAACAGTTTGCGTTGCGCCAGGTCACCCAGCGCGCCAAACATCATCAGGTCACAGCGGGTATTGATCGGGTCAGCCATCGCTTCCTTCTCTCTATATTTTCGTGCGCAACTGCACAGCCAGCACGAATCGAAGCATAAATGTAGTATTTTTATGCAAATACTGACACCTTAATCGGAATTATCCAAGGAATAATTCCAATTTTTTGACATTTTTACTACACCAAATTGCGACAAAACGCGTTATAATCAGCGCGAATTCTGACAAGAAAGCCGATAAATCAGGGAGTATTCTTAATGGCTGCCAATCAGGCGCAACGCGACGACAATCTGCTCGAAGATATCCAGCTGAGGCTGGACACGCTTAACAAATCGGAGCGCAAGGTTGCCGAGGCAATTCTTCGCGACCCCAGCGCTGCGACCCGTTACAGCATTGCAGCCTTGGCCAGAGCTGCTGACGTCAGCGAACCTACCGTCAACCGGTTCTGCCGCGGGTTTTCCGCCACTGGTTTCCCTGATTTCAAGATCCGACTTGCCCAAAGTATAGCCACTGGCACCCCCTACATCGGGCAAAACGTTGAACCTGATGACACGGTGGCAGAATTTTCCGACAAAATCATGCTCAGCACCATTGCCAGTCTGGACAAGGCACGTCAGGCCCTCGATCCCAAGGCACTGTCCGCCGCTATCGACTACCTGATCCAGGCCAAGCAGATCAATTTCTTTGGCATGGGGGGATCTGCACCCGTGGCCATGGACGCCCAGCACAAGTTCTTCCGCTTCAACATTCCAGTGATGTCCTATGACGATGCGTTGATGCAACGCATGGTTGCCGCCGGCTGCAGCACCGGCGACGTCATCGTGCTTATCTCCTATACCGGCCGCACCCGCGAAACCGTAGAGATTGCGCAGCAGGCCAGGGCGAACAGCGCCACCGTTATCGGAATCACCATGCCTGGCTCACCGCTTGCTGAAACCTGCACGGTGGTTATAGAGGTCACGGCGCCGGAAGATACCGAAGTCTACATGCCCATGTCGTCGCGCATCATTCACCTGACCGTGATCGATATCCTTGCCACCGGGGTCACCCTGAAACGCGGCGCAGACTTCCTCGGCCATCTGAAAAAGATCAAGGAAAGCCTGAAACCGACACGTTTTCCTGTCTAGCTTCCTTTTCATCTGGTAGAGCCGGAGTTGTGGTTTCCTGCGCCCCAAAACAAAAGACCCGGGACATTTGCCCGGGTCTCTCGTTCAGAACATAAGCAGGGCACCCACCAGGAGTGCCTTTTTGATTATGGCCGCTCCACTTCTGCGTTGTCCCGCAGGTACTGCTGGTAGGCCCGATACTCCCGCTGACCTTCCAGCGAGGCCAGGAAACTGCGAAGTTGGCGGAACTCCTGACCATCACGATTGACTTCACCGTCGTTGACCTCATCCAGGGCCACAATGGCCATGCTGTCATCCCGCATCACCGAACCATAGACATTACCACCGTCATCGGGGCGCTGGAGTGAAAAAACCTCTGACATCACAGCACCACCAAGTGCGGAGTTGCTTCTGGACTGGTCCTCATAGGACTGCCACTCGCCAAGACCCAGCTCCTCCACGCTTGCCCCTGAAGCGAGGTCGGCGATAATCGAGTCAGCACGGTCCTCCAGTGCTTCACGGGTCTTCTGACGGGTCAGTGCGGCGCGGATCTCATCGGCCACTTCGTCCAGCGGCTGTTGCTGCGCCGCATGGTATTCGCCGACTCGCGCGACAACGGACATATTGTCGCCAACATCAATGAGCTCAGTGTTGAAGCCGTCGTTGAGTACGTCTTCAGAAAACAACTGGCGGACCAGTCCCGCGTGGTCAAAAGGTGCTTCGCCGCCGTCTCGGGTGATACCACTCTTTTCACGTACCTCAAGGCCCAGTTCCTCGGCAGGGCTCGCCAGGTCATCCGCCGCATAGGCCAGATCGGCGAGCTCGGAGCGCACCTCGGCAAACCGTTCGGTGGCCTCCCGCTGTGCCAGTTCGCGGCGGAGCTCGTCTTCCAGCTCGGCAAGAGATGGCGGCTCTGTTTTCTGGACTTCCTCGAGCTTGATCAGATGAATACCGAAACTGGTCGATACAGGCTCGGATACCTCGCCCTCTTCAAGAGCAAACAGGGCTTCCTCAAAGGCCGGGTCGTAAACCCCACGCTCTGCAAAACCCAGGTCGCCGCCCTGCTCTGCAGAGAAGGTATCGACGGAGAATTCTTCAGCGAGTTCAGCGAAGGATTCTCCTGCGGCCAGGCGCTCCTGAATGGTCGCCATGGTTTCATCGGCGTCTTCACCATCCTCGATCAGGATATGGGAGGCACGACGCTCCTCCCTGGCCAGCTCGGAAGAACGCTGGTCATAATATTCACGCAACTCGCCATCGCTGATGTCGACGTTTTCCGCAAGTGCTTCCAGGGACAGCACGATATACCGGGCGTCCACGCTCTCAGGCTGCTGGAAAGCCTCCTGATTGTCTTGATAATAGGCTTCAATATCCGCGTCCGTAACCTGTACCTGATCGCTCACAGAATCCGCCGGAATAGTGATAACACGGAAGTCCCGTGTCTGGTTCTGAATGCGCAGCAACTGTGCCACGTTTTCACCGGTTACCAGACCGCTCTGGGCGATACCGGCGCGAATCTGATTGACCACATACTGCTGGCGCATGGTTTCCCGGAATTCGCCAACGCCCATTCCCATGTTCCTGACTGCTGATACAAAACGGTCACGATTGAACGTACCATCGACCTGAAACTGGGGCATCTGGGTAATCAGGGAGTCGATGTCCGCATCGGAGAGCTGCAGCCCCTGTTCTGCGGCATCCTGGGTCATAACCTGTTGCTGGATCAGGGAGTCGAGAACGTCCTGGCGTATCTGGTCTTCGTTCAGAAGCGAAGGATCCGGAGTGTCCATCTCCGAAAGACGGCGTTGGCTTTCCAGTTGCACAACCCGGAGGAACTCCCGCTCGGTGATGTCTTCTCCGTTAACCGTTGCCACCTCTGGTTCGCCGGAAAACCCACCGACAATCGCGTCCATTCCCCAGATCGAAAGCGAAACGATCAGAAGGCCGATAATAACTTTGGCAATGGTGCCCTGGGCATTATCCCGAATATCTTGAAGCATGTTTCTCCCGGATCCCTGATCTATGTCTGTGAGGGTCTCATAACGTAAAAAGGCGCATTCATTCAGGAATGCGCCTTGAATTCATCGGAGCTGGCTGACTGCGGTATTGCCACCGGGCCAACCGCTCCAGCAACCCCCGTCATTCCGGGTGCTGCCAGATGAAAGCTGCCGTTACTTAACGGCGTCCTTCAGGGCCTTACCTGCCTTGAACCCAGGCACTTTGGAGGCCGGGATCTTGATCTCGGCACCGGTCTGCGGGTTACGGCCGGTGCGCGCAGCACGCTCCTTAACAGAGAAAGTACCAAAACCAATCAGCGTAACCTGATCGCCTTTTTTCAGAGCGCCGGTAATGGAGGTGGTCATGGCATCCAGAGCACGGCCAGCAGCGGCTTTGGAAATATCTGCAGATTCTGCAATTGCATCAATCAGTTCGGACTTATTCACACTAAACCCCTTCGATTTCAGGTTGAAGATGTTATAGGTTGGTTTGTTGTTTCCTGGAAGTTCCCGACTATCGCATAAGCAGTCAGAGAATTCCATTCTTCACTATTTTTATTCCTTGCGGCTACTAACCGGTGTCCGGAATAGGCATTAACAGCGCGGGAGCCCTTGATATTGGCTGCTTCACGGCGAAACAGTTATACCAATGGGCTCTCTCGCGTGTCAACAACGCTGCGTGTGTTTAATGTGTATTTATGCGCTCTGCAGCCTCACCATCATCATCCCGGGGCTTGCTGGCAGCCTTCTCAGATGATGAATCTTCGGTGAGCGGCTCCGGCGGATAGGCCAGTGCAATATCCAGAACCTCGTCAATCCACTTGACCGGACGAATCTCCAGAGACTCCTTGATGTTATCCGGTATCTCCCTGAGATCACGAACGTTTTCATCAGGAATGATGACTGTCTTGATGCCGCCGCGATGCGCCGCCAACAGCTTTTCCTTGAGCCCGCCGATCGGCAGTACACGACCCCGGAGGGTGATCTCACCGGTCATCGCTACATCCGCCCGGACCGGAATCTGGGTCAATGCAGAAACCAGTGCCGTACACATGCCAACACCGGCGCTGGGGCCGTCTTTTGGCGTGGCACCCTCGGGAACGTGAACGTGAAGATCGTGCTTTTCGTGGAAATCATCACTGATGCCCAGGCCAACCGCCCGGCTTCTGACCACTGTCAACGCCGCCTGAATTGACTCCTGCATGACGTCACCCAGGGAGCCGGTCTTGATGACCCGGCCCTTGCCCCTGGTCAGGGCGCATTCCAGCGTCAGCAATTCGCCGCCAACCTGAGTCCAGGCAAGTCCGGTAACCTGTCCGACCTGGTTCTTCTCCTCGGCCAGACCATACTTGAACTTCTTGACACCCGAGTAATCCTCAAGCATCTCCGGCGTCAGAGTGACAGAGGCCTTGTCACCGGTTTCCACGTGATCACGTACCACCTTACGGCAGAGCTTCGCAATCTCCCGCTCCAGCCCACGTACGCCCGCCTCACGGGTGTAGTAACGGATCAGGTCACGAAGTGTCTCTTTCGGTATCTCAAGCTCGTTCTTGCGCAGGCCATTAGCCTTTATCTGTTTTGGCAACAGATACTTGAGAGCAATGTTGACCTTCTCATCTTCGGTATAACCCGGGATACGGATAATTTCCATGCGGTCCAGCAACGCCGATGGAATGTCCATGGAGTTCGATGTACAAACGAACATCACATCCGACAGATCGTAGTCCACCTCCAGGTAATGATCGTTGAAGGTGTGGTTCTGTTCCGGATCCAGCACTTCGAGAAGCGCCGACGCGGGATCACCACGGTGGTCCATACCCATCTTGTCGATTTCATCAAACAGGAACAGCGGGTTTTTTACGCCTACCTTGGACAACTTCTGCAACAGCTTGCCCGGCAGTGCCCCAATGTAGGTTTTGCGATGGCCGCGAATCTCGGCCTCATCACGCACGCCGCCAAGTGCCATACGGGTGTACTTGCGATTGGTCGCGCGGGCAATGGATTGACCCAGAGAGGTCTTGCCCACGCCAGGGGGGCCTACCAGACACAAAACAGGACCCTTGACCTTCTTCACCCGGCTCTGGACCGCCAGATACTCCAGAATACGCTTCTTGACCTCATCGAGACCGTAGTGATCTTCATCAAGAATTTCACGGGCTTTTTCGATGTCATGGCGAACGCGACTGCGTTTTTTCCAGGGAATGGCCAGCATCCAGTCAATATAGCCACGCACGACCGTCGCTTCGGCGGACATGGGCGACATCATCTTGAGCTTGTTAAGCTCCGCCTCGGTTTTCTTGCGAGCCTCTTCCGGCAGGCTGGCTTCTTCCAGCTTCTGCTCGAGCTCTTCGAAGTCGTTATTACCTTCGCCGAGACTGCCCATCTCCTTCTGGATCGCTTTCATCTGCTCGTTGAGATAGTACTCCCGCTGGCTGCGTTCCATCTGCTTCTTGACGCGGCCGCGGATGCGCTTTTCAACCTCGATCAGGTCAATTTCCCCATCCAGCTTGCTCAGCAAAAGATCCACGCGCTGACGGATTTCCAGCGCTTCCAGCAGCTCCTGCTTCTCAGGAATTTTCAGCTCCAGATGAGCAGCCATAGTATCCGCCAGGCGCTCAAGTTCGGTAATGCCCGTGAGTGCATTGGACACTTCCGACGGGACTTTTCTGGAGAGTTTGACGTACTTTTCGAACTCGTCCATCAGGGTCTGGACCAGCACTTCCTCTTCCCGTGCCGGAAGGGAGTCCTCATCCATCAACATGGCCTTGCCGGCCAGGAATTCACCATCGTCAATATGAGTTATGGTCGCCCGGGCGTTGCCCTCAACCAGAACCTTGACCGTGCCGTCCGGCAGTCGAAGCATCTGCAATACCGTCGCAACGGTGCCCATGGCAAATACGTCATCCGGGCCGGGCTCATCGGTGGAAGCATCTCTCTGGGCAACCAGCAGGATTTCCTTGTTGCCCTCCATGGCGGATTCCAGCGCCTGTATGGACTTTTCGCGGCCCACGAATAGCGGCACCACCATGTGCGGGAATACCACCACGTCTCTCAGTGGTAACAGCGGGTATTCTTGCACAGATTCTTCAGGTATCAGGGTCATAGAAAATCCTCTGACGGTGTTTAATTCAGCATATCACCCTTCTTTGGGGCAACAGCAGAAATTGCAATCTTTTTACGGTTTGATGCAGCCTTTCCAGCGGCTTGCAGGCATAAAAAAAGGGCGTCGCCGCCCTTTTTCACAGTCGAAGCCCTGAGTCTCAGTCTTCGGGAACCGCTTTTGCGTGATCGCTGCTGTCGTAGATCTTGAAAGGCTCTGACTGGCCGTTGATCACGCTTTCATCAATGACGACCTTGGAAACATCATGCTCGGATGGAATCTGATACATGGTATCCAGCAACGTCGCCTCCATGATCGAACGCAAGCCCCGGGCGCCGGTTTTGCGGATCATGGCTTTCCGGGCAACGGCACGGAGTGCGTCGTCACGGAAGTCCAGTTCCACACCTTCCATATCAAACAGCTTCTGATACTGCTTGGTAAGGGCGTTTTTGGGTTCTGTAAGGATTTGGACAAGCGCGTCTTCATCCAGTTCCGTCAGTGTCGCGACCACAGGCAGACGACCAACAAACTCTGGAATCAGGCCATACTTCACCAGATCTTCTGTCTCGACATCCTTGATGATGTCACCGGTATTCTTGATGTCTTCCGGGCTTTTCACCGTAGCTGAAAATCCGATACTGCTGCGATCCGAGCGCTCCTGAATCACCTTGTCCAGGCCCGCAAAGGCACCACCGCAAATGAATAGCATGTTTCCGGTGTCCACCTGCAAAAATTCCTGCTGCGGATGCTTGCGGCCGCCCTGGGGCGGAACCGAAGCCACCGTACCTTCGATCAACTTGAGCAGGGCCTGCTGAACACCCTCGCCGGAAACGTCCCGCGTTATGGACGGATTGTCAGATTTGCGGGAGATCTTGTCGATTTCATCGATGTAGACAATACCGCGCTGGGCCTTGTCGACATCGTAATCGCACTTCTGAAGAAGCTTCTGAATAATGTTCTCGACGTCCTCACCCACGTAACCCGCTTCGGTCAGCGTGGTAGCGTCGGCAATCGTGAACGGCACGTTCAGCATACGGGCCAGGGTCTCGGCAAGCAGCGTTTTACCGCTACCGGTCGGGCCAATCAGCAGTATGTTGCTTTTGCCAAGCTCAACCTCGGCCTTGCCTTCGCCGTAGCGCAAGCGCTTGTAGTGGTTGTAGACCGCCACTGAGAGCACAACCTTTGCGCGGTCCTGGCCGATCACATACTCATTGAGTGTGTCGCGGATTTCGGCGGGTGTCGGAAGACGATCGCTGGCCTCTTCCTGGGCATTCTCCTGGATTTCCTCCCGGATAATGTCATTGCACAGGTCGACGCATTCGTCGCAGATGAACACCGAGGGCCCTGCAATGAGCTTACGGACTTCATGCTGGCTCTTTCCACAAAACGAGCAGTACAGCAACTTGCCGTTATCGTCGCCTCTGCCGTTTCTTTCATCTGCCATTGAAATACCTCTGAGCTTGGTTTACCGACGCAGTCACCTCAATACGCCGGCAGGGAATGTTGCGATTACCTTCAGTATTATTTATTCGGTACACGCTTATCAAGTATAGAATCAATCAGGCCATAGTCTTTCGCCTGCTGCGGATCCATAAAATTATCCCGATCCGTATCCTTGGCTATGGTCTCAAGTTTCTGCCCGGTATGGTGAGCAAGGATTGAATTCAGGGTATGACGGATCTTCAGAATTTCGCGGGTATGGATCTCGATATCCGTCGCCTGACCCTGATAACCGCCCAGAGGCTGATGGATCATGACCCGGGAATTCGGCAGACAGGCACGCTTGCCTTCGGCACCGCCCGCCAGCAGAAACGCACCCATGCTGGCCGCCTGGCCCACACACAAGGTCGCCACATCCGGCTTGATAAACTGCATGGTGTCGTAAATGGACATACCAGCAGTAACAGATCCGCCCGGGCTGTTGATATAAAGATGGATGTCCTTGTCGGGGTTTTCGGACTCCAGGAACAGCAACTGGGCCACGACCAGGTTGGCCATATGATCTTCAACCGGGCCTACCAGAAAGATTACCCGTTCCTTGAGCAGACGGGAAAAAATGTCAAAAGAACGCTCGCCCCGGGCGGTTTGCTCAATAACGATTGGCACCAGGCCGGAATTGGTAACCATTGAAGGGCCATCGATTGGTTTCTGCGTCATGATGCGCGTGAACTCCTTTCTGGACAATAAGGTGGCGCTGGGCTGCCACCGCGTTATAAATCAGCTGCGCTTCGCACTGACCGTTACTCTGCCAGCACTGAGGCTAGATGAAAACAGCCGGACATGCCGGCTGCTTCACTTAGTGCATGCCGGGGACACTCACTTCATTTGTCCCCGCGGCCATTAGCCCTGCTGCTGTTGACCGGCCTGAATAGCCTCTTCGTACTTGAGCTTCTTCTCGGTAACCTGGGCCTGTTCCAGAATCAGGTCAACAACCGCGTCTTCAAGCACAGACGACTCGATCTGCTGCTTCTGGTCCGGGCTGCTGTTGAAATGCGCAACAACTTCCTCTGGTTGTTCATACGTTGATGCGATTTCCTGGATCTTTTCATCCACTTTCGCCGGATCTGCTTTCAGGTCGTTCTGCTTGACAACTTCCTGGAACAACAGGCCGGTCTTCACACGACGGCGAGCCTGCTCCTCAAAGATTTCCTTGGGCAACTGCTGGGGATCAATCTGGCCACCGAAACGCTGCACTGCATCCTGGCGCAGGCGGTCAATCTCCTGGTCTACCAGGGACGTGGGTACTTCAAGCTCGGTGCTCTCAAGCAGACCCTCAACAACGTCGTTCTTGACCTTGTTGGAGACAGCCTGTTTAAGCTCGCGTTCCATATTCTTCTGGACTTCTTCACGGAACGTGGCCTCATCTTCCGCGTCGATACCGAATTTCTTGAAGAACTCGGCGTCTAGTTCCGGAAGCTGGGGTTCCTGAACGTCATTAATCTTGATCTCGAACTTCGCCGGCTTACCCGCCAGCTCTTCGTTCTGGTAATCCTCAGGGAAGGTCACTTCGATCTCGAACTCTTCACCTGCCTTGCCGCCCACGATGCCCTTCTCAAAACCGGGTATCATCTGGCCGGAACCCAGAGTCAGCTTGTGGTTCTCTGCGGCGCCACCTTCGAACTCCTCACCGTCCACAAAGCCTTTGAAGTCGATCAGCACCACGTCCTTGTTCTTGGACTTGCGCTTGACGGATTTCATGGTGGCCTGCTGGCGGCGCAGGTTGTCAATCATGTTGTCGACGTCTTTGTCGGTAATCTCGGCCTTAGGCTTTTCAACGGAGATCTTGCTGAAATCACCCAGCTCCACTTCCGGCAACACCTCAAAAACGGCCACGAATTCGAGGTCTTTACCCTCTTCCATGGTTTTCGGCTCAAACTTGGGCCAGCCCGCCGGATTGATGTCCTGCTCCTGTAGTGCCTTGATGTAGTTATCACGCATGACCTCGCCGACAATTTCCTGACGGACGCTGTCACCAAAACGACGCTTCACCACACTCATGGGCACCTTGCCCGGACGGAAACCGTTCATCTTGACTGTGCGTGCGGTTTCCTGCAGGCGCTTCTGGACCGCCTGGTCGATTTCCTGGGCGGGCACACCAATCGTCATCCGACGTTCGATGTTGGAGGTCGTTTCAACAGACACTTGCATGGAAGATCCTCAAATTACAGGTTCGGTATGTGAATGAAAGTAAAACCAAAAGTCCTGTTCAGGGCGAATTCCCGGAAAAGGACGTAAATTTAAAAGCAGCTAGTTTATCACGGTTTACCATGTCGAGAGAATCACCTGATAAAGGCTCTTTTGCGACAGAGGATGACAGACAGATCAGATCTGAAAAAAGGGGAAAGAACCAAGAGGATAAAATGGTGCGAGCGGAGAGACTCGAACTCTCACGGGTTGCCCCACTGGAACCTAAATCCAGCGCGTCTACCAGTTCCGCCACGCTCGCACAGGATGCGCGAATCCACAGGCTTGAACACAAGCGTAGAACTCCGCAACAGCGGAAATCAACCGTGAATCACAAGGGAAAAAATTGGGGTGGACGAAGGGGATCGAACCCTCGACCGCAGGAGTCACAATCCTGAGCTCTACCAACTGAGCTACGTCCACCACATCCAGACTATCGCCGGGCAAGCCCGACCAATACTCCACATAACTTTGCTGATTCGGTGTCTCCGGGACGGATCAGACCGTCTGCGGCATGGCGCGCCCGGCAGGACTCGAACCTGCGGCCACCGGCTTAGAAGGCCGATGCTCTATCCAGCTGAGCTACGGGCGCATGAACCGTTCGCCCACCTGAACATTCAGAAAGTGGTCGGGGTAGAGAGATTCGAACTCCCGACATCCTGCTCCCAAAGCAGGCGCGCTACCAGACTGCGCTATACCCCGTCTAAACTGAACAACAGAAACCTCAGCAAAGTTGGCGCGCATATTACCCGCGCCGAACCGATCCGTCAACACGCAATTGGGCTTTTCGCCCACCGATTGGCGGCAGCCCCCAAGCATGAGACAATGCGACGCCTTTATTTTCGCACAACCGACAAGACAATGACATGAGCGCCAAACTGATTAATGGAAAAGAAATCGCCGCCGCCGTGCGCCAGCAAGTCGCGGCGGGGACAGAAGCCCGTAAACAGCAGGGACTCCGTGCCCCGGGACTGGCGGTGGTGCTGGTCGGCAGCGACCCTGCCTCTCAGGTTTATGTGGGCAACAAGCGCAGGGCCTGCGATGAGGCAGGTATCATGTCGCTTTCTTACGACCTGCCGGAAGACACGTCCCAGGTGGCATTGGAAGCACTGGTGGACGAGCTCAATGCGAACCCTGACATAGACGGTATTCTGGTACAGCTTCCGCTGCCGGCACACATGGATGCAGACCCCATTCTGCTGAAGATACGCCCGGACAAGGATGTGGACGGGTTCCATCCCTACAACATCGGCCGCCTGGTGCAGCGCAAGCCCGCCCTGAGGCCCTGCACACCTGCCGGCGTCATCACCCTGCTGGACAGCATTGGCACCCCTTACAAAGGCCAGCACGCGGTTATAGTGGGGGCATCCAATATCGTTGGCCGCCCCATGACCATGGAACTGCTGCTAAAAGGCGCAACGGTGACGGTATGCCACCGTTTTACTGATAACCTGGAAAAATTCGTCAGTGAAGCCGACATACTGATCGCTGCAGTTGGCAGGCCAGGGCTGATCAAAGGCGAGTGGGTCAAGCCCGGGGCGACGGTGATTGATGTGGGCATCAACCGCATGGAAGACGGCAAGTTGCGAGGAGATGTGGATTTTGCGACCGCTTCAGAACGGGCAGCTTATATCACGCCGGTTCCAGGTGGCGTGGGGCCGATGACGATTGCCACGTTGCTGCAGAATACGCTTTATGCGGCGAATGAATTGCATAAGGATTGAGACCGGCTGTCGGATCAGGCGCGAGTGGTCGGTGACCAAAAAAATCGAACCACTGCAAAAAGCACCGGCCACAAAAAACCCCGCAATCGCGGGGTTTTTTTGTGGCCGGGCGATTACTGACCGTACTTCTCTTTCGCCTTCAGACGATACGCGTGCAGCAACGGCTCGGTATAACCATTCGGCTGCTCGCGACCCTTCAGCACCAGATCCATGGCTGCCTGGAACGCAATGCTACCGTCAAACTCCGGCGCCATGGCGCGGTAGGACGGATCGTTGGCATTCTGGCGATCGACCACGGCGGCCATGCGCTTCATGGTTTCGTGGATCTGCTCTTCACTGCAGATACCATGGTAGAGCCAGTTGGTCAGCAGCTGTGAGGCGATACGCAGTGTGGCACGGTCTTCCATCAGGCCTACATCATTGATGTCCGGCACTTTGGAGCAGCCGACACCGCTGTCGATCCAGCGCACCACGTACCCGAGGATACCCTGGGCATTGTTGTCCAGCTCCTGCTGGATTTCTTCGGCTGACAGGGACTTGGGATCGTCCATGACCGGAACGGTCAGGATGTCATCCAGGTTGGCACGGGGGCGGCTTTCCAGTTCTTTCTGGATATCGGCAACGCTGACCTGGTGATAATGGGTGGCGTGCAGTGTCGCTGCGGTCGGTGATGGCACCCAGGCGGTGTTTGCGCCGGCTTTCGGGTGGCCAATCTTGGCCTCCAGCATGCCCGCCATCAGGTCCGGCATGGCCCACATGCCTTTACCGATCTGGGCTACGCCACGGAAACCGGTTTCCAGGCCAATGTCCACGTTCCACTGTTCATAGGCCTGGATCCAGGTCGCCTGCTTCATTGCGCCCTTGCGCATGAACGGTCCCAGCTCCATGGAGGTGTGGATTTCGTCACCGGTGCGGTCCAGGAAGCCGGTGTTAATGAACACGGCGCGTTCCTTGGCGGCATGGATACAGGACTTGAGGTTAACGGTTGTGCGGCGCTCCTCGTCCATGATGCCAACTTTCAGGGTGAAAGCAGGCAGGCCGAGAGCATCTTCCACGCGCCCGAAAAACTCGTTGGTGAACGCCACTTCTTCCGGACCGTGCATTTTCGGCTTGACGATGTACACCGAACCGGCAGTGCTGTTCTGAAGCTTGCCGGTGCCTTTCAGGTCATGAATCGCAATCAGCGAGGTCAACAGGCCGTCCATCAGTCCTTCAGGCACTTCGCTACCGTCGTTCAACAGGATCGCCGGGTTCGTCATCAGGTGACCAACGTTGCGCACGAACATCAGGCTGCGGCCTTTCAGCACCAGCTCACCGCCGCCCGGTTTGGTGTAGGCCCGGTCTTCGTGCATCTTGCGGGTCATCTGCTGACCGCCTTTCTCGAAGGTCTCTTCCAGATTGCCCTTCATAAGGCCCAGCCAGTTGCGGCAAGCCAACGCCTTGTCGTCCGCATCAACGGCGGCAACGGAGTCTTCACAGTCCATAATGGTGGTCAGCGCGGACTCCATCAACACATCCTTGACGTGAGCACCGTCGTCCTTGCCGATCGGGTGGCTGGCGTCGATCTGAATCTCAAAGTGCATACCGTTCTTGACCAGCAGCACGCCGGTGGGCGCATCAGCAGCACCGGTGTAACCGACAAAACCGGCCTCGTCTTTCAGGCCAGTGGACTCGCCATTCTGCAGCTTGACCACCAGCTTGCCATCCGCAACAGCATAAAGGACCGCATCCTTGTGGGTGCCAGAGGCCAGCGGCGCGGAGCTGTCCAGCAGGTCGCGGGCGAACTCGATAACCTTGGCGCCACGTACCGGATTATAGCCACGGCCTTTCTCGGCACCGTCTTCCTCGGAAATGGCATCGGTGCCATAGAGCGCGTCATAAAGGCTGCCCCAGCGGGCATTGGCAGCGTTCAGCGCGAAACGGGCATTCATTACCGGAACCACCAGCTGGGGGCCGGCCATGGTAGCCACCTCAGGATCCACGTTCGAAGTAGAAATCGTGAAGTCGCCGGGCTCGTCTACCAGATAACCGATGTCTTTGAGGAAAGACCTGTACTCGGTCATGTCGAGTTTCTGGCCTTTGTGGTCGCGATTCCATGCATCCATTTTTTCCTGGATGGCATCGCGCTTGGCGAGCAGCTCTTTATTACGGGGTGCCAGGTCATGAACAATCTTGTCGAACTCGGACCAGAATTTGTCAGAATCAACACCGGTGCCCGGGATCGCCTCATTATTAACGAAATCGAACAGGTTCTTCGCGACCTGAAGGCCGCCGATTTGTACGCGTTCTGTCATCGTTGTTTGCCTCAGTGAGTTACTGTATTCCCCGCCCTTTCAACAGGTTTCTGTGCAAGGGCCGTTATAAATCGAGGGCAACATTGTACGGGATTTTCCCTACAAGGTCATTCCCGTGCCTTCAACCCGACTTTTGGTTAGACTTATCCCCGGCGCCAGCTGGTTCCCTCGCGGCTGTCGTCAAGAATAATGCCGTTATCCGCCAGTTGGTCACGGATACGGTCTGCTTCGGCAAAATCCTTCTGTTTCCGCGCGTCAGCCCGGGCCTGGATCATGGCTTCGATATCGTCTGCACTGAACTCACCGCCAATATCAGCCTGGAAGAATGCTTCCGGATCCTGCTGTAGCAGCCCAAGAATGCGCCCGAGCCGCACCAGCACCGCAGCGCCCTCAGCCGCCCTGTCATCATGACCGTCGCGGCGGTACTGATTGATCTCGTTAACAACGGCGTGAAGCACCGCGATGGCGCCTGCGGTATTGAAATCATCGTCCATGGCCTCGGCAAAGTGGCGGTCATGTTCGGTTTCCGCCACATCCTTGGCTGGCACAAGGCCCCGCAGGGCGTGGTAAAACCTGGCCAGGGTGTGTCCCGCTTCTGCCAGGTTCTCTTCCGAGTAATCCACCTGGCTGCGGTAATGGCTGGAAACCAGGAAATAACGCACCACTTCCGGCGCGTATTTTTCGAAGATTTCCCGGATGGTAAAGAAGTTGCCCAGGGACTTGGACATTTTTTCCTTGTTCACACGAATAGCACCGGCGTGCATCCAGGTGTTCACAAAGGTGTGGCCGTTGGCACACTCGGACTGGGCAATTTCGTTCTCATGGTGGGGGAACAGAAGGTCCGGCCCGCCACCGTGGATATCAAAGGTCTCTCCCAGGCATCGGTTGGACATCGCTGAGCACTCAATGTGCCACCCGGGCCTGCCGTCACCCCAGGGCGATGGCCAGCTCACCTCACCCGGCTTTGCGGCTTTCCAGAGCACAAAGTCGGCAGGGCTGCGCTTGGCCTCCTGGACATCCACCCGGGCACCGGCCACCAGATCCTCAAGCTTTTTCTTGCTGAGCTTTCCGTAGTCCGGGTATGACTCCACAGAAAAGTACACATCACCGTTATCCGCGGCATAGGCGTGACCGCTGGTGACCAGCTTGTGGATCATCGCCACAATGTCATTGATGTAGTCGGTTGCACAGGGCTCTTCTGTCGGCGACAGAACGCCCAGTTTGGCCTCATCCTCGTGCATGGCCTTGATCATGCGCCTGGTGAGATCGCTATAAACTTCACCGTTCTCATCAGCGCGACGGAGGATCTTGTCGTCTATGTCGGTGATGTTGCGCACGTAGTGAACATCGTATCCACTGTGACGAAGATACCGCGTGATTACATCAAAGGCCACCAACACCCTCGCATGCCCCAGATGGCAATAGTCGTACACCGTCATGCCACACACGTACATGCGAACCTTTCCTGGCTCGATCGGCTGGAACTCTTCCTTCTTCTGACTAAGGGTGTTGTAGATTCTAATCACTTGATGCTCGTTGTTTGTCCGATTTATTGAGTATTGGTGCAGGTCGCCGCCAGGCCGCTCCCCCGACTTTTTCATGCCTCTAGTTGCTATTTGCCCTTTCCCCAGGAATCGCGAAGAGTCACCGTTCGGTTGAATACCGGGCGGCCAGCTGCGCCGGTCAGTTCCTGGTCACAGAAGAAGTAGCCCTCGCGCTCAAACTGATACGGCAGGTCAGTACGGGGCTGGGCCAAGCTCTTCTCTACCCTGGCGCCCTTTAGGACCACCAGAGATTCCGGATTGATCGAGTCTACAAAATCGGTCTCTTTGTCACTGTCCGGCGACTCGTGGTTAAACAACCGGTCGTACTGGTTAATATCCGTCTCAACGCTATCTGTCGCTGACACCCAGTGAACGACGCCATTAGGTTTGTAGCCTTCGGGATTTACACCCAAAGTGCTCGGGTCGTACTCGCATTTAAGTTCAACGACCTCACCAGCCTCGTCACGAATGACCTCACGACAGGTCATCACATAACCGCCGCGCAGGCGAACCGCCTGGTCAGGAGCCAGACGCTTCCACTTCCGTGGTGGCTCTTCGGCGAAGTCTTCCAGATCGATGTAGAGGGTCTGGCTCCAGGTCACTTCCCGCTCGCCCATGTCCGGGTTCTGGGGATGTACCGGCAGTACCAGGGTTTCGGTCCTGTCTTCCGGGTAATTGGTCAGTGTCACTTTCAGCGGGCGCATTACGCACATGGCGCGGGGTGCGCGGGTGTTCAGGTCTTCGCGAATGGCGTGTTCCAGCATACCCATGTCGACCGTGCCACCGGCTTTGTTGACACCGATCATGTCGCAGAAGGTGCGAATGGATTCGGGAGTATAGCCGCGCCGGCGCAGGCCGGAAATAGTGGGCATGCGGGGGTCGTTCCAGCCGTCCACGAAACCCTCGTCCACCAGCCGCTTGAGTTTGCGCTTGCTGGTAATGGTGTAGTTCAGATTCAGCCGCGCGAATTCGATCTGGCGCGGCTGGCAGGGAGCGGAGATGTTTTCCAGAACCCAGTCGTAAAGCGGGCGATGATCCTCAAATTCCAGGGTGCACAGTGAGTGGGTAATCCCCTCCATGGCGTCGGAAATCGGGTGGGTGAAGTCGTACATCGGGTAGATGCACCACTTGTCACCGGTCTGGTGATGGTCAGCGTAGCGAATCCGGTAAAGGATCGGGTCACGTAGATTGATATTCGGAGACGCCATATCAATTTTGGCGCGCAGTACCACCTTGCCGTTCTGGTACTTGCCGTCGCGCATATCGCGGAACAGCTGCAGGTTTTCTTCCACCGGGCGTTCACGATAGGGGCTATTCTGTCCCGGCTCTTTCAGGGTGCCGCGATATTCAGCCATCTGGTCGGCCGTCAGCGCGCACACATAGGCCTTGCCACGCTCAATAAGCTCAACGGCGAAGTCGTATATGGCGTCAAAATAATCGGAGGCATAACGCACCTCACCGGCCCATTCATAGCCCAGCCAATGAACATCCTGCTTGATGGCGTCGATGTACTCCTGGGATTCCTTCTCCGGGTTGGTATCGTCAAACCGCAAAGTGCATACACCGTCAAACGTTTCGGCAATGCCGAAATTCAGGCAGATCGACTTGGCGTGACCGATGTGCAGGTAACCGTTGGGCTCCGGCGGAAACCGTGTCACCAC
Organism: Marinobacter vulgaris; assembly: GCF_003344045.1. Classification (GTDB taxonomy): domain Bacteria; phylum Pseudomonadota; class Gammaproteobacteria; order Pseudomonadales; family Oleiphilaceae; genus Marinobacter; species Marinobacter vulgaris. Next base: position 275,729 of record NZ_QFWX01000004.1, read on the forward strand.
CTTGCCTGTGTGCTCGCCTTTGGCAATGGCGTCCTCGATCAGGCTCTGGATGAAGTTATGGGCTTTCTTTGACTCGGCGCTCATACAATCTCAATCATAGGGTGTGGGTCTGAAACCGCGTATTATACTCACAAATCATTGCCTAACTCATGCACGCGTACAAACTCTTCAGTACAATAAGCCCAACGTTGCTTTTTATACCCATTTGAACAGGAAACCCTGATGATTCTGCTGAAAACATCCCACGGTGATATCAAACTGGAACTGGACTACGACAACGCCCCGGAGACTGCCAAAAACTTTGAGCAGTATGTTCGCGATGGCTTCTACGACGGTCTTATTTTTCACCGTGTGATTCCCAATTTCATGATCCAGGGCGGTGGTTTCGAGCCGGGAATGAATCCGCGTAAATCCGGCAAACCGATCCGCAACGAGGCCAATAACGGCCTTAGCAACATGCAGGGTACTGTGGCCATGGCCCGCACTATGGACCCACACTCCGCCACCGCGCAGTTCTTTATTAATGTCGAGAACAACGGCTTCCTCGATCATACCGCCGAAAACGCCGAAGGCTGGGGCTACTGTGTGTTCGGTAAGGTTGCCGAAGGCATGGATACCGTCAATGCCATTCGCTCCGTCCGCACCACCATGCGTTCCGGCCACCAGGACGTTCCCGCCGAAGACGTGGTGATTGAAAAAGCCGAGGTTGTAGAGGACGGAGGCGCGGCGTGACCACGCTGTTTATCTCGGATCTGCACCTGGAAGAGTCCCGACCGGATATCACCGACGCGTTCCTGGCTTTCCTGGACCAGAAGGCACTGGGTGCAGAAAAGCTCTACATTCTCGGAGACTTTTTCGAGGCGTGGATTGGTGACGATGAGCACACACCCTTACAGGAGCAGGTGGCCAAAGCCCTGCGGGCAGTCAGCGATAGCGGCACAGAACTGTTTCTGATGCACGGCAACCGGGATTTCCTGATTGGCGAAGACTACTGCAACCGTATCGGCGCCACCCTGCTGGACGACCCCACGGTGGTGGACCTGTATGGTACCCTCACCCTGCTCATGCACGGCGATAGCCTGTGCACTGCCGATGTGGAATACCAGAAATTCCGCGCCAATATGCGCAATCCGCAATGGCAGCGGATGATCCTTCAGCGCCCGCTGGCAGAGCGCCAGCAGATGGCCCGCCAGCTGCGGGAAATCAGCATGGCCAAGAACAAGGGCAAGGAAGAGTTCATCATGGATGTAACCCCGGATGAGGTGGTGAGGGAAATGGAGACTCACGGCGTCCGGCGCCTGATACATGGCCACACCCATCGCCCGGCCGTTCATCAGCTGGAGGTCGGCGGCGAGCCGGCAACGCGGATTGTACTTGGGGACTGGGGAGACAATGTCTGGTGGCTCGAAACCGGCCCCGACCAGGATCCGATCCTGAAAAAGCAGCCTCTGTGAGGCACCGGTCAGGCCGATCGGCTTGACCAGTATGTCCGCTGTCAGTGCTGGAGAATCTGTTCCAGAAACTTCTGGGTCCGGGGCTCTTGTGGATTGGTGAAAAATTCGTGAGGCGGCGCTTCTTCCACAATCTCACCACCATCCATGAAAATCACCCGGTCTGCCACGGTTTTGGCGAAGCCCATCTCATGGGTCACACAGATCATGGTCATGCCGCTGCCAGCAAGTTCGATCATCACGTCCAGCACTTCCTTGATCATTTCAGGATCCAGCGCCGATGTAGGCTCATCAAACAGCATGATTTTCGGCTTCATGCACAGTGCCCGGGCAATGGCAACACGCTGCTGCTGACCGCCGGAAAGCTGGCCGGGGAACTTGTTGGCCTGGTCCGGAATCTTGACCCGCTCAAGATATTCCATGGCCGCCTCCTCAGCCGCTTTTCTGGGAGTTTTGCGAACCCAGATCGGCGACAGGCAGCAGTTCTCCAGTACCGTCAGGTGCGGGAACAGGTTGAAGTGCTGGAACACCATGCCGACCTCACGACGTACCGTATCGATATTGCGGATATCATCCGTGAGTTCGATGTTATCGACGATGATCTTGCCCTGCTGATGCTCCTCCAGCCGGTTGATGCAACGGATGAACGTCGACTTCCCGGACCCGGATGGGCCACAGATGACGATCCGTTCGCCCTGCCGGACATTAAGGTTCAGATCCTTGAGTACGTGGAAGTCCCCGTACCATTTATTCATGCCCTCGACCCGGATGATGTCAGGCTTGTTTTCAGTCTGACTCGGGACCGGTTTTTTTGGATCAGTTGCCTGGGTTTGTTCTGTCATAATGGTGCCCATCAGGTCCTGTGACCGGTGTCTAGTTTGCGTTCAAGGTTCTGGCTGTAGCGGGAGATGCCGAAGCAGAAGACCCAGAAACAGAAAGCCACGAACACGTAACCTTCTATCGCAACGTTCTGCCAGGCGGGGTCCGTTATCGTCGACTGCACGGTACCGAGAATGTCGAACAGGCCGATGATAAGCACCAGCGTGGTGTCCTTGAAAAGCGATATGAAGGTGTTAACGATGCCCGGGATAACCATTTTCAGTGCCTGCGGCAGAATGATCAGCCCGGTTTTCTTCCAGTAGCCAAGCCCAAGTGCATCCGCCGCTTCATACTGCCCTCTGGGGATCGCCTGCAGGCCACCACGGATGACCTCCGCCATGTAGGCAGACTGCCAGAGCGTGATACCGATCAGCGCCCGCATCAGCTTTTCGAAATTCATGCCATCCGGCAGGAACAGCGGCAGCATGACCGACGCCATGAACAGTACCGTTATAAGCGGCACAGCCCTCCAGACTTCAATAAACACCACGCAGATGCCGCGGATAATCGGCATCTCCGACCGCCGGCCAAGCGCCAGCACTATGCCAATGGGCAGCGAGGCAAGAATGCCGATGTAGGCAAGGATCAGGGTCAACATCAGGCCGCCCCACTTGCTGCTTTCCACCACTTCCAGCCCGAAGTTGCCGCCAGGAACCAGAAAGTAGCCCACAACCGGCAGGCCGGTCAGGCCAAACAGACCAAACCACTTGCGACCGGGAAAACGCTCAATGAACTGCGGCACAAAGGACAGTGCCAGCAGACCGAACATCACATCTACCCGCCACTGCAGATCATCGGGGTAAAATCCGTAGATGAAGAAGTTCAGCCGTTCACTGATGAACAGCCAACAGGCACCTGTGCCGGTACAGTCACTCGGCCCGCTGCCAAGGAAAGTGGCGTCAAAAAACAGCCAGCTGAAAACGGGCCCCACGCCAATTACCAAAAGATAGCCGACAACCAGTGTCAGCAGGGTGTTGTACCAGCCTGAGAACAGATTCTGGCGCACCCAGGTTATGGGGCTGATTGCGCTTTTCGGTGGTTTTAACATTGGCTCAGCCATCATCGCTCCTTAATCGCCGCAGCCCTGTTATAGATGTTCATGAACAGGGAAATTGCCAGACTGATGGTGAGATACACCGCCATGGTGATGGCCACCACTTCCACCGCCTGGCCAGTCTGGTTCAGGGTTGTGCCCATGAACACCGCGACCAGGTCGGGATAGCCGATTGCAGTCGCCAGCGAGGAGTTCTTGGTCAGGTTCAGGTATTGACTCGTAAGCGGGGGGATAATCACCCGCATTGCCTGGGGGATCACCACCAGGCGCAGAGTCAGGCTGTTAGGTATCCCGAGGGCCTTGGCTGCCTCAGTCTGCCCTTTACTGACCGACAGAATGCCGGAACGTACGATCTCGGCAATAAAACTTGCGGTGTAAAGAGACAGCGCAATCCACAGGGCCGCCAGCTCAGGAATGATGGTGATGCCACCACCGAAGTTGAAGCCTTTAAGTGCGGGGAACTCCCACTCGAGGGGTGCGCCGGCGGCCAGGTAACCCACCGTGGGCAGAATCACCAGAATGGCGACGCCCACTTTGAAGGTGGGGAATATCTGGCCGGTTGCAAGCTGGCGTTTCTTTGCCCAGGCACGCAGACCGATTACCACGACTATGGCCGCAATGACAGCGCCCCAAACCAGGCCAAAACCTTCCTGCGGCATTGGCTCCGGTAGATAGAGCCCCCGATTGTTCAGGAAAAAGCTGTCAGCCACCTCTACGCTTTGCCGTGGCGAAGGCAAGCTGCCAAGAACAGCGAAATACCAGAAAAAGATCTGCAGGAGCAGTGGGATGTTGCGAATAACCTCGATGTATACCAGCGCGAGCTTGGCTACAAGCCAGTTGCTGGATAATCGTGCCACGCCAATAATAAAACCGAGAATCGTGGCCGCTACAATGCCCATTGCCGAAACCAGCAATGTATTCATGAGACCTACAAGAAAGGTCCGGCCATAGGTCATGGTGGCGTCATAAGGTACCAGAGACATGATGATGCCGAAGCCTGCGGTCTCATCCAGAAAGCCAAAGCCGGTACTGATGCCCCGGCTTTCCATATTCGAAAGGGTGTTATCGACCAGCGTCCAGCCGCCCCAGAAAACAAGGGCAATGGCGATAAACTGAAAAAAGATGGAACGTATTCGAGGATCGTACCAGGGCTTGGGCCCTGCCGGTCTTGAATCAACAGTCTGTTTTTTCATGGAGCTTCCCGGAAAGCTGAACCGCGATGAAACAAATCACGAAAACAGCGGGCAGGCGGAAAACCCGCACCGCCCGCTGTTCGCTTTCAGGTTTAGCGAAGTGGAGGCGCGTAAAGGATACCGCCTTCAGTCCACAACGCATTCAGGCCACGATCCAGCCCAAGCGGAGTGTCCGGACCAACGTTACGGTCATACATTTCGCCATAGTTACCAACCAGCTTGACGATCTGGTGACCGAAATCATCGCGCAGTCCCAGCTTGGCGCCCATGTCACCATCGGTGCCCAGCAAGCGCTGTACGTTAGGGTTGTCTGATTTCAGCATGTCTTCAACGTTGTCGCTGGTAATGCCCAGCTCTTCTGCGTTGATCTGGGCAAACAGCACCCACTTGACGATGTTGAACCACTGGTCGTCACCCTGACGCACTACAGGCCCCAGCGGCTCCTTGGAGATGGTGTTCGGCAGGATCTTGGCAGAACTCGGATCGCTCAGCTTGGAGCGCAGCGCTGCCAGCTGCGAACGGTCAGAGGTCAACACGTCACAGCGACCTGCGGCGAAGCCCTGGACCGTCTGCTCCGAGGTATCAAAAACAATGGGCTGGTATTCCATACCTTTGGACCTGAAGTAGTCCGACAGATTCAACTCGGTGGTGGTGCCCGCCTGTATACAGATGGTTGCTCCATTAAGCTGGGTAGCGTCATCAACGCCAATATCCTTGTTGATCAGGAAACCCTGGCCATCGTAGTAGTTGGTACCAGTGAAGTTCAGACCGAGAGACGCGTCACGGGTCAGCGTCCAGGTGGTGTTCCGGGACAGCATGTCGATCTCGCCGGACTGCAATGCGGTCAGACGCTCCTTTGCGGTCAGTGGAGTGAATTCAACGGCTTGGGCATCGCCAAAAATCGCAGCGGCAACCGCCCGACAGGTATCAACGTCGATACCGGTCCAGTTACCCTTGTCATCCGGCTGGGAAAAGCCCGGCAGGCCACTGGTCACACCGCACTGTAAATGACCATTTTCCTTGACGCTCTCGAGCGTCGTTGCCGCGGAGGCGGCCGAGACAGAAAACAAGCCGCACAGCATGACTGCGCCGATGGCAATCGACTTGGTATTCTTCATTGTGGTTCTCCGAAATTCCGTTGGTTAGAGGAGCAACTGACTTTTAGCAATTTGCGAGCCAGACTCGCTAACTCATTGATTTATAGTATTTGTTTTTTCTTGAGCATTCCTCGATAACACCAACAAGCCACTATGCGGTGCGGCCAACGCCTTGATTCAGTGCACTGGCGCCGCCAGCGGCTCAGGAGCCGGCATTTGTGAACGCTCATCTATAAAATAGAAGTAGTTCAGCAAATGAACCAGTTTTCAGGCAATTTTATGTACCCTGACCCGATACTCTCCTAGTCCGGCTCCCGATAAGTTTCGATCCTCGCCAGCCAGCCCGGTAGCCATTTTTCACGTTCTATGGCTTGTGGGGCATGCTCTGCACGACGTGTCAGTGTGTTTCTTGCCGATGCCCGAAAGCCCGCCAGAACCGGTCCGCCATTCTCGGGCATCGCAAGGAGCACCTGAAGCAGACCCCAGCCCTGCCCCCGGTAGGTTTCCTGAGCTGACAACCCTTCGCCCTTGAAGTTGACGTAATCAATGACCGCATAGGCTCCGCCGGGCGTTGCTATCAATTGCTCTAAATGCTCCCGGAGCGTCGCCCTGCTGGAGGCCGGGGCCGCTGCCAGGACTCGCTCAAGTGCGCTTCGTGCACGACGAACAATGAATTGCGCCTGTATCCCGCGAGTGGCCCACAAAAACTCCCTCAGCGAGGTCACCGTGGCATCACTCTCTTCACTGGTATCTTTGTCGCCATCCGCCGCCATAAAGGCATCACGGTCTGGCCATGGTGCATCAAACGGGTCCAGCTCATTCAACCATTCGGGAAGCGGAATGGATTGCTGCCTCATGAAGCGAATCAGCTCAGGGAAACTCTCCACGAAGCGTCCGTCCACACCCGTCGGATACCAGATAAAATGACCTATTCCCAGTGACGGGAAGGCCTCGCCCTGGTTCCAGTGAACCAGACAGCTTGTTCTGCCGGCACACTCGTTACGGAAGACCTGCTCACCGACCCAGGTCAGCTCGGCCGGTGTAAGCTCGATATCCAGAGCAGAGGTTTCACTGGTTTGCCGGCAACCGGACAAAATCAGAAAAAACACCAGACCGATTAACAGAGATTCATAATTAACACGTGACATTGCCAGCCTCCCGCCGGTGGGAATAGTCTAATCTTAAACCTGATTTCACTACCCGACGCAAGGAGCGCGACGTCATGATCTACCAGAGGCCACGCTCCCCCTGCGGGTTTCGGTTACTCGGCCTGATACTGGCAATTATCCTGTGCTTTGCCGCCATGCCGGCCCACCCCCAGCAGGATGACCCGGGAGGCGGTGAAAAAACCGGCGAAGAAAGTGTCGAAACGGCCACCGAAGAGAAAGAAGAGAAAGAAGAACCTGAAGAAGCCAAGCCTGCTGTCCAGCCCGAGCTGGAAGCGGGTACCGAAGGACCACCACAGATTGATCTGCCCGACACCGAGACGGCCGATATCCGCCAGCAGATCCAGGCGCTGAGAATCTCTCTGGACCAACGACTTATTGCCGTTGAGTCCACCCGCAATCGGCTCAGTTACGCGGAATCACTTCTCAACCGACTTGAAGACGAATACAGCAGCTTCGAGCTTCGCCTGGAAAAAGCCGGCCTGAATCTGACCGGTAGCTACGCGAACCTCCTGCAACAACGGCTTGAACGGCTACAACGGCAGGGCATTGCGGAGGACCTGATTGGTGACATTGAAAACCAGTTATCGACAGCGCGCGAGGAACAGCTTCGGCTGGAGGAGTTCGAGGCCGTTATCGACCCCGGCGATGATGCCCGCGAACAGCTGAGGAGCCAGAGAGCCAGCCTGATACGGCAACTGCACAAGGCGGTCACGGAACACATCCAGGCTCTGAACGAGTATTACAACACGGTATCTGCCCTGCAGGAGCAAGTAGAGGCGTACCAGACCCTACTGCAGCAGCGGCTTTTCTGGCTGCCCAGCGCCCCGGTTGTGGGCGCGGACACTCTCACAGAGCTTTTCGAGGCCGCCGGCTGGTTTTCCACGCAGTTGCGTCTTGAACCGCTCAAGGACGCGATTGGCAAATCGGTTGAAGAGCGCGGAGGACCCGTCGCCCTTCTCATGATCCTGCTGGCACTGCTGCTCATCAAGCGTCGCGCTTTCAGGCGTAATCTCATGGCCAACAGCCGGTACGTCGGGAATGTTGGCCGTGATCGCTTCGATTTTACTCTGTACGCACTCGCCAACAGCGTCTTGCTGGCACTGCCCGGTGTGCTGGTGTTCGCGATCGCCGCGCTTCTGCTGATGGAGGGCAACGACTTTTTTTCCGCTCTGTCCGGAGGACTGGCAACTGCCGCGCTGGTCACCCTTCTGCTGGCATTGATTCACAACGTGGCCCGTCAGGGTGGACTGGGGGACACTCATTTCAACTGGCATATCGATTCGCTGCGGGCCCTGCGTCGGGAGCTTCCGTTTCTTCTGGCGGTCATCATCCCGATCACCGTTATCATGCCTACCACCGCAACACCTGGCGGTTCCGAATTTGAGGATAGTCTCGGGCGGTTGCTGTTTGCCGCCGTATCTATCGCGCTTTCAACATTCGCGCATCGCATCATGAGTGCCGTCCGGTCCGACCGACCACAGAGCAGGCGGCTGTTATTCCTGCACATACTGGCGGTTGCCTCACCCCTGGTACTGATGGTGGCATCGCTCCTGGGATATCACTACACCGCCCTGGAACTGGAGCGAAACCTGTTCATCAGCATCTGCTGGATAGCATTCAATGCCATGCTGTTTTTCATCGGCCTGCGGGCGCTTTCAGTCAGGGAACGTCGCCTGACCCTGCAGCGCCTGCGGGAGCACCGCGAGGCGGAACGCAAGCTCGCCGAAACCAGGGAAGCCGCAGAATCCTCGGGCGAAGGGGTGCCACAAACGCTGGACATGCCTGAAATGGATCTCAAGGATATCAACCAGCAGAGCACCGCGCTCCTGCGCATTCTGGTTTCCGTCCTTGCCATTACCGGCCTCTGGCTGCTCTGGGCCAGCCTGATTCCAGCCCTGCAGCTGTTCGACAACATCTCGCTCTGGACCATCGCCACCGATCTTGAAGGCGGCGATCCGCTACCCATTACTCTGGGAGACCTGCTGCTGGCACTGTTTGTCGGTATTGGTACCGTACTTGCGGTCCGAAACCTGCCCGGCACCCTGGAGGTCATGGTCCTCAGCCGGATGAAGCTTGAGCCCGGAACCGGCTATGCCATTACCACACTTACCACCTACACCCTGGTATTTATCGGCGTGGTGGTTTTCCTTGGAGTAATCGGAGTGCAGTGGTCCAAGCTGCAGTGGCTGGTGGCAGCACTCGGTGTCGGTCTGGGTTTTGGCCTTCAGGAAATCGTGGCCAACTTTGTCTCCGGCATCATTCTGCTGTTCGAGCGCCCCATACGTGTGGGAGATACGGTTACCATCGGGGGTATTACCGGAACAGTCTCGCGTATCCGCATTCGTGCAACCACTCTGGTTGACTGGGATCGCAAGGAGCAGATCATTCCCAACAAAACCTTCGTGACCCAGGATCTGACCAACTGGACCCTCTCTGACTCCATCACGCGCGTTATCTTGCCAGTGGGTGTTGCCTACGGCTCCGATATGGATCAGGTGCAGGAGCTGCTGACGGAAGTGGCCCAGAACAACGAGCGGGTTGTGGATGATCCGGCACCGGCGGTGTTCTGCGTCGGCCTGGGTGATAGCCGTATTGATTTCGAACTGCGGGTGTTTGTGAACGATCCCCTGGATATCATGCCCCTGTCCCACGAGATCAACGCCGCTATTACCCGCGCCCTCCATGAGGCAGGTATTCAGATCCCCTTCCCCCAGCGGGATATTCACCTGCGGACAGTGGCGGAGTTCTGAACCCCAGAGAGCCTAATAGAGGTCCCAATAGCCGGGCCTGCGCCCGGAAAATCGGTACAGCGCCGCAAGCAATCCCTGCAGCACAGCAATTGCGGGCCATAACAGCCAGCTGAGGATGTACAGGACCGGAACAAGAATCAACAGCCAGCCGGCCAACTGCATCAGCACCGGAGAAACACCCAGCACATCCGCCACACCGGCAAAAAAATCATTGATCAGGCTGGGATGAGTAACCACCAGGTACCCTGCCCCCAGAATAACGGGCCATTTTGCATACCGGGCACTGCTCAGGACCAGGCGCCCACCACCGGTAATTCGGGCAGCCAGCGCCGCAGAGCGGGTTGAAAACCTGGCCCCCCGGGTAGCCTTTGCGGCTGTGCTCCCGGCACGGACCACCTTGACCGCGCTGGCAAACACCAGCACATCCACCGAAGCCCAGCCAATATCGCTGGCAGAGATATCCTCACCGGTGCGGAAATCCGCCTCCAGTTGCCTTACACCACTGGTGAAAAACTGGGCAATGCCCTCGGTAACCCTCTCGGTCTGGACCCACTGGGTCCGCCCGCTTGCGTCCACCACAAACTGGCCCAGAAAGTCATATCCCTCGTTACGGATGAAGTTTATAGCGTACCAGCCGCGCTCTTCGGGAGAGAGCGGCTCGGCATCGTCCAGACGGGCAGTCTCTTCCCCGCGCCACTCAGCAATGTAATTCCTGGCACGCTGGTATTGCCGCGCTGCCTGATTCATCCATTCAATAGAGCTGACGGGATTATGGATGAAGTAGTGAATGGGTGGTAAAGCGTTCTCACCGAACGTGCGCAGCACCTCCTGAAATTCTGGTTCAGCGGCGTATAGCGGCAGGACTGCGCGCGCCATCAAAGGATAGGCCAGCAGAGCGGCCTCGGCCTTCAGAAGTGTCAGGGGATCGTTGCCGAGGTCCAGAATGGCTGCCTGTACCTCAACGGGTTCGTCTTCGATGCCGTCAAAGCCTGGCAACGCCTCCCGGGCCTGAATCGAGATGAGCTTCTGCTCAATAGGCACAGGCTGATAGCCGGAACTGGCGAGTGCGGCAACGAGGAGCGCCACACCCAGAATCACCATGGCTTTTTTCAAACGTTCCACCTCTGGTTGGTGCGGGTGGAGCCGTTACCTCATTGCTCCACAAACGCCCTCTCGATCACATAATGACCAAGGTTACCATGGCGTGCTTCTTTGAAGCCCATATTGTTGAGAATGGCGCATGTGTCTTTCAGCATGCTCGGGCTACCACAGACCATGAAGCGATCATTCTCAAGATCGAACTCGGGCAGCCCCAGGTCTTCGGTGAGTTTGCCATTTTCCATGGCGTCCGTTAGGCGGCCGGTATTACGGAATTCCTCACGGGTGACCGTGGGATAATAGAGCAGCTTGCCCTCCACCATGTCACCGAAGAATTCGTTGTTGGGCAGTTCTTCAATCTCATCCTGATAAGCCAGCTCGGACTTGTAGCGAACCCCGTGAGTGACAATGACCTTGTCGAAGGCTTCATACACTTCCGGGTCCTTGATGATACTGATGAACGGAGCCAGGCCGGTTCCGGTGCTGATCAGCCAGAGATTTTTGCCCGGCAGCAGGTTATCCATGATCAGGGTGCCCGTCGGCTTGCGGCTCACCATGATTTCATCGCCAACCTGGATTTTCTGCAGACGCGACGTCAACGGGCCGTCCTGCACCTTGATCGAGAAGAACTCCAGCTCCTCTTCATAATTGGCACTGGCGATGCTGTAGGCGCGCATCAGCGGCTTGCCATCGGTTTCCAGACCAATCATGGTGAAATGGCCATTCTTGAACCGGAATCCGGGGTCACGGGTGGTTGTGAAGCTGAAGAGGGTGTCGTTCCAGTGACGAACACTTGTTACACGCTCTTTGTTAAGGTTGCTCATGGTATCGCCCGTTTTTAGCCGTTAGCGGATGAATGAAAAACATTGTGTGAATAATAACCCACAGGTAACCTATCGACAAAATGGGATATTTTCATAACCTTATTCGGGTTTATCGATTATGAAGTTCAGTTTCCGTCAGCTTGAAGTATTCCTGGCCGCAGCACACTTCCAGAACATTACCCGCGCCGCGGACTCTCTCGCCATGTCCCAGTCAGCCGCCAGCAGTGCCCTGAAGGAACTGGAGAGCCAGTTCAACATCCAGCTCTTCGATCGCGTCGGCAAGCGGTTACAGCTTAACGAACTGGGCCGGCTCTATCGACCGAAGGTAGAGGCCCTGCTTGCCCGCGCCGGCGAACTGGAACAGGCTTTCAGTAAACATACGGAAGTTGGTGCCCTCAAAGTCGGTGCCACCCTCACTATAGGTAACTATCTGGCCGTCGGCGTCATGGCCCAATACATGAATACCCCTACGCACCCGAAAGTCTCCCTTGAAGTGGCCAATACACGCACCATTGCCAAGCGGGTCAGTGACTTTGAACTGGACATCGGACTGATAGAGGGCGAACTACAGTCCTCCGAACTGGAGGTCATCCCCTGGCGAAGCGATGAGCTGGTGATCTTCTGTTCCCCCGAGCACCCGTTTGCCAACAAGGGCCCACTGTCAGATACAGACCTTCGCTCTGCGACCTGGGTGATGCGAGAGCAGGGCTCCGGCACAAGGCAGACCTTTGAGAGGGGAATGCATGGCCTGCTTCCAGACCTCGACATATTGCTGGAACTGGAGCACACGGAAGCCATCAAACGCGCCGTGGAAGCCAACCTCGGTATTGGCTGCCTGTCCAGGGTGTGCCTTGCGGATGCGTTCCGGCGGGGCAGCCTGGTGCCGCTTGAAGCTCCTGCGGAACGCCAATTTGATCGCACATTCTACTTCATCCTTCACAAGCAGAAATACCGGAGTGCCGGCATTGATCGCTGGATAGACTTGTGCAAACAGCTTCGGGAGCCGCCGATGCCGGATTGGTGATAATCAGACGGGGCCACTGTGAAACCGGAACTCCGTATCCGGCAACTCAATCAGCGGCTTTTCGACGGCCAGGAAAGTTGCAATGCGGTCATCAACGGGGCCCCCGGCGGCCTGCTCGGCCAGGTGCAGATAGTCCCGGTAATGGCGGGCTTCGGATTTCAGGAGCCCGTTATAGAAATCGGCCAGCTTTTGATCAAGGTGCGGCGCGAGAGCGGCAAAGCGTTCACAGGAGCGTGCCTCAATAATGGCTCCGACAATCAGCACATCCACCAGCCGCCCCGGATCTTCTGCCCTCACCTCTTTGCGAAGGCCAGCAGCATAACGGGCCGGGGTGAGGTGATCGTAGCGCACGCCGCGCTCCTTCATAATCGCCAGCACCTGTTCGAAATGGCGCAGCTCCTCACGGGCCAGCCGGGACATCTTGTTCAGCAGGTCGGTGTTATCCACGTAACGATACATCAGGCTCAATGCCGTGGAGGCTGCCTTTTTTTCGCAGTGGGCGTGATCGATCAGCATCAGGTCCTGGCTGGCCAGGGCGTTGTCGATCCATCGTTGTGGAGTCCGGCACGGCAGGAAGTCGTGAATCTCTTGCAGGGCGTCTTTCATGGCGTCATTACAGTGGTGATTTGCGACCGGGGAGTATAGCGCAGTTAACAGGTCTCTCCGACCTCTGTCCAACTTAACTTTATAAGGGCTTTCCTATAGAATGCAGCGCCAACTTAACGCCTTTTCGCCATAAAACTCCCGCCGGGCAAAGACACTGACGGCGCGGGACATTCCAACTGATGAGGGTCCATATCGTGTTAGAAGCCTACCGTGAACACGTTGCAGAACGCGAAGCTCTGGGTATTCCGCCCAAGCCTCTGAACGCCGAGCAGACCGCTGCACTGGTCGATCTCCTGAAAAATCCCCCGGCCGGTGAAGAAGAAACACTCGTTTACCTTCTGGAAAACCGCATCCCGCCAGGCGTTGACGAAGCCGCCTATGTGAAAGCCGCTTTCCTGTCCGCCATTGTCAAAGGTGAGGCGTCATCTCCTCTGATCGACAAGAAAAAGGCAGTCCAGCTTCTGGGCATGATGCAGGGTGGCTACAACATCGCCACTCTGGTTGACCTTCTGGATGACGGCGAACTGGCCGAGCTGGCTGGCGAAGAGCTCAAGCACACTCTGCTGATGTTTGACGCGTTCAACGATGTCAAAGAAAAAATGGACGCGGGCAACGCTGTCGCCAAGGCTGTGGTTGAATCCTGGGCCAACGCCGAGTGGTTCACCAACAAGAAGAAGGTTCCCGAGAGCACCAAAATGGTGGTGTTCAAGGTGACCGGCGAAACCAACACCGACGACCTGTCCCCTGCCCCGGATGCCTGGTCCCGCCCGGATATCCCGCTGCACGCCCGCGCTGCCTATAAAATGGAGCGTGACGGACTGAAGCCGGAAGAACCCGGCGTCACCGGCCCCATGAGCCAGATTGACGAAATCAAGTCCAAGGGCCTTCCCGTTGCCTTTGTGGGTGATGTTGTGGGTACCGGTTCTTCACGGAAGTCTGCCACCAACTCGGTTCTGTGGTTCTTCGGTGACGATATCCCGGGCGTACCCAACAAGCGCGCTGGCGGTGTCTGTATCGGTAACAAGGTTGCCCCGATCTTCTTCAACACCATGGAAGACGCCGGCGCCCTGGTTTTCGAAGCGCCGGTCGACGACATGAACATGGGCGACGTCATCGAAATTCGCCCCTACGAAGGCAAGATTCTCAACGAAGCCGGCGAGACCATCTCCGAGTTCGGGTTCAAATCCGACGTAATCCTGGATGAGGTGCAGGCTGGTGGCCGTATCCCGCTGATCATCGGCCGCGGCCTGACCAACAAGGCCCGCACAGCGCTGGGCATGGGCGCTACTGACATCTTCCGCCTGCCCAACGACCCCGAAGAAGGCACCAAGGGCTTCACCCTGGGCCAGAAGATGGTCGGCAAGGCCTGCGGCCTGGACGAAGGCAAGGGCGTTCGCCCCGGTACCTACTGCGAACCGCACATGACCACCGTCGGCTCCCAGGACACCACTGGCCCGATGACCCGCGACGAACTGAAAGACCTGGCGTGCCTGGGCTTCCAGGCGGATCTGGTCATGCAGTCCTTCTGTCACACTGCCGCTTATCCGAAGCCGGTTGACGTTGAAATGCAGCACACCATGCCGGACTTTATCCGTACCCGCGGCGGCGTTTCCCTACGTCCGGGCGACGGCATCATCCACTCCTGGCTGAACCGCATGCTGCTGCCGGACACCGTGGGCACCGGTGGTGACTCCCACACCCGTTTCCCCATGGGCATCTCCTTCCCCGCCGGTTCCGGTCTGGTTGCCTTCGCTGCTGCCACCGGCGTTATGCCGCTGGACATGCCGGAGTCGGTTCTGGTTCGCTTCAAGGGTGAGATGCAGCCGGGTATCACCCTGCGCGACCTGGTACACGCCATTCCGCTGTACGGCATCAAGCAAGGCATGCTGACCGTTGAAAAGAAAGGCAAGATCAACGAATTCTCCGGTCGTATCCTGGAAATCGAAGGCCTTGAGCACCTGACCGTTGAACAGGCGTTCGAGCTGTCTGACGCATCCGCTGAGCGCTCTGCAGCAGGTTGTACCATCAACCTGTCTGAAGAGTCCGTAGCCGAGTACCTGCGCTCAAACATCACCATGCTGCGGTGGATGATTGCCGAAGGCTATGGCGACCCGCGCACTCTGGAGCGCCGTGCCCAGCAAATGGAAGAGTGGATTGCCGATCCCAAGCTGATGCGTGCCGATAAGGATGCTGAGTACGCCCACGTGGTGGAAATTGATCTCGCCGAGATCAAAGAGCCTATCGTGTGCTGCCCGAACGATCCGGACGATGCCCGCACCCTGTCTGAAGTCGCCGGCGACAAGGTAGACGAGGTATTCATCGGTTCCTGCATGACCAACATCGGCCACTTCCGTGCCGCCGGTAAACTGCTGGCACAGAACAAGGAGCCCCTGAAAACCCGTCTGTGGATGTCACCTCCCACCAAGATGGACCAGGCCCAGCTGATGGAAGAAGGTTACTTCAACATCTACGGCACCGCCGGTGTACGCACCGAGATGCCGGGTTGCTCCCTGTGCATGGGTAACCAGGCACGGGTTGCCGCCAAGAGCACGGTGCTGTCCACCTCCACCCGTAACTTCCCCAACCGCCTTGGCGATGGTGCCAATGTGTACCTGACTTCCGCGGAACTGGCGGCAGTGGGTGCGGTACTGGGCAAACTCCCCTCCGCGGAGGAGTACATGGAGTATGCCAAGGACCTGAACAGCATGTCGAAAGAGATCTACAAGTATCTCAACTTCGACCAGATGGAGAAGTACACCAGCAAGGCGTCTGAAGCGAACGTTGCTTAAGCGCTGACCTTCTGGCCTACAAGGTAGAAAGGTAGCTCCATGAGAACGCCAGCCCTGAAGGCTGGCGTTTTTTGTTCGTGAAAGATAAACCTCTGTGGTTGGATCGGGGCCGGTGTGGGGTGCCTTTTCTGCCGGGAAAAAGGTGTCTGAGCGCAGCGAGTTCTTTTTACCAGAAGAAAAGGTGCCCCGCGGCGGGCCCAGCCCCTCAATCAGGCATGCCCTCCAACACAAAAGGGGTCCCCGAAGGGACCCCTTTCATTACTCAGAGCTTTGTAAACGCTCTTTTTTACCGGGTAATGTGCTGATACTCGCCGGCATCTTCTGTGGCAAGGCTCACCACCATGATGGCAATCCAGGCGACGATGAAGCCGGGAATGATCTCGTACACGCCAGGACCACCCATGAACTCACCGTTCCAGCCCAGCGAGATCCAGACGATAACCGTGGCTGCACCCGCAACCATGCCCGCGATAGCGCCGGCACCGTTGGTACGCGGCCACATCAGCGACAGCAGAATCAGCGGACCAAACGCGGAGCCAAAGCCGGCCCAGGCGTTACTGACCAGTGCCAGAACCTGGGAATTCGGGTCCGAAGCGATCACCGCGGCAACCAGACCAACCAGCACCACACAGATCCGACCAACGAATACACATTCCTTGTCGCCCGCTTCCTTGCGCAGGAACAGGCGGTAGAAGTCTTCCGTCAGTGACGATGAGGACACCAGCAGCTGGCTGGAGATGGTGCTCATGACCGCAGCCAGCAGAGCGGCATAGAGGAAGCCGGTGATCAGGGGATGGAACAGCAGGTCCGACAGAATGATAAAGATCGTTTCCGGATCTTCTATATCCATACCATTACGAATGGCATAGGCCCGGCCAAACACACCCAGCGAGACTGCACCAATCAGGGAGATGGTCATCCAGCCCATACCAATATTACGGGCAATAGGTACGTCTTTCAGTGTGCGGATCGCCATGAAGCGCACGATAATGTGCGGCTGGCCGAAATAGCCCAGACCCCAGGTAACCGCAGACAGCCAGCCTATCAAGGTCAGTCCCTCCGTCCACGACAGTAGCGTGGGATCGACTTCGTTCAATGTCTGTGACGCCTGGGCGTAACCGCCGCCCCCTTCGCCAAAGAGCACAACCGCCGGCATGATGATCAGTGCGAACATCATGATGCAGCCCTGGACAAAGTCCGTCATGCTCACGGCCAGGAAGCCGCCGACAACGGTATAGGCCAGAACCACACCGAGGGTGATGGTGATACCCACGGCATAATCGCTCAGGCCACCAAAATTGAAGATTCCGGCAAACGCGCTTTCAAACAGTTTGCCGCCTGCAACCAGACCGGACGCCGTGTAAACTGCAAAGAAAATGACGATTACGACGGCCGACACGGTACGCAGGGAAAGCGCCTGCGTTGGAAACCGGTTTGCCAGAAAGGCCGGAATCGTAATGGCGTTACCATAGTGAACCGTCTGTTCACGCAAGCGTGGCGCAACGAGTGTCCAGTTGAAGAACGCGCCCACAAGAAGGCCGATACCGATCCAGGCCGAACCCAGGCCCGATGCAAACAGCGCCCCGGGCAAGCCCAGAAGCAACCAGCCACTCATGTCCGAAGCGCCGGCCGAGAGGGCCGCTACTTTCGGACTGAGCGCTCGCCCACCCAACATGTAATCCTCGGATGAAGACGTAGCTCTGCGCATCGCATAAACGCCAATGGCGATCATGAGCGCAAAATAAAGAAATAGACTTATCCAAACACCAATAGCCATGAAACTCCTCCAGTTCAAATAGGACGGAACCAGCTCCGACCGTTTAGCGCGTTTACCATGCTGAATCCGGTAGTCGCACCCTTTGTTTTTTTAACTCCCTATCCTACTCACTCAATAAGGCGCCAATGCCTTTAACGCCGACCTCCCAACCTCAATACTTCCTCCTGTCGTTCAGTTTTCATTCCGCACTGCCTGATGAGCAAAGCGCCCCTTAAACCTTTTCGATCCCAAGTGACAACAAGGAAGCGTTACCACCCACCGCCGTCGTATTGACTGTGCGGGTTCTCTCGGTTGCGAACCGCAGCAGATAATGGGGGCCTCCGGCTTTTGGGCCAGTGCCTGACAGGCCACGGCCACCGAATGGCTGAACACCAACAACGGCACCAATCTGGTTACGGTTGACATAGGTATTGCCCACTTTCACCCGCCGCTCTATATACGCTGCTGTTGATTCACTGCGGCTGTGAATACCCAGGGTAAGTCCATACCCCGTCGCATTAATTTCATCAATCACCTCGTCCAGCTTCTCTGCAGTGTAGCGGACAATGTGCAGAACGGGGCCGAAATGCTCCGTTTTTAACTCTTTGATACTCGAAATGGCGTAGGCGCACGGGGCGACGAAGTGTCCCGAATGCGCCGAATTCCGCAGGGGCGTTTGCGAGATAAATTCGGCGTTTTCCGCCAACTCGGACAGGTGGGATTCAAGACTGTCCCGCGCATCCCCGTCAATCACCGGTCCCACATCCGTACAGTAAAGTTCCGGATTGCCCACGGACAGTTCCTGCATGGCACCCGCCAACAGTTGTTCCGTGCGCTCGGCCACCTCTTTCTGAATGTAGAGCACGCGCAGTGCCGAGCAACGCTGACCGGCACTGGCAAAGGCGGACTGGATAACATCTCTGACCACCTGCTCCGGTAACGCACTGCTGTCCACAATCATGGCATTCTGTCCGCCGGTCTCTGCGATCAATGGCACTATGGCTCCGTCGCGCCTTGCGAGGGTGCGATTGAGGATATGCGCTACCCGTGTAGAACCGGTGAAGGCCACGCCGGCAATTCTGGGGTCCGGGGTCAGCTTGCCGCCGAGTGTTGTGCCATCACCGGGTAAAAATTGAATCACATCGGACGGAAAGCCGGCTTCCAGCATCAGCTCAACGGCACGATAAGCAACCAGGCTGGCCTGCTCCGCCGGCTTGGCAATAACCGCGTTACCCGCCACCAGCGCCGCCATAATCTGGCCAGTAAAAATGGCCAGGGGGAAGTTCCAGGGACTGATACACAGGAACACTCCGCGTCCCTCCATGTAGAGCTCGTTGCTTTCCCCCGTGGGCCCCGGAAGAGCTATTGCGTCGGCAAAACGGGCTCGGCCCTGGAGAGCGTAATAGCGGCAGAAATCGACAGCTTCCCGTACCTCATCAATTCCATCCTGAAGGGTTTTCCCCGCCTCTCGACAGCAGATCGCCATCAGCTCTTCCATATTCGCTTCCAGCAGATCCGCGTAGCGATTCAGGCAACTTGCACGATCTTCAACCGGACGCTCCCGCCATAAGGCAAAGCCTTTGTCGGCAACATCCAGTGCGTCTGAAGCCTGGGATTCACTCGCCCAAAACACCTCACCCACCTTCTGTGAGCCGTCGTAAGGTGCATGAATTTCACGGCGCTCCGAGTCAGGACGTTTCTCACCATCAATGATTGGAGCCGCCTTCCAACGGGTTGCCGCCCATTGCCGGAGACTTTCCAGTAATGGTTTCCGATGTGCCGCGACCTGGATATTCATTCCCCGGGAGTTGCGCCGCTCGTTGCCATAGATATCGACGGGCAACGGAATTCGATCATTAGGCAGAGAGTCATATCCCTGCAATGCCTGTACCGGGTTCTGCACCAGGGCATCAATCGGCGTGGCTGCATCCACCAGCCTGTGCACAAAGGATGAGTTAGCGCCATTTTCCAGAAGGCGGCGGACCAGGTAAGGCAACAGATCCTTGTGGGCACCGACCGGGGCATAAATGCGCACCGGCAGGTCATTCTCCCCAAGAATGCTGTTATATAGTGCATCGCCCATTCCATGCAGCCGCTGAAACTCGATTTTGCGACCCTTGTTACGGGCCATGACCAATACCGTGGCGACTGTATGGGCGTTATGGCTGGCAAGCTGTGGGAAAAGCGCACCGTCGGTATAGTTGCTTAACAGGAAACGCAGGCACGCCAGATAAGAGGTATCCGTAGCCTCCTTGCGGGTAAATACGGGATAACTTTCAAGGCCCAACTGCTGACACTGTTTGATTTCAGAGTCCCAATAGGCTCCTTTGACCAGCCGCACTGGAATCTGGTCCCCCTGCTCTTTTGCAAGTTTGGTCAGCCAGCAAAGCACCGGCAGTGCCCTCTTCGAATACGCCTGGATGACCAGGCCAAAACCTCCCCAGCCCTTTGCGACCGGTGAGAGGAACACCTTTTCGAACAACTTCAAGGAAATTTCCAGCCGGTCCATTTCCTCAGCATCAATGGTAATAGAGACTTTCTTTTCCCGCGCAAATGTCAGCAGATCCGTCACTGTCGCACCCAGTTCTTCCAGGACGCGCGCCTCCTGCGACGCTTCGTATCGCGGATGCAGGGCCGACAGCTTGACGGAAATGGAAGGAGCGGCCTTGCTGCCCGGATAGACATCGCTGGCAACAGCCTCGATGGCCGCCATATAGTCCTTCAGATAGCGGCCAGCGTCGGCCTCGGTTATTGCGGCTTCGCCGAGCATATCGAAAGAGTAAGTGTAACCCCTGTCCCGATACTCGCGGGCGTTGCTCAGAGCCTCATCAATATCGCGGCCCAATACAAACTGCTTCCCCATGATGGACATGGCCCGGTGCATCGCGCTTCGGATGACAGGTTCACCACTGCGCTTGACCAGCCGCCTCCAGATACCGGACGGAGAACCGTCCACTCGCTTGTCCATCTTCACCACCCGGCCGGTCAACAGCAGCCCCCAGGTGGAAGCATTGACCAGTGTGGATTCACTGCGGTCCAGATGCCGGGCCCAGTCAGCATCCGACAGCTTGTCCTGAATCAGCGCATCAGCGGTGTATTTGTCGGGGATGCGCACCAGTGCCTCCGCGAGGCACATCAACAGGATACCTTCCTCGGTATCGAGCCTGTATTCCTGCAGTAAAGCATCAACCATGTGAACGGCATCGTCCTGATCACGCACCTTTTTGATCAGCCGGGTTGCGGTTTCAGTGACGGCAAGACGCTCTGACGTATCGCTCAGGGCCAGGGGGATCAATTCATTGAGATAGCGTGTTTCGTCGGCGGCGTAACTGGCAACAATAGCTTGCCAGAAAAAGGATCTTGGCTGTTCCTGGAACGCAGGCTCGAGAACCTTGCTTGCATGAAACATCTGAGCGCCTCGCCGACAGTGCCCGTCATTGGCCGGGTACCTCGAACTTATTGTTTTATATGAGCCAGACAACGCGCACTTCTGTGCCCAGAGTTGTGGCGTAATCAGCTACCCTCTTAAGTTAGTATTACTACGGACCACTGGCTTACAAAATCCTACGATTTTTTTGTAAATTCATCCGGAAGTGGGGGTTTTTTAGCAAATCAGGCAACGTTGCCATCCGTTCGCAATCTGGAGGGTGTGGTGCCCTTGTGTTTTCTGAGGGCATTGGTGAGCGCACTCTGGGAGGAAAATCCGGTGCGGTAACTGACTTCCGATACCGAAAGGGGGGTCATCGTCAGTAACTGCATCGCCTGGTCAAGCCGGGTTTGCAGCAGGAACTGATGAGGGGTGACGCCGACCACTTCCCGGAACATTTCATGGAAGCGGCTCACGCTGAGGCAGGCAACACCGGCAAGGTCGTTAACCGTGATCTTGCGCTGAATGTTTTCCATGATATAGCGCCGGATGGTGTCCGGGCTTATGGCGTGACGGTTCTGGCGGACTTCCCGGCCCTCATTCAGGCGCTCTGCCATACAGTGCAGGATGCTGGCGCCCATGTGGTGTTTCATGCCTTCGTTACCCGGCGAGCGATCGAATTCTCCCGCCACAAACTGCACCAGGCCCTGTAATCTGCTGTCCAGCACCAGCGTTCGGGGTTTCTCAAACAGAGGAGCAAGTGTTTCATACTCCCCGTGAGCGGGGCTGTTGAGGGCCGGCACGTAGGGATCAAGATTGATCACCAGAACGTGGTTCTGCAAGTCGCCACAGTAGTCATGCCTGGCTTCGGTGGGCACCAGGCATGCACGCCATGTATCAAGGTGGGAGCCGGTGCCGTCCACGCTGAGGTCCGCCTCGCCGCGAACGCCCACAACGATCTGGTGGTGTTCGTGCCGATGGTGATGAGAAGCCGTTGGAAGCTTGAGCAAACGTGCGTTCAACATACCCGTGATCCGGACATCAAGTGAGAATGTTACTCAATTAAAGCAGAACATCCCGCAACATGCACGATCAGGAGCGATGTACCAGTCCATCAATCAGGTTGACAACGTCCCGGCTGACCATCTCAAGAGATTGCCCTGCATCCACAATGTGGTATCGCACCGGGTCTGCCGTTGCCCGATCAAGATAGGTCTGACGGATGCGCCTGAAGAAGGCCACAGCTTCCCGCTCGAACCGGTCCAGCTCGCCCCTGTGACGGGCGCGCGTCATTCCGGTTTCCACGGGCGCATCCAGCAGAATGATGTGGTCGGGCCGAAAGCTGCCCTGGACCAGGCTTTCAAGCTGGGCGATACGCTCAGTGGGC
This sequence comes from Marinobacter vulgaris, assembly GCF_003344045.1. Classification (GTDB taxonomy): domain Bacteria; phylum Pseudomonadota; class Gammaproteobacteria; order Pseudomonadales; family Oleiphilaceae; genus Marinobacter; species Marinobacter vulgaris. Next base: position 298,173 of record NZ_QFWX01000004.1, read on the forward strand.
ACGCCGCGCCCTCCGCCCTGGTAGGCAAAGGTGGCGTCGGTAAAGCGGTCACACAACACCCAGCGTCCCGCTTCCAGTTCCGGCAGTATCCGGGTATGGAGATGCTGTGCGCGGGCAGCAAACATAAGTAGCAGTTCAGTCATGTCGTTGACTGGCTCGTCCCGGGGTGCCAGCAACAAATCCCGGATGGATTCTGCCATCGGCGTGCCGCCCGGCTCCCGTGTCACAATGTAGTCGACATCCAGCGTTTTCAGGGTATCCGCCGCATTGGCCAGCTGGGTAGACTTGCCAACGCCTTCGGTACCCTCAAAGGTAATAAACTGGCCGCGACTGGTCATTGCTCGTTGGCCTCGGAGGCCGGCCGGGAGTCTGAGCCGGGAGCAGGAACAGGAGCCGGCGAAGAGCGGTAATCGGAGCGGCGATTAAGCTGGAATTCCCTTACTGCTTTCTGGTGTTCCTGCAAAGTCCGGGAAAACTTGTGGGTGCCGTCCCCGCGTGCGACAAAATACAGAGCGTCGCCATCCGCTGGATTCAAAGCGGCGTGAATGGCTTCTTCCCCCGGCAATGCTATAGGCGTGGGTGGCAATCCGTCGATTCGATAGGTGTTATAGTCAGTGCGGGTTTGTAGATCCCGGCGAGTGATTCGGCCCTGGTACTTTTCCCCCATACCGTAAATCACGGTAGGGTCTGTCTGTAGCCTCATTCCCTTGTTGAGGCGGCGGACAAAAACACCCGCCACCTCTTCGCGCTCATGGGCAGCACCGGTTTCCCGCTCAACAATCGAGGCCATAATCAACGCTTCATATGGCGAATCATAGGGCAGCTTTTCGGCCCTGGATTCCCATTCAGCGGCAAGCACCTCTTCCATCTTTTCGAAGGCACGGCGTAAAAGATCCAGGTCGGATTCACTGCTGGTGAAAAGATAGGTATCCGGAAAGAACCGCCCTTCAGGGTGCTCCCCTTCAGCACCCATCGCTTTCATGATCTTCTCACCGGTCCAGTCCGTGGTGATTTTCTCGAGGCGATCGCTGGACGCCAGAGCCCGACGCATGTCGCGGAAAGTCCAGCCCTCAATGAACTGGATCTGCCAGTGTTTGGTAGCGCCGGCCACCATCATCGAAATCATGTCCAGCGTGCTCATTCCGGAGGTGAATTCGTACTCTCCGGCCTTCAAGCGGGTCTGTTCGGGAAAGAGCCTGCCATGGATCTTGAGCCAGACACTGTCCGGGGCAAGACCTTCCTCCTCAAGCTTGCGGGCAACCTGCCCGTAACCACTCCCGGACGGAACGCTGAAAAGAACCGGCTCACTCAGTGCGACCGGCTGCTCGAGGCTCTCGAGGCCCTGCCAAACCCAGAGACTACTGCCGGCAACTGCCAGAACGACGAGACAAAACAGACTGATTGATAACTTCTTGAACAAGCGCTTTATTCCAAAGTTTGCAGAGGGTCACAGATTGTCTCAAGCCCGCCCCCCACTGGCAAATCAACACCACCCAAACTGCGAACAGGCACAACACCTACAACACTGTTAACCAGATAAAGCACCGGCAAATCCGCCGACGAGAGAATGGAAGGCGGAATGGTTTGCTCGAGGATTTGGTGTCCTTTCTCGCGGAGGCAAGCAATCAGATACTTTCGCAACACCCCAGCAACTGCAAGGTTCCCGGCAGGCGGGGTAAGCCATTCCTCATCCCGCCGGAAAAACAGGTTTGTGCGCGTGCCCTCAACCAGGTTTCCCGCTGTATCCCGCATGATCAGCTCGAACTCCTGCCCTGTAAACTCACGGCTTGCCATAACCTGTTCCAGCCGGTTGAGGGACTTTATACCGGCCAGTTGCGGGTTTACGGTCAGGGGAAATTGCGAAAAGCCTGCCACAACCCCGGTACCAGCCGGAAGTGGCGGCATGGCTGAGACGGACACAATCAGACAGGGCTGGCAATTCTCCGGCAAGCGGTAGCCACGCCCCCCGCGGCCTCGGGTCAGAACCAGCTTTAGCACCCAGTCGCCGCCCTCAAAAGCAGCTTCATAATCAGTCCCGGCCCGGGTGATTGCAGCATCCAGCTCATCACGGTCACACGGTATACCTAGCCGGGCCGCGTCGGTCACCATCCTGTCCAGATGGAACGAGCGCAATACCGCTTGCCGTCCACGCATGCGGATGGTTTCAAACAGGCCATCACCATAGGCAATTCCCCGATCAGTGGCGGAAATGCCATCTTTGTCAGCCCTGATAACGTTGAGCACGCTTCCTCTCAGTCCTCGTACCGCTGGAAAATCAGGGTGCCGTTGGTACCACCAAATCCAAAGGAGTTAGACAGGACAACCCGAATGTCAGCCTTGCGGCACCTACCTGGAACAAAGTCGAGGTCGCAGCCTTCTGCCGGATCGTCCAGGTTAATGGTCGGGGGCAAGACACCATCGCGAATCGCAAGCACCGAAAATATGGCCTCGACCGCACCCGCCGCGCCAAGCAGGTGCCCGGTCATGGATTTTGTGCTGCTGACGGGCAGCTTGTATGCATGGTCCGCAAATACCGACTTTACGGCGGCTACCTCTGCAACATCACCCACCTGAGTGGACGTGCCGTGGGCATTAATATAGTCAATTGCATCGGGATCAAGCCCCGCATCACGAATCGCATTCTTCATCGAGCGGGCAGCGCCCTCACCGTCTGCCGGCGGAGATGTGATGTGGAAGGCATCATCACTCATGCCAAACCCGATGACCTCGCCGTGGATGGTCGCCCCCCTGCGCTTGGCGTGCTCAAGCTCCTCAAGTACCACAACCCCGGCGCCATCGCTGAGCACAAAACCATCCCTGCCAGTATCCCAGGGCCGGCTCGCTTTTTCGGGTTCTTCGTTACGGGTGGATAGCGCCCTGGCCGACGAAAAAGCGGCAATCGAACTGCGCGTGGTCGCCATTTCCGACCCCCCTGCCAGCATCACATCCGCGTCACCATAGGCAATGGTACGAGCGGCATAACCAATATTGTGGGTGCCCGTGGTGCAGGCCGTCACGATGGCAATGTTGGGGCCCTGGTAGCCAAAGCGAATGGCTACATTTCCAGAGATCATGTTAATAACGGACGCCGGCACAAAGAAGGGCGATACTTTCCTGGGGCCCGACTTTTCCATGGTGATCACATTCTTCTCGATGTATTCAAGACCGCCGATTCCCGAGCCGATCGCGACTCCGACCCTCTCCCTGTCAAGATCGCCATAGGCTTCCAGGCCACTGGCATCAACCGCCTGCTGGGCTGCAATGAGGCCATAATGAATGAACGCGTCCAGCTTTCTGGCGTCTTTGGTGGAGAGGTAGGGTTCAATATCCAGGTTTTTTATGCCGCCGCCGATCCGAGTGCTGTACCCCGTGGTATCAAAACGGTCAATTTCCGTGATGCCACTGCGACCGGCAAGGATGCCTTCCCAGGACGAATCCACATCGTTGCCCAACGGCGACAGCATTCCCATACCTGTTATCACAACACGTCGTTTAGCCATATCCTCATCACCTGAAGTCTTTGCCGGTACTGTTACAATATATACACGCCAATAAAAAAGCCGCCCAATGCAGTATCACATGGACGGCTTCTTGCCTTGCGTAAAAACGTGCTGAGTATCAGGTGTGCGCGACGATGTAGTCGATCGCGTCCTGGACACTAGCCAGCTTTTCCGCTTCTTCGTCCGGAATCTCGGTCTCGAACTCTTCCTCGAGTGCCATGACCAGCTCTACGGTGTCCAGTGAGTCAGCGCCCAGGTCCTCTACAAAAGAAGATGTGTTCTGAACCTCGGACTCTTTAACGCCCAACTGCTCACAAACGATCTTCTTAACGCGCTCTTCAACTGTACTCATAATGTCCTCACTTTTTGTGTCAACCAAGCAACTTGAGTGCTGCCAGTTTAGTTTAAACCATACCTGCAGACAAGCAGGGGTTCCCATTCAAACATGTTGTGCAACAAGGGTTTGCGCACATATCCCCGCAGGGACTATCCCATGTACATACCGCCATTGACGTGAATCGTTTCACCTGTCACGTAACCGGCGGCCTCCGAGGCCAGGAAGGCAACAACCGCTGCCACTTCTTCCGGCTCACCCAGACGACCGGCGGGTATGACTTCCATCATAGCCTCGCGTTGCTTATCGTCCAGTTTTCGGGTCATATCCGTGTCAATAAATCCCGGGGCAACACAGTTGGCTGTAATCCCACGGTTCGACATTTCTTTCGCCAGGCTGCGGGTAAAACCCTCCACGCCAGCCTTCGCAGCACAGTAGTTGACCTGCCCCGGATTGCCCATGCCGGCCACGACAGAGCTGATGTTGATCACCCGGCCCCAGCGAGCCTTCGCCATGCCACGCAACACAGCCTTGCTGGTGCGATAAACACTCGACAGGTTGGTTTCGATGACCGATGACCAGTCATCGTCCTTCAGGCGCATCAGCAGGTTATCACGGGTAATCCCCGCATTGTTGACGAGAATCACCGGCACACCGGCTTTTTCGTTCACTTCCTTGAGCCCGGCATCGATGCTGTCTGGGTCTGCAACGTTCATTACGATACCGAAACCCTTTGCCCCCACCGCCTTCAGGTCGGCCGAGATAGACTCCGCACCCGCAGCACTTGTTGCCGTGCCCACGACCGTTGCGCCCTGCTCAGCCAGCGCCTTGGCGACAGCTTTACCAATACCACGGGTTGCACCGGTTACCAGTGCAGTTTTGCCTTCAAGAGACATGTAACGCTCCTATGCTTTCTGTCCCAGTGCCTCAGCCGCTTTGTTCAGGGCATCCGGCTCGTCAATTCCGTAGACCGACAGGTCACGATCGATCCGCTTTGCCAGGCCAGCAAGCACCTTGCCGGGGCCGCACTCTACAGCGATCCGCACATCACTGGCCACCAGTTTCCGGACCGTATCGGTCCACAACACAGGGGAGTATAGCTGCTTAACCAGATTTGCCTTGAGGGTGTCGCTGTCCTGGGCGACGGACGCGGTCACATTCTGTACCACCGGGATGACAGCGTCGTTAAAATCAACGTTGTCCAATGCCGTCGCCAGCTCTTCGGACGCCCCTTTCATCAGGGCACAATGAGAAGGCACGCTCACCGGCAGTGGCATGGCTTTTCGCGCACCACGGGACTTGCACGCCTCTATGGCGCGATCCACTGCCGCGGCGGAACCTGCGATTACCACCTGCCCCGGAGCATTGAAGTTGACGGCGGCAACGACATCGCCGTTTGCAGCCTCGGCACAAGCGGCGATCACGTCCTCGTCCTCTAGGCCCAGGATAGCCGCCATCTTGCCTTCACCGGCCGGAACGGCCGACTGCATAAGCTCACCCCGCAGCTGCACCAGCTTGATGGCATCGGAGAAATTCAGACTCTCTGCCGCTACCAGCGCACTGTACTCGCCCAGGCTGTGGCCAGCGACATAGTCGGGGGCCTGGCCTCCCGCTACAAACCATTGTCGCCAGAGCGCAATGCTTGCCGTCAGAAGTGCGGGTTGAGTGACAGTGGTCTGGTTCAGATCCTCTGCAGGACCGTGCTGGCAAAGATGCCACAGGTCATAGCCGAGTACGTCCGAGGCCTCAGAGAAGGTTTTTGCTACGATCGGCCAGCTATCGACTGCTGTATCCAGCATACCGACAGACTGGGATCCTTGTCCGGGAAATATAAAAGCTGATTTCATAGGGCGAATCTTACCGTTTATGACGGGTTACGGGAGATTAGCCAATAGTACAATCTGAGTGCCGTTTCGGCCAATTCAGCAATAATGCGGAGAGACTTTAGTCTCGATAGAATGGCGAGTTGTCTACGGTCAGATCATGAGATCGTCGAGACGCTCGTTTATGCGACTGGGCACATCAAGTTCGACTTCAAGGAACGCCTGGCGAATGGCCGCCAGCATCGCCCGCTCGTTGGCATTACCATGGCTTTTGATCACCACCCCCTGTAGCCCGAGAAGGCTGGCGCCGTTATGGCGCGAAGGGTCCATCAATCGGAGCAGGCGCCCGATCATGGGCCGGGCCAGCAGCCCCACGAACTTCCCGTAGAGCGTTCTGGTAAACGCCTGCTCCAGCAGCTCGATCAACAGTCCGGCAACGCCCTCGCCGGTTTTCAGGGCGATATTGCCAACGAAACCGTCACAGACCACTACGTCGGCCACATCCCTGAAAAGATCGCTGCCCTCGACGTAGCCGATGTAATTGATGGTATCGCACTGGGCAAGCATATGAGAGGCAAGCCGCACCTGCTCGTTACCCTTGATCTCTTCCTCGCCGACATTCAGCAGCGCCACTCGCGGTTCCGGCTGGTTACAGATGGCCGATGCCATCAGTGATCCCATCAGCGCATACTGATAAAGATTTTCAGCCGTGGAATCCACATTGGCACCCAGGTCCAGCACGTGGCAGCGGCCGCGCAGGGAAGGAATCAACTTGGCAATCGCAGGCCGTTCGATTCCCGGATACATACGGATAACGGACCGCCCGAACGCCATCAGAGCACCTGTATTACCAGCACTCACGCAGCCCTGAGCGACTCCATCACGAACCAGCCCGAGGGCAACGGCCATGGAGGAATTGCGTTTGTGCCGCAGCGCATGGGACGGCCGCTCGTTCATGCGGACAACATCAGCCGCTTCGACGATACGGATTCGAGGATGCCCATCACGCAGCAAAGCCTCAAGCTCGCTCCGGATTCCCACCAGAACAAGACTCAAGGCTTCGTTTTCCTTCACCGCATCCAGAGCAGCAGAGACAACTACGGCGGCTCCGCGATCACCACTCATGGCGTCAATCGCGATGGTGACCGGTTTCACCGCTTCCCCATCTGGCACTGGCGGGTGGATGCTGGCGACGATTTACTCGTCGCTAGCCTCAATAACCTGCTTGCCACGGTAAAAACCGTCTGGCGACACGTGGTGGCGGCGATGCACTTCACCGGTGGTGGTGTCAGTGGACAGCGCTGCGGTGCTCAGGGCATCGTGTGAACGACGCATACCGCGCTTTGAGCGGGTCTTTCGGTTCTTCTGTACAGCCATGATTATGCTCCTGACCTGATAAACGTGTGTTCGTTAAATTTGCACCGCTTTTTTCGTAAAAAACGGCGCCTGATCAATGCTTCTTCTTGAGATCCGCCAGCACGCTGAACGGATTGTCTTCAGATTTTTTCGCCGGCTCGTCACCGGAATCATCCGGCTCGAAGGCTTCCAGTGCCTCCCTGGCGGGACACTCATCACGCTCATGAAGCGGGAACGGAGGCAAAACCAGCAGCAGCTCATCTTCGGTCATGGACCACAAATCCGCGCTGAAATCGTCCGCCAGAAACGGTTCAAGTTCCTTGGGCAACTGTTGCGCCTGCTCATCGCTGGTTACCAGACCCAGCGTAAAGCTGGACACCAGTGTTTTGTGCATGGGACCCATGCAACGCTGACATTCCAGGGTTACCGGCGCTTCCAGCTCACCCTGCACCATGCGCCGCCGCTCACTGTCCATGGAGAATGACAGCTGCACACGGCACACCGCGTCCTCCTCAAATCCGTAAACGGAATCACCAAAGCGAGACAATGCCTTCAGAGGGATCTCTCCCTCCAACACAATGTTTTGCTCTGCCAAACGGTAAGGATCGACAGTTCTGGGCAGCTCGGCACTTGAGGCTTTTGACATAGGCGCGCAATTTTAGGGACCCGGCACGCTGCTGTCAAAGACTTCATGAGGTTTTGGCCAGGAGTTACACCCGGGATAGGTGTATTCTACGATAATACCGCTGCGACCGGGCCGCCCGGCCCTTACACTCCCTTCCTTACTCAGAGGACAACCATGGACCCGCGCCCTGTTTTACTCGCATCCTCCTCGCCCTACCGCAGACAGTTGCTGGCAAGGCTCGGCCTGACGTTTGAGGCGGCGTCGCCGGAGATCGATGAATCGCCCTTTAACCACGAAACGGCGGAGCAGCTGGCCACACGCCTGGCCCGGAGCAAAGCTGAAGCGCTTGCCAATGAATGGCCCTGCCACTGGATTATCGGCTCGGACCAGGTCGCCTGCCTGGAGGATAAAACCCTGTTGAACAAGCCTGGAGACCATCAGCGTGCAGTGCAGCAACTTGCCCGGAGTAGCGGCCAACGGGTTTCCTTCATGACCGGCCTGGCGCTGCTGGATGCCGATTCAGGAAACATACAGACCCACTGCGAGTACTTTCACGCCCACTTCCGGCAGCTCAGCCTGCCGGAAATAGAGAACTACCTGCAGGCGGAGCGGCCCTACGACTGTGCCGGCAGCTTCAAAATGGAGGGCCTGGGGATCGCATTATTCAGTCGGTTGGAAGGCAGAGACCCTAACAGTCTGGTGGGTCTGCCATTGATCGCACTGACTGACATGTTGCGAAACTGGGGGCTGAACCCACTCCTCCAGCCCCTCGACGCTTCAGCGAAGCTCGAACCGTGACTCGGTCACATAGCGGGCAATACCGCTGCCCACCGACACCCCGAACTGGTCCACGATGTCCTGGAGTGGCGACCTGCGGCGACTGTAATCCACAACATCTTCCTGGCCAATCACCTGCCTGGCCACGTGGGACGAGCTGCCCAGACCATCGATCAGACCCAGTTCCAGCGCCTGCTCACCACTCCAGATAAGCCCGGAAAACAGTCGCTCGTCATCGGCAAGGCGGTCGCCACGCCCCTTACGCACGCTTTCAATGAACTGGCTGTGGGTGGTTTCCAGAACACCTTCCCAGAACTGGACCTCCTCCTCTTCCTCAGGCGAGAAGGGATCGAGAAACGCCTTGTTCTCGCCAGCGGTGTAAAGACGGCGGTCAACACCAAGCTTTTCCATAATGCCGGTAAATCCGAAGCCACCGGCAACCACGCCGATAGAACCAACCAGGCTGGCCTTGTCTGCGTAGATTTCGTCAGCGGCGGCCGCGATGTAGTAGGCGCCGGACGCCCCTATGTCGGATATCACGGCGTACAGTTTTTTATCCGGGTATTCGTCCCGCAGCCGAACGATTTCGTCATAGATGTACCCCGACTGCACCGGGCTACCGCCGGGGCTGTTGATCCGCAGGATCACAGCAACCGAGCTCTCGGCCTCGAACGCGTTGCGCAGCGCACCCACAATATTGTCTGCACTGGCCACCTCATCTGCAGAGATAGTGCCCTCCACTTCCACAAGCGCCGTGTGTTCGCCCTTGGCGGCAGACTCCAGCGCCCCACCAAAAGGAAACTGAATCATGAATAACAGCGCAAAAAGGTACCCAAAGGTCAGCAGCTTGAAAAAGATGCCCCAACGGCGACTCTTTCTCTGCTCCGACTGAAGGGACATCACCAGCTTTTCAATCAACTTCCAGTCGCGGGCCGATTCCGGAGGTATTGCCGGGTTCTTGCGACTGCCCGAGGATTTGGCTGCTGACTTCTCCGCCCCGCTCTCAGGCTCACTGCCCCAGCCCGGATTCTTCTCTGACTCCCAATCGCTCATTGATGCACCCTGTTGGTGTTACGGTTCAAAGACCCAGTACGTCCCGCAGATCTTTTACGGAATCGACGATCGCATGGGGAGAATAGTGCCCCAGCACATCGCGCTTGTGGACGCCCCATTCCACACCTATAGACGGCATGCCGATGCGCTGCGCCATATCAAGGTCGTAGCGGGTATCGCCGATCATTACCGCCTCGGAGGGCTCAATGCCATAAAAACGGATAATCTCGCCCAGCATGGCCGGGTCGGGCTTGGACCGGGTCTCATCGGCGCAGCGGGTGATGTCGAAGTGCGAACCCAGGCCACTCGAGACCAGCGCACCCTCAAGCCCGCGACGGCTCTTGCCGGTAGCAACGGAACAGCGGCGACCACCACCCCGGAGGTCAGCCAACACATCCGCCATGCCCGCAAAGACATTTTGCGGCGTCGTGACCTTGGAAAAGAAATAACGACCGTAGCCTTCGCGGATGGTGTTCATTTCATCGCGACTGATACCCGGATACAGCTTTTCCAGCGCCTCAATCATGCCCAGGCCGATAATGTCGCGATAAGCTTCGCGCTCCAGTTCCGGGTAACCCAACTCGGTGGCCGCCTGGTGAAGGCTGTCGGCAATGTGATCGACGGAATCCACGAGTGTTCCGTCCCAGTCAAAAATTACGACCTTTACATCCATTCTTACTTACCTGCTTTTGGCCATACTGCACGCACGTTGTAGCACGACCGGTTATTCGGATGCCTCGCGGCGAGCTGTCAGTCTGGCGATAGTCTCTGCAAACGCCTCGTCATAGGGCGCTTCAAGATGAACAGCTTCACCGGTTGAAGGCAATGTAAAGTCCAGCGCCCGGGCGTGCAGCATCAGGCGCTGGCCCCCAGCGGAACGGAAAGCCCGAAGACTGACATCATCCATGTACTTGTCATCCCCGGCAATCGGATGACCTGCCCAGACACTGTGAACACGGATCTGATGCGTCCGCCCGGTTACCGGAGAGGCCTCCACCAGACTGTAGCCACTGAAGGATTCCAGGCACCGGAACAGCGTGAGAGACTCCTTTCCCGCACTGTCCACCCGCACTCTTCTCTCACCGGACCCCAGCTCGAACCGTAACAGCGGCTCGCTGACCCGCTTGAGCGACTGCGGCCAATCTCCGGCAACCAAAGCATGATAACGCTTACGAATGCGTTTGTGGCGGAGCTCATCCTGCAGGTACCGCAGTGCCGAGCGTTTTTTCGCCACCATTATCAGGCCGGAGGTATCCCGGTCCAGGCGATGCACCAGCTCCAGGAATTTTGAACCAGGCCTTGCCGCCCTCAACACTTCGATCAGCCCAAAATCCAGACCACTGCCTCCATGTACGGCAATTCCGGATGGTTTGTTCACCACCAGCATTTCATCGTTCTCGAAAACGACGGCATCCTGCATCACTCCCTGAACACGGGAGCCGGGCACAACCTGTTCCGGTTTTTCCTTGCGGATTACCGGAGGAATTCGCACTTCATCACCCGTATTGAGACGGGTATCAGGCTTGACGCGGCCCTTGTTCACCCGAACCTCACCCTTGCGGATAATGCGATAGATAATGCTGCGCGGCACATCCCGGATTTGAGCCATCAGGTAATTGTCCACGCGCTGCCCGGCGTTGTCCTCATCCACCAGCACTTTTCGCACCCCCTGCTTCACCTCTGGATTCCGGGTGCCGGGCTTCTGAGTGCTCCGATCCTCCCTGCCCGACCGGGGCGGGGAGGGTGAGCGTTTCTGCCTGGAGGATCTGGACATGGTTGCCTTACCGCTGAAAAGTCTGCGGGATTGAAGGGTGGGGCGAATACTGTTATATTCCGGCGTGCTTCACCGTTTGTCTACGGCCTGGCCAGTATGTCAGAAGCCGGAGCGGCAGAAGTATACCGACACTATTTGAGAGTTTGAACGCCGAAAGCCCAATCATTACCGGGAACGGCGACCGAATCCTCCCGGGTTGCAACGGAAGACGCCGAGATCGGCGCCTGACCGGACACCGGGAGAACAAGAGACCGCACGGAAAACCGTCGGGCGACATCGCGAAGAATCTTTACCAGCACGCAGGGCCGGGCCGTCCAGCTTACGAATACGACGTGAGACCCAGGCACCCGCGTGAACCTGAAAACGGATAACATGCGTCAACAGACATTAACCCTACACGACACCTCCCTGCCCCCGGGCAGGCGATCTGTCGGCGGTGGCCTCGGAACCCCGGGAAGACTTCCCGCAGGGATCTGATACGTCTGGCCGCCGGCTTGCCCCCGAACGACGGGGCCCGCGGCACGCAGGTTCTGCTTCGCTGATGCCATTCCCCCCGGTTTTCTGTCCAAACCAAACGACAGGAACCATTTCTTTCCATGAAAAGAATGCTGATCAATGCAACTCATCCCGAAGAGTTGCGCGTAGCACTGGTCGACGGCCAGCGTCTGTTCGATCTGGACATTGAATCCAGCTCCCGTGAGCAGAAGAAAGCCAACATCTACAAGGGTCGCATTACCCGGGTAGAGCCCAGTCTGGAAGCCGCCTTCGTGGACTTCGGCGCTGACCGTCACGGATTCCTCCCTCTTAAGGAAATCTCCAAGGAGTATTTCAAGAAATCACCGGGTCAGATTGAAGGCAAGATCAACATCAAGGATGTTGTTGCCGAAGGCCAGGAAGTGATCATACAGGTTGACAAGGAAGAGCGTGGCAACAAGGGCGCGGCCCTGACCACCTTCATTTCCCTCGCCGGCCGCTACCTGGTACTGATGCCCAACAACCCCCGTGCCGGCGGCATTTCCCGCCGCATCGAGGGTGATGAACGGGCGCAGCTGAAAGATGCCATGAGCGATGTCCAGGTACCCAAGTCCATGGGCATCATCGTACGCACCGCCGGTATCGGCCGCACCACTGAAGAGCTCCAGTGGGATCTCGACTACCTGGTCCAGTTCTGGGAAGCCATTACCCAGGCCGCCGGCGAGCGCAAGGCCCCATTCCTGATCCACCAGGAAAGCAACGTCATCATCCGCGCCGTGCGAGACTACCTGCGCCAGGACATCGGCGAGGTATTGATTGACGCCAGCACGGTTTACGAGGACGTGCTGAACTTTGTCCGCGCCGTGATGCCCTCGTTCGAGAACAAGATCAAGCTGTACAAGGACGAAATCCCTCTGTTCAGCCGTTACCAGATCGAAGGCCAGATCGAGACCGCCTTCCAGCGGGAAGTGAAGCTGCCTTCCGGTGGCTCCATCGTTATCGATCCTACCGAGGCACTGGTATCCATTGATATCAACTCGTCACGCGCCACCAAAGGGCACGACATCGAGGAAACCGCGTTTCAGACCAACCTGGAAGCGGCAGAAGAGATTGCCCGTCAACTGCGGCTGCGGGACATGGGCGGCCTGATCGTCATCGACTTTATCGACATGACCCCGGCCAAACACCAGCGGGAAGTCGAACAGAAAATGCGCGAGGCTCTGGAAATCGACCGCGCCAGGGTTCAGGTGGGCAAGATTTCCCGCTTCGGCCTTCTGGAGATGTCGAGGCAACGCCTGCGCCCTTCCCTGGGCGAAACCCGCAGTGAGGTCTGTCCGCGCTGTGAGGGCCAGGGCACCATCCGGGGTATCGAGTCCCTGGCCCTGAGCATCATGCGCCTGATCTTCGAGGAGTCTTCCAAGGAGAAGACCGGCCAGGTACGAGCCGTTGTACCGGTTGCTGTTGCCACTTTCCTGCTGAACGAAAAGCGCAAGCAGCTGGCCGATATTGAGGCCCGCCAGGAAGTGGAAGTTGTCGTGGTCCCGGCACCGCATATGGAAACACCGCACTTTGAAATCCTGCGTATGCGGGATGATGAGGCCGGTGTGGAGCAAGTATCCAGTTACCAGGTAGCCCAGGAATACAGCGAGAGAGAAGAAGAGATATTCGAGGCCCCTGCAGCCCAGCCTCCGGCTCGCGAACAAGCCGCCGTAAAAGCCATACGTCCGGTCGCTCCAGCGCCGACGCCTGCCCAGGCCCCTGCCCCTTCCCCTGAGAAAGCAGAGGAGTCACCCTCCGCCGAGCAAACTGAAAGTCTGTTCCGCAAACTCGGCCGCAAGATTGCTGATTTCTTCAGCGGTGAAGAAGTCATTGGTGAGTTGCCGGCGAATCGCGAAGAACCCGGCCGCACCGACCGTGACGAACGCCGCACCCAGGACCGCCAGGACCGGCGCAAGTCAAGGGTAGCCAGGGACGATAGCCACGCTGGTAATCGCAGCGGGGGCGACCGTCGCCAGCCAAGTGGTAATCGCGGGGACAGTGCTCGCACCGATGACAACCGTAGCCGCAATCGCAGTGCCAACCGCACTCGGGGCGAAGAACCGGCTCGAGGCAGTCAGGCAGCGCAGGGCAGCGCGGACAAGCCAGCGGATGGCCGCAAGGATAGCAGCCGCAAGGACGGCCAGTCCCAGAACCGGGGCCAGGGACGCAATAAGCCACAGGGCCGCGACCAGAAGGATGCCCGGGAACAGAAAGATACCCGTGCGCAGACAGACAAGCACGCGGATAAGTCCGAGCCGCAGGAAAGCCCCTCTCCGAAGGCGCCTGCCGCTGACAAATCCGGCGCTGACGAGAAGCGTCGCAAACCACGGCGCAATCGCAACCGCGACGGCTCGTCCGCTGAAACACCGGCCTCCACGCCGGCGGATCGCAAGACTGCCCGCAGTGAGAAACACCAGGCAGACACCCAGCCGGAAGATCAGCCGCAAAAACAACCGGCAGCGCAACCTGCCGAAAAACCGGACATGGCAGCCGCCAACGCGGCGGGTTCTGAACCAACCGGGAAACCTGCTGAAAAGCCGGCGGAAAGTCATAGTGACGCAGTGGCTGAACCTGCGGCAGCGCCAGAGACAACTCCGGAGACGACAGCCGCGCAGCCCGAGGCGGAGCCAGCCAGCAACCCCGTGAAAACGGAGCAGGCGGAAGCCCCTGTCGAGTCACCGGTAGCGGAACAAGCGGCCAGAGACGACAAGCCGGCAGATAGTGCAGCTGAAACCGCACAGGCCGCTGCGCCAGATGTCAAAGACGTCGAGGCCGAGGATACCCAGGGCGAGGAAAAACCGAAGCGTCCCACCCGCCCTCGCAGATCCTCCGGTAGAAAACCGGCTGGCAAGAAAGCAGAGACTGCCACAGATACGGCCTCCGAGACGGCGACCGGACCATCGCAGGACCAGGCCACTGGGGAGCCGGCAGCTGCCCCCGGAAAACCGGGATCTGAGACTGACGTAAAATCCGAGCCGCAGACTGGAGCAAAATCCGATGATGCCTCGGAGGTGCCAGCGGCGACTCCGGAACCTGAAAAAGCCACGCCGCCTGCCAGGCAGACGTCTGCGCCGGCGCCCGCCGCTAAGGATGACACCAGTAAGCCGGAAGACACCGGCAAACCAGAGCAGAAGTCAGAGGCTGCCGCACAGCCTGCTGCCGCGCCGGAAGCCGAAACCGCCAAAGACGATGAAAAGGCCTCTGAAAAGGCCCAGGAGCCGGCCGCAGAACCAGAAAAGCCAACCGACCAGGTGGATGTGCCGGTTACCCCGGGCCGAGCCTACAACGATCCGAGGGAAGTCCGTAAACGTCAGCGGGCAGCCGAAGAGGCCAAACAGGCCGGGAGTAACTGACGAATGCTATCAGATTCGGATATCGAAGCGCTGGAAGACATCCTCTTCGCAGAACCCTGGGGCGACGAAGCCCTGGATTTCTTCGGCTTGCACGGGGTTGTCTGCGCCAGCGTGGTAGGCCCGGCATCACTAAGCCCTGAAGACATGTTCAGGTTGGCCACCGGCGCTGATGAGGCGCCCGGAGGCCAGGTCCCGGACACGTTCCGCAATGCCGTTGAAAAACTCGCCAGGGACATGGCCCAGGCACTGGACATGGGCCAGCCACTGGAACTGCCGGAGCCGGAAGATGGTGACCCGATGAACGCACTGGAAAACTGGTGCGCGGGCTTTGTGGACACCTTCCTGGAAAATGAGGATGCCTGGCTGGAAGCCGGGGAAGAGGAAACCGCAGACCTGCTGGTGCCCATGATGACACTCTCTGGCCTGTTTGAGGACGAGGATTTCCAGAACGTTCGCAACAACCCGAAGCTGTCGAGGGACATGGCTGACGCCATTCCGGACTCACTGACGGATCTGTACCTGCTGTTCCACGCCCCGGATTAGACCGCGGCGGTTACTCCAACCGGATTTCTGAAATGATGCCAGACGGGTTCAAGCCCGTCTGGCATTTTCATGATGGACCCCAGCTCACACCAGGGAGCCCCGGGAAAGTGAAAATCGCTGCCCTGGGAAGCCAACAGGTTCTCGCGGCGGCAAAGCTCCGCGAGAAAGCCGAGATCGCCACTGGACTGGCCTGATGTCGATACCTCGATAGCCCGACCACCGGCCTGTCGAAAATCCCCGGTCAATGCCCGCAATTTGGTGGCAGTCAGTTTGTATTTTCTTGGGTGCGCCAGCACGGCTATCCCGCCTGCGCCGGTAATCCAGCATACGACTTCTTCAAGAGAAGGCCAGAACCCCTTCACATCACCCGCCTTACCGGCACCCAAGTAACGCTTGAACGCCTGTGCGGCGTCCTTGACCACACCTTCCTCCACCAGCACCCTGGCAAAATGTGGGCGGCCCGGCACATCACCACCGGCCTTGGCGGTCGCCTTCTCCACCAGGTCTTCAATTTTCAGCTTGGCAAGTTTCTCGGCAATCGTGCGAGCGCGGCGCCAACGGTTGTCATTCTGACGCGCAAGAGCAGCATTCAGCTCAGGTTCTGAGGTATCAAAATCCAGCCCGACAACATGTATGGTGTGGCTTTTCCATAGACAGGAAAGCTCGGTACCCGCGATCAGTGAAATACCAAGGGCCTGTGCCGCAGTCTGCGCATCACCCAGGCCGGAAATGGTGTCGTGATCCGTCAGCGCGAGGTGGGTTACGCCTTTATCCCCTGCCCTTGCGATCAGTTCTTGCGGTGACAGGGCACCGTCTGAGGCGGTGCTGTGGCAGTGCAGATCAATGCAGAATTCAGCTTCTTGCGTTATAGTCACATCATTTCCGATTTCAGAATTTATTCAGTAGGGGCAGTGTATCAGCCACACACTGCCCCGTGTCAGCAAATATCCGGAGAGCGCCATGTATTACGCCATTATCAGCCAGGACGTTGAAGACAGCCTGTCATTGAGAGCCTCAGCACGCCCGGCCCATCTCGCGCGGCTCAACGCGTTGAAAGATGAAGGCCGACTGTTGGTTGCAGGCCCCCACCCCGCACTCGATACCCCGGAACCCGGTGACGCCGGATTTACCGGCAGTCTGGTGATCGCCGAGTTCGATTCCCTTGAACTGGCCCAGGCCTGGGCTGATGCGGATCCGTACGTAGAAGCCGGTGTGTACCAGCACGTCATCGTCAAACCCTTCAAGGCGGTACTCCCGTGACCCCTCCCCCGGTACCGGTACCGGTATCGCTCTGTATGAGTTTTTTGTAATGAACGCTATCTTGTATGACCCGGCATCTGTGACAAAATTGCGGCTCAAATCGCTGCATCAGGGAATAACACCAGTGACGCCTTTACGACTGTTTATCTGCTTTATTGTGCTGATGGTTGCCGCCGCCTCCGCGCACGCAAAAACTGTCTACGTCGACGATACGCTTTTCGCTCCCATCCGCAGCGGACAAGGAACCCAATACCGTATTCTCCACTCCGGGGTTCGAAGTGGAACTGCCCTGGAGCTCCTGGAAACGTCGGAATCCGGCTACAGCCGCGTACGCACACCCGACGGCATCGAAGGCTGGATAGTCAGCCGGTACATTACCGAGACTCCGATTGCCAGGCAGCGCCTTGAACAGACCAATCGGCAGCTGGAACAGGCGCGTAACGAGCTGGGCGAACTCAAAACGCAGTTGCAGGAAGTCACCAGCGAACGGAACGAGTTGAGGAGCTCCGAGGAAACCCTTCAGGCCCGCGCCGGGCGTCTCAGCGAAGAGCTCAGTGACATCAAGGAAGTGGCTGCAGATTCAATCAATCTTGACCGTCGCAATGTCGAACTTCGCGAAGAAAACCAGAAACTCCGTAATGAGCTGGAAGTGCTGACCGCGGAAAAAGAACGACTGGAAGCCAAGAAAGAGTCGGACTTCATGTTGCTTGGCGCGGCTCTGGTGTTACTGGGCGTGATTCTCGCGCTGGTAATCCCTCTTCTGAAGCCAAGCCGGAAAAACGACAACTGGGCATAATCGCAACCGGCTGACTATGATTAGAGCAGGCTAGCAATCGTGGGGTTCCGGTATGTCGGAGTTTATGAAGAACTACTCAGAAAAGCGCGATTTCCATCGAATGACGATGAATTCGGAAATCGAACTCACCGACAGCCACGGCGTGGCCTTTCCAGGCGTCTGCAGGGACCTCAGCGGTACTGGCATGCAACTCTTTGTCGAGAGGGCATTTTCTGAAGGGGACGAGATTCATACTCTGTTACCATCCACCAGCGAACAGTTTCCGCCGTTCGAGACAGTTTGTCGGGTGATGCGCTGCGAACCCGAAGGCGAAGGATTTCTGCTGGGGATGGAGATCGTGGAGGTTAAACGCTGATCGGGGGCGTCATGCTGGCAGGGCCAGGAGCCGCAGAGGGCAACCGGCCCTGCCAGCATCGACGCTTCAATCAGTCTTGAGCGGCTTCTCGGATACGATAATACCGTTGTTGTCAGCATAGACATAATGGCCAGGGTGAAAGGTCACGCCACCAAATGTCACGGCCACGTTCAGATCACCAACGCCCCGTTTTTCGGTTTTACGCGGATGCGTGCCCAGAGCCTGGACGCCCAGCGAGGTTTTGGCGATCACATCCACATCTCTTATGCAGCCGTAGATGACCAGACCGGCCCATCCGTTGTCAGCCGCTTTTTCCGCCAGCATGTCGCCCAATAGCGCCGCTCTTTTGGAACCACCGCCATCAACGACCATCACCCGGCCATTTCCGGGCAGAGCAACCTGCTCCTTGACGATGGAGTTATCCTCGAAACACTTGACCGTCACAATCTCGCCACCGAATGCATCCACAGCACCAAAGTTGCGAAATCCCGGCTCTACCACAAGCACTTCCGGATAATCATCACATAGATCAGGGGTTACGATAGGCACGCTTGCGCTCTCCTTTTCTCGAAATGGTCAGTCAATCTTCTCGTCAGCAAGGAAAAACCAGGTATCCAGAACCGAATCCGGGTTCAGAGAAACAGAATCGATACCCTGATCCATCAGCCACTTGGCAAGGTCCGGATGATCCGACGGCCCCTGTCCACAGATACCAATGTATTTATTGGCCTTTCTGCAGGCCTGGATCGCACTTGCAAGCAGCGCCTTGACGGCGTCGTTACGTTCATCAAAAAGGTGCGCGATGATACCCGAGTCCCTGTCCAGCCCCAGTGTCAGCTGGGTAAGATCGTTCGAACCGATGGAGAAGCCGTCAAAATGCTCGAGGAACTGATCCGCCAGCAGGGCGTTGGCCGGGAGCTCACACATCATGATGACCCTTAGCCCATTCTCCCCGCGCTTCAGGCCGTTCTCGGCAAGCAGATTGACAACCTGCTCTGCCTCACCCACGGTCCGTACGAAAGGCACCATCACTTCCACATTGGTGAATCCCATCTCATTACGAACTTTCTTCAGGGCACGACATTCAAGCTCGAAGCAATCACGGAAGGTTTCCGAGATATAGCGGGAGGCGCCACGGAAACCCAGCATCGGGTTTTCCTCGTCCGGCTCGTACAGGGTGCCACCGATCAGGTTGGCGTATTCGTTGGATTTGAAGTCCGAGAGACGAACAATCACTTTTTTAGGAGCGAAAGCCGCTGCCAGGGTGGAAATGCCTTCCACCAGCTTGTCGACATAGAAGTCAACCGGAGAGCTGTATCCTGAAATCCGTTTTTCCACTGTCTGGCGGATATCCCGCGGCAGGCCGTCGAAATTCAGCAGTGCCTTGGGATGCACGCCAATCATACGGTTGATGATAAACTCGAGGCGCGCCAGGCCAACGCCCTCATTGGGCAGTGACTGGAAGTCGAACGCCCGGTCCGGATTACCCACGTTCATCATGATC
Source organism: Marinobacter vulgaris (assembly GCF_003344045.1). Lineage (GTDB taxonomy): Bacteria > Pseudomonadota > Gammaproteobacteria > Pseudomonadales > Oleiphilaceae > Marinobacter > Marinobacter vulgaris. The sequence goes on from NZ_QFWX01000004.1 coordinate 317,739, forward strand.
TTGAACGGAATATTGGGCATGGAATCGACGGTGTTCTCTTTCAGCTCAAAGTCGAGGCTACCTTCATAGATCAAGCCGGTGTCGCCTTCTGCGCAGGACACCGTCACTTCCTGACCGTCGTTCAGTACTTCCGTGGCATCACCACAACCAACCACTGCCGGTATGCCCAGTTCACGGGCAATGATGGCTGCGTGGCAGGTGCGCCCGCCACGATCAGTGACGATCGCGGAGGCCCGCTTCATCACCGGCTCCCAGTCGGGGTCAGTCATGTCGGTTACCAGCACATCGCCTGCCTGTACCCGGTCCATCTCCTTGATACTGGTGATGATCTTGACCGGGCCGCTGCCAATCTTATGGCCGATGCTGCGGCCTTCCACCAGAACCGTGCCGGTCTCATTCAGCAGATAGCGCTCCATCACATTGGCGGAAGCACGGCTCTTGACTGTTTCCGGGCGGGCCTGGACGATGTAGATCAGGCCGTCATCACCGTCTTTTGCCCACTCGATGTCCATCGGGCGCTGGTAGTGCTTTTCAATGATCATCGCCTGCTTGGCCAGCTCTTCCACCTCCGCATCGGTAATACAGAAGCGGTTGCGATCATCCTGCTCCACCTTGACGGTTTCCACATACTGCCCGGCCGATGGATCAGTATGGTGGACCATCTTGATGGCCTTGCTACCCAGGTTACGACGCAGAACCGCTGGCCGTCCGGCCTCAAGAGTAGGCTTGTGAACATAAAACTCATCGGGGTTCACAGCACCCTGAACCACGGTTTCGCCGAGGCCATAGGAGCCGGTAATAAACACCACATCCCGAAAACCGGATTCGGTATCGAGGGTAAACATCACGCCACTGGCCGCCGTTTCGCTGCGGACCATCTTCTGGATCCCCGCGGACAGGGCAACCTGCTTGTGATCAAAGCCGTGATGAACACGGTAGGAAATGGCACGGTCATTGAACAGCGAGGCGAAGACCTCCTTCACCGAAGTCCGGATCTGCTCCAGGCCCACCACGTTAAGGAACGTCTCCTGCTGGCCGGCAAATGAGGCGTCTGGAAGATCTTCGGCTGTTGCGGAGGAGCGCACCGCTACTGCCATCTTGTCATTACCCCCACGCAACTGGGCGTAGGCCTCTTCCAGTGGTTTCTCCAATGCCTCGGGAAAGGGTGTATCGAGAATCCACTGACGGATCCGCGATCCCACCCGTGCAAGCTCGTTGACGTCGTTGATGTCCAGAGCGTCGAGCGCATCATCGATCTTTTCCCGCAGGCCGTCTTTGGCGAGAAACTCACGATACGCATGAGCGGTGGTGGCAAAGCCGCCGGGCACGGTAACACCTGCATTGGCGAGATTACTGATCATTTCCCCGAGGGAGGCATTCTTTCCCCCGACCCTGTCAACGTCTGACATTCCCAGGTGATCAAACCAGATAATGTAATCTTCCAAAGCGTGTCTCCCTTGATTCGTTGAAGCAAAGAGCGAAACCGGAACGGTAGAGGCCTCCACACGTGACCCTGACCCTGCAATTCCTGCATTCTCCGCTGCGGGCTCTCGAACTCGGCGTGTATGATACTGTAACCTGTGGGAATTACCTAGGGAACCCGCCAAATACGGAGCCGGAAAAAACACCATGAAACGAACTGCTTTCTTTCTATCCGACGGCACCGGGCTGACCGCCGAGGCTCTGGGGCACAGCCTGCTGGCACAGTTCGAGAAAATCGATTTCGAGCGCATTACCGTGCCATATATTGATGACGCTGACAAAGCGCGGGAAATGGTAAAGCGCATCAATAAGGCAGCAGAGGTGGACGGGACACGTCCGCTGGTCTTTGACACCATCGTAGACCGTGATATCCGGGATCTCATATCCGGTGCCGACGGCTTCATGGTGGATATCTTCGGCACCTTTCTGAGCCCTCTTGAGCAGGAGCTGCAGTCATCGTCGTCGTATACGGTTGGCAAATCCCACGCTATCAACAACGAGGGCAGTTACGAACGGCGCATCCACGCCGTCAACTTCGCACTGGATAACGACGACGGCGCTCGCACCCGTCACTATAACGAGGCCGACCTGATTCTGGTGGGCGCTTCCCGCAGCGGCAAAACGCCAACCTGTCTGTACCTGGCACTTCAGTATGGCGTCAAGGCGGCCAACTACCCCATTACCGAAGAAGACCTGGATGATCAGAAAATGCCGGCTGCCCTGCGCAGCCATAAGGAAAAAATCTTTGGGCTGACCATTGATCCCGAGCGACTGGCGACGATTCGCAATGAGCGCAAACCGAATTCACGGTACTCATCGCTAAAACAATGCATGCATGAAATTGAAGAGATTGAGTTGATGTATCGCCGGGAACGCATTCCCTTCCTCAACACCACCGCTTACTCAGTGGAAGAAATTTCGACACGCATCATGGTGACCACCGGGCTCAAGCGCAACCGTTAACCCTGATAGCAAAAAAAGGCCGGCGCGCCCTCTTACTTCGGGGCATGCCGGCCTTCTGTCATGCCATGAGAATTACAGCTCCTGAATGTCCAGCCCCAGCTTCTTCACCGTGTCGCGGTTTTCGAAACTGGTGACCACCGCAACGCTGGCGTTTTCCGGCTTCAGCCACTCTTTCGCAACCCGCTTCATGTCTTCCAGCGTCACCGCCAGAACGCGCTCCCGGAAGCGCGCACGCTGCTCCGGTGTACGGCCGAAGAGGCGGTTATGGAAAGCATGACGGGCAGCACCAGCCGGAGACCGAGGACGGTCCAGCTGACCGATGACCCCAAGGATGGATTCCTCCAGCTCCTGGGGGTCATGCTGCTCTTCCTGCAACCATTCCAGGGCCTTGTCGAAATCTGCAAGGGTCTCGCCCAGGCGCGGATCACGGTAGGAGAAGAAACGGAAGCTGCCATTGACGCTGTCCTGCCCGGCACCACCACCGTAGGCCCCACCCTTTTCACGAATGGCCCTGTGGAGGTAGCCGTTGCGCAGGAAACCGCCCAGTACCGTCAGTGGGGCAGCATCCGGGTGATCAATGGCAACCGTACCGTAGGCCTTGGCGCAGAAGTTCACCTGGGTTGAGGTAAGCCAGGCTTCACGGGCCTGGTAGCTCACTGGCGCCAGCTGCCAGGACTCACCGCCTTCGGCGTTGGCATCGCCCCACACCGATTTGAGTTCCGTGAGCATGGGATCGAGCTGCTCCTCTTCACCAATCAGCAGAAATTCACGGGCCTGCTGCCGGATCCGCTGGTGTAATGCGGCCAGGCGCTCACAAAGCCTTTCCAGCTCGGCCGGGTTGTCAATGGACTTGTCCAGAGCCTTGACCCCACGAACGGCTTCGAGACCACCAAGCCGGAATGACAGCCAGGCACCGGGGCTGAGGCCCTGGGAGGCCGCACCCATTGCCAGGGCATGACCACTTCCGGTCACGCCCTGCTCTCTGCGAGAGCGGATCTGCGCCACAAGCTCACGAACCCGCCCGGTCTCATCGAAACGGGCGCCGTCGAACACATCCTTTAGCAGGCGGGTCAGGGCTTCGCGGTTTCTCGCCAGCGCCTTGCCGGCAAAGACAAGATAGCCGGACAGATCGTGAACATCGTCTATGCGTCCCTTCGCGGAAAAGGAAGCGCTGATACCCCCGGATTCAGCGGAAATGCGATCCTGCATCTGCAGATAATCCAGCTCGCCGCAGCCCACTTCCGGGATCAGGGCGGTGTAATATGGCAGTAACAGCAGCTCGTCTTCAGTCAGGTTCGGTACCGGTACGATGACCTGCTCATACACCAGACCGTTTGTTCCCCGGGCATAGATGGTCGCGGCCATGTCCCCGGCAAACCTCGCTTCGGGTTCCGGCAACTGCAAAGGCACGTCGGACAGGTCCACCTTCGGCAGGATGGAATCATCATCTTTGCGGGTCTGGCGTTCTTCCAGGGCCCGGGCGCGGTCAACAATCTGGCGAACTTCCTCCTCTGTCAACGACGCCTTGCGGCGCGCCAGGGCGTCGCGGATCGCGGCCTGACGCCGGCTTTCCAGCTTATCGTCCGGGCGCAGTGTCAGGGTTACCCGATGCGGGTTTTCCAGCAGTTTGCGACGAATCAGGCCGGGCACGTACTGCGGGTCGCGAATCTTCTCGCGCATGTCCGCCAGCACCGGCTCCAGATCCAGTAGCTCCACCGGATCACCGCCGTGAACCATCGGAGAAATGGCGGTCATGATCAATTGCAGGCCATAGGGGAAACTGTCACCGGCAATCTCGCGCTGATGAAGTTCGAGCTGGTGGAGGATGGCCTCCAGCCGATCCTGGCTGACCCCCTCATCCACTACCTTCGCCAGGGTCTGCTCAATCAACTGTTCCAGATCTTCCTGTTTGTCCGGCTCACTGCCTTCGATGCCGCAGACGAATGTCATCTCGCGATTGGAATCCTCGAGGCCGCACATGGGCGACGGGGAATGTCCGAGATCGGTGGTTTCCAGAGCCCGCATCAGCGGTGAGGCGCTGTTTTCCAGTAGTACGCTGGCCAGCAGCTGGCCTTCAAGATTTTCCTGCAGGTCAAAACTGTGCCCCAGCAGCCAGCCCATCACAATATGGGTCTTGTGACTGGTTTCCTCGCCCTCGCTGATGGCGTAACTCTGATCGACACGAACAGGAGAAAACATTCGTTTCTCATCCCGTACCGGAAGCTCCACATCGAGGTGGTCAAAGCGCTTGAGGGCAAGCTCTTCAAAGCGCTCATGGTGCTCATGGGCCGGGATATCGCCGTAAGTCGCAAAAATCGCATTGCTGGGATGGTAATGGTGACGGTAGAAACGCAGCAGGTCGTCGTAGCTGAGATCCACAATGTGGTCTGGCTCGCCGCCACTGTTGTAGTGATAGGTCGTGGTCGGAAACAGGTGACTGGAGAGGTTCTGCCATAACTGGGATGTGGGGGCACTCATGGCGCCTTTCATCTCGTTGTACACCACCCCACGGTATACCAGGTCCGTGGAGGGATCTTCCGGTGTCTCGAACTCAAGGCGGTGACCTTCCTGGGCAAAATCCAGCGGATCAAGGGATGAGAAAAACACCGAGTCGAGATAGACCGTCAGCAGGTTATCGAAATCCTTGCGGTTCATGCTGGCAAAGGGGTAAGCCGTCCAGTCGCTGCTGGTGAACGCATTCATGAAGGTGTTCAGGGAGCGGTGGATCATCATGAAAAACGGATCCCTGACCGGGAAACGCTCGCTACCGCAAAGCGCTGTGTGCTCCAGAATATGGGCCACCCCGGTGGAATCCATGGGGAAGGTCCGCAGGGCCACAAAAAACACATTTTCGTCGTTATCCGCCGCCAGATGCAGGTGGCGGGCGCCGGTTTTACGGTGACGGTATTCCTCAACGGTCACGTTCAGCGTGCTGATCTGATGACTGCGAAGCATTTCAAACGCCGGATGGACTGTGTTCTCGATCACTGCCGCCATTAAAACTATCCTGTCTTTAACCAAAAGGTGATTGTAGGGTAACACGTACTTTCTACTATCATGCACTAACCCGAAGCCATAAGGCAGTACCTGACTCCATGACCACTGACACCCAGGGTAACCAGACTTTGGAGGCCCCAGAGCACGCTTCCGCCACCGGCAAAAGCCACAGGTTGCACGCTCCGGAAGTCGCTGCGTATTGGGACGAGCGCCGCCGTTACCTGGAGCGCATACGCCGCGTCCCCGAAATCAGGCACCGTTACTGGCGAGCTATCGGCATATACCTGCTACGCCGGCTATTGTGGTCTTTCGGTTTCTTTCCGGTATTCCTGGCCTTCTGGATACCGTTCGTACTTTCGAGCTTTAATCCTGTGGTCATGGCATCAGACCTAATCCCGCTGCTGGAAGGTTTTGTCAGCGCAAACCCAGAAGTCCAGGCCACTACCATAAGTACGCTGGCCATCGCCTGGGGATCTGTCGGATTTTTCTTTCTGGTGTTTGATTTTGTGCTGACACCCTTCAAGTCCCCCTATCAGTACGAGGCCGATGTGTACATGCGTTCCTGGGAACAGCTTAATCACGATCAGCTCCCGGTAAACCGCTAAGTCCATCCTGATTGTCAGGATTTTTCAGCCAACTGATGGCTGATGCGGCGCCAGTCTGCCGGCGTGTCCACATCCGATTCGGCGCCGGCCATGGCAATTCTGCGGGCGCCATTTCTGGCGAGTATGGCGGCCGCCCCACGGTCTCCTTCCAGCATCATGATATGCGGCCATAGTTGCCTCGGAATGTAGGCAGGGGCACCGGGCTTGCCCTGCATGTCGGCAGCAACGGGTCGCGACGGGTTGCTTCTGGCTGCCTCTGCCAGCTCCCCCAACGAAGCTGGGCTGACCAGGGGCTGGTCCAGCAACACAATAAACGCGCCTCGGGCGGAGGGCCCAAGGCTGGCCAGACCGGCCTTCAGCGACTCTGACATGCCAGCACGCCAACCCCGGGCATGGACCCAGGCTGAAGGTTGCACGCGGCAGCGATACCGGACAATTGGGGACCGGCAACCCGTTACCACGGTAACCGGAGTGCCCAGTTGCTTCGCCTGACCGATGGCATGATCCAGCAGCGTGCCTCCGTTCAACCGCAACAGGGCCTTGGCCCTGCCCATCCGTCGGGACGACCCGCCGGCCAATACCAGTACCGGGAAGGCCCCATGGCCATCTGAGCCGGTCTCCGCCATCATTGTGTGCTCCGTGGTTTTTGCCACGCAGCCTACGCAAAGCTGCGAGCGATGGCAGATTTTTGCTAGAATCCGGCCATCAATCAACCTCATCTTTTCAGGCTGCTCCGATGAACCATCTTTTCGTAGACAATCTCACGGTTATCGACTTCGCCTACCTGGACGCCTCCCGCGGGCTCGTTGGCGAAAGCTGGATTGTGGATGTGGTTCTCGGTGGCGAACTGGATGACCAGGGCATGGTGTTTGATTTCAGCAACGTCAAACGCACCATCAAAAGGGTAATCGATGAACGTGTGGATCACCGTCTGGTGATTCCCCGTGGCTACAGCGGGCTCGAATGGACCGAGGATGAGCCTGACCGCTTCCGGTGGCACCTGAACGATGGCACATACCTGCTTCACCAGTCGCCGGATGAGGCTGTCGTCTGGCTGTCCGCTGACAGGGTCGTGCCGTCCGCGGTTGCCACGCTCCTGGAGCAGGAGTTGCGGGCGGTGTTGCCGGCCAACGTGACAGACGTGGAGATTTCACTGCGGGAAGATGTGATTGAGGGCGCTTACTACCATTATGTTCATGGCCTGAAAAAACACCTGGGTAACTGCCAGCGGATTGCCCACGGCCATCGGTCCCCCATCCGTATCGACCGCAACGGCCACCGTGACCGGGACCTTGAGAACCGCTGGGCGAAGCTTTGGGAGGACATCTATGTGGGATCCGAGGAGGATGTCACGCAGCGCTGGGTGGACGACAACGGTATCCCGTACGTGACCTTTGAGTATGAGGCCAACCAGGGAGAGTTTGCGCTGACGCTACCGGAGCGCCGGGTCTATATGCTGGATTCCGATACCACGGTTGAGCTGATTGCTGCGCACATTGCCGAGCGGCTCCATGGCGAGTTCCCCAGCGATGTTATCCGGGTCAAGGCTTACGAGGGGGTTGGCAAGGGGGCCATCGCTTCTCGCTGAGTTATCTTCAGACACAAAAAAACCGCCAGAAGGCGGTTTTTTTGATGGCTTACCGGGGGACTAATCCGGTGAAGCCGTATTGGCGTCCCCTACCGGGTTCGAACCGGTGTTGCCGCCGTGAAAGGGCGGAGTCCTAGGCCACTAGACGAAGGGGACTAGAAATTGGTGGAGCCAAGCGGGATCGAACCGCTGACCTCAACACTGCCAGTGTTGCGCTCTCCCAGCTGAGCTATGGCCCCTCAACGGCTGCGTATATTAAGGATCGCCCCCTGGGGCGTCAACCTTTTTTCCAACGTTTTTTCAGTTTCGTGAACATCCCTGCCCAAACCGCTCACTAATTCACCAATCTGGTTACTCAGCCAGCAACGACGCGTATTCCTTCTCCACACGCTTGGTTTCCTTCTTCGAGAAACCACCCGTGACCTCAAGAGCATGACGCAGACGGGAACGGGTCATGTCCGGACCGAGGATGGCCATGGAGTCCATAACCGACCAGGAGTTGGGAGTGCCGGCAACGGCCACGAAGATGGCGAACATGAAGTCGCCCATTTTCAGGCCCATGGCCTTGGCCAGGGTTTTGATGTCAGCGAAGATGTTGTCCTTGCTCCAGTGGCGCTGGGCTTCCAGCTTCCAGAGGGTGAACTGCAGTACGCGTTTTACCTGGGCCTCCTCCAGCTTGTTGTGACTGAAGTCTTCCGGCTTGAGATCGAGCATACCGGAGAACATGAATGAGGCCATGGGGGCGACATCACTGAAGACCTCTGCCCTGCCCTTGACGTGGGGCACCAGGTCCCGCAGAGCCTGTTCGTTGAACCACCAGTGACGCATACGTTCGATAAACTGGTCTTCGCTGAGTTCGTCACGGATCCACTGGCCGTTGAGCCAGCGCAGCTTCTCCACATCGAAAACCGGACCGCCGAGGGAAACCCGCTGGATGTCGAACTGCTCGATCATTTCCTCCAGGGTGAATTTTTCCCGCTCGTCCGGCATCGACCAGCCCATGCGGCCAAGATAGTTGGTCACTGCCTCGGGCAGAAAGCCCATACGCTCGTAGAAGTTGATGCTGGTCGGGTTCTTGCGCTTGGACAGCTTGCTCTTGTCCGGGTTGCGCAGTAACGGCAGATGGCACAGCACCGGCATGTCCCAGCCAAAATACTGGTACAGCAATTTGTGCTTGGGAGCGGAGTTGATCCACTCTTCACCGCGAAGCACGTGAGTGATCTCCATCAGGTGATCGTCCACCACGTTGGCCAGGTGGTAAGTGGGCATACCGTCGGATTTAAGCAGAATCTGGCTGTCGACCTGGGACCAGTCGATCTCGATGGTGCCACGGAGCATATCCTCGATCTCGCAGATGCCGCTTTCCGGTACTTTCATGCGGATCACATAGGGATCACCCGCGTCCAGGCGGCGCTTGACCTCTTCTTCCGAAAGCTCCAGGTCACCTTTGATGCCGGGGTTCAGACCCTCTGCCTTGCGCGCCTCACGGATGGCATCCAGCTCTACCGGTGTGCGGAAACAGTAGAAGGCATGCCCCCGGGTGACCAGATCCAGCGCGTACTGGCGATAGGAGTCTTTACGCTCTGACTGCCGGTAGGGACCGTGGGGTCCACCCACATCCGGACCTTCGTCCCATTCCAGCCCGAGCCAACGCAGGGCATTGAGGATGTCCTGCTCCGATTCATCGGTACTGCGGACCTGATCCGTATCCTCGATCCGCAGAATGAACTGGCCGCCATGTTGCCGCGCAAAGCACAGGTTAAACAGTGCCACAAAAGCGGTACCAACGTGGGGATCACCGGTGGGAGACGGTGCGATTCGGGTACGTACGGTCATTAAAGCATCCTGAAGGTTACTGCCTGATGAAGGCTGTGCGTTGAAAGCCACGCATTATACCGGGCGCGGCCGGATTTCGCATGGACCAGAACCAATCCTCTTCATCTGCGACCATTATTGTTATATTATAACGTATCATTAACTTTCGAGGTCTCATCCACTATGATCGCCAGACGCTTTGCAGCTGCCACCGCACTGGGAATCGCCACTTTTCTCGGCTCGGCCGGCACCCTCGCAGCCACCGAGATAGTCGTGTCGCTTAAACCCATCGAGCTGCTGGTGAAAGCCGTGGCTACCGATGAGGTCGAGGTCACCACACTGGTCCAACCCGGCGCCAGCCCCCACAGTTACAGCATGAAACCCTCCCAGCGACGGGCCCTGGAAAGTGCCGAGGCCATTTTCTGGGTGGGCCCGGAGCTGGAGACTTTCCTCATGCGCCTGCTCGGTGGCAACGAGTTCAGGGATCGCACCTATTCGCTGATGCACGGCGAGGACGTGCCGGAGATCGCTACCACCGACGACCATCACGGCCATGACGACCACGGTCATGACGAGGGCAAAAAAACAGGGCATGATGGCCACGATCACGGCGACGGAGAAGACCCCCATATCTGGCTGGACCCGGCACTGGCACTGGGCATGGCAAAGGACATATACGGTGTACTGTCACAACTTGAGGGCGCCGATGTGGAAGCCCTTGACGCCAACCTGGAACGATTCGAGCGCGAACTATCCGCCGCCGAAACTGCCATCACTGCCCGACTGGAGCCGGTAGCAGACATCGACCTTTTCACCTACCACAATGCGTTCACGCGATTCGTGGAGCACTACGGCCTGCATCTGGAAGGTATCCTGACGCTGAACCCGGAGCTGTCTCCCGGTGCCAGGCACATTGCCGAGGTCCAGCAGAAACTGCGCAAGGCCAACCAGCCCTGCCTGTTGACGGAACCCCAGTTCAACCGCCAGTGGTGGCGTTCGATCACTGAAGGCCTGGATATCACGTTCAGCACCTGGGACCCGCTTGCTACGGACATTGAGGCGGACCGCGACGGATATATCTCTTTCCAGCACGGCCTGGCTGACGCCGTCCTCAAGTGTTTACCAGAGAAGGCCTAATACCAGCGGAATGGTCACCATGGCCAGCAATGTCTGGCCACTGATGATCGCCGCCATTAATGGCGCGTCGCCCCCCAATTGACGCGCCAGAATGTAGGACGAAGTAGCTGTTGGCAGAGCGGCCAGCAGAACCACCACCTGAACCATCAAACCCTCCATATCCAGCAGCAGTGCCAGGGCCGACGTCAGCAATGGAAAGCCCGCCAGTTTGGCCGTGGCCGCCACCAGGAAAGGCATGGACGCACCACGCAGTGCCTTCAGCTGAAGGCCGGCGCCAACGGTCATCAGGCCAAGTGGCAGAGCCAGGTCACTCAAGGGTTCAAGAATACCCGCCACCAGGGGATGGAATCCGATCTGGAAATAACTCCAGACCATTCCTGCCACTGAGCCGATAATCAAGGGATTGGAAACGATAGCTCTGAGGACGGGTTTCAGCTGAACCTTGCCGTCTCCTGCCACCAATGAAAACATGAGAATGCACAACAGGTTGAGCAATGGAACTTTCACCGCAACCGCAATGGCAATCAGTGACAGCCCTTCATCCCCGAGCAGCATACCCGCCGCGGCCAGGGCAACGTAGGAGTTAAAGCGGATGCCACCCTGGAATACCGAGGAAAACACCGGACCCGGCCAACGCCATACCCACTGAACGGCGACCAGTATCAACGACATCGCCACCAGCATGGCAACGATCAGGACGATAATATCGCCATAGGCAGAGGCCGGCACCCTCGCCTGGCCAAGCTTGAATATCAGCATCGCCGGGAAAAGCACGTAATAGGTGAAGCGCTCAGCCTGGATCCAGAAATCATCCCCCGGGAAATGCCAACGCCGGAACAGGTAGCCCAGCAGGATCAACGCAAACACAGGCGTAAGGGCCTGTACCATTACCGGCATTGCAACTTACCCTTTCTTGCGGTTGTCCGACGACTCGCCAACCTGCTTTTGATCTTTCCCCCAGAGCCGCTTCATAACCGCTCGGGTAACAGCAATTGGCGCAGTACGAGTAATGGGCCAGAGCGCCCGGAACTGCATTGAAACAGGGCGGTGCAACCGCGGCTTGCGCACCTGCTCCCAGACCTCGGCGGCAACGGTTTCAGCATCCAGGTTGATACCCATGCTGTCGAATAAAGCTGACCGTCCCTCGTTGGACTGGACCATACCGGTATTTACAAACGGGGGCATCAGGTCCCCCACCGTTATATCGTATTGTTCCCACTCAATATCCAGCGCTTCGGTCATTGCACGCACCGCGTGTTTGCTGGCGGAATAGGATGCAAAATCAGGGATGCCATAGGATGCCGACGCCGAACTCATGTTAATCACCTGCGCCCCGGGCGTTGCCCTGAGATAGGGAAAGGCCGCATGGAGAACATTCATCAGGCCGATGACATTCACCTCCACGACATTGCGATGGAGGTCAGGACTGATGTCCTCAAAGGGACCCACCTCCAGAATACCGGCATTGTTATGCAGCACTCTCAGTCTGCCGCCTGTCAGCTCCGAGAACTGCGCCAGCGCCTGCGTCAGTGACAGGGAGTCGGTTACGTCTGCGATGTGGGTGCTGCAATTGTCCGCGCCGAGCTCATCGCGCAGGGCTTCCAGAGCCTCCGCATTCCTGTCCGCCGCGCCGATAAACCACCCTTGTGCCGCAAAAAGCCTGGCCGTGGCCCGGCCGATTCCTGCGCCGACGCCGGTTATGAAAATGCATTCATTCATGGAGCGTCCTCGCGTCACGCCTCACTGATTTCGCCAAAGCCCTACGGCCAAGTGCGGTGTTTTCCTGATAGAATAACAGCTCTTTACATTTGATTCGTTGACCTCAGCGACAGGTAACAGACAGATTCAGATTGGGCAGTTAATGATCACGAGCAGCACCGCAGAAATGCCGGAACAGGCACAGGAAAAACAGGCAAACGTGAGATCTGAACCATCCCGGCGCTTTTGCGTGGCCCCGATGATGGACTGGACCACTACCCACTACCGCTATCTGGCCCGGCAGCTCAGCCGGAATACCCTGCTGTACACAGAGATGGTGACCACTGGCGCGCTTATCCACGGTGATACGGCGCGGTTCCTGCGGCACGATCCGGCAGAATACCCGCTGGCACTGCAACTGGGTGGCAGCAACCCACAGGAGCTGGCCCACTGCGCCGCACTGGCCGAGCAATACGGTTTCGATGAAGTCAATCTGAACGTAGGCTGCCCCAGCGACCGGGTACAGAACAACATGATCGGTGCCTGCCTGATGGCTTACCCGGACAAGGTAGCCGAGGGCGTGCGGGCGATGATTAACGCCACCCGTCTTCCCGTCACCGTCAAGCACCGGATCGGGATTGATGGCCGCGAGTCCTGGGACGAGCTCTGTGAATTTATAGAGAAGGTGTCGGAAGCGGGCTGCCGCACCTTTATCGTCCATGCCCGTATTGCCGTGCTGGAAGGGCTGAGTCCCAAGGAAAACCGGGATATCCCACCGCTGAAATACGACTGGGTCTATCGGTTGAAAGCCCGCTACCCGCACCTGGAAATCATTATCAACGGCGGCATCAAGACCTTTGACGAATGCCGGCAGCACCTTGAGCACACCGACGGTGTCATGCTCGGGCGCGAGGCCTACCATAATCCCTGGCTGCTGGCTGGCGTGGACACCGAGTTCTTTGGTCAGGCGGGCCCGGCGCAATCCCGCCATGAGGCGTTGCGGGCGGTATTACCATTCCTTCAGGATGAGTTGGACCGGGGCGTTTTCCTCAGTCACATGTCCCGTCACCTGATGGGCCTTTTTCATGGCCAGCCCGGCGGCCGTCAGTTCCGGCGTTACATCAGTGAAAACGCCCACAAGCCGGGTTCCGGCGTTGAGGTTATCGAGCAGGCCATGGCCAGAGTTCCAGAACCAGAAAATGCCTCGATATTACCAGCAACAGCGCCATCGAAAACGCCTGCCTGAATGCTCTGAGACCTTTTACCGAAATGCGCGGAAAGCCCCGTCGTTCAGGTACGTATAGCGCGGAAGGCGTCGCCTTCCCAGCATGGCGCCATAGCTGTTACGATATTGCTAAGTTGACATTGGATGTTGGTTTGCGCCTATCGCAATTCAGAGCCAGCCCTCTTTGGAAGGTTGAGCGCGCTCAAATAGCCGCCGCCATGCCAGATAGCTCGGTAGATATGCCGTCCCAACCCCATGAAACCGCGCCATCCAGCCCTTCAATCGACTCATATGACCGTTGACGTTCTGTATGTGGTATTCCTTGCCGATCACCCGTTGATTATCGAGTGTGACGAGTCGGTGGTGGGCAATGCCATGTTCGCTGGAAAAGGTTTTATACCAGCTGTGGCCATCTGAACACAGGATCGAGTCACGATTGATAATCGGCCTCAGAAAAGCATGAACCGTCGGTTTCTTTAATGCAGGACCCACCAGATCACTGATGTTACCGTTGCGGCCCCGCGCAATAAGTACAGGGATTTTATCCGCTTTATGCTTCCTGTTACTTTGCCCGCCACGCTTCCTGGAGCTGCGGTGCGTGATGTTGCGCTTGCCTTTGCAGGACTCGGCAAAGAAGGTTTCATCCACTTCGGCAATGCCGGAAAGGGCATTCGCGTTGGCGTTTGCACTGGCATTTAGAAAACGGCGCCACCACCGGAAAGCCGTCTTTAAATCAATACCGACTCAAAATGCCGATACCCGCAGAGTTAGGCTGTCTCGCATGCATCTCAGATAATCAAACCACTGATATGCGGTGATGCAACCTGGCCAGTGATGTTCCTGTAACGGCATTAAAGGTCTTGTGACAGGTCAGGCTATGGCACCGATATCGCCGTAATTCACCAGAATGACCCCATTTGACGACGTGCTCATGACCACAATGAGGACATGGGTGGTGAGATCTGGCCGTTTCAAGCAAGGTGTGAGCCTGAGCATTGATTTGCCCAAGAAGCTGATTGGCAAGGTGTTGCTTGAGATCAACCGGGAGATGGGTCAAGGCCTTTTCGAGGGCACTAAGGTCAGCTTTTTTCATGTTGCACTCCACCGAAGAACTGTTTATACAGTAATATATACAGTACTATTGTGGCGTACCAACAGCGGAAGCAAACATAGCCTCAAATATACAGTATGACCAATCACACAACCGCCACCAAAACGCTGAAAGTCCGAGTCCGTGACAAGCACGCGAAAGCGTTGCGACGTCAGGCCGCGGCGGTGAATCTCGTGTGGAACTACGTGAACGAATTGAGTCGTCGGTACATTCGGGAGCGTCATCAATTCCTATCGGCCTACGATCTCCAGAAATACACGAACGGGGCTGGCAAGCTTCTGGGGCTGCACAGCCAGACGGTTCAGCGCGTATCGGCCGAATATGTCACTCGCCGCAAGCAGTTTCGGAAGCAGCGACTGGCCTGGCGCAAAACTCATGGCGTTCGCCGATCGCTCGGCTGGGTGCCGGTCAATACCGGCGCAGCCACCTGGCTCAGCGGTCAGGTTCGATTTAACGGCCAGCACTTCAAGGTGTGGGACAGCCACGGGTTGTCACAGTATCGCTTCCGATCCGGCTGTTTCGTTGAGGACGCCCGAGGCCGGTGGTACTTCTGCGTCGCCGTGACGGTGAAGTCTGAACAGCGCTGTGGCACCGGCAGTGTTGGAGTCGATCTGGGGCTTAAAACCACGGCCACACTGTCTGACGGCGAGCCGCTGGAAGCGGGTCGATTCTATCGGGATATGGAAAAGAAGCTTGCCATTGCCCAGCGAGCCCGGAAACAAAACCGGGTTCAAGCGATACACGCCAAGATCCGGAACCGGCGGCACGATGCGCTGCACAAATACAGCCGCGAGTTGGTCAATAAAAACGGCCTGATCGTTGTTGGTAACGTCTCCAGCTCCGGTCTGGTCAAAAACAACCAGGCCAAGTCGGTTCTCGACGCCGGCTGGTCCACATTGAGAATGCTGCTGGTCTATAAGTGCGAGCACGCAGGCAGCGTTTTCCTGGAAGTCGATGAACGATACACCACCCAGACCTGCTCGTGTTGCGGATCCCTGAGCCCCAACAGTCCGAAAGGTAGAGCGGGCCTCGGAATAAGAGCATGGACCTGTGAGTGCGGTGTGACTCACGACCGCGATATCAACGCGGCCAGAAACATTCTCGCGCTGGGGCATCAGCGTCTCGCAGGAGGAATCACCGTCTCTTTAGGGCGGTGAGGATGTCAATGTCTTGTTCCCGTCAGAACAGCCCGTTATTGTAGGTACAAGACCTTCAGCGCCCGCGATACGGGCGATCAATAACAAACCTATCAGGACGACAGGACGAATGACCAGCAAGCTTGAACAACTCAAAGCCATGACCACCGTGGTCGCCGATACCGGGGATCTGGATGCCATCGCCCAGTGGAAACCGGAAGATGCCACCACCAACCCGTCGCTTCTTCTCAAGGCGGCGGCTTCCGAAGCCTATCGCCCGATGCTCAATGAAGCTGTGGTGGCCGCCCGCAAACAGGGCGGTTCGGACGCGGAGCAATTGACCTACGCCACCGACATGCTCGCCGTACTGGCAGGCAAGGAAATTCTGGGCCTTATCCCGGGCGTGGTTTCAACCGAAGTGGATGCCCGGCTGTCCTTCGACACTGGCGCTACCCTCACCCGGGCCCGCCGCCTGGTAGAGCTTTATGACCACCTTGGCATGGACACCAGCCGGGTACTGATCAAGATTGCATCCACCTGGGAGGGCATTCGGGCCGCCGAGCAACTGGAAAAGGAAGGCATCCGCTGTAACCTGACCCTTTTGTTCTCCTTTATCCAGGCCGCCGCCTGCGCCGATGCCGGAGCCTTCCTGGTGTCGCCGTTTGTGGGTCGCATCCTGGACTGGCACCTGGCCGCTACCGGCCGCGATGCCTTCCCGGCGGAAGAGGATCCCGGTGTGCAGTCAGTTAGCCGCATCTACAATTACTACAAGGCCAACGGCTTTGAAACCGTGGTCATGGGGGCCAGTTTCCGCAATACCGGTGAAATCGAGATGCTGGCTGGCTGTGACCGCCTGACGATCAGCCCGGCCCTGTTGCAGGAGCTCGATGCCGATGCCGGCTCCCTGCCTCGCCAGCTATCCCCTGAAGACGCAAAAAGCTCCGACAGGCCGGGTAATATTGACGAGCGCCTGTTCCGCTGGGAATCCAACGAAGACGCCATGGCGACAGAAAAGCTGGCCGATGGTATCCGTCGCTTCACCAACGACCAGATCGAACTGGAAAACCGCGTTCGCCGGCTGTCCCAGGCCGCCTGACGCTGAACGTACCGGGAGGAGAATCGCAAGACCATGATTGAGCGCCTGAAGAGCCTGTTCGGCTCACCCCAAGACGAACCCACACAGCCCGACAAGCATCAGCTTGCCATTGCTGCTACTGCACTGATGGTTCAGTTGTCCCGTATCGACAACGAACAGGACGAGGAAGAGCTCAAAACCATCGTCGACTGCGCGGTCAAGGCCCACCAGGTTACCCGCGAAGAAGCGGAGGAGATCCTCCAGGATGCGCTCAGTCATGCTGACGACGCCACCTCCCTGTACGAGTTTACCGGCCAGATCAATGAGCAGCTGAATCAGGACGAGAAACAGGTCCTGCTCGAGAGTATCTGGCGTGTCGCTTTCGCCGACGGTCGTATCGACAAGTACGAGGAACACCTGATTCGCCGCATGGCGGACCTCATGCACCTGAACCATCGCGAATTCATGCAGGCCCGCCATCGCGCCGAAGGCACTGAGTGAACCTTTAAGGAGCAAGTATGTTAGCCATTCTCCACCCGGACATCGCACTGGAAAGCGAAGCCTATCGCCAGACCATGCACTTTCTCGAGAATCTGCCCGGCGTCTCGGTCAGAGTCCATCAGGTCCAGGGTGCCCAGCAGCGCCTGACCGAGGTTTACCTGCTGGGAGAAACCAAGTCCCTCAACAAAGAAGATATCGAGGCCCTTCCTGCGGTAGAGAGGGCCATCCGAATTTCCGATGATTACCGGATACTGGGGCGCCATAAAGACGACCGTCGCCAGAGTGGCTTCACCTACAATGGCGTTACCTTCGACCAGTCCAACCTCAACATCTTTGCAGGGCTGTGTGCAGTCGATGTGCCGGAGCATGTGGAGCAGATGATGCAGGTGCTGGAGGATAACGGCCAGGTCTGTACCCGCATGGGGGCCTACAAGCCAAGGACCAACCCCTACTCGTTTCAGGGGCACGGCAAGGGATGTCTGCCCTGGGTTTTTGAAAAGGCCGGGAAGCATGGCATCAAGGTGGTGGCCATGGAAATCACCCACGAAAGCCATATCGAGGAAATTGATCACTGCCTGGAACAGCTTGGCCGGCCCACTGGTGTCATGCTGCAGGTGGGCACACGCAACACCCAGAATTTCGAACTGCTCAAGGCTATTGGCCGCCAGACCACCTACCCGGTGCTGCTGAAGCGCGGCTTCGGCATCACCCTGAATGAATCCCTGAATGCGGCGGAATACCTCGCCAGCGAAGGTAATGCCAATGTCATTTTCTGTCTGCGCGGCATGAAGACAGAAGCCGGCCAACCGCACCGTAACATGGTGGACTTCGCCCACGTACCGGCCGTAAAACGGCTTACCCGTATGCCCGTGTGTGTGGACCCGTCCCACTCGGTGGGCAGTCGCGAGCGGGCCCCAGACGGCATTCTGGATGTGATGCATGCAACCGCCCAGGGAGTGATTGCCGGCGCCAACATGGTGCTGGTGGACTTTCACCCCAAACCTGAAAAAGCGCTGGTGGATGGCCCGCAGGCCCTGTTGATGAAGGAGTTGCCAGCCTACCTGGAAGATATCCAGCTCTGCCACGACACCTGGAAAAAGCGCCAGCAAATCTATAACCGCCTGAAGGAATCCGCCGCAGAATGATTGTCTATGGGCACAGGGGCGCAAAGGGAGAGGCTCCGGAAAATACCCTCGCCGGTTTTACGCATGCCTACCGCCATGGCGTGCGGCACTTTGAGCTGGACCTGTTACTGTCAAAAGACGGGAAGCCGGTGATCGTTCACGATCTTACGGTTGACCGCACCACCGGCCTAGAAGGCAATGTCAGCAGTTTCACTGCGGACGAGCTGGCAGCAATGGACGCCCGGCGCAATGGGAAGCCCTGGCCACGGCCAGTGGGTATTCCGTCGCTGGAAGCCTTGCTGAACGAATATCCGGATTTTGAGCATCTGCAACTGGAAGTGAAGAAAGACAGTCGCCAACGCCTGAATATCCTTTGTAACCGTCTGACCGAGGTGATTCAGCGCCGCGACCTTTACAACCGGGTGGCAATCACTTCCTCTGACCAGTGGTTCCTGCGGCAGGCCCGCCGCAGGGACAAGAAGGTGCGCATTGGCTTGGTGTCTGACAGGAAATTCCCGAAGCCGGTCAACGCAGCAGCCAGACTGCACTGCGACTTTTTGTGCATTGGCTGGCGCATCTGCACCCAGGCTATCGTGGAGGACGCCCACCGGCGGGGTATGCATGTGTCCACCTGGACCGTTAATCGCATCCACGACATGCTCCAACTGGAAGCGAAAGGGGTCGACAGCATTATCACCGATTATCCGACCAGCACACGTATGTACTTCGACAACCGCGCAAATGCTGCCCTGCATCTACCCGCCGGACAGCAATACAAGACCGATGCCAGCGAATCAGAAAATCCGGTTCAGGCCGTTTAGTGCGGCTACTCGATAGGCCTCGGCCATAGTCGGATAGTTAAAGGTGGTATTAATGAAATAGTTCAGGGAGTTAGCTTCGCCCTCCTGATTCATGATCGCCTGGCCGATATGAACGATTTCTGCTGCCTGATCCCCAAAGCAGTGGATACCCAGAAGCTGGCGGGTTTCACGATGAAACAGCAGCTTCAGCATGCCAACCGGGTCCCCGGTAATCTGGGCCCGCGCCAGGTCCTTGAAGAATGCCTGCCCTACTTCGTAGGGGACCTTGGCTTCGGTCAGCTCTCGCTCGGTTTTGCCAACGGAACTGATTTCCGGAAGGGTATAGATGCCCGTCGGAACATCAGTGACACGACGGAAGTAGTCGTCTTTGACAATGTCGGAAGACGCCGAACGGCCCTGATCATAAGCAGCACTGGCTAGACTTGGCCAACCAATAACGTCGCCGGCGGCGTAGATATGCCCCACCTCGGTCCGGTAGTGGTCATCCACCGCCAGCTGGCCGCGACCATTGGGGGTGAGCCCGATATTTTCCAGCCCCAGATTTTCCGTGTTACCACTGCGGCCGTTGCACCACAGGAAGGCGTCCGCCCGAATCTTCTTGCCGGATTTTAGCGACAGCACGATACCGTGGTCATCGCCATCGACAGACTCGTACTCTTCGTTATGGCGGACCAGAACACCGTTATTACGGAGGTGATAACTCAGGGCGTCTGATATCTCGTCGTCCAGGAAGGTGAGCAGACGACTGCCCGGGTTGATCAGATCCACTTTTACACCCAGCCCGGCGAAAATGGACGCATATTCAGAGCCGATAACACCCGCCCCATAGATGATGAGCGTGCGGGGGGTATGAGAAAGATTGAGAATCGTGTCCGAGTTGTAGATCCGGTGATGGCGGAAGTCTACGTCAGGCGGAAGATAGGGGCGTGAGCCCGTGGCGATGATGGCCTGTTTGAAACGGACTGTTTCGTGGGACTTGTTACCACGAATTTCCAGACGATTGGCATCCACAAAGCGGGCCCGGCCGTTGATCAGATCGACGCGGTTACGCGCGTAAAACTGGGTTCTCAGCTTGACCTGCTTACCGATGACTTTCTGTGCGTTCTGCAGAACCCGTGGAAACGAAAACCAGCGCGGCTCACCGATGTCCCGGAACATCTGATTGGTGTTAAAGGTAATGATCTGTTTGACCGAATGCCGCAGTGCCTTGGAGGGAATAGTGCCCCAGTGAGTGCAGTTACCGCCTACGGTAGGTTTATCCTCAATGATCGCGACGCGTTTACCATGTTTCGTCGCATTCATCGCCGCGCCTTCGCCCGAAGGGCCTGCGCCGATAACGACGACGTCGTAATGATGTTCTGCCATTCTGCAGTGACTCCTTATCTACGTCGTGAGAGAGCCTCTGAAAAACCCTGCCGGCGCGCGCTTACAGGGCAGGCGCTTTTCAGAGGCTCCCGAATTTTGAAAGTGTTACAGATACGCCGGATCAGCGGGTCTTTTTGCTGGTGGCCTCGTAGGTGAGTGCCTCCACTGATTTGCCGTCGTTGGCAAGGCGATCATTTTCTTCTTCGCATTTCTGGGTATTGCCACCGCAGATATCGCAGGATTTGCTGATGCCCATGGCACCAATACCCCCGCAGGTGCCACTGATAGGTTTGCGACCAAATATAACGCCGACCGACATGCCGGCAACCAGCAGTACCACAATTGTCAGAACAAGCAGAAAAGTACCCATAGTAGGTCTCTCCGTTAATGTGTCAGGAACGAGGAGAAGGCCGGCGTGTAGTCTGTTTCAAACCCGTCTTCACCCCGAACTATAAAATAAGCGGCAATATTTTCGCGAGTGGCAAGTTCCTTTGCCTGCTCGACCCCCATGACATTGAAAGCGGTCGCCAGTGCGTCTGCCGTCATGCAGTCGCTCGCTATCACCGTGACCGAGGCCAGATTGTGGCGAATCGGTTTGCCACTGTTAGGGTCTATTGTATGCGAAAACCGCTCCCCTTCCGATTCGTAATAGTTACGATAGTCTCCGGACGTTGCCATCGCCTGGCTGTCCAGGGCAACCACCCGGTTGATTTCCCGTTGCTGCGACACCGGCTCTTCAATCGCCAGACGCCAGGCCGACCCATCCGGTTTGCGCCCGGAAACACGAACTTCGCCGCCAATTTCCACCAGAAACGCGGATAATCCCTCTGATTCGAGAAACCGCGTAACCGCGTCCACCCCAAACCCCTTCGCAATTGCGGAAAGATCCACGTACTGGTTGGGGCTGGCTCTCAGCGCGAACGGCTCATCTTTCAGCTCCAGCTTGTCATAGCCGATTTTCTCGAGCAGGGCAGAGAGTTCACGATCATCGGGAACCTGTTCCGGCCGGGCATCCGGCCCGAACCCCCACAGGTTAACCACCGGACCGATGGTCACGTCGAAGGCTCCGCCAGTGAGCTCGGATACTTCCCTGGCCGTTGTCAGTACCTCATGAAGCGGCCCGGAGATCCCTGTCCACTGGCTCTGATCTTCCAGGCGGTTGAACCGGGAGAGCTCCGAATCGTCCCGCCAGGTGGACATGGAGGCATCCACGTCCTCGAGCACCTCTTCGATACCATCCGCCAGATTTTCCAGCCGCTCCTGGTCTTCCCGCAATACCACATTAATATGATATTGCGTGCCAAACACCGGCCCGGATATCTCCCAGACTTTTTGCTCTTCTTCAAACGAACAACCCGCCAGCGCGGCAATAGCCAGCACCAAAAAGGCGCCGGCCACAACCACCCTGACGGGTCGTAGCATACTGGATGTCATGTGAGCTGATTAACCCCCGAAATCATCCAGCATGATATTCTCATCTTCCACGCCAAGGTCTTTCAGCATCTTGATGCAGGAAGCGTTCATGATGGGGGGCCCACACATATAGTACTCGCAGTCTTCAGGAGCCGGATGCTCCTTCAGGTACTTGTCGTAGAGCACATTGTGGATAAAGCCGGTAGGCCCTTCCCAGTTATCGTTCGGCTGCGGATCCGACAGCGCGACATGCCATTCGAAGTTTTCGTTCTCCTCCGCCAGCATGTCGAAATCTTCCACATAGAACATTTCCCGGACACTTCGGGCACCGTACCAGAAGCTGATCTTGCGACTGGAGTTCAGGCGCTTCAACTGGTCAAAGATGTGTGAGCGCATCGGTGCCATACCCGCACCACCGCCAATAAACACCATCTCGGCATCCGTCTTTTTGGCGAAGAATTCGCCGAACGGCCCCATAACAGTGATCTTGTCTCCGGGCTTGAGATTGAACACATAGCTCGACATGATGCCCGGTGGATGATCCGTACCCGGGGGCGGTGTGGCGATGCGAATGTTAAACTTGAGAACACCCTTCTCTTCCGGGTAATTCGCCATGGAATAGGCGCGGATGGTCTCTTCCTTGTTTATGGCCTTGTACCGCCATATGTCGTGCTTGTCCCAGTCTTCGTGAAACTCCTCCTCGATGTCGAAATCCTTGAAACTGATCTCGTACGGGGGACACTCAAGCTGAACGTAACCGCCGGCACGGAAATCCACTTCCTCGCCTTCCGGAAGCTTCAGTACCAGTTCCTTGATGAACGTTGCCACGTTGTGGTTGGAAACCACTTCGCATTCCCACTTCTGGACGCCAAAGAACTCCTCCGGCACCTCAACCTTCATGTCCTGTTTTACCGGCACCTGGCACGACAGACGCCAGCCTTCCTTCTCTTCACGGTTGGTGAAGTGGGTTTTCTCCGTTGGCAGCATGGCACCGCCACCTTCCAGGACCTTGCACTTGCATTGGGCGCAGGTACCACCACCACCGCAGGCGGAGGACAGGAAAATGCCATTGCTGGCCAGAGTGCCCAGAAGCTTGCTGCCCGCTTCCGTTTTGAGTGTGTGTTCTGGATCATCGTTAATTTCGATGGTCACATCACCGGTACTTACCAGCCTGGACCGTGCCGCGAGTATGACCGCGACAAGAGCCAGAACGATAACGGTGAACATGACCACGCCGAGAATAATTTCTGTATTCATGGTCTCGCCTTTTCGTTAAACCGAATCACCGGGTTGGTTACAGTGAGATACCTGAGAACGACATGAAGCCCAGGGACATCAGACCGACCGTAATGAAGGTGATACCCAAGCCACGCAGGCCCTCCGGGACGTCACTGTACTTGAGCTTTTCACGGATTCCAGCCAGGGCAATAATCGCCAGCGCCCAGCCGACACCCGCACCAAACCCATATACCACGCTTTCACCAAAGGTATAGTCACGCTCTACCATGAACAGTGAGGCGCCCAGAATCGCGCAGTTCACTGTGATCAACGGCAAAAACACACCAAGCGCCGCATACAGCGCCGGAATGTACTTGTCCATGACCATTTCCATGATCTGGATAAGCGCGGCTATGACTCCAATATACGTAAGCAGGCCCAAAAAGCTCAGGTCAACATTGGGCAGCCCCGCCCACTCCAGCGCACCTTCCCGGAGAATTGTGTTATAGAGCAGGTTGTTCACCGGAACGGTTATCGTCAACACCACGATAACGGCAACGCCAAGGCCGGCGGCTGCCTCGATCTTCTTGGAGATCGCCAGGAAGGTACACATCCCCAGGAAGAAGGCCAGCGCCATGTTCTCAACGAAAATAGCCTTCAGAATAAGACTGATATAATGTTCCATCAGAAGGCCTCCTTAACCGTATGACGGGACATTTTGAAGTCGGGCTCTTCTACCTGTTCCGGCTTCCAGACCCGCAGACCCCAGATGGCCAGACCAATGATAAAGAACGCACTCGGCGGCAGCAGCAACAGACCGTTGGGAATGTACCAGCCACCTTCGTTGACGACCGGCATCAGGGACACGCCAAACAGCGAGCCGGCACCCAGCAGTTCACGGAAGAAAGCTACAAAGATAAGTAATACTGAGTAGCCCAGACCGTTACCAATGCCATCCAGGAAACTCAGCCAGGGGCCATTCTTCATGGCGAAGCCTTCAGCACGCCCCATAACGATACAGTTTGTGATAATCAGACCAACGAATACCGAGAGCTGCTTGCTGATTTCGTAGGCATAGGCCTTCAGAAGCTGATCAACCACGATAACCAGGGAGGCGATGATAGTCATCTGCACGATAATCCGGATACTGCCCGGAATCTGCGTGCGGACCAGCGATACCGCCAGGTTGGAGAACGCCGTTACCGCGATAACCGCCGCACACATGACCAGGGTCACGTTCATGCTCGTGGTTACCGCCAGCGCCGAGCAGATACCCAGTATCTGCAGCGCAATCGGGTTGTTACTGAAAATCGGTTCGAACAGAACCTGTTTGGCTGACGAGTCTGCCATGATCAGACCTCCCCTTGACGAAGTTTTTGCAGATAGGGTTCAAAGCCCTGGTCACCCATCCAGTAGTTGACCAGGTTTTCCACACCGCGACTGGTCAGGGTCGCACCGGATAGCGCGTCAACCTTGTGCTCCTTGTTGGCTGCGTCCGAGCTGACACCACCTTTGACAAGACGGATCTGAGGCTCCTCAAACTCATCGTCGTAGACTTGCTTGCCCACCCACTGACGCTTCCAGCGCGGATTGTCGACTTCCCCACCAAGGCCCGGTGTTTCGGCGTGGTCATAAAACCCCAGCCCTTCGATGGTATTGGCATCGCCTTCCAGCGAGACAAATCCGTAAAGCGTTGACCACAGACCGTAGCCATGAATCGGCAGCACCACACGAACCAGTTCGCCGTCTTCCTCCAGGGTGAACACCTTGGCGACGTTCGGGCGGCGCTTGATGCCTGCCTTGTCGGCTGCCGACAGGATGTTGGTTGACATCTCCGGATCAGATGACGCTTTGTACATGTCGTACTTCATGGGGTCTTCGACACCAACTGCTGACGGCTCCACGTACTCGCCGGTATCAAGATCCACCAGGCGTACCGTGAAACGGGAAAATTCCTCCTCAATCTCATCGGCACTGGCACCGGACTCCAACATACCGGCTGCCGCAAGCATGTTCGAGCGCAGGTCCAGATTCTGGTTTTTGACCTGCGCCGGGCGGAGCATTACTGCAGCAGTGGAAACCACGACAGAGAAGGCAATACTCAGCACCAGCGCGACCATCAGCGTTCTGGAGACAGTTTCTTTAGCTTTAGCCACGTGCGAGCCTCCGTTTGATATTGGCCTGAACCACATAGTGATCCATCAGCGGTGCAAAGAGGTTGGCAAACAGGATCGCCAGCATGATGCCTTCCGGGAACGCCGGGTTGATCACCCGGATCAGCACGGTCATAACACCTACCAGGATGCCGAAGCACCAGCGGCCGGTATCGGTCATGGCAGCCGACACAGGATCCGTCGCCATGAACATCATACCGAAGGCAAATCCGCCCATGACAAGATGCCAGTGTGCCGGCACCGCGAACATGGGATTGGTTTCCGAACCGATCACGTTAAGCAGCAGCGACATACCAATCATGCCGATCAACACACCCCCGACAATGCGGTAGGAGGCAATCTTCATAACCAGCAGAATGATACCGCCTGCCAGCACCGCCAGCGTTGACGTCTCGCCCATGGAGCCCTGGATGGAGCCCATGAATGCAGACATCCAGCCGATCTGTGTTTCCAGGGCCTCCAGGCCACCGCTGGCTGCCCAGCTCAATGCGGTTGCACCGCTGAAACCATCAACGGCCGTCCACACCGTGTCACCGGAAATCTGTGCCGGGTACGCAAAGTAGAGGAAGGCACGGCCGGTGAGGGCCGGGTTGAGGAAGTTCTTGCCGGTACCGCCAAACACTTCTTTGCCGATAACCACACCAAAGGTGATGCCCAGCGCCACCTGCCAGAGGGGAATGGTTGGCGGACAGATCAGTGCAAAAAGCACGGAAGTCACAAAGAACCCTTCGTTCACCTCATGCCGGCGAACGGTCGCAAACAGCACTTCCCAGAAGCCACCGACCACGAAGGTGACAAAGTAAATGGGCACGAAGTAGGCCATGCCATAGACGAAGTTGTCCCAGACACTGGCGGCGTTGTTACCGGCCAGGGCGCTGATAAAGGCTGTGCGCAGCCCCCCGTCTCCCATCAGGGCATCCGGGTTTTCAGCCAGATAGCTGTTGGCCTGGAAACCGATATTCCACATACCGAAGAACATGGCGGGGAAGGTGCATAGCCACACCGTGATCATGATCCGCTTGAGATCAATGCCATCCCGCACATGTGAGGTGGTCGACGTTACACTCGCCGGCGAATAGAAAATGGTATCCACCGCCTCGTAAAGCGCATACCAGCGCTCGTACTTGCCACCTTTTTCGAAGTGGTGCTCGATACCATCGAGAAACTGTCGGATTGCCATCGTTTTAGCCCTCGATCTCGATTCGGGTCAGGTTCTCACGGAGAATCGGACCGTACTCGTATTTACCCGGGCACACGAAGGTGCACAATGCCAGATCTTCTTCATCCAGCTCCAGCGCACCCAGTTTTTGTGCCACTTCGGTGTCGCCGACAATCAACGACCGCAACAACTGAGTCGGCAGAATGTCCAGCGGCATGATCTTTTCGTAAACACCCACCGGCACCATCGCCCGCTCACTGCCGTTGGTCGTGGTTGTCATATTGAACCGCTTGCCGCCGACCAGCTTGGACAGATAGATGTTCATAACCGAGAACTTGTTAGCTCCCGGTGACAGCCAGCCCATAAACTCCCGCTTGTTGCCTTCCTCCAGAATCGATATCTGATTGGCAAAGCGACCGAGATAGGCACAGGGCCCGTCACCACGACGACCACCAAAAACCGAACCGGAAATTGTGCGAACCTCGCAGTCTGTCGCAACTTCGCCATCCAGAAGTTCGGTCAGACTGGCACCAATGCGGGTACGGATCAGGCGCGGCTTCAATGCTTTTGGGCCACCGACTGCAACTACCCTGTCGACGGGCAACTCACCGGTTTCGAACAGCCTGGCAATGTCGATTACGTCCTGATAGCCGATGCTCCAAACCACCTTGTCACCGGCAATAGGGTCAAGATAATGGATATGGGTGCCAACATTGCCTGCGGGATGAACGCCATCAAACTGCTGCACCTCTACCTGGTCGTCAGAAGGAACCGGCACATCGGAACCGGGCTTGCCGGTCACAAAGACCTTGCCATTCGTCAGTTTGGTGAGAATCTTCAGGCCCTGCTCAAAAGCAGCTCCGTTTTCACGGATGATGACCGTGGGGTCCGCCGCCAGCGGGTTGGTGTCCATCACCGAGACAAATATGGAATGCGGTGCCGAGTCAATCTCGGGTACCTTGCTGTAGGGTCGGGTCTTGAAGGTCGCCCATAAACCTGACTCAACCAGGTTGTCAACGACTTGCTGGCGCTCAAGGCCGGCGATATCGGAAGCGTTGAAGCGCGCAAACGTTTCAGCGTCGTCACCATCAATTTCGATGACAACCGACTGGAACACGCGGCGCTCACCGCGATTGATTTCCTTGACCACACCGGCTGCCGGTGAGGTGTAACGAACGCCTTCGGTCTTCTTGTCCGTAAACAGCAGCGTACCGCGCTTTACACGATCCCCTTCTTTCACAACCATTGTCGGCTTCATGCCGATGTAGTCAAAACCGATCAATGCCACGTGGCGAACGGGTTTGCCGTCAGTAATGGTCTGCTCAGGGGCGCCGCTGATGGGAAGATCCAGGCCTTTTTTGATCTTGATCATTAGCCTCATCCAATCATCAGAAACTGTTCGATGGATTTATAACGCCCGACGCTTGCGGCCCAGTTAACCGGCTACAGAGCGCGATGGGAAGCGGATGTCAGACGTACCCAAAATCGCGCCAATTATAGAGATTAAGGAATACTATTTCCACCAGAAACCCCAGGGAGTTTGTGTGCAAGCGTACAGACAGAATGATTTATAGACAGCCAAAAAGAAACCCCGACCGCAAAAACGATCGAGGTTTCCCTGTCATGCTTGACTTAGCGACCTTTGATCAGTCCCTGGCCCGCTTCGGGAAGATCGGGTAGGTCACCCCCGCCATCTGATTGACCACACGGACGACCTGGGCGCTGTAGCCCGCCTCATTGTCATACCACACGTATAGAATTAGACGCTTGCCATTGGCGATGGTTGCCTGGGCATCCACGATACCGGCATGACGCGATCCTACGAAGTCGGTAGAGACGACTTCCGGCGAATTAACGAAATCGATCTGCTTCTGCAACTCTGAGTGCAGCGCCATGTCGCGAAGGTACTCGTTGACCCCCTCGACGGTTACCTCTTTCTCAAGGTTGAGGTTCAGAATGGCCATGGACACGTTTGGTGTCGGCACACGAATTGCGTTCCCGGACAGTTTCCCCTTGAGCTCAGGCAGCGCCTTGGCAACGGCCTTGGCGGCCCCTGTTTCGGTAATTACCATGTTCAGAGGCGCACTGCGACCGCGGCGGCTGCCCTTGTGGTAGTTGTCGATCAGGTTCTGGTCGTTGGTGTAGGAATGAACCGTTTCAACATGACCGTCCTCGACACCGTATTCGTCCACAATCGCCTTCAGCACCGGGGTGATGGCGTTGGTGGTGCAGGACGCTGCGGAGAGGATACGATCCTCGTCGGTGATCCAGTCGTTATTGATGCCATGAACGATATTCTTGATGTCGCCCTTGCCTGGCGCGGTCAGCATGACCCGGCTGACGCCTTTAGATTTCAGATGCAGACCGAGCCCGGCCTCATCGCGCCAGATGCCGGTATTATCAATAACAATGGCATTGTTGATGCCGTATTGGGTGTAATCCACCTGATCCGGGCCGGGAGAATAAATCACCTTGATGAAATTGCCATTGGCAATCAGTGCGCAATTTTCTTCATCCACGGTGATGGTGCCGTTGAACGGGCCGTGAACGGAGTCGCGACGCAACAGGCTGGCGCGTTTCTGGAGGTCGTTTTCGGCACCTCCCTGACGGACAACGATGGCCCGCAGGCGAAGGTTGTTACCACCACCGGCCTTTTCAATAAGGATACGGGCCAGCAGGCGACCGATCCGGCCGAAACCATAAAGAACAATGTCTTTGGTGTCGTTTTCCGCGTCTTCTTCCGACTGCGTCTGGTACTGGCCCACAATCGGACCAATTTCCCGCTGCAGGAACTCTTCAAGGGAGCCGCCTTCTTCCTTGAATTTCACGGCGAGCTTGCCAATATCAACGTGGCCGCGCCCCAGATCCATTTTATCCATCGCCTGCAGGATGGGCAGGGTGTTGTGGACTGACAGCTCGCTGTCTTCTACCTGGCGCACAAAACGGTGTGCCCGAATGATACCGATAACCGACTGGTTAATGATGGACCGGCCGTAAACAGACGTAACCACGTTATTTTTACGGTAGAGGCGACCGATCAGCGGAATCATGGCTTCCGCGGTAGACTCTCTTTCCGTCCAGTTAGACAGGTGCTGATTGATCTGTTCGTGACTCACGCTTGAACCTCTGCAGTTGGAACCTGGAAAAATGGGCCCACATTATCCAACGTTATTACTCAGACAGCAAATGCGGCCCGGTGCCTCTTTGTAACTATGCGGTGCCTGCGTCATGACAGCGCAACGTCTGGCCGGTAGAATACCGGCCTCGCAGACACCCCAGCCGAAGACACTTCCCAGGAGAAAGACCCGACCCATGACCAAAGGTGCCCTCTATTCCGACAGACATCCCGCGCTGGTGGCGCCAGCCGCGCCGACCAAGGCCGGGGATCATCGCACCTGGGGGCAATTGCATGGCAGTAGTGACGCTCTGGCCATCTGCGAGAGCGCAAAAGCCCACCATGGCCTGACTTTGGTGGTAACACGCAGTACCGAAGAAGCCATCCGTCTTGAGCAGTCCATGCGCTTTTACCTTGGCCTGCCAACGGATGAAGATCAGCCGGCGATCACTCCTGACGGCCTTGAGCTGCTGTCGCTGCCTGACTGGGAAACCCTGCCCTACGATCTGTTTTCACCCCACCAGGACATCACCTCTCGCCGCATCCGGGCGCTGCACCGCCTGCCAGGCACCAGCCACGGCGTTCTGGTGGTGCCGGCCCGTACCCTGATGCACCGGCTGCCGCCGGTCAGTTACCTGCAGGGAAACACCTTGCTTCTGGAGGTTGGCCAGTCACTGGATATCGACAGTTGGCGCATGCAGCTGGAGTCCGCCGGCTACCGACACGCGGACAATGTTTATGAACACGGCGAATACGCGGTTCGCGGCGCCATTCTCGACATTTTTCCGATGGGAGCCACCCGGCCCTACCGGATTGATCTGTTCGATGATGAAATAGAAACGCTGCGCACCTTTGATCCGGAAACCCAACGTTCCATTGACCGGATCGAGAAAATCGAACTGCTGCCCGCCAATGAATTCCCCTGGCACAAGGAAGCCCGCTCCGGATTTCGCAATCGCTGGTTCGAGCAGTTTCCACACGCCGACAAGGACGCACCGATCTATCAGGACGTCAGCCACGGCATTACACCTCCCGGCATCGAATACTACCTGCCGCTGTTCTTCGAACAGACCGCAACCCTGTTCGACTACCTGCCGGGCGAGACCCTGGTCTTTACGGCGGCGGGCCTCAACGAATCGGCTGAACATTTCGACGCCGAGACCCGCGCCCGTTACGAGGAGCGCCGCCACGACCGAATGCGCCCCATCCTGCCGCCGTCGCAACTGTTCCTTCAGCAGGACGAGCTGTTCGGCCAGCTCAAACGCTTCCCGAGAGTAACGCTCGCCACAAACACCACGGATGCCGCCGGTGGCAGCAACTGCCCTACCGGGGTGCTGCCGGACGTAGCCATGGACGGTCGCGCAGCCGATCCCGCAGGCCGGCTCAAGCGTTTTGTCAGTGAGTTCCACGGCCGGATCCTGATCTGTGCCGAATCGTCCGGACGGCGTGAGGCCCTGATCGAAAACCTGGCGGACCATGGCCTCCCGCTGACCACAATGGACAGCTGGCAGGCCTTCGTGGGCAACCCGGAAGTCACTCTTGGCATTACCGTTGCTCCCATGGAGTACGGCCTACTGTTACCGCAACATCACATTGCCCTGATTACAGAAACCGTGCTTTTCGGCGAACGGGTGCTCCAGCGCCGCCGCCGGGAAAAGCCCACGGAAGCCGACGATGCCGGTTACCGGGACCTCTCGGAGCTGCGCATCGGCGCCCCGGTGGTCCACATTGATCATGGTGTCGGCCGCTATCAGGGCCTGGAAACCATCACCGTTGAGGGCGAGGCCAGCGAATTCCTGATGCTGGAATACGCCGGCGGCTCCAAGCTCTACGTGCCGGTATCCAGCCTGCACCTGATTTCCCGCTACACCGGCGCCGACACCGATCACGCGCCGCTGCACAAGCTGGGAACCGACCGCTGGAGCAATGCCAAACAGAAGGCACTGGAAAAAATCCGCGACACGGCGGCTGAATTGCTCGATGTCTATGCCCGCCGGGAAGCCCGCAAAGGCTTTTCGTTCGAAGACCCTCAGGAGGCCTACCGGGCGTTTGCCGCCGGCTTCCCCTTTGAGGAGACGCCGGATCAGCAGGCAGCCATCGAGGCGGTTTTCGAGGACATGGTCAGCGAGAAGCCCATGGACCGCCTGGTCTGCGGCGACGTCGGCTTCGGCAAGACCGAAGTGGCCATGCGGGCGGCCTTCATGGCCACCTACTCGGACAAACAGGTGGCGGTTCTGGTGCCCACGACCCTGTTGGCGCAGCAGCATTACGAATCCTTCCGCGACCGCTTTTCGGATACCGCAGTCAACGTGGAATTGCTCAGCCGCTTTCGCAGTGGCGGGCAAACCACCAAGGCGCTGGCAGCGATCGAAGCCGGCAAGGCCGACATTGTGATCGGTACCCACAAACTGCTGCAGAGTGACATCCGGTTCAAGAACCTGGGGCTGGTGATCATTGATGAGGAGCATCGCTTTGGCGTTCAGCAGAAGGAGCGCCTGAAAGCCCTGCGGGCCGAAGTCGACATGCTGAACCTGACCGCCACGCCGATTCCACGGACCCTCAATATGGCCATGGGACACCTCCGGGACCTGTCAATCATTGCCACCCCACCGGCCCGGCGCCTGTCGGTAAAGACCTTTGTGCGCCAGCGGGAAGAGGCCATGGTCAAGGAGGCCATCCTGCGGGAGGTGTTGCGGGGCGGCCAGGTGTATTTCCTGCACAACGACGTCGCCACCATTGAAAAAACCGCCGAGGATCTGCGTCGGCTGATTCCCGAAGCCCGGGTAGGCGTCGCGCACGGTCAGATGCGCGAGCGTGATCTGGAGCAGATCATGTCGGACTTCTACCACAAGCGCTTCAACGTCCTGGTCTGCACC
This sequence comes from Marinobacter vulgaris, assembly GCF_003344045.1. Taxonomy (GTDB): domain Bacteria; phylum Pseudomonadota; class Gammaproteobacteria; order Pseudomonadales; family Oleiphilaceae; genus Marinobacter; species Marinobacter vulgaris. The sequence continues at coordinate 350,337 of NZ_QFWX01000004.1, forward strand.
ACCATTATTGAAACCGGCATCGATATTCCCAGCGCCAACACCATCATCATCGAACGCGCAGACAAGTTCGGCCTTGCCCAGCTTCACCAGCTGCGGGGCCGCGTCGGCCGCTCACACCACCAGGCGTATGCCTACCTTCTGACGCCGCCGCCAAAATCCATTACCGCGGATGCCAAGAAACGCCTGGAAGCGATCTCCGAAGCGCAGGACCTGGGTGCCGGCTTCATGCTGGCCACCCATGATCTGGAGATCCGGGGCGCCGGGGAATTGCTGGGTGAGGAACAAAGCGGGCAGATCGAGAGCATCGGCTTCACCCTCTACATGCAGCTGCTGGATGAGGCCGTGCAGGCCATTCGCGAGGGACGTACCCCCAATGCCGAATTGCCGCTCAGTCATGGTACAGAGATGAATCTTCGCATACCCGCCCTGATTCCGGACGACTATCTGCCGGATGTCCACAACCGCCTGATGCTCTACAAGCGCATTGCCAGCGTCAGCGACAAGGACGGATTAAAAGAACTTCAGGTTGAGATGATCGACCGCTTCGGATTATTACCGGAACCGGCAAAGAACCTGATTCGCCAGTCCGAACTGAGAATCCGTGCCGAGGCCCTGGGTATCGTGAAAGTCGACGCAGGAAAGGAATGGGCAAGGCTTGAATTCGGCAGTTCCACCCCGGTAGACCCGCTGGTTCTGGTTAAGAAAGTGCAATCCGCGCCGAACCAGTATCGCCTGGAAGGAGCCAACAGTTTCCGTTTCCGGCTGAACGACACCTCGACCAGTGGTAAACTCGATGGCATTTCCGACATGCTGGGCCAACTTGCCTCATAACACGCCCGGCCCAGAGGCCCCTGATGAACAACAGGAACATTGGAGCAAAGCCCTTGCGAACGCCCGGTAACCTATTACTTGGAAAGTCCACTTTCATTTTTGCGCTTGCGTTAGCCCTGTCGCCCCTGGTGTCAGCGCAGCAGGCCCAGGAGCAGCCGTCAGAACAGGCTGCAACTGTGCAAGAGCAAACCAGCAACGGTGATACAGCCGGGCAGGACGCTCCCCGCGAAGACTACTACCGTGCAGAACTGGTTATCCTGGAACGCAAGGTCGAGCCGGACAGCATCAATGAGCGCATGGCCAGCCGTCTTCCTGAATCTCCCGACCCGGACATCACCGAAATTCTGCAGGCAGTGGGCGAAGATGGCACAGCGGAAACCACGCTGGATCTGGTTGCGCAGGAAGAGCTGCATCTCAATTCGGCAGCCAACCGGCTGGAGAACAGTGGCCGCTTCCGGATTCTGGCAGCCACCGGCTGGTACCAGTCCTTCCCCCCCGATTTCGAGGGTGAGCCGTTGCGGGTCGCCATTGGAGACTGGCTGGCCGACGCCGGGCACCGTGACGTTGAAGGTCATATTACCATTGACCGGCAACGCTACCTGCACGTGGATGTGCACCTCAATCACTGGCAACCCATGCCCGCGGAAGAAAAGCCGCAGGATCTGGCCGATAGCGGCCTGGACATCGATACGCCTTCCAACGCTTCAGGCGCTGAAGAAAGTGACACTGGCAATGGCCCTGCAACGGCGGACCAACCGGAGCAGGACATGGCTTCGGGCACGGAATGGCCAAAAGCGGAGCTGCTGACCTGGATACGCGAAACGCGCCGCATGCGCAGCGAGGAAGTCCATTTCCTGGACTCCCCCACCATTGGCGTGCTGGTATTCTTCAAGAAAATTGAGGAGTAAGAGCCCCCAGGTCGCTCATTGACACCTCAAGGATCCGCTTGATACCGGACATTCCCTGGTCGATGGCGGCCTCGATTTCAGCCATGGTGATGATGTGGTCCGATTTGCCAGCGGCGTGGTTCACCACCAACGCCAGGCAGACATAGTTCATCCCCAGTTCAGCCGCCAGCGCGGCTTCTGGCATGCCCGTCATTCCCACCAGGTCACACCCGTCCCGTTCCAGGCGCACTACCTCGGCCGCTGTTTCCAGTCTTGGCCCCTGGGTGGCCCCGTAGACACCAAAATCGGAAAATGCCAGGTTCTGGTCCCGTGCGGCCGCGATCAGTAGCTGACGGGCCGTTTCCGTGTATGGCCAGGTGAAGTCGATATGGGTGGTTTCATCCAGTTCGCCCTCAAAAAAGGTACTGGCCCTGCCCCAGGTGTAATCGATGATCTGATCCGGTATCACAATGTGCGCCGGCCCCATCTCCAGGTGGATGCCGCCCACGGCATTGACCCCAACCACGGTGCGAACACCGGCGTCATGAAGCGCCTGCAAATTGGCACGGTAGTTAACCTGATGGGGGGGAATGCGATGGGGGTTGCCATGACGGGACAGGAATACCACTGCCTGATCCCCCAGAAGCCCCTCCACCAACGCCGACGAGGGTTGACCCCAGGGTGTATCAACGGGCCGCTCTGTCTGTATCTGGAGGCCCGACAAAGTCGTGAGTCCAGTGCCACCAATAATACCAACCGGCGGATTATGTCCCGATATACTCATCATGAATTCCCCGTTGCTTCGGCGCTGCTACCCTGTGTTTCACTGGAGCTTGCACTGCCATCCACCGGCGCACGGCTGCTGCCAGGCTCAGCGCTGGAAGCCTCATCACCGTCAGCCTTGCCAGCCTGGTCACTGGCGAGGCGCACGCCCTCAGGCATATGAAGAGTGCGGGTGGGAAAGGCAACCTCGGCACCATAACCCTCGATAATGTCGGCGATTTTAAGCAGCACGTCCTGCTTGACCTCGTGGAAACGCACCCACTCTATGGTTTTGGTGAAGGTATAGATCATGATATCCAGGGAGGAGGCGTTGAAAGTGAGGAAGTTGACGATCAGGGTCTGATTCTGGTCAATATCTTCATGATTCTCCAGCATCGAGCGAATATCAGCGACGACCGTCGCCATCTGCCCCACATCGGCATAGCGGATTCCGATCGTCTCCGAAATTCGCCGGTTGAGCATGCGCGACGGATTCTCAACGGCAACCTGTGTAAAGACCGCATTGGGAACATAGAGCGGACGTTTATCAAATGTGCGGACCGTGGTCAGGCGCCAGCCGATGTGCTCGACAGTCCCTTCAATATTACGATCCGGAGAGCGAATCCAGTCGCCGACTTTAAAAGGCCGATCGAGATGGATAATGAATCCGCCAAAGAAATTGGCCAACAGGTCCTTCGCCGCGAAGCCGACCGCAATACCGCCGACACCACCAAAGGCCAGCACGCCGGAAATACTGTAACCCAGCGACTGGAGAGCAATCAGCACGGCGGTAATGATCACCACGGCCCGGGACAGCTTGCTTACTGCATTAACCGTGGTGTAGTCCATCGGACTTTTCATCTTCAGAGGCGACGTCAGTATTTCCTCACCCTGCTTGATAAACCTCAACACCGTCCAGACCAGCAACCACACGAAACCGATCTGCAGCAGGGTGTCGTTGACGGAAAAAACCTCGGCATCCGAGTACCGGTGAGCCACCTCCGCGGCCCAGTACACGCCCTGCAGCCAGACAAAGGCAACTACCGGCTTTCTCGCCGCGTGCAGCAATGCGTCGTCCCAGGCGTTGTCGGTTTTCTGGAAGTGCCGCTCAATGGCACCCACGATGAAACTGGCAACATAGGCAACCACAGCAGTGCCGAAAACCAGCGCAAACACCACAAGGCCAACCCGCCAGCCCTGTGACAGCAGGTTCCAGTTCTGAATCCAGTTATTCACGATGGCAGGCGTTTCTTCGATCATCGGTCTTCTCGGTCCCGTCAGTTCAATGATGAGCTTTGGCGAATCAACACCGGTATCCCGGGTTTCACCCGGTCGTACAAATCGATCACATCGGTGTTTCGCATGCGGATACAGCCATGGGAACGCGGAACCCCCATAGGCTCGGTATCCGGCGTGCCGTGAATGTATATGAAGCGGCGGAAACTATCGACCCCGGGGCCCCGGTTTTTACCGGACTCAAGACCACACAGCCAGAGGATGCGGGACAGTATCCAGTCCCTTTCGGGAAACGTCTGGGCAAGCTTTGCCGAATACACTTCTCCGGTTGGTCTGCGGGCGATAAAGACGGTGTTCTGGGTCTCACCGCCACCGATCATTGCACGGATATAATGACGCCCCCTGGGTGTACAGCCGCTGCTCTGGCGCTCGCCGGGGCCGTTAAGTGCCGTGGAGACGGGATAGAACATGGGGGATGAGGTGTCTTGCGGGAACAGCGTCAGTGTCTGTGTGACCAGGTCGATTTCAATTCGCGGCACTGCCTCTGGCATTGAGGGGAATTCAGAATCACTTGGCATGCGGCGTTGGGCTCCCGGCTGGCACATCAGTCCGGAAGCCTAACCGAGAGCATGGGACTCAGGCAACTGAGCTTTTATGGGCCGGGGGAACCAGCATGGCATCTTCGGCCTGCATCCCGGCGGCAAGGAATGGCACCAACCGTGCCGCAATTTCCTGAACGGTGGTCTCCACACCCAGCTTGTTCTGAAGAATGTCTCTCAGGGCGTCGCTGCTGGACATGGTGAAGGCGGTGGCACCGAGCATGAACTGAATCCGCCAGTAGCGATCCACCGACGACAGTTGCGGGGTGGCTTCTTTCAACAAACGCATGAAGCGACTGAACGGCTGGCTGTATTCCTGCTCGAGAAACTTGCGGAGGTGCCCCTGGGACTGGGTATAGGCCAGACCAAGCAATCGCATGAATATGGAAATGCCCTTCTCGTTGCGCTGAGGCATGCGCACAGCGCTTTCCGTCAGAGCCCAAAGGGTCTGATTCAGTGTGGGTGGTGCTCCATCACAGCGGGCCTCGAGTTCGTCAAACGCACTTTCCAGCGTTGCTGAAAAAGGCGTGAGAAAGCGAGCAAACACCGCATGAATCAGGGCGTTCTTGGAGCCAAAATGGTAATTGACAGCGGCAAGATTTACTTTAGCCTTACTGGTAATCATCCGAAGCGAGGTTTCAGAAAACCCCCGGTCAGCGAAAAGCTCTTCCGCTGCATCCAGGATTCGGTCAACCGTATCAGACTGAGCCATGTTATTATCAGTGCCTCTAGCAAACGTCTGTTTAAAACATACGTTTGAGCGGGAACCTTGTCAAGTTCTCTGCTCCGGCTCCGAAGCCACCGATTCCCAACCCTCATCAAGCGCCTTCTGATGCGCCTCAAAAAATGCCTGTTGAGCCCGGGAATAGGCTTTCTCAGCCTCCAGAAGATAAACAAGGTAAAGACGGACATGCTGCCGGCGCGTCATGTTCCGGGCCAGCACACGACGCTCAGACAGCGCCAGAAGCTCACTGAAACGGGTCGACCTGAGCGCCGGATTGAACTCGGCCATGCGCGCACACTGCCACAGCAGACCTTCCTTCCCCTCAAGATGTTCAATATGCTTTCGTGCGTCCCGCAGCAGCCGTCGGCGTCGAATGATCAGATCCATATAGGAGGAGCGCGAGGTATAGAGTCGTCTAACCCCGGGGACCCCCATCAGCAGAATAATGACAAACGCACCAAATCCGCCGCCGGCAATCCACGCGGGCACAAAGCCGGTCATCCCGCTCAGGAAGACAATCGCCGTCAACAGCGCACTGAACAGCCAGAGATCCCGACTTCTGCGCGCGGCGGCGAGGGTATAGTTGTCGGGCCAGTCCGGTAGTGCCAGCAGGTCAAAATCCAGCAGCAACACCCGGTCGCACTGCTTCAGCATCAGCCGCAGCTTGCGCTGACGGGATTCTGCCAGGGATTTTTCGATCTGCTGCGACTCCTCACTGGCGTCATCCTGCGTCCCGGGTTCGGCAGCAACCTCTTCATGGCCCGGTCCGGGAACGGATACCGCCTGCCCGGAGCCAGGCAGTGCCGAGTCTGTGGTTATTGCTCCCGCAGGCGCAGCCCGCTCTTCGACCGCCGGAGGCTGCGGATCCGCTGGTCGCCCTTGCCGCAACAAGGGCTCCTCCGGCGCCGTAGCCTGCCGGACTGTCGTCTCGTTCTGTGCCATCGCTGGTTATCCATCGGCTATAAACCGGGCCAACTTCCCCGAACCTTGCCCACTCCCGGTGTCTACTGTTGGCTATCGACCAGCCACCTGAATTCTTGAGCGCAGGCCGATGACGTTACCCTGCCAAACTCGGGTTGGCAGGGCCCCATGCTATCGCTATCCTTGCTGGTTCCAGTGTTGCCGGACCCGGCCACAAAAGTCGTTAGAGGGGCATGAATGTTTACAGGCATTGTTCAGGGTGTTGCCACCATTGACACACTTTCCGCGGAGCCGGGACTGACCAGCTTTGCGATCCGTTTTCCCGACCCGCAGGTTGACGGCGTTACCATTGGGGCGTCTGTCGCCATCGACGGCACCTGCCTGACCGTAACCCGCCAGGAGGGCGGCCTGCTTTACTTCGACGCCATGCAGGAAACCCTGCGGGCCACCACGCTTGGAGAACTTAAGGCCGGTGACCGGATAAACTTCGAAAGGGCCGCCAGGATCGGCGACGAGATTGGCGGGCATCTGCTGTCTGGCCACGTTCACACTACCGCAGACATCGTGGCAATTGACCGCCCCGAGAACAACTGCACCCTGGAGTTCGAAGTCCCGGAACCCTGGACCAGATACCTCTTTCCCAAGGGCTATATCGCCATCAACGGCTGCAGCCTGACCATCGGGGAGGTCTGGGACAACCGCTTTAACGTGTATCTGATTCCAGAAACCCTACGGGCGACCACATTTGGAGATGTGTCGGTTGGCGACCGGGTAAATATTGAAATCGACAGCCACACCCAGACCATCGTGGATACCCTGGCAAGAATGGGCTACGACCGCCCGGCCTCCTGAGTACCGGCTTCAAACACCACGAACCGGGGGTCGGCATCCAGTTGGCGGACCGTTGAAAAGAAGCGTTTCAGGCTGCGGTGGTATCCCAGGTGACGATTGCCCACCATCAGCATCCGCCCGCCCGGAACCAGGTGGCGGGCCACTTGCCGGAACAGACGCAACGCAATGTGATCCCCGACCACACCGCCCTCATGAAATGGCGGATTCAGGATTATCAGCTGGAAGCGGCCCGCCTCTTCGGGAATACCGTCACTGTGATAGAAATCCACTTCGGCCTCGGGGAAAGCATTCAGTGCATTGTTTCTGGCGCTGGCCACAGCCTGGCTGGAGACATCGGAGAATGTCACCGCCAGCTCGGGGTTTTCCGCCAGCGCCGCCAGGCCCAGCACACCATTGCCGCAGGCAAGATCCAGTACCCTGGCAGCGGGCTCCAGACCACCAGCCGTCCGCCTCACCAATGGCAGCAGCAGCCGGGTACCGATGTCCAGCCTATCCCGGGCAAACACCGCAGGCATGGCGTTAACGCTGTGCCCGGATTGCGGAAGCGGGTATCCCTTCCATAGCTCGGTCCAGTTTCTCAGGGTCGGGTCACCCGGTGCAGCGACAATCACCCTCGCCTTCTTGCGTGCCGGACAGACCTCCCGGGTGTGCACCAGATCTGCAAACACACCAGCGCTGCTGTCCGGCAAGTGCTTGATCATGCCCGCGGCAAGAAGCGTACCTTCGGGGGCAAGCACGCTATTTACCCAGCGCAACAGGCACGCCAGATAGTCCACCTGCCGCGGGATGCGCATGACCACCAGATCGAACGGGCCTTCCGGCGGCGCCAACCAGCTCAATGGCGCGGCAACGCTTTCTGCGGCGTGCGCATTCATCACCAGCGCTACGGCAAGCGAGCAACTGTCGGCAAAGGACACCGGGGCAAAAGCCGCAAGCCCGAGGGTCAGGGCGCCGAACTGGTCATCCACAACCAATACCCGGGGCGAGGATTCCGGGGCAAACCGGGCAAACGTCTGCGCCAGCAGTTGTTCGTCCGCCGCATCCCAGGCGCGCAGGTCGCGAGCTCCACCCGGACGCTTCAAGGGCAGAGAAACACCACTCACTTCCAGCACGTCGCTTGTCATTTCGGGCTTCCGCTTTTCAGGTTTGAAACAGCGGTCCATTTTAGGCTGATTATTCTAGAAATTAACCCTACTCTGGTCAGACGATTTCAGGTTGCTCCGTTTTTTTGGAAGACAACCTTCTTTGCCCCTCACCCCAGGGGCTTTTTTCGTCTCGGAGAGACAGTGTTTCTGCTGCCACCAGCGCTACGGTCAATGACGCCGGGCTGACCACACAGTAAAGCGCCTGTCCGCGGAAATCGCTTTAACCGGCCCCACATGACGGCGCATCAGCTCTTCATAGGGAAGAAAGCTGTTGGCTACCAGCCGCAACTCACCCCCCGGCTCCAGATGCTGCGCCACCTGCCGCAAAAACTGCTCCGTCATTGACGTGTCCGTCCGGATACCGGCGTGAAAGGGGGGGTTGCTCAACACCGTCGCGTATTTGCCCGCAACCTGGTCGAGGCCATCCGAGGCCGTAATGGCGCCGGTTACACCTGCGCGCTGATACGTGGAACGGGCGCAGATAACCGCCTGGGACTGAACATCAACGCCATCGACCTGAGCAGCCGCACCCCCTTGGGCCCTCTGGTAGAGTTGCAGCCAGGTTCCGATAACACCGGCGCCACAGGCGAAATCCAGCACCGGCCCCCTGCCCGGAGTTACCTCCGCAAGGGAGGCCAGTAGCATGGCGGTTCCGGCATCCAGCGCACCTGCACTGAAAATGCCGGGCAACCCGGCCACATCGAAACGGATTCCCTCACGTTCAACCGGATGCCACTCCAGCCACTCACGCACATTAAACCCTTCCGATGGCACCAGATTGTCAGCCTGCCAGACCTGGCAATGGCGCGCACTGTCCAGCTTGAAAGCCCCGGGAGCCAGAGCTTTAAGTTGTTTTACGGCCCCCGCTATACCTTCTTTTTTCTCGCCCACCAGAATCAGCCGCGCACCTTTTGCTGCCAGCCAGCGCGCCAGCTCCAGGCGCAACGTCAACTCGGCCCTCGCTTTGGGCAGGAACACCACTATTGTATCCACGCTGGCGGGCACCAATGCAGGATCGTCGTAACCGAACGCCGCTTGCCAGCCCTCCAGGGTATTCAGGCGCTGCCAGAAACCGAAATGCTCGGTAACCACAAGGCCTGACCCGGCAAGGGCTGGCATCAGGGAAAGTTCAGTAGGCCCCAGGACAGCAAGGCGTCCATGCAGAACTTCCTGGTTTTTCAACAACGCTTCATGGGAATTGGGGAATGCAGGCATGTGGTGCTGGTCCGGGCTGGATGTCAGGCGGAATACTCTAACCGCAATGAAGCCCGGAGTCTCGACCCGGGCCACTGAAAAAGTAATAACCGGAAAAGCGGATACTACTTTTTTTGGCGCCCTGACCGGACAGGCCGGAGCACCAGCTCATCCACGCTGTTCTGTTTGATACTTTCGCGGTCGGCTTCCGAGGCAATGGAAAGCCCCATATCCCGCAGAATACCGTCTGCCACGTCATAGACAAAGCCGTGGACGGTCAATGGCTGGGCTCGGCGCCAGGCTTCCTGAACAATGGTGTTCTGACATACATGGCCAACCTGCTCAACCACGTTAAGCTCGCACAACCGGTCGACGCGATCCTGATCCGATGCCAGCCCGTCGAGCACACGCTGATGCTTGTCACGAACATCCTGCACGTGCCGCAGCCAGTTTGATATCAGGCCAAAACCCTCATTGTGCAGGGCGGCCTTCACACCACCGCAGCCATAGTGGCCTACCACCAGAATGTGCTTGACCTTCAGCACGTCAATGGCGAACTGCAGCACCGAGAGACAGTTGAAATCCGTGTGCACCACCACGTTTGCAACGTTGCGGTGCACGAACAGCTCCCCGGGCATCAGATCCACAATCTGGTTCGCCGGCACCCGGCTGTCTGCGCACCCGATCCAGAGATATTCCGGGGCCTGCTGATTGGAAAGCCGGGTAAAAAAGTCCGGGTCCTGACTCTTGATGCTGTCGGCCCACGCCCTGTTTTTATCCAGCAATGTATCGAGCTGCCCCATCATACCTCCTGAGTGCAAATTAACGGTGGCGGAATTGAACGGCAATCACCGCCAGAAAGCAATACTCAAGTGGTCGGAGCGACCGGCTCATCGTACTGTTCATGCATCGTGGTCTGGGCCAGGTCCAGCAGCTCTCGCAGGGCCACCGAAAACATCGCGTATTCCGGTTCCCTGACGCTCTTGAGCTCGGTGAGCATGGACCTCCAGCGATTGATCATGGCCGTGTGCCGCTGCATCCAGTTTTCGACACAGCGATTAACATCCTCCGGTTTTTCAGCCAGCTTGAGCACGCCTGTAGTCAGCGCCCGCTGCTGCCAGTCCAGGTCCTCACGGAAGCTTTCCCGCGCCAGAGCCTGCCAATGGGAAGCTGGCACCAAATCGGCAATGGCATTGGCGAACCAGTTCAGGTCGAGCTTGTCACCAAGGTCATAATACAGATTGGCGACGGTTTTCAGAGGCATACCGGTGGCCTCCCTTGCCTCGATAATACCCAGAGACGAATACAGGTACTTGGTGCCGGAAACCACGGACGCCAGGTCTTCAGGCAATCCTGATCCGACCAGTTCATCATGGCGTTTTTTCCAGTCTGCACGGGCCTGTTCTCCCAGATAATCCGGCAGGTCCGCAGTGATCTTCCAGACACTGTCTGCGAACCTTTCCATATGGCTCTGGATACTGAGTTCGGCGCGACGGTTGCGAAGCAGCCAGCGAACTGCCCGGCGGATCAACCGCATCATGTCGCCCATGAGCTCCAGCTGCAGATTCGCGGGGATGAAGTAATCCAGGTATTCAATCTTGTCCCACCAGGTATCCAGCCGGAACACGTCTCGGGCAATGATCCACGCCAGGGAAATGGAGGCGGCGTCGGCACCGGTAGACTGCTTCAGCCTCTCGACAAAGGTAATCCCCATGTGATTGACCATATCATTGGCAATCTGGGTGGCGATGATTTCCCGGCGCAACTGGTGCTCCCCCAGTTCCTTGGCGAACTTGCGAGTCAGATCCTTGGGAAACACCTTGTACATTTCCCCGGCCAGCAGGGGCTCGTCAGGCAGACTGCTGGCAATGAGGGTCTGTTTCAGATCGCCCTTGACGTAAGAGATGAGCACCGACAGCTCGGGACGCGTCAGCCCCTTCTTGTCCAGTTTCCTCTCCGAGAGCGTTTCGTCGTCCGGCAGGAACTCCAGGCTGCGGTTGAGTTTGCCTTCACTTTCCATCGAGTTCATCAGGCGGCGGTATTCTTCCAGCCGGCTCAAGGCTCCGACACTGGCAATACTGATGGCCTGGGTCTGCCGGTAGTTGTTTTTCAGGACCAGTGCGGCGACGTCATCCGTCATCTCCTCCAGCATGATGTTGCGCTGCTTGTCGGTAAGATCGCCCATGGCGACCGCGTGGTTGAGCAAAATTTTCATGTTCACTTCGTGGTCTGAACAGTCCACCCCACCGGAGTTGTCGATAAAGTCGGTGTTCAGCCGACCACCCTTCAGGGCAAATTCAATGCGACCCAGCTGGGTCATGCCCAGATTGCCGCCTTCGCCAACAACCTTACAGAGCAGCTCGGAGCCGTTAATGCGCAGAGCGTCGTTGGCCTTGTCACCGACATCACCATGGGACTCGTCACGCGCCTTCACATAGGTACCAATGCCGCCGATCCAGAGCAGATCCGCCTGGGCCTTGAGAATATGGGTGATCAGCATGTTGGGGGGCACACGGTCCGATTTTATACCCAGCAGTTTTTTCATCTCCGGGCTGACCGGAATCGACTTGGCACTTCGGCTGAATACGCCACCGCCCTTGGAAATCAGACTGGTGTCGTAATCGGTCCAGGAAGATCGCGGCAGCTCAAAGAGGCGCTTGCGCTCCTTGTAGCTCAGCGCTGCGTCCGGCGCCGGGTCGATGAAGATGTGAACGTGGTTGAACGCCGCCACCAGTTTCGTCTTCTCTGATGACAACAGGCCGTTGCCGAACACATCCCCACCCATGTCGCCGATGCCGATAGCGGTAAATTCGTCCAGAGCGGGATTGATGCCCAGCTCTTTGAAATGCCGTTCAACGGATACCCAGGCACCGCGGGCGGTAATACCCATTTTCTTGTGGTCGTAGCCGTTGCTGCCGCCAGAAGCAAACGCATCCCCCATCCAGAAATCGTACTCGGCGGCAAGGCCGTTCGCTATATCGGAGAAGGTAGCGGTGCCCTTGTCGGCAGCCACGACCAGGTAGTGATCGTCGTCATCGTGACGGATAACGGACTCCGGGGGCTGAATGCCGCCATCCACAAGGTTGTCGGTAATATCCAGCAAGCCACGGATGAAGGTCTTGTAGGCCCTGATCCCCTCTGCCTGGAACGCTTCCCGATCCGACATGTCAGGCAGGCGCTTGGCAACAAAGCCGCCCTTGGCCCCTACCGGCACGATCACAGCGTTCTTGACCTGCTGCGCCTTCACCAGTCCCAGAATCTCGGTGCGGTAGTCCTCAAATCGATCGGACCAGCGCAGGCCACCGCGGGCGACCTTGCCGCCACGCAGGTGGACACCTTCGACCCGTGGCGAGTAGACAAAAATCTCGAACATGGGCAGGGGCAACGGCACGTCCGGAATCTCCGACGGATCGAACTTCACGCTGATGTAGGGCTTAACGCTGCCATCCTGGTCCGGTTGGTAATAGTTGGTGCGCAAGGTGGCCTGCATCAACTCGAGGAAGAGCCGCAGCACCCGGTCCTCACTGAGGTTATCCACACCATCGAGACCGGCATTGAACTCGATTTCAAGTTTCTGCTGCGCGGCCTTGCTCTTGCCCTCGCTCTGGTAGCGCGCGGGGTTGAAACGCACCTCGAAGAACTCGAGCAACAGCCGTGTCAGATCCACGTGGTTGACCAGAGTATTCGATATAAAGGTCTGACTGTTGGAGAAACGGATCTGCCGCATGTAGCGGGCAAAGGTACGAAGCAGGGCAATCTCCCGCCAGCTCATGTAGGAGGACAATAACAGCCGGTTAAAGGCATCGTTTTCCGCATCGCCGTACCAGACCCGACGGAACAGGTCCTCGAAAATGGGACGAATGCGGTGAATGTCCACCACCACGCCACTGTGAGCCTTGAGCGTGAAATCGTGAATCCAGACGGTCCTGCCCCGGCGATCCGTGACTTCAAACGGATGTTCACCGATGACCCGGAACCCCAGGTTGTCGAAGATCGGCATGACATCCGACAGTGGCAATGTCTCGTCCGGATAGAAAAGCTTGAAGTGCAGTATGCTTTCGTCTTCTTCCAGCGCCCGGTAAAAGCTCATGGTGAGATGCTTTTCGCTGGCTGCCTCGGCGATGTGCTCAAGGTCTATGGCTGCACGCCGTGGCGAAAACATGTCCTCGTAACTGGCCGGAAAGCCTGATGAGTAAAGGCGGAACATCTCGTTGCCCTGCTCCTCACCGTAGGCTTCGTTCAGTGCCTCCATCAGGCCATCCCGCCAGGACTGGGCAAGCTCGATCACCTTATGGCGAATCTCGGTGATAGGCAGCTGGCGATTTTCCACCTTGGGCACGCGGACCGTGAACTGCACCCGTGCCAGAACCGATTCAGAGAAATGGGTGACAAACTCGATATCCTCGGCCTCGAGCCTGTCCCAAAGAACCTGCTCCACCTTCAGGCGCAGTTCCGTGTTGTAGATGTCCCGGGGAAAAAAGGCCAGACAGGTCACAAACTGACCGTACACATCTTCCCGCATGAACAGCTCTATGCGACGCCGCTCCTGAATGTAGAGAATGCTCTTGGCAACCGACAGCAGCTCACCGGGCTCGATCTGGAACAACTCGTCACGGGGATAGACCGTGAGTATCTGATCCAGCTCCTTGCCGGCGTAATCGGCCCGCAGAAAACCGGAACGCCTCATCACTGCCTGGAACTTGCGCCGCAGCAGAGGAATCTCGTCCGGGCGCTCGTTGTAGACACGGGAGGTGTAAAGACCCAAGAATCGGCGCTCACCGACCACTTCGCCTTTGCTGTTGAACTTCTTGACCGCAATGTAGTCCGGATAGGCCGGGCGATGCACCCGTGAACGTTGGGCTGACTTGGCGAAGATGAAGATATCGTCGGTGCGGGTCATCTCATGGCGTGTGCGCTGGGGCAACTCGTTCAGCCGGACTTTGTCCGGGCGCTCATTGTTGACCCTCAGGATACCCAGCTCGGAATTCTCGATACGACGGACCACCAGACCGTTCTTGTCCCTGGCAAAATCGTACTCGTCGTAGCCCAGAAAGGTGAAATGATCCTTCACCAGCCATTCCAGGAACGCCTTCGCCTCTTCTTTCTGTTCTTCGTCAATGCCGGCGGTGGTATTATCGAGCTCGCGACTGATTTGATTGACTTTTTCGGTCACTATCGGGAAATCACCGACCGCGATCCGGACCTCATGAAGAATGGCCTGAAACACCTCTTCCAGCGCTCTGAGGTCCTCCGGATTACTGTGACGGTCGATTTCCAGGGCAATGAAGGCTTCGTGATTACCGTCCGCGACCTTTTTCTTGGGCGGATGCAGTTTTTTCAACTTCCCTTCGTCATCTCGCTCCACCTGCAGTACCGAATGCTGGATGGAGTGGGTACCGATCTCGCGCTGGTTGATCGCTATTCGCAGGGAATCGATCAGGAACGGCATGTTCGGGTGCAGGACGAAAATGACCGAGTGGGTCGACTGCCAGCCGTCACTTTCCAGCTCCGGATTAAATACGGACACCGGAGTTTCGTCGGCCGGGCGCTTCTGGAGAAATTTCCAGGCCGCGAGTATGGCCCCGTAGGTATCGGAAAACCTGCGACTCACGAGCTCTTCGAGAGGAATATGCGCATAATGCTGCTTGGCGAATTCACTGATTTTCTTCGCTTCGGTTTTTGCTATTTTTTCGGCGAAAGCTTCGTCCAGCTGCTGAAAAAACTGTTCCTTGCTGGCGATTGTCAGCGCATTCATAGTCGACCTCTATGAGTGTGAAATAAACGTAATCGGCGTACTGTCACATAAGCATAGTCAAAGCCTTGATTTTTGCGCCGCAGATGCGAAAACTGCGGCAACTACTTAGGCAAACCGCCCTGCAGCAGGAGTAGATATTTCCCATGGCATTACAGCATACGTTTGGTGAGCTCAGGTCCCAGTTGGCAAAAAGAATCATCGGCCAGGAAAAACTGGTAGACCGTTTGCTGATCGCCTTGCTCGCCGATGGTCACCTGTTGGTGGAGGGCGCTCCCGGGCTTGCCAAAACAACGGCCATCAAAGCGTTGGCTGATCATCTTGAGGGTGACTTCCACCGCATTCAGTTTACTCCGGATCTGCTCCCCTCGGACGTCACCGGCAGTGAGATCTACCGGGCCGAAACCGGGACCTTCGAATTCCAGCGTGGCCCGATTTTCCACAACCTGGTATTGGCCGATGAGATCAACCGCGCGCCCGCCAAGGTTCAGTCAGCACTGCTGGAAGCCATGGGGGAACGCCAGGTCAGTGTCGGTATGCGCACGTTTCCGCTGGACCGGTTGTTCATGGTCATGGCCACCCAGAATCCCATTGAGCAGGAAGGCACCTACCCGCTTCCCGAAGCCCAGCTGGACCGCTTCCTGATGCATGTGGTCATTGATTACCCTTCCGCTGAAGCAGAGAAAGCCATCCTGCACCTGGCACGAAACGACTACCGGCGCGGGCAGGTCGCGGCGGAAGTGCGGCTGACGGCAGACCAGGTTTTTGAGGCCCGACATGCGGTTTCAGATATTTATATGTCGGAACCTGTAGAGCAGTATCTGCTGGCGCTGGTGCTGGCAACCAGGGATCCCGGCACGCTGGACCCGGAGCTGGCCCGCTGGACCGCCTTTGGCGCCAGTCCCCGTGGCACCATTGCACTGGATCGTTGCAGCCGCGCCATGGCCTGGCTTCAGGGGCGGGACTACGTCAGCCCGGACGACGTCCGCAGCATTGCTTTTGACGTCCTCAGGCACCGGATCCTGTTGACGTTCGAGGCGGAGGCCGAGGGTCTGACGGCTGATGCCATCATCCAGCGACTGATCGACCGCGTTCCGGTAACCGCCTGACCACCGTGACCATGACTGCAACTGAGCCAGCCACACACATTTCCCTTCCAGGGCTGATCCGGCTTCAGGCCGATGCCCGGGCGTTGAAATTGCCAGCCGCGCGCCCGGTCAGGTCCCGCCAGGCCGGACTTCAGCGTTCACCACGTCGCGGGCGCGGTATGGCTTTTGCCGAGGTGCGACAGTATCAGCCGGGCGACGACATACGCAGTATCGACTGGCGGGTTACCGCGCGGCGACAATCGCCCCATACCAAACTTTATGAAGAGGAGCGGGAGCGACCGGTGCTTCTGCTGTGCGATCTTGGCCCTTCCCTGTTTTTTGCCAGCACCGGCGCCTACAAGCAGGTCCGCAGTGCCCAGCTGGTAGGCATCCTGGCGTGGCTGGCGCTCTGGTCAGGAGATCAGGTGGGGGGAATTGTTTTCAATGGCCGGGAATTGACGGTACAGCGACCCGCCCGTCGCAAGAAATCGGTATTGCGACTTCTTGATACGATAGCGCGGCAGCAGAGGGTTGCCCGAGAGGAGCAGGACTTGCCACCGGCCAAGGACACAGTGGCGGATCTGGATACCGCGCTCCAGGAAGCACGCCGGGTCGCCCATACCGGTAGCCGTATTTTCGTGGTCAGTGATTTTCTCAACATTACCCCGGACACATCACGGCTGCTCGGGTCACTGGCACGCCACAATACTGTCAGCGCACTCCGGGTTATTGATCCGTTGGAGTTGAAACTGCCGGACAGCGGTCGCTTCGCCATAGCCGGAGAAGACGGGCCGGTGTGGTTTGACAGCAGCAATCCCCGCTTTCAGCAGGCCTATGCCCAGAGGGTCCGACAGCATACCGCGGCACTGACAGAGTGCTTCCGCACGGCAGGAGTGCAGCCAGCCAGTGTGATGACCGGCGACCAGCCGGCACTCGTTCTTCAGACATTGCTCGGCCCCCGTGGTCACATTGGATAACAGGACCGCTTCGAACCCATGATGGAACAGGATCCACTGAGCCAGCTCAGAGACATACACCTACCGCAACCGGGCGGGTTCTGGCCCCCGGCACCGGGTTGGTGGGTGCTGCTGGTTATTGCCACGGCAGTGGCGGTATGGGTGTTCGCTCTTGTCCGACGAAAACGCCGCAGAAACCGCTGGCTCAGGACGGCAAAGAGGGAGCTGCAGCGGCTAGAAAACAGGGCATCGCAGGACAACGAATGGTTCGCTGCCCTGAACCGGCTGCTGAAGCAATCAGCGCGGATACGCTACCCGGAGCGGACGCCGGAGTCCCTGTCTGGTGAGCCGTGGGTACAATTCCTGCTGGAAACCAGTCCGAAAGACCGGGCGGCTTCCCGTCCGGTGGTCGAGGCCCTGGTCAACAGTGCCTGGCAACCCGCCCCCCGCGGCCGGCCAGAAGATGCCCTCACCTTCGCCCGGGCGTGGCTGCGAGGCCAGAAATGCTGAATCTTGCCTACCCCTGGGTCTTGTTACTGATTCTGCTGCCCCTGCTTTTGCGCCTGCGCAGACGCAGCGCCCAGGCAGTGGAAGCGCCGGTGTTTCCCGTTGGCCACTGGCTGTCCGACTTGCCCGGTGTCAGCCGCACCGGCAGCAGGGTTCCTCGCTGGCAACAGCTGGTGCTGTTGTTGATCTGGATCCTGCTGGTGCTAGCCCTGGCGCGGCCCCAGCATGTCGGAGAGCAGGTACAAATGCCGGTCAGCGGGCGTGACCTGCTGCTGGCAGTAGACATCTCTCCGTCCATGGATGAGCGGGACATGGTAATCCAGGGCCGCAGCATCAACCGCTTGCAGGCGGTCAAGCGGGTACTTGATGACTTTATCCAGCGCCGGGAAGGAGACCGGCTTGCCCTGCTGCTGTTCGGTACCGAGCCCTATATCCAGGCACCCCTGACATTTGATCGTGCAACCGTGCAAACCTTGCTCATAGAGGCCGGCATCGGTATGGCCGGGCGAGCCACTGCCATTGGTGATGCGCTGGGCCTGGCAGTCAAGCGTTTACGGGACCGGCCCCAGGAACAACGGGTCGTCATACTGCTGACGGATGGCGCCAACACCGCGGGCGAAATTGCCCCCGACAAGGCCGCGGAAATTGCCCGAGCGGCAGGCGTGCGCATCTACACCATCGGCATCGGCGCCGAATCCATGGTGGAAAGGGGGCTGCTTGGGTCCCGGCGGGTCAACCCCTCCCGGGATCTGGACGAAGACTTGCTGAAACGGATATCCCAGCAGACTGGCGGCGAGTATTTCCGTGCCCGCAGCCTGGCCGAGCTTGAGCTGATCTATGAAAGCATCAATCAGCTGGAGCCCATCGAACTGGAGGGCAAACACTACCGGCCGGTGACCGAACTTTACCCCTGGCCCGCCGGGCTTGCCGCCCTGACATGGGTCTTGATGCAGGGCCTCAGACTGGCGCGGACGAGACGGCAACCCATAGCCAATGGGCAGGAGGCAGGTCATGGCTGATTTTCACTTCCTCCGCCCACTGTGGCTACTGTTGCTTCTGGCAGCGCTGCTCTTGCCACTGCTTTTACGACGTTTTCACCAGAGTGACAGCGGCTGGAGCAGGATCATTCCCGCCCAATTGCTCCGCCCCCTGATCAGCCAGTCCGGGGCCGACGGCGCTCGTCGCAAATCCCCTGTGGCACCGGCGGTAGCGGCAGTCATCGTGCTGGCAATTGCCCTTGCAGGGCCGTCCTGGCGGCAGGCGCCAACACCTTTGCAACAGCAGAACGACAGCCTGGTGATCGTGTTGGACCTGTCCCTGTCCATGCTGGCGACCGATGTGGAGCCGGACAGGCTGACCGTAGCCAAACGCAAGATCCGCGATATTCTCAGGACCAGGGAAGGTGCCCTGACCGCACTGGTGGTTTATGCCGCCGATGCTCATGTAGTGACACCACTGACCGATGACCGTAACACCATCGAGGGTATGCTGGATGTGCTGGAGCCTGTCATCATGCCCGCTGCAGGAAACCGGGCGGACCTGGGGATTCAGCGGGGCCTTGAATTGCTCGAACAGGGCGCTCCCGGCAGCGGGCGCCTGCTGCTGCTTGCAGACACTGTGGGAGAACGCTATCGCGAACGCATTACGGATCAGCTCGCCGGCAGCCGCTTCGCCCTGAGCACCCTCGCTGTCGGCACAACGGAAGGCGGCCCGATCCCCCTGGCACGCCAGGGCTTCATCAAAGACAACGACGACATCGTCATTGCCCGTGCCGACCCTGATGGCCTGGAAAACCTGGCAAGCAGGAATGGCGGCAAAAGCCATGAGTTGACCATTACCGATGCGGACATAGATGCGCTGGACCTGCGCCCAAGAGATTCAGCGGACTGGCAAGACAGCGATCAGGACCTGACCGTCAACCGCTGGCAGGACGATGGCTACTGGTTGCTCTGGCTGGCAGCGCCTCTGGCGCTTATCGGCTGGCGCCGTGGGGCCATGGTCATCATGCTGTTCACCCTGCTGCCACTGACGCCCCGCCCCGCCATGGCCCTCGACTGGGACAGCCTCTGGTCACGCCAGGATCAGCGGGCGCCGGAGCTGATCGAAAAGGATCCCGGCCGCGCGGCCCAGGTACTGGATGACCCCGCATGGCGCGGCAGCGCCCTCTACCGGGAGGGCAACTACGAGAGTGCTGCCGACGCGTTCTCTCGGGCGCAAACACCAGAGGCGGAATACAACCGCGGCAATGCGCTGGCGCGGGCTGGTGAACTCGAAGAGGCGCTGAAGGCGTATGAAAAGGCGCTGGAAAACAATCCGGATAACGAGGACGCCCGCTTCAACCGTGACCTCGTGAAACAGCTTCTGGAGGAGCAACAACAGAACCAGTCCGGTGATGAAGGCGATGAATCTTCCGGGCAGGACGATGACCAGCAACAGCAGGGCAATCAGCAGAACGACCGGGGTGGCTCGGATAGCCAGAACCCACAGGAGGGCCCGTCGGAACAGCCCAGTGACCAGCAGAATGACCAGCAGCAGAAGGGTGAGCCGGATAACGACAACCGGCAGCAGGAACAATCCCAGGGCCAGGACGAACAGCCCGGTGCCGAGGCCGCTGAAAACGACAGCCAGGAGCCCCGATCACCAGCGGAACTGGATACGTCCCCACTGAGTCAGGGCCAGGAGCAATGGTTAAGGCGCGTGCCGGACAATCCTGGCGGCCTGCTGCGCAGAAAATTCCTGCAACAATACCAGGACAGGGACACACCATCTGACGAGGGCGATACACCATGGTAAGCCGGCTGACCTGTGCGTCTATTCTGATATCGATGCTAATGGCCGTGGCGGGACAGGCCCTGGCAGCAAATGAGCTGGTGGTTGAGCCTGACAGGACCCGCATTCACGAAGGTGAGGTGCTGACCCTGACCGTCACAGGCAAAACGAACATTGAAATCAATCGCCTCAATCCGTTTGATTTTGACATGTCCAGCCTGCCGAAACCGGATATTGAAAAGGTGGAGGACCATTTCGAGATACTGGCCACGAATGAGCAGTATTCCATCCTCAGCCTTAACAGAGACATGGTTGGCGAGATCATATGGACCTATCAACTGGCGCCAAAAACCACCGGAAAACTGACAATTCCTGCGCTCAGGTTCAAAGATGCGAAATCCGAGCCGATTGATATACAAGTGGAAAGCGGTCCACCGACGGCCAATGAACAGGATGGCCCGCGTGACAGTTTTATCGAACTGGCAACAGACAAGGATGAGGTCTACGTGCAGGAACAGCTGGTGCTTACCGTCAAGCTGTTTTTCACTGGCAACCTGATCCGTGGTGAGCTATCCGAGCCCCAGCACCCCCACGCCATCATTGAATCTCTGGGCAAACAGACCGAATACACCCGCTATCGGGACGGGATGCGCTATCGGGTGGTCGAGCGCCGATATGCGCTGTTCCCCCAGAGAGAAGGACAACTCAGCCTGCAGCCCATCCGGTTCGAGGGTCAGGCCCGCAACAACGCAGGCCGGCTGAAATACCTCCGCGACAATGCCAGCCTTTTCGATGTCCCGGTCAAACCGGTACCCGCAGGCTTCAGCGGTGATACCTGGTTGCCAGCACGCAATCTTGAGCTGAGTGAGTCCGGACTGCCGGATAAGCAGGCACTGTCTACCGGCCAGAACCTTACCCGCACCCTGAGGCTGCAGGCTGACGGCTTGCCCGCCGAAGCGCTGCCTCCCTTCCCCGAGGAAGTGCCCGACGGCGTCCGAGTCTATCCGGAGAAGTCAGAACGCACAACAACGCCAGGCAGTGAAGGACTGGCATCACAGCTGACACAGACGGCCGCGCTGGTACCCGTCCAGGCTGGAGAGCTGGTACTGCCGGAAATCCGGATTCCCTGGTGGGATACCGAAAGTGATACCGAGAGGATGGCTGTCCTTCCTGCCCGGACTCTGACAATTGAACCAGGTGCCGGCCAGACCGAGTCAGAGCCTGCCGGCTCACCCGAGGAGCCAGCAGCCGCTGCCTCAGAGGAACGGAAGGCCCCGGAAGATGCAACCGCCGGGAGTACGGGTCCCGGTATCTGGCCACTGGCCGCAATGGCATTCCTGGGAGCCTGGCTGGTAACCCTAGCAGCCTGGTGGTTATCCCGACGCAGGTCTCAGTCCGGGCCAGCGGCCCAAAGCCCCGGAGACTTACGTGAGAAGGCCTTGTTCAGGGAACTGTGTGAAGCGGCACAAATGGGTGACGCGAAGACCACTGACCTGCTTGTGCGCTGGATGGCAGCAAGCCATCCCGAACACATTTTCCGCAGCGTAGTGGATGTGAACCGGTTCCAGCAGGACAAGGAGCTGGCAGCGGAGATCGAGGCGCTGCAACAACGGTTGTTCGGAACGCCGGAACAGACTGCGCCGGTGCCCTGGAACGGAGACCGCCTGGTTACAGCGCTGATCCGGATTCGAGGCGCCGCGGGTTCCTACAACAAGGAAGAAGGATTACCTCCCCTCTACCCTGACGGGCTGAGAACCAGCGGAAGCTGAATCAGCTACTGCACCAGTTGCTTATCGATAACCAGAGTGACGGGGTCGGCTTCACCATCGCTTACCGGTACCGGTTCGTCCAACTGGCCCTGCCAGTCGCCGGCCTGGGGCCGGGCTGTGCCCGCCCTTGAAAGTCTGGCCTGCACGCGAACCTCGTCGGCATCCGACAGCTTGTTGTCAGGTGACATATTGAAACGGTCATCAAGCCGCACATCGGCCGGCAGCTGGCCCGCTGTCAGACGAGCCACCGCCAGTGGGGGACCACCCTGCCCCTCGGTGCTGCGGGCCAATACAAAAAGCGTGGTATCCTCCGGTACCTCGCCACGGAAGGCCTCGGCAATCTCAACGCGTACGGTAACTCCCGGGCCGGACGCAACCTCTGCCTGCTCCGCGGGCGCTTCGCGACCCAAACGCTGATAGGCCTGCTCGATACCCTGACGAATGGAGCCGATTTGCGGGTGGTCCGGCGCCACCTCAACAATCCGCTCCCAATACTGGAGAGCCTCTTCGTAGTTTTCCTGGCCGAACGCATAAATACCCAGCAAACCCAAAGCATTGACTTCGTCGGGATTCAACGCCCTGGCTTTTTCAATGGTTTCGGTCACCTGAGGCGTCAGCTCTCCCTGACTCAGGAAAAACTGCGCTTGCGCCGACAACCCCCAGGCTACCGCCTTTCCGCTATCATCACCCTCAATACTGCCGGCAAGCCGTTCAAAGGCCCAGGCCGCATCGCTGAACTGTTCCAGGCGCATATACGTCCTGCCCAGCATCGCCCAACCTTCCGTATTGTCCGGACTCTCCTCCAGACGCTCCCGCAACTGGGCCGTGAGCGCCTGCATCTGGCCAAGACGGTCGCCATCCGCAGCCATCATTTCCTCCATGGCACGGAACTGCTCGACATCGTCCAGCGCGCCCCACTGCTGATAGAGAAAAACGGCAGCGGCAGGGATTATCACCAGGCTGGCGACCACCACAGCAACAGAACTTTTGCCATTGCTGACTTGCGCAGGAGACTCAAGTACCCCCCGCTCCGCATCCGGGACATCGTCCAACATGCTGCCAGCCAGCTCTTCCCGAAGCTGCCGATAGCTGTCCTCATCCATGGCCCCCGACTCGAACTCCCGATCCAGCTCTTCCATCCGGCTTCGATAGGCCAGCAGGTTCTGGTTACGCAGGTCGAGTTCGGCGCGGCGGCCCGAACGGTGAAAAAACAGGGGTGCGATGATAAAAGCAAGCGCAAGTACAATCATTACGGCCGCAGTGAGCCAGAAAGTCTGTGTCATGGAGCTGTCATGGTCCGGTTAAAACAAAATGAGTGGGTACGTTACTGTGCTGACCAACTGCGGTCCCGTTAATCAGGACGCGCGATCGGAATCATCCCCAGCGAGAATCCTTGATGCCCGGGCACGCTCTTCATTGCTCAGGGTCGGTTCGCTATCGCCGTAACGACGGGCTCGAATGACGATGGTGGCGACTACCAGTAGGCCAATCACCACAGCAATCACCGGGGTGGCCCACAGCAGGATGGTGCGACGGTCGACCTCGGGCTTGTAGCGCACGAACTCCCCGAAGCGACCTACCAAAGCGCCGACAATTTCCTCGTTGCTGGCTCCTTCGGACATCATAAGGTAAACCTCGGCCCGCATATCCTTGGAAATAGGGGCGTTGGAGTCCGCAATGTTCTGGTTCTGGCACTTGGGACAGCGCAGCTCCGATGTCAGGTTCTGAAATCGCTCTTCCTGTTCCCGGGTATCAAAGCTGTAGACATCTTCAGGTTCAGGCTCGGCCATCAATGAAGGCCCGTAGGACATCAGCAACAACGCGATCAGCACAGGACGAAACATCAGATCTTCTCCTTGTACCGGTTGACCAACGGCTCTATATCCTGCTCCCAGACCTTTTCATTGACGACACCGACATGGCGGTGGCGCACGATACCCTCACCATCAATCACGTAGGTTTCCGGCGCACCGTAAACGCCCAGATCGAAGCCGAGCCGGCCACGGGGGTCATAGATGGACACCTGATAAGGGTCCCCCAGCCTGTCCAGCCAGACCAGAGCATCATCACGGTTGTCTTTGTAGTTCAGGCCAACGATGCGAATACCCTTATCTTCGGCCAGCCACACCAGGTCGTCGTGCTCGTCGCGGCAGGCCGGGCACCAGGTGCCCCAGACATTCAGCAGCGACACCTGGCCCTTGAACACATCAGGGGTGAGTTCACGGCCTTCGTCATGAAGATCCGACAACAGGAATTCCGGCACCGGCTTGCCGATCAGTGCCGATTCCAGCTTATTCGGGTCCTTGCCGATACCTGCAAACAGGAACACACCGAGCACGACGGCGATAACAACCGGAATAAACAGAAATACCCGTTTCATGACACCGCTCCGGCCGGATCCGGACGGCTGCTGTTATCATCCTCAGGCCGGGGTGCCGATGTCGGCCGGGCGTCGGTTTCCTTGACGCGAATCCGGTAACGGCGATCCGCAATTGCCAGGAAGCCGCCGGCAGCCATGAACAGGGAACCGAGCCACAACCAGCGCACTAAGGGCTTGTACTGCAGGCGGATGGCCCAGGCATCGTCGGACACCCGCTCGCCGATGGCCACAAATATATCCCGGAACAGGCCGGCGTCGATCCCGGCTTCCGTCATGGTATTACGCTGCACCATGTACTGGCGTTTTTCCGGGAAAAGCGTCGCCACCAAGGAACCACTGCCATCGGATACCTCAAAGCGGCCGTACTCGGCGGTAAAGTTCTTGCCGCGGCGGTTGCCGATTTCCACAAATCTTA
The DNA here is from genome assembly GCF_003344045.1 of Marinobacter vulgaris. Classification (GTDB taxonomy): domain Bacteria; phylum Pseudomonadota; class Gammaproteobacteria; order Pseudomonadales; family Oleiphilaceae; genus Marinobacter; species Marinobacter vulgaris. The sequence goes on from NZ_QFWX01000004.1 coordinate 375,124, forward strand.
CCTGATAATCGCCTGCAGAGGCGGTATCACCCGGTGACATCCGCACATCACGCTCGATTCCATAATTGGAGGCTACAGTGGCGCCCGCCATGACAATCGCCAGGCCGAGGTGCCCCAGCACCATGCCATAGTAACTCCTGGTCTGGCGCTTTAACCCGTGTAGGCGGCCTTTCCTGGAACCGGACTTGTCCCAAAGATCCCAGAATGTGGCAACAGTGACCCATACTGACGCGAAGATACCGGCGAAGGCCCAGGGCTTGAAGCTGCCATAACCGGCGATAACGGCAGCGGTTACCACGGTACTGACTGCCAGCGGCCAGAGCAGTTTGCGCCCCAGCCAACCGCCGTCGGTTTTCTTCCAGCGGGAAAATATACCGGCACCAAGCAGCAGGCCCGCTGCTATACCCAGGGGGCTGAACGTCAGATTGAAGAAGGGCTCACCGATCGACAACCGGCCCATATCCAGATAATCCAGTACCAGCGGATATAGGGTACCTACCAACACCAGCAGGGTGGCCGCCACCAGCAGAACGTTGTTGAGCAGCAGGAATACTTCTCGTGACAGGCTGCCGTAACGGGAACGCACATGTACCACCGGGGCCCGGAACGCGTACAGCGTCAGGCTGGAAAGGATGGTGATCGCCAGAAGCACCAGCAGGAAGGTGCCACGATCGGGATCAGAGGCAAAGGCATGCACCGACGTCAGTACGCCGGACCGCACCAGGAAGGTGCCCAGCAGGCTCAGTGCAAAGGTTACAATAGCCAGCAGCACCGTCCAGCTCTTGAAAACCCCTCGTTTCTCGGTGACGGCCAGGCTGTGAATCAACGCCGTTCCCGACAACCAGGGCAGCAAGGAGGCGTTTTCCACCGGGTCCCAGAACCACCAGCCACCCCAGCCAAGTTCGTAATAGGCCCACCAGCTGCCAAGGGCGATGCCCAGCGTCAGAAAAGACCAGGCTACGGTGGTCCAGGGACGTGACCAGCGCGCCCAGGCAGCGTCAAGCTTGCCATTGATCAATGCAGCGATGGCAAACGCGAAAGCCACGGAGAAGCCCACGTAACCCATATAAAGCATGGGCGGGTGCACGATCAGACCGAAATCCTGCAACAACGGGTTCAGGTCCGCCCCGTCAGCGGGGACATTTGGGAGTGTGCGATCGAAGGGGTTTGAGGTGATGATGGTAAACAGCAGGAAACCTACCGTAACCATCCCAAGAACCGCCAATACCTGGGACACCATCACTGCAGGCAGGCGGCGACTGAATACGGCGACCGCGAGGGCCCAGCCAACCAGCATCAACACCCACAGCAGCAGGGACCCCTCATGGCCGCCCCAGACGGCACTGAACTTGTAGTACCAGGGCAGCATGCTGTTGCTGTTATTGGCCACATAGGCCACGGAAAAATCGTCGGTGATGAAGGCATGGGTCAGAAGGCCAAACGCCAGCGCCACAAACACGAACAGCCCGGCGGACAGCGGCCTGGCAAAGGCCTGCAATTGATCACGGCCGGTTACCGAGCCCACCAGAGGGACTACGGAAAGCAGCACTGCCAACAACAGCGCGAGTATCAGTGCAATCTGTCCGAGTTCCGGATACATCAGGATTCTCCTGCTATTTCAACAAGGTGGCCAGCGGGTTCAATAGCTGACGGCAGATTCACTTTCCGCGTCGGACATGGCAGCGCGTTTACCGGCCGCTTTCTCCAGCGCTTCATTCACTTCTGGCGACATGTAATTCTCATCGTGTTTTGCCAGCACCTGATCCGCTACGAAGCGACCATTGCCATCAAGGCGCCCCATGGCAACAACCCCCTGCCCCTCGGCAAACAGGTCCGGGAGAATGCCGGTGTATTCCATCAACACCGAAGAGGTAAAGTCCGTTACCTTGAATTCCACCCTCAGGCTTTCCGGATCCCTTAACACCGAACCCTCTTCCACCATGCCACCGGCTCTTATGCGTACATCCACCGGCGCCTCGCCCTCAGCGATCTGGCTGGGATCATAAAACAGGTTGATGTTCTGGCGCAGCGCGTAGGTGGTCAGACCCACCGCCACCGATACACCGGCAAGCAGGAAAAGCACAATGGTGAGCCGTTTTTTGCGAATTGGATGCATGGTTGATCGTCCAGTCAGTCTTGAGAAGGTTCAATTCGGGTAAAATTGGCGCCCGCTGGGCTATTGTCCGGCATTGCCCTGCTGCCTGTCCGGCGGCGCTGTTGCTCGATAACGAAACGGCGCTGGCGCAGCGACCATAATGAAATGGCACCCATCAACAGAAAAAATACGAAATAACAGGTCCACACGTAAGGCCCGTGCCCTTCCATGGCGATAAACGCGCCCAGCGAATCAAATGCCATCGAATCAGTTCCCCCGCGCCTGAACCAGTTCTTTTACCCAACGGGTGCGGCCTTCCCGCACCAGTATCTCGGTCTGCATACGTAGGCAGGCCAGCCAGCCGAAAATCAGGTAGAGCCCGAGCACCGAGAGCAACAACGGCACCCACATTTCCGCCGGCATGCTGGGCTTTTCTGTCAGCTTGAAAGTGGCTGGCTGATGAAGGGTATTCCACCATTCCACCGAGTATTTGATGATAGGTATATTTACTACGCCCACCAGCACCAGCACGGCGACTGCTCGCGCCGACGATTTTTCATCGGAGATGGCTGCGCCCAGGGCCATGACACCGAAATACAGAAACAACAGGATCAGCATCGAGGTAAGCCGGGCATCCCATATCCACCAGGTGCCCCAGGTGGGCTTACCCCAGACTGCGCCGGTAAACAGGGCAAGGAAAGTCAGAATCGCTCCTACCGGGGCCACCGCCCTGACAAAGACATCCGCCAGTTTCATTCGCCACACCAGTGTTACCAGACCTGCGACCGCCATCATGATATACACGGACTGGGCCAGAAAGGCGGCTGGCACATGGATGAAAATAATACGGTAGCTGTTACCCTGCAGATAATCCTTGGGCGCGAAACCCAGCCCCCAGACAATACCCGCCACCAGCATCGCGGCGCCAACCCAAAGCAGCCAGGGCATCAGTTTTGACGCGATACCGAAAAACCACTTCGGTGAGCCCAGCTTGTGAAAAATTTGCCACATCAGGTTGCAACCTTTTTTCTTCTAACTGTTGGACAGACTGATTCGTAAAGCGGCTGCCGATGCAAAGGGAGCCAATGTCAGGGCCAGCACCAGAAATGCCCCCATGAGTGCCAGCTGGGCTTCCACAGGCGCGCCTTCTGCGGCGGCCGTCACGGTCCCGGTGCCGAAAATCAGCACTGGAATGTACAGCGGAATGATCAGCAGTGACAAGAGCACGCCTGCCGATCGCAGACCAAGGGTCAACGCTGCCCCGATGGAGCCAATCAGGCTGAGCACGGGCGTTCCGATCAGCAGCGTTAGACACAAAACCACAACAGAGTTCCCCTCCATGTGTACCATGATGCCAAGAACCGGCGTCAGCAGCACCAGTGGCAGCCCGGTCAGTACCCAGTGCGCCAGGGATTTGGCCAGCACCAGCAGAAACAGCGGCTGAGGCTGAAGCACCAGTTGCTCCAGCGTGCCATCGTCAAAATCATGCCGGTAAAGGTGATCCAGCGACAGGAGCACCGACAGTAATGCCGCCACCCACAGGATACCGCTACCGGCCTGCTGCAGGAATGACACTTCCGGGCTAACTCCCAGGGGAAAAAGAGTTACTACCATTACGAAAAACAGCAGTGGGTTGAGCAGATCCTGGGGCTGACGGAATGCGGTTTTCAGGTCCCTGACAAAGACCGCCTTCATGGCGGTGACCGTACCGACGGATAAATCAGGGGAGCGCAAGCCAATCACAGGCTCAGTAGCCATGGCCGTCGCCTCCGCCCAGGGTGACTCTTTGCATGGATGGCAGGCGTAGATCATGGTGGGTGGTGACCACGATAGCACCGCCATTTTCCACCCGCTCGACCAATAACCGTTCCAGGGCTCCCACCCCCTGGATATCGATCGCGGTGAAGACTTCATCCAGTATCCACAGAGGCTCATCCGCTATCAGCAGCCTTGCCAGTGCTACCCGCCGCTGCTGGCCGGCGGAAAGATTACGACAGGGAACCGTCTGGAAGCCACCAAGCCCGGTGCCTTCCAGAGCCTGCCAGAGAATCTTGTCCGGCACCGGGCGACGACCGTCCATCAGGGCACGCAGGTTTTCCATGGGCGTAAGCAGGGGTTTGATGCCGGGACGGTGGCCGAGGTAGAGCATATTGCGGAGAAATTCTTCCCGGAATCCGTGACGGTTCTTGCCCCGCCAGAGCAGATCACCACTGTAGCTGTCGTTGAGTCCGGCCAATATCCGCAACAAAGTGGTCTTGCCGGAACCGTTAGGACCCTCGACACGGATCAGAGTACCGGGCAGTATGGAAAACGAGAGCCCCCGGAACAGAACCCGGTCATCACGCTCACATTCAAGATTCACAGCCTGTAGTAACGGCTCAGACATCGGGGCCCCAGGGCTATATAAATTACTGACCCGGCGGGTTCAGACGTTCGGGAAGGCAAACCTTGCCGGCCGGGCGTATTATAACGAAAGCGTCCCGGGAATACTCTTGTCTGACATCAAATCAGTGGCAATGAAATTACCAAACGGTAACCCCGCACCTCCGCCCAAAACAGACACACCACTGCCCTCCCCTTCCAGGCCGGCAGGCGAGCGGGCGTCGGCAACGCCGGATGCCGCTTCCGCGCGGATTCAGCTTGACCAGCTCAAGCTTGCCAACAGGGAGGCCACGCTGGCACGGGTGGCGGACGTGATCAACCGTCAGTCGTCCGCCGGTGCACAGCTGTTGCTGGATATCCGCGGCCAATCCCTGAGCGTTCAGGCGGCCATCGGAGAGACCTCCCTGGAGACCGGAGACTGGGTCAAGGTCATGCGGGCGGGCAACGAGCTGCAGCTGATGGGCAAGCTGGCTCAGGCGCCGGAGGCCGGCATTGCACGCGCCCTGGCCCAGCGGCTGCCATGGCAACAGTCTCTTGACGCCGGCCTTGCCAGGGTACTTTCGACACTGACAGCCGGTGCAAGACCCGAGAGCGGACCCACTGGGGCACCACCCGGTGCTCCCTCGCAGCCACTGCCGGCACCCGTCAGGCAGGCGATTGAGCAGCTGGCAGCGCGGCTGCCCTCCAGTCAATCACTGACACCGGGGGCAGGAACCCAGCCCGGCATGGCCAGTCAGTTGAAGCAGTGGGTCGAGGAAAGCGGGCTGTTTGCAGAGTCAAGACTGGCACGAGCTCCCGATGCCGCCCTGCCCGACCTGAAGTTGGCCATCGGCCGCATCATTACCAGCCTGCTGGCACAACAGGGAAGCCGACCCGAGGCCTTCAACCGTTTTACACCATTACCAAGCCAGGAACTGGTACAGGCGCCACTGCAGTTCCCCAACACGCTTCCCCCGCCTACCACGCAGGCGGCGGCTGAGCCCACGGTCGGACAGATGCTCAGGCTGCTGGCTGGTATGCTCAACCGCATTACCGTCAACCAGCTGCACAGCCAGATACTGTCTGCCCGAACCACTGCGGAAGCACCAACACCGGTATCAACAATGCTGCTGGAACTGCCCTGGCTGAATCCCGCCAACGAACCCCGCATTGCACAACTGCGGATTGAGCAGGATCAGGCAGACAGTGACCGTCAACGGTCCGGCAAGCCCACCGCTACCGAATGGCGGTTGTCCCTGGCCATGGACCTTGACGAGGCAGGCCCGCTGCACTTTGATGTTGCCCTGCGCCAGAACCAGTTATCGGCCCAGGTGTGGGCGGAAAAACAGTCAACACTGCGACAGGTGCGAGAGGATTTGCCACAACTGCGCAAGGGCCTGTCGGACATTGGTCTCGAAGTCGTGGATCTGGAGTGCAGGCGGGGAACGCCCCGGGGTGCCAGCACCCGTCTTGAACACCGGCTTGTGGATACCAGGGTATGAGCAGCAACAACCGCAAAACCGGGTCGCCGGCAGCAGTGGCGCTGAAGTACGATGGCGAACGGGCCCCGGTGATCACCGCCAGCGGCACTCACGAGCTGGCTGAAGAAATCGTTCGCATTGCCCGCGAGCACAACGTGCCGCTGTATGAAAATCCGGAACTGGCCAGCATACTGGCGCGTCTGGAACTGAACGAGGAGATTCCGGAAACACTGTACCGGGTTGTCGCTGAAATTCTGGCCTTTGCCTTCAGCCTGCAGGGGCGCACGCCGGACGATGCCCGGAAGCCCCCTGATGACTGATTCGCAGCTTCAGGCAGCCTGACGTTTGCGCAGCGCAGACACCAGTTCTGCCTCAGGGCGGGAAATTCCGCAGGTATTCATCAGATCATCGATATCGGCTCCGAGATCAACCAGCCTTGAGGCTTCATCGTAGGAGATCCTCAGCGGATCATTCTGGCGCATTTCATCCACCATACCCCGCAACTCATGAAGCTGGCGCTCACAGGTCACGACCCGCTGGCCCACCCCCATGCTGCCGCTGGCGGTTGCATGCAGCTCCCGGCCCAGAATTTCGCAGCGCTCTTTGAGTTGCGCTCGGAGCCTGCGGTTGTCACGACGCAACAAAAGCCCCTGAACAAACAACAGCACCAGTGCAGCGGCGGTCAGAAGCCAGGGGGCCAGGGAAGAAATATTTGCAAACATGACGGACGTCCTCGGTTAATGGTGCCACGGGACGTCCATCCTGCCTGCAAACCGGCGGCGGCCGGAGTTACAGTGCGGAGACTTCAGCCCACTCGTGGTCTGACAGCATCTTGTCGAACTCGACCAGTATGATCAGTTCGCCGTTCTTGTTACATACACCCTCGATGAACTTGGCACTCTCCTCGTTCCCCACATTGGGCGCCGTTTCGATTTCACTGGCTTTCAGGTAGACCACCTCGGCCACGGAATCCACCAGCACACCCATCACCTGGTTGGACGACTCCATCACCACGATACGCGTTGCGTCAGTGACCTCTGCATCCGTCAGCCCGAAGCGACGGCGGGTATCGATAACGGTAACCACGTTGCCCCGCAGATTGATGATGCCCAGGACGTAATCCGGAGCACCCGGAACCGGCGCGATTTCGGTGTAACGCAACACTTCCTGGATCTGCATGACGTCAATGCCATAGGTTTCGTCATCCAGACGGAAGGTAACGTACTGCAATACCTGATCGTCCTGGGCCTGATTTTGCTGTCCACTCGGGGATGCCATAGCCTTATGTCTCCTGTGGGCCGCCCCTGTGGGCAACCTGATCGTCAAAAATTCATCGTCAGCGCCCAATACTATAATCAAGGGCACAAACCGTGCCAGCACGGCTCGGTTTCATTCGGTAACCAATGTTATGGAAAAGCCACCTAGCTCAGATCCAGGTGCTGTTCACGCTCGGCCCGCACCAGCAAATCCGCCATGGTTTTCACATCAACCAGCGCGCACATGTGGTCAATCACCGTGCCCGCCAGCCAGGGCCGCTTACTTCGGGCCGTTCGCCAACGCACCTGGTCCGGTTTCAGAGTAAAGGACTGGGCCACGTCATCGCAGGCCAGACCCCAATCACTGCTGTCCAGCCGGATCACGAACCGGTAGTTCTCCCTGGCATTGGCGGGCGCCCGGCCTGCCATTATCCATTCAGCGGTATCCACCACGCGCAGGTTGTGGTCCCGGTCCGGCCGCATGCCCATATACCAGCGTGGACTGCCGGGAATCGGCTTTACCGGCTCGTCAATACGGTGAATCGCGCCCAGCAGGATCAGTGGCACTGCCAACTGCAGGCCCGCCACCGTAAAAATAAGGCACTCGAAGGGCTTGTCCGACCATTCTGGCCTGCCCGGTGGTTCCGATGCCGGTGGCGACGGAATGTCGGCAGCCTTGCCGGTCTCAGCCGCCGGAAGCGAAACGTCAGGCGTCTTTTCCACGAGCGGTGCAACGGGCTTGCGGGTTTCCGCTTCCGCTTCCGCGCCTGGCCTGGCTTCGGTGACCGCCCTGACCACCGCAAGCGCTGGTCGGGGCGCCACACGGGCGCGCTCGCGAGCAACCGGTTTGGGTGGCTCAGGCTCCTCCCGCCTGGCGGTGTCCGTTGCCGTATGCAGCAACTCATCCAGGTAGCTGGCAATGGCCGACGCCGGGTCCGCCACCTGCGTCAATTTCTTGTCAGGCATGCCGGCGCTCCGTCACAGAGCCCGTCATTTCCTGAAGATCCTTCAATAGATGGCTATACGCCCTGACGCCATGGGTTTGCGCATCCAGTGACGACGGCGTGACACCAGCCTGGCTGGCATCACGAAACTTGGTATCCACCGGAACAGCAAAACGCCAGAGGCAATCCGTATGGGTTTTACGCAGCTGGTTAAGACTTTTTACCGAGGCCTGGGTACGCCGGTCAAACAGGGTCGGCACAATGGTGTAGGAAAGCCGATTCTTCTGGGAACGCATGATCATGGTGAGCGTGTGCAGCATTCGCTCCAGACCCTTGATGGCCAGAAACTCGGTCTGCACCGGAATGATCAGGTGCTGGGCGGCGGCGAGCGCGTTCACCATCAGTACACCCAGAGACGGCGTGTTATCCAGCAGAACATAGTCGAAATCGTCCCATAACTGGGCCAGCGAACGGGAGATGATCAACCCCATTCCTTCAGCACCGACCATTCGCCGCTCCAGGGTGGCCAGCGCGGTGCTCGCCGGTAGCAGGGACAACCCCGGGCATCCGGTTTCGGTAATCAGCTGGGCAGGCAGGCCGTCGGGCACCTTGCCCTGATGCTGGAACAGGTCGAATACGCTGTGGGCGATGGTATCCGGGTCATACCCGAACCAGCTTGTCAGCGAGCCATGGGGGTCCAGATCCACCACCAGCACGCGTTTACCGCTTTCTGCCAGCAGACCGCCCAACGCCACCACCGATGTGGTTTTCCCCACACCGCCTTTCTGATTGGCTACTGCCCAGATTCGCACGCTGCATTCTCCAGAAATATCAGCCCCGGAAACGCCGGAAACTATAGGGAGTTATCGGCCATCATCCGCTTAACTTGAAGACAATTCGGCAACGGATTGCCGCCATTAAAGATGTACCGGAGTTGATACAGATATTATGCCAACTTGCCTGTAGGGACCTTCCGACGTCACAGACAAGTGGCTGACTGCAAAGCGCTTATCGCATGGCGCCACGAATACTGGCATCGCGGGAAATCAGCAGAACGACGCGCCGGTTGCGGCGTCGGCCCTCTTCGGTGTCGTTGCGGGCAACGGGCTGATATTCACCGTAGCCCACGGCCGCCAGCCGCTCGGCTTCAACCCCTTCCATTGTCAGCATCCGCACCACCGCAGCCGCCCGGGCCGCCGACAGCTCCCAGTTGGAGGGAAAGGCACTGGTTCGTATCGGCAGATTGTCCGTAAAACCCTCCACCCGGATGGCATTGTCACGGTTGCGCAGCACGCCGGCGATCTTCTCAACAACTTCGAAGGCATCGTAATGGGGTTCTGCATCCCCGCTACCAAACAGCAGACTGTTGCGCAAGCTGAGCTCCAGCCACTCATCACTGGATTCGAGTGTCACCACACCCTGATTGATCAGTTCGTCAAACTCCAGCGCCAGCTGGTCAGCCATGGCACGAAGCGCCTCCGTTCGCCCCTGCTCGCTCATGGACGGGTTCTGCGGGGCTTCTGTCACCGGGGGTTCGATCACATCTTCGGCGGCCCGGGGGGTTGGACGACGGGGCTGATCACCCACCTCAATGGGCTGGAAGGAACGCTGGGGGGCGTTGAACACACCCGTCAGTGTTTCAGACAGCACCTTGTACTTGCCCTCATTGACCGAGGACACGGAATACATCACCACAAAGAAGGCGAACAGCAGCGTGATAAAGTCGGCGTAGGAAATCAGCCAGCGTTCCTGGTTGTGCAGGTCATCATCCTGGCGCCGGCGACGTCTCACAGAAAGCCCCGCAGTCGCAGCTCGATGGACTTGGGATTTTCGCCCTCAGCGATGGCAATAATGCCGTCGATCATCATGTCCTCGTAACGGGTACGCTCCCGCAGGATGCCCCGCAACTTGTTGGCAACCGGGAAAAACAGCAGGTTTGCCAGCGCCACGCCGTAAATGGTGGCCACAAACGCCGTTGCAATGCCGCTGCCCAGAGACTGGGGGTCCTCAAGGTTGGTCATCACCTGGATCAGACCCATAACCGCGCCAATGATGCCAATGGTTGGTGAGTAGCCACCCATGGCCTCGAATACCCGGGCAGATTCCAGATCCCGCTGCTCACGGGATTCCAGATCCACTTCCATGATGCCGCGAATGGTTTCGGTTTCAGCACCGTCGACCAATAGCTGCAGCCCCTTGCGGGCGAAGCGCTCAGATTCCTTTTCCGCCAGCCCTTCCAGTCCCAGCAACCCCTGCTTACGGGCTTTCACGCTCCAGTCGATGACCTTGCCAATGCCGTCTTCCAGGCTGATATACGGAGGAAAGAACACCCAGCGCGCCTGGGAACACGCCCTTTTCAGCAGCGGCCAGGAGGTCTGGAGGATGGTTGCTGCGACCGTTCCACCGATAACAATCAGCGCGGCCGGCCCGTTGAACAGGGAACTGACCGCGCCGCCCTCCAGCAGATTGCCGCCAAGGATGGCGACGAACGCGAGGATGACGCCCAGGAGGCTGAGAATATCCATCAGCTCACTCCGTCAGCCAGGCGCGGGCCAATGTCCTCAAGGGCAAGCACCTCATTGGTAAGACCGGCTTTGGCCACCGCCATCGGCATACCATAGATCACCGACGTCTTTTCATCCTGGGACCAGATGTCGGAGCCGCTCTGTTTCATCAGCCGGCAACCCTCCTTGCCATCCGCGCCCATGCCGGTAAGAATCACGCCCAGCGTCTTGCCCGGAAAACTGCGCGCCAGCGAGCCGAAGGTAACGTCCACACAGGGCTTGTAGTTGAGGCGATCATCGCCGGGAAGAATGCGCACCCGTCCCTGACCGCCCCGGTTTTCTATCATCATCTGCTTGCCCCCGGGCGCCAGCAGGGCCAGCCCCGGCTTCAACATGTCACCGTCGGCGGCCTGGCGCACCTCAATCTGGCAGAGTTTGTTCAACCGCTCAGCAAACGCCGGGGTAAAACTGGCGGGCATATGCTGCACCAGCACCATCGGTGCCGGAAAGTTCGCCGGCAGCGCCGTCAGCACCCGCTGCAGCGCAACCGGGCCGCCGGTCGATGTGCCGATGGCAACCACACTGTAGTGCTTCGCAGGCCCACGGCGGGAGGAGTGCCGGGTGGGCGCTGGTGGCGCTGGTGGCGCTGGTGCTGGCCGCGGGATTTCACGCCCGCGCTCGGCGCGGGGGCTGACCGCAGGTGCGCGCTTCTCAGCGGCCGCCGGAGTCCTCGGCGTCGCGGCTGGCGCAGGAGCCGATTTTGCGCCCGGCCGGCTACCGGCCACGTCCAGAATGCGGTCGATCAGAATCTTCTGAAGCTGGCTTGAGTCCCTGGCAATTTCCTCGAAATTCTTGGGCAGGAAGTCGACCGCGCCAGCCTCGAGAGCATCCAGGGTCACCCGGGCGCCCTCGTAGGTCAGGGAAGAAAACATCAGCACCGGGATCGGGTGCTGTTTCATGATTTCCCGGACCGCACTGATGCCATCCATCACCGGCATTTCGTAGTCCATGGTGATGACATCAGGCCGCAGCTTTCCGGCCAGCTCTACGCCCTCGCGGCCGTTGGTGGCAACACCCACCACCCTGATTTGACCGGAAGCGGTCAGGATTTCCGTCAGTCGCTTGCGGAAGAAACCTGAATCATCAACGACCAGGACAGAAACCGTCATCCATTTCTCCTAAAACCGGAACTGCGGCAGAACCTGGGCTGACAATGTCAGCCGTAGTTCTGCAGCAGGCTTGGAACGTCAATTATGAGAGCGATTCGGCCGTCACCGGTGATGGTTGCACCCGCCATTCCCGGTGTTCCCTGCAGAGCCCTGCCGAGAGGCTTGATGACCACCTCTTCCTGGCCGACCAACTGGTCCACCACAAATCCGACGCGACGGGTACCCATGGCAACAATCACCACGTGGGCATTCTCCGGCTCCGGCTCCCCTGCGGCGCCCTTCACCAGCCACCGTTTGATGTGGAACAGTGGGAAAACCTTGTCGCGCACCACGATGCACTCGCGGCCATCAACAATATTCGTCTTGCTCAGGTCCAGATGGAAAATTTCCACAACGTTGACCAGCGGCAGGGCAAAGGACTGATCCCCCAGCATGATCATCAGGGTCGGCATGATGGCCAGGGTCAGCGGTACCTTGATAACGATACGGGAGCCCTTGCCCAGCTCGGACTCTACATGCAGCTGACCGTTGAGCTGGCCAATCTTGGTCTTGACCACGTCCATGCCCACGCCACGCCCGGACACGTCGGAAATCTGGTCCTTGGTGGAGAAGCCGGCCGCAAAAATCAGGTTGTAGCATTCGGCGTTTGTCAGGCGGTCAGCCGCATCCTGGTCGTAAATTCCCTTTTCGACCGCCTTGCGCCGTAGCACATCCGGATCCATTCCGGCGCCATCGTCTTCGATAAACAGCAGGATATGGTCTCCCTCCTGTTCCGCCGAAAGAGTTACTGTGCCCTGGCGGGGCTTGCCCGCCTGCTCACGGACATCGGGCGCCTCAATACCGTGGTCGACGGAATTGCGGACCAGGTGAACCAGCGGATCGGAGAGCGCCTCCACGAGGTTCTTGTCCAGATCGGTATCCTCGCCGTGCATCTCAAGATTGATCTCTTTCTTGAGATTCCGCGCCAGATCACGAACCACCCGGGGGAAACGGCCAAATACTTTCTTGATCGGCTGCATCCGTGTTGCCATCACCGCAGACTGCAGGTCCGTGGTGACCACATCCAGATTGGAGACGGCCTTGTGCATATGCTCGTCTTCGCTCTGCGCGCCCAGACGCTGCAAGCGGTTACGAACCAGCACCAACTCACCCACCATGTTCATGATGTCATCAAGGCGCTTGGTGTCGACCCGCACCGACGTCTCGGCTACCGGTGCATTGGCATCCCTGGATGGCATCGCAGGCGCTGCGGAGGTGGCGCCACCCTTGCCTTCTGCCGGCGACTTTTCGTGCCTGTGGTGTTTGGCTGACGATTCCGCAGGCCTGTCCGCTTTGCCGCTTTCGGGCCCGGTCGCCGGTTTGCTGTCGGCGGCTGCAGGGGAGGCATTTGCAGAGTCGGCAGTAGGGCTGCCGCCCTTACCGTGCAGATCATCCAGCAGCTTCTCGAACTCGTCGTCGGAAATCAGCTCGTCGCTGTTGCTGTTGTCTGCGTCTGACGCTCCGCCGGCCTTATTATCGCCAGCCGGAGCGGTCTCGGGCGGGCCGGCAAACTGGCCCTTGCCATGGAGCTGGTCCAGCAGCGCTTCAAATTCATCATCGGAGATTTCGTCATCGCCATCGCTGCTGTCAGCACTGGCGGGTTGACCGTTGCCCGCAGCTCTGGCCGGGGCACTGGCTTTCTCGTCCTGCAGCGCATCCAGCAGTTGCTCAAACTCTTCGTCGGTAATGTCGCCATTATCATCGCCGCTTGCGACGGTCTCATTCGACGATGGTGCCGGCCCGGCAGTCTTGCTCACTGCCGGAGTTTCAGCCGCGGGTTTCGCAAGCGCATCCAGGGCGGCAATGAGTTCGGCGGGAGCGGGTGTCGGCTCCTCATGGTGACGGACCTGTTCGAACATGGCGTTGACATGGTCCAGCGCTTCCAGCACCACGTCCATCAGCTCCGAGTCGACCTTACGCTTGTGGTTGCGAAGGATATCGAACACATTTTCCGCGGAGTGACAGCAGTTGACCAGGGCGTTCAGCTGAAGGAAGCCTGCCCCGCCTTTTACCGTGTGAAAGCCACGGAAAATGGCGTTGAGAAGATCACTGTCATCAGGATGTTGCTCCAGGTCGACTAGTTGCTCCGACAGCTTTTCGATTATCTCGCCTGCTTCCACCAGGAAGTCCTGCAGGATCTCTTCATCGGCATCAAACGCCATGGCTTACCCTCTTTTCCTCAGAAACCGAGACTGGACAGAAGATCATCGACATCGTCCTGACCCGATACAACATCTTCGCGCTCTGCGGCCTTTATCTGTGGCCCCACGCCCTGCTCCGCGCCGACTTTTTCCTTTTCGTCCAGCTCGTGAACGGTGCCGGTCATCTGGTCAACGTGGCTTGCCATCACCACCAGGCTCAACAGGTGCTCTTCCACCTCCTTCACCAGTGCGGTGACCTTCTGGATAACCTGGCCGGTAAGGTCCTGAAAGTCCTGTGCCAGCAGGATTTCAGACAGATTCTCGTACATGGCGCCAGCGTCGCTGTTGAGACTGACAAAGAAGGTATCGATGCGCGCATACAGCTCGCGGAATTCTGCCGGTGCCATCTCACGGCGACGCAACCTCTGCCACTCGTCCCTCAGCTCTGCGGCTTCGTCACGGATGGCGCTGGCCCGGGGCATGGCTTCTTCCACCAGATCCATGGTCCGGTTGGCGGCCTTTCCAGTCATCTGGACAACGTATTCCAGGCGGTCCGAGGCGTCGGTCATTTTTGACAGCGCCTCGGACTGCTCTGCGTTACGCGGATCAATCTGGAAATTGCGGATTGCCTCGTGAAGACTGCGGGTCAACCGGCCGACTTCCCGGTAAAGACTCTGATCTCTTACCTCGCTGAGGTCATTGATCAGGGTCATGGCACGGGCATACTCTCCGGCATTTACCTGCTCAACCAGCTCAGCGGCCTGACTGCGGAGCTTTTCCGTAATCTCCGGATCGAGGCCGTGCTGATTCTTGTCACTTTCGCTCATGGGAGCCCATCCGACCTCTGTTTACTGGATTCGCTCGAAGATTTTCTCAATCTTCTCCTTCAGTACCGCTGCCGTGAACGGCTTGACCACGTAACCATTCACACCGGCCTGGGCGGCTGCCACGATCTGGTCCCGTTTGGCTTCTGCGGTCACCATCAGCACCGGCAGTGTCTTGAGATTTTCATCGGCTCTGACTTCCTTGAGGAGGTCCAGCCCGGACATGCCCGGCATGTTCCAGTCAGTGACCAGAAAGTCGTACTTGCCGCTGCGGAGCATGGGCAACGCCGTATTGCCATCATCGGCTTCGTCGGTATTGGTAAAGCCGAGATCACGAAGCAGGTTTTTAATGATCCGTCGCATGGTGGAGAAGTCATCCACGATCAGGATTTTCATGTTCTTGTCCAATGGGACCTCCAGTTTGAAACGCCCGGAATTCGGTTTTGTTTTCCGGCTCGCAGTCTTGGCAAGCCGGCAGAATAGCCGCTTATTGTGTTGCCTTTGGCACGGTTGTAAAGCACCGGTTACCAAAAGGCTACAGTAAAGAATGCTTTGCAACGCTGAACAGCCACTCCGGTGCGACGGGAGCTTATGCCTTCCAGTCGGAGAGCCGCCCCCGCAACCGAAGCGCCGCCTGGCTGTGGATCTGGCTTACCCGGCTTTCACTGACACCCAGCACGGCACCAATTTCCTTCAGGTTCAGCTCTTCCTGGTAATACAGACTGAGCACCAGTTTTTCGCGTTCCGGCAAGTCGCCGATGGCTGTCGCCAGGTTCTTGCGGAAGCTGTCCGATGCCAGCCCATCCAGCGGGTTATCACTGGTCTCTGCTTCTTCTATCGGCAGCTCTCCGGATTCATTGAGCTCATCGAGGCTAAAAAGTCGGCCACTGTTGGCATCGCTCAGGGAGGAATGGTATTCATCGAGGGGTACGCCAAGCTCTTCGGCCACTTCCCAGTCCAGGGCTTCACGACCCAGACGGTCTTCAACGGCCTTGATGGCTTTGGCAATGCGGCGGGAGTTTCGGTGGACAGAGCGGGGAACCCAGTCCCCCTTGCGGATCTCATCCACCATGGCACCACGGATCCGGATACCGGCGTAGGTTTCGAAGGTGGCGCCCTTGGTGGAGCTGTATCGCTGGGCGGCTTCCAGCAGGCCGATCATACCGGCCTGCATAAGATCATCCAGCTGAACCGATGCGGGCAGCCGGGCCATCAGGTGGAGCGCGATTTTCTTGACCAGCGGGGCCTGCTCCTCAACAAGTCGCGAGGGGCCCTGGGTGCCGGTGCGGTGGTAGATTCCTAGTTCTTTCGCCAATGTCATGTATCCGGCTTTTCAGTGACAGGATCAAAATCAGACTTCGACGAGCCGCTCTACAAAGAATTCCAGGTGTCCCCGGGGAGACTGGGGCAATGGCCAACTGTCAACTTTGTCCGCCAGGCTCTTGATGGCAAGTGATGCCTTGGCACGGGGATAGGCGTCCAGCACAGCGCGTTGACGCTGGACCGCCTTTTTTACCGCCTCGTCATAAGGCACGATGCCCACGTATTGTAGTGCCACATCGAGGAAGCGTTCGGTGACCCGGGTCAGTTTTTCGAACAGGTGACGGCCTTCCTGCTCGTTGCGGACCTGGTTTGCCAGGATGCGGAAACGATTGGTGCCGTAGTCGCGATTCATCAGCTTGATCAGCGCGTAAGCATCTGTGATGGAGGTGGGCTCGTCGCAGACAACCAGCAACAGTTCCTGGGAAGCGCGGAGGAAGCTGACCACGGACTCGGAAATGCCGGCGGCAGTGTCCACGATGAGCACATCGATCTGGTCGCCCAGCTCACTGAAAGCGTTGATCAGGCCGGCATGTTCGAACGACGACAGCTGGGTCATGCGCTGGGTGCCGGAGGACGCCGGCACAATCTTTATTCCACCAGGCCCGTTGACCAGCACGTCCCGAAGGTCGCAGTCGCCGGCGATCACGTCCTGGATGTTCCGGTTGGCGGTAATTCCCAGTAAGACATCAATATTGCCGAGGCCGAGATCGGCATCCAGCAGCACGACACGCCGCCCCTTCTGTGAGAGGGCAATGCCGAGGTTCACCGCAACGTTACTCTTGCCAACGCCACCCTTCCCGCCGGAAATCGCAATCACCTGTACCGGATGTGGTTTGCTCATACTGACTCTGATCTCTTGCCACGTTTAACCGCAGGCTGTGTTGTTGTTAAACAGCGACTGCCTCTTGCTGCTGGAGTTTTTTCAGCCTCTCCACGGCCAGCCTCACCAGCGGAATCGATTCGGCGTGGTGCAGGTCTTGCGGGATTTTCTGTCCATCGGTGTAATAGGCCACCGGCAATCCCGTTTCCATAACAAATCCCAGCGACTCTCCCAGGGTCAGTGCTTCGTCAATTTTCGTCATCACACACCCTGCGAGATTAGCCATCTTATAGCAATGCCAAACGGATTTCATGATGCGTGGCTGACTGGTTGCAGAAACCACCAGATGGGTACGAATCCGGTGGTGGCTGCGTGCCAGTTCGGTGAGCTGCTCCTCATAGCCTTTGTCGGTGCTGGTCAGACCCGCTGTATCAATCAGCACCAGGCGCCTGTCCGACAGATCATCCAGTATATCATCGAGGGAATGGGACTCATCTACCACCCGCACCGGTACATTGAGGATGCGTCCGAATACGAACAATTGCTCGTGGGCGGCCACCCGATAGCGGTCAGTGGTCACCAGTGCCAGGGAATCGGCGCCATGGGCAAGCACATAATGGGCGGCGAGCTTGCCGATGGTGGTGGTTTTGCCGGAGCCGGTGGGTCCTACAAGGGCATAAACGCCGCCCTCTTCCGCCCACTCGGCACGGGCGGTTTTCACCCCGGTGGCCAGCATTTTCAGGGACTGTTTCCAGCCGTCTTCGAGGCGCCCGGCGCGGTGGCGGCGGGACAGTGAACCGGCAAGTTCATGGCCCAGGCCGAATTCCTGCAGCCGCTCAGCCAATCGTTGCTGCACGGCACTGACTGCTGTTTTTTCAGGCTCCGGGCCACGATGGGCACTGACCAGGTCCCTCAGAGAGCTGATTTCAGCTCGCATCTGGGCCAGCTCACCGGAATAGGCCGGGTTTTCAGGCGCGGGCTCTTCAAGCGCTATATCGCGGCCACTGAGGGCATCGGACGCCGAAAGGATGTCACCCGGATAACCGCCATTATGACGACTGTCCGCTGCGGCACGTTTCTCCCGAACCTCGCGGATACGATCGCGGGAGCGGCCAAGCTCATCCTCCAGGCGGCGGTGCTGTTCCGCCTGCAGCTCTGCCAGACGGGAACCATTGGTGGCTTCGTGTGCCCCCTCACCGAGTCGTTGCCGCGCCATGTTTTCGTCGTAATCCAGCGCTGTCACAATTTCGACACCGCCATCCACGCGACGATTGGACAGAATCACCGCATCGGGACCCATCTGGTCGCGCACCTGGCGCAACGCCTCCGCCATGCTCTGGGCAAAAAACCGTTTTACTTTCATGATGCCTTTTCCTCCCCGGTCAGCGCTCTGGGTCGCCTCCCGCCTTGCCGTCCGCGGCTTTTACTGGCCTACGGATGCCACAATGGTGATCTGTTTGTTATCCGGAATTTCCTGGTACGACAACACGTGCAATCGCTCTACCCCGAAACTTGCAAATTTAGCCAGCACCGGCCGCAAGGGTCCGGATACCAGCAGTATCGCCGGTTTGCCCAGCATCTCCTGACGCTGGACACTGTCCTGGAGCGAACGCTGGAGCTTTTCGACCATATTCGGCTCCAGTACCAGCCCGATGTCTTCCTGACCGCCGGATTGTTGACTCTGTTGCATGGACTTTAGCAATAACTGTTCCAGGTCCGGATCCAGGGTAATAACGGGAATTTCGGAGTCGTTACCGCAAATGCTCTGGACGATCATCCGGCGCAGGGATTGGCGGGCAACAGTAGTCAGCAGTTTCGGGTCCTGGCTTTTCGGATGGACATTCACGATGGCCTCGGCGATGGAGCGCATGTCCCGGATCGGCACTTCTTCCTTCAGCAGGTTCTGCAGCACTTTAAGCAGCAGGCTGATGGAGACGGTGGTGGGCACCAGCTCCTCTGCCAGTTTCGGAGACGCTTTTTCCAGCTGGTCCAGCCATTTCTGGACTTCCTCGTGCCCCAGCAGTTCATGGGCGTGTTTCTGGAGAATCTGATTGAGGTGCGTGGCCACCACCGTGCTGGCATCCACCACGGTGTAGCCCAGGGTCTGGGCCTGATCTTTCTTGTCCGGTTCGATCCAGCTGGCATCCAGGCCGAAGGCAGGGTCTTTTCCTTCGATACCTTCGATCTTGCCGAACACCTGGCCCGGGTCGATCGCCAGCTCCCGGTCCGGATGGATTTCGGCCTCGGCAATGGTGACCCCCATCAGGGTAATGCGGTACACGTTGGGCATCAGATCCAGGTTGTCGCGAATGTGGACTGATGGCATCAGGAAACCCAGATCCTGGGAAAGTTTCTTGCGCACGCCCTTAATCCGGCTCAGTAACTGGCCGCCCTGGGATTTGTCCACCAGGGGAATCAGTCGGTAGCCCACTTCCAGGCCAACAATGTCCACCGTGGCCACATCGTCCCATCCCAGTTCACGGGTCTCCCCCGGCGGCGGAAGCTGGGCGCCCAGGTCACCACCATCACCACCGGAGGGTATATCCCGCCCCGCCGGTCTTGCACCACCACCCCTGACCGGGAAGGCGCCGTCTTCCTCGACGGTCTGACGTTCCTCCTGCCAGATGTACCAGGCGATGGCACCGGAGATGGCGCCAAGGCCAAGAAAGGCCACATGGGGCATGCCCGGAATCAGGCCGAGAATGATCAGGATGACCGCGGCAATGGCCAGCGCCTTGGGCGCATTGAACATCTGCTGCAGTATCTGACCACCCATGTCCTGGCTGGAGGTTACCCGGGTCACCATGATGGCCGCCGAGGTGGATAGCAACAGTGACGGAATCTGTGCGACCAGCCCGTCACCAATAGTCAAAAGCGCGTAGTTCTGGGTGGCGGTGCCAAAATCGAGGTTGTGCTGCAGCATGCCGATGGCAATGCCGCCAATCAGATTGATCGCCAGGATCAACAGGCCGGCGACCGCGTCGCCCTTGACGAATTTGGAGGCACCGTCCATGGATCCGTAGAAGTCCGCCTCCTGGGCAATTTCGGAACGGCGGTGCTTGGCCTCTTCCTGGTTGATCAGGCCGGCATTCAGGTCCGCATCGATGGCCATCTGCTTCCCCGGCATGGCGTCCAGCGTAAAGCGGGCGCTGACCTCGGAAACCCGGCCGGCACCTTTGGTCACCACCAGGAAGTTAATGATCATCAGGATGGCAAACACCACCAGGCCAACGGCGTAATTGCCACCGATCAGCACCGCGCCAAAGGATTCGATCACCTTACCGGCGGCGTCCCCGCCCTCGTGACCGTTAAGCAGCACGATCCGCGTGGAAGCAACATTGAGTGCCAGCCTCAGCAGCGTCGCCACCAGCAGAACCGTGGGAAAAGAAGCAAACTCCATCGGGCGCAGGGCATACACGCACACCAGGAGAATGACGATGGAAAGCGTGATATTGAAAGTAAAGAAGACGTCCAGCATGAATGCCGGCATGGGCAATATCATCATGCCCAGCAGCCCCATCAGCATGATGGGGACACCCAGATTACCCCGCGTCAGGGATTTGACATTATTTAGGACTAACGCTCGGTCCATGCCCGAAAACTCTCCGATATGCGGTTAACCGCGGTCATTCACCAGTGGTTTTTTGACGCCAACGCATCGATTGCAGAGGTCTTCGCAAGATCCATACCAGCCCTGACGGCTTTTCTGTGAATCATGCCTGACGGACCTGTCGATATACGGTATCCTTGCGCCATTTGCCGGCCGTTGCGCCGCGCCGACATCCAGAATCCAGTCACAGATAGACCGCTAAAAAGGTGAGCCCATGCCAATCCACGAGGTGAAACACCCGCTGATCCGCCACAAACTCGGCCTCATGCGCCGCGCCGATATCAGCACCAAGAATTTCCGGGAGCTGGCCCAGGAAATCGGCGCCCTGCTGACCTACGAAGCCACCAAGGATTTCTCACTCCAGCACAAAACCATTGAGGGCTGGGCCGGGCCGGTGGACATTGAACAGATCCAGGGCAAGAAAATTACCATCGTACCCATCCTGCGGGCCGGACTGGGCATGCTCGACGGCGTGCTGACCCTGATCCCCGGTGCCCGGGTGAGCGTTGTCGGCCAGATCAGGAATGAAGAAACCCTGGAAGCCAGCACCTATCTCGAGAAACTGGTAGGCGAGCTGGACCAGCGCATGGCAATGATTGTCGACCCCATGCTGGCTACCGGCGGCTCGCTGATTTCCACCATCGATCTGCTGAAAAAGGCAGGCAGCACCGAAATACGCGCGCTGGTGCTGGTGGCCGCACCGGAGGGCGTGGAAAAGGTACTGGACAAACACCCCGACGTATCCATCTACACCGCGTCTATTGATGAGCGACTGAACGAAAAAGGCTATATCCTCCCCGGCCTTGGCGATGCTGGCGACAAGATTTTCGGCACCAAGCAGAAGGACGTGTGATCATGCAGGACCACCTGAACGACCCCGTCTGGAAGCAGGCCATTGCAGGCTCACAGATGTTGCTGGTGGCTTTCGGTGCGCTGGTGCTCATGCCACTGATTACCGGTCTGGATCCCAACGTGGCGCTGTTCACCGCCGGTATTGGCACCCTGATTTTTCACATTGTCACGGGCGGCCAGATACCCATCTTCCTGGCGTCTTCCTTTGCCTTTATAGCCCCCATCATCGCCGCCAAGGGCCGCTTCGGCCTCGAGGAAACCCTGGGTGGCCTGATGGCCGCCGGCATTCTCTACATCCTCCTCAGTGGCGCTATCCGCCTTCGGGGTAACGGGTTCATTACCCGCCTGCTGCCACCGGTGGTTATCGGTCCGGTGATCATGGTAATCGGCCTTGGTCTCGCCCCGGTCGCCGTCCACATGGCCTCGGGCCGCACCGGCGACGGTGCCGAACAGCTGGTTCCCTACGATACCGCGATCTGGATTGCGATGATTTCCCTGACCGTGACCGTCATTACGGCGGTCTGGTCCACCGGCATTTTCCGTCTGATCCCGATCATGTTCGGCATTATTGTCGGTTACATCCTGTCGGCCATTGCCGGCATCGTGGACCTGTCCCCCATTACCGAGGCGCCCTGGCTGGCCATCCCCAATTTCGTGGCACCGGAATTCAGCTGGGCCGCTATCCTGTTCATGATCCCGGTCGCCATTGCGCCGGCGATAGAACACATTGGTGACATCCTGGCTATCGGTACCGTTACCCGAAAAAACTACCTGCAGAAGCCGGGCCTGCACCGGACCCTTCTGGGAGACGGCCTGGCTACCAGCGCTGCGGCTGCCCTTGGTGGCCCACCCAATACCACCTACTCCGAAGTGACCGGCGCTGTCGTGCTGACCAAAAATTTCAACCCGAAGGTGATGATCTGGGCTGCCTGTATTGCCATCGTGCTGGCCTTTGTGGGCAAATTCGGCGCGGCGCTGCAGACCATCCCGGCGCCGGTCATGGGGGGCATCCTGTGCCTGCTGTTCGGCTCGATTGCGGTGGTCGGCCTCAATACCCTGATTCGTCATCAGGTGGACCTGTCCCAGGCCCGCAATCTGGTGATCGTGGCCATCACCCTGGTGTTCGGCATCGGCGGCCTGGCGATCGGCAACCTGGAGGGCATCGCCCTGTGCGCCGTAGTGGCCATTGCCCTGAACCTGATCTTGCCTGGCGGCACTGAGGCATGGGGAAAAAAGATCCATGAGCACGACACGCTCTAAGGACAGCTCCGGCATCAGCTTCACCGCTCTCTACACCGGTGCCGTCTGGCACCGGTACGGGCTCTCGGACGAGGTTCTCGCGACCGATCAGGGGCGCTGGCTCTATCACCTGATGACGCCCTTTGAAGCCGGCAGCAAGGCGCTCATTGGTTGCAACCTCCGCACCTTCCTGCTGCAACGTCACCTGGTCATCGACCACCTGATCGAACAGGCAATCGAGCGGGGCGCTACCCAGGTACTGGAAATTGCCTGCGGCATGTCCCCCCGGGGGATCCGCTTGCGGGACAAGCACCCCATGCTTCATGTGGTAGAAGCCGACCTCCCCGAGATGGCTACCCGCAAGGCAGCCCGCTTGCTGGTAGCAGGCCGTCTGGGCGATAACCATCAGGTAATGCCCGTCGATATTCTGGCAGACTCCGGCGAGCAGTCACTGGAATCGGTGGTTGAAAGGGCTTTCGACAACAACGCCCCGATGATCATAGTCACCGAGGGCCTGACCAGCTATTTCTCCCTGCCCGTCATCTCAGAATTCTGGAAACGCCTGGCCCGGCTGATGCAACGGCGCCCGGGCTCGGTTTATCTGTCTGAAAGCTACCTGATGCCAAGCCAGCCACTGCTGCGAGGCACCTTGAAGGCCCTCGGTGGCTTGCTGGGGTCTGTAACCCGAAGCGATGTCAGCTTTCATTTCCTGAATGACCAAGAAGCTGCTGAGCACTTAACCGTGTGCGGCTTTCCTTCTGTGTCGATTCACAATCCTGCCGATTATTATGACCGCCTTCCGATTCCTGAGAGCCGTAATGATCCTATGGTCAGGGTTATTGAGGCTCGGTCCTGACCCGCTTGTAGTCTGCCTTTTTCGGTGGCGGCGGGTGTGGGGCTGAAAGTGGTCCTGCGGGCAGGCAACCACCCAGTTAAACATCCTGCCGCAAATCTGACGGTATCGGAAAATCCGGAATATGGGGCTTCTGACCCCGCCCCTTGCGGAACTGGCGAAGTTGGAACACATAGGCCAGAACCTGCGCAATGGCCATATACAGGCCATCCGGAATCTCTCCACCAACCTCGGTATTGTGATAGACCGCGCGGGTCAGAGGTGGCGTGCGGAGGATATCCATCTTGTGCTCCCGGGCAATCTCCATGATCTTGAAGGCGGTCTCGTCAGAGCCCTTCGCCACCACAATTGGAGCCGCCATCTTCTTCTGGTCGTACTTCAACGCCACCGCGTAATGGGTCGGGTTGGTGATCACCACATCCGCACCGGGCACATCCTGCATCATGCGGCGCTGGGCCATTTCCCGTTGCAGCTGGCGGATCTTGCCTTTGACCTCGGGTTTGCCTTCGGTGTCCTTATACTCGTCTTTCACTTCCTGCATGGTCATGCGCAGTTTTTTCTGGTGATCAAAGATCTGAAACGGCACGTCGATCGCGGCGATAATGATGGTGGCGCAGGCGAGGATGAAGAAGCTCCAGCCCAGGGTCCAGACCACGTGCTCCATGGCTGACCTGGCAGATTCTTCAGAGATACTGAGCAGGTCGTCGGTGCGCAGGTTGAGAATCAGGATGGCCACAGCCATGACCAGGCCGACTTTGAGGAGAGCTTTGACCAGTTCAATCAATGAGCGCGCCGAGAACATGCGCTTCAGACCCTTGAAAGGGTCCATGCGATTCAGCTTGGGCGCAATGGCCTTGCCACTGACCAGCAGCCCGCCGATTCCAATGGAACCGGCGATGGCGGCAATGAGCAGCAGGATCATGATCGGTGCGAGAGACCAGGCGGCTTCTTTTGCCGACGCTATCAGCTGTACGCTCATGTGCCGGGTATCGAAAATGGCAGAGCGCTCTATCACGAAGCTGTCCCGCATGATGCTTTCCATGGAGGCGCCCATGGAGGCCCCAAACACCAACAGGCCCCCGGCGCCGGCTATCAGAACCGCCATGGTGGCCAGTTCTTTCGAGCGCGCGGTCTGGCCATCCTCCTTGGCTTTTTCAAGCCTTCGGGGGGTGGCCTCTTCGGTTTTTTCCTGACTGTTGTCGTTTTCTTCGGCCATGTTTTGCTGTCTTTGCTTTGGCTTCTGCTTTGGAGTATCGGTTGGTGATTACGGCTGGCCCTGCAGGTTTCGCATGAATTCGAACGTTTCCCTGGTGTACTGCTCGAAGTGCGGCAGAAAATTGGCGTGCAGCACCCATATGGCAAATAATCCAAAAATCAGGCCAATCGGGAAGCCAAGGGCAAAAATATTCATCTGGGGTGCGGCGCGGGTCATGACGCCGAAGGAGATGTTGACGATGAATACGGCGGTGACCGCCGGCAGTGCCAGCAGCAATGCAGACACGAAGATCCAGCTGATGCGGTGAGCCAGTTGCCAGACGCCCGACTGTCCCAGGCCTTCAAGGCCGATGGGCAGGGTGCGGAAGCTTTCTATGAACACTTCAAAGGCTACGAGATGGCCGTTCATGGCCAGGTAAAGCAAGGTGATGGTGATGGTGTAGATCTGTGCCAGCACCGGTACGTTAATACCGTTGGCGGGGTCTACCATGGAGGCGAAGCCGAGGCCCATCTGCATGGCGATCATCTGTCCGGCTACCACGAACAACTGGAACAGTGCGGTAAGGGCAAAGCCCATGCCGACGCCAATCAGAATCTGCTGGAGGGTGATTATCACCGCGTCTGCACTGAAGGCGTCTACCTGGGGTACCGGGGGAATCATCGGTACCACCAGAATGGTAATCAGCAATGCCAGCCCCAGGCGCACCCGCGCAGGAACCAGCTGGGTGCCGATGAACGGGATGACCATCATGAAACTGGCCAGGCGGAACAGTGGCCACAGGTGTTGCCCAATCCACTGGTTAATCAGGTCGACGGATATTTCCGTGGGCATACCCGGTCAGCCGATGAGGTAGGGAATGCTGCTGATCAGCCGTTCCGCGTGATCGAGAAGCTGGGTCAGCATCCAGGGGCCCATGACGATAATGGTGATCAGGGTGATCAGCAATCGGGGCAGAAAGCTGAGGGTCTGTTCGTTGATCTGGGTGGCGGCCTGGAAGGTACTGACCACCAGGCCAATAACCAGGCCGGGGCCGATAATCAGGCTTGATAGCAGCACGATCATCCACAGGGCTTCGCGCAGGATATCGATAACGGTTGAAGGCGTCATGAGTGCGCTCCCCTATATTCCGTAACTGGCGGCAAGGGTGCCCATGATCAGGGCCCAGCCGTCTACCAGCACAAACAGCATGATTTTGAATGGCAACGAGATGATGATCGGCGACAGCATCATCATACCCATGGCCATCAGCACGCTGGCGACCACCATGTCGATGATGAGAAACGGAATGAACAGAATGAAACCGATCTGGAAGGCGGTTTTCAGTTCGCTGGTCACAAAGGCCGGCAACAGCACCCAGAAAGAGACATCCTCGGCGGAATCGTACTGCTCATCGGCAATGCGCATGAACAGTCCCAGGTCGCTTTCCCGGGTCTGGGCCAGCATGAAATCCCGGAACGGCTGGCTGGCCTGTTCCACCGCTTCCAGCGAAGACAGCTCCTCCTGCATGTAGGGCTGGAGTGCCACTTCGTTCACTTCCTCAAGAACCGGCTTCATGATGAAAATGGTGAGGAAGAGCGTCAGGCCAAGAAGGATCTGGTTGGAGGGCGTGGACTGCAGGCCAAGGGCCTGGCGCAGTATGGCAAACACCACGATGATGCGGGTAAACGAGGTCATCATCATCAGCATCGCAGGCAGAAAGGTCAGCGCGGTCATCAGCGCCAGAATCTGCAGGGATACCGAATATTCCTCGACGCCCTCTTCTTCGCCGGGGGTTACGGTAAAGGCCGGGATGCCCGGAATATCCGCCAGTGAGGCTGGCGCCCAGGTGCCAAGACATACCAGTGCCAGCAGCGCGACAACGCGCCCGGGAACACGTGCCAGCATGTCAGGAACCGTCCTTCGATGAGGGCCCTGAGCCCCAGGATTTACCAATCATGCCCTGAAGTTTGCGGGCGAAATCACCGGACACCGGCTCGCCGTCGCTGACCACGGGCTCGTCGAATACATGGAGTGTGCGGATTGTGGAGGGCGTGACCCCCACCAGGATCTGGGTACCACCCACTTCGATCAGCGCTACCCGCTCCCGTGTTCCCATGGCCATCACCGAAACCACCTTGATGGCGCGGCTGTTACCCCCGGTCATGCCGCCCATGCGCCGCACGATCCAGGCACACCCGAAGATAAGCGCGAGCACCGCCAGCAGGCCGACACCCAGGGTCAGCATAGTGACCAGGGTATCGGGCGCGGATGTGACGTCCTCAGCGGGGGCCTCCTGCTCCTGGGCTGTCGCCAAGGCCGGTAGCAGCAGCGGCAGCAACAGGATGGCGAGGCGGTTGCGGCCAAACGTGCGACAGAACAGGGCCATACTACTTCTGCAACCGCTTGATGCGTTCGCCGGGGCTGATCACGTCCGTCAGGCGAATGCCGAACTTTTCGTTGACCATCACCACCTCACCATGGGCAATCAAGGTGCCGTTGACCAGCACGTCCAGCGGTTCCCCCGCCAGGCGGTCCAGTTCAATCACCGAGCCCTGGTTCAGCTGCAGCAGGTTGCGAATCGGAATCTGGGTGTTGCCCACTTCCATGGAAATAGTGACCGGAATATCGAGAATAACGTCCAGATCCGGCGCCGGGCCGCTGCCCTGACTGAAGTTCGATCCTTCCGGAAATTCCTCCATGGGCGCGGCACGGACATTGTCCCTGCTGCCGCCACCGGGCTCATCGCCGTCATCGGTTTCACCGGCTTCCGCCATGGCAGCCGCCCATTCATCCTCGCGGCCATCGTCGTCGGCATCGCCGGACTCTTCCATGGCCGATTCCCACTCGGCAGCGAGTTTCTCGTCTTCGCTGAGTTCCCGCCCGTCTTTCTTGTCGTCATCAGCCATTGCTGCGTCCCACCTTCAGTTGCTTTTTCACCTTGGGCACGGTGGCCCGCTCATGAATTCTCAGTGCCAGCTTGCCATCGCGGGTGCCCATCGTGGCTTTGTAGATGGGGATACCGTTGGCCGTCAGGGTCAGTAGCTCGGGAATTTCCACCGGGATAATGTCACCTTCTTTCAGCTTGGCGATCTCGCGCAGGGAAATGCGGCGCCTGCACACCGTGGTATTGATGGGCACGTTGACTTCCTTGATGTCCTCCTGGAGCGCGCTGACCCAGCGCTCGTCGACATCATCAATATCACTCTGGACACCCGCGTCCAGCACATCCCGGATCGGCTCGATCATCGAGTACGGCAGCGCCATGTGCAGCTCTCCGCCGCCGCCATCCAGTTCAATGTGGAAGGTGCTGACCACCACCACTTCACTGGGGCTGACGATGTTGGCCATGGCCGGATTTACCTCGGAGCTGAGGTACTCGAAATCCACTTTCAGCACCGCATGCCAGGCTTCCCGCATGTCATGGAAAACCTGGTCCAGCACCATCTGCACGATGCGGGTTTCCGTCGGTGTGAATTCGCGGCCCTCGATCTTGGCGTGTCGGCCCTCGCCGCCAAAGAAATTATCCACCAGTTTGAATACCAGCTTGGCGTCCAGCACAAAGAGGGACGTCCCCCGCAGGGGGCGCACCTTGCAAAGATTCAGGCTGGTGGGTACATAGAGGGTATGAATGTACTCCCCGAACTTCATGATCTGCACGCCACCGGTGGACACGTCGGCATTGCGGCGCAACAGGTTGAAGAGGCTGATGCGGGTATAGCGGGCAAAACGCTCGTTGATCATCTCGAGTGTGGGCATCCGGCCACGGACAATACGGTCCTGGCTGGCGAGATCATAGGACTTGATACCGGCCTCGTCGGCTTCGTCGTACGTATCAATATCGCCGTCGTCCACACCGTGGAGAAGCGCGTCGATTTCGTCCTGTGACAGTAAGTCCTGCATACGTTTTCCTGCCCCTGTATCTGCCCTGGCCGGGCTGTATTGCGCTTTCTGTTGCAGCTATTGAACGACAAAGTTCCTGAACAGCACTCTCAGCAAGGGGGGCTCTCCCTCCTGTTCGAGCGCGCTGTTGACGGCCGCCAGCATATCATCCGCCAGCGTCTGCCGGCCTTCCGGTGTCTGCAAGTCTTCAAAGCTTCTGTCCCCGAGCACACTGATCAGCCGGCTGCGCAGCAATGGCATGTGCTGGCTGGCAGCGGCCAACGCCTGGGGGTCGTCAGCCTCAAAAGCAAGATAGGCCTGGGCGTAACGCTGGCGCCCCGGGGCCTGTACCGTTGTAACCAGCGCTTTCTCCAGCACCGTATAGGTGCTGGGAACGAACACTTCGGCCTGCTCTGTAGCCGCGTCGGCATCGCCACCGGTGATACCGGGGATACCGCCACCGAGGAACCACAGGGTGCCGACCACGGAGAGCCCGATCGCCAGAACAACGACCGCTATCAACAGTATGATAAGCTTGAGTTTGCCTTTCTTTGCCGGCGCCGCCGGCGCATTATCTTCAGCCATAACGTGCTTCTGTCAGAAATCCGTCAACAAGACAGGTGATACAAGAGTACAAGCAAAGGGTGGGCCAAAACGTCCCATCCTCCTTATCGGACCAGCAGTCTAGCGTTGCTGCGGAGGATGGGCAAAAGAAGAATGTGCAGGGAAAGGAAATTCGTTCAGGCGAAGATATCCACTTCGCCTTTCCAGGTCAGATCGAGAGCGGCAAGTGACGGGTCCTGATCCTCCTGATCGTTGCCTGCCAGGGCGCCAGCGCCGTTTCCGCCGGCTTCACCCTCGCCCTCTTCCCCGGTCTGCTGCTGCGGAGAGTCCGACACATCAAACTGCTCAAGAGACAGTCCCTGCTCGCTCAACATATCCCTGAGGCGGTGACTGTGAAGTTCCAGCTGATCCCGGACAGCGGGATTGGCCGAATGCACGGTTATATTGGCCTGTTCCTGCTGAACCTGGACCCGCACTTCCATCGGACCCATGTCCGGAGGCGTCAGATGGATTTCGGCGACCGACATATTGCGCGCTGTCAGCCAGGTCAGTTTGCCGACCAGCTTGTCGCCCCACTCCGCATGATTGACGGGCACATCGATGGAGGTACTGTATCCCCGCAACGCGGCGGCTTCGGCTGGAAGCCTGGGGCTATTGGGGCTGGCCGCCTGCTGACTGGCCAGCTCTGCCGCTGCCTGAAAGCGGATGGCCCCCTGAACCGACGGTGTCTCCTGGGTACGGCTGGAGTCAGCGACACCAGACATCAGTGCTTCGGTCAGCGCCAACCCGGGCCCGCCACTCTGCCCGGCCACCTGGCCGGGTTTGACTCCGGCGGCACCTGGTAGTCCCGACATGATTCCGGCAAATGCCTGCATCCCCGGCATTACGCCGCTACCACCCACCTGGCCGCTGCTGTTGCCTGTATTCAAGGGTTTGGTGCCACTCCCGGCGGGCGCTAACAGGGACTGAAGACCGGCAAAGGTCAGGGGAATGACCTCCTCCGGTAGCGTCTCGTTCATGTTTTGCTGGGAAATTGCGTCTTCTGCGCCCTCGCCTTTGTCCTCGCTTTTACCGGAGGCTTCGGTAACCGTGGAGTCCTGGCCGGGCTCATCTGGGCGCCGGTCTTTGTTTTCTGCCTGGCGTGCCTGTTCGTTACGAGCGCTTTCATCAGCGCGCGCCTGGTCGCGCTTTTCGGCATGCCTGTTGTCGAATCGCTGCTGCTCGGCACGGGAAACAGTGTCAAAATGACTGTCACCGCTTTTTTCACCGGCGCCGGACCCGGACTTTACGCCCTTGTCGGACGGCGGGCCCTGCGGGGATGTCTGGGGAAGAACCATTTGGGACATGGCAACCTCTTGCCGCTTTTTGCTGATCAGGGTGCATCTGTATGCGTTACTCTGTTGATCAGCAAAAGCAGTGCCACTCTGCTGCTATTCCAGAAATCGTCGGAGGGTTTTTTCTACCTGCCGGAATTCGCTCTCAATGGCTTCGACCATGGCAGCGGCCTCCCCCAGGCGATTGCTACGCCCGGCCTGCTCGGCTTCGGAGCAGAGTTCACCCAACCGGGGCGCGCCAATATTGATGCAACTGCCCTTGAAGCTGTGCGCGGATCTGGAAAACCGGTCCGCGTCCTCCTGCGCCAGGGCCGAACGCAGGTGAGCGATACGATCCGCGGAATCCTTGATGTAGGTGTTGATCAGGATGTCGAATTCATCCTCCATCACATCCTGCAACTCGGTCAGTGCTTCTTGATCAAGGTGTGGCTTGTCCGTCATGACCAACCCCCTGTTTATGTGTTGGTACCGCCCTCGCGGGCAGCAACCTCGGAAAACTGCCAATCATATACAACCTCGGCACGGGTGCCCTTGTCGCGGAAAAGGAGGGAATGCCCCAGCTTCCGCAACAGCATCAGCCCACGCCCGGAATAACCACCGTCGCTGGCGACAGTAGATGGATCAAGGTAATCGAATCCGCTGCCGCTGTCTTCGCACACAATGGTTAGTTGTCCGCCCCGCTCAGTCATGGTATGGGTCAGGCTGAACCGGATAAAGTGCTCCGCGACTGACTGCAGCCGCCGCTCCCGCTCGGCATAATAACGGCCAAAGCCCTCCGGCGTTGCCTTCCAGTCCGACGAAAGCCCCAGTACACCATGCTCCAGGGCATTGGTGTACAGCTCCGCTAACAGTGTATAGATCTCGCCGCTCTTGCGACGCAAACCCGGCACTTCCATACAGATATGAAGCAGCAATGGCAGCGGGCTGAACTGCCCCAGGGAACGATCCTTGATTTCATAAACACAGTGCCATTCCGCCGGACCTTCGAGTGCCGACTGCGCCACCCCGTCAGACATCCCCTCCAGCGCAGACTCCTCCACCATCTCCAGCGACAGCAGGGTGACATCATCCTGTTCCGGCTGTTTGCCGGTGAATTCATGAATCCCTGCCATCACCGCCTCAAACGCGGAACCGGTCGTGCCGATGCCGGCGAGTGAGCGCTTCAGGCGCTCCTCACCATACATCTGGCCATATTGATTCTCGGCTTCCAGCACGCCATCGGTCATCATCAACAGGGTATCTCCGGGGTCGGTGCGCAATACCTCCATGCCCGCCTCGAAGCGCCCGCTACCCAGCACACCCAGCGGCAGATGCCGGGACGGGATAGTCTCGAAGGTTCCGTCCCTCTTTACGAGGACGCCGTCCGGCAGTCCTCCGTTCCATATCTGTAACTGATTGAGATGAAAATCGGCCTGGATCATCGCTGCGCAACAGAACATTCCGGTGGGCAGGATCCGGCCCAGCTTCTGATTGAGTTCCCTGAGCACGTCGCTGCCACTGAAGCCTTTACTGGTCATACCGTAGAAGATTTCTGCCACCGGCATGGCACCGATGGCGGCGGGCAACCCATGGCCGGTGAAATCGCCAACCAGTATCTGCATTCCGCCCGCCGGGCGCGGACACGCGAACAACACGTCACCGTTGAATATGGACAGGGGCGAGGCGTGGTAGCGGATATTCGGTGCGTTCAGGCAACCGGTATGGGCCACATTGTCAAATACCCGCTTGGCCACCGCCTGCTCCTCCAGAAGCTGGCGGTTGCGGTCGCGAATAAGGTCGCGATGCTGACTCAGGGTGCGGTGCATCAGCCGCATGCGGTTGAAGGCGTTGATCTTGGCTTCAATGATGACGCGGTTATAGGGCTTGGTCAGAAAATCGTCACCGCCGGCTTCCAGGCAGCGGGCCAGCGCGTCCGCATCAGACAGGGAGGTCATGAAAATAAGCGGTACCAGCCGCTCCCCCGCCAGCGCCTTGATGTGATAAGCGGCTTCCATTCCGTCCATCACCGGCATCAACGCATCCAGCAATACAATATCGGCGCCCGACCGGCGGAACAGATTGACAGCCTCCTCACCATTGCCGGCGTCCTCTACCTCATGACCAAGGCGATGGAGAAGGGTCTTGAGAATCAGGCGGTCACTGTCACTATCGTCTGCGATCAGAATCTTCAGTGGCCGGTTGTCTGAGAGTGCACCATCCACAAGAAACCCCCGCAAGCCTGCGACATCATGATTCAGCGAATCGCGAACAGCTGCTCGAAATTGGAGATGGATAATATGCGGCGCACGTCATTGTTGCAGTTTTCGATGCGGATTTTCGCGCTGTCACCACCCGCGTAATCTCTGAGCAGCAACAACATACCCAGCGCCGAACTGTCGAGATAGGTGGTCTCGGAAAGGTCTACCACGAAGGCCGTTACGTTTTCATCGCCGTGCTCGTAAGCATCACGAAAGGCCTGATGGGTACTGAAGTCGAAGCGCCCTTCAATTTTTATGGTCAGGGTCTGACCGTCCTCACTGCGATGCGCATGAATCGGCATTCCGGAGCCTCCATGAAGTACGGGTGTGGTAACTGGGAACAACGTAAGCCTCGGGGGCATCCTCTATTAAAGCATAGCTCACCACACCGATTCTGCACCCATAATACGCATTTCATGAGTATCTTTAACGCCGTCGTGCAAAATTTCGCCCCGCTGCCTCGTCACTCTGCTTTTGCTCCCTCAGGTCCTGCTGCCGCTGCTCCTGTTGCCGACAGGTTGCAATGTACTTTTCCATGCCCCGGCGCCGTTCCCAGGCTCGCTGCCACTCTTCGCGGCAGGCCTGAAGCCGGTCTTCCGCCTGCACAAGCAGTTTTTGCTGCTGACCAATCACCTGATCCAACTGAGCAATAAACGCCTGCCAGCCCTGCAGCCGGGCCACCGATACCACACCCTGCTGGCTGGCACGTATCTGGTCCCGGTATTCCCGCTGATAGCGCTCCAGGTTCTCGATCTGCTGGCGCTGGGCCTCATGGTGCCGCCGGGCCTCGGTCATTTTTTCAAGGGCTGCCTTTTCCTTGCGCTCTTCGAGACTCAGTACCACGGCAAGCCGCTGTGATCGCAACATCAGTTATTCCCCCGGGCCACAGAGGGCGGCGTTTTGGCACGATCCGGCGAGCGTCTTTCCGGCACCACCGCCAGCAGCTGCTGAATACTTTCCTCCAGGGGTGCGCTTTCGTTCAACCCCTGTTGCAGGAACTGCCCCATGTTGGCGATATGGGCAATGGCAAAATCGGTCTCCGGGTCCGAGCCTTTTACATAGGCGCCAACGCTAATCAGGTCCCGCGCCTGCTGATACCTGGAATAGACCTGCTTGAAGCGCTGGGCGCGGGCGAAGTGCTCCGGCTGCGTGACCTGGGGCATGACCCGGCTGATGGACGCCTCGACATCAATGGCGGGATAGTGTCCCTCTTCCGCCAGCCGCCGGGACAGCACAATGTGACCATCCAGGATGGCCCTGGCGGCATCGGCAATGGGATCCTGCTGATCATCGCCCTCCGTCAGCACGGTATAGAAGGCGGTTATCGAGCCGCCGCCGGGGCGGCCGTTGCCGGTTCTCTCCACCAGTTGCGGCAACTTGGCAAACACCGATGGCGGATAGCCCTTGGTTGCAGGTGGCTCGCCCACGGCTAGCGCAATCTCACGCTGGGCCTGGGCGTAACGGGTCAGCGAATCCATCAATAAAAGGACCCGCTTGCCCTGATCCCGGTAGTATTCCGCAATACGGGTGGTCAACATGGCGGCACGCAGGCGCATCAGGGGGGAGTCGTCCGCGGGCGAAGCCACCACCACCGAGCGGTCCAGGCCCTCGTCGCCGAGGATGTCTTCAATAAACTCTTTTACTTCGCGGCCCCGCTCCCCGATCAGCCCCACCACGGTTATATCGGCATCGGTAAAGCGGGTCATCATGCCCAGCAACACACTTTTGCCAACACCGCTGCCGGCGAAAAGCCCCAGGCGCTGCCCCTGACCCACCGTCAGCAGGGCGTTGATCGCCCGGATGCCCACATCCATGGACTTACGAACCGGCGCCCGGTCCAGCGGGTTGATAATATCCCCACTGAGAGAAACCCGCTTCTCCGCCTGCAAGGGGCCTTTGCCATCTAGCGGCTCGCCATTGCCATTCACCACCCGCCCCAGCAGTTCCGGTCCCACCGGTACCCGGCTGGCTGCCGATAACGGCACCACCCTGGCGCCGGGACGCAGTCCTTCAATGGCGGTCAGGGGCATGAGATAGACCCGGTCGTCCTCGAAACCCACCACTTCCGCTTCCACAGTACCGGCACCCTGACCGGTAATCACGCAGCGGTCCCCCACCACCATGGGGCAACCTACACACTCAAGGGTAAGACCGACCATCCGGGTCAGGCGGCCGGACAGCTCCGGTTGTGGCTCTTCGCTGAAACAGGACTGTAACCGTGCAAGGCGTTCAGCCAGATGCGCCGTCATTGTCCTCTCCCTCGCGCTCGCCCTTGACCCTGTTCTCGTCGGAATCCAGAACGCCGTGCTGGAAATCGGTGAGATCGCTCATCATGGCATCCATTTCTTCGCCTTCAGCGACTGTTTCGGTATCCAGCTGCTTGTCCAGCATGCCCTGAACGGCCTTCTGGAAGCGCTTTTCCACGGTGAAATCCACAAGGCTGTGGCGGGTTTCCAGCTTGCAGCCACCCCGCAGAACCGACGCATCCTCCACAATGGCAGTGGCTGCCTCGAACTTCGCGGCAATCTCGCTGACCCATTGATAGTCATCGGGGTGGATATGAATGCGTACGTTTTCTGTGGTGGACGGCAACGACGCCATGGCACGCCGGACAACCTCAGCGATATGGGACGAGTCCAGAGACAATTCCCGGAACACCACGGCACGGGCAAGCACCGTGGTCAGGTTAACCAGGGCGATTTCCACTTCGTCTTCGTGGCGCTGGATCGGAACCAGCAATTCGCCCAGCAAATGTTCCAACCGGTCCAGCTTGGCGTCCACTTCTTTGCGGGTGTCCGCCAGCCCCTGTTCAGTCCCCTGCTCGCGGCCTTCTTCCAGACCCGCCTTATAACCTTCCTGATGCCCGGCTTCGTGACCCTCATTGAAACCGGCCTGGTATCCCGCGTCCCGGCCTTCTGCATGGCCGTCTTCGTGGGCAGCCTGGCGGATTTCGTCAATGTCCGCAGCGGTCAGGGGTTTTACCTCACGCTCCTCTTCCTGAACCACCTCATTGCCCCGGGCATCCAGCAACGGAAGTTCCCAGCGCTCATAGGCGGTGAGATTTTCCTTGGGAATGCGATCGAGGTTGCGACGGGAGTCTTTCATTACATCATTTCTTCGCCAGCACCGCCGAGGGTGATTTCGCCGGCTTCAGCCATACGACGGGCAATGGTAATAATGTCCTTCTGGGCGGATTCAACTTCACTGACCCGCACCGGCCCCTTCGCTTCGAGGTCGTCCTGCAACAGTTCCGCCGCCCTTTTCGACATATTCTTGAAGATTTTCTCCTGGACACCTTCATCCGCGCCCTTGAGAGCCACCACCAGCACTTCCGAGGAAACTTCCCGCAACAGGGCCTGAATGCCACGGTCTTCAATGTCTTTCAGGTTATCGAAGACAAACATCAGGTCCTCGATGGTGGAGGCCAGATCCGGATCCATATCCTTGATGGAGTCCATCAGCCCACCTTCGATATTGCGGTCCATGAAGTTCATGATATCCGCGGCTCGCTTGACCCCGCCAATGCGGCTGGTCTGCGCCGCAGAGCCCCCCGAGAACTGTTTCTCAAGGATATCGTTGAGTTCCTGCAGGGCCTGGGGCTGGATGCTTTCCAGGGATGCGACCCGCATCATCACGTCCAGGCGCACCTTGTCATCCAGCGTGCCCAGAATCTCGGCAGCCTGGTCGGGGTCCAGGTAGGAGATAACAATGGCCTGAATCTGCGGGTGCTCATAGCGGATGATGTCACCCACGGCACGGGGTTCCATCCACTTCAGGGTGTCCAGGCCGGTAGTGTTGCCGCCAATGAGAATCCGGTCGATCAGGCTGGAGGCCTTATCATCACCCAGGGCCTGGGTGAGCATGGTGCGGATATAATCATCGTTGCCCACCCCCAGGCCGGTCTGGCCACCGACCGCCTCAACGAACTGGTTGAGCACGTAGGTAACATCGTCCTTGCTGACGTCTTTCATCTGGGCCATGGCCACGCCGACCCGCTGCACCTCTTTCGGGCCCATATGCTTGAGCACTTCGGCCGCATCATTCTCGCCAAGCGACATCAGCAGGATCGCCGCCTGCTCCACCCGCGGTATTTTCCGCTGGGGCTTTTGCGGCGCCTCTGGCTGGCGGCTATTTTCATCAGTCATCAACATTCACCCACTGGCGCATTACCTGGGAGACCCGCGCGGGATCTTCCGCAATCAGGCCTTTCAATGCATTTAGCTGCCTATCATAACTGTCTGTTGCACCGGGCAAAAGCAGATCATCCTGGGAATGCATGGCTTCACGCAGGGCCTCACCCCCCTCAACGCCGTCAAGTCCCTCATAACCGGCGTCGTCGGACTCCTCCCGGCGTTCGCTGCGACCGCCACCGGACAGGCTTTTCAACGTCGGACGCAGCAGACCCAGCACCAGCACCAATATCACCAGCCCGGCCAGCACCTGCTTCATCAGATCCCAGAACCAGGGTTGCTCCCAGAAGCCGGGCGCTTCAAACTCGACCTGCTCTTGGGCTGCAAACGCAGTGTTCATGACCGTGACACTGTCACCTCTGGCGGCGGAGTAACCCACGGCGTCACGGACCAGCATGGTAAGCCGCTGCAATTCCTGCTCTGGCCAGGGCTCATAACTGATCTCCCCGGTCTGGGGGTCAACCACCTTCATGTCATCCACCGCCAACGCCACGGACAGGCGCTTTACCCGGCCAAGCTCCTGGCGGACATAGCTGACAGTCCGGTCCATTTCGTAGTTACGGGTAGACTCTTCGCGCACGTTTACCGGAGGTGCCTGGCCTTCACCCTCCTCGCCACCGTTGGCCTGTTCCGGCACGGTCGCCTCGGCCGGAGGCTGATTGGCCAGGGCACCAGGAATACCACCCGCGGCCCCGCCGGCACGACGCTCAGACATCTGGCGCTCACTGCGCACCGCCTGCTGATCGGGATTGAAGAGCTCCTCCGCCTGTTCCACCGAGGAGAAATCGAGGTCCGCTGTCACCTCGGCACGGAACCGACCATCGCCGACAACCGGCCTGACCAGCGATACCACTCGCCGCGTGAGCCGGTCTTCGACACGGGCGGTGTAGTCAAACTGGTCCTCCATCTGGCGGCTGTCGCCCTTGTCCTCGCGGCCAGTCAGCAGGTTGCCACTCTGGTCAACCACGGTGACATTGTCCTTGCTCATTTCAGGGATGCTGCCGGCAACCAGGTTTATGATCGAGGCAATCTGTTCCTGCTCCAGGCGACGGCCCGCCACTACCTCCAGAAAGACCGATGCGGTTGGTGTGCGCGCATCGCGAACGAACACCGAGCGCTCGGGAATGGCCAGGTGAACCCGCGCCGCGCGAACCGTGCGCATACTGCCAATAGTTCGGGCCAGTTCCCCCTCCAGGCCGCGGCGGAAGCTGATCGTTTCCATAAACTGGGAGGTACCCAGACCGCGGTCCTGATCCAGGATCTCATAGCCCATGGTCTGCTCGTCGGTCACGCCCTCGGCCGCCAGCTTCAGGCGGGCGTTATAGACCTCATCGGAAGGCACCAACAAGGCCCCGGTACGCGGTTCCATGCGGTAGTCAATGCCGTTGGCCTCGAGAATGGTGGTGACGTCCTGGGGGTTGTAGCCGGACATATCGCCCACCACCGGCTGGTAATTGGGCTCCTGGGCCCACAGAACCACGGCAACGCCAAGTGCCACGCTGGCCGCGAGCCCGACCATCAGACCCACCTGCCGCAGCAGGTTCAGCCGATTAAACCCGAATATCAGATCACTACGGCTTTCGCCGGTGTCATCATCCCGCGGTGCGGGCATATTCGAGGATGAAGTTTCGGCAGGTAAACTGGCCATGGATCCGCTCCGCTATTAAACCGGCATGTTCATGATGTCTTCGTAAGCTTTCACAACCCGGTTGCGAACCTGGGTGAGTGCCTCAAAGGAAATGGATGATTTTTCTGACGCGATCATCACCCGGGTAATGTCCACGTTGGGGTCACCCATGTCGTAAGCGGTCTTGAGATCACTGGACGACTGCTGCAACTCGTTGACGGACCCCACGGCCTGGCTGAGCATGTCACTGAATTTCGGGGCGTCGGAGGTTTCCTGTACCCGGGAGGGCCCATCCATCCGGCCACGGATGTTGTTATCCTGCTCTACCCGCTGATTTTCCATAATCTGCGAGCGCATGTTGCGGATTTCAGAAAGAACACTGTTGATGTCAGCGCGCTGGACCATGATTCACTCTCCCGGCTCGCCCTCTTGGCAGTGGGCAACCCATTGAACTGGATATGTCTTTCCAGGGGTGGAAGCAAACCACAGGCCAATATAATTTATTGCTTGTTTTTCATTAGGTTAATGAAATTTCAGGAGCGCAAAGCAGAACCTGCGACAGTCTTTTGACGACCCCAAGCAAAACGGCACCCGAAGGTGCCGATTGGAGGAGTATTGCGCGGGT
This sequence comes from Marinobacter vulgaris, assembly GCF_003344045.1. Lineage (GTDB taxonomy): Bacteria > Pseudomonadota > Gammaproteobacteria > Pseudomonadales > Oleiphilaceae > Marinobacter > Marinobacter vulgaris. The sequence continues at coordinate 414,286 of NZ_QFWX01000004.1, forward strand.
TCAGACGGTGGCCAGCTCGGCGTCCAGATCAATGCCCGCCTCCCGCATCTGGGCCAGCTTGTACCTGAGTGTGCGTGGGCTTATGCCCAATTGCTCGGCAGCCCGATTACGACGGCCACGTTCCTTTTTCAGCGCCTGGATAATAATCCGGAACTCCCGCTGCCTGACCTCATCACCAAGCGAGGTTGGAGACAGATCCTCAAGACCGTGCGCTTCAGGTTCTTCGGCAGTTTCCTCGGGCGCCAGTGCACCGGCTTCCGTAGAGACTTGCGGCGCAGCGTTTTGCGCAGTAATGGACGCCGAACTGCTGTCCATACGCCCGGTGATCCCCAGCTCCAGGCAAAGGTCGCCGGAGTGGATCACGTTACCCTGGTGCAGCACCAACGCCCGCTGGATCGCATTGTCCAGCTCGCGGACATTACCCGGCCATTGATGGGCCATAAGTGTCGTTCTGGCGTCGGGCGCGAAGGTCACACCGGTCAGCTTCATCTTGCGACAGTGATTCTTCAGCAGGGCACTGGCCAGCGGCATAATGTCCAGGCTGCGCTCGCGCAGTGGCTGCCAGTGCATGGGAAACACGGTCAGCCGGTAGTACAGATCTTCGCGGAATTTGCCTTCGCGCACATAATCGGACAGATCCCGGTTGGTGGTGGCAATAACCCGGACGTCCAGGGTGATGGTCTTGCGACCACCGACCCGCTCAACCTCACGCTCCTGCAGTACCCGCAGCAGCTTCGACTGCAGGCCAAGATCCATTTCCGAGATCTCGTCCAGCAGAATAGTGCCACCATTGGCCTGCTCGAACTTGCCGGGAGAGGTTGCCACGGCTCCGGTGAAGGCCCCCTTTTCATGGCCAAACAGGATAGCCTCCAGCATATTCTCGGGAATTGCCGCGCAGTTGATGGCCACGAAAGGCTGTTCGGAACGTGGGGATTGCTGGTGGATATAGCGCGCCAACACTTCTTTACCGGTGCCACTCTCTCCGGAAATCATCACCGTTGAGTCACTGCCGGCCACTTTGGCCGCCAGCTGGAACATACGCTTGCTGATGGGATCCTCTGCCACCGGCTGATCGCCACTTTTCTGGCGGCCTCCGCCCACCACCTTGGTAACGGCATCCACCAGTACCGCCGGCTCAAACGGTTTGACCAGATAGTCAGTGGCGCCCGCCTGCATGGCGGAAACCGCATGGCTGATCTGACCGTAGGCGGTAATCAGCATCGTCGGCAGCCCCGGATACAGCCGCTGCACCTCACCCAACAGCTCGTGGCCGGACATGCCGGGCATGTTCACATCGCTGATCACCATATCCACCGGCGACTCGGCCAACTGCGCCAGGGCCTGTTGTGCGTTGGCAGCCTCACGAACGCGGAACTTTGCCAGCTCCAGCGTTGTCACCAGCGCCTCTCGCAGATCGTGGTCGTCTTCAACTATCAGAATTTGGGCCTTGGCCATGATTGCCTCCGGTCAGTGTTTGCTGGGTGCCTGCGAATGCCGGCCAGCGGCCGACCGCGAACGCAACAATGGCAGCGAAATGGTCGCAACGGCCCCGTCACCTGAGGGCGCTTCAATCGTGAACCGGCCCTGATGTGCCTTTACCACCGCCTGGACAACCGCCAGCCCGAGGCCCGTGCCGTGGGATTTGGTGGTATAGAAGGCCTCCAGCAGCTGACTGGCCTGTTCCGGTGAAAACCCGGGGCCGTTATCCTTTACCCGAACCACGAGCTCGCCGTCGAGTGAACCGATGGCAACCGTCACCTTCGTTGCGCCGGCCTCCACACTGTTGTTCACCAGATTGGTGCAGGCGCCAACCAGGGCGTCGCGGTTGCACATCAGCGACTCCCTGTCCGCGTCGTTGTCCAACTCGACGGTAACGCCCGGCGGGAGTTTCAGCCCGTCCAGAGCGGATGTGAATGCCTGAACCAGCACCCCGGCAGACAACTCCTCCGCCAACCGGGTTTCGCCTCGGGCGAAAATCAGCATGTCGCGAACCTGCTGCTCCAGGTGCGTCAGACGCGACATTAATCGGGAAGCGCAACGCTGTCGCATCTCTTCATCGAGATCCTCCTGGCTGAGGTGACCGCCATAGAGAATGGCAGCCGACAGCGGCGTGCGAATCTGGTGAGCCAGGGAGGCTACCATCTTGCCCATGGCCGACAGACGCTGGGCATGGGCAAGCTGAGCCTGGAGGTGACGGGTCTCGGTCAGATCCGTCAGCAGGATCAACTGCCCCGGCTGGTTCTCCATGGTGCGGATTTCGATGCTGACGCGGCGGCCATCCTTCAGGGACACTTCGTGGCCGTCGTCCCGGCGCGGCGCGAAACAGCGGCGAATGACATCCACCCAGCGTTCGCCGCCCAGAGGTTCTCCCAGCAGCGTAATCGCCGCAGGATTGGTCTGGGTGACCACACCCTGACTGTCGAGCACCACAACCCCGGCCGGAAGCGCATGAAGCAGCGTAGACAGCCGGTCCGCCAGCTCTTCTTTCTGCTCAAGTTCCGCCTGACGCTGCCGTGACTCCGCCGAAAGTTCGCCGGACAACTGGTTAACACGGGACTCCAGAGTGCGATAGGAGTCAGTAATCTGCCGCGACATCTGGTTGAACAGATCCAGCGCTGTACCTACTGCCTCATCGCTCTGCTCAGGGAACAACGCTGTTACCTTATCATTGACATCCGCTGCCGCATTGGCCGAAGACTCCCTGTCCGCTGGAAGCTCCTTCGCCGACGACAGACCAACAAATTGCAACTGACTCATAAACTCGCCCTCTGACCGGACCAAACACCGGCCCGTACCAATCGGATGGATCGTTTGGGCGTACTCTAGCCAGCACTGTGCCAACTTTAAATTTTGTTTATATTTCAAAGGGAAGGGAAATTATTAAAAAGACAGATGACGGGTTTACGTCACCCACAAACAACAATGGCGCCGAAGGTTACAAACCTTTGACGCCATTTGGAAAAGCCGGGACGTTCAGCTTTCCTCGGACTCTTCATCCCGGAGTCCGTACTTCCTGACCTTCTCCACCAGCGTGGTCCGCCGGATCCGCAGCTTCTCCGCGGCCCGGGCCACCACACCTCCGGCCTCGTCCAGCGCCTGCTGGATCAGCTGCCTCTCAAGGTTGGAGAGATAGTCCTTAAGGTCAATACCATTGACCGGTAACAGGGCCGGCGCGTCCAGGCCGATGAGCCCGGGAATGTTCGACGGCATCCCGGAATCCTCGACCGGGCGGTTTTCATCATAGTCGTCCACATAGCGGAACTTTTTGGGCAACTCCTGCACCCCGATGACCCCGTAGGGATGCATGATCGCCAGGCGTTCCACCAGGTTGGCCAACTCCCGGACATTACCGGGCCAGTCGTGGCGACACAGGCTCATGATCGCTGCGGAGTTCAGTCGCAGTGAGCCGCGTTTTTCTTTCTCCATGCGGGAAATCAGTTCATTGATCAGCAGGGGAATATCTTCGACCCTTTCCCGCAGGGACGGCATCTCGATGGGGAACACATTCAGGCGGTAGTAGAGGTCTTCCCGGAAATCACCGCTTTCAATCATGTCTTCCAGAACTTTGTGGGTTGCCGCAATCACCCGCACATTGGCGGACTGGGTACGATTACTGCCAACCCGCTCGTAGGTGCGCTCCTGCAATACCCGCAGTATCTTCACCTGCATGCTCAGGGGCATATCGCCGATCTCATCGAGGAACAGCGTTCCGCCCTCGGCCAGTTCAAAGCGCCCGACACGAGCGGTAATGGCCCCGGTAAAGGCACCTTTCTCATGCCCGAACAGCTCGCTTTCCAGCAACTCCGCGGGAATGGCGCCGCAGTTGACCGGAACGAACGGTTTGTCACGCCTGGCAGAGTGGTAATGCAGATTGCGGGCGACCACCTCCTTGCCGGTACCTGACTCACCGGTAATCAGCACGCTCACATCCTTGTCAGCCACCTGCTCCATCAGCTGGCGAACAAACTGGACCTTGCGGCTGGTACCCACGAGACTACGGAAAAGCTGCAACCCACGCTGCTGGCCGCGCTCCCGGGAGCGGGCAAACTGGGAACGGTAAATCTGGGCACGGTAAAGCGAGTCCACGAATTTGGTGTAATTCAGGGGCCACTCCAGGCGGGCAATCACCCGGCCGGCATGGTCCTCGGGCAAACCCTTCAGGTCGGGATTTCCCACCATCAGAACGGGCATGCCCTTGCCGGCCTCACACACCGAAGACACGGTTTTCTGGATACCGTCGTCCTCACCATTAATGACGACCACGGAGACTTCGTCCAGAACATCAGGATCGCCACTGGCAAGCAGCGAGCGCGCTTGCTCACCGAAGAGGATGTCTTCCTCGCCAATAAACTCGAGTATTGTGGCAATATCACGCTGTCTTGACTCGTCCTCGCTGAGCACCAGAACCTTGTTATTCTTCAACATCCAAACGAATCTCTTGCGGGGATTTGTGCGGTATTTAAGACTGAAAGAGTGCCCGAGTCAATTTTATGACGCTATTTGGGAGGATTCGAGGAGACATTCTGGTAGGCCTTGGCAGCGCTCCGGTTCTGGTTGACCCCCTTGAGCGCCTGCTGGGCTTCAGCCTTGGCCTCTTTTGCCGAAATATTGGCACGGTCGCAAAAAGTCTGCAGGGTTGCCAACCTCTCCCGGACTGGTTCCGGCCTCAGCTCCCCGGCCTCCAGAGCCGTCATCACCGGCTCGATGGTCGGTTTGACCTTTTCGTTGAGTCGCGACAGCTCTTCCCAGTTCTTTTCTGCAAGGGCTGTCTTCAGACGCTCTACCAGGGTATCCACTGCTCTGAGTTGCTCTGGCACCGACATGAGTGCATCTCCGTTCTCGTAGAATAGCCCGGGCAATGGCCGGGGATCATAGCCAGCCCCGGCAATGGCTGACGTCAGCGCCTGGCCGCCCTGCGGGCTGCAGACGCCGAAAACTCGTTGCCACGGAAACCGGGACTGAAGTCGTAGGCCTGGAAACCATCATCCAGCCCATCGATATAGTAACGCTGCGCTTTGAGATCGTACGTCATCTCCATGGTAGTCCAGAATACAGGCTCACCGTAATAGCTGATGTTGTGCGCCTCGGATACGCGCCAGAGCTCGCCGGCACTGTCGTATTCCTCACTGGCCAGAATCTGCCAGCTGTCCTCGTCCACGTAGAACACTCTGCGGGAATAGATGTGGCTGATGCCGGTACGCAGCCGCGCCTCTACAACCCATACCCGATGCAGCTCGTAGCGGGCAAGTTGCTGATTGATGTGTTGCGGCCGGATAACGTCGTCAGGTTCAACCTCTTCATCGTGAAGCTTGTAGGCATTATAGGGCACATACATTTCACGTTTACCATTCAGCTCCCAGTCATACTGGTTCGGCGCACCGTTGTACATGTCTTTCTGATCAACAGATCTGAGCGATGAAGAATTGGGCAGATCCGTTTCATAGGCCAGGTTGGGGGATCTGCGCAGGCGTCGCGTACCGGAATCATAGCGCCAGGCCAGCCGCGGCGAACGGATCTGGTCGAGAGTCTCGTGAACCAGAGTGATGGTGCCCGCCAGGTTGGAAGGCGCTATGGTGTCGGTTTTCAGGTAAAAGATCTTGTTGTCAATATCTGCAAGATCGGCACCCCTGCGGCTGTACGCAAAGAAATAGTCGTACTCGTTCACAACCTGGTTGTAGGACCCGTTCACCTGAGGAGTCGCGGATGAACTGCGGAACGAAAGCTCCTCCCCCCGGTAACGCAGGATATGGTTCCAGATCACCTGGAGGCCATTCTCCGGAATCGGGAAGGGGCTGGTCATGATAGCGTCCCTCACGCCATTACCGTTGCTCAGAAGCTCGGCACTGAGGGCATTATCGCGGGACTCTTCATAAACATCCTGCGGGAAAGCTGCTGTGCGGCGCGTCTGGTAAACGGGCATCACAAATTCCGGACCATACTGCTTCAGCATCCGGATGTGCCCGTCCGTCAGCCTGTCACGATAAAGATCCAGGTTGTCAGCCGTTATCACGAACAAGGGTTCATCTTCCGGAAAGGGATTCACCTCGATCTGTCCCGGGCCCCAGTCAGCCGGCGGCGTTTCCAGCCCACCGGTCCACGCCGGAATGGTGCCGGAGCTGTTACCCGCCCGCTCCGCCCCTATTGGGGTAAGCTCATTGCCCAACCGTTCGGCCTCGGCCTCACTGACCTTCGCACACACGCCAGCTGAAAATCCGAGCACTGCCACTGCAAAACCTGCGACCCAATGGCTACGCATTCCCTTCCCTCTCCACTGAAACCACCTCCACGGAAACTGATCCGGATGCCTGGCCATTACGATCCCCGGTCAACGGGCATCAACAGCCAAGCGATCAGATGTCACCCAAAATGCTGCGCCTTTTTGCCAAATTCAAACGACCGTTTCAAGCAAATCTTTGTAGTTTCTTGTCAGTGACTCACCGCTCAAGGGGAGGGAAGAAATTTACATCCGGAAATGTTATAATTGTCGATTAATTCATCGCGCGACATAGACTCCGCCGACAGGTACCTCAATGGCGTCACCATGGCATTCACTGGTTTCCCAGAAGATCTTTCTTGCCAGAACCCTGCTGGGCCAACTGGATGAGAGCGATCATCGGCCCGTGCGTGAAGCGCTAAGCCAGGGAGCGATTGAACTTGCCTTAAGGGCGAGGAAGCTGATTCTGGTGATGATCGCCAGGATGTACCAGCAAAAGCAGGACCAACCCGAAAACCTGACTGCTTTGACGGACCTGCTCGGGGAGGACCTTCCGGAGATAGCACAGCTTAGCCGGCTGGCCAGTGAGGGCCAGAGCTGGTGGAACCATCTTGAGCAACTGGAGCGGCATCAGGGGAACCCGCCGGTGGCCAAGAAAACCGTGAGTGATGAGAACGTGATCGCGGTCTCTGCGGATCCCGGACCGGACCGGTCGGCAGAGGCACTCGAGCGAACCCTGAGCGCGATGAAACACTTTACCGATACCCTTGAGGAACGCCATAGCGAGTGTTAATACCACGGCGTACCGACACCAGGGAACGAACTGAAAGGCTAACTGAATGTCACCCTCTTTTTTTGAGATTGTACAACTGAGCAATGGCGATTACGCACTTCGCCGAATCGACGATGACAGTGCGCCACTGGTAAAAATATCGTTCTCGGACGAAGCCAGAGAAATGATGCAGGACCGGGACATGAACGTGGCCAAAGCCATGATTGCCGCCGGCATAGAGGCCGCTGGAGATGTGAGCCACGACATTGACTGGGAAGAGGAAGAACCAGACGCCCATCAAAGCCGGCCTTCCTATACTCTTCACTGATCCGGGCCCTTCACGAACCCCGTAATTCCACTCGTCTGGACATTTTACAGATATGGGCGTTTTGCAGCCATCAGCGCTGGCGCAGCACCACACCGTGGCTGTTGCCCAGGGCTGAGGCCTGCTCCAGCGACGTTCGCGCTTCACGCCCAAGCCTGTTTGTCCACATCACCACCGCATGACAGGTGCCCGCACTCAGCGCCCGCTCGGCCAGCTGGCGAGCCGGATAGTCCGCGGTGGACCGCAAAACCAGCAATTCACCCGCGACTATCCCCCGCATGGTCTGCCACTTACTGACCAGGCTCTGGGGTGGATCGATCCAGGCCAGCCAGCGCTTTTCCTGATTCAGCTGGGTCAACATCGGCAGCAGCAACTGGAAATTTTCCACCTGCCCTTCAGGCAGGATGATTTCGGTTACATTGCCTGTCGAGGGTGCCGGACGCATCCGGGTGGTCGGCGTTTTGTCCGCCTCATCATGGCTGCTTAATCCGGCAGCCTCCGGGCCGACGAATCTGCTGCCCCCGTGAGCGTATGCCAGGTTCTGATTAAAGCTGAGTTGTTCCATGATAAGCCTCATCTGCCTATGAGCTGCGCCTTGCAGTGATTGACACGCTGCGGGCGCTGCCTGAAATGTCCAATTACCCAGGGGATCAGTGAAGATCCGAGCGACGGATAACCCCTACCCCCAGACCTTCAATAAACAGTTCCTGTTCTGCCAGGTCCACCTCAATCGGTGCGAATTCCTCGTTCTCCGCAACCAGATAGACCTTCGAGCCCTCCTTGCGGAAGCGCTTTACAGTCACCTCTTCGCCAACCCTGGCCACCACAATCTGGCCATTGTGTACATCGCTGGTCCGATGCACCGCCAGCAGATCGCCATCCAGAATACCTATGTCCTTCATGCTCATACCACGCACACGCAACAGGTAATCGGCTGATGGCGAGAAGAATTCCGGTCGCAGGGTGCAGTGATCTTCAATGTGCTCCTGGGCAAGAATCGGGCTGCCGGCAGCTACCTGACCTATGACCGGCAGGCCCGGGTCCGCCTCGACTTCCGGCAGGCGTATACCGCGGCTGGCACCGGGAACCATCTCGATGGCTCCTTTTCTTGCCAACGCCCTGAGGTGTTCTTCCGCCGCATTGGCTGAACGGAAGCCCAGTTCCGCAGCAATTTCCGCGCGGGTAGGCGGATATCCGGTCTCGTCGACATAGCGACGGATGATCTCCAATACCTGTGTCTGCCTTGCTGTCAGCTTCATGAGTCTTTGGCCCCGGTTGGTCCTGTTTTTATATACAGTGATTTGACTATATACAGTGTTTTATCCAGTGTAAAGGCGCAGTCGGGAATTTTTCATGACACCGGCTCATTGGACCGGCGAGCGGCTCTCCAGGTCAATATGACTGTGTTAAGGTAACGTTTATCCTTTGTGGAGACGTGTGAATGAGCAACAGATGCAGTATGCCGGACATCATGAAAACCGATGACGGAAAGGAACGGAAGGTTGGTGTCGAGATAGAGCTGTCCGGTCTGGGATACCAGGACCTTGTAGCGCTGTCCTCAAAGCTTCTTGGTGGCGAGGCAAAATCTGTTGCGCGTTATGTCTCCGAAATTGAGACGGACGTTGGCACCTTCGCCATCGAACTGGATTCCGATCCCATCAAGGACCTGGACCTTCAGGATCGCAGACTGCCGGAATCGGTCCGAGAATTGGGCGGCCAGGCAATGACGGTGATAGACGCGGCAGCGGAAAAGATCGTGCCCCTGGAAATTGTCAGCCCGCCAATACCGTTCGGCGAGCTGGAGCGCATCGAGACCCTGTGTGACGAGCTGCGCCGCGCCGGCGCCCTTGGCAGTCGCGAAGCGATCTATTACGCGTTCGGATTGCAGCTGAATCCGGAGCTGCCGGATCTGAAGGCCGCAACCCTGGTGCGTTACCTGCAGGCCTTTGCGGCGCTGTATGAATGGCTCAAGGCGCGGCACCAGGTCGACCTGAGCCGCAAGGTAACCAGCTACATCGAGCCCTGGAACAGCACTTACATCGACCTGCTGATTGCCGAGGACTATGATCCGGACATGGATCAACTGATGAAGGACTACCTCCACTACAATCCGACCCGCAACAAGGCCCTGGACCTGCTACCCCTGTTTGCCCACCTCAACAGCGACCTGCTGGCCAGATACGTGAAGGACGAGCGCATCAAGAGCCGGCCCACTCTCCATTATCGCCTGCCGGATTGCGACATTGACAACCCGGCCTGGCACTTCTCCACGGTGTGGAATGACTGGGTGGTACTGGAACAGCTGGTCGCCAACACCGCGGACCTGTCGGCCCTGGTGACCGAATTCCGCAACAGCCGCAAACTGAGCTTTCATAACCTGACCCGCAGCTGGGTCGATACCTCTGGCCAGTGGCTCCGGTCCCGGAACTATGTCTGACACCATCGCGGAAAAGCCGGAACATCCGGGTATCACCATCGGAATCAGCGGCCCGGCCCGGCGCAGCCTGGCGCACCGGCTGATCAGCTTCGCCCTGCGTATGCGGGGAGCCCGCACCCACTTCATTCGACCCGGGGCAAAGGTAGACGTATCGCTGCTGGACGGCCTGGTACTCTCAGGGGGTACCCACGTCCACCCCTCCCGGTACGGGCAGACACCGCAGGTGACCGCCAACTATGATCCCCGCCGGGATGAAACCGATGTGTACCTGCTGTCACGGGCCGAGAACCTGAACATCCCGGTTTTGGGCATTTGCCGCGGCGCGCAGTTTATCAATATTTTCCGTGGCGGATCGCTGTGCCAGAACGTTACGCCGCTGCGAGTAAACACCCGCCACCGCCCGCTGCTGTTACCCATGCAGACCGTTCGCGTCGTCGGCGACAGCCGTCTCGGAGAGGTCATGCGACAGCCCGTTATCGGTGCCAATCGCATCCACAGTCAAACCATCAAGAAGCTGGGCAAAGATCTCCGCGTGGTGGCTCTGGACAATGACCACTTTGTGCAGGCAATTGAGAATACCCGCGGCCAGTGGCTGATGGGGATTCAGTGGCATCCGGAATATCTGCTGTACCACGGCGGCCACCGTCGCATCTTCAAACACTTTGTGCAGGCGGCCGAAGAAAGAAAACTGATCAGGCTGGATGAACCCCTGGCAACCGAAGATGACGGAGACGGTCCGCCTCAGAGCGGCAGATAGCGCTGCAGCACCGCCTTGATTTCCCGTATCTCCCTGGCGTCACCCGGCAGGGCTTGCAAATGCCGGGCAGACCACTCTTTCAGTTGGTCCCTGGTCGTCACATAATGGGGGTCGCTCCCGGTCAGCCTGAGCAGGATGTCGCGCTCGCGGGGAGTCAACCTGACCTGATTATTGTGTAAAAGCATGGAGATCCCACAATGTTGTCAACCGTCCATCGGTACCTGCTGATTCCTGCCGTCCTGGTGACCCTCCCCTTGAGCGTTATCGCCGGGGAAGTCAGCCTGAGCGGCCAGGCCTCGGTAAAGTATACGCCAGACAGCGCAAGGCTGCAGTTTACCGCCCACGCCGAACACAGTCTGCCTGATACAGCCACCCGGCGGGTAAACGAACAGATGGAGCAGTGGCGGGATGGCATCAGGGACTACCGCGACCAGCTGCATGCCTACAGCGATGCCTCTGTTAACCTCTACAGCCGCACTGTACCGGCGCAGGATCGCAGCGAGAAGCCGGAGAGAGTGGCGGTTGCCTCACAAACCGTGAGCTTCACCATCGATGATCTTTCCCTGCTTAATCCGATTCTGGAGCAGGCACAGACACTGGGTATGGATTATAACGTGGGCCCGCACCGGTTTTTCCATTCCAATGAGAGCAGCCTGCGCAAACAGGCACTGGCCGGTGCCATTGCCGATGCCAGGGCGAGATGCGAGTTTGTGGCCAACGAGCTGGATAAGCAGTGCGGCGAGGTGATCAACATCAATATCGACGACGGCCATCAGCCACCCGTTCCTATGATGGCGGAAATGCGCGCCGCCTCTGATACGGTATCCGAGGTGGGCCTCCGGGAACTGACGGCCCGGGTCAGCGCCACCTTTGAACTGGAATGACAGAGAACCGGGATGACCGACCCGGTCAGAAATCCCGGGTATAGAAAATATCCAGGGAGGCTGCCAGGCCGCTGGCGGCCTCCAGGTAGAAATAGCGGCCAAGGTCGTAGCGCAGGGCAACGGTAGTGATCGGCTCGAAGATACCCACCCCGTAGCGAATGCTGAGCTCATCGGTCAGGTAGCCACTGGCTACCACCGCGGACTCGTCGCCACTCCCCTCTGCCTCCAGCGTCAGGTTCTGTATGCCAAGCTCTTCACCCAGACCCTGGGTTACCTTGTTGGCCTGGGTCAGGCCCAGGGAAATCGCCGCCCGGCTCATCTGCCCCTCATCGCTCTGGGTTTGTGGCGCCCGGCCCAGAATCAAATACGACAGGGCGTCAGTCTGGGGCATCTCAGGCTCCGAAAACACTTCCGTCCGCGGCGCACTGACCGGGCCGGTAAGCCGGATCCCAGCCACCACAGTGCCCACCTGCCGGACAGCTTCAATATCCAGGTAGGGCTCGGTCAGCGGCCCCACGAATTGAAGCCTGGCCCGTCGCAAATCCAGCTCCTGGCCATAGGCTTCGTACCGGCCGTTAATCAGTTGCAATGCCCCCCGGGTGTCCATGTCGTTACCGATACGCAGGGTTCCCTCCAGGTTACCGGTCACGCCGAAGCCATTGAAACTGACCTCATCCTCGCCCACCACGACGGTCACATCCATGTTCAGGGAGCGTACCGCTTGCTCTTCCTCCTCCGCTCCCACAATAACCTCGTCCTCCGACACCGAAACGGCCTGAGCAGGCAGTTCACGGATTTCGATCTCGCCACGGGGAACCTCCAGACGCCCTGTTATCGCCAGATCACCGCCGCTGTAGGTGATGGTAATATCCGGCTCCAGCTCCACACGGGCATACGGCTCGTAACTGAACGGTAAACGGTTGCCGGTGACATTAATCTCCATGGAGGGTTCAGATACCCAGTTCAAAGTGCCTTTGAGGTTCCCGGTGCTGCGTTCGTTACTGCGCCAGCGGCCCGACAGATCCGCGGAATACCCGTTCAGGTCCAGGCTGATAACCATCTCCTCCAGCGGAAGCGGAAGCTGTGGATCTGCAATCCGCCCTCCGGTCAGTGCAATTTCACCATTGACTGCCGGCTTCAACAGCGGGCCGGAAAGTGTGCCCTCGCCATTAAGCTCGCCTTCAACCACTTCCAGCCCCGCGAAAACCCCGGCCATGGCAATATCAAGACCCTGAACGCTGAACTGGCCATCCACCTCCCGCTCACTGGCGTTGGGGTCAACGGCCATGGAAACCGAAAGGTCACCCAGCTCGGGCCCCTTCAGCTCAACGTTGAGCTCAGCAATCTCCGGTTGCAGGCCAAGCCTCGTGGTGAAGGTGTCATACGCCAGGGTCTCCCACTCGTCCCGCACCATCACCTCGAATTCGCCGGCACCGGCATCAACCGCCACCTCCCCGTCCGGGCCATTGTCCGTGACCGTCAACCGGACATCGGCGTTGAGAAGCGTATCCCAGCGCAGGGTTTCAGGCATCAGCGGAGATAACGCGGTGGTCGGGAAGTTCTCGATCCGATAGGCAATGTCCTGAGTCGGCAGCAGGGTCTGGTCCCCGGCGCACACCGAGGCCTGTTGCCAACGCCAGCAGTGGCTGCCGAAGGTCAGCCTGCCGGTGCTGGCGTACTCCAGCGCCGCCGGCTCCGCCAGAATCCATTGCTGATCCTGCTCCGGCACCTCAATGCGACCCTGTTGCAACGCGCCCTGCCAGGCGTTCCAGTCGGCCGGCGCGTCGCCGGTAAAGACCAACGCCACCTCGGCCGCCTCGTGAAGGGCATTGACCTGCAGCCGGTGGTTGTCCCGGGTACCCGATAACCCCAGCGTCAAGGACTGCAATAACTGCTCGCCGTAACGGAGTTCACTGGCCTTCACATCGCCGCTCACGCTGAACCCTTCACCAAGGGAAGCCTCAACGTCCAGGCTGGCCAGGCTCAGCTCGTCCTGCCACGCCAGGCCGGAGCCGGATACCGTCGCTCTGCCCTGTGGCCGCTCCGGCGTCCCGGAGATCGAGGCTGTCCCGCTCAGCGAGCCGGCAAGGCCTGGCAGGAAGGTTTCCGGGGAAGGCACATCCAGTGCCAGACTGCCCGTAATCTCGTTACCCCACTGGCCGTCACCGGTGATGCGATTGTCGCCTACTTCCAGCTGCAGTCCGGACACATCCCAGACCCCCGCATCGCTGTTCAGGGCCCCGCCAATGAGAGCATCGTGGCTTTGCCAGGTGCCGGACAGGTCCCACTGGGCCTCTAGCGAGAGGGTGCCGCTGTCCGCCAATTGGCCATCGGTGGTGATACCACCATTGAGGCTGGCCTCCAGCGCCGGCAGCCAGTATCCAGGGTTAAAGCTGTCGAGCTCCAGACTTGCATCCCACGCCAGCGGGCCGGCAAAGGCAACGCTGCCCTCGCCACCAAGGAAACCTGCCCCGGTATTCACGCGCAGACGGCTGACATCCACGGACCCCATATCACCATCCAGCTCCGCGGCCAGATCAGCCTCACCGAGGGGCCCACTCACGCTGGCTTCAACACTCGCCTGATACGCGCCGGACTGATAGCGGACCTCGCCATTCAGTTGCCGCAAGGCAACAGGCGGCTGCTCGAAGTCCGGTATCAGGGTGTACCAGGGGAATGCCTCCATCGTTATCCGGGCATCCGCAAGGAACGCCTGCTGCCAGTCCAGGCTTCCGGTCACCGAGGCCTGTCCGGGCTCCGCATCGCCAATTCCCGGGCCCGACAATGAAAGGTCAAGATCCTCAACGCCGGCCGTTGTGGCCAGGCCTTTCAGTGACACTGCAATATCGCCGGCGGTGCCGGGTAACGAAGCCCTGGAATCGGAACGGAAACCGTCTTCAAGACTGCCCTTCAAAGTGACGACCGTGTTCTCCAGCACCAGGGTATCCGGCAGACCTTCGGCAGGAACAAAGCGGGGGGCCTCAACCGTTAACTGGGCGGGAAGCTCGCTATCAAGGGCTGCGACACGGCCGGCCAGCGTAGCCTCCAGGTAACCGGTGCTTTCACCCCGCACGCCCAGGTCCGCCGCGCTTCCGGTCAGGTTGAGCGCCAGCCGCCACTTCGTGCCGTAGGGGGGCGGCAGGCTGATACCCACATCCAGGTCCAGGGGCCAGTCGCCCCGGGTCTCGACCCGCCCCGACCCGTCAATTTCAATAGCGTCCCGAACGAAGCTCAGGTTTTGCAGGTGCCAGTCCGCTCCGGAACCCTCAGCTCGCAATTCCAGCGTGTCCCAGACCTTGCCGTCGTTCAGGGTGAAGGTGCCAAGGCTCACCTCCCTGATGGCCAGAGCAATCGGGATGTCAACGTCCGGGAGGCTGATGTCACCGCGCTCATCCTGCTGCTCCGCCGAGGGTTGCAGCGTCAGATCTATGGTTTCCGCCCGCAGGGTTTCAAGACAAATCTGCTTGCTGAACAGGCAGGTCGGCGACCAGTCAACAACAGGCGCCGATACCTCAAGCCCCACTCCGTAACCCTGCCACGTCAGCGCCTGTGCCTGCCATTGACCCAGCACGGACCCCTGCCCCTGCTCCACACTGAGACCGGGAATCTGCTCGATCACCCACGCCGTGCCCGTCTCCGAACGCAAAGCCAGAAGCAGCACCCCTACCAACAGCAGGGGAAGCAGAACGATAACGGCCAGCGCTATCAGCAGGCCATTCCTCAGACGGTGTGACTTGTGGGTTTTTTCCGCTGCGGCTTCGGTCATAGCTCCGGCCCCATGGAGAAGTGAATGCGCCATTCCCCGCCAAACTCGGAATCCAGCCCCTTGGCGACGTCCAGGCGCAAGGGCCCCACCGGGCTGATCCAGCGGATGCCAAGGCCAACGCCGGTCGCCAAAGGGTCGGCCAGTTCATCAATGGCATTGCCTTCATCAACGAACGCGGCAGCACGCCAGTTATCCGCAAACTGGTACTGATACTCGGCACTGCCCACCATCAGGAAGCGTCCACCCACGGCAATGTCCTCATCGTCCCGCGGCGACAGGGTTTCATAGCCATAACCGCGGACACTCTGGTCACCACCGGCGAAAAAGCGCAACGACGGTGGCACATCGGAAAACTGGTTGGTTGCGACCCCCCCGAAATGGAAACGGGCCAGAAACCGGTGGTTATTGGCCAGGGTATACAGCCCCTTGACGAGGACATTGGCATGGAAAATGTCGACGTTGGACAGCGCCGCGCGATGTGATCCCGTCATATCAAACTGGATCCGGTAGCCCCTGGACGGATCCAGGGGTGAATCGGCATGCAGCTTGGAATACCCCAGTCCGGGCAGCAACAGGCTGCTCTGTTCGGTCTCATCGTTACCGATGCGGAAGCGCTCCCCTTCCCACCGGATAGACGCCACCTGCTGCCAGCCGTCGTCCAGCTGATGTTTCCACTGCTGGCCTATGGTCAGCAGTTCCGACTCGATATCCTCTATTTCTTCGCGCTGATAACCGGCAGACAGACGAATGGAGTCGGTCATGGGCGGGTCCAGGGGCAATTCGTACCAGGTGGTCAGGTTCTGGCGCGGAGCCGAGAGCTCAGTCTCGACGCCACGGCGATGGCCCATGGGATTAACCCAGTGTTCCCGCCAGTTGGCCCGTAAGCGTGGACCCACGTCGGTGGAAAAACCAACACCCGCCGCCACCGATCGCGGTGGACGAGTAGTCAGTCCCACCTCCACCGGAATAACACCGTCTTCGGCGCTGCCAGGAGACGCATCGACATCCACTCCGGAAAAATAACCGCTGTTGGACAGGTCGCTGCTCAATCTCGCAATCTTATCGGCGTGAAAGGTTTCACCGGGTTCAAAACGCACATACTGGTGTAGTAACTGCTCCTCGAATCCATGGCCCTCGTTAAAACTGACCTCTCCCAGCCGGTATCGTTCACCACTCTGATAAACCAGGGTGATATCCGCCACCCGTTTTTCAGGGTCCACTTCCAGCTTGCGGGTGGTGAATCTGCCGTCAAAATACCCCAGCCGACTGGCCCGATTCTGTATCGTCTGGCGCAGGGAGCTGTACTCGCCATGATTCAGCACATCGCCCTCTGCCGGTTTCTCGGGCAGCGAAACCGTAAATTCAGCGTCCTCCCTGGCGGGGCTTTCAATCTCCACCTTACGGGAGCGGACACGCACCGGCTCCCCCGGCTCAACGGTGAGAACCAGCCGTGCCGGCTCCTCTCCCTCACCCGACGGCTCGATGATGTCCCACTTTATAACCGGGCTGTAGTAACCGAGGGCGCGCAGGGCGTCCTCAACCTGCGCTTCGGCGGTGTCCGCATAGCGCCTCAGGCTATTGGCGCTGCGGCCTTCAACCTCGCCAATAAACGCCTCGGCGTTATCCTGTAACTGGGGGAAGTCACCTTCCACCTTTACTTCAACCTGCTGGGCTTGCGACATCGCGGGCAAGGCCCAAGCAAGCAAACAGACAATCAGGAATCGGGGGTTAGGACTACATCGAAAGTGGAGAAGCATCCAGCGGCATTACTTCAGTCAGAGTGGGTTTAGGAAGCGCATCATTAAACCGAGTGTAGCCGGTAGTAGTGGGTTTAATCCATCGGAAGAAGATTACCCGGCGAGTCGTCGGCGGCGCCGAAATAAGCTAACCTGTTTGAAAGCGCCGTAAAATCAGGCAAGTGCAACACGTTTCCACCGCAGACTCCATCACCGCAGTCCTGGATCAATGAATGCTGAAGATTAACCGAGAAAACCTGAAAACCAGCCACCAACTCATCTGGTTCGTCATAGACTTCCTGATGCTCGGCCTGCTCATCATCAACCTGGCCTTCATCATCTTTGACTCCATCTACAACTTCGTTGCCATCCAGGACCTGCTGGCCGAAAACGCCCCGGTCATCAAGGAGATTTACCACCCCATCCACCAGAACTTCATCTTCTACGACCTCATATTCGTCAGCATCTTCCTGACCGAGTTCGTCATACGCTGGGGCTACTCTATCAAGGCGAAGGTCTATGACCGCTGGTACTTCTACCCGTTCATCCACTGGTACGACATCGTTGGCTGTATCCCCGTCGGCACATTCCGCTTTCTGCGGATACTGCGGGTGATCTCCATTGTCTACCGCTTGCACCAGTACAAGGTCATCGATGTCACCCAGACGAAGACCTTCAAGTTCTTCAACTTCTATTACGAAGCCTTCATGGAAGAACTCTCCGATCGCATCGTCATCAAGGTGCTCTCAGGCGCACAGGATGAAATCCGCCAGGGGTCACCGTTGTTCGATCGCATCCAGAACGAGATTCTCTACCCCAGGCGGGACATGCTTTCCGAGTGGATGTCAAAACGCGTGGCAGAAGCGGCCCAGGAGGGTTATATACCCAATCGCGGCGCCCTGCGAAGTTATCTGGAGACCCGCGTGGACAACGCCCTCAAGCAGAATATGGAACTGTCGCGGCTGAAATATCTGCCGGTGGTCGGGCCCACCATTCAGGAAACCCTGGAAGAAGCCGTGGGCGACATTGTTGCGAACGTCATCCACCAGATCCTGGAAGACCTGGCCTCCGCATCCAACCACGCCTTTATCGAAGACATCGTCAATGTCTTCCTGCCCACGCCGGATGAAAACCATCAGGAAGAGGCGCCCAACGAAGCCCTCATTAACCTGATTATCGAAATACTGGATGCCGTCAAGACCCAGGTCAATGTCAAGCACTGGCGCTCTGAATTGACCTGATCACGGCGAGAAAGCATGAACGAGGACACCATGAGCCCACTGCATTACCGCGGCGCCAGCGCACTGGTCAGCGACCTCAAGGGCGGCAAGCTGACCAGCGTGGAGGCGACCCGCGCCTTTCTCGACAGGATCCGCCAGCACAACCACGCCATCAACGCTGTGGTAACACTGGACGAAGAGAACGCCCTGGCACAGGCCAGAAAGGCGGACGAGGCCCTGGCCAGGGGTGAACCTTTGGGCGCGCTCCACGGCCTGCCGCTGACCCTGAAAGATACCTGGGAAGTGGCCGGCATGACCTGCACCTCCGGTGCGTCCGCATTGCGAAACCATATTCCGCACAGGCACGCGGATGTGGTCCAGCGCCTGGAAAAC
The DNA here is from genome assembly GCF_003344045.1 of Marinobacter vulgaris. GTDB lineage: Bacteria > Pseudomonadota > Gammaproteobacteria > Pseudomonadales > Oleiphilaceae > Marinobacter > Marinobacter vulgaris. The sequence goes on from NZ_QFWX01000004.1 coordinate 432,790, forward strand.
GCCGGCGCCATCATTCTGGGAAAAACCAACGTTCCCACCTACACCTCTGATCTGCAAAGCTACAACAGACTCTTTGGCACCACCAATAACCCTCACAATGGGACACATACGCCGGGCGGCTCTTCAGGCGGCGCTGCCGCGGCCCTGGCAGCGGGCATGACGCCGCTGGAGGTGGGCAGCGACCTCGGCGGCTCCATTCGAACACCCGCTCACTTCTGCGGCGTTTTCGGCCATAAGCCGTCCCGGGCCCTGGTCTCGTTGCGGGGCCATATTCCCGGACCTCCGGGCACCGAATCCCGGCCCGACCTCGCGGAGGCCGGCCCGCTGGCCCGCTCGGCGCAGGACCTCGAACTGCTGCTGGGCGTTATTGCCGGCCCGGCGGAGCGGGAACGCCACAGCTGGCAACTTGCCATGGCGCCAGCAATTATCGACTCTCTGGAACAGGCCCGGGTGGGACTGTGGTTAAAAGACCCGCTGTGCCCGGTCGACGGGGAACTGGTGAACAGCTACCAGCAACTGGGGCGCGATCTGGAGAACCGGGGTGCGCTGGTGGCACAGGCACGCCATAGCCTGTTGAATCTGGAACATATCCTGCCGCCCTATTTCAACCTGATGGGCAGCCTGGTCGGTACCGCCCTGAAGCCGTCCCAGCGCCGGAGAATGAGATGGATCGCCCGGCTGGAGAGATGGCTGCACCTGTTCGGGCCGGTGACCGCCCATATCGGCGAATACGGCCGTGGCGTGAATCAACCGGTCTATCAGTGGATGGCATGGAGCGAAACCAGAGAAAAAATGCGGGCGGAAATCACCGCCCTGTTCGATGAGTTCGATGTCCTGCTGACACCGGTTACGCCCACCACGGCCATCCGTCACGACCACAGCCAGCCGGTTTTCAAGCGCCAGATCACCGTGGCCGGGCAGCCCAGGCCCTATATGGACCAGTTCTGCTGGATCGCCCTGGCCACCCTCCTCGGCCTGCCGGCCACCTCGGTGCCTGTTGGCAAAACAAGGGCCGGACTGCCATTCAATGTGCAGGTGATCGGCGCACCGGGCATGGACCTGACCACGCTCCGGTTCGCGCAATTACTGGAGGCCGAGGGACTCGCCGGCTTCCAGTCTCCGGGCGACACCCTGCATCAGACAGGCACCGGCTAGGGTATTTGTCGCACTATTTGTTGCACTATAGTGGGCGTGCTATGTTCAAGAGAGTTGGCCTGTGGGGCACGCATCGACCGGTTCGACGCTTAGGCGAGTGAATCGCCGGCATCGTTGGCTCTCATGGAGGACGCAGCAATGGCGAAGAAAAACATATTCGTGATGGCCATGGATGACTTTCACCAGGCCATGCTTGAGAGGCTGCAGGGCAGCGAGGAGATGGCCTTCCATCCGCTGCTGGACATGGAAACAGCGGTGAACACCACCGACTATGAGATGGCTGAGCTGCTGCATCGCGCCCGGCGGACGCTGAAGGATTTTTCCGGGACCGTGGATGCCATCGTCGGCTATTGGGACTTTCCCACATTAAGCCTGCTGCCTGTCCTGCGGCGGGAATGGGACTTGCCGGGTCCTACCCTGGAAGCCGCCTTGCGCTGCGAGCACAAGTACTGGGCACGCGTGGAGGAGGCGCAGGTGGCGCCGCGACAGACGCCCCGTTTCTCCAGCGTGAACCCGTTCGACGAGAACGTAATGGACCAGCCGCCTCTGCCCTACCCTTTCTGGATCAAGCCCGTGCGGGCGCATTCCTCGCAACTGGGTTTTCATGTCGATAACCAGCAGGATTTCGAACACGCCATTGAGCAGACCCGTGATCGCATCCAGCTGTTTGCCAGGCCCTTCAACTATATTCTCGGGATGGCCGAGCTTCCGCAGGAAATCGCAGCCGTTGACGGCTGGCACTGCATTGCCGAGGAAATCGTCTCCGCGGGACGGCAATGCACCCTGGAAGGCTATGTGCTCAACGGAAAAATGGACATCTACGGGGTGGTGGACTCATTGCGCGAGGGCGCAGTTGGGTCCTCCTTCTCCCGTTATCAGTACCCTTCCGATCTTCCGGCTTCGATTCAGGAGATCATGATTGAGGACTGCCGACGCTTTGTTGAGCGCACGGGCTTTGACAATTCCCCGTTCAATATCGAGTTTTTCTACAACGAAGAAGACGGCTCCATATGGATGCTGGAAGTGAATCCCCGCTGCTCCAAATCCCACAGTCCGCTCTTTGAAATGGTCGACGGAAGCTCCAATCTCCAGGCCATGGTGGACGTGGCGCTGGGCCACAGGCCTGCGTTTCCGCCGGAAGGTGGCAGATACCGTTGTGCCGCCAAGATCATGCTGCGCGAACACCAGAATGGCGTGGTCGAGCGGGTACCCGGTGCGGATGAGGTTCGCGCCATAGAAGACGACTTTCCCGGGTGCCATATCCAGGTGGAGGCGGAACAGGGCTGCAGACTCAGTGACATGCTCCACCAGGACAGCTACAGCTTCGAGTATGCCGTGCTGTTTGTGGGCGGCGACAGCGTGGAAGAAATCGATCATAAAGCCGATCAGATCAAGGCCCGACTGGATTTCCGGTTCACCCGCTGAAAAGGAGGACGGATGAGCATCCCTCATGTAGCTACCGACTTGCCCCACCGGGTCCGTGAGATCGAGCATGTGCGCATACCCATGAACGACGGCGTGGAGCTTGCGGCCCGGGTCTGGCTTCCCGAGGGCGCCGAGGATGCGCCGGTCCCTGCGATACTGGAATACATCCCCTACCGGCGGCGGGACATGACCCGTCCGCGTGACGCTGTGATGCATCCCTACTTTGCCGGCCACGGCTATGCCGCCGTGCGCGTGGACATGCGTGGCAGCGGCGACTCCGATGGCGTGTTGGCGGACGAATACATCCAGCTGGAGCTGGATGACGGCTGCGAGATCCTGCGCTGGCTGGCACAACAACCCTGGTGCAATGGAAAAGCCGGGATGATCGGTATCTCCTGGGGCGGCTTCAACGGGCTTCAGATCGCCGCCATGCGACCGCCCGAACTGCAAGCGGTGATCTCCGTTTGCGCCACGGACGACCGCTATGCCGACGATGTGCACTACATGGGAGGGTGTCTGCTGGGGGACAATTTGTCCTGGGCTTCCACCATGTTCGCCTTCAATTCGCTGCCACCGGACCCGGAGATGGTGGGCAATCAGTGGCGTGCGCTCTGGTTCGAGCGCCTGCGCGCCAATGAGCCCTGGGTGATCGAATGGCTACGCCAACCCCATCGTACCGAGTACTGGAAGCATGGCTCCGTGTGTGAGGACTGGAACGATATCCAGTGCCCGGTCATGGCGGTGAGCGGCTGGGCTGACGGGTATTCCAATGCGGTTTTCCGCCTCATGGAAAGCCTGAAAGTGCCGCGCCAGGGCCTGATTGGTCCCTGGAGCCATATGTATCCCCATGAGGGTGTGCCGGGCCCTGCCATCGGCTTCCTGCAGGAGGCGGTACGCTGGTGGGACCGCTGGCTCAAGGACAGGGATAATGGCATGGACCGTGAACCGGTGCTGCGCGCCTGGCTGCAGGACAGTGTCCCGCCATCCACCCGCTATCAGGAAAGGCCCGGCCGCTGGCTTGCCGAACCGGAGTGGCCCAGCCGCCATGTGACCACGGAGAACCTGCAGCTGGACAGCGGCGGCCGCCTGCTGCGCGACGGCGAGACGCTGGACGACGAGCCGCTGACCATCCAGTCTCCCCTGAGCGTGGGCCTGTTCGCGGGCAAGTGGTGCTCCTACGCAGCGACCCCGGACTTGCCCCACGACCAGCGCGAAGAAGACGGCGGCGCTCTGGTGTTCGAGTCTGCGCCGCTGAAGACGCCGCTGGAATTGCTGGGCCCGCCGGTGCTGGAAGTGGAGTTGTGCTCGAATCGCCCTGTCGCCATGCTGGCGGCGCGACTGTCGAACGTGGCGCCCGATGACAAGGCCACGCGGGTGACCTACGGGGTACTCAACCTCTGCCACCGGGACGGCCACGAACACCCGCAGGAGATGATTCCGGGCAAGCGCTACCGGGTGCGGGTGACACTCAACGGCTGCGGCCAGCATTTCCCGGTAGGCCATCGCCTTCGTCTGTCCCTGTCCACCTCCTATTTTCCGCTCGCCTGGGCGCCTCCCGAGCCGGTCCGGCTGACCATTTTTCCGGCCGGCAGCCGTTTCGGCATCCCTGCGCATCAGCCCCATGACGAACCGCCGGAACCCGAGTTCGGACAGCCGGAAGGCGCGCTTCCGATCACTGCAGCGCCGCTGGAAACACCGCACAACAACTGGTTCGTCAAGCGGGACCTGGCAAACGACATCTCCACCCTGGAAGTGATCAATGATCCCGGCTGGACGCGACTGACCGAGGTGGACCTGGACGTAAAGCGACGCACCCGGGAGTGGTACAGCTACCGTGATGACGATTTCGCATCATTGCGCGGCGAAACCCTCTGCGAATGGGGCTTTCGCCGCGGTGACTGGCAGGTGGAAACCGTCACCCGGACGGTCATGACCTGCGATGCAGAGCACTTCTACATCCATGCGCAGCTGGACGCCTGGGAGGGAGAAACCCGGGTGTTTTCCAGAAACTGGGACGAAACCATTCCACGAAAGCTGGTCTGACTCTGCCTGACGCCATGCAACAATGAACGTCGTTCAGAGCGAGACGGTTTGCTTCCGCGGCTGGGCCGGGCTGAGCCGGCAGGCTGCGTACTTGAACTCCGGAATCTTCCCGTACGGGTCCAGCGCCGGGTTGGTAAGCACATTAGCGGCCGCCTCCGCAAAGGCGAAGGGAACGAACACCATGCCCTCGGGCATCGTCTGATCGGCCCGCGCCGTCAGGGTGATGCTGCCGCGCCGGGTGGCAATCTGGATTGCGTCACCCGATGCCATGCCCAGGCGAGCCAGATCCGCCAGTGCGAGAAACGCGGCCGCTTCAGGCTCCCGCTCATCCAGTACCCGGCTGCGACGGGTCATGGCGCCGGTGTGCCAGTGCTCAAGCAGTCGCCCGGTGGTTAACACAATGGGGTAAGCCTCATCCACCGGCTCGTCTGGCGGCAGCGGCCAGGCCGGTGAGAGCTTGGCCCGCCCCCCGGCGCGTGGGAAGGCGTCAGAGAAGACAACGTCCTGCCCCGGCGCGTCATCGGCAGGACAGGGATAGGTCACGGACCCTTCCCGTTCCAGGCGGGACCAGGAGATATGATCGAGTGAGTGCATGCCCTGCTTCATCTCAGCGAACACCTGCTCGGGGCCGGCGTAGTCCCAGCCCAGTCCGAAACGTCGGGCCATTTCCTGAATAATCCACCAGTCGGGCTTTGCTTCCCCGGGCGGCGGCAGCGCGGCACGGCCCATCTGGACCTGCCGGTTGGTGTTGGTGACAGTGCCTGCCTTTTCCGACCAGGCGGCGGCAGGCAGGATGACGTCGGCGAACTGAGCGGTCTCCGTGACGAACAGGTCCTGCACCACCAGGTGCTCCAGGGCAGCCAGCGCGGCCCGGGCGTGGGTCAGATCCGGATCGGACATCGCAGGGTTTTCCCCGAGGATGTACATTCCCCGGATGGTCCCGGCCACGATGGCGTCCATGATCTCCACAACGGTGAGGCCCGGCTCAGGATCAAGTTCGGTGTCCCAGAGTTCTTCGAAGGCAGCGCGCAGCTGGGCATCCCCCACCGGTTGGTAGTCCGGCAGCACCATCGGAATCAGGCCGGCGTCCGAGGCACCCTGAACGTTGTTCTGGCCACGCAACGGGTGCAGGCCAGTGCCGGGCCGGCCAGTATGGCCGCACGTCAGTGCCAGTGAAATCAGGCAGCGGGCATTATCGGTGCCGTGCACGTGCTGGGAAATGCCCATGCCCCAGAATATCATCGCTCTTTCGGCCCCGGCGTAGGCGCGGGCCACTTCGCGAATGGTCTCTGGTTCAACGCCGCAGACCGGGCTCATTACCTCCGGCGACATATCCGCAACACTGGCTGCCAGTGCCTCGAAGCCCTCGGTATGGGCATCAATGTAGGCCCGGTCAAACAGTGCCTCGTCGATGATCACATGGAGCATGGCGTTGAACAGTGCCACGTCGCCTCCCGGGGAAAACCGCAGGCTGCGCCAGGCATAGGCATCCAGCGCCTGTCCCCGGGGGTCGATGATGATCAGTTTGGTGCCGTTTCGTGCTGCCTGCTTGAAGTAGGTGGCGGCCACCGGATGGTTCACCGCCGGGTTGCAGCCGGTGAGGATGACCACATCGGACTCCAGCGCCTGCATGAACGACGCGGTGACGGCACCGGAACCCAGGCACTCCATCAGCGCCGCCACCGAGCTGGCGTGACAGAGCCGCGTGCAGTGGTCAACGTGGTTGGAGCCGAAGCCGGTACGCACCAGCTTCTGGAACAGCCAGGCCTCTTCGTTGGAACACTTGGCGCTGCCGAAACCGGCGAGCGCATCCGCTCCGTGTTGTTTTTTAAGCTGGGTCAATCCGCTTGCCGCAAGATCCAGTGCCTCTTCCCAGCTTGCCTCGCGGAAGTGAGTGAACGGATTGGCCGGATCAAAGTCGGGATCGAGACCCTTGGGCACACCCTCCCTGCGAATCAGCGGCCGGGTAAGCCGTGCCGGGTGCGCGGGGTAATCGAAGCCGAAGCGTCCTTTTACACAGAGCCGGCCCTGGTTTGAGGGCCCATCCCTGCCTTCGACAAAGAGAATACGCCCCCGCTGCCCGCCGGCCCCTGCTTCGGCGTCGGCAGGCTCGTCTTTTACGTGATAGGTCAGCTGACAGCCGACCCCGCAGTAGGGGCAGATGGAATCAACGGTGCGGTCAGCCATCGCGGAATCTCCACGGCCCTGGGCGTCGATCAGGGTGGCGGGCATCAGCGCCCCGGTTGGACAGGCCTGCACGCATTCGCCGCAGGCAACGCAGGTGCTGTCCCCCATGGGGTCATCGAAATCGAACACGACCTTGGCCGCCGCACCGCGATGAGCCATCCCTATGACGTCGTTGCCCTGGACCTCGCGGCAGGCGCGCTCGCACAAGCCGCATGTAATGCAGGCATCCAGGTTCACGTTCATCGCCGAGTGAGTCGCATCATGGCCACGGGCATGGGGCAGCGAATCCGGTCGCGGTTCAACATGGTGAACCGTGGGCTCGTCGCGCTCTGAACGGGATGGCAGACGCTGGCGCACCGCGCTGGCATCGATCGCCATTTCATCCGCCAGATTCCAAAGGTGGCTGGCGCGATCCGGGCTATTGCCGCGTTCAGGCTGGTCCGCCAACAGCAATTCCAGCACGCTTTTGCGGGCCTCCTGGGCACGGGCGGAGCAGGCACTGCGCACAACCATACCGGGAGCAGCCTCGCGAACACAGCTTGCCGCGAGCACCCGCTCACCTTCCACTTCCACCATGCAGGCCCGGCAATTGCCGTCAGCCCGGTACCCTGGCGTGTCCTTGAAGCACAGGTGAGGGATAATCTCGCCGGCGCGCCTGGCGACCTGCCACAGGGTTTCGCCGGGGTGGGCCGAAACCTCAACGCCGTCCAGCGTCAGTGTAAAGCTTGTGCTTGGAGTCGCATCGCTCATGGCTGTTCCCTACTCCTACCCTTACCCTCTGGCAATCAGGTTGCGGCTGGCGAGCTCGCTGCGGAAGTCTCGCAGCAGACTCAGCAACGGATTGGGTGCCGCCTGGCCCAGACCGCAGATGGAAGCATCGGCCATCACCCTGGCCAGCTGCTGTAGTGTCTCCTCATCCCAGGTATCACGCTCCAGTAACTGGAGCATTTTCTCGGTGCCGACACGGCAGGGGGTGCACTGACCACAGGACTCATCGGCGAAGAATCCCAGAAGGTTGGTGGCCGCGGCGGGCAAATCGTCTTGATCGGACAGAATAATCACCGCGGCAGAGCCGATAAAACAGCCGTGTTCCTGCAGGGTGTCGAAGTCCAGGGCGATGTCTGCTTTGCTGGCGGGCAGTATCCCGCCGGAAGCGCCGCCGGGCAGATACGCCAGCAGGCGATGCCCTTCGGCCATGCCGCCACAGTACTCTTCAATCAACTCAGTGAGGCTGATCCCCGCTGGCGCAAGATGCACGCCGGGCTTTGCCACTCGCCCGGAGACCGAAAAGCTGCGGAGACCGCGGCGCCCACGCCGCCCCTGGCTGGCGAACCATTCGGCACCCTGGGCGTGGATGCGCGGAATCCAGTAGACCGTCTCGACGTTATTGACCAGGGTGGGTTGACCAAACAGTCCATTCTGGGCCACAAAGGGTGGGCGAAGACGGGGCTTGCCGGGTTTGCCCTCCAGAGACTCGATAAGGGCGGACTCCTCACCGCAGATGTAGGCGCCCGCGCCACGGCGCAGGATGACAAAGCCCGGCGCCACAATGGCGGCCGCCTCAAGCTCGGAGATGGCGTCGGTCAACACCCTGTGCAGGCCGGGATACTCGTCCCGCAGGTAAATGTAGAGAGCCTGCGCTTCGACCGCCCAGGCGCTGACCAGAGCGCCCTCCAGGAACCGATGGGGTTCCTTCTCCAGGTAAACACGATCCTTGAAGGTGCCAGGCTCGCCTTCGTCGGCATTGATCACTGCGTAGCGTGGCCCCGGCTCGGCCCGCACCGCCTGCCATTTACGGAAGGTCGGGAATCCGGCGCCACCCAGGCCACGCAGGCCGGCAAGCTCCAGTTCATTGGCAAGCGCTTCCACGCTCACCCGGCCTTCCCGGCAATCCGTCAGCAACCGGTAACCTCCGGCTGAATGATAATCCGCCAGACCTTGCCAGGGGATGTCCGCCGGCTGAACCTGCCCCTGCTCTACCGCGGCCCCGACATTCCGGGCATTGGCATTCAGCACATGATGGTGACCCACGGCCACCACGGGCGCTGTGTCGCAGCGCCCCATGCAGGGTGCGCGCCTTACCCGCACCCTGGCAGGATCAGCCCCTCTAGCCAACGCCTGATACAGCGCCTCCGCTCCAGCCAGACAACAGGAAATCGAGTCACACACCCGCAGGGTCAACGCAGGCGGTGGTGCTTGGTCGTCATGAATAACGTCGAAATGGGCGTAGAAGGTGGCCGTTTCATAAATGGTGGCCATGGGCAGATTCATAAAAGTCGCCAGGGCTCTGAGCCGAGGCATGGAGAGGTAACCGTCGGCGTCCTGAACTGCATGCAGGTGCTCGATCAGGCGGTCGCGGCGGCGCAGTGTCGGATCATTACGTTCGTCTCCGATCAGACCTCGCAGCTCTGCCAACACGACAGGGTCCAGCTGACGGCCACGCGGTGAGACCCGCCGGGGTTTGACCTTTTTCTCGTCTGTACTCATTGTTTTTGTCCAGGCCCGAAGTACAAAAGACAGCCGTGTCGGCTGGCCTGACTATTTACTGATCATTGAAACACATCCGGCTGGGATGCCGCCAGAAGATCGTGAAACCAAAAGGCTGAGTCTTGATCCTTCGATGCCGCCTGGCTCGACTGATGGGCAAGCACAAACAAAAAAGGCAGGCCAGTAACGAACTGGCCTGCCTTTCTTCTATATGGTAGCGGGGGCTGGATTCGAACCAACGACCTCCGGGTTATGAGCCCGACGAGCTACCAGACTGCTCTACCCCGCATCAACTCTTTTTCGTAATCTTTTTCAAATTCGGTTGTTGTCCGGGGAAGCCCCGATCAACGAGGTGCACATACTACGGTGTAAGGCGCCTCCTGTCAAAGGGGAAAACGACGATTTCAACGGGTCACCGCTCCAGTATCGCAGTCACGCCCTGCCCGCCGGCGGCGCAGATGGAGATCAGCCCCCGGCCGCTGCCTTTCTGCTCAAGCAGCTTGGCAAGAGTTGCCACGATGCGTCCGCCAGTTGCCGCGAAGGGGTGCCCGGTGGCCAGACTGCTGCCCTTGATGTTCAGCTTTTTCCGGTCAATGCTGCCCAGCGGCTTGTCCAGACCCAGGCGATCCCTGCAGAAATCCGGGTCTTCCCACGCCTTGAGAGTGGATAATACCTGAGCCGCAAAGGCTTCGTGGATTTCATAGAAATCGAAATCCTGCAAGGTCAGCCCGGCTTTCTCCAGCATGCGCGGCACGGCATAGGCCGGTGCCATCAGCAGTCCCTCTTTCTTGTCCACGAAGTCAACCGCGGCCACTTCAGAGAAGGTCAGATAGGCCTGAACGTCCAGGTTGTGGGCTTTGGCCCATTCTTCGCTGGCCAGCAACACGCAGGAGGCGCCATCGGTAAGGGCGGTGCTGTTGGCGGCCGTCATGGTACCCTTGTCCCGATCAAATACCGGTTTGAGTGTCGACAGCTTTGCCAGGGTGGTGTCCGGGCGCAGGATGTTGTCCTTTTCCAGGCCCGCCAGGGGCGTCATCAGATCCCGGAAAAACCCTTCCTCGTAGGCGGCCGCCAGTTTCTGGTGGCTTTCATAGGCCAGATGGTCTTGATCGTCACGGGGAATCGACCATTCGTGGGCGGTGATCTGGCAATGGCCGCCCATGGACAGGCCGGTGCGGGGCTCACCATTCTGGGGAAATTCAGGCTTCAGATGGCCTGGCCGGAAACGACTGAGAATTTTCAGGCGCTCACCCGTGGTCTTGGCCCGGTTCAGGTCCAGCAGGATCTCTCGCAGACCCTCCCCAATGCCAATGGGCGCATCGGAAGTGGTGTCGGTGCCCCCGGCAATACCGCACTCGATCTGCCCCAGAGCAATCTTGTTGGCCACCAGAATGGCCGCCTCCAGGCCGGTGCCACAGGCCTGCTGGATGTCATAGGCCGGGGTTTCCGGTGCCAGACCACTGCTGAGGGCTGATTCCCGGGTGAGGTTGAAATCCCGGGAGTGCTTGATGACCGCACCAGCAACCACTTCCCCCATGCGCTCACCCTGCAGTCCAAACCGGTCCACCAGGCCGCGCAGTGCTGCGGTTAACAGTTCTTGGTTGCTGACCTTGCTGTAAGCCGTATTGGAACGGGCGAAGGGTACCCGGTTACCGCCAATAACAGCGACCCGGCGGATGCCACTTCTGGCTGCCGCCGTTGCTTCCGGGGCCGCGGTTTTCTGTTGGGTGGTTTTCGGTGCCTGTGCCATGATGTTGTCCTGTCGATTCGTTTAGCAAAAGGAAAATGCCATGTCTGATCGTTATCTCACCTTCGTCAACACCCCATTCGGCAGAACCGCCGCCCAGTCCCTGGGACTGCCGGCACCGGTGCCGCTGAAACGCTGGAAGCGCATAGACCAGCCGTTCATCGAGGGCGATGTACTGATCGGGGCCGCCAATGGCAGCAAAGCAATTGGCGCCATTGGCCGCGTACTGGGCGCTAGCCCGGCGAAACTCTTCCATGCCAGTGCTGTGGCTACTCTGAACGATTCTGCCAAAAGCGGCAACAAGGCGGAGGCATTGCCCCTTGATGGCGACGGTGGCGACATCGAGCGGAAATTCTCGGCCCTGGTGTTCGATGCCACCGGCATGAAAGACACCACCGACCTGAGAGCCGTTTACGACTTCTTTCACCCTACCATCCGCAAGCTGTCGGCCAATGGCCGCGTGCTGGTGATCGGGCAGGACCCTGCCTCCTGCCGACAACCGGCGAAAGCGGCGGCACACCAGGCACTGGAAGGGCTTGTACGCAGCGTCGGCAAGGAAATAGGCAGAAAAGGTGCCACCGCCAACCTGCTGTGGATGGCGCCCGGGGCGGAAAAACAGCTGGACTCCAGCGTGCGCTTTTTCCTCTCTCCACGCTCAGCCTACGTATCCGGCCAGGTAACCCGCATCGGCAAGAGCGCAGATGCGCCGGCCAGCAACCCGGTGGCACCGCTTGCCGGAAAAGTCGCGCTGGTTACCGGTGCGTCCAGGGGTATTGGCGCTTCGATTGCAGAGACCCTGACCCGAGACGGCGCGACGGTGCTCGGCCTGGACATTCCCGCGGCCATGGAGGACCTGCAGTCGGTCATGAGTGCCATCCAGGGTAAGGCCCTGGCCTGCGACATTACCGATGAGAAAGCACCAAAGCAGATCGCGGACTTTGTGAAGGAACACTTCGGCGGCATTGATCTGGTCATCCACAATGCCGGCATTACCCGGGACAAGACCCTGGGCAATATGCCAGAGCACTTCTGGGACATGACCATCGCCGTGAATCTGACCGCAGAGGAACTGATCGATGAGGAACTGATGCACCAGGAACTGCTGCGGGAGAACGGCCGCATTGTGTGCATATCCTCCATCAGCGGCATCGCCGGCAACTTTGGCCAGACCAACTACGCCACCGCCAAGTGCGGCGTAATCGGCTACGTGGAGGCCATGGCGAAACGGGTGAAAAACGGTGTCACCATCAATGCCATAGCACCGGGATTCATCGAAACACAGATGACCGCTGCCATGCCCATCACCATGCGTGAAGCTGGCCGGCGCATGAACAGCCTGTCCCAGGGCGGTCTGCCCATCGATGTGGCGGAAGCGATTGCATGGTATTGCAACCCCGCGTCAAACGGCGTGAACGGGAATGTTGTTCGCGTTTGCGGGCAGTCGTTGATCGGGAAGTAACCGAAGAATGGTGGGTGGTACTGGGATCGAACCAGTGACCCTCGCCTTGTAAGGGCGATGCTCTCCCAGCTGAGCTAACCACCCGGGATCTGGAGATCAAAAAAATGGCGGAGCGGACGGGACTCGAACCCGCGACCCCCGGCGTGACAGGCCGGTATTCTAACCAGCTGAACTACCGCTCCGCATCAATCCCTGCCTGGAAGACGTTCGGGATTTGAAACCGGGCGGGGTAGCCCGGTGATGCTGAAAAGTGGTGGGCGGTACTGGGATCGAACCAGTGACCCTCGCCTTGTAAGGGCGATGCTCTCCCAGCTGAGCTAACCGCCCACTTTCGCAGCACACTGGTGAGTCAACGTTGTTGTCTCGACCAAGTGAGCTGCGCATTTTAAGCATTTGTCCGGCGGTGTCAAATATTTTCCCCGATTTTTCTTAAAAAACCCGCAAGCCCTTATTAACTGTACACTTTTCAATCAGATCTGTTTGCCTGCTTTCGTTTTTTGGCACCCTTCACAACCTTCAGCTTCTGCCCCGCCTCCCTGGCCTTGCGATTGAGCGAAAGCTCACTAACCCGCGACTTACGCTCCTCAGGCAGAGCTCTCTCGGCCAGCGAGCAGTTGATATGATCCAGCCGCTCCCGGAAACGCTCAACTCGCGTGCCGATGTCGCTGAGGGCGCCCGGAAGAACGTCTTCAGAAAACCAGCGGATTCTTTCCTGCAATGAATTTTTCAGCGACATACCCAGCAACCCCGTTGTAACCGACTACCTGCAGTCTAGTAACCGGACACCGAAACAACAATTTACCGGGTGCAGAAACGGGCTGATTACTGCCCCGACACCCGTGAACGCAGGTCGTTGACTTCTTCTGACAGCCGTATAAGCCTTGAGGTCAACTGGGCCCGCGATGAATCGATGGCCGCGACCGTCTCTCTCAGCCCTGCCAGGTCGGCCCGGACCGCATCCAGCTGGCCACTGCTGGAAAGGTTATCGGTCGCTTCCTCCAGGGCTGCAATCCGACTTTCCAGACCATCGATGGTCAGTTGCTGCTCACGCTCGAACCTTACCAGCTGACGCTCAACCATTTCATCGACACCGGCCAAGGACTGATCCAGCTCGGTCAGTCTGGAGGCATTCTGCTGACCGGTTTCGCGCACGGCGGTGATCTGCCTTTCAAGATCAGCCTCCACTTCGTCGATCCGGGACGTCACTCCGGCTTCCAGCTCCTCCACCGAGGCCCTCAACGCCTCACGCTCGCTGCTACCGCTGTCCACAGCCGCCCGCAACGATTCCAGCCTCGCTTCGTGGTCGTTCAGCCGCTTGCGGTTGCGGTCATTGGCCACGCCCCAGAGCTTGCGGATTTCACTGTCCGCGGTATCCAGTCGCTCCCCATGGGCAGCCAGCCTGTCCTCAATGGATTGACCTTTTTCCTCAAGGTCCTCACCGGTCTCGGACAGATCGCCCTCAAACCGGGCCAGGGCCAGCTTGCTCTGACGCGCCCAGTAGTCGGCCTCTTCCAGCTGGCTCTCAAGCATCTGAATTCGCTGCTCCTGCTGGTACCAGCCAGCGCCGGCGGCGCCTGCCACAATCAGCAGCCCGATGACCCACATTACGCCACCGCCTGAGCCACTGCCCCCGGAGCCCTTCCCCGATTTACCTGCCGGATTTCCAGTACCATCTGCTCCACCAGGGCTCCCCCCGGCACTTTTTCGGGGCGCTTCAGGCCTTTTGCCCTTGGCTGCGGCTTCAGTGTTTCGGGGTTCCCGCTGGGCAGACAACCCCTCTTCCCGCTTGGTGCCTGCGGTGCCAGTGCGTACTTCATCTTCATCCGGACGGATTGGTTCCATAAGGGCTCCAGGATATGGACGATAAGGCTTATAAGGCCTGATAATACCCGTACCTTGCGACACAACAAAACAAAGGGCAGCAAAATAAAGGCCAGAAAAGACGTCCAATGCGGCACCGGACCATGGTCCGTTTGCATGGTCACAGGGCCTTACATACAATGGCGGGCTTTCTCACACATCAGGACTGTTGCATATGCAGCCGCTTGTAGGACTCATCATGGGCTCGAAATCAGACTGGCCCACCATGGAACACGCCGCCGAAATGCTGGACAAGCTGGGCGTGCCTTATGAGACGAAGGTTGTCTCTGCCCACCGCACGCCGGACCTGCTGTTTGATTACGCCAAAACCGCCTCCGACCGGGGCCTTAAGGTGATCATCGCCGGTGCCGGCGGCGCTGCCCACCTCCCGGGCATGGTCGCTTCGCAGACGTCGCTGCCGGTGCTAGGCGTTCCTGTCCAGTCTAAAGCCCTTAACGGTCTTGATTCGTTGCTATCCATCGTTCAGATGCCAGGCGGCATTGCCGTAGGTACCCTGGCGATCGGCAAGGCCGGTGCCACCAATGCCGGCCTGCTGGCTGCGCAAATCATCGGTACGTTCAAGGACGATGTCCGTGGGGCCGTTGATGAATTCCGTGCGAACCAGACGCAGACGATTCTGGATAACCCCGATCCCAGCGATCAGTGAATATAACGCCATAGTTGGCTGAGCGGGTCGGGGCAGGCTTTCCAAAACTGTGCGGAGCCATGGATGGCGGAGCTCAAGCGCCACATGGATGTGCTTGAGCGTGTTTTGGAAAGCCTGCCCCGACCCGCTCACAACACCGAATTTTTGCAGATGCCTGAAAATGGCAGGAGATAACGAATGAGAATTGGTGTTTTAGGGGCCGGGCAGCTTGGACGCATGTTGGCGCTGGCTGGTTACCCGCTGGCCAAGACGTTTGTTTTCTATGATATGTCGGGTAGTCCCAGTGCCGGGCTGGGCGAGGTCATTATCGATCGGGACGGCCAATACCTGGACGATTTCATCTCCCGGGTAGACCGGGTTACCTACGAGTTTGAACATCTTCCCGTCGACGTGGCAGAGCGAATCGCAAAAGAGAAACCCGTTCATCCCTGCCCTCGCGCCCTGCAGGTTTGCCAGAACCGCGAACTGGAAAAAACGCTCTTCGGCGAGCTTGGCATCCCCACACCACAGTGGAATATTGCAGACAGCGCGGAGTCTCTCCAGGCTGCCGTTGAAGAACTCGGCTGCCCGGTTGTCGCCAAATCCAATACCGAGGGCTATGACGGCAAGGGGCAGGCAGTTCTTCGTTCACCGGAAGACGCGGCAGATGCCTGGCAGTCCATCGGTCACCCGCGCCTGATCGTTGAAAAATTCGTCGAGTTCCGTCGCGAAGTTTCCATCATCGCGGTGCGCGCTGAAGACGGCGAGCTGGCATTTTACCCCATGGCGGAAAACACCCACCATGAGGGCATCCTGCGCTATTCCATCGCGCCGGCGCCGAAACTTGAGAAGCACGTTCAGGAAGACGCCGAACGCTATATCAAAGCGCTATTGAACGAACTGGATTACGTGGGGGCACTGACTCTTGAGCTGTTCGAAACCGCCGATGGCCTGGTAGCCAACGAGATGGCACCACGGGTACACAACTCCGGCCACTGGACTATCGAAGGGGCCATGACCAGCCAGTTCGAGAACCATATCCGTGCGGTCAGCGGCCACCCCCTTGGCAATACCGAGCCACGGGGCGTCAGCTGCATGATTAATATCATTGCCGAACATGGCGACATTGAACGAATCCTCGAACTGCCTTACGCTCATGTTCACCTTTATAATAAAGGCGAGCGCCCGGGGCGGAAACTTGGACATGTGACCGTTCTGGCGGACAGCTACGAAGAACTGGTATGGCGCGTGAAAAACTGTTCGCAGTTTTTGCCCGGTTGTCCGGAGTTCGACAGTACGCTCACGGCAAGGGGTTGATTTAACACAGCGCGCCCCTATATTTAGACCTTACAGTCACATAAACAGAGAGAATCAGGGAGAACGACCTCATGGCATTTGAACTTCCCGCACTGCCTTATGAAAAGAACGCACTGGAACCGCACATCTCTCAGGAGACTCTTGAGTACCATTACGGTAAGCATCACAACACCTACGTCACCAAGCTTAACGGCCTGATCGAAGGTACAGACAACGCCAACAAGTCGCTTGAAGACATCATCAAGAGTGCCAGTGGCCCGCTGTTCAACAACGCAGCCCAGGTCTGGAACCACACCTTCTACTGGCACTGCCTGAGCCCGAACGGCGGCGGCGAGCCTACTGGTGCAGCCAAAGACGCTATTGAAAAGGCGTTTGGCTCGTTTGAAGACTTCAAGAAAGAGTTCAACGACAAGGCCGCTGGCAACTTCGGTTCGGGCTGGACGTGGCTGGTCAAGAAAGCAGACGGCAGCGTCGCCATTGTGAACACCAGCAATGCCGAAACGCCGCTGACCACTGCTGACAAGCCGGTACTGACCGTTGATGTCTGGGAGCACGCGTACTACATCGACTACCGCAATTCCCGGCCGAACTACCTGGAAGCGTTCTGGAAGCTGGTTAACTGGGATTTCGTCAACGAAAACCTGGCGTAATCACGCAGTCAATCGCGCGCAGTGAAAACTGCTCCCGAAAATGCCCGCTGCCAAGCGGGCATTTTTGTATCTGCTAAAAGCCATCCGCATTACAAAACGACACACCTCTGCCCTGAATTATCTGGAAAAATTGCCGATACTGGAATCGTTAACTGAAAATTGATCCAGACTGGCAAACAACAAAAAACGGAAGCCCTTCAGCCACCGAATGGCGGTAACGGGTCTCATTCAGCGGAATGGAATCATATAGGCGTTCATGCACAATTCCTTTGAGGTAGAACATCGCCTGGGGTACCAGGTATTGCGATGGGTGCTGGCTGTTGCGCTGATCAGCGGGATTCTGGTGAGTACCATCCAGGTCATCCTGGATGCACGGCGAGTCTCCAGCTTACTGGATGATCAGGCGAAGCAGACCATGGCGCTGGTCAGGGATGCTTCAACACAGGCTGTTTTCAGTATCGATGCCGATCTGGCGCAACAGGTTATCGACGGCCTGTTTGCCCAGGAGTCGATGCACATGGCAAGAATTACCCATCCTGATGGCGAGGCGCTTGGCCGCCGTGACCGCCCGCTTCAGGAGAGCCCTTTCCGGCCCATAACTGATCCGATTTTTGGTGCCGAGCGATCCTACCGCAAGGAACTGTCCCGCAGCGGCAACGCCAGCGGGAAAAACGTTTACGGCTACCTTGAGTTGCACTACGACACCGGTCCGGCTGCGGGCACCTGGCTTGAGCGCGCATCAATCACCTTCGCCTCCGGTATCGCCATCGCCATCATCCTTGGGCTGGCATTGTTTGTGGTATTCCATCTTCTGCTGACCCGCCCATTGCTACGCATTGTACAGTCCGTCAAGCAGGTGGACCCGGATCATCCGGACGACAATCTCATCCATCTTCCCAATGGCCATCAGAAGGATGAACTTGGCCTCTGGGTGAATGCCACCAACAACCTGCTGGTAGCCATTGGCGACAGCCAGACCCGCCACCGGGAAGCGGAGGATCGGGTCAATCGACTCGCCAGATACGATCAGCTCACCGGCCTGCCCAGCCGTGACACCTTCATGGAACTGCTGCAGACGGATATCGAAGAGGCTCAGGCGGACAAAACCGTGCTTTCCCTGATCTGCTGTGGCATTGACGATTTCAAGTCGGTCAATGAGCAATGTGGTTTCCGCACCGGTGACCTGATCCTCCAGGCGGCCGCCGATCGGCTCACCCATCTGTTGGGCGGCGCCCGCTTTACCATCGCCCGCCTGGGCAGCGACCAGTTTGTCATTGTGGAAAAGGGCCTGCGTGACGGGTTCCAGGCGGCCAACACCGCCGACCGGATCCTGGCGGTGTTGAGCAGGCCGATGATCTTCGACGACCAGACCGTCACCATGACGGCAACGTTGGGCATTGCGTTGTTCCCCGGTGATGCTGAAAAGGGCGACCGGCTATTGCAAAGCGCCGAACAGACCATGGCGCTGGCCAAGGAAAGCGGCCACAACTACTTCCAGTTCTACGTGGCCAGCGTTGACCGGGAGATTCGGGAACGCAAGCAATTGGAGAAAGACCTCTCCGTTGCCCTCAAAAAACACCAGTTCCACCTGGTGTATCAACCCCAGATTAACCTGGAGACCCGCCGCATTATCGGTGCCGAGGCGTTGATCCGCTGGGAACACCCGGAGAAGGGCCTGATTCCGCCGGATGACTTTATTCCCGTCTCAGAGATGAACGGCAGCATCGTCGAGATCGGCCAATGGGTGCTGGACCAGGCCTGCTGGCAGGCTGCCCGCTGGGCCAGCGATGGCATGCCCCTGAGGATCGCCGTCAACCTGTCGGCGGTACAGCTGCGCCAGGATTCCATTGTGGATGACATTCTCGACACCCTGAAGCGACACAATATCCCCGCCGGTCGGCTGGAGCTGGAAGTGACAGAAACCAGCTTCATGACCAACCTGGAGGAGGCCGTCGACAAACTCAAACGCCTGCGCAGCGCCGGCATCAGCATTGCTGTGGACGATTTCGGGACCGGCTACTCATCGCTGACCTATCTCAAGCGAATGCCGGTGCAGCACCTGAAGATCGACAAGCAGTTTATCCGCGACCTGCTGGTGAATGAAGAAGATACGCGAATTGCCAATACCATCATCGATCTGGGCAAGAGCCTGAATCTCAGCGTCGTGGCCGAAGGGGTAGAGACCGCGGAACAGGAGTACTACCTGACCCAGCGAGGCTGCCAGCTGGCACAGGGGTATTTCTTCAGCAAGCCCCTTAAACCCCAGGATTTTGTGAGGTTTGTCGCCCGATTTCACGGTAAAATCGTGGAAAATTACCCCTGAGCACGAGTCACCGGCCTGATACCCCACCCTATAAGGAGTCAACATGGGAACCACGCTGATCGGCCTGATCGTCATTGCCGTCGTCGTTGTCTATATCGTCTATCTCTACAACCGTCTGGTATCCCTGCGGAACCAGGTCAAAAACGGGTTTGCCCAGATTGATGTCCAGCTGCAGCGCCGCCATGACCTGATTCCGAATCTGGTGGAGTCCGCGAAGGCCTATCTTTCCCACGAGCGCAACACCCTCACCGAAGTGATGGAAGCCCGCAACAATGCCGTGAGCGCCCAGAAGGACGCCGCCCGTGACCCGGCTGACAGTGGCAAGATCCAGCGTCTGGGTGGCGCCGAGAATATGCTGTCCAAAGCCCTCGCCAATTTTTACGCCGTGGCGGAAAACTACCCCGAGCTGAAAGCCAATGAAACCATCCAGCAACTGATGGAGGAGCTTTCCAGTACCGAGAACCGGGTCTCCTTCGCACGCCAGGCCTACAACGATGGTGTGATGAGCTACAACATCTTCCGCGAGCAGTTCCCCAACAACATCCTGGCCGGACTTTTCGCCTTCAAGCCCTCCTCCCAGCTGGAACTGGAATCGCCTGAGGCCCGCCAGGCACCGAAAGTCGCCTTCTGAGGCCGGTCGCCATGGCACACCAGGGATTTTTTCAGCGCCAGGCCAGCGCCCGCCGCAATACCGGCGCGCTTGTCCTCCTGTTTCTCGCGGCGGTGGCTTTGATCACCCTTTGCGTTTGCCTGGTGGGCTATCTGGTCACCCGCAGTGAAACCACCGGCCTCGGATTTGCGGACTGGCTGCTCAGCCGTCACGGCCTGTTCACCGCGCTCGCGGTCGTGGGCCTGATTGGCATTGGCTCTCTGATCCGCTGGATCGATCTGGCCGGCGGCGGTGAACGGGTGGCAAAAATGGTCGGAGCCAGGGCCATCGACCCGGACACCAGGGACGCTGACGAGCGCAGATTGCGCAATATCGTCGAGGAAATGGCCATCGCCAGCGGTGTCAGTGTCCCTGAACTCTACGTGATGGATCACGAGACCGGCATTAACGCCTTTGTCGCCGGCTATACCCCCGGTGAAGCGGTTATGGTGGTGACCCATGGCGCCCTGACCCAGTTAACCCGTGACGAGCTTCAGGGCGTGGTCGGCCACGAGTTCAGCCACGTGCTGAATGGCGACATGCGGCTCAACGTGCGCCTTATCGCGATACTGGCCGGCATTCTCATGCTCGGGCAGATTGGCTCCTTCCTGGTGCAGATGTCCTTCCACCGTTCTGCCCTGTCCTCAAGAACCTCCCGCGACCGGCGTGGCGAAGCCCTGTTCGGGCTTGTCGGACTGGCACTGCTGGTGATCGGGTATGTGGGCGTCTTCTTTGGCCGGCTGATCCAGTCAGCAGTGTCACGGCAGCGGGAAATGCTGGCGGACGCCTCGGCCGTGCAGTTCACCCGCAATCCCGAGGGTATTGGCGGAGCCCTGTTCAAGATCGGCCTCAAAGGAGGCTACCTTGACACCACCAGCCACGGCAGCGACATGAACCACATGTGTTTTGGCGAAAGCACCCGCATGAAATTCAGTGCCCTGCTCGCGTCCCACCCGCCGGTCCGGGAGCGCATCGAAGCCATCCAGCCCGGCCTGTTCGCGCGGCTTCGCAGCCGTCTGCGGGACACTGAGCCGGCGGGTGCAATTCGATCCGCGGGTTCGGCCCCATCGGGCTCTGTACTTCCGGAGGCCGCAGCCGGATTCGGCAGCGGTCATACGTCGCCACTCAACAGCCGGCCGCCGCAAAACCTCTCGGACAGTGTGGGCACTGTTAACCGGCACAGCGAAGACTATGCGGTAGCGCTCCTGAACAGCCTGCCTGCCACCTTCCGCAACCTGCTGTACACCCGCGCTGGCGCTATCCAGCTGTGCTACGCGCTGCTGATCGCCCAGTTGCCAGCCCGGTCCAGAGTTCAGCGCCTGGCGCTGATTGAAGCCGGCTCGATCTTTGCCCCCAACTCCGAGTTGCTCGACAAACTGCTTCCGACCCTGGAAGCGCTGGGCCAGAGTGTGCGGTTTCCGGTACTGGAACTGGCCATGCCGGCCCTGCGCAAACTGGACCCGGACGAGCGCAGCCTGCTGATATCAGCCACCGAAACCCTGATCAGGGCCGACAATCGCCTGAGCCTGTTCGAGCTGGCCATGCACACCTTTCTTCGTCGCCATCTGGCCGGTGACTCAGCGCGGGTCGTGCCGGTGCGTTACCGCAGCTACCGGCCAGTGACAGTGCCCTTACAGATCGTGTTCAGTCTGATGGCCAGAGCAGGAGCGGACGATAACGAAAACAGACAGACGCTCTTTAACGAGGCCATGGGCGGTTTTCTGTCGAAAGGAAGGAAGCCGGAGCTGCTTACCGAGGTATCAGTGACACAGCTGAGGCAGGCACTGATGGCCCTTAACAGCCTTTCACCCCTGCTCAAACCCGGCATTATCGATGCTTGTGGCCATTGCGTGCTGGCAGACGGCAGGGTCAATACCCGCGAATACGAGCTGATCCGCCTTGTTGCAGACCAGCTCGACTGCCCGATGCCGCCGCTCAGGGCTTAATCCCGGGGCGGCACCGGCAAGGGCTCAGTCCAGCCGGGGGTTGAACAGGGAGTCTTTTGTCGGCGGGCTGTCAGGGTCTGGCAATCCGAGCTTACGGCGCACCCCGAGATTGATCTCCCACAGGCTCTCGAATTTCTCATCCGTGGCCGCAATCGACTCCGCCTTGCCGAGCATGATGGTGGGCCTCAGGAACACCAGCAGGTTACGCTTCACCCGACGCTCAGACTCCGACGAGAACAGCCGTCCCAGCACGGGAATGTCCCCCAGAAAAGGAACTTTGCTCTTATTGATCTGAAGATCGTCAGTAGTCAGGCCGCCGAGAACGATGGTCTCCCCGTCATCCGCCAGCACGGTGGTCTTGATCTCCCGCTTGTTGGTGATGATATCCGAGGCGGACTCGACACTGTCCGCAATATTTTCGGTGGTCTGCTCCACCACCAGGCGCACCAGGCCGTCTGCGCTGATGGTTGGCGTCACTTTAAGGGTCAGGCCGATATCCCGGCGTTCGATGGTGGTGAAAGGATTGGTGGTGCCATCACCGGTCACCGTGGATTGCCCGGTACGGAAAGGCACGTTCTGACCCACGATAATTTCCGACTCCTGGTTATCCAGAGTGATGATGCTCGGTGTCGACAAAAGGTTCGCCGCCGCAGATGTCGACAGCGCCTGAAGCAGTACACCCCAGGACACGCCATCTTCATTGCGTTGCCCAGCACCCACCGTAATGCCACCCACGGCGGGCGACAGGAACGACTCGGACAAAATGGCGCCCAACACGTCGCCGAGACTGCGACCGACGTTGTCAAAATTACTACCTGCCACGGGCGTGGAACCGCCTGATTCATCGCCAACGGCAAATTGAACGCCCAGATCCTGCCCCAGCGAATCGCTGATCTCTACAATGGCCGCTTCAATCATCACCTGAGCGCGCCGCACATCCAGGGCCTGAACAACCTGCTCGGCTTCCTGCATCATCGATGGTTCGCCACGGATCACAAGCGCGTTCAGGCCCTCATCGGCAAAGACCGCAAAACCGGAATTGCGGCTAGCGGAAGACCCACCGCCGGCGGCGGAGCTGCCGGCACCGGAAGACTCTCTCGCCAGCTCGCCCATCACGCCCTTGAGAATTTCCGTGAGATTTTCCGCATCGGCGTGGCTCAGGCGGATGACCTTGGTGGTGCCGCCGGTGGCCGATGGCTGATCGAGTTTTCTGATCAGGGTGCGCATCTTGTCGCGGAAGGTTTCATCACCGCGAAGAATCAGCCGGTTGCTGCGCTCGTCCGCGGTGACGCTGTACTTGCGGGCCGCGTTCTCACGGCCGGCCTGTCCCAGCTCATCCGGGGCCAGCTCCTGCAGCAGCTCGACCATGTCGCCGACCCAGGCCTCCTCCAGCTGAATCACTTCCACTTCGTACTTGGACGGGCTGTCCAGCTCCCTGACGATCTGCTCGATACGACGAATGTTGGCCGAATGATCGCTGACAATAAGAGCATTGGCCGCGGCGACACCGGCCAGATGACCGTATTTCGCCACCAGGGGCCGTAGAATAGGCACCAACTCCAGAGCATTGGCATTATCAACCTGGATAACGCGGGTAATCAGTTGCTCCGACGGAACCTCGGTGAACCGGTCCAGGGATTCGGCGGACTGCTTGGCATCCACCTGCTGCACCACCTTGATCACCTCTTCCCCGGGAATGGCAGTAAAGCCATGGACCTGGAGCACCGCCAGAAACAGATCGTAGATTTCGTCCTTGTTCATGGGCGCACTGGACAGCACCGTCACCTTGCCCTTGACCCTGGGGTCCACCACGAAGCTGTAACCGGTGATATCGGCCACCTGGGTCACAAACGCGCGGATATCGGCATCCTTGAGGTTTAGTCGCCAGGTTTCCTCCTGCCCGTAAGCAACAGACATCAGGGGCAGCAACAGGGCTACAACGAAAGCCCGGAAAAGATTGGATCTGTGGTTCAGCATCTGGCGTTCATGTCCTGTATTGGTAAATCTGTTCAGCGCCACTGTTCGGGTATGGCATAGCTGACGGTCAGAATGGAACCGTCCCGTTCAATTTCAATGTCCAGCTGCGGCTCGGACCGCCAGTTTTCGAAAAGCATCATATCCTGTTCAAGGTCGCCCAGGCGCTGGCCGTTAACGGCGGTAATCACATCCCCTGCCCTGAGCCCCACGGCACTGAGCATGGCGTTGGAGCCATCGTAAAAGTAACCGGAGCTGCCGTCATCGCCCGCCGGGCTCAGACCATAGGGAACGAGCGCGGCAACGCCCTGGGAGTCGAGCTGTTCCCGGGCATCACTGAGGAACTGTTCGGGCGATGAGGCTACCGGTTCTTCCGCCACATCCTCCACCATGTCTGCGGGGACCTCATCATCAAAGGTCAGGCTTTCGTATTGTCCGTTTCGGCGAATCAGCACCCGGCCGGGTTCCACTTCCGCGAGCTCTGCGTTGCCGGGCAGCACATCCCCCACGCGATAATGTTCGGTAACGCCATTGCTTCCCGCCACTATAGCACCGGAGTCCTCCGGCCGCTCTGCTACCATGACGCCCTGAAGCCTGAGGTTGAGCCGGGTTTCCGGCGCCGAGCGGCGAACCACCTCCGCCACTCTGGCCTGTCCCTCGGCCCTGCCAAAGATCTGATGGGCGGCCAGGGGTTGCAGGTGTCTTGGAGCGGTCGCTGAGGCGGCCACGGCAACCGGGCGCTCATCCCACGCGACCAGCCAGGTCGTCTGCGCCAGTACCCACGCGAGATAAACCACCAGTGCAACCAGCAACAGATTGGCCAGCAGGCGCGCAAATCTCTGGCTTCCCGACGTGGATACAGCGGCCATCACAGGGCACCTCCCGGAATCAGCGGTTGCCGCACCCGGAATACCATATCACCGGGCGCTGCCGACTCCGACCACGGTTGCCCGGCCAGATCCACCATGCGCTTGTATACCTGCAAATCCATCATGCCGTTCCAGCTTATGTCGACCTCAGCCGCCGGGCCATCACCACCCTGCCGGGCAATCATCAGGGCAACGCCGTCAGCGGTGCTGTCGAGGGTCGCCTGCATCGGCGGAAAGGTTGCCTGCCCGGTGCTGTTACCCATGGGCCATGACACGGAACCGCCCGCCCAGCGACCGACTCCGTCAGCGCTGGTGACACGGCCGTCTTGCCAGGCCAGTTCCAGCCGATCAATGGTGACATCCCCTTCGATCACCGCGCCTCCACTGCGCCGGATCAGGTCCTCGAACTCGGCCACGGCCAGCCTGCCGCTTGCCTCCAGGGTACCCCCTCCCTG
The DNA here is from genome assembly GCF_003344045.1 of Marinobacter vulgaris. Lineage (GTDB taxonomy): Bacteria > Pseudomonadota > Gammaproteobacteria > Pseudomonadales > Oleiphilaceae > Marinobacter > Marinobacter vulgaris. The sequence continues at coordinate 457,982 of NZ_QFWX01000004.1, forward strand.
CCAGTCGACACTGACACGGCCATCAACCGAGGATTGTGACGACGCCAGTGAGAAGGATGCCGGCAATGACAGCCTGGAGAGTGACGGCATACCCAGTTGCCACTCCAGGCGAACAGGATAGCCTGCCACTACGGCACCGGCCACACCCGACCAGGCCTTGCCGGACACTTGCCGGACCTGTACTTCCGGCGGCAGCTGAACGTGGGCCGAAGCCTGATGCCATAACCACCCGGCAGGAACCAGAACCACCAGCGCCACCAGATAGACCAGCACACCGACAAGAGTCAGCAGGAACACTTTGCCGGGTCTGAGAAAGGCTTTTGCCGGGGTTTCTGTCATACAGCGTCACAAAGAGGGAAGGACGGTTGCCGAGTCTAGCAAAGCCATTTCGCAAGTTCATGACAAAAACACAAAAAACCCCGCGTTAGTGTGAACCAACGCGGGGTTTTCAGGGTTTGCGGGGACCATTCCTCAGGGTATGAGGGATGGTCCGGAGCAGGCCGGCATCACATCATGCCGCCCATGCCTCCCATTCCGCCCATGCCACCCATGTCCGGCATACCGCCGCCGGCGCCTTCTTCTTCCGGCTCGTCCGCAATCATCGCCTCGGTGGTGATGATCAGGGAAGCCACGGAAGCGGCCGCCTGCAGGGCAGAACGGGTGACTTTGGCCGGGTCAAGGATACCCATCTCCAGCATGTCACCGAACTCTTCGGTGGAGGCGTTATAGCCATAGGCACCAGTGCCTTCCAGGATCTTGTTCACAACAACGGAGGCTTCGCCACCGGCGTTGGTCACGATCTGGCGCAGCGGAGCTTCCATGGCACGGCGCAGAATGTTCACGCCAGCCTTCTGCTCTTCGTTGATGGCATCAACCTTGTCCAACGCTGCAATAGCGCGGATCAGGGTAACACCACCGCCCGGTACAACACCCTCTTCAACCGCAGCGCGGGTAGAGTGCAGGGCGTCTTCAACGCGGGCTTTCTTCTCTTTCATTTCCACTTCGGAACCGGCGCCAACCTTGATGACGGCAACACCGCCAGCCAGCTTGGCTACGCGCTCCTGGAGCTTTTCCTTGTCGTAGTCGGAAGAGCTGTCTTCGATCTGCTTGCGGATCTGCTCAACGCGGGCTTCGATATCAGCCTGGGCACCGGCGCCATCGATGATGGTGGTGTTTTCCTTGGTGATATTGATGCGCTTGGCAGTGCCCAGATCATCCAGAGTGGTGTTCTCCAGAGTCAGGCCGACTTCCTCGGAAATCACAGTGCCACCGCTCAGAATCGCGATGTCCTGCAGCATTTCCTTGCGACGGTCACCAAAACCGGGGGCCTTCACGGCGGCCACTTTCACGATACCGCGCATGTTGTTGACAACCAGAGTTGCCAGCGCTTCGCCTTCGATGTCCTCGGCGATAATCATCAGCGGCTTGCCAGCCTTGGCGACAGATTCCAGCACCGGCAGCAGTTCGCGGATGTTGGAGATCTTCTTGTCAACCAGCAGGATGTAAGGGTCATCCAGCTCAGTGGACATGTTTTCCTGGTTGTTGATGAAGTACGGCGACAGGAAGCCACGGTCGAACTGCATGCCTTCAACGACATCAAGCTCGTCTTCCAGGCCACGGCCTTCCTCAACGGTAATAACGCCTTCTTTGCCGACTTTTTCCATCGCGTCAGCAATAAGCTTGCCGATGGTCTCGTCGCCGTTGGCGGAGATGGTGCCTACCTGAGCGATGTTGCGATTGTCATCGCAGGGTTTGGACAGATCACGGATCGCCTGTACGGCGGCGATGGTCGCCTTGTCGATGCCACGCTTCAGATCCATCGGGTTCATGCCGGCAGTAACTGCCTTGATGCCTTCCCGAACGATAGCCTGCGCCAGAACAGTCGCAGTGGTGGTGCCGTCACCAGCGGTGTCGTTGGTCTGGGAAGCAACTTCCTTGACCATCTGGGCACCCATGTTCTCGAACTTGTCTTTCAGCTCGATTTCCTTGGCCACAGATACACCATCTTTAGTGACGGTGGGTGCGCCAAAGGACTTGTCCAGAACCACGTTACGGCCTTTCGGGCCGAGGGTTACCTTAACTGCGTCTGCCAGAACGTTAACGCCCTGAACCATACGTTTACGGGCGCTGTCACCGAATCTAACGTCTTTTGCTGCCATGTCTTCTATTCCTGTTCGTTAAACCCAATTTGAGTATTCAATCGGATTGCTACGTCATCGAATGTTTATTCGAGAACGCCGAAAATGTCGTTTTCGCTCATGATGAGCAGGTCTTCGCCGTCTATCTTCACGGTGTTACCGGCATACTGGCCAAAGACCACGGTGTCACCAACCTTGACCGCCAGTGCACGGGTTTCGCCATTGTCGAGAATACGGCCATTGCCTACGGCGATTACTTCGCCCTGGGATGGCTTCTCCTTGGCATTGCCCGGCAGTACGATGCCACCAGCTGTTTTCTCTTCTTCTTCCTTACGGCGCACGACAACACGATCGTGTAGCGGACGTATCTTCATTGCTCGATATCTCCAATGTCAGGTTAGGTTTGGCAATGATGGTTGCGTTAAAAGCCGGGGCTTTTAACCAACTGTTTTACAGCGGTTATTGGCCCGCAGCGAACTCGTGTGACCTATGTGGGGGTAGCGTATTGGTTTTCAATAGTTGGCAAAAAAAATTTTCACTTTTTTTGCTCTGAATCGTCATCCCCGCGATCCAGCCGCTGATGATCGTGCTCGGTCTCATCCCGGTACTCGCCTTCGATGATATCGCCATTGCGGTCGAACGGCCCCTGGCGGTCAAAAGGACGCTGTCGGCCGAACGGACTTTCGCCATCACCAAAAGGCCCTCGTTGCCCCGCGGTAAATGTGAAGCTGCCGCCCTGGCCTGCTACCACCATGCGTTTGAGGGCCTGGGCTGCGAGCCAGTGGCGGGAACCGGGAATCAGGCACAGGAAACCGATGGTGTCGGTCACAAAGCCGGGCGTCAGCAGCAGAGCGCCGCCCACCGCCAGAATCAGGCCTTCGGCCACTTCCCGCGCCGGCAGTTCACCGCTGTTGAGCCGCTGATTGGCTTTCAATAAGGTGGCAAGGCCCTGCTGACGCAGCAGGGCGGCACCGATAACCGCCGTCAGCAAAACCAGACCGACGGTGTTCAGGGCTCCAATGAGAGTTCCCACCTTGATCAGAATCGTCATCTCCACAATGGGCATGACGATGAATAAAAAAAGAAAAACGCCCAAAAGAGCCTCCCGGGAGTGCGCTGTGCCTGGTTGCGGCGGTTGTAACAAAGCAGTGGTATACTCGGACCCACCATTTCTCCACTACCTTAGGGCAAAACATGAAACTTCAAGATTCCGTGATTGCGATTACCGGCGGCGGCCAGGGCCTTGGCCGTGCCATGGCAGAACATCTGGCCGCCAAGGGAGCCCGACTGGCACTGATCGACCTGATGCCCGAAAAGCTCGAAGAAACAGCCGCAGCGTGCGACAAAGCCGGTGGCGACGCCAAAACCTACATCTGCAACGTGGCGAAAGAAGAAGACGTCGAGAAAACCTTTGCCGCCATCGTGGCGGATTTCGGCCAGCTTAATGGCCTGGTCAACAATGCCGGCATTCTCCGGGACGGGCTGTTGGTAAAAGCGAAAGAAGGCAAAGTCGAGAAGCGCATGGAACTGTCCCAGTGGCAGGCGGTGATTGACGTGAACCTGACCGGCGTCTTCCTGTGCGGCCGCGAGGCAGCCACCCAGATGATCAACAACGGCAACGAAGGCGTGATCATTAACATCGCCTCCATTGCCCGCGCCGGCAACATGGGCCAGAGCAACTACTCCGCCGCCAAGGCCGGTGTCTCGGCACTGGTTCCGGTCTGGGCCAAAGAACTCGCCCGCTACGGCATCCGTTGCATGGGCATTGCCCCCGGCTTTATCGAGACCGAAATGACCGCCTCCATGAAACCCGAAGCCCTGGAAAGAATGACCGCCAGCATTCCCCTGAAGCGCATGGGCAAGCCGGAAGAGATCGCCTCCGCCGCGGCGTTCATCTTCGAAAACGACTACATGTCAGGCCGTATGCTTGAGGTTGATGGCGCTCTTCGGCTGTAAACATTTGCCTGCGGGTTGGGGCTGGTCCTTTGGGGCTGACCTTTATCGATTGGGCCTTTGGGGCTGGCCCGGGGGTGGAATTCTCTTTTCTTTGGAAAAAGAACTCGCTTCGCTCAGACACCTTTTTCTGGCAGAAAAGAGAATCCCACCCCCAGACCGATCAGACATTGGCTCTTTCGCCCGGAGCCTACGGCCGCCACCCAAACTGCCGTATCAACACCTGTCCATCGACAACCAGAACGCCTTCCGCCCGCAAACTCTGGGCCTGCACTTCGAACGCCTCACTACCCACTGGAAATGCGATCTTGCCATCACTTCTGATCACCCGATACCAGGGAATGGAATGTCCGGAGGGAAGTTTCCCCAGGGCCTTGCCGATATACCGGGCCTGCCGCCCCAACCCGGCCATGTGAGCAACCTGGCCGTAACTGGCAACTTTACCAACAGGGATAGCGGCGACGACTTGCCAGATTTTCTCGTCTTTGGTCGGTTCGTTCATACAACCTGGATCTTAAGTTTTACTGGAAACTGGGATGTCAGATTACGGCTTTGCCCGACCCAGAAAAAGCCCACGATACCGGCAGAGCCGGAATCGGTCCGGAGGTGGGGGTGTCTTTTCTGCCAGAAAAAGGTGTCTGAACGAAGCGAGTTCTTTTTCCAAAGAAAAGGCACCCCCACCGCCGGGCCAGCCACCCGAACCATCAAGCTATAAAGTGTCGGATTAAGCCTGCGCCTGACCCGACCTACTAGGTTCGCCGTCGACTTCTTCGTTACGGGGCGCCAAGGCATCCAGGCGTTCGCCTTTGCGGATCATGAACCAGGCCAAGAGTATTGCGGGTATGCCCATCAGACCAGCCACCAGGAAGAACTCCCCGTAGCCGAAACCGGCCACAACAATGCCGGAGAAACCCCCGATAAACTTGCCGGGCAAGGTCATCAGCGAACTGAACAGTGCGTACTGGGTTGCCGTGAACGCCGCGCTGGTCATGCTGGAGAGCCAGGCGATGAGTGCCACGTTGGCGATGCCGCCGCTGAGGTTATCGGCGCTGACCACCAGCGCCAGGGTGGAGATATTCGGAGGGTATTGCGCCAGAACCACAAACAGCAGATTGGTGGCCGCCGTCATGATGGCACCGGTGAGCAGTATCTTGCGCACACCATAACGCACCACCAGCACGCCGCCCACCAGGGAGCCGGCAATGGTCATGAAGAAGCCGAAGATCTTGGTGACATCCGCCACCTGGGTTTTGGAAAAGCCCATGAAATCCAGATAGAAAGGATTGGCCATGACGCCCATGGCGATGTCCGATATGCGGTAGACCGCCACCATCACCAGGATCAGGATCGCCAGTTCCTTGTAGCGGCGGAAGAAATCCAGGAACGGCCCGGCCACCGCGGCATAGAACCAGCCAATAAAGCGCGCCAAACGGGGATTCAGGTGGGTCCGCTTGCCGGCTTCGTGTTCGATCTTTTCCGCAATATCCTGGGCGGCGGCAAAATGATTGACCGTCGGTTCCCGCACGATCAAGACTGTCGCCATGCCCACACCGACCAACAGCGCCATCACTTCGTAAGACACCTGCCAGGACCAGAACTCCGCCAGATACAACGCCCCTGCTCCGGCCACCAGCAGCGCCAGGCGATAACCGAATATATAGGTCGCCGCCAATGCCGCCTGCAGCCGTTCCTCGGCAATCTCGATGCGGTAGGCATCGATGGCCACATCCTGGGTGGCAGAGGAAAACGCCACCAACAGACCACAGAACGCCATCATTTCCGGCGCTGCGGTGGCATCCACATGAGCCATGAGGTAAAGACCAGTGGCTATGCCGGCCTGGGCCAGCAATATCCAGCTACGACGTTTGCCAAGAAGTCTGTCGAGAATGGGCAGCTTCACCCGGTCCACCACCGGGGCCCAGAACACCTTGATGGAGTAGGTAATCCCCAGCCAGCTGAAAAAGCCGATGGTGGCGGTTTCCACCCCCACATCCGCCAGCCGCGCGTTCAGGGTGGAGAACACCAGCAGAAACGGCAGGCCCGCGGAAAAGCCCAGAAACAGAAGTGCGATGACCTGCCAGCGGGTATAGGTGTAAACGGTTTCCCTGAGCAGAGCCAGGTTGCTGCTGGATAAGATGGTTCGCCCCCGGGGTCAGTCGCGGAAATTGTTGAATTGCAGGGGCACGTCCAGCTCGGCTTCTTTCAGCAGCGCAATGGCCGTTTGCAGATCGTCACGCTTCTTGCCTTTTACCCGCACCTTGTCGCCCTCGATGCTGGTCTGGACCTTGAGCTTGCCATCCTTGATCATTTTCACAATCTTCTTGGCCATATCCGCTTCAATGCCCTGCTTCAGCTCCAGGTGCTGCTTGACCAGTTTGCCGGACTTGCTCTCACCCTTTTCAGACAGCGCACGGGTATCGATATTGCGTTTGGCAAAGGCCATTCTCAGCATGTCCATCAGCTGTTCCAGCTGGAACTCCTGCTCGGCACTAATGGTGATGCCTTTATCGTCCAGCTCGATATCCGCTTCTACATTCTTGAAATCCCAGCGATTGCCCAGCTCGCGTTTGGCCTGGTCAACGGCGTTGGTGACTTCATGCATATCGATTTCAGAAACTATGTCAAAAGAAGGCATGGCGTGTTCTCACTCTTTGCATGGATGCACAGATTTTTCGTGGTGCGAAAGCATACCAATACCGGAGCAGTACCGCATCTGGCAATGAACTGGCGAGTCGCAATAACAATGCACCCACGGCAGGCACACACTCCGTAACACCCCGACACACATCACAAACAGACTCCCTCACGCAAAGATTCTATTCTGCAAGGGTGGATTTAAGCAGTATCCCCCATGGCGGAGGGGCCGGGTTGTACCTCCGCCGCCAAATGGGGAAAAGTCCGCAGGATTAAGGAATTCTTCAGGCACTCTATCGTTCTTTCCTTGTTTCTTAGCCAGCTTCTTAGCTGGCTTTTTTATGCCCGGAATTTGCCCCGAAACAAGTTCTTGCACTGGCCCAACAGTTAACGGCGTCAACCCCAAGCTCAAACGAGCAAGGCCGGTGCAGGCTTTCAGAAACGTGGAGCGCCAGGGATGGCGCGACCGAGCCCTACAGGGACGTATCCACGGGCATTTTCTGAAAGCCTGCACCGGCCTTGCTCAGGCACCGATGCTCGGCACACCATCAGTTTTAGAGCTTGCGACCTTTACCAGCCGCAATCCGCAACCGAAGCGCATTCAGTTTGATAAAGCCTTCCGCATCCTTCTGGTCATACGCTCCCTGATCTTCCTCAAAGGTCGCAATCTTCTCATCAAACAGCGAATCGTCAGACTTACGCCCGACCACATCCACATTGCCCTTGTAGAGCTTCAACCGCACGGTGCCGTTGACATAGGTCTGGGTCTGATCGATCAGCGCCTGCAGCGCCTCGCGCTCCGGTGACCACCAGTAACCGTTGTAAATCACCTCCGCGTAACGCGGCATGATGCTGTCTTTCAGGTGTGCCACTTCCCGGTCCAGGGTAATGGACTCGATGGCACGGTGGGCCCGCAGCATCACGGTACCGCCCGGGGTCTCGTAGCAGCCGCGGGACTTCATGCCCACGTAACGGTTCTCGACAATGTCCAGACGCCCAATACCGTTATCGCCTGCCACCTTGTTCAGGGTTTCCAGCACCACGTGAGGCTTCATCTCCTGACCATCGATGGCCACGATATCACCCTGCTTGTAGGTCAGTTCGATGTAGGTCGGTGTTTCCGGAGCCGCTTCCGGAGACACGCTCCAGCGCCACATGTCTTCCTCGGCTTCCGCCCAGGGATCTTCCAGGTTCATGCCTTCGTAGGAAATGTGCAGCAGGTTCGCGTCCATGGAGTAAGGGGACTTGCCCTTCTTCATCTCCACCGGAATGTTGCGTTCCTCACAGTAGGCCAGCAGCTTTTCACGGGAATTCAGATCCCACTCGCGCCAGGGTGCAATCACCTTCACTCCCGGCTTCAGGGCATAGGCACCCAGCTCAAACCGCACCTGGTCGTTGCCCTTGCCGGTCGCACCGTGGGAGATCGCATCGGCACCGGTTTCATTGGCAATCTCGATCAGACGACGAGAGATCAGCGGACGAGCGATGGAGGTACCCAGCAGGTACTCCCCTTCATAAATGGTGTTGGCGCGGAACATCGGGAACACGTAGTCGCGCACGAACTCCTCGCGCAGGTCCTCAATATAGATTTCCTTGACCCCCAACGCCTCGGCCTTGGTGCGTGCCGGGGCCACTTCCTCGCCCTGGCCGATGTCGGCGGTAAAGGTTACCACCTCGCACTCATAGGTATCCTGCAACCAACGAACGATTACCGAGGTATCCAGGCCACCGGAATAGGCCAGAACCACCTTTTTAATATCAGACATGCCCTTGCTCCAGACTGAACAGAATGGATGTATCGAAAATAAGCAGCGTATTGTACGGGACAGCGGGGGGAATGGCTATTGGACGGACAGGAGGGTGGCCGGTTTGTAGGCGCTCTCAACCTTGCCATAAAAGATCTCACGGAGTTCGCCATCTGCCTGCATCCGCTCCAGGGCAGCACTGAACTTGCGAGCCGCTTCTGGCCGGCTTGCGGCCCGGGACATGTAAAGCGTGCCGGTCAGGCCGGGAACATGCTGTTTGTAGCGCAACGTGTCCCGACTCATATTCAGGGATGACAAAGTCCGGTAAATGTTGTGGTCACTGGCCAGTATTGCGGAGATCCGCCCCACCGTGAGCAACTCTAACGCCTGGCTGACGGCGTTTACCGGAACCTTCAAAACGTCAGTGTCTGCCTCAAAGGCCTCGCCAAGGTAAGTCCCGCGAATATACGCCACCCGTTTCCCCTTCAATGCCGCCAGCGTCAACGGGTAATCGGAGTATGCCATCGCAGCCAACAGAATGTTCACTTCGGACACCGAAGACACGTTGACCGCCTCAATATCCAGCTCAGGGCTCTGAAACAGAATACTGAAGTTCGCGGCACCGGATCGTAGCTCAACGATTGCGCGCCGTAGCGGTCTTAATTGGGGTATCACGGGAATACCGGTTATCTCGGAAAGCCGATCGACAACCTCAATCAGGCTGCCCTTTTGCTGACCACCATCGTCTTCGTAGCCCCAGGGCCAGACATCGGGAATAGAGAAGGTCACTGGCTCCTGGCCATTCTGCTCCGCAGCAAAGGCAGGAGAGGCTTGCAGAGCCGTGAGCACGATCAGAAACCATCCGGCCATCAATACCGGCGTTCGGCTAGCCGGGCGCAATCACACTGCCTGCTGCTGCAGTGAGGCGGCCTCTTCGCGAATACCGTCCCAGCCTTCCTTGATGGAGCGAAGCAGGTCTGCCACTTCGTCCAGTTTGGCGACGTCGTTTTTGGCATTGGCCTGGAACAGGGTGCGCTCCATGTAGTCGTAAAGCGATTCCAGGCGCAACGCCAGATCGCCGCCTTTTTCAAAATCCAGGAAGCCACGAAGGCCGCCAATAATTTCAATGGCCTTGGAAATCAGCTTGCCCTTACCCTCGTAATCCTTGGCCTGCATCCGGGCCTTGGCCATGTTGATGCGCTCCAGGGCTCCGTTATAGAGCAGGTGGATCAGCTTGTGGGGATCGGCATCAGTGATGCTGGTTTGGGTGTTGACCCGCTGGTAAGCCTGTAAACCGTTCATATATGACCTCGTTGTTCGCTCTTCAAGCAATAATCATCAATTATTGTTGCGATTGTTCTGCGGTGCCAATGCAGCAAGCTGCTGGGTGACGTAGTCGCGAGTGCTGTTCAATTGGGATATCAGCGAATCCGCAGCTGAAAACTGACTGACCAGGCGCTCGCGATACGACGTGATACGTTCTTCCAGCCGTACTCGGCTATCCTGTATCTGCTCCAGTTCCCGGTTGAGACTATCGGTGCGGGATTCAATAGCACCACCGGCACCAACCATGTTGGTGACCAGATCCACCGTACGCTCGCCAACACCCTCGATAAACTGGATGGAACCACGGCTGCCGGCCTGATCACCAAGAATTCTTACCTGCAACCCCGAAGCGCCACCGTTACCGCTGCCAAGGAAAAGCACTTGCCCATCGCCTTCCGCAGCTCGGCCATCAATGGTGCCCGCCACATCCCTGCCATCGGTGCTGGTGGTCGTGCCAAGGCCGAACGTAGCCGCGCCTTCAGCTGATGTCAGCGATACACTTGATTCATTGCCATACTCGGAAGAGGTGAACGCCAGTCTGCCATTCTCATCGAGTCCAGCCTGGATCGATACCCCGGCTGCATTCAATGCATTATTCGAATCGAGTTGTGCCTGAATGTCATCCAACAATGCCTGTTGGGAGATGTCCGCACCCTGGGTGAGCTGTAGATTAACCGCAAGGTCACCGTTGACCGACAGTGACAACTCATCATTACTGGCATCAATTTGAAAAGGCCCTGCCCCCAGTGCCGCGCCAGCTACCAACTGGCCCCGTGTCGCCGGCTGGGTTACGTTAATGTCGTACTTACCAGGCGCTGTATCCAAGCCGCTTCGCACGAACTCGACCTGACTGTCCGTTGTTCTGCCCTGCTCGGCAAAAAGCGCGGTTACATCGTCCGGGTTTGCCTTAAGCTTTTCTTCAAACCTGGCCCGATCAAACTCAAGGCCGCCGGTTTCAAAATTCGTGGTAATACCCACATCCGCCAGGCTGCGCACACTGGCGTTCTCCATACCCGGCACCACGCGGGTCAGAATGTTGCGCAACTGGTTCTGGATCCCGCGCACTGTAGAATCCCCGGTCAGCAGGCTGCCCTGGCCCGATTCGGAGTTGAAACCTGCAAGACTGTCGATGGTGGACTGCAAACCATTGAACTTGTCTACGAAGCCCTGAACCCGATCGGAAACCGCGCCCAGATCCTGATTCACGCTGACAGTAGACGTACCTTTGTCCTTGATATCGAAAGTCAGGCCATCGATGACGTTTTCGAAGGTATTGCTGGAACGCGTGACGTCGATGCCATTGATCTTCATCACCGCATCATTGGCGGCAATGGTTTCCTGCAGGCCGGAACCGGCATCCATGCCAGTATTAAACGCGAAGCGGGAAAGACCTTGGTCATCCGTATTGGTGCCACCAGTATCACCCGTGACCGAGATGCTGACAGCATTGGCTGTGCCGGTTTCATCAGCAGACATCACCAACTGGTAGCCGCTACCGGTATCGATCACCCCGGCAGACACGCCTGCATTCGCCTCGTTGATGGCATTCGCCAGGCCCTGCAGCGTGTCGTTACTGTTATCAATCGTGATATCGGTAACCTTGTCACCCACCGAAAGCTGTAACGTACCCTGGCCAACGCTGGTGGAATCCCGGTCGGCAAACGCCGTCCGAGAAGCCAACGCCTGCGCCGACGCCAGACTGGTCACCTCTACGCTGTAGGTACCGCGACTGGCTTTGGTGCTATCAACCGAAACGCCGATATTTTCATTGGTAGAGGTGGCAGAGAACGCCTTCAGGTTGTCCGGCGAGCTCAGCTGTCGCATTGGCAGGCGCAACTCGGTAACCGCACTGCGCAGCTTGCCGTAAGCTGACAACAAGGCTTCAGTCTGTTGTGTCTCCCGGGTAAGCCGCGTTTCCGTCGGCTTACGCTCGGCGGCAACCAACTGGTCAACCAGATCCGCGTTCAACACCCCGGAACCAACGCCTAACGATGAAATACCTGCCATAACCATGCCTCCTCAAGGGGGCGAATCAATATGCTGTAATACTTAGCGGCAGCAAGCGGCAAAACTTTACCGCACCCCTCGAAATTTATAGCCTGCACCCCTTGCCGGAGAGGGCCGGGGAGAGCCACCAAAACCCTCCCCAAAACGCAGAACACCGCCGGCCCCTCTCGGGTAAGGCGGTGCTGATAATCCGTCATTTAAGTCAGCGGCAAAAGCGGAAAGCCTTCACACCTTGATATTAAACAACGTCAGCGGTTCGTCCTGCTGCAAGTTCTCTGCCAACCTCAATGCCACCTCATCCGGAATCTGCCGAATAACTTTCTGGGTAGACTGATCAACCACTCTCACAACCGTCTGCCCCAAATCATTATTCACTTCGAACTGCAAATCCCGCTGAACGCTCTGAACAAAATCGTTCAGCTGCGACACCGCGTCATCCAGTTGCTCCCGCCGGGCTTCGTTGCGCTTCTCAAGCCGCTCGGCTTTCGAAGGCTCCTCATCCTGGGTGGGAGACTGAACACGGTCCGTACGCTCAGCTGATGACGGCGCAACCTGGGCTGAGGCATTCCTGCCCTCGGCCTGAGATGACGACATTGCCCTAACCGGAGCTTGCTCACTGGAACGAACCAGCTTCAGATCCGGGCTATTCAGGTTAACGTCATTCATAGCTTTACCTCGCTATCCTCAAACGGCGTTAAACCGGGGCCCGAAAGCCCCGGCTTTTACCGCTATGCCCCGATTACTGCAGGAGGGACAGAACCTGCTGCGGGCGGGCATTGGCCTGCGCCAGTACCGAGATACCAGCCTGCTGGAGGACCTGGGACTTAGCCAGGTTGGCAGTTTCTGCCGCGAAGTCAGCGTCCAGGATACGACTGTTGGCGGCGCTCAGGTTTTGGGAGGTTGATGCAATGTTAGAAATGGTTGACTCGAACCGGTTCTGAACAGCGCCCAACTCAGCTCTAAGGCTGTTAACCTTGTCAAGCGCAAAATCAATAGTTTGAATTGCTTCGCCAGCCTTTTCTCGATCGAGAACACTGACATCATTGACAGTTTGGTTGGCTTGCAAAGCACCTATTGCTGTTCCCGAATTCTGGACGCCAAAGGTAGTGGCAGTTACATTAAAATCTGAATCTGAAACCTCGCCAGCCAGCTCAATTCCAGCGTAGTAATTTTCTGGGGTACCACCGTCAAAATTTGCGCCTGAGACCTTGATTGTCTCTCCAGTAGTGTTGGACAGACGTAGCTCTGCGTCACCATTAGCGAGCGTTGCAGTTACACCGGTCTTGTCGGACAGTGCATTAATATTCGCCGCTGTCTGCACAAGATCGACGCCAGTGCCGGTTGTTTCACTAGCGGTAACGATGTTTGTGCCATTGATCGTGATCTCTCCGTCGGCAGCTGCTGCACCAGAACTCAAAACTCCGGCCAAATCACTCGTTTCGACACTGTTGCCCAGTGAGGCAGAGACGCCCGTAGTTCCTGACTGCTTATTGATGGCATCGACCACATCTGATGCCGTCGTCGCAGCCGACGTATCAATGTCTGTGCCTTCGATGACTAAGTCAGCAATAGCTGCTACGTCTGTGCCGCTGACCGAACCGCTAGTGGAAACTCGCGCGCCCAACTGATCACCGCGACTATCCACGCCGTCTACGGTAATCACCTGCCCTTGGTTCGCTCCGACCTGAAAATTAAGCTCAGAAAGATTGCCATTAAGGATGTTTTGTCCGTTAAACTGCGTTGATCCAGCGATCCTGTTTATTTCTGCCACCAGAGCCTCGACTTCTTGGTTCAAAGCCTGACGGTCACTACCAGAGTTTGTATCGTTAGCCGACTGAACCGCTAGATCACGAACTCGTGACAGCGCGTTGGTTACCTCTCCCAAAGCACCCTCCGCTGTCTGAGCGTACGAAATGCCATCGTTCGCGTTACGCTGAGCAACATCCAAACCCGAAATTTGAGCGCTGAAACGTGTGGAGATCGCCAAGCCGGCCGCATCGTCTTTGGCAGAGTTGATGCGCAAGCCTGAAGATAGGCGTTCCAGAGCTTGATCGTTGAGCTTCTGAGAATTACTCAGCTGGTTCTGAGCAGACAGTGACGCAACGTTAGTGTTGATACCGAGAGCCATTACACTTCTCCTTCGACCGATGTCGTTATTTCGTAGGAAAGGTCTGACGCTCGTTTTTCAGTTGGGAGCGCCGCCCTGTTACATCACTTAACGGCACGGCATCCGGTTGCTTTAGAAAAAAAACTGTTGCCATTGTAAAGGAATGTAAAACCGGCAAATCATTTCCCTCCGACCTGGCAGCTTTTCGGCACCCAAACTCTGTTAGTTAAGAGACGTGAACTAAAAATTGTTTTAGAACCAGAGACCTAAATCAAAACCCAGAAACCTGGCACACCCTTCGCTTATTACCCTGAAAAACGGCAATTTAACGAATTTCAGCCGGTAATGGTGCCTTTTCAGAATCAGACACCAGGCTTCCGGCGCCTCTGAGCAGGGAGAATAGATATGCCTCAGGTCATTAATACCAACATTGCTTCGCTGAATGCTCAGCGAAACCTCAATGCTTCACAGGGTGATGCCAATCAGGCGCTGGAAAGATTGTCGTCCGGTTTGCGCATCAACTCTGCCAAAGACGATGCGGCCGGCCTGGCCATTTCCGAGCGCTTCCAGTCTCAGATTTCAGGTCTGAACCAGGCACAGCGCAATGCCAACGATGGCATTTCTTTGGCACAGACTGCCGAAGGCGCCATGGACGAAATTACGAATAACTTGCAGCGTATTCGTGAGTTAGCAGTCCAGTCGGCCAACGCCACCAACAGCATCTCCGACCGCCAGGCATTGAACCAGGAAGTGCAGCAGCGCATAGAGGAAATCAACAGGATTGCCAGCCAGACTTCGTTCAACGGTTTGAAGGTGCTGGATGGAACATTCGGCACGCAGACATTCCAAGTGGGTGCTAATACGGGTGAAACGATTGGGATTAGTGGACTGGATTCCCGGGGGAGTCAGTTGGGGGCGACCTTGGGAAAGACCGACGACTTTGCCGGAAAGACCGTTCCCCTGCAAACTGAAACTGATAAGCTCGACCTAAATTACGGTGGCGCTATTAACTACACCTTTTCGGTTGACGGCACTGAATATAGCGGTACCACTGCGAGTCCGACCAATATCACTGGTTTAGCGTCTGCTCTAAATAGCGAGCTTTCGAGCAGCGACATCACTATTTCCGCCAATGCTGCCAACGATACTCTTGTATTTACTAACGCTTCGGGCGAGACAGTACCTGTCAAGCTCGACTTGCAGGACGCTGACAGTACCAACAACCCAGACTTCGCTCAAAGCCTAAATGCTGCGGGCGGTGACTTGGCAGCTTACTTCGACACTAATCAAGAAACTGCCGTCGATTTCGATATAAATGGGGTGACTTTCTCTGCCAACGATATTACCTCACTGAACGACCTTGTGGGCAAAATCAATGCCCAGTCCAACGAGACGGGCGTCGAGGCCAGTCTGGACAGAACCAACAAAGAAATCATTTTCTCGTCTCAATTTGGTGGCGATATTGAGGTCGATATAAAAGCTGATCTCGACGGTGATCCCCTGACCAATGAAATAAACCTGGTAGACACCTTTACCGCGGCCGACGACACCTTATCACTCAATGATACTGATATTTCCACTCCAGACGGTGCCGACCAGGCAATGATCACTCTTGACTACGCCATCGATAAAATTAACGGCTATCGCGCCGAGCTCGGTGCAGTACAAAACCGCTTCGAATCCACCATTGCCAACCTGGCAACAACCTCAGAAAACCTCTCGGCCTCCAACAGCCGAATCCGCGACGCTGACTTCGCCGCCGAATCCGCCGAACTGGCCCGAACTCAGGTTCTCCAGCAGGCCGGACTGTCCGTACTGGCCCAGGCGAACGCTAGACCGCAGCAGGTGTTGCAGTTGTTGCAGGGCTAGGTATCGATCTGAAATAAATGAAAAAAACAGCCGGGCTTTGAGTCCGGCTGTTTTGTTTTGGGATTTTCTGTTGGTTTTCATCCAGCACAGGCGTTCGAATCGGCCCGGGGGTGGGGCTACCTTTTCTGCCAGAAAAAGGTGTCTGAGCGCAGCGAGTTCTTTTTCCAAAGAAATGTAGTCCCACATCCGGGCCAGCCCCCTTAGCCATCAGTCCTTGCATTCCAGATTACGCCCTCAGCTAATGCGACCTACCAGCAAACTGGCACGCCTTTCGCTAACTCTCTTCTAAAGCACTGCAAAACGTCAAAACAACTGCAGACCATTGCCGCCTGATTGCCGCGGCGGGTTATATGAGGTGTCCCATGCAAGCACAGCACAACATCCACGCCACCGAGGCACAAAAAGCTCATATCGCGCGGCTTCTGCTGCAGGCGAATTTGGCCTATGGCGAGTCCAACAGCCCTGTGTCGCTGGTTCAGCGCATCAAGGCGCGGCACGAATGCCGGGGTTATCTGAGCGAGATCCTGGCGCAGGAGCCGGGCAACGCGCCTGCGCTGGGCTTGCTGGGGCGCGTGGAATTGGACGACGGGGCGCTGGAGAAGGCACACACCCTGTTCACCGACAGCCTGAGCCGGGATCCGGCGCAACCACAGCAGTTTATTAACCTCGGCTACTGGGCCACCAAGTCAGAACGCCCGGCCCTGGCCGAGCAGTATTTCATCCAGGCCTTGGAGCTCGACCGGCAATCCGCCGCCGCTTTCTGTGGAGTCGCCCATGCCAAGCGCTTACAGGGCCAGTTTGATGTGGCTTACCTGCATTACCGCAAACTGCTGGAAACAGGACTGGAATGGCCGTCCATCTACAGCGGCATGCTGACCTGCGCCGAGCACCTGAACGTGCAGAAAGCCGATTCAAAACTGGCCCGCGATGCCATTCTCCTGCTTCGCCACAACGGTCTGCCCCATCAGGAAATCGGCCGCTTCGTCGCTGCCATCGTCCGCCAGCAATACGACCTGGAAAACCCGAACGCCGAGGTTGACCTGGACGCCGCCTGCGAAGACGAGCTGCTGATCCTGGCCCTGGAAAAAACCCTGATGCCGGACCCGGCGGTCGAGGAACTGGCCACCCTGCTGCGCCGCGCCGTTATTGCCGAGGTGGCACAAACCGTGGAGCTGCGAGACGAGCTCCAGCCCCTGGCACTGGCCTTGGCCATTTACGCAGACCGCACCGGCTATGCCCTGACCGCCGAAGACGACGAAGAGCGCCTGATCTCGACCATTAACGACAGCATCGTCGCGCAGCTGGCCATGGGTGAGGAACAGGACGGCATGATCGGCTCGCTGATCATCAGTGCCATGTACGGCGCCCTGTTTCACCAGGCGTTCGCCGTGCAACTTGGCCGCTGGAACCTGGTGGACTGGCCCGTCGCCCTGCAACCGGTGATGGCCGCCAGCTACTACAACCGCGCCTCGGAAGAAGCCATCAAGCAGAACTTCGAAGAAAAAGCCGAAGAACTGTGCCTGGAGAAAACCGACGTACCCCAGGCCTGGCCCAACTGGACCAAACTCGCCTACCGCGCCGAAACCAGCCTGAAAACCACCATGGCCACGGAACTGGGCATGAACACCGAGCAACTGCCCGACACTTTGCGCATCATGGTGTGCGGCGCCCAGTCCGGCCAGCGTGCCATGGAACTGGCCCACTACCTGAAAGACGTGGAAGTGATCGCCGTGGACGAGTCGTTGGCCAACATCGCCAAAGCCACGCGCCTGGCCGGCGAAATGGACATCGACAACATCGTGTTCTGGCCCTGGTCCATCGCCCAGCGGTTCGTGGCCGATGATCACAAAGTCCACTGGATCGAAATCGGTCGCCTGCCCTCGGCGAAAATGACCGACGTTTCCCTGGCAGCCCTGGTCAGCTCCGCTACCGGTAATGGCGCCGTGGTGCATATGCACACCGCCGTTAACGAACAGACCGACGGCGACCAACAGATCCGCCGCCTGATCGCCCAGCACACCCTTAAACCCACCCGCACCGCACTGCGCCAGCTTCGCAAAATGGTACTGACCAACCGTCAGGACCCGATGTGGCAATCGCTGCTGTCAGAAGCCGACTTCTACGGCCTCGGTGGCTGCCGGGACCGCTGGTTCTGTGAGCAGGATGCCGGACAGCTGAAGGAACTGATGGCGATGGTGAGTAACGAGGTGGAATGGAAGCTGGTCAAAGCAAGAGATACCGACGGCCACAGCCTGGCTACAAAGCCCGTTCAGCAGCAGATTCAGGCGGAGGCGCTGGGGAGTGAGGTGCAGAGTCTGATGGGGCAAGGGCTGAGTGTTTATTTTCAGCGGCGGCGGTGAGAGTAACAACTTGGGGTCAGACCCTCGGACATTTGGCAGAGTGAAATGTCCGAGGATCTGACCACAGCTTTTATTCCTTCATAATTCTGATCACACGGGCTTCAAGACAACTCCGCACAAACCGGTTCATCGGCTCCTCGTCACCGGATTCGTAAAATGCCAACATCAATTCATTGAACTCCAATTGCCGTGAGGCGGGAAGGTTGATCGCCGGGTAGCCGCGGTTCAGCAAATGGCCATTCATCATGAACCGGCCCATACGCTTGTTCACGTCATAAAAAAACTGGCAACGGGCCATGGTGAGAAACACATGGATGGCTTGATCATAGATGTCCTCCATCCCGCTTAGACTTTCAACCATCTGTTGAAACAACTGCACAAGCCTACTCGGAGCCGGAGGTTCGTAGTCAGTACCGGCTATCAGGACAGAACCTGAACGAAAAGTCCCCCACTCTAAAGCCTCCTCCTTGGCGGCCACGCTGTGCAAAGCTTCGGCGCAAGCTTTGGTCAGCGCAAACCGATGCCCCTGAATCATCTGAAAAAGCAGCTTCCAGGCTTCACCTTGATTCACGGCGATCTGCTGATCACTAAGCTTGTGACCGCCAACCGTAACGCCCTGCAGCAGTGTCTGAACCTCTGGCAGGGTAAAGTTTATGCCTTCAAGGCGAACCGCGTCGTAAACAAAAACCGACACCTCTCTCTGCGCCAGCATCAGTGCCCTGTCGCGATTAGGCGGCATTGCCCAGTGGGTATCGGTGGCTTTGGACATAGTAACTCCGGGTGCGAACAGTGTTTTGGCGAAGTATAACAACTAAACTGAACCCTCCGGCGACTCATTCGAAGAATCGAGTCGCGGATTCTGATCATTCTCACGCGGCGTTGGCGGTTTGCCAAAGCGAGGAGAGCGTCACCGGGATCCCCGGTGTGCAGGCAGACTTCGGCTGACCCGCACGGGCCGCCGGCTTACGCCGACCGCCCTGAAAATAGACCAACCCTCGTGCCGCGATGTTATAGGCCGCGTTCAGGTCGGCGTGGTAGCGTTTGCCCGTGCTGAACGCACACAGGCTATAGTTCGTCGTATCCCGCTTGACGGGACCGGAGCCATCGAAGGCCTGGGAGCTGGTACCGCGAGCATAGACCAGCACCGAACGAAGTCCGGCTTCCCGGGCCTTACTCTGAATCCGGTCTACCAGCATCCGATGAAACCAGCGATGGAAGCGAGCTTTC
Source organism: Marinobacter vulgaris (assembly GCF_003344045.1). Classification (GTDB taxonomy): domain Bacteria; phylum Pseudomonadota; class Gammaproteobacteria; order Pseudomonadales; family Oleiphilaceae; genus Marinobacter; species Marinobacter vulgaris. The sequence goes on from NZ_QFWX01000004.1 coordinate 477,348, forward strand.
ATTGGGGAGCGTTTGCGACCGGCTGTCGGGCGCCACCCTTTCAGGTTTTCAGCCACCACCGCCTCACAGTGGTTGGTTAAAGCCAGATTCACCAGTTTCCGACTGATCTGGTGCGCCTGGTTATCCGCCAGCCGCTTGAGGCGCTGGTGACCCCGCGCACAAAAGCCGGCTGGCATCCGGCTGCCGTGGCGCGTGTGTTTGCGCGCCCTGGATCGGATGCGTTGCATCAGTCGATGCTCCCGGTCTTTATCACTGCGCCGGAGGAAACCCCGGGCGTGGACAGTGCCTTGATCATCGACGACGGCCCAGGTGGCTGCGGTGTTGATGCCCACATCCACGGCCAGGACACGTTTCGGTGTCCTGACCGGTGCTGCCGGTGTGAACTGCTCCGGCAGCGACAAGCCCCACTGTCTGCCGTTAAAGGTCAACAACGGGGACTTGGCGGTTCCGCGACCACGATAGCGGAGTTTTCCGGATAATCGAAAGCTCATCCAAAGCCAGTCATTGCGGTACCGCACTTTGATAAACGCCTGCGTGGCGTCTTCGTTGAGCTTGATGCACTGGCCGCCGTACAGACTTGGAAACGTGTTGGTGCTGGCAGTCAGCTTCGGCGGCCGCGAATGCGGGTGCCGGCGCTGGCCATCGAGCCAGTCGCCATAGCGACTCATGAACGATCGGACCTGGCCAACCGCGTCCATGATGGCCACCCGCCGCAGGTAGGAGGGGAATTTGTAGTATCGCTTCTGGAAGTACCGATACCGGACGCTCGGACGCTTCGCGGTGGGATGAATTAGGCCTTCGATTATAGCCACCACCTCATTACCCTTGGCGGGGCCAACCGACGGCCAATGCGTGAGCGCCACCGTCATCAGGTCTCGCACCAACCGACGATACAGCGCCAACGTCTCGCCCAGCGCGTGGCGCTGGGCCGCACTGTCGGCGTGAATACGGAGTCGATCGGAACGGATAATCGTCATGCAGGATACTGTATAAATAAACAGATCAGAAGACAAGCCGCCTTAACTAGCGACTCATTCGAAGAATTTAGTCGTCGAATGCGGCGGCGCTTTGTTCAAAGCTGGGCGTTGCCTAACATTGAGCCGGGTGCAAATTTCAGTTAGCGTGCCTCTTTCTGGCTACGCTGAAACCCTCCGCCATGCTCATCGACCAACACACCCTCTCGCTGATTTTTGACACCAACACCCTGCAGCGGGGCAAGCGTTATTTTGCCCAGAACCGTGTGCAGAACCTGACTGTCGACGTTAAAGGCATGAGCATTCAGGTGTTCCAGGCCGATGTGGCTGGCAGTCATTACCAGACTTACCGCACGGAAGTCCGGTTCGATCGATACTTGCCCCATAAAGTCGATACCTTCTGCAGCTGCCCCGTCAGCTTTCGTTGCAAGCATGCGGTGGCGGTGATCCTGCAGTCCAATTACGAACAGTCACAGGTCGATGAGCAGAAAACACAAAGCTACCGGGAAAAATACCGGAGCACACCGCTGAAACCTGGCTGGAACGAATTGCCTCGGCAACCAGCTCGCGTTCAGCGCCGGCCACCCAAGAGCGCTTGGTTTATATTCTTAATACCAAAACACGATCTCGGCGTCTCTCGGTTTCCGTTCGCAAGGTCCGGCCACGGAAAACCGGGGGGTTCTCCAAGGGTTCCAGCAGCATGGCCTGGAGTCGCCCGAATCTGGAATATGATCGTCCGAAATACCTTCAGGACAACGATATCGCGCCGCTCACCTGGCTTAATGCCTGCCCCACAACGTATCGCATGGAACCTTTGATAGAGGGGACAACAGGTGCCCATTTCCTGGAGGCCGCCCTGGCAACCGGTCGGCTGTTCGTGGAATCCACCAGCAACCCACCATTGCAACCGGGGCCGGGCATGGAAACCGGTTATGAATGGCAGCGGCTGGCTGGCGACCAACACTGGCAACTGGTCCGCAAGGAATTACCACCTCAGGTGGCGATCCTGAACACTGCCCCGCCGCAGTATCTGGATTCTGAGGAACATCGCATCGGGCCGGTTCGAAACAGTCTCTCTCCTGAGATCAGCAAGCTGCTGGAAGAGTGTCCGCCGTTAACCGATGAACAGTTGCAGGAGGCCCTGCCAGACCTCACCCCCTTGCTGGAAAAAGCCGGTGCGCCGTTACCGGAATCGTTCCAGGCTCCGGAGGTTATCGAGCCTCACCCGACGCCAATACTGCAACTCTACAGCATCCATTATCCTGACCCCGATACGCAGACGCCCATGTTGCTTGCGCGACTCCTGTTTAACTATCAGGACTATCAGGTGGCCTACGCCGAACAGGAGCCCCGGGTACTTCAGCAAACTCCGGAAGGCCCGGTACTGATCATTCGGGATGAAGACCAGGAAGCCGACTTCCTGCATTCCGGCCTGCCCGGTTTTCAGTTTGCCGGTATTCTAGCCGATCAGTTTGGTGAGGCCTTTGTACCCCAGCTACCGGGCTCTGCCCTGATGGACTTCACCCTGCCAAGCTGCGAAGCATGGCTCGACTTCATCGCCTACCAGCTGCCCCAACTACATGCCGAGGGCTGGCAGATCGAGATGGATGCCAGCTTCGATCTGCCGGTGGTTGATGTAGACCAGATCCAGGGCCGCCTGCGCCCGGATGATGACCAGCTTGGCTGGTTTGATGTCGAGGTGGGCATTGACTACAACGGCAACACGATCGACCTGATTCCACTGTTGCAGCAAGCGCTGGCTTATTTGTCCGAGCAGTCCTTTGAGGCGCATTTTTCAGCCGAGAACCTCCCTGAAACCCTTTGGCTGCATAACAGCGAAACCCTGATTCGTGTGCCTTCTGACCGCATAAAGCCACTGGCGCAAATCCTGCTCAGTTTGGTGGGCCGCAAAACGAACAAACTCAGGTTACCGAGGCTGGACGCCGCCCAAGTGATGGGCCACACCAGGGCGAACTGGGATACCAGTGACGACATCCGGGCCCTGAGCGAAAAGCTCACCGACTTTCAGGCTCTGCGCCCCATCACCCCGCCCAAAGACCTTCAAGCTGACCTGCGGCATTACCAGCAGGAGGGCCTGAACTGGCTGCAATTTCTGCGGGAATTCGGCCTTGGCGGCATCCTGGCCGATGACATGGGCCTGGGTAAGACCTTGCAAACCCTGGCCTGCGTAATGGAAGAAAAATCCGCCGGGCGGCTCATTGCGCCAGCCCTGGTCGTGTGTCCAACCACCCTGATCGCCAACTGGGAGTCCGAAGCCCAAAAGTTCACCCCGGGCCTGAAGCGACTGGTCATATACGGCAACCGCCGCAAACCGCTGTTCGGGCAGATTCAGGAGGCCGACCTGGTCATCACCAGTTATCCTTTGCTGCCTCGCGACATCGAACAACACAAGTCTCAGGTCTACAGTTTTGCCTTCTTCGACGAAGCCCAGTACCTGAAAAACCCGGGCACCACTCTGGCCAAAGCCGCCCGCAAGCTACCCGCTGAAAACCGCATCGCTTTGACGGGGACACCCATGGAAAACCACCTCGGCGAACTCTGGTCCCTGTTTGACCTGGTGCTACCCGGTTACCTGGGCGATCAGAAAAGCTTCCGGGAAGCCTACCGCAAGCCCATCGAGGAAACCGGCGACTCTAACCGCCAGGCAGAACTCAGTCGCCGTGTGCGCCCCTTCATGCTTCGACGCACCAAAGACCAGGTAACCCCGGAATTGCCACACAAAACCGAAATCATCCGCCACGTAGACCTGAACCGGGAACAGCGGGATCTCTACGAAACCGTGCGAGCCAGCATGGACCAACGCATTCGCCAATTGCTCGCCGAAAAAGGCGCGGCCCGCAGCCAAATCGACATCCTCGACGCCCTGCTTAAACTCCGGCAAATCTGCTGCCACCCGGCCCTGCTGCGCAGCGATACGAACGCCAGCTCTGCCAAACTGGAATACCTGCTGGGGATGATCACTGAATTACTGGAAGAAGGCCGCAGAATCATCCTGTTCTCCCAGTTCACCAGCATGCTCGCGCTGATCGAAAAAGTACTGGAGGCTTCAGGTATCCCCTTCGAAAAACTCACCGGCCAGACCCGCGACCGCGCCACTCCCGTCAAGCGCTTCCAGAACGGCGACAGCCCGGTGTTTCTAATCAGCCTTAAAGCCGGCGGCACTGGCCTCAACCTCACGGCCGCCGACTGCGTCATCCACTACGATCCCTGGTGGAACCCTGCGGTAGAGCAGCAAGCCACCGACCGCGCCTGGCGTATTGGTCAGGACAAACCGGTGTTCGTTTATCGCCTGATTGCCGAGGGCACCGTGGAAGAGCGCATACAGGCCTTGCAGGCACGCAAAAGCCAGCTGGCTGATGGTCTTTACGGCAATTCGGACACCTTTGGCTCAGCGCTAACGGCCGAGGATATTAAGGTGCTTTTCGAGAAGTAGTAGGGTCAGACCCCGGTCCTTTGGCAGCGTGAAATGTCTGGAAGTCTGACCGTAAATTCGCTACACATAAGGAATCAAAGACTCCCCATACAAATGCAACTCCTCCAGAACATGTCGCTTCTCCGGCGTCAGTTCCGGATCCGACGCGAGCCGTTGCAATTCCTTGGCAAAGGCCTCCAGTGACCGCCAACCTTTTTTGGGGTTCATCAGGCGCTGGCTGCGGAATTGTTCCCAGCGCTCCATCTCCTCACCCATCAGCGTTTTGGGATAATTCCTCGCTCGGTATCGGAACAGCATCTCATCCAATCGCTCATCCTCGAATTGCATCTCTTGCTCCCCCAGGGTCTCCACCGGTTGGCGCAACAGCCAGTCAAGCTGCTCACGATCTTTCTTGCTGATAAACCCACCCGCATAGAGCTGTTCATCCGGGTCGGTCAGGTCGCCTTCATGGGGTTGGTCGAAGGCCTGGGCGATTCTTGCTGGAAGGTCCGGGGCCTGGCGGAGGATGGCCAGGTGTTGCCGCAGTTTTTCGCCGTCCAGTTCCAGCGCCGCCAGCCGTTCCGGGGACAGTGACTTGAGCATGGTCGCGGGGGCCAGCACCGGGCACTTGTTCAACTGCACGCCTTTGAGGGGAAAGCGGCTTGTGCCCTCCCCGAGATCCGCCTGGGAAGTAAACACCCGCTCGCGGATCTGCTCGGAGGTAGCGTGGATGAGTTCGCTGGGGTCTTCCCGCAAATCGTAGACAATCACCAGGTTCTTATTGGTGGGATGATCCGCCAAAGGCGCCACCATCGCGCAGCAGCCCCGGGTAGCCGGGTACTTGGCGGAGATGTGGAACACCGGCTTCATGTTGGCGGTATCCAGCATGGCGCGGGCGGAATGTTTATCCTTGTTCTGCAGCACGAAGTCGAACAGCTTGGGCTGCTTTTCCTTGATCAGCCTGGCAACAGCAATAGTGGCTTCCACGTCTGACATGGCATCGTGAGCCGCTTCGTGGGCAATGCCGTTGGCGGCGGTGAGGTGCTCCAGCTTGAAACTGGGGCTGCCGTCTTCTTTCTTGGGCCAGACGATGCCTTCCGGCCGCAGGGCGTAGGTCAGCCGCACCATGTCGATGATGTCCCAGCGGGAATTGCCGTTCTGCCATTCCCGGGCATAGGGGTCGCGCAAGTTACGGTAGAGGGTGTGGCGGGTGACCTCGTCATCGAAGCGCAGGCTGTTGTAGCCCACGGCACAGGTGCCGGGCTGGCTGAAGGCCTCGTTGATCTGGCTGATGAACTCCGCCTCAGGAAAACCGTTTCCCAGAGCCGCCTGCGGCGTGATGCCGGTAATCAGGCAGGCTTCCGGTGACGGCACGTAATCGTCCGCGGGCGCGCAGTATATGATCAGCGGGTCTTCAATGATATTCAGGTCGATATCGGTGCGCACACCGGCAAACTGGGAGGGGCGATCGTGTATCGGGTCGACACCGAAGGTTTCATAATCATGCCAGTAGAAAGAACGGATCACAGTTCACTGCTCCTGCGCGCAATCGTCAAGGAAGTTGCAGCGAAGTCTAGCAGAAGTATACTGGCGCAAATAAGTAATGGAGCACCCATGACCACCCGCGTTCTGATCTGCGACGACTCCTCCCTCGCTCGCAAGCAAATGGCCCGCGCCCTGCCCGCCAACTGGAACGCCGACGTCACCTTCGCCGTGGATGGCCACGACGCCCTGACAAAGCTCCGCGCAGGCGTCGCCGAGCTGATGTTCCTCGATCTTAACATGCCGGAAATGGACGGCTACCAGGTGCTGGAGGCGGTGCTGAGCGAAGATCTGCCAGTGCTGACGATTGTGGTCTCCGGCGACATTCAGCCCGAGGCGCGGGCACGGGTGCGCAAACTGGGCGCCATCGACTTCATCAAAAAGCCCACAGACACCGATCTGGTAAACACGCTGCTGCAGGACTACGGCTTTCTGGGCCCGGAGGATCTGGCACCGGTCACCAAAAAAGCGGACCAGTGGCATGCAGGGCCAGCCGCCAGCGAAACCAGCGCCAACCTGAACGAGTACCTGCAGGAGATTGCCAACGTCGCCATGGGCCGCTCATCGGATCTGCTGGCGAGGCTGCTGAAAGTCTTCGTGAAGCAGCCCATCCCCCGGGTGGAAATGATTGCCCGCTCGGAGCTCAGCATGGCCATCTCCGCCGCCGAGGACGACAGCAAGTATTCCGCCGTGTGCCAGGGATTCACCGGGTCCGGCATCGCCGGCGAGGCGCTGCTGCTGTTCGCCGATGCCAGCGTCGACGACATGGCCGAACTGCTTCACTACGACGACCTGGACGCCGACAACATCCAGGTGGAGGTACTGATGGACATGTCCAGCATTCTGTTTGGCGCTTTCCTCAAGGCCATCGGCGATCAGCTGGACCTCAAGCTCGGCCTTGGTCATCCCACTGTGCTGGGCCAGCACAGGCAAATCGGCGACCTGCTGGAACACCACAGTGTGCGACAGGAAAAACTGCTGTGCATTGAAATCAGCTACGAAGTGGAGAACCGGGACATCAGTTGCGACATGCTGGTACTGTTTACCGAAGATTCCGTCCCCTTTCTTGAACAACGCCTGCAGTACCTGGTGGATTAATCATGGCAACGAACGAAACAGACGCGAGCACCTTTCACTGGCTGTTCGACATGCTGGAATCAATAGAGGTAGGCCTGGTGGTGATGGATCTGGATTTTCGCGTGCAGATCTGGAACGGCTTCATGGAACACCACAGCGGCATTACCGCCAGCAAAATCCGTGATCAGGTTCTGTTTGACGTGTTCCAGGACATTCCCAAAGCCTGGCTGACCCGCAAGGTGGACTCCGTGGCGATGCTCAATACCCGGGCCTTCACATCGTGGGAGCAGCGTCCTTACCTGTTCCGTTTTCGCAGCACCCGTCCGATCACCGGTACCGAAGACTACATGTACCAGAACCTCACCATCAGCCCTCTTGCCGGGCTGGACGGGAAAGTCGATAAAATCTGCCTGATGGTCTACGACGTCACCGACATCGCCACCAATAAACGGGCCCTGGAAAGAGCCAACGAACAGCTGGCCAAACTGAGCATGACCGACCGTCTCACCGGCCTACTCAACCGCGGCACCTGGGAAAACCTCATCGACGCGGAGTTCGAACGCCACCGCCGCTACGGCCACCCGACCTGCCTGGTGATGCTCGACATCGACCACTTCAAACCCGTGAACGACACCCATGGCCACCTGGCCGGTGACGAAGTGATCAAACACGCCGCCAACGTGGTGCGGGACAGCCTGCGCCAATCCGACAGCCTGGGGCGCTACGGCGGCGAAGAGTTCGGCATCATCCTGCCGGAAACCGACGCCGAGGGCGCCCGCATCATCTGCGAACGTATCCGCGAGGCCATTCAGAACACCCCGGTGCAAACCACCACCGCACCCATCCAGTACACCGTCAGCATCGGCATCGCGCCGTTAACCGAAGGGCCGGAGAATCACATGCAATGGTTGCAGCAGGCGGATGAGGCGTTGTACGCGGCGAAGGAAGGAGGGAGAAATCGCGTGGTGGTGTCCGCAGAGGAGCCGTAGGCCGGATTAGGCGAAGCCGTAATCCGACACTACCGGTAAAGCTAAAACCCGATCAATCCTGCTGCCAACTCTGCACAGTCTCTTTCCCGTGCTTCTTCCGCCACTCATTCAGAACCTTGTGATTACCACCACGGGTCTGAACTACTTCACCGGTGTGCGGGTTCTTATAAGTCTTCATCGGCCGCATCGGCCGGCTGCCACCTGTGGTATCTGCCTTCGCACCCGCAATGGACGGATCAATCGCGCCCAGAATCTGAAGAACGTCTTTCGGCGACTTATCGTACTGCTTCATCAATTCGCGAACTTTGTTTTCAAACTCAAGCTCACTCTTCAAAGCCTGGTCCTGTTCCAGATTCGCCAGTTCTTCAGATAGCTTTTCCATAAGCTGTTTTTTTTGGTAGTAATCGTTAATCTTTGCCATGGAATTAAAACCTTATTAAATTCACTGCAATTGAAATGACCGAAAAGTCAAAACCGATAATAATCGATAAATCGATGCATGGCAAAATAATTGGTTCACAAAATAATCATCCATAAAAAAACCAGCCCGCAGGCTGGTTATATTTAAATCAACAATCGGAGTTACAATCGCAAGTCGGCCTCGCCCAAAGGCAATACACCTTTCAGATCAAACAACACGCCATTGTCTTTCAAATATTCCCTCAGTTCAGCAGAAGAACGTT
>NZ_QFWX01000039.1 GCF_003344045.1 Marinobacter vulgaris
ATGGAAGGGCCATCGCTCAACGGATAAAAGGTACTCCGGGGATAACAGGCTGATACCGCCCAAGAGTTCACATCGACGGCGGTGTTTGGCACCTCGATGTCGGCTCATCACATCCTGGGGCTGAAGCCGGTCCCAAGGGTATGGCTGTTCGCCATTTAAAGTGGTACGCGAGCTGGGTTTAGAACGTCGTGAGACAGTTCGGTCCCTATCTGCCGTGGACGTTGGAGATTTGAGGAAAGCTGCTCCTAGTACGAGAGGACCGGAGTGGACGAACCGCTGGTGTTCGGGTTGTGTCGCCAGACGCATTGCCCGGTAGCTATGTTCGGATAGGATAACCGCTGAAAGCATCTAAGCGGGAAGCCCCTTCCAAGATGAGATCTCCCTGGACCCTTGAGGTCCCTGAAGAGCCGTTCAAGACCAGGACGTTGATAGGTCGGGTGTGTAAGCGCTGCGAGGCGTTGAGCTAACCGATACTAATTGCTCGTGCGGCTTGACTATATAACACCCAAGACAATTGCGGATAACGCAA
>NZ_QFWX01000040.1 GCF_003344045.1 Marinobacter vulgaris
TTTTTTTTTTGGTTTCCTTCGGTTTGTTCTGGTTTATCGTGAATGTCTTGTTTTATATTAATATCTTTTCAAAAATTAATTCCTTTGATAATTATGAGAATTTTTATTTCTTATGTGATTTATATGATAGTAGTGGTTAGATTATTTTTTGGAGTTTTTGGATGTTATAATCAAAGGAATTTTAAGCAGTTAATTGCTTATTCTTCTGTGTATCATATAGGCTGAATTATATTATGTAATTTTTCTGATGACTTAAGTTGATTTGTATATTTATTATTATATTCTTTAATAATTTTTCCAGTTATGAAATTTTTTAGATTTTTATTATTTGAAGATTTTACAATGTTGATAAAAATAAAATATAAGGGTTGGTTGATTTTAATGGTATTAAGAATAGCTGGGATACCTCCTTTATTAGGATTTTTTTTAAAGTTGTTTGCTTTTATAATGATTTTTAAATATGAGTATTATTTTATAATGTTTTTAATTTTTTGTTCTGTAGTAATGTTTTATGTATATTTTC
>NZ_QFWX01000041.1 GCF_003344045.1 Marinobacter vulgaris
AGAAAACCGGGACAGATTTATTTTCCAGTCTGCCTGGTGCCCAGGCAGGCCTGAACCTCGTCACCAAGCGCCACCTCACCCCCTTCAACCACCCGCGTTGTAATACCGCCATGCCCGCGCATGGCGTTGTAACCGCCTGGTCCAAGCGACGTTTCCATTTTGCTGCAGGGGTGGCAAAGGCCTGTGTATTCCAACTCCACATTTCCGATTCGGAATCGCTTGCCTTTCAGGCCTTTGCCGGGTGTGATTGCTACGCTATCGAGTGCTTCCATGGCCTCACCACGGGCGGGGCGGATGCCGATCCATTCCACCCGGCCGGTTTGGGGGAGGGTGTCGAACAGGGTTTGTGGTGGGGTTTGTTCAGGCATGGGCCAGCGCTCGCACACAGCGGCGGAACAGTTCCGCCGAGAAGAACGGGTGTTCGCCTGGCTGCTCTGCCACGAATAGCTGACCACCGGAATCGTTGATACCGCCTTCGATCATCAGGTTGTCACTCATCTCAAAGTCCTCA
>NZ_QFWX01000042.1:0-207 GCF_003344045.1 Marinobacter vulgaris
CGATATGATGAGTGAATCTTAATTTGTATATTATGACGTTTTATTCAATATGAAGGAACATTGATGAAAATGAAAAAATTGATGATGGTTGCACTGGTCAGTTCCACTCTGGCCCTTTCAGGGTGTGGTGCGATGAGCACAGCAATCAAGAAGCGTAACCTTGAGGTGAAGACTCAGATGAGTGAGACCATCTGGCTTGAACCCGCC
>NZ_QFWX01000042.1:251-501 GCF_003344045.1 Marinobacter vulgaris
ATTTCTGCAGATCAAAAACACGTCTGATAAAGACATGAGTGGGCTGCAGGGCAAAATTGCTGATGCTGTGAAAGCAAAAGGATATCAGGTGGTGACTTCTCCGGATAAAGCCTACTACTGGATTCAGGCGAATGTGCTGAAGGCCGATAAGATGGATCTGCGGGAGTCTCAGGGATGGCTGAACCGTGGTTATGAAGGCGCAGCAGTTGGTGCAGCGTTAGGTGCCGGTATTACCGGCTATAACTCAAAT
>NZ_QFWX01000043.1 GCF_003344045.1 Marinobacter vulgaris
TTACTCGATGATCTTTGAGACCACACCGGCACCAACGGTACGGCCGCCTTCACGAATCGCGAAGCGCAGGCCATCTTCCATGGCGATCGGGTTGATCAGGGTAACACTCATCTTCACGTTGTCACCCGGCATTACCATCTCCACACCTTCCGGCAGCTCACAGGAACCTGTGACGTCGGTGGTACGGAAGTAGAACTGCGGACGATAGCCCTTGAAGAACGGGGTATGACGACCGCCTTCTTCCTTGCTCAGTACGTACACTTCGCACTCGAACTTGGTGTGCGGCTTGATGGTACCCGGCTTACACAGTACCTGACCACGCTCAACGTCATCACGCTTGGTACCACGCAGCAGAACACCAACGTTCTCACCAGCGCGACCTTCGTCCAGCAGCTTGCGGAACATCTCAACGCCGGTACAAACGGTCTTCACGGTATCCTTGATACCGACGATTTCCACTTCTTCACCAACCTTGATCAGGCC
>NZ_QFWX01000044.1 GCF_003344045.1 Marinobacter vulgaris
AGACACCTCGCTTATGGTGGCGATATTACCACCTACGTTGGTGTCCGGAATCATTGGACCACTACACTAGGTCCTTTTAGGTTCAACGATGGTAAATGTGACTGTTGCCTTTATATCTTCACTTACATGAAAACTATTCCTACATGACATCAACTATAACCAACGAAAATAAACAAAATTCTTCTCTATTTTCGGTTATCATCCCAACCTATAAAGAATGGGAAAGCCTAAAAACCTGCCTTGATTGCTTAGATGACCAAACGCTTCCTAAGGAGAAGTTTGAGATCATTGTTATGAACGATAACACTGCCCCCCGACCCCCGTTGCAACTCAGCAAGAACGTAGATCTATGCTCTGAATCGAAACCAGGATCATACGCTGCAAGAAACACCGGACTGGGTGTAGCGAGGGGTAATGTAGTGGCATAGTGAATCTGGCCACCTGATTTTGAGTGTATGATCACTCATAAAGAAAGTCAGGTG
>NZ_QFWX01000045.1 GCF_003344045.1 Marinobacter vulgaris
CCTGTGGCTGGGGATTGTGGTTGTCGGTACAGCCTCCGCGATTGGTGGGGCACTGTATCTGTCTGATGTGGACATGTCCGGTAACGGTGAAACCGTGGCTGAACAGGAGCCTGTGCCGGATATGACCGGTGTGGTGGATACGACCTTTGATGACAAGGTGCGTCAGCATGCCACCACAGAGATGCAGGTGACGGCAGCGCAGATGCAGAAGCAGTATGAGGAAATCCGTCGTGAGCTGGATGTTCTGAACAAACAGCGCGGTGATGACCAGCGTCGTATTGAAAAGCTGGGACAGGACAATGCCGCCCTGGCAGAGCAGGTAAAAGCCCTGGGTGCTAATCCCGTCACGGCGACCGGTGAGCCTGTACCGCAGATGCCTGCCCCACCGCCCGGCCCGGAAGGCGAACCACAGCCAGGAAACACCCCCGTATCCTTCCCGCCGCAGGGCAGCGTTGCTGTTCCACCGCCGACG
>NZ_QFWX01000046.1 GCF_003344045.1 Marinobacter vulgaris
CCCTGGCAGTCAGAGGCGATGAAGGACGTGCTAATCTGCGAAAAGCGCCGGCGAGGTGATATGAACCTTTGACCCGGCGATGTCCGAATGGGGAAACCCAGTGCAATCCGTTGCACTATCGTTAACTGAATACATAGGTTAACGAGGCGAACCGGGGGAACTGAAACATCTAAGTACCCCGAGGAAAAGAAATCAACCGAGATTCCCCCAGTAGCGGCGAGCGAACGGGGAGCAGCCCGGAGTCTGAATCAGCTTGTGTGTTAGTGGAACGGTCTGGAAAGTCCGACGGTACAGGGTGATAGTCCCGTACACGAAAATGCACATGCTGTGAACTCGAAGAGTAGGGCGGGACACGTGGTATCCTGTCTGAATATGGGGGGACCATCCTCCAAGGCTAAATACTCCTGACTGACCGATAGTGAACCAGTACCGTGAGGGA
>NZ_QFWX01000048.1 GCF_003344045.1 Marinobacter vulgaris
ACTGTACCAAGCGCAGAACGATATGGAACAGCACCGACTTCAGTCGCGGTGGGCTTCTGAAACTCTGTGTAAATTTTTCCCCAGCCACCAAAAACGCCTTGTGGTGTAGAGCCTGCCAGCCCGATTAACGGCGCCTGGCCGCCTTGTTTTGCAATAAGGTGCACCTGAGAGCCTGAGTCATAGCCAAAGCTAATCAGGGAAGCATTTCCATATGTCGGCTCCGACTGCACGCCGTAGAAGCCATTCCGCAGAGGTTTTCTGGCATCAGTAGCAGAAAGCAGAATGTCCGAACCATATCCACCTAATCCCATCCAGCCTACAACTGGCACGCGGCCAGCAGTTGCATCTGTTTTTGAAGTGACGACGTCTTTAGATGCGGACGTTCCCAGAGCGTCCTTGATCTCCTTAGCGGCTTCTCTGACAGCTTTCGG
>NZ_QFWX01000005.1 GCF_003344045.1 Marinobacter vulgaris
GCTAACCGATACTAATTGCTCGTGCGGCTTGACTATATAACACCCAAGACAATTGCGGATAACGCAACGAAATCAACATCACAACGTTCCATCTCGTCCACCCAGTGATCAACCGTTTTGCCTGACGACCATAGCGGTCTGGAACCACCTGATCCCATCCCGAACTCAGCCGTGAAACAGACCAGCGCCGATGGTAGTGTGGCTTCTGCCCATGTGAGAGTAGGTCATCGTCAGGCTCTTAATACCAAAAAACCCCGCCAGCTGCCGCTGACGGGGTTTTTTATTGCCGGTAAGAAAATATCGCTGTTCAGGGCAGCAGCTCTATGTGACCAGGCATGGGATGCTCACTCACTACCCCTCCACCAGTGACTCAGTGATATACTCCTGGAAAACAATCGTTAAATCGTCCCGACGGAGATCGCTATGCCTGCGACAGACCACCTCGTTATCTTTGATACCACCCTGCGCGATGGCGAGCAGAGCCCTGGCGCCACCATGACGAAGGCGGAAAAGCTACGCATAGCGAAGATACTTGAGAAGCTCCGGGTTGATGTGATTGAGGCGGGCTTTGCAATCGCCAGCCAGGGCGACTTTGAAGCGGTCAAAGGCATTGCCGAGTCTATCAAGGGCTCCACCATCTGCAGCCTCGCAAGGGCGCTGGATAAAGATATCGACCGGGCAGCGGAAGCGATCAGGCCGGCCGAGCGCGGCCGTATACATACCTTTATTGCTACCTCACCCATTCATATGAAGCACAAGCTGCAGATGCAGCCTGATGAGGTCGTGGAGCAGGCAGTCAGGTCCGTCAAGCGGGCCCGTAGCCATGTGGATGACGTCGAGTTTTCCTGTGAGGACGCCGGCCGCTCCGACCTGGACTTCCTCTGCCGCATTATAGAGGCGGCGATTAACGCCGGCGCCACCACTATCAATATTCCCGACACGGTGGGATATGCCATACCCGAGCAATTTGGTGAGACCATCCGTCAGTTGCTCAATCGCGTCCCCAATGCCGACAAGGCCGTCTTTTCCGTGCACTGCCACAATGATCTCGGCCTTGCGGTCGCAAACTCACTGGCTGCGGTAAGCAGTGGCGCCCGTCAGGTGGAATGCACCATCAACGGGCTGGGTGAGCGTGCGGGCAATGCCTCGCTGGAAGAACTGGTAATGGCGGTAAGAACACGCCAGGATCTCTACACCATCGATACCCGTATCGATACGCAGCACATTGTTCCGGCATCCCGGCTTGTATCCACCATTACCGGGTTTCCGGTGCAGCCCAACAAGGCTATCGTCGGTGCCAACGCGTTTGCCCACGAATCGGGTATTCACCAGGATGGCGTGCTCAAACATCGGGAAACCTATGAAATCATGCGTGCCGAGGATGTAGGCTGGCATACCAACAGCCTGGTCCTCGGTAAACACTCTGGCCGTAATGCCTTCCGTTCCCGGCTGCTGGAACTGGGGATTCAGTTTGAGACTGAAACCGAGCTGAATGAGGCCTTTACCCGCTTCAAGGCCCTGGCGGACCTGAAGCACGAGATTTTTGATGAGGATCTCCAGGCCATTGCCAGCCATACCCGCCAGGAAGAAGATGGCCGCTTCGGTCTTGTAACCATGCAGGTCTGCTCAGAAACCGGCGTGGTGCCCAAGGCCTCCCTGACACTGCTGATGGATGGTAAGGAACACAAGGTTGAGGCCGAGGGCAGTGGCCCGGTGGACGCGACGTTCAAGGCCATTGAGTCTTTGGTGGATTCGGGCTGTAACCTCCAGCTCTATTCCGTCAACAACATTACGAGTGGAACCGACGCACAGGGTGAAGTCACTGTACGCCTGGAGAGGGGCGGCCGCATTGTCAACGGCGTAGGAGCGGATACCGATATCATCATCGCGTCTGCAAAGGCCTATATTGAGGCCCTCAACCTGATCAGCAGCGGTGGTGTTCGTCAGCATCCCCAGGGAGCCGACGTCTGAGTAGCAAAGTCGTTAACGGATTCGCACAATGATGATGACAGAGGCAGAGCGTCAGTATTACCTGGGCAAGGCTGGTATCCATCTGTGGTACGCCCGTGCGCCCCTGCCGGGTGCAGCGCCCAGCCCTGAGTTCCGGTTCCCGGTGGATGACGATGAACGTGCGCCGGAACTGGAGTCGGATGCGGTCACGCCTCGGGCCCTGCAGCCGTCAATGCCACGTAAGAGCAACGAAGGCCCGGCCAAAGAACGACTTGCCGGCCTGCAGGCGTTGATGGCCAAGGCCGAGCCGCAATCCCCTAAAGCGGAGCCACACAAAGAGGTGTCCAGGGCTCCAGATCCTGTTGCTGAGAGTTCTGTCGAACTACCGGCATCTGCTGCAAGTGAACCGCCAGCTGAGGAAACGGCGCCTGCCGTCGATGCTCCTTCTGATATGGATCCGAAAGCTCAGATAAATGCCAGCCTTGGCGTCTGGGTAGCGGAGCACCTTGTGCTCATCAGCAGTGTGTCTGATGAGGCCAGTGAGCGACTGCAGGAGAACCTGGCCGGGAATATACTTGCCTCGCTTGGGGAATCCGGCGTGGAACGGTCGCGCTATATCCGCTGGCCGGTGTTTGGAAACCCGCGGGTTCCCGGCAATGGTATGGATGGGTTGCGGCAGGTGCTTTGCTCTGTAAGTCAGGAGTTCGGCGCCAGAAAACTCGTGTTTTTGGGCGTTCTGGCGGATGACATGCCTTCGGGTCGTTCTGACTGGCTGTGCAGCGCCCTTGGGGCTCCCGCCGTTGATTTTCCCCGGAGTCTGGCCGAACTGGCCGCGGTCCCGTCATACAAGCGTGAATTGTGGCAGCAACTCAAATCCGCTTTCGGAGTCTGATCTGTGTCCCGGGATATCTATCGCAGGGTTGAGAACGGTGAAATGACGATCAGGGGACTGGGCCAGGACGACCTGCCCGAGGTACTTGATATCGAGTGTCAGGGCTATTCCTTTCCCTGGAGTGAGTCCATTTTCCGCGGTTGTTTCCGCCCGGATTACCGGCTGTGGGCCCTGGAAATCTGTGACCGGCTGTCGGCTTATGCCGTGGTTGCCTATATGGCGGGTGAAGCCCACCTCCTGAACCTGTGTGTGGCCGCCGGCCAGAGAAGGTCCGGGGCAGGCCGGCGTCTGCTGCGGCATCTGGTTGCGGAATCGGCGCGGGATGGTATGTCACAGGTTCTGCTCGAGGTTCGTGACAGCAATACCGGGGCGATGGACCTTTACGTGAGTGAAGGTTTCTCGATCATTGGCCGCAGGCCCGGGTACTACCCCGGCGGGCGGGAGCGCGAAGACGCCCTGGTGATGGCCCTGGCAGTCGATAATCAGTGCGGCTATCACGGTCCACCCTAGGCTGGGGCCGCACGGACACGCATTCGCGTGAGCGGGCGATTATCCTTATAATGGCGACCGGTTGTTCAGTCTCTCCGATTCAGGTTTTTACCAATTATGACGAGCCTTGCCAGCGAAGTAGCACATCGCCGCACCTTTGCGATTATCTCGCACCCGGATGCGGGCAAAACCACGATCACAGAAAAAGTTCTCCTGTTCGGTCAGGCCATTCAGAAGGCTGGCACGGTGAAAGGTAAAAAGTCCGGTCAACACGCAAAGTCCGACTGGATGGAAATGGAAAAAGAGCGGGGTATCTCGGTTACCACCTCGGTGATGCAATTTCCTTATGGCGGTTGCCTGGTAAACCTGCTGGATACGCCGGGCCACGCCGACTTCTCGGAGGATACCTACCGGACGCTGACCGCTGTCGACTCCTGCCTGATGGTGATTGACAGCGCAAAGGGTGTCGAGGAGCGGACCATCAAGCTGATGGAAGTAACCCGGTTGCGGGACACTCCGATTCTTACCTTCATGAACAAGCTGGATCGTGAAACCCGGGATCCGGTGGAATTGATGGATGAGGTAGAAGACGTCCTCAAGATCGCCTGCGCACCGATTACCTGGCCCATTGGCATGGGTAAAAACTTCAAGGGGGTTTATCATCTGACCCGGGATGAAGTGGTTCTTTATAAATCGGGCCAGGGACATGCCATCCAGGAAAAGCGGGTGATCAGCGGTATTGATAATCCCGAGCTGGATAGTGTGCTTGGCGCCTATGCCGAAGAGCTCAGGGGGGAAATCGAACTGGTCAAGGGGGCATCCCACGAGTTTGATCTGGAAGCGTTCCTGGCCGGTGAGCTGACTCCCGTGTTTTTCGGTACGGCCCTGGGCAATTTCGGTGTTGATCACATGCTTGACGGCCTTGTGGAGTGGGCTCCGGAGCCGCAGCCAAGGGAAACCGACAAGCGACTGGTTGAGCCGGATGAGGACGTCTTCTCAGGCTTTGTTTTCAAGATTCAGGCTAACATGGACCCGCAACACCGGGATCGAGTCGCGTTTCTCAGGATTGTGTCAGGGCGGTATAATCAGGGCATGAAGGCCAGACACGTGCGTATCGGCAAAGAGGTCCGCTTCTCGGATGCCCTCACGTTCATGGCCGGAGACCGCGAGCACGCCGGTGAAGCCTTTGCCGGTGATATTATCGGCCTGCATAACCATGGCACGATCCAGTTGGGGGACACCTTTACGGCGGGCGAGGATTTCAAGTTCACTGGCATCCCCAACTTTGCACCGGAACTGTTCAGGCGGATCCGGCTGAAGGATCCGCTCAAGTCGAAGCAGCTGCAAAAAGGCCTGATCCAGCTTGCGGAAGAGGGCGCAGTGCAGGTCTTCCGGCCGCTGCGTAACAACGATCTGATTGTGGGTGCCGTGGGCGTGCTCCAGTTCGATGTGGTTGTCAGCCGCCTGAAAAGCGAATACAAAGTGGACGCGGTATACGAGCCTATCAACGTGGCGACGGCCCGCTGGGTGACAGCCTCGGACGAGCGCAAACTGGATGAATTCGAGCGCAAGGCTAACGATTTCCTGGCCCTGGATGGCAGCGACCGCCTGACCTACATCGCTCCTACCATGGTCAACCTGCAGCTGGCCCAGGAGCGACACCCGGAGATCAGCTTCCACAAAACCCGGGAGCACTGAATAGCTGGAGTGGTGAATGAGGCTCATCGACGCACATTGTCACTTTGACTTCCCCGAATTCGACGGACGTCGCGATACGGTACTGGAAGAGGCCCGGAGTGCCGGCCTCTCAAATCTGGTGATACCGGGCGTACGCCGTCCCGACTGGGGCAGGGTCAGCCGCATTGCCACAGAACATGAGGGGCTGTATTACTGCCTCGGAATACATCCCTGGTTCGTCAATGAGCATTCAGAGGAGGACCTGGGGGCATTACGTGCAGCGCTCCTGGATCATCCGGGCCACTGCGTGGCGTTGGGTGAGTGCGGTCTGGATCGCCTGCATGGTGAGCTGAAAGATCAGTACCCCTGGTTCGAGGCCCAGGTTGATGTCGCGGCACAGACGCAGTTTCCGCTTGTTATCCATTCGGTAAAGACCCATGACGAGGTCTACGAGGTGCTGCGAAGAAAATCGTTTGCGGGCCGTGTACTCGTACACGGGTTCTCCGGCAGTTACCAGCAGGCCTCAAAGTTGATTGACCTGGGCTGCTTTATTGGGGTTGGCGGGGTTATCACTCATCCCCGTGCCCGTAAAACACGGGACACCATAGCGCGGTTGCCAGTTGACGCGTTGGTACTGGAAACAGACGCCCCCGATATGGCGCCAGAGGGTGTGCAGCCGGGGCATAATTCGCCCGCTTGCCTGCCCCGCATTTTCAATACCCTCGCCGAGTTGCGTAATGCCGGCCGGGAGGATCTGGCACGCTCGCTGCTGTGCAATGTACAACGACTGTATGGTTGGAACGAGATCGGAGCGTCTGAGCGTTAGCGGCTGTTTTTCCGGGGGGATGAGCGCAAGGTACGTGAATAACGAAACAAGCCCCTTCAGGGTTGGCTTTCTTTTTTGGTTCGGATATACTTCGCGCCCTGGCTTTTCAAGGCGATGCCATCATCTCAGCCCCGAATGATGTCACTGCCGCTTAATATACAGGTAAGGAAACCCCTCCGGATGCCAAGCATTTACCGGTGGTGGTTTTTAACGTTTCTTATATAGCGTTCAAGGCGGAATCAATGAAGACTCTGAGTGCGAAACCAGAAACAGTAACACGTGACTGGTACGTTGTAGACGCAGCCGGCAAGACGCTGGGTCGTCTGTCAACTGAAATCGCCCGTCGTCTGCGGGGCAAGCATAAGCCTGAGTACACCCCTCATGTCGACACTGGTGATTACATTGTGGTTATCAATGCAGGCCAGGTAAGGGTTACCGGCAAAAAAGCATCTGACAAGATGTACTACAGTCACACCGGCTTTCCGGGTGGAATCAAGTCCATCAACTTCGAGAAGCTGGTTGACAAGGCTCCTGAGCAAATCATCCAGAAGTCTGTCAAAGGCATGCTTCCCAATGGCCCGCTCGGGCGCGCCATGTTCAAGAAGCTGAAAATTTATGCCGGCGCTGAGCATCCTCATGCAGCCCAGCAGCCCAAAGAACTCGACATTTAACGGAAGGCGGATATGTCTGTAGCACAAAATTACGGTACTGGTCGCCGCAAAACCTCCACGGCTCGGGTCTTTATCAAGCCGGGAAGCGGTAACATCTCAATCAATGGTCGTTCGATTGACCAGTTTTTCGGTCGTGATACCCTTCGTATGATCGTTCGTCAGCCCCTCGTGGTTGCCGATTCGACAGATCGGTTCGACATCAACATCACCGTGAAAGGTGGTGGAAGCAGCGGTCAGGCGGGCGCGATCCGTCACGGACTGACTCGTGCACTGATGGATTACGACGAGACTCTGCGTCCTGCTCTTCGTAAAGAGGGTTACGTTACTCGTGATGCTCGTAAAGTTGAGCGTAAGAAAGTCGGTCTGCGCAAGGCGCGTAAGCGTCCTCAGTTCTCCAAGCGTTAAGTTTGCTGGAGCAGACCCGAAAAACCCGGTCCGTTGGCCGGGTTTTTTTATGGGCGAAAAAAATTAATATCAATTTGATCCGGAACAGGTAATGCTCCGGCCTGAGAGCTTTCCGACTTGTAAGGGCAGGGTAATTTCATTACCATTTGAGCGCTTATATTTTTGGGTTGAGAGAAGTCCTTTTCGATATGCAGACGCCCTGTTGGCAAGGCTGTATATCGCCTGATGGGAGATAACCATAATGAGTAATGGCGACGTGAGCCAAGGCAGGCGCCGGTTTTTGATCGGTGCAACGTCTGTGGTGGGTGGTGTCGGCGTCGTCGGTGCGGCCGTACCTTTCGTAGCATCCTGGAACCCCAGTGCCAAAGCGGAAGCAGCCGGTGCACCGGTAACCGTCAATGTCAGTAAGCTCGAGCCAGGTCAGCAGATGACCGTCGAGTGGCGCGGGAAGCCGGTGTGGGTCATTCGGCGCACCGACGAAATGAATGAGAATATCCTTGAGCTGAACGACGTGGTCAAAGACCCCCTCTCCAAGGAGGCTGATCAGCCGGCTTATATTGACGGGGAGCTTCGTGCCATCAGAGACGACTACGCGGTTGTTGTCGGCATCTGTACGCACCTGGGCTGTTCTCCCCAGTTCCGTCCCGAAGTTGCTCCCGCTGACCTTGGTGAAGACTGGCTCGGTGGATTTTACTGTGCATGCCACGGCTCGAAGTATGACCTGGCCGGTCGCGTGTATCCGAATCAGCCGGCACCATCGAACCTCCAGGTGCCTCCCTACCGCTATGACGACGAAAACACCTTGACCGTCGGCCTGGATCCTGAGGGGGCAGCGTAATGAACAAATTAGTGAACTGGGTAGACGAGCGTCTCCCGATTGTCGAGGCGTGGAACAAGCACCTCGGCAAATACTACGCGCCGAAGAATTTCAATATGTGGTACTTCTTCGGCTCGCTGGCCATGCTGGTACTGGTCAATCAGCTGATTACCGGCATCTGGCTGACCATGAGCTATAACCCCTCCGGCGAGGGCGCCTTCGCCTCGATCGAATACATCATGCGTGATGTCGAGTGGGGCTGGCTGCTTCGCTACCTGCACTCCACCGGCGCTTCGGCGTTCTTCGTGGTGGTGTATCTGCATATGTTCCGTGGCCTGATGTACGGCTCCTACAAAAAGCCCCGGGAACTGATCTGGATCTTCGGCATGCTGATCTACCTGGTGCTGATGGCTGAAGCTTTCATGGGTTACCTGCTGCCCTGGGGACAGATGTCCTACTGGGGTGCACAGGTTATCGTCAACCTCTTCGGTGCCATTCCTGTTATCGGTGACGACCTGTCCCTGTGGATCCGTGGTGACTACCTGATTTCCGGCATTACACTGAACCGGTTCTTCGCATTGCATGTGGTCGCTCTGCCAATCGTCCTGCTTGGCCTGGTGGTTCTGCACATCCTTGCGCTGCACGAGGTTGGTTCGAACAACCCCGATGGTATCGACATCAAGAAGAACAAGGATGAAAACGGTATACCCAAAGACGGTATTCCATTCCATCCGTACTACACCGTTCACGATTTGATGGGTGTGGGCGTATTCTTCTTCATCTTCTTTATCGTGGTGTTCTTCTTCCCCGAGATGGGCGGTCTGTTCCTCGAAAAGCCGAACTTCGAGCCGGCCAATCCTCTCAAGACACCGGACCACATAGCGCCAGTGTGGTATTTCACTCCCTTCTACGCGATGTTGCGAGCGGTTACCGTTGACCTCTTCGGGCTGGATGCAAAGTTCTGGGGTGTTGTCGTCATGGGCGGCGCCATTGCCATACTGTTTGTCCTGCCGTGGCTGGACAAGAGCCCGGTGCGTTCCATGCGCTACAAGGGGTGGATGAGCAAGGTTGCGCTGGCGATCTTTGCGGTAAGCTTCGTAATCCTGGGCTACCTCGGTATCGTTCCGGCAACAGAGGGGCGTACGACCGTTGCGCAGATCCTGACAACGTTCTACTTCCTCTATTTCATCCTCATGCCGTTCTACACGCGCATGGAGAAAACCAAGCCAGTGCCAGAGAGGGTGACAGGATAATGAGAAAGCTGATTGTTGGTCTTTTCATAGCGATCCTGCCGGCTCTCGGGCTGGCGGCGGCGCCATCTGTTGAGCTGGATACGATGGAACCGGATCATACGAACAAAGCGTCTCTGCAGCGCGGTGCCGCCCTGTTTACTAACTACTGCATGGGGTGTCATTCCATGGAGTATGCCCGTTATAAACGAGTATCGGAGGATCTGGGGATTCCCCAGGAGCTTTACGAGGAAAATCTGATCTTCACGGGCGCAAAAATCGGCGAGCTGATGAAGAATGCCATGAACAAGGATATGGCGGCGGACTGGTTCGGTGCTCCGCCACCGGACCTGACCCTCGAGTCCCGCCTCCGCGGCGAGGACTGGATCTATTCTTACCTGCGGGGTTTCTATAAGGATGATGCCCGTCCGCTGGGTGTGAATAATGTGGTTTTCGCTAATGTCGGGATGCCTCATGTCATGACCGATCTGCAGGGCCTGTGTGCAGTCAAGCCGCAGATCGGGGGAAGAGCCAGTGTTGATCCCCTCAGCGGGGATGTCCGCAATGCGGATATTTGCCCGGAATGGGAAATCGAGGGCTCGATGTCGTCGGCGGAATTTGACAGCGCAATGTACGACCTGACCAACTTCATGTCCTACATGGGGGATCCGGTAAAGGTTGAGCGTGAAAGGCTCGGGATGTTTGCCCTGATCTTCGTGGCGATCTTCTTTGTCTTCGCGTACCTGCTGAATCGTGAATACTGGAAGGACGTACACTGAGATTTCAGGTATAATCCTTATCCCTGAGTTCCAGCGGGCACTTGTCGGCCCGCTGGATTTTTGCGTTTTTCAGGGTCAATTCGGTTAGTCAAATCGTGAGGTAGTTCTATGGGCGTTGTGACCAAGCGGTCATCAATGACGTTTTTCTCGGACCCGGCCAGTCATTACAGCCACAGAGTCCGCATTGTGCTGGCAGAAAAAGGCGTAACCGTTGACGTCGTCAATGTGGATCCGGACAACCCGCCCGGAGAGCTGGCCGATCTTAATCCCTACAACGCCCTGCCTACGCTGGTAGATCGTGATCTTGTGCTTTATGAGCCCAACATCATGATGGAGTACCTGGATGAGCGTTTCCCTCACCCACCGTTGCTTCCGGTCTATCCGGTTGCGCGCGCGAACAGCCGGTTGATGATTCACCGCATCCAGAAAGACTGGTGCGGGCTGGTGGATCAGATCCTTGCCCAGCCTAATGCGAAAGCGTCGGAAGCTGCGCGGAAAGAGCTTCGCGAGAGCCTGTTGGCGACAGCGCCGCTGTTTGGCGAGATGCCATTTTTCCTGTCGGAAGAGTTCACCATTGTGGATTGCTGTATTGCCCCGATTCTGTGGCGATTGCCTTCATTGGGGATAGAGCTTAACGAGAAGCAGGCAAAGCCGCTTCAGAAGTATATGGATAGCATTTTCAGCCGTGAGGGGTTCAAGGCGAGCCTGTCGGATCTGGAAGAAGATATTCGCAGTTGATTTGCAGAGCCTGAAACCGGTTCAGGAGAGAGGCAGTGCCTGATAGCAAGATAACCATGACATCGAGCCGCCCGTATCTGGTCAGGGCGTTCAATGAATGGATTCTCGATAATGACTGTACGCCCTATATTGTGGTTGATGCAGGCATCCAGGGAGTCCAGGTGCCGACCGACCATGTCGCCAACGGCCAGATCGTGTTGAACATCAGCCCCGGAGCTGTCCGGAGCCTGGTCATTGGCAACGGTGCGCTGGAGTTCAGTGCGCGCTTCGGCGGCGTACCCATGCAGGTTTTTATTCCCTTGCAGGCAGTTATGGCCGTCTACGCCAAGGAAAATGGTGAGGGGATGGTGTTTGGTAGTGAGCCTGGCTCACCGGATCCGGAAGGGCCGGGAGGCAAGAAAGATACGGACAGTTCCGATGAGAGCGGGAAAGCCGGAGACCGACCCAGTGGCCGGCCAACTCTCAAGGTGGTGAAATAGTCCTGGTGATTGATCCCGAGAGTCGGGAGAAGTCCGAAAAGCCAGCTGTCAGAACCAGCTGGCTTTTTTGTTAGCCACCAAAAAGTTTTTGATCGATGAGCCCGCACAAGGCATTGATGACCACCAGCATTATGGGGGTTGCCGCGGTGGGAGAGAGGTTGTCCAGTGCGATTTCATGGTCCTCCGGATGCAGCAGCGACGTGATATCGGTCTTTTCCTTGGCGCTAAGTACCACCACATTCATTTCCCTGTCATGAGCCGCCTGAATGGCCTGTATCAGGTTGGCCTTGTGGCCATCATCGACGAACACCATCAACAGGTCATTGGCTTTGCCGATGGCTCGAACCTGTCTCGAGAAGGTGTCGTTGAAGCGGTTGTCGCGGCAGATGGCCGAGTAGGTGGTTGCGTCTGCCCCGAGGTTAATGGCCGGCAGTGCCGGTCGGTCATGCTCGAACCGGTTCAGCAGAGCAGTGCAGAAATACTGGGCGAGGATGTTGGCGTTGCCATTGGCACAGGCAATGATCTTGCCGTCGCTGAGCAGGGCTCCGACGAGAGCATCTGAAGCCCTCTCTATGTCAGGGGCTGTTGAGCTGGCAGCCTGGGCGGTGTGCTCCATATGGTTGGCAAACCACTGGTTTATCTGTTGTTCCGTATCCGTCATAGTCAGACCTGAATGGCATTTTTGATCCATTGTATCCGGTATTTCGTGTTTTCGCCCGGGGCGATCGCAACAACGTCGATTCGGCTATAGCTGTCCCAAAGACCATGTTTATGGAGATAGAACGAGGCCGCTCTGATCAGTCTTTTCTGTTTCGTGGGGGTTATGGACTCCGCCGCGCCGGTGAGACTGCCTTTTCCCCGGAAGCGAACCTCAAAAAACACCAGTGTCCCATCGTCAGACCCGACAAGGTCAATTTCGCCGCCGCGGCTGAATACGTTTCTCTCGAGGATCTTGATGCCACGGCTCATGAGGTAGCGGGCAGCAACGCCCTCTGCATGATGCCCAGTCGCTTTGCGGGTTTTCGGAGTGCCATCCATGGCTACAACCTGTTGTTATTCCTGTCCGGCAAGTTCGTCCGTTTCCGGGGTTTCTCCGCCGTCAGCCTCTTTCAGGGGTGGCAGTCTTTCGGGTGTTCCGTTTCGGAATTTTGCCCACAGCTGTTCCCGGTGAATGCTGCCGTCAGACGTCATCGACAGCTTTCCCGTCTGACCGTCAATGCTTGATCCTTCAACCTGTTGTAGCAGAGGCAGGCGCTTGCTCAGGTTCCAGGCATCTGCGCCCATGGCGAAAAGGCGGCCGAGCTGGCCTCTGATGTCGGGCATGGCCTCTTTGACCAGGCTGCGAAACTGGTTGTCTTCTGCCAGGACCCAGGGTGTATCGGTAAAAATAACGCCGTTCAGGTCACGGTCCCGGGACGGATCCGGATTGCCCTCATAAACCATGGAGGGAGAGTATACCGGTAGCTCGCCACCAAAATAGAACGCGAATAAAGGCTTGAACTGGCGAGCGACTGTGGGCTCGGCGACCATAACGATGCCGTCTGCATCCTGCCTTCGCCGGGGCTCGAACTCAACGTTGATGCCGGCCGTGCGTTCTACGTCAATGGCGCGGTTACGGGACACTGTGATCCCCAGCAGGTCGGCTGTTACCGCCCGCAAATTGTCCTCGCGGTAATACCGCTCGATGTCCAGCGCGACGCCTTCGTTCTGTTCGAGGCGATTTAGCAATGCTGCCTCCAGCCTGTCACCCCAGCCCCCTGCCGGTATCAGTACCAGCACCTGGTCAATGTCCTCAGCGGTCATGCGATCGGCGATTTGCCGGGCTTCGTCCTCCGCTGAAAGCCCGAACTGGTAAAGTCCGGATGGCGCTTCAGTATCGCCGGGAAGATAGTTCAGCCCCAGCACAGGGACCGGCAGAGAATCCATATCAGCCAGTGTTGCCAGTGCGTCCTTTTCCAGCGGACCGACGATCAGGTCCTGGTTCTCCCTGGAAATTTCTTTATACAGTTGAGGGAAGTCGCTACCAGCGGTATCCACGACTCTGATGCTGATTTTCTCGCGATCCGCAGACTCGTCTTCATAGTAGGCGGCGAAAAAACCGTCGCGGATGGCCGCGCCGGCGCTCCCAAGGGGCCCGCTGAGCGGAATGGCGAGGGTGATTTTTTCGGGGCGGTTCTCTGCCAGGCTTGCAATGAGTTGAAGCTCGGCCGGTGGTGTGGCCGCTGCTGGATGGTCGGGCCAGTTGTTCTGCCAGCTTCGGATCATCCTGCCCTGTTCCTCGAGGTTGGCGTCCGGTTCTCTGAGAATCGCCGCCAGCTCGAGCCACCCCTGGGCCTCATAGCCGATAGCGCGTCCTTTCTCATCCGCCAGTTCGGAGTCGGAGGTTTGTTTCAGGTTCTGCCAGATGGCATCGTGGAGCGCCTGGGTATCAGCGTCAGTATCTGCCGCTGCAAGTAGAATCAGGGTGACGGCAGCTGCCAGGTTATCCCCGGTAAGCTGATAGGTCTGCGCCTGCAGATTGGCCGCCCGGTTAATCAGGTCGCGCTCGTAGTTGAGAAACTGGTCCGGTTCAATCCGCGATACGATATCGGCTGCCCATTGGGCATCATCGAGGGCCACCGCGCTTGCCATGGACAGGAGTATCAGTTGGTCCTCGGTTTCCTGGGCGGGAGGATCGAACTGGTCGCTTTGCAGAAGTATTCTCGCGTCACGGTGCTGGTTGCGGTTCTGGAATCTGTCTGCGGTCCGCAGCAGGTACGATTGAGCGGCCTGGGGGTCGGCTACGGTGTCGGCAACATTGAGGGCTTCGCCGGCGCTTTCGGCGACGTGAGATTCCAGGTTCACGCTGGCGCAACCCGCAAAAAGCAGTGCCATCGCCATAAGGAGTGAGGTGATTCTAAGGTTCAGGCGGTATCTGGTCATGGCTGGCTCACATTACTCCGGGTTATTACGCTTGTGGCGCCGGGTGATCGGCGGCATCATGCCGGAAGCCCCAATCCCGCCGGGCTTCCCGTAAATGGTTTGCTTGATCAGGCCCGCAAGTTTAACAGCTCCCACGCGAATTCACATGAAGTTGGTGTCATCCGCCGGAGTAAAGAGAGGTATGCATGAATTCAGAGAACGACCCGTCAGAACAGTCTGGTACCCTTTATATCGTGGCTACCCCCATTGGCAACCTGGAGGATTTCTCACCCAGGGCTGCCTCGATATTATCACGGGTTTCCGTGATCGCTGCAGAAGATACACGGCATAGTGGACGGCTGTTGCAGCACCTGGGGATTCGCAAGCCCATGATGGCGTTGCACGATCATAACGAGCGGGACAAGGCCGGGCTGGTTCTGGACAAACTGGCGGCATCCCAAGATGTTGCGCTGATTTCAGATGCCGGCACACCGCTGATCTCCGATCCGGGCTACGTGCTGGTGCGCGAGGCGCGGGCGCGTGGATTTCGGGTCAGCCCGGTGCCCGGGGCCTGCGCTCTTGTTGCGGCGTTAAGCGCGGCCGGCTTACCGACCGACCGGTTTCTTTTTGAGGGTTTTCTGTCGGCCAAGCAGGGCGCGCGCAAGGCTGCTCTCGAACGCCTGGCGGGAGAGTCCGCAACCCTGGTGTTCTATGAATCCCCCCACCGGATTGTTGATACGGTCAGGGAGATCGAGCGGGTTATGGGGGCGGAGCGGGAGCTGGTGCTGGCCAGGGAGCTCACCAAGACATTCGAGACATTTTATGCGGGTGCTGCATCACGGGTCGGAGATGAGCTGGAGGCGGATCCCCACGGCAGTCGCGGTGAGTTCGTAGTCATGGTTCATGGTGTCAGCGATGCCGAGTCTGCCATGGGTAAGGTCGAAATTGATCGGGTGCTGGGCATACTGCTCAAGGAGCTGCCGGTTAAAAAGGCAGCCAAGCTGGGAGCGGAATTGACCGGTCGCCCAAAGAATGAGCTCTACCAGCGGGCCCTTGAGCTGAGAGTTGAATAGCCGGAGCGTCGATATCCATAGGGCAGGTGGTAGAGGAGCAGTATCGCTGTTTTCTCTTGCCTGACTTCGCTAGCTGGAGTATGGTCTCGCCCGAGCTCGCCAGACAGTCGCCGCCGGTTTTACCGGGGGAGGAAAGTCCGGGCTCCATAGGGCAAGGTGCCAGGTAACGCCTGGGCGGCGTGAGCCGACGGAAAGTGCAACAGAAAGTATACCGCCTAAGTGGCCGTGACACGCTCGCGGTCACTGGTAAGGGTGAAATGGTGCGGTAAGAGCGCACCGCGTGGCTGGCAACAGTTCACGGCGATGGCAAACCCCACCTGGAGCAAGACCAAATAGGAATCCTATGGCGCGGCCCGCGCTGGATTCGGGTAGGTCGCTTGAGGCCTGCGGCGACGCAGGCCCTAGATGAATGACTGTCCCAGACAGAACCCGGCTTACCGGCGAGCTCATTTTTATTTCCGCTTTGCATGACATTCGTCATTCTCACCAGCTAACTTTTATAGCCAAAAAATCTTAGAGCTCACTTGTCGTCTTCAGTTCTGTCTGCAGGTAATTGATTTTTAGGTTTTTCTTATCCGTAATCTCCACTCTGTTGCCAGTCTTGTTCTGTAACCTCTTGTCATAAAAGGAACTTTCCCGGGTATGGCGCTGTTCGCGGCGCTTGCATTGTGTATTGCGTGTTTCTATAGTGTGCACAAGTGGGAAAAAGTGGTTTCTAGTGGTTATTTGTGGTTTCTAAACCCCGGAATTGGTGCAGATGAGCAATTTTCTTGGCAGTCATGCCATCAATATGGATGCGAAGGGTCGCCTTGCGATCCCCGCCAGGGTGCGTGAAGAGCTCGCGCACGCCTGTGGCGGCCGCATTGTGTTGACGGCAAATGCCGATGAAGAGCGCTGCCTGCTGGTGTATCCGGAGCCGCAGTGGGAGGCCCTGAGGCCACAGATCGAAGCCCTCCCCAATATGAACAAGGCTGCCCGCAGGCTGCAGCGCCTGTTGCTGGGGCATGCTACGCCGCTTGAGCTGGATTCCGCCGGTCGCATCCTGGTGCCACCCACATTGCGCAGCTATGCGCGTCTGGAGAAAAAACTGATGTTGATTGGTCAGGGTAAGAAGCTGGAGCTCTGGAGTGAAGAGCGCTGGTTCGCATGGCTTGACGAGTCGTCGGATGAGGAAGAAATGCCACCGGAAATGGAAGCACTGTCACTATGACCATCGACGGCGATCAGGAGCCAGCTGGTTCGTACCGGCATCGCTCTGTGCTCCTGGACTCGGCGGTCGACCTACTGATTAACGATCCGGAAGGCGTTTATATCGATGGCACATTCGGTCGTGGCGGCCACAGCCGCCTGATCCTCGGGCAGCTTGGTCCTGGTGGCAAGTTGCTGGGCATCGACAAGGACCCGGAGGCCATTCAGGTGGCCCGGGAGCTTGCGCTTGAGGATTCGCGTTTTCAGCCGTTCCACGGCTCGTTTGCCGAACTGGCCGCAGCTGCGGAGTCCCAGGGATGGGTGAAGGTCAATGGCGTGCTGCTGGACCTGGGTGTTTCATCCCCGCAACTGGATGACGCTGCCCGTGGGTTCAGTTTTATGCGGGATGGCCCGCTGGATATGCGGATGGATCCGGGCCAGGCGCCCAGTGCCGCACAATGGCTGGCCGAGGCAGACGAAAAAGACATTGCATACGTTATCTGGCGATACGGCGAGGAAAGGTTCTCCCGCCGTATCGCCCGTCTCGTTGTGGAGCGCCGCAAAGAAGCGCCACTGGAGACCACGCATCAACTGGCGTCACTGGTCAGCGAGGCGGTTCCAAAAAAGGAAAAACACAAGCATCCGGCTACCCGGACCTTCCAGGCAATCCGAATCTTTATCAATCGGGAACTGGAAGACCTGGAGGCGGGGCTCAGTGCTGCCGTCGAAAAGCTGATGCCCGGCGGGAGGCTGGTGGTAATAAGCTTCCACTCGCTGGAAGACCGGCTGGTCAAGCGGTTCATGAGGGATCTGGCCCGTGGCCCCAGGCTGCCAAAAGGCGTGCCGGTGACTGCGGAGCAGGAAGCCTCGGCATTCCGGCTGATCGGCAAGGCCAACAAGGCGGATTCGGCAGAGGTAAGTGACAACGTGCGGGCGAGAAGCGCGGTTATGCGTGTTCTCGAACGGATACCGGAATAACCCGGGTAACAAACACAGGTAGGGAGCGCGGGATCATGGGCGCGGTAGCCATTGAAAGGCCGACAAAAACAGCACGACTGAACAAGCAGCGTGTCAGGGATGGTGTGGCGACGGCGGTCAGGCTGTCGCAGCAGGTCTTCGCCGCGCTTCAACAAAAGCGGGTGCTGATCTCCATGGGGCTGGTGATGCTCCTGCTGATGTCATCCCTGGGCGTTGTGGTCAGCGCTCACGAGAACCGGGAATTGTTCAATACCCTGTCGCAGTTGCAGGAACGGCGTGACAACTACCAGCGCGAATGGAGCCAGTTGCTGCTGGAGCAAAGTGCGCTGAGTGCCCATGGCCGGGTGGAGCAGCTGGCATCGGAACGTTTCGACATGGTGGTTCCCGGCAAGCAGGACATTGTCCTGGTGCCATTGATGGCGCCCCTTGTCGGGGCGCGGTAAGCGAAAATAACAAACCGTAAGGTGAAGACAGTGGCGGATCAGGGAAAGACAACAACATGGAGCCAGCGACTGGCTGCCGGGCTTGGAGCCTGGCGGTACGGCACCGTGTTGGGTGTTTTCCTGGTGGTGGTGGGCGCCCTGGCATGGCGCCTGGTCGATCTGCACGTGGTGGACAATGAATTCCTGCGTGAGCAGGGCGATGTGCGCACCATACGGGTCGAAAGCATTGACGCCCACCGGGGTGTGGTAACGGACCGACACGGTGAATCACTGGCGGTGAGCACGCCGGTCCAGACTATCTGGGCCAACCCATCTGAAATTGACGCGGATGAGCCGCGGCTGACAAATGTGGCGCGGCTGCTGGGTCTCCAGGAAGCCAGGCTCAGGGATCGCTTACGCAAATACGCCGGCCGGGAATTTATTTATCTGCGTCGCAAGCTGCAGCCTGAAACCGCCCGGCAGGTGCTCGCAATGGATATTCCGGGGGTATACAGCCGCCAGGAATACCGCCGCTATTATCCCGCTGGCGAGGTGACAGCCCATGTCGTCGGGTTCACCAACATTGATGAAAATGGCCAGGAAGGCATTGAGCTGGCCTATAACCAGTGGCTAAGTGGCGAAAGTGGCCGCAAGCGGGTCCTCAAGGACAATCGTGGGCGCGTCATTAAAGACCTGACCCTGATTCGTGATGCAAAACCCGGTCGCAGTCTTGAACTCAGTATTGATTTGCGCTTGCAGTACCTGGCTTACAGGGAGTTGAAGGCGGTAGTGGGAGCTCATGATGCCAGGGGCGGTACGCTGGTGATGCTGGATGTCGATAGCGGTGAAGTTCTGGCGATGGTGAATCAGGGGTCCTATAACCCCAATGACCGCAGCCAGCTCAGTCCTGACCGCTTGAGAAACAAGGCGATCACCGACCTGTTTGAGCCCGGATCCACGATGAAACCGGTCTCCATGGCAGCGGCGTTGGAATCGGGGAAATTCAGGACCTCGAGCACCATAGATACGGCGCCGGGGTTTCGGCGCTTTGGTCGTTTCACGATCCGGGATCACCGTAATTATGGCGTGATCAGCCTCACTGATGTAATTGCCAAGTCGAGCAACGTGGGTATCAGCAAGATCGCCACCGAGCTGGGTGGTGACGCCATACGCGAACTTTACGCACGCCTTGGCTTGGGGCAGCCGACCGGGATCGGTTTTCCCGGTGAGGCCGTTGGCGTTCTGCCGGCGCCACCCAAGTGGCGGCCCGTTGAAGAGGCAACGTTGTCCTACGGCTATGGCATGAGCGTCAATGCGCTTCAGCTCGCGCAGGCTTACATGGTGCTGGCAAACGGCGGTATTCGTTATCCGCTGAGCTTGATGAAGGTTAATGGCAAACCTGTCGGGGAACGGGTTCTGTCCGAGGATGTCTCCTTCCAGATCAGGGAAATGTTGCGGGAGGTCGTGGAAAACGGAACCGGAAAACGGGCCCAGCCGGGATTTTATTCCGCTGGTGGCAAAACCGGAACTGTCCACCTGGTTGGCAAGAACGGTTATGAAGACAGCCAGTACAAGTCAATATTCGCCGGTATGGCCCCGATCGACAATCCCCGGATTGTCACCGTGGTGGCTGTTGATGCACCCCAGTCCGGTGAATATTACGGTGGCGAAGTGGCGGCACCGGTATTTGCACGAGTGATGGGGGATGCCTTGCGGTTGCTGAACGTAAAACCGGAACTGGAGCTGGGTGAGGCGCTGAAGCCGCGTCCGGCTTCCGCGGAGCAGGGTTAGGTCTATGTGTATTACGTCGCTCAGCACATTGTTGCAGGGAATCGCGCCGGTACCTTCGGTGTTTGATGTCACGATTCACGGCCTGAAAACCGACAGTCGCGAGGTCAGGGCGGGCGATGCGTTTGTTGCCCTGGCTGGCGCCCGAACGCCCGCCGACCACTATGTGAGGCAGGCCATTGCCGCTGGCGCCAGCGTTGTCCTGCTGGAAACCACGCAGGCAGATGAATGCCATGAGCATGACGGTGCGCTGATTGTTCCGGTGACGGATTTGCGGATGCAACTTGGGAAGATTGCCGACCGGTTCTTCGAGCATCCCTCCCAGCGGCTGCGCCTGATAGGCGTGACTGGTACCAACGGAAAAACCTCGGTGAGTCATTACCTTGCCGCTCTGTTACAGGAAACCGGCACCCCCTGTGGCATTATCGGTACCCTTGGCTATGGCATGCCCGGCGCGATGCAGGAAGGCTCACACACGACACCGGATGTTGTTCAGGTAAACCGCGTGTTGTCACGGATTCTTTCCCAGGGCGCGCGTGCAGCGGCGATGGAAGTGTCCTCCCATGCCCTTGAGCAGGGGCGTGTTGACGGTCTGACCATGACCGGGGCGGTCTTCACCAATCTAACCCGGGATCATCTCGACTATCACGGGTCCATGGAAGCGTATGGCGCTGCCAAGGCGCGCCTTTTCGAGCGTGAAGAGCTGCATTTCGCAGTGGTCAATTTTGACGATCCGTTTGGAAGGCAGCTCTATGAGCAGCTTGAGGGCAAATGCGATCGTGTCCGTTACAGTCTCCACGAAGCACAGACCGAGCTTTGGTTGACCGGATTCTCCCCATCCATCGACGGATTCGAGGCCAGTGTCGACGGACTCTGGGGCCGATTCGATATTTCCGCGCGAGTACTGGGCAGTTTTAACGTCAGCAATATTCTGGCAGCCATGGCGGCAGTCCTGAGTCTGGGCGCGCCGGTAGAGCGGGTTCAGCGCGCTGTCGCGAGCCTGTCACCACCGCCCGGGCGGCTGGAGCCATTCGCCGGCCGTAACGGTGTCCGCGTGATCGTTGACTATGCCCATACCCCGGATGCACTCAACAGTGCACTGGCTGCGTTGCGCCCTCATGTCAGTGGGCGCCTATTCTGTGTATTCGGCTGCGGTGGCGACCGTGACACCGGAAAGCGTCCCGAGATGGCCCGTGAAGCCGAAAAAGCAGCCGATGTGGTTATCGTGACGGATGACAACCCCCGCAACGAGAGCCCTGAAAGCATTACATCCGATATCGTTGCCGGCTTCAGTCGCCCGGAGCTGGTTGCGGTCGTTCACGACCGGGCCGAGGCCATTCGGCAGGCTATTCACCTGGCCGTGGCGGGTGACATTGTCCTGATCGCCGGCAAGGGCCACGAGGCCTGGCAGGAAATCGCAGGCCAGCGAATTCCGTTCAGCGATGCCGAACAGGTTCGGCACGCCCTGGCATTGAACGGGGGTGTCGCATGATGCAGGCATTCCCGGTGGGCGATGCACTGAAATGGGTTGGCGGCATAACCGCTGGGGCCAGCGTGGACGGGCTGGTGTTTCAGGGCGTCTCCACCGACACCCGCAAAATCGCCAGGGGCGACCTGTTTGTGGCGCTGCGAGGCGATAATTTTGATGGCCATGACTACCTGGCGGTGGCCGAAGAAGCGGGTGCCGTGGCTGCTGTAGTGGACAAGCCGGATCCGGAGTTGGCGCTTCCGCAGATTCTTGTGCCGGACACTATCGCGGCGCTGGCAAAACTGGCTGCAGGTAATCGTAATGCGAGCCCGGCGCGATTGGTGGCGATCACCGGTAGCAGCGGCAAAACGACGGTTCGGGAAATGGTTGCGGCGATCCTCTCGTGTGTTGGCAGCACCCTTGCCACCGAAGGCAATCTTAACAACCACATCGGTGTTCCCCTCACGCTGTTCCGGCTGACTCCGGAACATGAGTTCGGGGCGATCGAGCTTGGCGCCAGTGGACTAAACGAAATCGCCCATACCGTGAATATCGTGCGCCCACACGTATCGATCCTGACCAATGCCGGGCAGGCCCACCTGGAGGGTTTCGGTGGCTACGACAACATCGTGCGCGCCAAGGGGGAAATCATTGACGGTGTCATCGAATCCGGCCTGGTTGTGCTGAACCGGGACGATCCTGCCTTTGACAAATGGCAGCGGCGGGCTGGCGAGCGCCGGGTTATTGGGGTGAGCCGACAGGCCAGTGCCGGCGGCGACTATTTTGCCGACGGTATCCGGGAGGACAGGGATTCGCTGGTTTTCCGCGCCTGCGGTCCCCGTGGCTGGGCGTGCAATGTGAGTCTGCCATTGCACGGTGAGCACAATATTACCAATGCCTTGCTGGCGATTGCGGCGGCACGGGAGTTAGGCGCCAGTGATGAGGCTGTTCAGCGGGGGCTGGCTTCCGTGCAGGCCGTGAAAGGGCGCCTGCAGGTTCTTGCGCTCTCTCCCGGACTAACCGTCATCGATGACAGCTATAACGCCAACCCGTCGTCAATAAAGGCAGCGCTCGGGGTGTTGGCTGCGCGCCCTGGCACCCGTGTTGCGGTGCTGGGAGCCATGGCCGAGCTGGGGTCGGACAGCCTCGCGTTGCACCGGGAAGTCGGTGAGTATGCCCGGGCGGTGGGCATTGAGCGCCTGATCGTCGTGGGTGATGGTTGTGAGGGATACGTTGAGGGGTTCGGAGATGCCGCTGAGGTGTGTGCGACCCATGACGACGCGGTGCGTCGTCTGTTTGAGCGACCTGCCGATTCGCAGACGGTACTGGTCAAGGGTTCTCGCAGTTCCGCCATGGATCGCGTGGTGGAGGGAATTAAAGAAAAGGTGGGTAACACATGCTGCTCTGGCTGACAGAGGCTCTTTCACAATACTTTTCCGCGCTGACGGTTTTCCAGTACCTGACGGTGCGAGGGATTTTCGGCGTTCTGACCGCACTGCTGATCTCATTGCTGATCGGGCCGTTCATGATTCGTAAGCTGGGCCAGTACCAGATCGGCCAGGCAGTGCGGGACGACGGACCACAGACCCATCTGAGCAAAGCGGGCACTCCTACCATGGGTGGCGCGTTGATCCTCGTGGCCGTGGGTGTCAGTTCCCTGCTTTGGGCCGACCTGAGCAACCGGTACGTCTGGGTGGCGATTCTGGTAACCCTGTTTTTCGGGGCAGTGGGCTGGGTAGATGACTATCGCAAGGTGGTGGAGCGCAACCCCCGCGGTTTGCCGGCCCGGTGGAAGTATTTCTGGCAGTCGGTGATCGGGGCTACGGCCGCAGTGGCGCTGTTCATGACCTCCTCGCTGCCCCAGGAAACGTCGCTTTATGTGCCGTTCCTCAAGAATGTATCCCTGACACTGGGGCCGGTGCTGTTCATCCTGCTGAGTTATTTCGTGATCGTTGGCAGCAGCAATGCAGTGAATCTCACCGACGGCCTCGATGGTCTGGCGATCATGCCAACGGTTATGGTTGCCGCGGCCCTGGGCATCTTTGCCTATGTCTCCGGCCATGCGCAGTTTGCCGATTATCTGCTGATCCCCCATCTGCCGGGCACCGGGGAGCTGATTGTTTTCTGTGGCGCCCTGGTGGGGGCGGGGCTGGGCTTCCTGTGGTTCAACACCTACCCCGCCCAAGTGTTCATGGGAGATGTGGGAGCGCTTGCCCTGGGCGCGGCACTGGGTATTGTGGCGGTGATTGTAAGGCAGGAGATCGTGCTGTTTATCATGGGCGGTGTCTTCGTAATGGAGACCATATCCGTGATCCTGCAGGTGGCGTCCTTCCGGCTGACCGGTCGGCGGATTTTCCGCATGGCGCCGCTGCACCATCATTTTGAATTGAAAGGCTGGCCCGAGCCGCGCGTTATCGTGCGCTTCTGGGTGGTCACCGTTGTACTTGTACTGGTTGGTCTTGCCAGCCTGAAACTGAGATAGGGAAGCAGAGCACCATGGGTGTCATCGTTTCAGATCGTCGCACACTGGTCGTAGGGCTCGGTAAAACCGGGCTCTCCTGCGTGCGCTATCTGTGCGAAAAAGGTCGGGACGTGGCCGTGGCTGACAGCCGCAAGGCGCCTCCCGGTCTGGACCAGCTCAGGTCACAATGGCCGGAGCTACCTGTTTATCTCGGTGATTTTGACAGTGAGCTGTTCGCAAGTTTCAACGAGCTGGTAGTCAGTCCGGGCATCAGCATTGCCGAGCCCGCAATCCGCCATGCGGCAGAAGCAGGCGCCGTTATTCGCGGCGATATCGACCTGTTCGCGGAAGCAGCGGATGCTCCCATTGTTGCGATTACCGGTTCCAACGGCAAAACCACAGTGACCACCCTGGTGGGGGAAATGGCCAGGGCGGCCGGTCGCCGTGTGCAAGTGGGTGGCAATATAGGTACCCCGGCGCTGGACCTCCTGGGCCGCGGCGCAGATCTCTACGTGCTTGAGCTGTCCAGCTTCCAGCTTGAGACAACCAGTGAGCTCAATGCCTCGGCAGCAACCGTGCTAAATGTCAGCGATGATCATATGGATCGCTACCCTACCAAGATGGAATATTTCCAGGCCAAGCAGCGGATATTCAACGGCTGCAGCAATGCGGTGGTGAACCTGGATGACGCATTGAGCACGCCCATGGCACGGGACAATCTCCGCTTTTTGTGTTTCGGATTTAATCGGGTCAATCCGGAGACCTTCAGTACCCGGGATGATGATGAGGGAACCTGGATTACCTTTGGTTTCGATAACCTGCTGTTGGCCGCTGAGCTGGGCCTGATGGGCCGTCACAATATCAGCAACGTGATGGCAGCGCTGGCACTGGGGCACGCGGTTGGCCTGCCGATGGAGGTAATGCTGGCGACGGCGAAACAGTTCAGGGGGCTGCCCCACCGCTGCGAGTTCATCCGGCGGGTTGGAGGTGTGGATTACATCAATGATTCCAAGGGCACCAATGTGGGTGCCGCCGTGGCAGCGATCGAGAGCCTGGTGCCACAGGATGGGAAAATCGTTCTTATTGCCGGCGGTGAAGGCAAAGGTGCCGATTTCTCGGCACTGGCAGAACCGGTTTCCGCCCACTGCCGGGCGGTCGTGCTGATTGGCACCGACGCCGGGCTGATCGCATCTGCCCTCGGCAATCAGGCAGAGACTGTTAGTGCCACCAGCATGGAAGACGCCGTTCACAAGGCCGCGAATCTGGCACGGCCAGGTGACCGGGTTCTGTTGTCACCGGCCTGCGCCAGTTTCGATATGTTCCGCGATTACGGCGACCGCGGAGACAGCTTTCGCAGACAGGTGGAGGGGCTGTGATGCACGCTGATCTGTCTCTTCCCGGTCGCCAGAGCCTGTTCCGCGACCTGCGGCCGCTGCCGCTGCTGATCATCAGCTCCGCTGCGCTGCTGGTAATGGGTATTGTGATGATCTCATCCGCCTCCATGGACATGGCGGCGGAAACCATGGGAAACAGTTACCACTATGTGATCCGTCAGCTGATCTTTGCCGGTATGGGCTGTGTATTTGCCCTGATCGCGGTCAATGTGCCTGTCTCCTGGTGGGAGCGCAGTGGCTGGCTGCTGCTGGGGATAGGGCTGTTGTCCCTGTTGCTGGTGTTGACACCACTGGGGCGCACGGTGAACGGTTCCACCCGCTGGATCTCCTTCGGCTTATTTAATGTGCAGGTGTCGGAGATAGCGAAACTGTGCCTGATCGCCTACCTGGCCGGCTACGTGGTTCGCCGTCGTGAAGAGCTGCTGAATACCTGGGCAGGATTTCTGAAGCCACTTGGTGTGCTCGGTATCGCCTCGGTATTGCTGGTTATCGAACCTGATTTCGGGGCTACTGTGGTGCTTGTCGCTGCAGCGGCCGGCATGATTTTCCTGAGCGGGGTTCGTCTCAGCCGCTTTATGCCGCTGATCGGCGTGCTCATAGTCATGGGCGCGGTACTGGTGTTTACCCAGCCCTACCGGCTGAAGCGGGTTGTCAGTTATCTCGACCCCTGGAAAGACCAGTTCGACACCGGCTACCAGCTTACCCAGTCGTTGATCGCTTTCGGTCGCGGCGACTGGGCAGGTACCGGTCTCGGTAACTCGGTGCAGAAACTGTTTTACCTGCCCGAGGCCCATACTGACTTTATCTTCGCCATCATCGCTGAAGAGTTCGGATTGCTGGGATCGCTCATTGTGCTGGGTCTGTTCACCGTGCTGGTGGTCACAGGATTCGTGATTGCCAGAAGGGCTGAAAAAGCGGGAATGCCGTTCGCGGCATGTTTCTCCTACGGCATCACATTACTGATCGGTTTGCAGGCCAGTATCAACATGTCTGTCAGCACCGGACTGCTGCCCACCAAGGGGTTGACGTTACCACTGGTGAGTTATGGCGGTTCCAGTCTGATGATCACCGCGGTCTGTATCGGGATCCTGGCCCGGGTAGAAATGGAGCGGCTGGACCGCGAAAAAGTAGCGGCCGAAAAGTCCCGCAAACCTGAGGCCAGGGGAGGTGCGGTTTATGACTGATAAAAGACGCTTCCTGATGATGGCCGGCGGCACCGGGGGTCATGTTTTTCCTGCCCTGGCGACCGCCAGAAAACTCCAGGAAAAAGGCCATGAGGTTTTCTGGCTCGGGTCACGGGGCGGCATGGAGGAGCGGCTGATCAGTGAAACTGACATACCCCTGTCGCTTATCCAGATTTCAGGCCTGCGTGGTAAGGGTCGGCTGGCGCTGGTGATGGCGCCATTCCGGCTGATGCGGGCATTGGGGCAGGCTTTTTCGGTGGTCCGTGGTATCCGCCCCCACTGCGTTATCGGGATGGGTGGGTTTGTGACCGGGCCCGGCGGGGTTGCTGCCTGGCTGACCCGGACGCCCCTGGTGATCCATGAGCAGAATGCGGTCGCGGGCATGACCAATCGTATTCTGGTGCGTTTCGCCACCACAGTGCTGGAAGCTTTCCCCGGCAGTTTCGGCGCGGAGGTGGTAACCCGATGTACGGGAAATCCGGTGAGGCAGGATCTAGCGTCATTACCGGAACCGGGACAGCGGCTGTCAGGCCGTGCCGGCGCGCTCAGATTACTGGTGGTGGGAGGCAGCCTCGGCGCCCAGATATTCAATCGCACCTTACCGGTGGCCCTGGCAACGATGCCCGAAGCCGAGCGCCCGACGGTGCGTCACCAGTGTGGCGAAAAGAATACTGAAGAGGCGCGGCAGGCATATAACGAAAATGATGTGGAAGCGTTGGTGGAGCCCTTTATCAAGGATATGGCAGAGGCCTACGGCTGGGCCGATATTGTACTCTGCCGGGCCGGTGCCTTGACGGTTTCCGAGTTGTGCGTTGCTGGCGTTGGCGCAGTTCTGGTGCCGTTTCCCCATGCCGTCGACGATCACCAGACCAAAAACGCACAGCAAATGGTCAACGCCGGAGGCGCAATCCTGATTCCGCAGCCAAAGCTGTCAGCAGATCTGCTGGCGGAAAGCCTGAAGGATCTGGGAAAGGACCGCAGCCGGATTATCGATATGGCGAAGGCGGCAAAGACGCTGGCCCGCCCTGATGCAACGGAGAGAGTCGTGAATTACTGTCTGGAGGCCGCCAATGGCTGAGCCCACTAACCCCCCGCTGGTCTATCAGGTGCCGGAGATGCGCCGCATCCGCAATATCCACTTCGTGGGGATTGGCGGTGCCGGCATGAGCGGTATTGCTGAAGTACTGAAGAACCAGGGCTACGAGGTTTCCGGCTCGGATATCCGCGAGGGCGCGGTCACCGACCGGCTGTCTGCCATGGGTATCGACGTGTTCATCGGGCATCGTGAAGAAAACAGTGCCAGCGCCGATGTCGTGGTGGTTTCCTCCGCCGTAACGGGAGAGAACCCGGAAGTCGCGTCCGCCCGCAGCAGACGGGTGCCGATCGTGCCCCGCGCTGAAATGCTGGCAGAGATCATGCGTTATCGTCATGGCATCGCCGTGGCCGGAACTCACGGTAAGACCACAACAACCAGCCTTATCGCTTCCGTGCTGGCGGAAGCAGGGCTGGATCCTACCTTCGTGATCGGCGGCAAGCTCAATAGCGCCGGCACCAATGCTCAGCTTGGCGGGTCCCGGTACCTGGTGGCCGAGGCCGACGAAAGTGATGCATCGTTCCTTCACCTGACGCCAGTCATCTCTGTGGTCACCAATATTGAAGCCGACCACATGGACACCTATGGCGGCGATGTCGGGCGCCTGAAGCAGACATTTGTGGACTTTCTCCACAACCTGCCTTTCTACGGTGTTGCCGTGATGTGCGTGGATGATGACTATGTGCAGGAAATTATCCCGAGGATTTCCCGCGCCATTATCACTTACGGTATCGACAATCCCGAGGCCGATTATCGGGCCGAAAATATCCGGTCCGACGGGCTCAGAACCCGCTTCGTCGTGCGACGTCCTGGTGGGCGCAGTGACCTGGATGTCGAACTGAAAATGCCGGGGCGCCATAACGTACTGAATGCCCTGGCAGCCATTGCCGTGGCCACCGATGAAGGCGTAGAGGATGTCGCTATCTGTCGGGGTCTTGCAGGCTTTGCCGGTGTTGGTCGGCGGTTCCAGGTCTATGGCGATTACAAGACCCGCAAGGGAACCATCACGCTGATCGATGATTACGGTCACCACCCGACGGAAGTCGAGGCAGTTATTCGCGCGGCTCATGATGCCTGGCCGGGCCGCCGGCTGGTGATGTTATATCAACCTCATCGATACAGCCGGACCCGGGACCTTTATGAGGATTTCGTACGGGTACTGTCGGAAGTGGATGGCCTGTTACTGATGGAGGTGTACCCCGCAGGAGAGCCGGCTATTACCGGTGCCGACAGCCGTGCGTTGTGCCGCAGCATAAGGCAGCGCGGCAGTGTCGAGCCGGTCTTCGTGGAAGACAATAGCGAGATTGAAATCCTGCTCGCCAACAACCTGCGTGATGGCGACCTGCTGATCACGCAGGGGGCCGGGGATATTGGTGGTGTTGCCGCTCGTCTTGCGGCGGCAGGAGTCATTGCTGATGAGTGATAGCAACCGGATGGACACACAGGGTTATCAGGCGGATCCGCAAATCCTGAAGGCATTCGGGCGTGTCGCCGTCTTTATGGGCGGGGATTCCGCCGAGCGCGAGGTTTCCCTGAAAAGCGGGCAGGCGGTGCTGTCTGCATTGCTGTCCGCCGGCGTCGATGCCTATCCGGTAGATGTTCGTGGTTGCCTGCTCAAAACGGTGGAGGATCCGCAGTTTGACCGGGTATTCATCGCGTTGCACGGCCGTGGCGGTGAGGATGGCACCATCCAGGCAATCCTGTCCCAGGCTGGTATTCCTTACACTGGCAGCGAGCTTCTGGCCTCGGCGCTGGCCATGGACAAGTTGCGAACAAAATATGTGTTCGAGGGCTGCGGATTACCAACCCCGGCGTTCCGTGCCATGGGGGCGGTGGATGAAGCCGACAGTATTCTGCAGGCGCTGAATCTGCCACTGAGTGTCAAGCCCTCGCGAGAGGGATCGAGCATTGGTATCCGTAAGGTTGCCAGTCGTCAGGAATTG
Organism: Marinobacter vulgaris; assembly: GCF_003344045.1. Taxonomy (GTDB): domain Bacteria; phylum Pseudomonadota; class Gammaproteobacteria; order Pseudomonadales; family Oleiphilaceae; genus Marinobacter; species Marinobacter vulgaris. The sequence goes on from NZ_QFWX01000005.1 coordinate 28,846, forward strand.
ATCGAAGCCTATGAAGCTGCTGCGGTGCTGGATCCACTGGTGCTGGTGGAGGAGTGGGTAGAAGGCCCTGAATTCACCGTCAGCCTGCTTCAGAACCAGGCCCTGCCGGCGATCGGCCTTAGCACGGACCACGTGTTCTACGACTACGACGCCAAGTACCTGGCTGATGACACCCGTTACCAGATTCCCTGTGGGCTGGCCCCCGACCGCGAGCTGGAACTCCAGCATCTGGCACTGGACGCGTTCCGGGTGCTGGGCTGCCGTACCTGGGGCCGGGTGGACATCATGCAGGACAGCAAAGGGGATTTCTGGTTGCTGGAGGTAAATACCGTTCCGGGAATGACCGACCACAGCCTGGTGCCCATGTCGGCAAAAGCGGCGGGTATCAGTTTTGAAGAGCTGGTCGTGCGCATCCTGACGGATACGCTGGAGGAGCGCGATGCTTGACAGGCTGCTGATCCGGAGCCGGGCGGTACCGTCCGACCCACCGAAGCGCAGGGGAGCGACAACCCTGGGGCCTTCACGGGACCGGTTTGGTTTGCTGAAAGCCGTGTTGGCCGCTGTGCCCTGGGGGCAGGCGCTAATGGGGGCAGGTATTGTGCTGCTGGCGGCATTGGTGCCATGGGGGGCCAGCCAGGTGTTGAGTGCCATGGATCGCCAGGTCATGGCCATCGACGTGACCGGCGCGCTGGTGGGTGAAAGCCGCACGGATCTGGAGCGCAGTGCCGGCAAGTGGGTCGGCCGGAGTTTCTTTGCAACGGACCTCTCGGACATCAAGGAGGCACTGGAGCAGCGTCCCTGGGTGGAGTCAGCAGCGGTCAAACGTGTCTGGCCGGATCGGCTGCAGATCGAGGTTCGTGAGAAAAAGCCGCTGGCTTACTGGAACAGTGACCGGCTGGTGAGCCGCAACGGCGAGCTGTTTGCACCGGCCAACCCGGAAGTGGCGGGGCGGTTGCCGCGGTTGGCGGGGCCCGATGAGCGTGTAAAGGAGGTTATCAGTATGGCCCAGACCATGGCGGATACGCTCACTGGCCACGACTTGGGGTTTGCGGGGTTGAACCTGGAGCAGCGGGGGGCCTGGACCCTGACCCTGGCTAACGGCATCGAAGTGGTTCTGGGCAGGGACCAGGTCGAGGAACGCTTCGAGCGTTTTATTACGGTTTATCAGGAACGGCTGGCGTCGCGCTCAGACGAGGTCAGCCGGGTGGATGCCCGCTACAGCAATGGCGTAGCGGTTCAGTGGAAGTCGGCAGAAACGGCATCCCGATCAAAATCATAGCAACACATAATTCAGACCTACGGTTTGGTGGAATACATGTCATCGGTTGAAACGGAAAACATGATTGTCGGCCTTGATATCGGAACCTCGAAAGTGGTTGCGATTGTCGGCAAGCGCAAAATGGACGGGACCATTGAGGTGGTGGGCATCGGTTCCAACCCGTCCCGCGGGCTCAAGCGTGGCGTAGTCGTCAATATTGAAACCACGGTCCAGGCAATACAGCGGGCCGTGGAAGAAGCGGAGCTGATGGCAGGGTGCCGGATTCATTCAGTGTATGCGGGCATTGCCGGCAGCCACATCAAGAGCCTGAATTCCCATGGCATTGTCGCCATCCGCGACCGGGAGGTAACCCAGGCGGATATTGACCGGGTGATTGATGCTGCCCAGGCAGTGGCGATTCCGGCGGACCAGAAAATCCTCCACATTCTGCCCCAGGAGTTCGTGATTGACAGCCAGGAAGGCATCAAGGAGCCCATGGGCATGTCCGGCGTGCGCCTGGAGGCCAAGGTGCATCTGGTGACCTGTGCGGTGAATGCTGCCCAGAACATCGAAAAGTGCGTCAAGCGCTGCGGTCTGGAAGTAGACGACATCATCCTCGAACAGCTGGCCTCAAGCCACGCCATCCTCACCGAGGATGAAAAGGAGCTGGGTGTCTGCGTTGTGGATATCGGCGGCGGCACCACGGATATCGCGGTGTTCACCGGTGGGGCCATTCGTCACACGGCGGTGATTCCGATCGCCGGGGACCAGGTCACCAACGACATTGCCATGGCCCTGCGCACACCCACGCAGAATGCCGAGGAAATCAAGATCAAGTACGCCTGTGCCCTGACACAGCTGGCCGGCGCGGATGAAACCATCAAGGTGCCCAGTGTGGGTGACCGGCCGCCGCGGGATCTTTCCCGTCAGGCTTTGGCCGAGGTGGTGGAGCCCCGTTACGAAGAGCTGTTCACCCTGGTGCAGTCGGAACTTCGCCGTTCGGGATTTGAAGATCTGATCCCGGCCGGCATCGTGATTACCGGCGGTTCCTCAACCATGGAAGGTGTGGTGGAGCTGGCCGAAGAGATCTTCCATATGCCGGTGAGGCTGGCCTGTCCGCAGGCGGTTTCCGGCATGACGGAGGTGGTCAACAACCCGATCTACGCCACTGGCGTGGGATTGCTGATCCATGGTTTCCGCCAGATGGACCTGGGGCGGGCGCCAGCGCTTAAGGGTGAGGATACACCCACGCTGTTTGAGCGCATGAAAGCCTGGTTTACCGGTCATTTCTGACGGTCGCCGGTTTAGAAGAAGTACACGAAGGTATCTCGAAAATCATAATCTCGAAAAATCAGTCTGGAAAAGGCTGATAAACAGCACGAAGGAGTAGGGGAATGTTTGAACTCGTCGATAATGTCCAGCAGAACGCTGTCATTAAAGTAGTGGGAGTTGGCGGTGGTGGCGGTAACGCCGTTCGCCACATGCTCAACAGTGATATTGAAGGTGTGGAGTTCATCTGCGCCAATACCGATGCCCAGGCCCTCACGGACCTGGACGCGCGTCAGATCATCCAGCTTGGTGGCAATATCACCAAGGGCCTGGGTGCCGGAGCCAACCCGGAAGTGGGGCGCCAGTCTGCCCTCGAGGACCGCGATCGCATTGCCGAGGCGCTGAAAGGTGCTGATATGGTCTTCATTACTGCCGGCATGGGCGGCGGGACCGGGACAGGTGCTGCTCCCGTGGTGGCTGAAGTGGCCCGTGAGCTGGGTATCCTGACGGTGGCCGTGGTCACCAAGCCCTTCATGTTTGAAGGTGGCAAACGCATGAGCGTTGCCGACTCCGGCCTCAAGGAACTCGAAGAAACCGTTGATTCGCTGATCACCATCCCCAACGAAAAGTTGCTGGCGGTGATGGGCAAGAAAACCAGCTTGCTGGACGCGTTCGCTTCGGCCAATGATGTGCTGTTGGGCGCGGTTCAGGGCATCGCTGACCTGATTACCCGAAACGGAATGATCAATGTGGACTTTGCCGACGTAAAGACGGTTATGTCGGAAATGGGCAATGCCATGATGGGTACCGCGCGTGCCACTGGTGAGAACCGGGCCCGCGAAGCTGCCGAAGCGGCAATTCGCAGCCCGCTGCTGGAAGATATCAACCTGCAGGGCGCCAAGGGTATCCTGGTCAACATCACCGCGGGCATGGATCTCAACCTGGGCGAATTTTCCGAAGTTGGCGACATTGTTCGCGAATTTGCATCGGATTCCGCCACCGTTGTGGTGGGTACGGTGATCGATCCGGACATGACCGATGAGCTCAAGGTAACGGTTGTTGCTACTGGCCTGGGTGGAGATCGTGAAAAACCCACCAAGGTGGTGGATAACACCCGCAGCCTTGATGGCACAACGGATTACAACCAGCTTGATCGTCCCGCTGTACTGCGCCGCCGGGCCGTGGCTCACGGCAACGTGGCGATTGATCAGAGCAAGGACAAGGAAGAGCAGGGCGTCGATTATCTCGATATTCCCGCATTCCTGCGTCGTCAGGCTGACTGATAATCTGTTGCAAATGCGTTCGAAAGTGGAACCATTTTCGCTGAATGACGCGTGCTGAGTATCAGCCCGGCCTCGCGCCGGAGAACCTGTTCAGTAGTTACAAAGAGCTACGATTGGTTAAATGGTATTCAGTTTTACTTTCTGGTATTCTCCGGGCAGATTTTTGCCCAGACTATATCGCATTTATGTGACGGAAATATGTACCGATGATCAGACAACGGACACTCAAAAACACCATCCGTGCCACCGGTGTTGGCCTTCACTCAGGTGAAAAGGTTTACCTGACCCTGAAGCCGGCACCAGTGGATTCGGGCATCGTATTCCGCCGCACCGATCTTGACCCCGTGGTCGATATCCGTGCCTGTGCGGAAAACGTGGGTGAGACCATGCTTTCCACGACACTTCTGAAAGACGGTGTCCGGGTTGCAACAGTAGAGCATTTGTTGTCAGCCATGGCTGGTCTCGGAATCGATAACTGCTTCGTCGAACTCAGCGCGGCGGAAGTGCCCATCATGGACGGCTCGGCCGGTCCTTTTGTGTTTCTTCTGCAATCTGCCGGTATCGCCGAGCAGGACGCGGCCAAGCGTTTCATCCGCATCAAGCGCGAAGTGACGGTCGAGGAAGGTGACAAGAAAGCGACCCTGCTGCCTTTCGAAGGCTTCAAGGTGAGCTTTGGCATCGACTTCGACCACCCGGTTTTCAAGGGGCGCGCCCAGACTGCAACCGTCGACTTCTCCAGCACGTCTTTCGTGAAGGAAGTCAGTCGTGCGCGGACTTTCGGTTTCATGCGCGACATTGAAAAGCTGCGGGCAATGAACCTGGCGCTGGGCGGAAGCGTGGATAACGCCATCGTCGTTGACGATTACAAGATCCTCAACGAAGACGGCCTGCGCTACGAAGACGAATTCGTCAAGCACAAGCTGCTGGATGCCATCGGCGATCTTTACCAGTTAGGCAATAGCCTGATTGGGGAGTTCCGTGGTATTAAATCCGGCCATGACCTGAATAACAAGCTGCTGCGCAAGCTCAGGGCAGAAGAGGATGCGTGGGAAGTGGTGACCTTTGACGACGAGGCCGCTGCCCCGATTTCCTACATGAAACCTGTGCTGGCGGCGGGCTAGGGGCGGGACGCCTTAATCCCGGACGTGGCTAGCGAGTTTTTCGAGAACCTCGCGTAACTGTTTGTCCTTCGTGTGCCCGGCTTCTTCTTTGAGGAGCCGGGCATTTTCGTTGCTGAGGGGTGTCATTTTAATCTTGGGGCGCTCGCTGAATCTTGGCGGTGCAACCTTGACCTTCAGTTTCCACACGAAACGGAACAGCTCCTGTTTGCGCAGCGCTTCCATGATTTCGTGCTGGCGGAAACGGATCTGGCTGGCAGTGGTGGCTGCTGATGCGGAAAGCACCAGCTCACCCTCTTTGCAGCTGACAAAGCGGGTCCCTTTGGCCAGGCTCTGCGGCAGCGCCGCGACGACCATCTGTTCCGCCTGGGCATGATGCTGGGCCTTTGCCATCAGCTCCCGCAGGGTTGAAGCCCTGGAGAAGCTGTCCGGAGTCAATTCGAGGTCGGTTTTCTTTTTCATGGCAATCAGTAGTTCTCGACGACAACGGTAACGATTGGTTACACTTTTGTACGGTTAATAGGCAGACCCTGTATTACACTCGTTTTACATTGCTTGATGTGTGTGTGTCCACGGGTGACTGCCATTTTATCAATTGCAGGCGTTGCGACGGATAGCACGTGCGTATTCAGACACGATTGATGCTGCCCAGGATTGAGTAGACGGAGAGAAGCTCCGCAATCTGGCAAAGGATGCCCCGGCAGGCCCAGTCAGAACACTCAGGATGCAACCCTGCAGGATCAGGTTGTGTCCCCATGAAACCAGAAGACGATATGAATATCATCCTCGTAGGCAAGCGCCATGGGAAATCTCGTGCCGTCTCGATAAACGCTCCGGTTGCGGCCGGCCTGGCCTTTATCGTAACCGCACTGCTGGCTCTGGCAGGCTGGTCTGGTTACCAGATTGCCCTTGGGCAGGTAGAACAGGTCGAGGCCGGAGACCCGGAGCTGGTGGCAGAATGGCGTTCGAAACTGAGTGAACAGAAAGACGAGCTCGCGCAAATAGAACGCAATGTCCAGCAGCAGGTGGATGCCCTGACACTTCGCCTGGGTCAAATGCAGGGGCGCCTGCTTCGCCTTGACGCGCTGGGGCAACGGTTCGTGGAATCCGGCCTCGTCGCCAGCGACGAGTTTGATTTCGACCAGCCGGCCGCAGTAGGTGGCCCTGAGGATAGCCTTGATGGCGACTCCTACACGGCCCCTGAGCTCACCGGCATGATTGATCAGCTGGCAAAGCGTATCGAGGATCGCGAACAGCAACTGCGAATGCTGGATATGGTCACTTCCCGCCAGAAACTCGAGAAAGAACTTTATGTGCAGGGTCGACCGATCACCTGGGGGTGGCTGTCGTCCAAGTATGGCTATCGTTCGGATCCCTTCACCGGAAAACGTACCTGGCATGCCGGTGTCGACCTGGCAGGCAAGGACGGCAGCGATATCATCTCCGTTGCCGGCGGTGTGGTCACCTACGCTGACAAGCGCTACGGTTATGGCAATCTGGTGGAAGTGGACCACGGGGAGGGCCTGGTGACCCGTTATGCACACGCCAAGACCATCAAGGTTAGCGTGGGAGATGTCGTCCAGAAAGGTCAGGTTCTCGCCCTGATGGGTAGCACCGGGCGCTCGACCGGCCCTCACGTTCATTTTGAGGTGATTCGCAACGGCAAGTCCGAAAACCCGGAAACCTACATAAAAAGAGCCAGGCGCTAAGCGGCCCGGTCAGTCGCCCTGCGCCGTCCTGCCGCCCGGACAGATACCTTTTTTCAATCTTTTCAGCGTTGTGACAGGCTTCTGTGAGGCCTGACTTTTGTACTGCTGTGAAATAAGGTTAGAATGCCGGCTTCCTCCGTTTAATCAAAGAAGCATTGGTCTATGTTCACAAAGCTTGCAACCAAGATGTTCGGCAGTAAGAACGCCAGAGAAATCAAGCGAATGCGCAAAACCGTCTCGCGCATCAACGAACTTGAAGAGCAGTATGGCAATTTGTCGGACACCGAGTTGCAGGGAAAGACTGCGGAATTCCGTCGCCGGTATGAGGAGGGCGAAAGCCTTGACGCGCTGCTGCCGGAAGCTTTTGCCACCACCAGGGAGGCCAGCCGGCGGGTGATGGGCATGCGTCATTATGACGTGCAGATGGTGGGTGGCATTACGCTCCACGAGGGCCGGATCGCCGAAATGAAAACCGGCGAGGGTAAAACCCTTGTGGCCACCCTGGCAGTTTACTTGAACGCGCTGACCGGAAAAGGCGTGCACCTGGTGACGGTAAACGACTACCTGGCCCGTCGTGACGCCGACTGGATGGGCAAGCTGTACCGTTTTCTTGGCCTTCAGGTGGGGGTGGTAGCGGCTGGTCAACCCCAGGAAGAAAAGCGCGCCGCCTATCAGGCCGATATCACTTACGGCACCAATAACGAGTTCGGTTTTGATTACCTGCGGGACAACATGGCGTTCAGCACCGAGGACAAGGTGCAACGTGGCCTGCACTTTGCCATCGTCGACGAGGTGGATTCCATCCTGATTGACGAGGCCCGCACCCCGCTGATTATTTCCGGTGCCGCCGAAGACAGCTCGAAACTGTACCAGGCAATCAACGAACTGGTGCCAAGACTTGAACAGGGTGAGGTCAGCGAAGAAGAAGCCGAGCCCAGCGGCGACTTCACCATCGACGAAAAGTCCCGACAGGTAGAGCTGACCGAAAATGGCCATGAAAGAGTGGAAGAGCTGTTACTGGAACGTGGTCTGCTGAAGGAAGGGGAGAGCCTTTATTCCGCCGCCAATCTCAGCCTGTTGCACCATATCCATTCCGCCCTCCGGGCACACCACCTTTTCCAGAAAGATGTGGACTACATTGTCCAGGGTGACCAGGTGGTGATCGTCGACGAGCACACCGGGCGCACCATGCCGGGCCGCCGCTGGAGCGAGGGTTTGCACCAGGCGATTGAGGCCAAGGAAGGTGTCCGTATCCAGGCAGAGAGCCAGACCCTGGCTTCGACTACCTTCCAGAACTACTTCCGTCTGTATGACAAGCTGGCCGGCATGACCGGTACCGCGGATACCGAAGCGTTCGAATTCCGCCAGATCTACGGACTGGATGTCGTTGTTATTCCGCCCAACAAACCGATCCAGCGGATCGACTACAACGACCTGATCTACCTGACCGAGGAAGAAAAGTTTCACGCCATCATTGACGAGATCAAGGACGTCACTGCCGAGGGGCGGCCCATTCTGGTAGGTACCGCCTCTATCGAGGCGTCCGAAATGCTGTCCATGCTGCTGAAAAAATCGCGGATTGATCACAAGATCCTGAACGCCAAGCAGCATGAGAGTGAGGCCCAGATTATCGCCCAGGCGGGTCGTCCGGGTGCGGTCACCATCGCTACCAACATGGCCGGTCGTGGTACCGACATCGTGCTGGGCGGCAACTGGGAATTCGAGGTCGCGGGTCTGGACAACCCCACCGAAGAAGAGGTTGGCCGCATCAAGGCGCAATGGACCGAGCGCCACAATCAGGTTCTTGATGCCGGTGGCCTGCACATTATCGGCACGGAGCGGCACGAATCCCGCCGTATCGACAACCAGCTGCGGGGTCGCGCAGGTCGTCAGGGCGACCCGGGGTCGTCACGCTTCTTCCTGTCTCTGGAAGACAACCTGATGCGGATATTCGCTCCGGATCGGGTGAAGAGCCTGATGCAGGCCATGGGCATGAAAAAGGGCGAGGCCATCGAACACCGCATGGTCACCAATGCCATCGAAAAATCCCAGCGCAAGGTGGAAGGCCGCAACTTCGATATGCGCAAAACCCTGCTGGAATACGACGATGTGGCCAATGACCAGCGCACGGTGATCTACGATCAGCGCAACGAGGTGATGTCCTCGAATGACATTTCCGAGATGGTCAAGACCATCCGCGAAGATGTGGTCGACTCCCTGATCAGCGAATTCATTCCGCCGCAAAGCATGCCCGAACAGTGGGATGTGCCGGGACTGGAAAGTCAGCTGCAGTCGGAAATGGCTATCAATCTCCCGATTCAGAAGTGGCTGGACGAGGACAGCAAGCTGTTCGAGGAAAATCTGCGCCAACGCATTCTCGACGAAATCGTTGCAGCCTACGAGGCCAAGGAAGAGATTGCCGGTTCCGAATCCATGCGCAAGTTCGAGAAACAGGTGTTCCTGCAGGTGCTCGATACCCTGTGGAAGGAGCATCTGTCGAACATGGACCATTTGCGCCGCGGTATACACCTGCGTGGCTACGCCCAGAAGAATCCCAAGCAGGAATACAAGCGCGAGGCGTTCAACCTCTTCGAGACCATGCTGGAAACCATGAAGCGGGATGTGGTGCGGGTGCTTTCCCACGTTCGCGTGCAGAGCCGTGAAGAAATGGAGGAAGTCGAGCGCCGGCGCAAGGAAGAGCTGGAGAGAGAGCTCGCCCAGGCCCGTCTGCGCCACGATGAAACCAGCGCCACCGCTCAGCAGCAGGACGACAATGCCGGTGCTGCCGGTGCGCAGGCACAGGGCATCCCGGAAACCTTTGTGCGACAGGACCGGAAAGTGGGGCGCAACGAGCCCTGTCCATGCGGGTCCGGCAAGAAGTACAAGCAGTGCTGCGGAAAGGTCAGCTGATTACCGATACTGACCAGTAGCATAACGACCCGCACCCTGATCCATGCAGGCTGCGGGTTTTTCATTGGGTTGCTGTTGATGACAGGAGAGTGAAAATGGCCGTTGGTCCAGGCACCTTGCCGACATTTTTCCCGATTCCCGGTGTAAAGCTGGGCATCGGAAGCGCCGGGATCAAGAAACCGGGCAAAAAGGATCTGGTGGTTATTGAGCTGGCCCCGGGGAGCCGTGTGGCCGGTATCTTTACCCGCAACCAGTTCTGCGCGGCTCCGGTTCATATCGCCCGACGCCACCTGGGTAATGATGCACCCCGCTATCTGTTGATCAATACCGGAAATGCCAACGCCGGTACCGGTGAGCAGGGCATGAAAGACGCCCAGGCCTGTTGCCAGGCACTGGCAGACGCGGCAGGTGTGTCCGCGGGCTCGGTGCTGCCATTCTCGACCGGCGTTATTGGTGAGCCGCTGCCGGTCGCGAAGATCCTGAATGGGTTGCCGCAGGCATTGGCGGATGTATCGGAATCCCATTGGGCGGAAGCGGCCTCCGGAATCATGACCACGGATACCCGGCCCAAGGGCGCTACCCGCCAGATCGATCTGGACGGTCACAAAGTATCCATTTCAGGGATCAGCAAGGGTGCCGGCATGATTCGCCCGAACATGGCCACCATGCTGGGCTTTATCGCGACTGACGCAAAAATCTCGCCCGAGGTGTTGTCGGCGCTTGCTTCCGAGTTGGGAGAAAAGTCGTTCAATCGCATTACCATTGACGGCGATACCTCCACCAACGACGCCTGCATGCTAATTGCCAGCGGCCAATACAGCGGCCCGGAGATCACTGCTGGCAGCGATTGCCTGCCAAAGCTGAGGGGCGCCTTGAACGAGGTGTTCCTGGAGCTGGCCCATGCCATTGTCAGGGACGGAGAGGGAGCCACCAAGTTTGTCACCATTGAGGTTAGCCAGGCGGGTTCGGTCCAGGAGGCGCTGGACGTTGCCTACACCGTTGCCCACTCGCCCCTGGTGAAGACCGCGCTGTTTGCGTCTGACCCCAACTGGGGCCGGATCCTGGCCGCGGTGGGGCGTGCCGGTGTCGAGGGGCTGGACCTGAATGCCCTTGAAATCTGGCTGGGGGATGTCTGCCTGGTGCGCAAGGGCGGCCGCGCGGAAGACTACAGCGAAGCCCGCGGGCAGGCGGTAATGGCTGGCGAGGAAATTACCATTCACATCGACCTCAAGCGGGGTGATGTCATGGAACGGGTTTGGACCTGCGACTTTTCCCATGACTATGTCACCATTAATGCCGAGTACCGCACCTGACCATGACAGCAGTCCGGGAAATACACGTCGCCGTTGGAGTTATCTTCCGCCAGGGACAGGTGTTGATTGCCCGTCGCCCGGACCATGTCCACCAGGGTGGGCTGCTTGAATTTCCGGGTGGCAAGGTTGAAACCGGTGAAAGCGTGCAGCAGGCCCTGGTCAGGGAAATTCGCGAAGAAACCGGGTTACGGATTGCACCGGACGCCCTGGAACCGGTGATCGAAATCCGCCACGATTATGGTGACAAGCGGGTATTTCTTGATGTCTGGGCAGCCTCCTCAGCCCAGGGCAGCCCTGAGGGCCGCGAAGGGCAGGAGATAAGCTGGCTCAATGTCTGCGATCTGGCCGATGCGGACTTTCCTGCTGCCAACCGCCCCATCATCCGGGCCTTGCGCCTGCCCCGCCAGTACGCCATTACCGGTATTGCAGCCGATACGACGGCTTACCTGAGGCAGCTGGAACAGGGGTTGCGTACCGCAAAGCCGGAGCTGTGTCTGCTGCGGGCGCCGAACCTGAGTGACGACGCCTATGCACAACTTGCAGCCTGGTCCCTGGAGGCCTGCAGGGCGAGTGGTGCGAGGCTGCTACTGCATGGTTCTGCATCCCTGCTTGAGCAGTTCCCGGCCGCTTGCGGCCTGCATCTGCCCTGGCATGAGGCCAGGCAACATTCCGCCCGGCCTGTTCCCGACGGTTATCTGCTGGCGGTTTCCTGTCACAATGAGCAGGAAATAGCCCATGCCGGCCTGCTGCAGGCGGATTTCATTACCCTTGGTCCGGTGATGCCCACTCCCTCTCATCCTGGCGCGACCGGGATCGGCTGGCGCCGTTTCCGGGAGCTGGTGGCAGTCTCGACGGTACCTGTTTTTGCGTTGGGCGGTCTCTCGTTGAAGGATCTTGCTGAGGCTCGCGGTGCCGGTGCCCAGGGTATTGCCGGTATCAGTTTCTGGTGGTCATCTGTCTGATATTACGCCGGCCGCAGAGACTCCGCGCTCTGTTATGATGGCGGACAAATACCCACTCGATGATCTCTGGAGACACTGTGAGCAAACTGACCCATCTTGATGACAAAGGCGCCGCACACATGGTGGACGTTACGTCCAAGGCAGCCACCGAACGGGAGGCCAGGGCAGAGGCGCTGATCCGGATGGCGCCTGAAACCCTGGCGATGATTGTGGAGGGGCAGCACCCCAAGGGTGATGTATTGGCGGTTGCGCGGGTCGCCGGCATTATGGCCGCCAAGAAGACCCATGACCTGATTCCCCTTTGTCACGCCCTGAACCTGACCTCGGTCAAAGTGGAACTGACACCGGGCGATGATGGTGCTTCGGTTCATATCGGGACCCTGTGCAAGCTATCCGGGCAGACAGGGGTCGAAATGGAGGCTCTGACGGCCGCCAGTGTCGCGGCGCTGACTCTCTACGATATGTGCAAGGCGGTTGATCGCGGCATGGTGGTAGATAATGTGCGCCTGCTCGAGAAGAAAGGTGGTCGAAGTGGCCACTGGTCCGCTTCAGACTCCGGTTCGTAAACTCTTGCTATTCAGTGATACCGGACGGAGGAATGACCGTGCAGAGACTACGCCAGGACGGTGGCCGCGTGCTAGAATGCGCGGCCCGATTGACTGAACCACGAGGAAGCACTGTGGCCGTTCGTTACATCCAGACATGCCGGTTGCCTACCCCTTTCGGCGTTTTCGACATGCACGGGTTTGAAGAGCCGGACACCGGAAAGGAACATGTGGCGCTTACGCTGGGTGATCTGGACAGCCCTGAGCCGATGCTGGCGCGGACCCATTCCGAGTGCCTGACCGGCGATGCCCTGTACAGCATGCGCTGCGACTGTGGGTATCAGCTTGAGGAGGCTTTGCGCAGCATTGCCCGCGAGGGCCGTGGCATTCTGATGTATCTGCGTCAGGAAGGTCGTGGCATTGGCCTGCTGAACAAGATTCGTGCCTATAATCTCCAGGATTTGGGTGCCGATACGGTCGAGGCCAACGAACAACTGGGTTTTGCAGCTGATCTGCGGGATTACACCATGTGCCGCGACATGCTGGAGCATCTTGGTATCAGCAGCCTGAGGCTGATGACCAACAACCCCCGCAAGGTGGATGCGCTGACCGATCTAGGTATTGAAATTGCCGAGCGTGTGCCCCTGCACGTAGGGCGCAACCCCCATAACGAGCACTATCTGAACACCAAGCAGAGCAAGCTCGGCCACTGGTTCGAGACCCATCAGGACGACGATCCCACCGTCTGAGCTTACCCCTATCTGCCCTGCCGCTCCCTTACTTCACAGCCTTGAGTGACTGATTGTATCTCATTCGCTCCAGGCGACCTTCAATAGCACGCCTGATGCCCTTTGCATCCAGTCCGCAGGAAGACAGCAGCTCACCGTGCTTGCCGTGGTCAATGAAAGTGTCCGGCAGACCGATCTGCAATACCGGCTGGCTGACGTCGCGGCTGTTGAGGAACTCCGTCACTGCGCTGCCAGCGCCGCCTGCGATGGCGTTCTCTTCGATCGTCACCAGCAGGTTGTGTTGCTCCGCCAGTGACAGAATCAACTCCTCGTCCAGTGGTTTTACAAACCGCATATCCGCCACCGTTGCGCCCAGCGCTTCTGCCGCTTCAAGAGCAGGTGTCAGCAGGGTGCCGAAGTTCAGTATCGCAATTCCGGAACCCTCTTTGACCAGCCGGCCCCTGCCGATGGGGAGGGCGGCCAGTTCCCGGACGATCTCGGCGCCGGGGCCGGTTCCGCGGGGGTAACGCACCGCTGCAGGCCCCTCGAACAGCATGCCGGTGTGCAGCAACTGGCGGGTTTCGTTTTCATCGGACGGTGTCATTACGATCATGTTGGGGACGCAGCGCAGATAGCTGATATCGAAAGCACCGGCATGGGTGGGGCCGTCTTCGCCCACCAGACCCGCGCGATCAATGGCAAATAATACATCCAGATTCTGTATGGCGACATCGTGAATCAGCTGGTCGTAGGCGCGTTGCAGAAACGTGGAATAGATGGCAACCACCGGCTTGGCTCCGTCACAGGCGAGGCCCGCAGCCAGGGTAACCGAGTGCTGCTCGGCAATGGCAACATCAAAATACCGGTCCGGGAAGCGCTGGGAGAACGCCAGCAGGTCAGAGCCTTCGCACATGGCCGGGGTGATGCCTGCAATGCGCTCGTCCGCTTCTGCCGCATCACAGAGCCACTGGCCAAAAACGTTGGCGTATTTGGGTTTCGACGGTTTGGGGGCCACCGGTTCTGGCTTGCTGGGGGGCACCGGGTCAATCTTGTTAATGGCGTGATAGCCAATCGGGTCGGCTTCGGCGGGGGCGAAGCCCTTGCCCTTGGTGGTTACCACATGAAGGAATTGCGGGCCGTCCAGCTCGCGGATATTTTCCAGGGTTTCCACCAGCAGAGGCAGGTCATGACCGTCGATGGGGCCGATGTAATTAAAACCAAGCTCCTCGAACAGGGTGCCGGGCGCAATCATGCCCTTGAAGTGCTCCTCGGTCTTGCGGGCCAATGCCATCAAATGGGGCGCCGCCTGCAGCACCCGTTTGCTGCTGTCGCGCACCTGATTGTAGGTACGGCTTGCCAGCAACTTGGCAAAATAGTTCGACAGGCCGCCGACATTATGGGAAATCGACATATCGTTGTCGTTGAGGATAACCAGCATGTCAGCATGCAGGTGACCGGCATGATTCAGGGCTTCAAACGCCATTCCTGCCGTCATGGCACCGTCACCGATGACCGCAATACTCTTGCGACCGGTTCCTTGCATGCGCGAGGCAATCGCCATGCCCAGGGCGGCACTGATCGAGGTACTGGAATGGCCTACGCCGAAGGTATCGTATTCGCTCTCGGCCCGTTTCGGGAAACCTGCCAGTCCACCTTTGCGGCGGATGCTGTTCATGCGCTCACGGCGGCCGGTGAGGATTTTGTGGGGGTAGGCCTGGTGGCCGACGTCCCATACCAGCCGGTCTTCCGGTGTGTTGAAGACATAATGCAGGGCAACAGTCAGTTCCAGAACGCCAAGGCCGGCGCCGAAGTGGCCACCTGTCTGCCCCACGGACCAGAGCAGGAACGCGCGCAGCTCCCGCGCCAACTGAGTCAACTGGTCGTCTGCCAGCTCCCGTAGCTGTGCGGGACTATCGATCCTGTCCAGAAGCGGCGTGTTGGGCCGTTGTGACGGAATTTCCCTGAAAGTATATGTATCCTGCATCTGCTCGAGTCTTTTCCGGCTGTTTCAAAATGTGACTGCTGACGATAATAATCGATTACTGGACATTATAGGGGATGAAGGGACCCGGTTTCATACTGATTGGGCCGGTCAGGCTTTATCAGCTACTGTTGGCCAGTGTGCATGCCAGCGCCGTGATGGTTCAATGGGTGCGGGCCACCACATAACCGGCCATGTCCCTTAGCATGTCGCCTTCCCTGCCGAAACCATCCAGGCTGGAGAGGGACGAATCCAGAAGCTGTGCCAGATAGTTTCTGGCACCGGCGCTGCCAAGCAGGGAAGGGTAGGTAGGCTTGGCGCGTGCCAGGTCTGACCCTTGAGGTTTGCCGATCACTGTGGTGTCACCTTCAATGTCCAGAAGATCATCCTGAACCTGGAATGCCAGCCCGAGAGTCTGTGAATAGGTGGTGAGGGCTGTCAGCTGGTCTTGGCTGACATCCGGGGCAGTCAGGGCGCCCACGCGCACGCTGGCTGCAATCAGAGCCCCGGTTTTGTGGCGATGCATCTTCTCCAGCTGATCGATAGTGAGGCTTCTGCCGACCGACTCCAGATCGATAGCCTGGCCCCCCACCATACCCTGGTGCCCGCTTGCGAGGGCCAGCTCCCGAATCATCGCCAGACGGACCTGGTCATCCACTCCCGGGGCTTCGGCCAGCCAGCCGAATGCCATGGTCTGCAGGGCATCACCGGCAAGAATGGCGGTAGCTTCGTCAAAGGCGATGTGTGTTGTGGCACGCCCCCGGCGCAGTTCGTCATCGTCCATGGCCGGCAGGTCGTCGTGAATCAGCGAATAGGCATGGATCAGCTCCAGGGCGCAGGCAGGAACAATTGCTTTGTTCTTGGGCTGGCCCACTGCTGCAGCTGCCGCCATGCACAGGGCCGGGCGAATACGCTTGCCGCCGCCCAATACACTGTACCGCATGGCCTCCTGAAGGCGTGCAGGGCCAGTGTCTGAGGTGGAAAACCGGTGCTCCAGTTCAGCGTCGATCTGCTGTCGGCACTGTTCCAGGAATGTTTCCAGACGGGTATTCTGCGTTGGCATCAGGCAGGTTCATCCGGGGTAAACGGTCGCGTTTCCAGTGTGCCATCGCTGTTTTCGACCAGCTGCTCCACCCGCTGTTCCGCCGTCCTGAGCGCCTGCTGGCACTCCCTTGTGAGCTTTACGCCCCGCTCGAAAGCCGTCAGTGACTGCTCCAGGGACAGCTCCCCCTGCTCCAGGTCACGAACCAGTTTTTCCAGCTCATCCAGGGATTTTTCAAAGTCGGCGATAGACGCCGTGCTTTTCTCACCGGCCATACAGGGCCTCCGGTTGCTTCGCGGAATTTCGCGGATTATACCAAAGCTTCAGGCCGGCCGCTGCCAGCAGAACGCTCTGGTGTCCTGCTTTTTTCCCTCCGGGCCCCAAACCTGTTCGGTCACGCGGATCTCACCGCCGGCGCTGACGGTCACAACCGTCGTGGCGCGGGTGCCGTAATCACTGCCGACGATGAAGGGTGATGACAGAAAACGCTCTGTCGTACGGTCCACACCGGTGTCGGGTAATTCATGGTCCGGTGCCGGCGTGGTGTCCTGGAGATGCGCAATCAGGCTTTGATGGAGCGCCTCCGTGGTTCCGGAGTTTGCGCTCTCAAGCAGCCCGGTAACCGAGCTCCTTAACCGGAGCAGTTTGGGCCAGGGCGTTTGCAGCAGGTGATTGCTGAGGCCATAGGTGCCGCGGTGCACATGGCGGCCGGGGTGAGCGTCCCGGTTACTGAAATACCAGCCATGTTCTGTATTCAGACTGACCAGGTTGAAACCGGAATACCGGTCTTTTTGCTGCTGGAGCCGGGGTTCCAGGGTCTCGCTGTGCTCAGCAAGGGCCAAGAGCGGAAGCTCGCCCCGGGAGTTTGTGCCGGGAGCCTGGGCGCCCTCCCGTACATTGGTCACCGCGGAAACGTGACCGTTGACGTCAACGGCCAGCCAGGTGCCGCCGGATAGCAGGTCACGACCCGCGAGAACCTTCCGATCGGCGGTTTCGCTGGCCCACCAGTCCATGGCAGCGGTGGGGCGGCGAAAGAATTCGTCACGATTGGCCGCCACCACCAATGGAAAATCGGGATGCTGTCGGAGGGAAAAAACAATCAGGCACATGGGGCTCATCCATCGCGAGTGAACAAAGGTGCGTCGGTGTGTATCATACCAGCCTGTTCTGTTCTCTGCGTGTGGCTGAGTATGACCCTGATTGCTGTAATTGGTCTTTATCTGGCGCTGGGCGCGCTGGCGGGCACCATGGCCGGACTGTTTGGCATTGGTGGCGGGCTGGTGATTGTGCCGGTTCTGATTTTCAGCTTCGGCCTGCAGGGAATCAGCAGCGAAATCGCCGCCCATCTGGCCGTGGGAACCTCCCTGGCAACCATCGTCTTTACGTCGATGAGCTCCATACGCTCGCATCACCTCCATCAGGCGGTTCGCTGGGAAATTTTCCGACCCATGACTGCCGGTATCGTGGTGGGGGCGATACTCGGTGCCTGGACCGCGTCCATGCTCAGTGGCGATGCTCTGGAACTGATCATTGGTGTGTTTGTCATTGTCGTGGCGCTGAAAATGCTGTTGCAGGTAAATCCGAAAGCCGGTCGTGACGTGCCCGGTTCCGCCGGCTTGACGGGTGCGGGCGCCGGCATTGGCTGGGCGTCGGCCATCTTCGGCATTGGCGGTGGCACGCTGACGGTTCCCTTCCTGAGCTGGTGTAACGTGCGCATGCAGCAGGCTGTGGGAACATCGGCCGCCTGTGGCCTACCGATTGCCGTGGCCGGCGCGCTGGCTAACATCGGCACTGGCTGGCAGAATCCGCACCTGCCGGAACTCAGTGTCGGGTTCATTTATCTGCCCGCGTTTCTGGGAATTGTCCTCACCAGCGTCCTGTTCGCCCGGGTCGGTGCCAATCTGGCTCACCGCCTGGATGCGGCGCTACTCAAAAAAATCTTCGCCATTGTGTTAATCGTGGTGGGTATCCGTTTTCTGCTATGACCTGAGGGGTTATTGATGCTCCAGCATCCGCAAATCGATCCGGTGGCCATCTCCATCGGGCCGTTGAAAATACACTGGTATGGCCTGACCTACCTGGTCGGATTCCTGGTGGGCTGGTGGCTGGGCCGGATAAGGGCCCGCAAACCCTGGTCGCCAATCACTGAAGCCCAGATGGGCGACATGCTTTTTTATATTGCCCTTGGCGTCATCCTCGGCGGCCGCTTCGGCTACGTGATTTTCTACAACTTTGGTGCCTTCCTGGCTGATCCGTTGATGTTGTTGCGGGTCTGGGAGGGGGGGATGTCCTTCCACGGCGGCCTGCTGGGGGTGATGTTTGCCATCTGGTGGTTCGGTCGTAAAGTGGACCGCACCTTCTGGCAAATCTCCGACTTCGTCGCACCGCTGGTGCCGGTTGGCCTCGGAGCCGGGCGCATCGGCAATTTCATCAACGGCGAACTCTGGGGTAAGCCCACGGACCTGCCCTGGGGTATGGTTTTCCGTACCGCTCCCGACGCCCTGGCCCGCCATCCGTCACAGCTTTACCAGTTCGCTCTCGAAGGCGTGCTGTTCTTCATCATCCTGTGGTGGTTTTCCTCAAAGCCCCGGCCCCGCATGGCGGTGTCCGGCCTGTTCCTGGCATGCTATGGCGTCTTCCGTTTCCTGGTGGAATTCGTCCGCCAACCTGACCCGCAGCTGGGTTACCTGGCTTTCGACTGGCTGACCATGGGGCAGGTGCTGTCGTTCCCGATGGTTCTGGCGGGAGTTGCACTGATTGTTTTTGCTTACCGGAGAAACGCTGAATGAAAGCCTATCTCGACCTTATGAAAGACGTGGTAGACAACGGCATGGACCGCGGTGACCGCACCGGCGTCGGCACCCGTTCCGTGTTTGGCCGCCAGATCCGTTTCAACCTGCAGGAAGGTTTCCCGCTTGTTACCACCAAGAAAGTCCACCTGCGCAGCATCATCCAGGAGCTGCTGTGGTTCCTGAAGGGCTCCACGGACAACAACTGGCTGAAAGAACGCAAAGTGTCCATCTGGAACGAATGGGCCCTGGAAAACGGCGATCTGGGCCCCATCTACGGCAAGCAGTGGCGCAGCTGGCAATGCCCGGACGGCAGCACCGTCGACCAGATCAGTGATGTGATTGACCAGATCCGCACCAAGCCCAACTCCCGCCGCCTGATCGTCTCCGCCTGGAACCCGGCCGAGCTCCCGGACGAATCCATCGGCCCCCAGGACAACGTCCGCCAGGGCCGTATGGCCCTGGCTCCATGCCACTGCCTGTTCCAGTTCTACGTTTCCGACGGCAAGCTCTCCTGCCAGCTCTATCAGCGCAGTGCCGACCTGTTTCTGGGTGTACCGTTCAATATCGCCTCCTACGCCCTGCTGACCCACATGATCGCCCAGCAATGCGATCTGGGCGTTGGCGAATTTGTGCATACTTTCGGTGATTGTCACCTGTACCAGAACCACCTGACTGGCGACATCGTCTTTGAGCAGTTAAAGCGGGAGCCAAGGGCGTTGCCCCAACTGGTGATCAAACGGAAACCTTCGTCGATCTTTGAGTACGAGCTGGAGGATTTCGAGTTTGCCGGGTATGACCCTTACCCCGGGATTAAGGCGCCTATTGCTATTTGATTTCTAGCTGGGACCGGCCCTATTATTCTGGCTTCTGCAGGACACCGGGTGGGGGTTTCCGAAAAACGCTGTAAATACGTCCATGTACGCTTGGGCTCCGCCATCCATGGCTCCGCACATTTTCGGAAACCCCCACCCGGTGTCCTGCGATCGAATGGTTGAGATCGATTTTCAGGAAGCTGGGGTCAAACTGGGATACCTATCCTAACTGACTCTAAATCAGAACGTTATGCCGTAGTGTCTGTAGGTCAGCTGATTACATTGTCGAATCGCGAGAGGGCGGGAAGATGTGTCCAAAAATGTGCGGAGCCATGGATGGCGGAGCCCAAGCCGCGCATGGATGCCTTGAGGCGTTTTTTGGACACATCTTCCCGCCCTCTTGCAGCCCCCAAATCCAGAGGGCCCCGGATCCGGGGGAGCTCCCAAGCACGAGGACAAACAATCAATGAGGAAAGCCCTGATAGTGGCCATGTCCCAGAATCGGGTCATCGGCCGTAACAACAAGCTGCCATGGTATCTGCCAGGGGATCTGAAGTACTTCAAGCAGGCCACCATGGGCAAGCCCATCATCATGGGGCGGAAAACCTGGGATTCCATCGGTCGGCCATTGCCCGGGCGGATGAACGTGGTGATTTCGCGGAATCCGGAGTGGGAGGCGCCGGCGGGAACGGTGGCTGCAACGTCACTGGACGAAGCGTTGGTCAAGGCCGAAGCCCAGGCCGAGATCGAGGGTGGGGACGAGGTGATGATTATCGGTGGCGGTCAGATTTACGCAGAAGCGCTGCCGATCGTGGACAGAATTTACATTACCCAGGTACATGCCGAAATCGAGGGAGATGCCTTCTTTCCGGAAGTGAACTGGGATCAGTGGGAAGAAATCGGACGGGAGGATTTCTCCGCGTCCGACAACAACCCTTACGATTACAGCTTCGTCGTCTATCAGCGCCTGACTCAGCCTTGAGCGACTGAGTCAGCCAGGGGCGACCAAGTCAGTCCTGACGAGGCGGGCGTTTACCGGCGGGTTTGCCGCCTTTGCCGGGCGGTTTGCCTTTCGGGGCGGGGCCTCCGCGGCCTTTGGGACCTTTCTTGAAGCCGGGCTTGCCACCTGGACGGCCACCGCCGCCTTTACGGTCCCGGTCACGACGCGGTGGCGCAGTGGCTGAGATCTCAGGCAGGGCCTCCGGCTGATCCAGCGGCAGCGAGCCGGGCTGGGATGCCTCGAGCCAGCAGGCCAGGGCACCGGCTACCATTGCCGTATCCATTTCATTGCGCTCGGCAATCTCATCCAGCAGCGCCATGGCCTTGGCCAGTTTGCCGTCTTCGGCAAACCCCAGCAGCTGGGTTTCGAACTGCTCCTCGCGCATTTTCTTGAGTTCCACGGGCGAAGGCAGCTGATAGGATTCCATCGGCGAGTTGGTGGCACGCTCAAGGGTGCGCAACCAGCTGCGTTCACGAGGAGTCACCAGCAGAATCGCCTTGCCTTCACGGCCGGCACGGCCGGTGCGACCGACCCGGTGGATATAGGCCTCGGTATCGTAGGGCACGTCGTAGTTGATGACGTGGGTGATACGGGGTACGTCCAGTCCACGTGCGGCAACGTCTGTAGCCACGATGATATCTTTTTTGCCGCGCCTGAGGTCGTCCACCGTCTGCTCGCGCTGGCGCTGGTTCAGGTCACCGTTCAACGGTGCTACGGCGTGGCCACGGGCTGACAGTTTTTCCGCCAGCAGCGTGGTTTCAGCCTTGGTGCGCACGAATACGATGGCAGCGTCCAGCGGCTCTACTTCCAGGATGCGCGTCAACGCGTCCAGTTTGCGCTCTGCATACACCGGCAATACAAACTGGGAAATGCGCTCAACCGTGCGGGTCTCGCTCTCGATCTTGACTTCCGTGGCATCGCGCAGATAGGTCTGCGCGACCTTCTTGATCTGCGGTGGCATGGTTGCGGAGAACAGGGCGCGCTGACAGTTGTCCGGCGTTTTTGCCAGAATCGCTTCCACGTCATCGATGAAGCCCATTCGAAGCATTTCGTCGGCTTCGTCCAGCACCAGGGCCTTGAGGCTGTCGAGCTTCAGGGTACCCTTGCGCAGGTGGTCCAGCATGCGCCCGGGAGTACCCACGATCACCTGGGCACCACGGCGCAGGCCCTTGATCTGGGGGAAGAAATCCTGGCCGCCGTAAATAGGCAGTACGTGAAAGTTGCGGAACTTGCTGGCGTAGGTGGTAAACGCCTCGGCCACCTGGATAGCCAGCTCCCGTGTGGGCGCCAGCACCAGGATCTGCGGCTCCATGAGAGAGGCGTCGATACGGCTCAGCAGGGGCAGCGCAAAGGCGGCGGTCTTCCCGGTTCCGGTCTGGGCAACGCCCAGCAAATGCTTACCGGCCAACAGCGCAGGAATAGTCTGGGCCTGTATGGGAGAGGGTTTTTCATAACCGACGGCGGCAACAGCTTCAAGGACAGCTGGATCTAGGCCGAGTTCGGCAAAGGACAATTCAGACATTAATTTACTCGGAATTCGAAGGGTAGAGCATTGCAATGCAATGCATGATGTGGCGGGGATTATAACCGGTTTCTCGGATTTTTAACACGGCAAATGCCAGCTGGGCTGTAGGTAGTTGTCAGACATGCAGTTGCGTTGGGGAAAGATATTGGGCAACCTCCGGATTATTAAGGGTAGGATGCTAATGAGGCGTATCGATGAATTTTGAAAAGTTACTGACTTTGGCCGCAAGCGGCGGAGACGTCACTATACCGTCTTCCTGGGCCCAGGGCCGGGCCTCTTTTGGGGGCATGACCACAGCACTGGTGTTTGACCGGATGAATGCGGTGGTCGCTCCCGGACGGCCAATGCGATCCATGCAGGTGTCTTTTGTAGGGCCGGTTACACCGGATGAGCCTGCCACCGTCGAAGCCGAAATTCTGCGGGAAGGCAAGGCCGTCAGCCAGGTAATGGGCCGTATTGCTCAGGGTGGTGAGCCCAGACTGGTGGTGCTGGCCAGTTTCGGTGGTGACAGGGAATCCGCGGTAACGGTGGAGCCGCTCCCGGCACCGGAAGCCAGGCCTGTCGGAGATTGCCGCGAGCTGCCGTATATCGAGGGGGTTACCCCCGAGTTCACCCAACATATTGAAATGCGGTGGGCGTTCGGGGGCCTGCCGTTCAGTGGCGTTGGTGGCCGTGAGATGGGGGGGTGGATGCAGTTTCGCGAGGCGCCCGAAGTCATCACTGATGCGCACATTGTGGCTCTGGTGGATGCCTGGCCGCCAGCCTTGCTGCCGCACCTGAAGTCCCCCGCACCGGCCAGTTCCCTGAGCTGGGCGTTGGATATCATGCATCCACGGCCGGAGATCAGGCCGGATGACTGGCTTTTGTACCGTGCCACCATTGACCAGGCTGGTGCCGGCTACGGGCATACCCAGGCGGGTATCTGGACCAGTCGCGGAGAGCTGGTTGCAACCAGCCGCCAGACGGTAACGGTATTCGGTTAGCTTGCGGCGGCGTCAGGCCGCCATTTCCGATTTGCAGGCATCGATGATGATGCGGGCAAAGTCGTCCGGTGAATCCTCCTGGAGGAAGTGGCCACCGCGCAGCGTAATGTGGGGCTGTCCATGGGCACCGGGAATACGCCGTTGCATATGCCGGTCTCCGCCCCGGGTGATGGGGTCGCCACTGCTGAAGCAGGTTATGAAGGGTTTCTTCCATTTCTCCAGCACGCGCCAGGCGGCTTTATTGGCGTCGCTGGCCGGGTCGTCAGCAGACAGAGGAATAAGTTTCGGAAAAGCCCTTGCTCCGGCCTTGAACTCGGCACTGGGGAAAGGGGCTTCATAGGCCGCGATTTCGGCCCTGCTCATGGTTCTCTCAGTTCCCAGCTGGACGATTCGGCTTACCGGAAACCAGGGGCTGTGAGTGGCGAAGGCTTTCAGGAGTGAAAATACGACCGGCACCGGGGCTTCCCCCGTCGGCAGCATGCCGTTGCCAACAATAATGCGGCGGAAAAGATCCGGATGTTCGGCTGCCAGGCGAAGCCCCAGCAGCGAGCCCCAGTTCTGGCAAACCAGCGTAATATCCTTCAGGTCCAGCGCCTTGAGCCACCGGGAAAGCCAGTAGATGTGGCGCTCGTAGCTGTAGTCGTCCACGCTGGCGGGTTTGTCGGATTTGCCAAAACCAACCAGGTCCGGCGCCAGCACGCGATGCCCTGCTTCGGCCACCAGTGGAATCATATGTCGATAAAGGTAAGACCAGGAGGGTTCTCCGTGCAGCATCAGCACCGGGGCCGAGTCTCTCGGGCCTTCGTCTACATAGTGCATTCTCAGGCCCGGCTCGACGTCCAGATAATGAGGGGAAAAAGGATAATCCGGAAGCTCCGCGAAGCGGGCTTCGTCGGTTCTCAGAATACGCATGCCATCGACTGTCCTGACTGAGTGGTTGCGTGGCTGGATTCGTACAGCCTTCAGGAAGCAGCATAAAGCAGATGGGTATTTCGTGTGTTTGGTTTACGTAACAGCACGTTGGCTGTTTGAATCAGGACGCTTTGCTGATCAGGTCAGCTGCGCCATCAAGCCCTGCCAGTGCTTCGTCGCAGCAATTCAGCACGCCGCAATCGTCCGCGGAGCACAGTGCAACCGTGTGGCAGTCAATGTCGAAGCTGTAGCGTTCGCCGTTGCGAAAGATGCGACCACGGGAAAGGGTGGAACGGCAGTGGCCGCACAGCAGGGTTGGTACGGCACTGCTTTTGGCAGCAATTGCCTGGTAATGCTCTGTGTGTGTCATAAAAGAACCTCCCGATACTCCCAACCTAGGGGCGAATTGTGACAATTCAAAGTCAGCGATCCTTAATTTAGTCTATAAGTGCCCGGCATGTGGCTCAGAACCGCTGTCCGGGGCATTCTGTCACAGGTCGGAATCGACAATCGGGCGGCGGTTGGAGCGTTTGTCTTCCCAGTTGAGAGATTTCGGATCGTACCATCCGATAGCATCCAGCACTTTTTCACGGGTGACAGAAGACAGGGTCGGCCAGAGCTCCTGGAATTCATCAAGCCCACGTTCCCGCTGGCGCAGCTGCTTGCCCTGGAGTCGCCGGATAATGTGGGGAAGGTGCAGGGCTTCCCCCAGTTGCCCGGGCACAACCACTTCCTGGCCCATCACCTTGCGGCGATGGGTTCTGGCTGCCAACACCCGGTTTAGCGCAACGGCTGCGTCCAGCGCTGTTTCGACATCAAACTCTTCGTTACCCAATGTCTGACCTGTTTAACGAATGACCAATAGCGCTCCACTATAACCTGAAAGCCGCTAGACTGGCCACGGGGCCGTGGTAGTCTAGTGTGTCGGTTGGCGATGAGAATCAGGATCACGTTTTATGATGTACGGAAAACTGGAGACACGGACTTTTCTGGCCATGCTTGTGGGCGTCTCCCTGGCGTTTATTCTGCTGATGAAGCCTTTTTTTGGCCCGATTTTCTGGGCCGTGGCCATTGCGTTGATATTCCATCCAGTTCGTGAGCGCCTGGCAAAGCGGATTGGCGACCGCCCCAATGTGATCGCGTTGCTGACGCTGCTGATCTGCGTGGTGATCGTGGTTATACCGGTGCTTGCGCTGGTGACCTCACTGGTTGCGGAGGGCCTTTCTATTTACGAGAAGATTCAGGGTGGGGAGCTTCGGCCAGGGGAGTACATTGACAGGGTAAACCAGTCGTTTCCGGCGATTGAAGCCTTCTTCGCCCAATTCGGAATGGATTTCGCCGAGGTGAGAGACCGTGTCGTCAGTGCCTTTGTGGGAGGGAGCCAGTTTCTGGCGAAACAGGCCCTCGGATTCGGTCAGAATACCTTCCAGTTCTTTCTGGGGTTGGCGTTAATGGTTTATCTGGCTTTTTTCCTGCTCAGGGATGGCAGCAAGCTGGTGGACCTGCTGATCCAGGCCTTGCCACTGGGTGATGCGCGGGAGCGCCTGCTGTTTGCCAAGTTTGCAGAGGTAACCCGGGCAACGGTGAAGGGCAACCTGCTGATTGCGATCATTCAGGGTGCCCTTGGCGGACTGATTTTCTGGTTGCTGGAAATACAGGGCGCACTGCTATGGGGTGTGGTGATGGCAATTGTCTCGCTTATCCCCGCGGTGGGCGCTGCTCTGGTCTGGGTGCCGGCGGCCCTGTATCTGGCTGCGACCGGAGAGATTGTTTCGGCGATTATCCTGACGGCTTTCGGCTCGGTTGTGATCGGCCTTGCCGACAATATTCTGCGCCCGATTTTTGTCGGTAGGGACACCAAACTGCCGGATTATATCGTGCTGCTCTCGACGCTGGGAGGCATTGTCATGTTCGGCATTAACGGTTTCGTGATGGGCCCCCTGGTGGCAGCCCTGTTCATGGCCTTCTGGGGAATCTTTATCCGTGAGTTCGGGGAGGTACCGGGAACGGCTGTGCATACAACCTCTGACAGGGCTACAGAAATGCAACAAACGGAAAAGAGTGGGCAGGAGTAACTATGTTAATCTCTGATGGCAATGCCCGTTCTCTAGGGGCAGGCGACACAATAAAAAACGACAGGTAATCGGAGTAGATCATGGCTAGGCAAACACACATGCGTGCTCGTATGGCGGCAGCCATCATTGCTGGGGCAATGGCTCTTGCGGCGGCTCCCCACGTGGCTGCAAACGAGATCGTGGCCCTCAAGAACGCGCTTTACGGGGCGGGTTACGATATCAATAACGTGAGTCCGCAAATGGATGAATCCACCCGCTCGGCGCTGTCGACGTTTCAGCAGGATCAAGGGTTGAACGCTTCTGGTGTTCTGGACGACGCCACCAAGGAAGAGCTGGGGATGGTGCCGGTTCAGGTTGCTGCGTCAGGCTCCACTGGCAGTGCCGGCGCATCCCGGAACGGGAGTGCTTCCAGCGGTAGCGCTGAGCCGGAAGAGCAGGCTGTGCAGGCGGAGGAGGATGATATCGAGGAAGGCGACGACGGTGGCTGGTCTTTCTTCTAGGCCTCAATCCTCGCTCTTCGCGATCATAGAGTCAGGCCCGGCCGTACTCTTTGCGCCGGGCCTGCTTCGTTCAGTCCAGCTTTTCCAGGTTCCTGACAGCACCCTTGTCGGCACTTGTTGCCAGCAACGCATAGGCTTTCAGCGCGGCAGAAACCTTGCGGGGTCTGGCAAGTTCCGGCTTCCAGCCTTTCTCATTTCTCGCTTCACGACGCCGGTCAAGCTCGTTCTGATCGATCTCGACGTTGATGGAACGGTTGGGAATGTCGATCCGGATCAGGTCACCGTTCTCGATCAGGCCAATGGCCCCGCCGGCTGCCGCCTCGGGTGAGGCATGGCCGATGGACAGGCCGGAGGTGCCGCCGGAAAAACGGCCATCAGTCAACAGGGCGCATTCCTTGCCCAGGCCCTTGGATTTCAGGTAACTGGTGGGGTAGAGCATTTCCTGCATGCCCGGTCCGCCACGGGGGCCTTCGTAGCGGATGATGACCACTTCGCCGGGTTTCACTTCGTCGTTGAGAATACCGTCCACCGCCGTATCCTGGCTTTCGAAGACCCGTGCTCTGCCCTCGAAGAGGTAGATGCTTTCGTCCACGCCGGCCGTTTTGACCACGCATCCGTCCAGGGCAATGTTGCCGAAGAGCACGGCCAGGCCACCCTCAGATGAATAGGCGTTTTCGACCGACCGGATGCAGCCGTTTTCGCGATCGCCGTCGAGCGATGGCCAGCGGGTGCTTTGGCTGAATGCGGTCTGGGTGGGTATGCCTGCGGGGCCTGCCCTGAAGAACTCCACCACTTCCGGCGTCGGCTCCTGCATGATATCCCAGGTTTTCAGCGCTTCGCGCATGGTCCTGCTATGGACCGTGGGCAGGTCGGTATTGATCAGGCCACCACGTTCCAGTTCACCGAGAATGCCCATGATGCCACCGGCACGGTGAACGTCCTCCATGTGGTATTTGGGAGAGTTCGGGGCAACTTTGCACAGTTGCGGTACCCGGCGGGACAGCTGGTCAATTTCGTCCAGGGTAAATGGAACGCCGCCTTCCTGTGCGGCCGCCAGCAGGTGCAGGATAGTGTTGGTTGAACCACCCATGGCAATGTCCATGACCATGGCGTTTTCGAATGCCTCCATGGACGCAATGCTCAGTGGCAGCACGCTGGCGTCGTCTTCTTCGTAATAGCGCCGGGTATTCTCTACAATCTGCCGGCCCGCCCTGAGAAATAACTGCTCACGATCAGCGTGGGTCGCCAGCAGGGAGCCGTTGCCCGGCAGTGCAAGGCCGATGGCCTCGGTGAGGCAGTTCATTGAATTGGCAGTGAACATGCCGGAACAGGACCCGCAGGTGGGGCAGGCACTGCGTTCGTACTCGGCAACGGTTTCATCGTCGGCGTTGGGATCAGCGGCGATGACCATGGCATCCACCAGATCGAGCTTATGCTCTGACAGTCTGGTCTTGCCGGCTTCCATCGGGCCACCGGATACGAAAATGGTGGGAATGTTCAGGCGCATGGCGGCCATCAGCATGCCAGGCGTAATCTTGTCGCAGTTGGAAATGCAAACCAGAGCATCCGCGCAGTGGGCGTTCACCATGTATTCCACGGAGTCGGCGATGATTTCTCGGGAAGGCAGGGAGTACAACATGCCGTCGTGTCCCATGGCGATGCCGTCATCCACGGCAATGGTGTTGAATTCCTTGGCGACACCACCTGTTTTTTCTATTTCGCGACACACCAGCTGGCCCAGGTCCTTGAGATGCACATGGCCGGGGACAAACTGGGTAAAGGAGTTGGCAACCGCAATGATGGGTTTGCCGAAGTCTTCATCCTTCATGCCGGTGGCGCGCCAAAGCGCGCGGGCGCCAGCCATATTGCGGCCTGCGGTGGATGTCCGCGAACGATACTGGGGCATGGTTTTCTGGTCTCTCTGCTGGAAATTGATCGAAAAATTAAAGCCGGAAGGATACCAGATTACCCCATGATCGCATGGTTGTTTTGGGAATCCGCGCTTACAATGTGTAACAGAGTTAATGAAAACTGATCAACAAGGAGTAATTCTATGGCTGGCCGGGAAAGCCTGCCTCTGCGTCGTCTTAAACAGTTTCAGCCCCTGAACCGGCTGACGGATGACCAGCTGGTTTTGCTCGCTAGTCGGGCAGAAAGACGAACCCATGGCCCCGGCCAGCGGGTGGTTGAGCGTGGCGTCCGGGATGGCATGGATATTTTTCTTATTGCCGGAAGTGTTGAGCTGGAATCCGTGGACGGTCGCAAGTCCACCATCGATGCGGATACTGACAAGGCCCTTAACCCGATTGCCCGGCTGCAGCCACGCATGTACGACGTAACCGCGATAAGGGCGAGCGAGTTTCTGGTGATTCAGCAGGACATCCTCAATCAGTTGCTGCGGGCTGCGCCAGTGCCACAGGTGGAAATGGATTCCGGTGACGGTCTTGGTGACGATGGCAGCGAAGAGCACCACCTGCTGATGGAATTTTACGCGGAGCTGCGTTCGAACCAGCTGACCCTGCCAAGCGTGCCAGATGTGGCATGGAAAGTACGCCGGACCGTGGACCGTGAGGATTCCACCGCGGACCAGGTGGCCAGTGCTATTTCTGCGGATCCGTCGATGGCGGCCAAGCTGGTTCGCGCCTGTAACAGCCCGTTGTACAGGGGCTTCAGCGATGTCCGAAATGTACGTGAGGCTGTCGTCAGGCTGGGCATGCGGACGACCCGCCAGCTGGTGACCGTGTTCTCCCTGCGGGAAGTCTTCAAGACCAGGCAGCCGTCGCTGCAAAAAGAGATGGATAAGCTCTGGCGACATTCCCGCGAGGTTGCGGCGCTTTGCTGGGTGCTTGCCGACAGTGCCACTGCCACCAACCCCGAGGAGGCTCTGCTCGCCGGGCTGCTGCATGATATCGGGGTGGTCCCGGTACTGGTTCAGGCCGAGCACCATGTCAACCTGTTCGCCGACCAGGCCAATCTCGAACACGCCATGGGCGAGCTACGGGCAGATGTGGGTACCGCAATTCTGGAAAGCTGGTCGTTCCCTGCTAACTTTCTTGAGGCCACCCGCCACGCGGAGGACTGGTCGTACGAATGTCGGGAAACGGCCCCCCAGTTAGTGGATATTGTGATCGTGGCCCAATTGCATGCCATGATCGGTTCCAGCCAGAACGGTAATTTGCCCTCCTTTGACGAGGTGCCTGCTTACCGACGGCTCGGCGAGCTTGAACTCAATGCATCCCGCAGTCTGCAACTGCTGACGGAAGCCCGTGCAAGGGTGGACGAAGTCCATCGCCTGCTTTCAATACACTGAAAATGTGACAGGGTTGTCGGTCTTCCGGAGCTCTCTACTGGTGACAATACCAACAATGAATGTACCTATTTTTCCGTTGAATTCTGTTGTGCTGCCTCGGGGAAGGATCCCCCTCCAGCTGTTCGAGCCAAGATACATCGACATGCTGACACGTTGTCTCAAGGAAGACCGGGGCTTTGTTGTCGTTCTGCTCAGGGAAGGGCTGGAAACCGCCACCGCTGCGGCTTTTTACGACATCGGCACTTACGTGCGTATCATCGACTTCCAGCAGATGGATAATGGCCTTCTGGGCATTACGGTTGAAGGTCAGGGCAAGGTGACCGTGGTCCGCACCTGGCAGCAGCCGGATGGCCTGAATGTGGGCGATGTGGAGTGCCTGCTGGCGGAGAGGGAGTTGCGCGTTCCGGAGCGTTTCACTGAGCTGCCCTCGGTTTTGAAAGCGCTGTTTCGCCATCCGGTTATCCGTGAGTTGGGCATGCATGTGGACTATGACGACGCCCGTGATGTTGGCTGGCGGCTGACGGAGCTTCTTCCCCTGGATAAACAGGAAAAGCAGCGCCTTGTTGAGCTCCAGGATCCACTGGAACGCCTTGAGCGGCTGCTGGGTCTGCTGGAAGCGCTTGAGCAGTATTGACCGTGTGCCTAGCCTGCCACCGATCCATAAAGAACAACCGCCTCCGACCAGTTAGCCGTCACGTACCAGACGATATAGAGTGCCCACGCAATGCCGGCCGCCAGCAATGAGCTGTCTGTCGTCAGTGGAATGTTGTCATAACGGCTGTAGCTGGCCCTGGTCAGCCCTGAAATGGACAGCCCCAGCAAAACCCCCGCGACCACGTCTGTAAACCAGTGGACTCCCAGGTAAAGACGGCTGAGGCCGATCAGAACGATAGGTAGACTGAACGCCAGGTAATACCGCCAGCGCCAGCGAAGCCGGCTTTCCCGGGCAATGAAACTGGCGGCCAGTGACGAAAACACGGTGATTCCGGTGGCATGTCCGCTTGGAAAAGCGCCAGATTCGGGCGGTCCCAGCACCAGTTCCGGCCGCGGGATTGCCGACAGATTCTTCAGCGCCCATACCAGTACCGTCGCCAGCAGAGCGGCACCGGCAACGTGCAGCGCCGCCGCGTAAAAACCACGCATTCCCAGTACCAGTGAAGACAGGGCGGCGGCGGCCAGCAGTACTGGTGGGTCCCCCAGTAGCGTCAGCAGAATCATTACCGGATCCAGTAATGGGCTTCTGAGCTGTGCAAACCATTCCAGCGCCAGGTTGTTGAACGGCGCGAACATCCCTGTGGCCGTTACCAGTTGCCCCAGTATCATGAACAATGCACCGGCACCGAGGGCCAGCGACAGCGAGGGGAGGGGGAACTCGCCTGCCTGGGCGGGCCTCTGGCTGGTATAACGTCGCCAGAAGCGGCGAGTAATGTGGTAACGGGCCATCAGGCCGGCGAGCCCTTGGTATACCCGGCTGCTGTGGCCCAGCCCTAGCTGGAAGCGGAAGAACAGCAGGTAGATAACTACCAGAATGCCCGCGCTGATCCCTATCACTGGATAGAAATGCGCTGGCGGCTCGAAATCACTGGCCACGGCACTACCGAACAGGTAGCCCGGCAGGACGTAGGTCGGCGCCCAGGCAAGCGCGGAGGAGAGATTAAACGCCAGAAATCGCCGCCAGGGCATCAGAAAAGCGCCGGCAACCAGGGGAATGACCGGGCGGATCGGACCGACAAAGCGTCCGATAACCACGCTTTTGCCCCCGTGAAGGCGGAAGAAAACCTCACCTTTTGCGATGAACCCCGGAAAATGGTTGAGCGGCCAAAGCTTGTCCAGTCGGCCCTGGAACAGCCGGCCGAGGGCAAAGCTGATACCGTCGCCGGTCACGGCGCCAGCCCCGGCCCAGAGCATAACTTCCAGGACTGGCATGGCTGTCTGGCCCGCTAGCGCGGACACTGCAAAAATAATAGCCACACCCGGAATCAGGATGCCAGCCAGGGCCAGGGACTCCAGGAATGCGGTAAAGAAGAGGCCGGCCGAGAGCCAGCCAGGATTGGAGCCAAGCCATGCGCTCAGTGCCTGTAGCCACTCCGAACTCATGACTGACGGATCTCTCCCTGGCTATACCAGACAGAGTCTGCCCCACGCCTTCTGGCTTCCTCCAATGCCTGCCGTACCCGTTTGCGCAAGTCGGCGGTACGGGTTTCTGTGGCGGCGCGGGTGGCGCAGCCAAGGCTGACAGTGACCTTGCCCGCCAGGGGCCAGGTCTGCTCTGCGATGGTCCGGCGTATACGTTCGGCAATCACCCTGACGCCTTCCTCCGGTGTGAAGGGCAGAATCAGGAAAAACTCGCCATCCTCGAGCGTGTAAAGGGTATCGCCGGCACGAATGACCCCGAACAGATGCTGGGTGAGATCCCTCAGCAATCGCTGCATACCGGCTTTGCCATGGAGGTCTTCGGCTTCATCCGCGTAGTCGATTGAAAGTGATATCACTGACAGCGAGTGCGACATCTCGATGGCGCGGCTGATTTCCTTCTGCAGGGTTTCGTCAAGGAAGCGGGCGTTGTGGGCGCCGGTGACAGGATCCGTAATGGCCAGGTCTTCGGCAGACTGGGCCATGTGGTCATAATGCCAGATATACAGGGCCACGACAGCTATCAATGCAAACGTCCCGAAGCTGACGGTGACCGTGTAGGTGACCGTCTGGGTGAACAGCAGAAACAGGGTCAGTGCCAGCAGCAACAGCAGGGATAGAATCATTCCCTGGCGTAAGGGCAGGATCAGCAGGTTCAGAACTATCAGGGGCATGACCCAGTGGCTGATTCCGGGCGGATCCAGCGCGTACATTGCCGCAACCAGGCCACTGTTAAGGGCGGCCAGAATGATCAGGTGCCCCGGGGCGGATAGCTGATGACGGCGGCAGATGACGGTGTAGCCGGCGCCGGCAAGGGTCAGTAGTGTCATGCCAGACGCGAGGAAGAACAGCTCGTAGAAGCCGTAACGAAGATTCTGGAAAGCCAGGCTGGCGATGAACAGGCTGGCAAGCGCATAGCCCGCCAGGTGTGTGAAGCTTCTCAGTCGTGTCTCGGTCATTAAGCCGGTCCTCCGCTACCTTCGGTACCTGCCGGCGGTGCCGTGTGGGACCAGGTGCTGTAGGACTGGGCCCGGTTGCCACCCTGTTGCTGGGCCCGCCGAAGGGCATTGGCGGCAGACTGTTGCAGGCTGTCGGCGTCGTCGCCGATGTTCAGCCCCGCGATACCGGCACTGACCGTCAGGTCCAGCTGATGGGATGCCAGCAGTGTGCTCAGCCCCCTGCGGATGGTCTCTGCCAGTGCGGCGGCGTCCGTGGTTGCGATGCCGGGCAGAATGATCAGAAACTGCAGGTCGGCCACGCGGTAATAGGTGTCGAAATCCCGCAGTTGCGAGTGCAGGTAACGGCCAATTCGTGGCAGTATGGAGCGAATGTCGGCATCAGGATCGCTGTCGCTGAGATGGGTGTCCAGACCGATCATGATCACGGACATGTCTGTGCCTTCTCTTTCGCTGCGCTGGATTTCCTTGTGCAGGTCGGCAGAAAGATACTCCCGGCTGGCGGCCTGGGTCAGTTCATCAGTGCGGCGCAGAGGGGCCAGCTGTCGGGACTTGTACTCCCGGAGAAATACCAGTAAACCGGACAGCATTACGGTCAGCAAAAGTGCGCTGATCATCTGGTGACGCTCGGGAATGCCACCGTGTCCCTGAGTGGCGACTACCGCCAGCACGGCAAGCAGCAACGTGGTGGCTGTTGCCCAGGGTACCGGCAATAATGCAAAGCCGATAAGCGGTGCCACATAGAGCCAGTGGATCAGGCTCCAGGGCCCGGTCCACAGGGTGGTGACCAGAAGCAGGATCAGAGCCCCGAACAGCAGGCGATGGAGGGCCGGCCAGGGTTGCCGGACGCGACCGGGGTGAAAACCGTTACTGGTATAGACCAGGCCGGCGCCCACTATTGCCGTAACCGCGGTAAGAAGCTCTCTCTGAATCACCGCAAATACAGCAATGGAGAGCAAGATCAGAAATCCCGCTCTCGACAGGCGGCTTAGCAGGAATTTTTCGGCCATCTGGGCCATGGTATCCGTCCTCTCCCGGGCGTCCGTGTTGTCGAAGCATACAGCAGGTGCCGTTCAATCACCCGCGTAATGACTTTTGTAAGGGCGGTATAATAATCGCTTGGGATGCGTACTTGAAACGGGGAAGGTAGAGTTAGGCCCTGATTCGCACAATCGGTTTAAAAATCCAAAGGCAATCAAAGGTAATCGGATGGATATTGCAGCTTACATGGCTGAAGTGGGGCAGCAGGCACGGGAAGCTGCCACTGCGGTCGCCCGATCGACAACGGCGATTCGCAATCAGGCGTTGCTGGCAACGGCGGAAGCGCTGGATGCGGCAAGGCCCGAGCTGGCCGCAGCAAACACGAAGGACCTGGACAGTGGCCGTAGCAACGGCCTTGATGATGCCATGCTTGACCGGCTGGAGCTGACGCCGGCACGGATCGACACCATGATCGAGGGGCTTCGTCAGGTGGCATCGTTGCCAGACCCTATTGGTGAAATTACCGGCATGACCTACCGCCCTTCCGGTATACAGGTGGGACGCATGCGGGTGCCTTTGGGGGTTATCGGCATTATTTACGAGTCACGGCCCAACGTAACCGTGGAGGCAGCCAGCCTGTGCCTCAAATCCGGTAACGCCACGATTCTGCGGGGCGGCTCCGAGGCCATTCATTCCAATCAGGCTATTGCCGCATGTCTGGCCCGAGGTCTGTCGGAGGCGGGGCTGCCGGCGAACGCTGTGCAGGTCATCAAGACCACCGACCGCGCTGCTGTGGGCGAACTGATCACCATGCCACGGTTTGTCGATGTTATTGTGCCCCGGGGTGGTAAGGGGCTGATCGAGCGAATCAGCCGGGACGCCCGGGTACCGGTGATAAAGCACCTGGACGGTATCTGCCACGTGTATATCGACAGCCATGCCGACCCCGAGAAGGCTCTGGCCGTGGCCGTCAATTCCAAAACCCAGCGTTATGGCACCTGCAACACCATGGAAACGCTGCTCGTGGATCAGGAGATTGCCGCGGATATCCTGTTATTGCTGGCAAAGGCGTTTCGTGAAAAGGGGGTGGAGCTCAGGGGTTGCAACCGAACCCGGGAAATTCTGCCGGATGTGGCCGTTGCCTCGGAGGAGGACTGGGCGACCGAATACCTGGCACCGATTCTTGCGGTCAGGGTTGTCGACGGGCTGGACGGCGCCATCGGGCACATCAATCGTTACAGCTCGCAGCACACGGACAGTATCGTTACGGAGAATTACACCAGGGCGCGCCGGTTTCTCACGGAAGTCGATTCCAGCTCGGTCATGGTCAACGCGTCCACCCGATTCGCTGACGGCTTCGAATACGGCCTGGGTGCGGAAATCGGTATCTCCACGGACAAGATTCACGCCCGGGGCCCTGTCGGCCTTGAAGGTCTGACATCGCAGAAATACGTGGTGTTTGGCGATGGCCATATCCGGACCTGATCCTGCATGCACGTAATTTACGGTGGTACCTTTGATCCGATCCATCACGGCCATTTGCGGTTGGCAGTGGAACTCCGCGAGCGGCTGGGCGTGCCCGAGGTATCACTGATGCCCTGTCATGTGCCTCCGCACCGGGATGTCCCCGGCGCTACCAGTGCGCAACGGGTGGCGTTGCTGGAACTGGCCATTGCCAATGAGCCCGGCCTGACCCTGGATAACCGTGAGCTGGGGCGCAATGGCGCCTCTTACACGGCGGAAACCCTGCGTCAGGTTCGTGCGGAACTGGGCCCTGAGCAACCGCTGACAATGGTTCTGGGCACTGACTCCTTTGCCAGTTTTGACTGCTGGCAGGAGTGGCAGCGCATTCCCGAGCTGGCGCATATTGTGGTGGTGCGAAGACCGGGGCCCGGTCTGGAGTCAGGCAGTGTGCCGGCGCGTCTGCTTGAGGAGCGCGCCGTTGACCGGGTGGAGGCGCTGTACAGCGCTCCCTGTGGCCATATTCTGGAGCTTGATCCGCCCCTGCTGGATATATCGGCGACAGGCATCCGCGAGCGGATCCTTTCCAGCCGCTCGCCCCGCTATCTCCTGCCAGACAGTGTATGGCATGAAATTCGTCGCCTCGGCCTCTACGGAGCGTGACCTGTCGGGAACTTTTAGTGCTACAATCCCGTCTGAATAGGACTTTTCGGGTGGCCGCCTTCGCCGCCGCCCGCCAACAGGGTGATTATGCAGGCAGAGCAACTGAAAGAACTGGTCGTGGGTGCGCTTGAGGACGTCAAGGCGCAGGACGTGAGTATTATTGATGTCAGGGGAAGAACCAGCGTGACCGACTACATGGTGCTGGCTTCCGGAACCTCAAACCGGCACGTGAAGTCCCTGGCCGATTCGGTGCTGTCGGAAGCAAAGGATCAGGGAGTCAGGGCAAGCAACGTAGAAGGCGCCAACGCCAGCGACTGGATTCTGGTCGACCTTGGTGATGTTGTGGTTCACGTCATGATGCCGGCAACCCGGGAGTTTTACGATCTTGAGCGCCTATGGCGCGATGCGCCGGATCTGGGTGTTGCAGGTAGCGAGTAGTCATGCGGTTACGACTGGTCTGTGTAGGGCAGAAAATGCCCGAGTGGGTCAGCCAGGGCTATAACGAGTATGTTCGCCGGATGCCACCAGAACTGCCCATCGAGCTGGTGGAAATCCCCATGGCCCACCGTGGCAAGAATCCGGATATCCCCAGGCTGATGCAGAAAGAATCGGACGCGATCCTCTCTGCATTGGGCTCCCGCGACCTTGTCATTGCCCTGGAAGTTAGTGGGCGTAACTGGTCCACCGAAAAACTCGCCGGCCAGCTTGAAAACTGGCAGCAGGAGGGGCGCGATGTCAGTTTTCTCGTCGGCGGCCCCGATGGTCTTGCCGACGCCTGCCGGGCGAGGGCAGATCAGTTATGGTCGCTTTCGTCTCTGACCCTGCCACATCCGCTAGTGCGTATTCTGCTGGCAGAGCAGTTGTATCGTGCCTGGTCTGTCACCCGCAACCACCCATATCACCGGGCCTAGGAAAACGATATGCCCTGGGGAGAGTTCAAAAACATCGTGGCCGAGCGCCGTCTGTTCCAGCGTCGTACCGTCGTCATGCTGTTGTTGGTGGTGGTAATGCTGGGCCTGCTGGTTGCCAGAATGTATCAGCTGCAGGTTGTTGAACACGATATTTACACCACGCTTTCGGACAAGAACCGTGTCCAGGTGCAGTCGGTAGCGCCCCCCCGGGGGCTGGTCTATGACCGCAATGACGTGCTCCTGGCTGAAAACCGCCCGGTTTTCAGTGTAACACTGGTGCCCGAACGCGTCGGCGATATGGAGCAGACCCTGGCCAAGCTCCAGGGCATTCTGAGCATTTCCGAAGAGGATATGGAGCGATTTGACCGGCGCTTGCTTGAGCCTCGCCGTCCCTTTCAGGAGTTGCCTCTGCGTTACGATCTCAACGAGCAGGAAATTGCCCGCCTGGCGGTTCACCGTCATGAATTGCCCGGCGTGGAGGTTTCCGCAGAGCTTGTACGTTATTACCCCCACAGCGAACTGACCGCCCATGCCCTTGGTTATGTCGGGCGCATCAACCGGCAGGAGCTGCAGCAAATCGATCCGGTCAACTACGCGGGCACGAACTACATCGGCAAGTCCGGTGTAGAGCGGTTTTATGAACAGCTTCTGCACGGGCGTGTCGGCTACCAGCACGTGGAAACAAACGCCCGTGGCCGAACATTGCGCGTGCTTGAGCGGGAGAACCCGGTGCCCGGGGAGGATATCCGCCTGCATATGGATTTACGGTTACAGCGGTTGGCGCACGAACTGCTTGACGGCCGTCGTGGCGCCATCATTGCCGTTGAGCCGTCTACCGGTGGTTTATTGGCGCTGGCAAGTGTTCCCGGCTTTGACGCCAACCTGTTCGTCACCGGTATTGGTGTCGAGGCCTATCGCGAGCTTAGTACAAGCGTCGACAAGCCGCTTTTCAACCGGGCCCTGCGGGGGCAATACCCGCCGGGCTCGACACTCAAACCCATGCTTGCCGTTGCGGCTCTCGACAGCGGTGCCGTCACCCGCGACAAGACCATCTGGGACCCGGGATACTTCCGACTGACTCCTGGCGGGCGACCCTGGCGAGACTGGAAACGGAGCGGTCATGGCTGGGTCGACCTGACCGCCGCCGTGGCTGAATCCTGCGACATCTATTTCTACGAAGCGGCCGTGGCCATGGGCGTTGACACCATGCACCAGTATCTTGCGGAGTTCGGCTTTGGCGAGGACGCGACACTGGATGTTGCCGGGGCCCTGCCTGGACTACTGCCTTCCAGGGACTGGAAGCGCGCGGTCCACAATGAGCCCTGGTATCCGGGAGACTCGGTAAATCTTGGCATCGGGCAGGGGTTCATGTTGGCAACTCCACTGCAACTGGCTACCGCCACTTCGGTTATCGCCAATCGCGGTAATTGGGCCGAGCCAAGATTGCTGAAAGCTGTCCTGGGGGACCGGTCGATTGATGATGTGCTTCCGACCGGAAGCCATCAGTCTATCGAACTTGAGAATCCGGACGATTGGGAGTTTGTTGTGGAGACCATGGCGGAAGTCATGCACGGCAGCAAGGGCACGGCCCGTGGAGCAGCGCGCGGCGCCCCCTATCGTATGGCGGGCAAGACCGGCACAGCCCAGGTTTTCAGCCTGGCCGAGGATGAAGAATACGATGAAGAAGAAATCCGTGAGCGTTTGCGGGATCACGCCCTTTTTGTCGGCTTTGCGCCGGTGGACGACCCGCAGATTGCTGTTGCAGTGATCGTGGAAAATGGCGGGAGTGGCAGCGGAACTGCTGCGCCGGTTGCCCGCGCCATGTTTGATGCCTGGTTGCTGGGCTTTCCCAAGGAGGGTGAAGCCCTGGTAGTCGGTTCTTCAGGGGAGGCTTCCAACTGATGCCAGCCGGAAGCCTGTTGAATCGATCCGCGAGGCACCCATTGTCGGGCCCCCGGGGTATCTGGTCGGCGCTGCATATTGATCCGATACTGCTGCTCTTGCTGCTCGCCCTCATCGCCGGCGGACTGGTGGTGCTTTACAGCGGGGCAGACCGCAACATGGCGGTTGTGAAGGCTCAGGGTGTCCGCATGGGGGTAGCTCTTGTGGTGATGTTCGTCTTCGCCCAGCTTGATCCGGCTGTATTCCGGAGATGGTCACCCTGGCTGTTTGCAGTAGGGGTTGCGTCACTTGTCGCAGTAATACTGGTGGGTGTTGGCGCCAAGGGGGCCCAGCGCTGGCTGGCCATTCCCGGCCTGCCACGCTTCCAGCCCTCGGAGCTGATGAAACTGGTGGTGCCGATGATGGCCGCCTGGTACCTGTCACGCCACTACCTGCCCCCCAGATTTCGCCATGTGGCGGTGGCCTTGCTGATCGCGCTGGTGCCCATGGCGCTGATTATCCTGCAGCCGGATCTCGGAACCTCGCTACTGGTCGGCTCGGCCGGAATTTTCGTGGTGTTTTTCGCCGGTATCAGCTGGCGGCTGATCGGCGCTTTCTTTGGCATGGTATCGGTTGCGGCGCCGCTGATGTGGTTCTTTGTCATGCGCGATTACCAGAAACAGCGTGTGCTGACGCTGCTTGACCCGCAAAGCGATCCGCTCGGTGCTGGCTGGAATATCATCCAGTCCAAGACTGCGATTGGATCCGGCGGCATGGACGGCAAGGGCTGGCTCCAGGGTACTCAATCCCATCTGGAATTTCTTCCGGAGAGCCATACTGACTTTATTGTGGCTGTGCTGGCAGAGGAGTTCGGGTTCGTGGGTATCCTGATTCTTCTTGCGCTCTATCTTCTGATCATCCTGCGTTGTCTGTACATTGCTGCGATAGCCCAGGACTCTTTCAGCCGGCTTTTGGCCGGCGCGCTGACCATGACTTTTTTCATCTATGTTTTTGTCAACGTGGGCATGGTCAGCGGCCTGCTCCCGGTGGTGGGCGTGCCCTTGCCGCTGGTGAGCTATGGTGGAACGTCTGTGGTAACACTGATGGCCGCTTTCGGTGTACTGATGTCGGTCCATACTCACAGGCGGATGATCAGTGCGTGACGTTGCAGCCCGTAACCATGGACAGGGGGTAATGGTTGCCGGGCTTGCCTCCGTGGTAATCTTTGCCGCGTTTTATTGATGAAGTTTCCGGTCGTGCCCGGTCAAGGGGATTCATGAAAGTTGTCAGATATTTGGTCCGTACCGGGTTGGCGCTGGTGTGTCTTGTGCTTCCGTCTCTGGTGATGGCCAGCCAGTATGACAAAACGCCTGAAGGCCGTGAATTTGTTCGCGAAATGGCGGAACGCTATGGCTTTGAAACGGAGCGTGTGTCCGCATTGCTGGCCAGTGCCCAACGCCGTGATTCGATACTGGACTCCATCAGCCGGCCCGCGGAAAAAACCCTGGAGTGGTACGAATACCGCCGGATATTCATGCGCGATGAACGGATTGAACAGGGGGTCGATTTCCTCCGGCAACACCGGGATGCGTTTGAACGGGCGGAAAGCGAGTACGGGGTGCCGGCATCGGTCATTGCAGCGATTATTGGCGTCGAGACCTGGTATGGTACCTACAGGGGCAAGCACCGGGTACTGGATGCCCTTGCTACCCTGGCGTTCGATTATCCGCCCCGAAGCCGTTTTTTCCGCAGTGAACTTGTCCAGTATTTGCTGCTGACCCGAGAGCAGGGCTTTGACCCGCTCGAGCTGACCGGCTCGTACGCAGGGGCGATGGGCTATGGCCAGTTTATTTCCAGCAGTTACCGGCATTATGCCGTCGACTTTGACGGCGACGGGGTGGCCGATATCCTCGCCAACCCGGTGGATGCCATAGGTAGCGTCGCCAACTATTTCAGTGCCCATCACTGGCAGCCTGGCAAGCCTGTGGCGGAGCAAATCGATGCCATCCTGCCAGTTTCCTCGCCGCTGCTGACCAAGGGCCTGAAGCCGGAGCTTACAGTCGATGATTACCGCGAGGTGGGCATAGAGCCGGAGGCCGAGGTGTCAGATAAAGCGGAAGCCAGGGCTATTCGGCTGGCTGGTGAAACCGGCCCGGAACTGTGGCTGACCTATCATAACTTTTACGTGATAACCCGCTACAATCACAGTCATCTCTACGCCATGGCGGTGCATCAGTTGGCGGGTGCGCTGGAAGCCCGGGCAGAACAGGCGGAACAAAAAGACGAGGTAGCTGGCAACTCGTGATCAAATTCCAGATGGTATTGCTTATTATCGGGGTGCTGACCCTCGCAGGATGTGCGTCATCGCCTGAACCGGATCACTCGTCCCGTTACACCCTTTCCCAGGACAGGGCGCCCGCGGGCAGCTTTGACGTTTCCGGGCTTGCTGATGCGAAGCCGCGGTATGAGGAGCCCCGGCGGGCGGGAAACATGTCAACCTATCAGGTCTGGGGCAAGCAGTACCATGTTCTGGACAGTAACGACGGCTACGTGCAGCGGGGCACAGCAAGCTGGTACGGTGAGAAATTCCATGGCCACAAAACCTCCAACGGCGAGGTTTTTGACATGTACGAAATGTCCGCTGCCCACAAGAGTCTGCGGATTCCCGGATACGCCCGGGTTACCAACCTCGACAACGGCCGCTCGGTGGTGGTCAGGGTTAATGACCGCGGTCCGTTCCATGGTGACCGCCTGATTGACCTCTCCTATGCTGCCGCCAAGAAGTTGGGTTACCAGGGCAGGGGCACCGCCAGGGTTGAGGTGGCCGCGATCACGGTCAAACCGGATGGATCAATGACCCTCGCCGGAAGACCCTTTCCCGAGGCCGGGGCGCCGGTTGCGTCCGAGCGACTGGCTGACCAGGGCGGCGGCAACGAATCGCTGTTCGTCCAGCTGGGATCCTTCAGCCAGCGGAATCCGGCCGAGGTGCTGCTGGACCGCGCCCGGCGGGCCGTTGAAAACCCCATGCGGGTGAGGGAAGTTGAAACGGCATCCGGCCGCTTCCATCGCGTGCAGGTGGGTCCGTTCAGGGATGAGAACGAAGCTCTCAGAGCCCAGAGTCTGCTTGAAAACCACGGATTCGGTCAGTCAATATTGCTGACCGATACACACTGAACCAGTCACCCACTAGATATTGAATGGACCCATGGCAATAAATAACGTATTCCGCGTCTGTATCGCTGTTTTCATGTTGGCCCTGATGGCGGCAACGCCAGCTGCGGCACAGTCGGTGCTGATCCCGTCGCCGCCCCAGATCGCGGCCAGTTCCTACATTCTGATGGATCCCCTGTCCGGTCGGATCATTATGGAGGAAAACAGCCAGGAGCGCCTGCCTCCGGCGAGTCTGACCAAGATGATGACAGCCTACATCGTTGAGCGGGAACTGGACGAAGGCCGGATAGCCATGTCCGACATGGTACCTATCAGTGTCAACGCCTGGCGCACCGGAGGCTCCCGCACCTTTGTCCAGGAAGGTACCCAGGTGGCGGTGGAGGACCTGCTGAAGGGCGTTATTATCCAGTCAGGAAATGATGCCTCTGTGGCCCTGGCAGAGTTTGTTGCCGGCAGCGAAGATGCCTTTGTGGATATCATGAACCAGCAGGCCGAAATACTGGGCATGAACAGCACCAGCTTCTCGAATGCCACCGGCCTGCCGGCTCAGGACCAGTTCTCAACGGCCTACGACCTGGCATTGCTGGCCAAGGCAATCATCAATGATTATCCCGAGAACTATCCGCTTTATGCGGAAAAGCATTTCACCTTCAATAATATTCGCCAGCCCAACCGCAACAGCCTGTTGTGGCGGGATGACAGTGTTGACGGCCTGAAGACCGGTCATACCCAGGAGGCCGGTTACTGCCTGGTGGCATCCGCCAAGCGCAATGACACCCGAATGATTGCAGTCGTCATGGGCTCTGACAGCCCGGCTGCCCGGGCCCAGGAAGTCCAGAAAATGCTTAACTATGGCTTCCGCTACTACCAGACAGAGCGCCTGTTCCGTAATGGCCAGGAGCTATTGGAAGCGCAGATCTGGGGCGGCGAGAGCAACACCCTGTCGGTTGGCGTGATGGAAGATATTCATGTAACGATCCCCAGAGGCTCCCGGGAGTCACTGGACTCAACGGTAGAGCTGGACTCCGTTATCAAGGCGCCTGTATCGCAGGGAGACGAGCTTGGTCGAGTGACTGTGAAACTGGATGATGAGGTCATGGTGGACCAGCCGGTACTTGCTCTCAGTGACGTGCCCGAAGGCGGATTTTTCAAACGTATCTGGGACGCCATCAAGCTATTCTTTGTTCAGTTGTTCGAGTGAGGGCCGGTGCGCCCGGGAGAGATCCGCAATGAGTGAGCCAAAAGCACCCAAGATCGAGTTTCCCTGTGACTATGTCATCAAGGTCATCGGGGATTCAGCCCCGGATTTTGTGCGGTTTGTGGTGGAAGTGGTAGAGCAGCACGCGCCCGGGCTCTCTGAAAAGGACGTGTTTGTCCGGGAAAGCAGCGGAGGGCGTTTCTCCTCTATCAACCTGACAATCGTCGCCACTGGCGAGCCGCAGCTCAAGGCCCTGTTTGAAGAGCTCAAGGCCAGCGGCCGGGTTCACATGGTGCTTTAACCAGGTGGATGAGCTGATCGTTCGCACATTGGGTGAGCAACCCTACCTGGAAACCTGGCAAGCGATGAAAACCTTCACCGCCAACCGGGATGCCTCGACGCCGGACGAAATCTGGTTGCTTGAGCACCCCCGGGTCTATACTCAGGGCCAGGCGGGCAAGGCCGAACATATCCTTGCGCCGGGTGATATCCCGGTGATTCAGGTTGATCGTGGTGGCCAGGTGACGTATCACGGCCCAGGGCAGCTGGTGGTGTACCTGATGGTGGATCTGACCAGGCGCGGGCTTGGTGTTCGCACACTGGTGGATGTGATCGAGCGCTCCATTGTCCAGACCCTGGCGACATTCGGGATCACTGCCTCGCCACGGCCTGATGCGCCGGGTGTCTATGTTGAAGAGGCGAAAATTGCCTCCCTTGGACTGCGGGTGAAACGGGGTTGCTCCTTTCACGGCCTGGCACTGAACGTGTCCATGGATATGGAACCGTTTCGTCGAATCAATCCCTGCGGCTACACGGGTATGGCCATGTGCCAGGTCAGTGATTTTGTGCCCGGGGTGGACATCAGTGAGGTTACGAACCTGCTCTCCGGTGAGCTCGCCGCGATCCTGGCCCACAGTAACGTTCGCGAAATCGCTCAGCGGTGACGGCGCCTCGGTTAGGTTTAAGCGCCAAAGTGTCCGTATAATAATGATGTTGAAGGCTGATAACGCCAACACTTACTGAACCGAGCAGGTTTTTGATGGCACCCAGACCGAAGAACACCTCCGTAGCACGTATCAAGACCGGAAGTTTCGAGCGCAGGCTCACGCTGACCAGGGCAGGGCTGTATGCCGGCACCCGCATGGCTTCGCACATGGCTACCAACTGGTTTGGCAGCAAGGACAAGCGGGATGCCAGACATCGCAAGATGCTGTCGAGCCAGGCCGAGTTCCTGGTCGACGAGCTGGGAAAGCTGAAAGGCAGTGTGGTCAAGATCGGTCAGGTGATGGCGCTATACGGCGAGCATTTTCTGCCGGAAGAGGTGACCGAAGCACTACATACCCTGGAAGACCAGACCACCTGGCTGGAATGGTCGTCCATTGAACGTGTGCTGAAAGACGAGCTGGGTGCCCAGCGCCTGGCGGAACTGGAAGTGGACCCTGACCCGATCGGTGCCGCTTCCCTGGGTCAGGTCCATCGGGCCCGCCGC
Organism: Marinobacter vulgaris; assembly: GCF_003344045.1. Lineage (GTDB taxonomy): Bacteria > Pseudomonadota > Gammaproteobacteria > Pseudomonadales > Oleiphilaceae > Marinobacter > Marinobacter vulgaris. The sequence goes on from NZ_QFWX01000005.1 coordinate 73,717, forward strand.
CGCAGTGACGGGCTTGAGCTGGTGCTTAAAGTTCAGTACCCGGGTGTTGATGAAGCCGTCGACAGTGACCTGAACTCGGTAGCCCAGCTGCTCAGGGTTGCGCGCCTGGTGTCGTTTGGCCCGGAATTCAACGACTGGCTGGAAGAAGTCCGGGATATGATGCACCGGGAGGTGGACTATCGCCTGGAAGCCCGCACCACGGAAAAATTTCGCCAGATGCTGTTGAACGATCCCCGTTTCGTGGTGCCAAGAGTTCTGGAAGAATACTGCACGGCCCATGTTATCGCTTCCACCTACGAGCATGGGCACTCCGTCAGTTCTGTTGCGGTCAGGGAACTGTCTCTGGAGCGCCGCAGCGACCTTGGCCGGGCGGCACTGGAGTTGTTTTTCCGGGAACTGTTTGTCTGGGGTGAAATCCAGACCGACCCCAACTTTGGCAATTATCGTATCCGCATTGCCGGGGAAAGCGGTGCCGACAGCCAGCATGACCAGATCGTATTACTGGATTTCGGTGCCGTCCAATCCTATTCGGCCAAGTTCCTCGATCCGGTTATCCAGATGATCCGGGCCTCCTACGAGGGTGACCTGGAGGCAGTGATCGATGGGGGTGTGAAACTCCGCTTCATGAGTGAGGACTGGCCGGCAGACGTGCTGGAGAAATTTGGCGCGGTCTGCATGTCGGTGCTGGAGCCCCTGTCGCGGGACCGGAGCAGTTGGCCGGATTACGCCGTCAACGACAAGGGCGAATACCGCTGGAAACAGAGCGACCTGCCCTCCCGGGTGGCGCGCCAGGCGGCAAGATCCGCCATAAGCCGTTACTTCAAGGTTCCGCCGAAAGAGTTTGTCTTTCTCAACCGGAAGCTGATTGGTGTTTACACCTTCATTGCGGTGCTCAACGCCGAATTTAATGGCGAGGACATGCTGCGGAAATATCTTTACGGCGACCCGGGAACACCGGACGCCTCCAGTACAAACCATATCACCAGGGCGTAGCGGATTCCCTTGCCAATACCCACCAGCACCACGAAATTGAACCATGGCACGCGCATGATGCCGCCCACGAGGGTAAGCGGGTCGCCGGCTATCGGCAACCAGCCGAACAGCAGCGACCACTGCCCGTAACGGTTGAAGCGGGTTCTGGCTCTCTCGAGCTGATTCTCGGTCACGGGAAACCAGCGCTTATGCTTAAAGCGATCCACCTGCCGGCCGATAACCCCATTAACGACTGACCCCAGAGTATTCCCGGCGGTGGCCCAGAACCAGATCCACCAGAGCGAATACCCCTGTGTAACCATGCCGCCGAGCAGTATTTCCGAGTATGCCGGCAGCAGTGTTGCGGCGGCCATGGCGGTCATGAACAGGGTCAGATAGGCCAAGGTTGGCTCCTCTCAATAAAGGCCGTCAGTCCCGGATGGTAGCAGGGCCCACAAGGCGCCGCGCCGATAATGAACTCCAGCATCAAGACAGGTTGTGGTACCAATGAAAAAGCTGTCACTTCGTTTCAAGCTCTATGCCCTTGTGATTTCTCTGCTGCTTGTTATGGGCATCAGTATTGTCGTGACGGCGCAGCTGTCCTTGGGGCAAATGGAGCAGAGGATCACCTCCGAAACCCGTGAAACCGTCCAGGATATGGCCGTCGAGCGCCTTAGTGCAACGGCCGGCAAGTATGGCGAGCTGGTCAGCGGCATGTTTGCCACAGCCTACCGGACGCCGGAAGTGGTCCGCAATGTGATCCGTCGGAATATCGAGGCCGACAGCTCCGGGCGTATCAGCCGTATTGATCTTCAGGAAACGATCGGGGCGATCCTGGAAGAACAGAATAGCCTCAGCTCCATCTACGCCCAGTTCGAGCCCGATGCCTACGACGGCCAGGACCGCTACTTTACCGGGGGTGTGGAAGAGCACAGCAGTGATGAAGGCACCCTGGAGATCTATTACTATCGCACGCCGCAAGGGAATGTGACTTTCAGTCGCACGGAAGATCCCTCAGTGAAGTACCTGAGTACCCGTAACGAATTCGGCATTCGCGAAGCGGAATGGTACCTGTGTTCCCGGGACACCCGAAAACCCTGCATTATGGAGCCCTACGAATATGAGATCGAGGAGGGTTACTCGGAGCTGATGACCAGTCTCGTGGTGCCGATCCTCAGGGATAACGAGTTTGCCGGTGTGACGGGGGTTGATATCAACCTGTCCACACTGCAGAAAACAGTGCAGAGCGTCAGCCGTGAGCTTTACGATGGTGAGTCCAGGGTTACCCTGCTCAGCAGCAATGGCCTGATTGCCGCCTCCAGCCACTATGATAATCACCTGGGCCGGCCTTTGGCGGAAGCGCTTCCGGAGCAGGCCGGTGAATACGCGTCTCTGCACCGTGGCGAAGGCACCTTCGACAATGGAGAAACCCTGGCGGTATCCTATCCTATCGGAATTTCCCTGGCGGATACTGAATGGTCGCTGCTGATCGAGCTGCCCCGGACGACGGCCCTGGCAGATGTCGCCGAGATTACCGGGCTGCTGTCCAGTGAGGTCAACGCCACGGCAGGGCGGCAGACCATGGTGGGTGTTCTGGTGTCGGTCCTCGCGATTCTGGTTCTGGTGCTATTGGTGCGCTCGGTTACCAGGCCGCTCAACGAAATCCGCGATCGCATGAAAAACCTGGCCAGTGCCGATGGAGATCTTACCAATGAGCTGGACATTGATACCCATGCCGAACTGATTGAGCTGACCGGTGGGTTTAACAGGTTCCTGGGCAGGCTGCGGGAAATGATCAACGACCTGAAACAGGTCAATGGCAAAGTTGGTCAGCAGGCGGCCGATGTGGGCATGATTGCCAGGGATACGGATGATCAGACCGAGCGCCAGCACGAGGACATTGAAAGTGTTGTCACCGCCATGAACGAGATGTCGGCGGCTGCCGGTGAAGTGGCCGGATTCGCGGGAGAGGCGGCCGAAAACGCGCAGATGGCCCAGGATGGCGTGCGCTTTACCCAGGACACGCTGACCTCAGCCCTGGATGGCGTCAGCGCCCTTGCCGGCGATATGGACGAGGCCAGCACCGCTATCAGCCATGTGGCCACCCGTAGCGAGGAAATCAATCGCATCATCGAGGTTATCCGGGGCATTGCGGAACAGACCAATCTGCTTGCGCTGAATGCGGCCATCGAGGCGGCCCGGGCAGGTGAACAGGGTCGCGGTTTCGCTGTGGTGGCGGATGAGGTGCGAACACTTGCTTCCCGCACCCGCGAGTCGACGGATGAAATCAGTCAGATGATCGATGGTCTGCAAAGTGATGTGAGCGGAGCCGTTACCATTATTCAGAGTGGGGTTGAGCGCGCTACCCGGGCGGTGGAGGGTACCCGAGAGGCAGACCATTCCCTGGCTTCGGTGGTAGAGCGTATTGCAACCATCGTAGAGCACGTGACCCACGTGGCGACGGCGGCAGAGGAGCAGAGCTCCGTCAGCGAGGAAATCAACCGGAACCTCACTCGCATTGGTGATGCCGCGAATGATCTGCGGGCGCTCGCGCAACGGGTGAGTGGCAGCGGGCGTTCTCTGGATGAGCAGGTACAGGCACTGGAGTCAGAGCTGAGCCGCCTTAAAACCTGACCTGCATCGTCTCTTACTATCGCTACCATTCAGCCCATCAATTTTATTTCTCGGCAAACGTGCGATCATAATGCCGTGTGTTCGGGGCTGTGAAGGCCCGCCTATTTTCCGGACCAGGAGTTGAATTATGGAGCAAGTCACTATTTTTGGCCGCGCTTCCTGTGGTTTCTGCACGCGTGCAAGGCAGTTGTGCGAGATCAACGATCTGCCATACCGTTATGTCGATATTGTCGAAGAGGGCATCAGCAAAGAGGACCTGTCGAACACCATTGGCAAGCCGGTACACACGGTTCCGCAGATATTTGTGGGTCAGGAGCATGTCGGCGGATTCGACCACTTTTCCGAATACCTGCAGCGGGCCGGTAGCACAACCAACTGAAACCGAGTATGAATCCTCAAAAAAGGCGCCAGACGGAAAGCCGTCTGGCGCCTTTTGGTCCGAGGGGCCACTCAGATCTTGAACTCGGCTTTCAGTTTCTTCTCTACCAGCTGGTTTTTCAGTTTCGCCACGCGGGGTAAACCGTCATCAAACGGCGGGAAACTCTCGCCGTAAATCAGTGGCTCGAGGTAGTCGCGGCAATCCTGGGTGATGCCGTAGCCATCATCGGTAATGTAATGGATTGGCATTTTCTTTTCCTGGTTGGCGACCTCGCTCAGCGGGGCTTCGCCGATGTGCCAGCGATACGGACGTGACTGCTCGCGCACGATCGTGGGCATCAATGCCTGCTTGCCGGCCAGGGCCATTTCCACCGCCACTTTGCCAACGGCGTAGGCTTGTTCAACATCCGTGGCAGAGGCAATATGGCGGGCACTGCGCTGGAGATAATCCGCAACCGCCCAGTGGTACTTGTGGCCCAGGGCCTGGCGCACCATGTTGGCCAGTGCTGGGGCTACGCCACCAAGCTGGGTATGGCCGAACGCATCCTTGGCACCGGCATCGGCGAGGAAACGCCCGTCCTCATACTGGGCGCCTTCAGACGCGACAACCACACAGTAGCCATACTCTCTGACGCAGAAATCCACCCGCTCAAGAAACCGCTCCCGCTCGAAGGGTACTTCCGGGAACAGAATGATGTGCGGCGGTTCGCCTTCGCCCTTGCCGGCAAGGCCGCCAGATGCGGCAATCCAGCCCGCGTGGCGCCCCATGACCTCCAGGATGAACACCTTTGTAGAGGTCTCGCACATGGAGCGGATGTCCAGGCTGGCCTCCAGGGTAGAGGTGGCAATGTACTTGGCTACCGAGCCGAAGCCGGGGCAGCAATCGGTGAAAGGCAGGTCATTATCCACTGTTTTGGGGACGCCGATGCAGGTGATCGGATAGCCCATCTTCTCGGCGAGCTGCGATACCTTGTAGGCGGTATCCTGGGAATCACCGCCACCGTTGTAGAAAAAATAGCCGATATCGTGGGCACGGAAGACTTCGATCAGGCGCTCGTACTCACGCCTGTTCTCTGAGAAATTCTTGAGCTTGTGGCGGCAGGACCCGAACGCGCCGCCCGGCGTGTGGATCAATGCCTGGATATCGTCGTCACTTTCCAGGCTGGTATCGATCAGCTCCTCTTTCAGGGCACCGATAATACCGTTACGCCCGGCGAAAACCTTGCCGATCTGGTCCGGGTGCTTGCGAGCAGTCTGAATGACTCCGCAGGCACTGGCGTTTATGACGGCGGTCACACCGCCTGACTGAGCGTAGAATGCATTTCTGATGGCCATTTCGGGCTGGTGCCTCCTGCAGTTTCATCGAGTGCGCAGATGATACGTCAATCGATGGTTTTTTTCATGACATCAAACGTCGTAAGCAATCCTTGACGACCCGCAGTCTATACGTGACGCTTTGCAGGTTTCATCCAAGAGGTCGATAACCGAATGCATATTCATATCCTGGGAATCTGTGGCACCTTCATGGGCAGCCTGGCCGTGTTGGCAAGGGAGCTGGGGCACACTGTGAGCGGCTCCGATCAGGGTGTATATCCGCCCATGAGCACGCAGCTGGAAGCCCAGGGCATCGGACTGATGGAGGGTTACCATGCCGACAATCTCAGGCCCCGGCCAGACCTTGTGCTGATTGGTAACGCCATGTCCCGGGGAAACCCGGAGGTGGAAGCGGTCCTCAACCTGAATATCGACTACATGTCCGGGCCGGAATGGCTGGCGCGGGAAGTGCTGCGTCATCGCTGGGTGCTGGCGGTTGCCGGCACCCATGGCAAAACCACCACTACCGCGATGCTACTGTGGATTCTGGAACAGGCGGGTTTCGAGGCCGGCTACCTGGTGGGCGGTGTGCCCAACGACTTCCCGGTATCCGCCAGGCTTGGCAACAGTGACTTTTTTGTGATCGAGGCGGATGAGTACGACAGCGCCTTCTTCGACAAGCGCTCCAAGTTTGTTCACTACCGGCCCCACACCCTGATTCTCAACAATCTGGAATTCGATCACGCCGACATCTTCGATAGCGTCGAGGCCATTGAGCGCCAGTTCCACCATCTTGTCAGAACGGTTCCATCCCGAGGGCTGATCGTGCGTCCGGCCCTGGATGCTCATCTCGACAGGGCGCTGGACCTGGGTTGCTGGACCCGTGTTCAGGCAACATCGGTAGGCAGTGAAGTGCCCTACATGGCGGACTGGCGGGCGGAGTTACTGGCAGACGATGGCAGCCGGTTCATGGTGGTTCACCACGAACAGCCGGTCGCTGCGGTCAAATGGTCCCAGACCGGTCTCCACAATGTCCGGAACGCCCTGGCAGCCATAGCCGCTGCCCGGCATGTGGGGGTGACGCCGGACCATGCAGTCGCAGCACTGTGCCGGTTTTCCGGGGTCAAGCGCCGGATGGAGCTGCTGGCGGACATTGGCGGCGTGCATGTCTACGATGACTTCGCACATCACCCGACTGCCATCACCACCACTCTGGAAGGATTGCGCCACAAGGTCGGGGGGGAAACCATTCTCGCCCTGATTGAACCCCGTTCCAATACCATGCAGCAGGGGGTGCACCAGCAGACCCTGCTGCCCAGCGCGGCGGCAGCCGACCGGGTATTCTGGGCCAATCTCAACCAGATGGAATGGCTGCCGGCACTGATTGAAGGTCATAACGCCACTGCGGAGGCGCCGGATCGTCATTCAGTCAAGTCAACTGTGGAGGCATTGATCGAGGGGGTTCTGGAACAGGTCTCCGGTCCCTGTCATATTGTCATTATGAGTAATGGCGGGTTTGGTGGTATTCATCAGAAGCTGATTGCGGAACTTGAGCGTAAAACCGGCTGACAGAACTCTTGCCTCCTAACCGACCAGGAAACATCAGCATGACAGCAACATCAGACAACCAGCGGGTGATCAACCTGGCTTTCACCGGCGCATCCGGGGCCCAGTATGGTCTGCGCCTGTTGCAGTGCCTGGTGGCAGCGGATTGCCGGGTGCATGTGATGATCAGCAAGGCGGCGCAGATAGTGATTGCCACGGAAACGGAGCTGAAGCTGCCGGGTAATACCCCGGCCATGCAGGAAGTGCTGGCCGTCTACGCAGACGCCAGGCCGGGGCAGGTGCTGGTATTCGGGCGGGAGGACTGGTTCTCTCCGCCGGCATCCGGCTCCGGTGAGAAAGCACCGCTGGTTATCTGCCCCTGCAGCACGGGTACCCTCTCCGCGCTGGCCACCGGTGCCAGTAATAATCTGATCGAGCGTGCCGGGGATGTGGCGCTGAAAGAGCGGCGGCAGCTGATTCTGGTGCCCCGTGAAGCACCCTTTTCCGAAGTGCACCTGGAAAACATGCTGCGGCTGACCCGCATGGGTGCCGTTATCATGCCGGCGAGCCCCGGCTTCTATCATCATCCGCAATCTGTCGGAGACCTGGTGGACTTCATCGTCGCCCGCCTGCTTGATCACCTGGGCCTGCCTCAGGATCTGATGCCACGGTGGGGGGAGGAGCGGCTCAGGGCAAAGCAGTCCGACTGACGGCCAGCGATGGTTTTGGTCAGCCCGATTGATGTTTTTCATCATTGAGCGAAAACTCCGTGCCGCCGAGACTTGGTGAACGACAATCACAAGCCAGTCATTCACCGAGGTTCACCATGATTCCACGCACACTCTTCGATGCCGACCTTGAAGGCTTCAGGGATTCCGTCCGCAAGTTCCTGCAGCAGGAGGCGGCACCCTACCACGAACAATGGGAAAAAGATGGCCAGGTCAGCCGGGAACTCTGGACCAAGGCTGGTGACCTCGGTTTTCTGTGCCCCACCATGCCGGAACAGTACGGCGGCGTGGGCGCGGATTTCCGCTACAGCGCGGTAATCATGGAAGAGGTTTCCAGGGCCGGCCTTTCCGGAATAGGCTGGACCCTGCACTCCGATATCGTGGCCCCCTATATCCTCAATTACGGCTCCGAAGAACAGAAGCAGTATTACCTGCCGAAACTGGCATCCGGTGAAATGATTGGCGCTATCGCCATGACCGAACCCGGTGCCGGTTCTGACCTGCAGGGCGTGAAAACCACGGCCGTGAAAAACGAGACCGGCGAGCATTACCTGCTCAATGGGTCCAAGACCTTCATCACCAACGGCCAGATGGCGGACCTGGTCATTGTGGTAGCCAAGACCGACCCGAAAGAGGGCGCCAAGGGGACCAGCCTGCTGCTGGTGGAAACTGCCTGGGAAGGGTTCGAGAAAGGGCAGAACCTGAATAAGGTGGGGATGAAGGCCCAGGACACCTCAGAGCTGTTTTTCCAGGACGTGCGGGTTCCGGCGGACAAACTGCTGGGCTCCATGGAAGGCCAGGGTTTTTTCCAGTTAATGTCGGAGCTGCCGGCGGAACGCCTGCAGGTTGGCTTGACGGCGGTTGCCGCCGCGGAGGCTGCCTGGCAATGGACGCTGGATTACGTGAAAGAACGCAAGGCCTTTGGCAAGCCGGTGATCGCATTCCAGAATACCCGCTTCAAGATGGCGGAAATGAAAGCTGAAATTACCGCAGCCCGGGTGTTCTGTGACCGCTGTCTGGAGCTGCATCTGGAAAAGAAACTGGATATCCCCACCGCGGCAATGCTGAAGCAGCACACCACTGACCTGCAATGCAAAGTGATGGATGAGTGCGTGCAGCTGCATGGTGGCTACGGTTACATGTGGGAGTACCCCATTGCCCGTGCCTGGGCCGATTCCCGGGTTCAGCGTATCTACGCCGGTACCAACGAAATCATGAAGGAGATCGTTGCGCGCTCGTTCTGAAGTCTGATGTGGTATGTTCACGCGCCGCCGGAGCCTCTCCGCTGGCGCATTTTTGGTTCTGAAGCTTACAAACGGTCAGACCTGTCAGGACTCTTCACGTCAATATTCCTCGTAGTAAAGGCAGCGGGCAGCGGGATCGTGGGATGAAACCGGACAAACGGAGGTCAGCAAAAAGTAATTATTGAAAACTGGGAAAACCTTTCTGAATTCGTTGTGGTTTTACCCATAACTTTTCCAAATTTTGAAGCATAAATTTTCCACTACAGAGCCAACCCACGGTTAATAATGATGCAACTATAGTCTGGCGCGAGCGCCCAGATTTTGGTGAGGCACGTTCCTGAATACTGCGGGCTCAAAAAGCACGCCTTTAAACAAAAGCGGACATTCAGAAACGACTGAATGACCACAAAGCGGACCTTTTGCACCGGGGTAAGTCCAATCATAGGCCGGAAGTGTCTACGGCAACGGGGTAAGTCCAATAACTGGTTTTCCGAACGTTCTAAAAGGTACACTTCCGTTAAATCTTAAAGTCCTGCTTCTCGGGCGGTCATATGGCGCGTCATCTGGGTGAAGATCATTACCGTCTACTATTTGAGTTCAGCATGGATGCTGTGCTCTACACGGAAACTGACGGTCAGATTCTGGCTGCAAATCCTGCGGCATGTAATCTGCTCAAATATACCGAGGCCCAGATTTGCTCCCTTGGACGTAGCGGTCTGATCGACGCTTCTGCGTCTCCAGAGATTCCACGGATGCTGGAAGAGCGGGAATTAAAGGGTAGTACGGAGGGCGAACTCACCTATATTCGGAGTGACGGCAACCGTTTTGTTGGATGGACCAGCTCAGCCGTTATTGTCGATGGATCCGGCCCTCGTAAAACCGTGATCATCGTTCGTGATCTCACGGATACCAAGAAAAAAGAAGCCGCCCTTTTGCGATCTATTCGCGAACTCAATGATTTATATAACCACGCCCCCTGCGGTTACCACTCGGTCGATGCCGACGGCATGATCGTCAAAATCAATAACACTGAACTTTCATGGTTGGGGTGCAGCCGGGAAGAGGTCATTGGTAAAACCTTCAAAAACTATCTGAGCTCCGCCAGCCAGGACGTTTATACCGAAAATTTTGAGCGCTATAAAAAGTCAGGCAGCCAGAAAGACCTTGAACTGGAACTGATTCAGAAAAACGGCAGGAAACGTACGGTCTGGCTAAACAGCACAGCTATCTACGATGAGCAGGCAGAATTCATTATGAGCCGGTCTACTCTGGTGGATGTAACTGAACGCAAGGAGCTGGAACAAGAGCTGATACGTAAAGCGCAGATAGATTATCTGACCGGTCTCAACAACCGGGATAATTTCAATAGCCTTGCGAAAAGAGAGTTCGCCACCTGCCAGCGGCTGGATATCCCCCTTGGCTTTCTGTTCTTGGACATAGATGACTTCAAAGAAGTCAACGACACCTATGGACATCATGCGGGGGATCGTGCGCTCAGTGCAGTCGGCGAATGCTTTATCAACGCGCTACGAAACATCGACATATTGGGGCGCTGGGGCGGAGAGGAGTTTGTGGCACTTCTTCCCGGAGTGGCCGGGCTAGAGGTTCGGGAGCTCGCAGAACGCCTCCGTATTGAGCTTTCAGAGTTCCGGATCAATATTGATCAGGACGTATCCATTGCTGTCACAGTGTCAATTGGCGCAAGCTATTTAGAAAGTTCAGATTCTTCCATTGACTGCATGGCAAAGAGGGCTGACGTCGCCCTGTATTCAGCCAAGTCTGAGGGCAAAAACTGTGTCGTGCTCAATCCGGATAGTCTGGCATAGGGTACTGCCAAGTTAACTGGTGTAATTTGCTAAACTCTGCCGGTGAACACATACAAGCGCCACCGGTTCCCGCCGGAAATCATCAGCTAAGCGGTCTGGCTCTTCTATCGGTTTAGCCTGAGTCACCGAGATATTGAGGATCTTCTGGCTGAGCGTGGCATCACGGTAAGTCATGAATCGATCCGTTTGTGGTGCAACAAGTTTGGTTCCAAGTACGCCCGGCGTCTGAAGCGCAAACACCAGGGGTACGGAGATACTTTCTTTGTTGATGAGGTCTTCGTGAAGATTGATGGCTAACTGCACGACCTGTGGCGAGCTGTTGACCAGGATGGCGATGTGGTCGATGTACTCCTGCAACCCAGACGAGACGGACAAGCTGCGAAGGGATTTTTGGCGACTCATAGCTTCTCATGGTGGCGAACCTCGGAAGGTTGTGACCGACAAACTACGCAGCTATGGAGTCGCCCACCGAGATATGATGCCGGAGGTCATTCATGACAACGCCCAGTATGCTAATAACAAAGCGGAACTATCGCACCAGCCGACCCGTGTGCGGGAGAGGCAGCTGCGTCGATTCAAGTCACCCCGACAGGCGCAGCGCTTCCTTGAAGCGCAGGCTGCAATTTACACGTTGTTTAATCTTGGCCGTTACTTGATCGGGGCAGGGCACTACAGAAAACTCAGGGAAGGTGCGTTCTCGGATTGGAAAATGGCTGTGGCATGAGAAAGGCGGGAAGCGTCACAACTGTGTTCGACGGTAGTTAATTTGGCAGTACCCTCTGGGGTGGTTACAAAGGAACTCCGTGACTACCTGGTTACTTTGCTGACGAAGCAGGAAGTGTCCGGGATTGAAGTTGAGTATGATCTGAGCTGCTGCGGTTTTAAACAAAACGAACGTTCAAGCCGACCCGCACCAGTCCCAAAATCCAATCAAACGGACTCACTTTGCTCAGGAGTCGGATATTTCCAACTCTGGGTGGGCAGGATCAAAATAACGGACATTACAAGGAAGCAGTTGGATTAAAGGCTGGGGGCAGGTCAGACGAGCATCAAGTAGAGAGAATTCGGGAACTCTGGCATGCCCTACAAAGCATCGAATTCTCAATCCGTTACAAATACTGACGGAAAAGGCCTTTTTGAAAAAGTATATTGTGCCCGATCTTTGCAACTCTGCCTCAGGGATGAAATCGCAATATGAAAAAGACCGATCTAGTTTTTCAGAGCTACGGACGCTGCTGTCGTAATGATGCATTTTTTATCGATTTCTACGATTACTTCATGTCCAGTTCGGAAGTAATCAAAAATCGTTTTATCGACACTGACATGGCAGCGCAAAGACACTTGCTTCGTAATGGAATCATGCAGCTGATCCTTCACGCGAGAGGCATGTCAGACCGCAAGCTACGCGCTTTGTGCGAGAGCCATAACAGGAATCACTACGACATCAAGCCGGAATGGTACGAGCTCTGGCTGAGCTCTCTGCTTAAAACCGTTCGCAAACACGACCCCGATCATACGCAAGCGCTTGAAAGCGCCTGGGTTGAGGTCCTAACCCCCGGCATTCAGTTGATCAAGGGCGCTTATTGAGCTTCACAGCTCCCTGAGCATCAATCTATTGCGACCTGACCTCTTCGCCTCGTAAAGAGATTAATCACACTGCGCCAGCAATTCTGATATATCTGAGACTTGTCGACTGTGGCAACCTACAATTCCGGCGCTGATGGTAATCTAGATATGTTCTTTATCAGAAGCTTGGAATCTAAGGGCTTCCAGCGTTTCTCTGAGTCCCTCTGCGAGAATATGAGCATCTGAAATTTCCGTGTGCGGCATCAAAATCAAGAATTCTTCCCCGCCGGTTCTGGCAAAGATATCCGTTTTTCTGATACGGGCCGCAACAATGTCGGAAAACCGCTTAAGCACGTCATCTCCGATTAGATGACCGTAGGTATCATTCACGGCCTTAAAGTGGTCAATATCCATTGAGATCAGCGAGAAGGCGCTGCTATATCGGGCATGATTGGCCAGCTGGGACTCAAGCTCCGCAAGCACATAACGACGATTGTAGGCTCCCGTGAGCTCATCGATAGTCGAGAGCCGTTGGAGCTCTTCTTCCAGTTTTTTTTGATCGTCAATACTGATTACCATTCCGTGCCAGGTGGCCGTTCCATCCGTTTCACGTTCAGGCTGAGCAATGCCCCTCATCCATTTAGATTTACCATCCACGAGCACTCGGTAATCGCAGACCCATTGGCATAGTGATTCGTAGGAGTACTCGATGGTGTCCTTGACCACCTCAAGATCATCAGGATGGATCACCTCGAAAATACTCTCGGGGCGCTTCGGAGGTTGCCTTGAGATTAAAGGTCGAATGAGATGAATTTTTTGGCCCAGATTATGAACCATAAAATTTCCTCAATTATAAAGATTTGAGGGTGAGTAGGTGTGGAAGCATAACTTTTCCGGAAGGGGTAAGCTCTATAAGTGAGCGGATCTAGATGATACTCAATGAGCTGCGCATAGGTGACAGTGATTCGTGGTCAGGCCATTGATGCTATCCGAGAACAATAAACTTTCCATCGTGGAAAAGTTATGATTCAGATGACATTCGTAACATTTCCTGGGGAAGGAAATGGTGCCGAGGAGAGGACTTGAACCTCCACGGGGTTGCCCCCACTAGCACCTGAAGCTAGCGTGTCTACCAATTTCACCACCTCGGCAGGTGATTTGCAGCCTTTCCGATGGGTTTCAACAGTTTTACGTTGTTGAATTCTCGGTATTTCTGCCGCGGTTACGGGTATTACCGTTAACCGATGGCGCGTACTTTAATCATTCGGAAAAAGGCTGTCAAACATTTTTTGTTGGTCAATGCCGGTTTTTGTACCTATTTTTAGTGGCTGGTTAGGCAGGTTGCTGCTAGCGGCGTTATACTCTCCGACAAATGCAATATGACGATTGATTTCCGTGGGGAAATCAGAATTAAGGATACGAATGGTTTCCAGAAAAAAGACAGACAACGACCCTCACGCCCAGCGTGAGGCCAGCAAGTACGACAACCCGATCCAGAGCCGGGAATTCATTCTCGAGCATTTGAAGGAGAGGGGCGCGCCGGCGACTCATGAAACCCTGTGCGAAGAGCTGGGGCAGCAGTCGGAAGAGGGTATTGAAGCCCTGCGCCGCCGGCTGATTGCGATGTGCCGCGATGGGCAGCTGATTTGCAATCGGCGTGGCGCCTACCTGCCTATCGAAGAGGCGGACCTGGTGACTGGCCGGGTAACGGGGCACAAGGACGGATTTGGTTTTCTGATACCTGATGATGGTGGCTCGGACCTGTTTCTCACGGCTCGCCAGATGCGCCAGGTCTTCCACGGTGATCGGGTTGCCGCAAGGGTCGAGCGTGTCGATGACCGCGGCCGTCGTGAAGGCGTGATCGTCGAGGTGCTGGAATACCGCACCCATCAGACCGTCGGTCGGCTGTTCCAGGAAAGCGGCATCTCATTTGTGGTTCCGGAGAACGCCCGCATCAATCACGAAGTACTGATCCCCGCCGAGCACATCAATGAAGCGCGGCATGGCCAGTACGTGGTGGTGGATATATTGCGCCAACCCTCCGTGAGAACCCAGCCCACCGGCAAGGTGGTTGAAATACTGGGCGAGCACATGGCGCCGGGTATGGAAATCGATGTTGCTATCCGCTCTTACGACATTCCCCACAGTTGGCCACCGGCAGTGGGTGAGCAGGCTGCAGGTATCCCCGAGGAAGTGACGGAAAAAGACAAGCAGAACCGGGTGGACATCCGCAACCTGCGCCTGGTGACCATTGATGATGAAACTGCGCGGGATTTTGACGACGCCATTTATTGCGAGCCCCGCCCCCGTGGCGGTTACCGTCTGCTGGTAGCGATTGCAGATGTGTCGCACTACGTGCGCCCGGGCACACCTCTGGACGAAGAGGCCATTAATCGCGGCAACTCCGTGTATTTCCCGGACCACGTTGTGCCCATGCTCCCGGAAAAGCTCTCCAACGGCCTGTGTTCCCTGAACCCGGGGGTGGACCGGCTGTGTATGGTGGCGGACATGACCATCAGTGCCGCCGGCGCGATCAGCGGCTATACCTTCTACCAGGCGGTGATGCACAGCCATGCGCGCCTGACCTACAACAAGGTCAGCGACATGCTGGAGCGGCCGGATTCCGAGCCGGGCTACAGGCTGTCGGAACAGTACGCCCACGTGTTGCCGCACCTGCACAACCTTTACAATCTCTACAAGTTGCTGCGCAAGGCCAGGACAGAGCGGGGCGCCATTGATTTCGAGACCACGGAAACCAAGATGGTGTTTGACGCGAACCGCAAGATCGAGGAGATCGTTCCGGTCCAGCGCAACGACGCCCACAAGATTGTCGAGGAATGCATGCTGGCCGCGAACGTAGCGACAGCTCGTTTCCTGAAGAAGCACAAGGTGCCCTCGCTGTATCGTGTTCACGACGGCCCCTCCGAGGAGCGGCTTAACGCAGTGCGGCTTTTTCTGGGTGAACTGGGCCTGCAACTGGGTGGCGGCGACAAGCCGACCTCGGCGGATTACCAGGAACTGTTGGCGAGTATTTCCGACCGCTCCGATGCCAACGTCATCCAGACGGTGATGCTGCGTTCGCTCAGTCAGGCGGTATACAGCCCGGAAGAGGGTGGCCATTTCGGCCTTGGCTTTTCCAGCTATGCCCACTTCACCTCGCCGATCCGACGCTACCCAGATCTTATTGTGCACCGTGGTATCAAATCGGTTGTGCATGGTGAAGAAAACAGCAAGGACGTTGTGACTCCGCCAAAGCCGGACCCGGACCTTGCGGAATACCCTTACGATACCGCCCGTATGCATCAGCTGGGCGAGCACTGCTCGATGACCGAGCGGCGCGCGGATGACGCCACCCGTGATGTCATGGCCTGGCTCAAGTGCGAGTATCTCAAGGACCATGTGGGTGAAGAGTACGATGGCGTGATTGCTGCAGTCGTGCCATTCGGCTTTTTCGTAGAGCTTTCCGGAGTCTACATTGAGGGCCTTGTGCACGTGTCCACGCTCAGCGGAGACTTTTTTCATCATGACGCGGCCAAGCATCGCCTTATTGGCGAGCGGACTGCCATGAGCTTCCGCCTCGGTGACGACGTCCGCGTGAAGGTGATGCGCGTGGGAATGGAAGATCGCAAGATTGACCTTGAGCTGGTCAGTGAGCCCCAGCATCGCCAGGCGGATCGGGACGCTTTGCAGATCACCAAGCGTGAGCCCAAAGACAAGGGCAAGGGTAAGGGCCGGGGCAAGGGCGGAAAATCAGGCTCTGGTCGCTCCCCCAAGGACGATGGTGAAAAAGGCGGTCGGGAAAAAACTGACGACACGGTGGCAAAGCCCCGGCGCCGCAAAGGATCGGGGTCGAAGCCTGCAGGCAAATCGGAAAAGCCCGAAAAAGTAGCGCCCACCTACGAGGACGATGGTGAACTGTCAGCGCGCGACAAGCTGGTGGCGGAAGCGGCCAAGCTGGCTTTGGGCAAGGGCAAGGGCAAAGGCAAAAAAGCCACTGGCAAGGACTCAGCGTCTGACAAGAAACGCAAGCCTCGCAAGTCGGGGAAATAGGCCGTGTCTGAAGAGTTTATTTTCGGCTGGCATGCGGTTGAGGCCGTACTGAAGCGCGAGCCTGAGCGCCTTCAGCAGGTGTGGATTCAGACCGGTCGGGAAGATCGCCGGGTAAAAACCGTTACCGATGCGCTGAACGAGCTTGGGGTGCGCTGGAACGTGGTGCACCGTAAAGAGCTGGATCAGCGGGTTTCAGGGGTTCATCAGGGAGTCGTGGCGGCAGTGTCTGAAAGCCGCGAATGGAGCGAGGATGACCTGCTGGCAATGCTCGCCGCGTCGGACAGGCCGCCGTTTCTGCTGATCCTGGATGGTGTAACCGACCCCCACAACCTGGGGGCCTGCCTGCGTACCGCCGACGCGGTGGGTGTACAGGCTGTAATTGTGCCGAAAGACAAATCTGCGTCGCTGTCACCTACGGTTCGCAAGGTAGCCTGTGGTGCCGCTGAAACCGTGCCCTTGGTGCGTGTTACCAATCTCGCGCGCTTCATGCGAACGATCCGGGATGACGGCGTATGGCTCATTGGCACCGCCGGCGAATCGGAGAGCACTCTTTACGAGGCTGACTTTACCGGTCCGGTTGCCCTGGTTATGGGCGCCGAAGGCAAGGGCATGCGCCGTCTCACCCGGGAGCATTGCGATCGGCTGATCAATATCCCCATGCTTGGTCACGTTGACAGCCTTAACGTGTCGGTAGCGACCGGCGTCTGTCTTTATGAAGCCTTGCGCCAGCGGCTTGCATAGAAGCCTGCACACGCCTAGAATACGTGACCCCCTTTCCAGGGGGCAGTGTTGTATTGCCCTTGAAACCGGCTGCCAACACTGGCTTTTTGATCAGGCTTTATCCGTAACGTCTTGTTGAAAAGAGCAAAAAGAAGCCGGCAGCTTTGCCTGCCACCTCCTTGCTTCTTGCATTGGCGCGGTTGTTGAACCTGTGGCTGTGTTAGGGGCTGTTTAAACCGTAGGGAGAACTCATGCGTCACTACGAAATCGTATTTATGGTACACCCGGATCAGAGCGAGCAGGTGCCCGCGATGATCGAGCGTTATACCAACGTCATCACTGAAGATGGCGGCAAGGTACATCGCCTAGAAGATTGGGGCCGTCGTCACCTGGCTTACCCGATCAACAAGATTCACAAGGCTCACTACGTGCTGATGAACGTTGAATGTTCACAGGCAGCAATGGACGAGCTGACTCACAACTTCCGTTTCAACGATGCCATCATCCGCGACATGATCCTGCGCCGCGATGGTGCCGATACGGACCTGTCCCCGATGAAAGCTTCCGAGTCCCGTGAAGACCGTCGTGGCGGCGATGATCGTCCGCGTCGTTCAGCCGAATCTGACGAGCCACGTCAGCAGGCTGAAACCCAGGACGAAGAAGAGTAAAACCATCACCGGAGTTGAGGAGTTAAGTTATGGCTCGTTTTTTCAGACGTCGTAAGTTCTGCCGCTTCACGGCAGAAGGTGTTAAAGAGATCGATTACAAGGATCTGGACACCCTGAAAGGTTATGTCACTGAAACCGGCAAAATCGTGCCCAGCCGTATCACCGGCACCAAGGCACGCTATCAGCGTCAGCTGGCTACCGCTATCAAGCGTGCCCGCTACCTGGCATTGCTGCCGTATTCGGACAGCCACGATAACTAAGTAACAGAATAAACAGGACCCGGGACCATGCGTGCACTGGCACAGTTTGTAATGCGCGGTCCTCTGCAGGCAGGCGGGGTGGCAGCGGTAACGACTGCAATACCTCTGTTGTTCTGGATTGGTGCAGCGGTTATTGGCCTGGTCATTCTCAGGCTGGGTATCAGTCAGGGGCTT
This sequence comes from Marinobacter vulgaris, assembly GCF_003344045.1. Classification (GTDB taxonomy): domain Bacteria; phylum Pseudomonadota; class Gammaproteobacteria; order Pseudomonadales; family Oleiphilaceae; genus Marinobacter; species Marinobacter vulgaris. The sequence goes on from NZ_QFWX01000005.1 coordinate 91,796, forward strand.
AATATCGGCCTCTGGGCATTACTGCCGGCACTCGGCTGGAGCTGGTTCGGGCAGGACCCGACAGCCCTGGTCGCGTTGCTGCAGGTAATGCTGATGGCATCAATACTGAGAACAACCCTGTCGTGGGAGAAAGCGCTGCTGGCGGGCAGTTTCCTGGGTATTGTGACAGGCATGTTGCTGCCCCTTCTGTACCCGGATCTGCTGAATGATCTGGTGCAGACAGGGGTAAGATTTTACGAAGAGTACAACGCCGAAGTGGCCAGCAGTCTTGGCGACAGACTGGAAACGGTCATTCGGCAGACCATGAATGCGAGCATGGCCGGCACCTATCTGGTAATCGGGGTGTGCATGACCATGCTGGCAAGGTCCTGGCAGGCCGGGTTGTATAACCCGGGCGGATTCCGGAGCGAGTTCCACTCGCTTCGCCTGTCACCGGCAATCGCGGTTATTTGTGTGATTACCATGGTGGCAGGGCCCGTTCTCGGGCTGAATTCCATGCTGCTTGGCTGGGCCGGAGGTCTGCCACTGTTCGTGGCGGGGCTGGCCCTGGTTCATGGGGTTGTGGGTCGTAAAAATCTGAGTGGCCAGTGGCTGATACTGTTTTACACGGCACTGGTTCTGCTTGGACCAAGCCTGATGATTCTGTTGGTAGTTCTGGCTTTTGTGGATAGCTGGCTGGACATCCGGAGACGACTAAAGCCCTCCGGTCCGGCTGAATAAAGCACGAAGAGGTTAACGAGATGGAAGTTATTCTGCTCGAAAAAGTAGCAAACCTTGGCTCACTGGGTGACAAGGTCAAAGTAAAGGCCGGTTACGGTCGTAATTTTCTGCTGCCTTATGGCAAGGCCGTTGCGGCAACCGCCGACAACCTGAAGGCTTTCGAAGAGCGCCGCGCAGAGCTGGAAAAAGTAGCTGCTGAAAAGCTGACTACTGCTCAGGCCCGTGCAGAGGCTCTGGAAGGCGCTTCTTTCACCATCACCTCCAAGGCTGGTGAAGAAGGCAAGCTGTTCGGCTCAATTGGCGTGCGTGACATCGCTGATGCGATTACCGCTGCCGGTACCGAAGTAGAGAAAAGTGAAGTTCGTTTGCCGGAAGGCCCGCTTCGCGCGGTTGGCGAGTACGAGATCGAGCTTCAGCTGCACTCTGACGTGAGCGTTGTAGTTAACCTGGCCGTTGTTGCCGAGTAAACTGCAGGTCAAGCGGTAGCGCAGGGTTTCGGCCCCGCGGCAGCCATACAAGCCCGGAATCCGCTCAGGTGGATTCCGGGCTTGTTGCTTTCTGGTGTATGATTTGTCCCTACTATAGCTTCCCCATCGCATCGACAATCCCCGTACACTGTCCCGGATGTGATGCCCAGATGAAGATGTTTCCATGGCCAACCCGAATTTCAAACCGGTAAACAGCGACCCCGAAACCAGCCGAATAAAAGTTCCGCCCCATTCCGTGGAGGCCGAGCAGGCGGTTCTTGGCGGTCTGATGCTGGACAACCGCCGATTTGATGAGATCTCGGAAATTATTTCCGCGGTCGATTTTTACCGTCAGGATCACCGGCTGATCTTCGGCGCTGCCGAGCGGCTTGCCGGTGAGAGTGAGCCACTGGATGTGGTAACGCTGACGGAATTTCTCGAGCGCGCCGGCGATATTGAAGACGCCGGGGGCTTGTCCTACCTGGCGGAACTGGCCGAGAAGACGCCGGGGGCAGCCAACATTCGCGCCTATGCCGAGATTGTGCGGGAGCGGTCGATCCTGCGACAACTGGTTCAGGTGTCCGGGCAGATATCCGATTCCGCGTTTAATCCCCTGGGCAGGAACAGCAACGAGATTCTGGACGAGGCCGAGCGTAACGTTTTCCAGATTGCAGAATCGCGGGTGAAGGAGGGGTCTGGCCCACAGACCATCAATCCGATTCTTACCAAGGCGCTCAGCCGTATCGAGGAGCTGTTTGAATCCGGTGAGACCACAACAGGCCTGACCACCGGCTTCAAGGACCTGGACGAGTGGACATCGGGTATGCAGCCGGCAGACCTGCTGATTGTTGCCGGTCGACCCTCCATGGGTAAGACCACCTTTGCCATGAACATTGTCGAGAATGCCCTGATCAGCACCAGCACACCGATCCTTGTGTTCAGCATGGAGATGCCGGCGGATGCACTGGTTATGCGTATGCTGTCGTCGCTGGGGCGGATCGATCAGAGCCGCATCCGCAGTGGCAAGCTGGAGGAAGATGACTGGCCCAGGCTGACCTCGGCTGTCAGCCTGCTGAAAGACAAGCCGCTCTACATTGATGACACCCCGGGTCTCAGTCCCACGGAGATGCGCTCCAGGGCTCGCCGTATCGCCCGCGAGAACAATGGTCAGCTGGGGCTGATCATGGTGGATTATCTCCAGCTGATGCGGGTGCCCGGTAACACCGAGGGCCGGACCGCCGAGATCTCCGAAATCTCCCGCTCCCTGAAAGGCATCGCCAAGGAGCTCAGTTGCCCGGTAGTGGCGCTCTCCCAGCTTAACCGTAGCCTGGAGCAGCGGCCCAACAAACGCCCGGTCAACTCGGACCTGCGGGAATCCGGGGCCATCGAGCAGGACGCAGACGTGATCATGTTTGTCTACCGCGACGAGGTCTACAACGAGGACACCTCGGACAAGGGCATTGCCGAGATCATCATTGGCAAGCAGCGGAACGGTCCCATTGGTACCGTTCGTCTGGCCTTTATCGGCAAGTACACCAAGTTCGAGGATTTGGCCCATGGCGATTATGGCGGGGATTATTGATGCCACGGAACACCGTTGCCCGTATTGATACCAGTGCACTTCGCCATAACTATCGCCTTGCCTGCCGGCTGGCAAGCCCCGCCCGGGCCATGGCCGTGATCAAGGCCGATGGCTACGGCCACGGCATTGCCGAGGTTGCGCGGGCGCTGGAGGGCGAGGCACCGAAATTTGCCGTTGCCTGTATTGAGGAGGCATTGGCCATCCGTGAGGCGGGCATCAGGCACCCCGTGGTTCTGCTGCAGGGCATGCACAGCTCTGATGACGTGGCTATCTGTGCCCGTGAAGGCTTTGAGGTGGTGCTTCACAGTGACTACCAGTTGGATTGGCTCATGCACGCGACGCAGGTGCCTGCATTCTGGCTCAAAGTGAACACGGGCATGAACCGGCTCGGTTTTGCGCCGGCAATGCTGGCCGACGCCATGGCCCGACTGAAAGAATACATGGTAATGCAGAACCTGGTTGGCTTCGTGACTCATTTTGCCTGCGCGGATGATGTGGCCAGCAACTTTACGGATGATCAAACGGGGGTATTTACAGAGGCTGTTGCTGACTGGCCGTTACTGGCAAAAAGCGCCAGCAACTCCGCGGCCCATTTTCTGCCTGGCCAGCCGATGTTCGACTGGAGTCGTCCGGGCATAATGCTCTATGGTGCCTCTCCGATGCTTGAGAAGACCGGGCCGGAACTGGGCCTGGAGCCGGCAATGTCACTGGAAGCACCGTTAATAGCGGTACGACTGCTCAAGCCGGGGCAATCTGTGGGTTATGGCTGCAGCTGGACCGCAGAGCGGGAAACCCGGATGGGGATCGTTGCCATCGGCTACGGCGACGGTTATCCGCGCCATGCCGGTAGCGGCACCCCGGCCTGGGTCGCAGGCAGCCGCATACGGCTGATCGGCCGGGTGTCCATGGACATGCTGGCGGTGGACCTGACGGATGCACCGGCCGCCTGTCCCGGCGACACGGTGGAGCTCTGGGGCCGGCATGTGAGTGTTGATGAGGTTGCGCGACATGCGGGCACAATTGCCTACGAACTGCTCACTGGAGTTACGGCACGGGTCCCCAGGTTCTACGACAGTCCCGGCGACAGGGCAGGGTAGCTCAGCAGGCGGCTTGTCGCTGCTTGCGGCTTTGCCGGTTCAGGATGTGGGTTCTGTTGTTGTATGCTCGTAAGATCTTTCACCAAGGCATTCGCCAGAAACCGGAGGTAGTAAGCGCTCGTGCACGTTCTTGTTATCCATGATTATGGCCCCCTGGGGCGAGTATTGCTGGAGCGCCTGAGAAATACGTCGGTGCAGGTCACCCCGTTGCTGGTCAGTGATCTGGAATCGGCTGACCTGACAGCACTGGAAGGGTGGATTCCCGACGATACCGACCTGATCGTGAACGCGCTGTGGCTTGCCGATCCGGAAATTGCCGAAAAAAATCCGGAAGCAGCTCACAAGGCGTCCTTCTCCCTGCCCGTGGCATTGGCCAAGCACGCCTGCGAACGGAATATTGCGTTGTTACAGCTTTCTTCCTGTTACGTATTCGACGGTCGCAAGCAGAATGCCTATATTTCCTCCAACCCGGGCCAGCCCTGTAACGAGCTGGGCAACTGGCAGTGGGAATGCGAGCAGGCGGTGCGAACGCTTCTGCCCCGACATCTCATCCTTCGCACGGGCTGGAGTCTGGGGCGTTTTATTCGCAAGGTGCAGTCGGTGGCGGCCGGGTCTGACGTTATCAGGCTGCCCAGCAAGTGCCATGGCCAGCCCGTCACTGTCAGTGATCTTTCCCGGGTGATTACCGCAATTGTGCAACAGGTTGATTGTGGTGCCGAGGTGTGGGGAACCTATCAGTATGCGGGTGCCGAAGATATTTCACTTTATGAGCTGGGCCTCGCGATCACCGGGTTGAGTGGTATTCCCAGCGGAATCCGCGTTCTGGACGAAACTCCGGCCTGGGCCGCGTTTGAGCCGGTCAATGCCACCATGATCTGCACCAAGATCCGCAACACCTTTGGCGTCAAGCAGTTACCCTGGCGTTCAGGACTGGCTGAGGAGCTGGAATTGCTCTCCCTGAACGGGGACAGACAGTTGACCGACGAACCGGCCGGCTGAATGCCGCCGTTCGTCGGTCAGGCGGCGCTATCAGATGTTCTGACGTGAAAACTCACGGGTTACGGTCTGCAGCGCCTCGACATCGAGAAGTTCCACCTCACGCCCTCGGGCGCTGATGATGCCCTGGTTCTGAAAGCGCGTGAACACCCGACTTACGGTTTCAACGGCCAGTCCGAGGAAATTGGCGATGTCGTTTCGTGCCATGGGCAGGCTGAAGTTGGTCCCCGACAAACGGCGACGCTGGAAGCGGCTGGAAAGGGACAGCAGCAGCGCGGCAATCCGCTCCTCTGCGGTATTCTTGCTCAGTAACATGGCCAACTGGTGGCTACCCTGGATTTCCTGGCTCATCAAATGATACATGTGGTGTTGGAGGTCAGGCAGCTTGACGGTAAGCTCCTCCAGGCGGTCGATCGGAAATTCGCAGACGCTGGTACGTTCCAGAGCCCGGGCGGTGCAGGCGTAGTGTTTGCTTCCCATGCTGTCCAGTCCCACCAGCTCGCCGGGCATGAAGAACCCTGTTACCTGTTCCTCACCGTTCTCACTGATGATGGACGTTTTGATGGCTCCACTCTTGACCGCGAAACAGGATCGGAACGGTGTGCTCTGGTCGAAGATATGCTCGCCACGGTTGAAAATCCGGCCCTGCTGGACAATATCCTCGAGGCGGTCCAACTCATTTTCTTCCACAGCCAGGGGCAGGCACAGGTTGCTGAGGCTGCACTGATGACAGGATGCCTTGAGAGGGGAAACCTGGTGAAGTCTGATAGCTTGCGCCATGGTAGCTGAACCATCCATTATTGATTCATGTCAAAACCGTACTTTAGTACGAACGGTGGCCTTTGCCAATGACCAATGCCATAGACAATTATAAGCATATACTCCGCCAACAGCCGTGAACCAGCCATGGGCGTGCTGAGTCAGCTAAAACCCTCAGTCTAGGCGCCATCTCGCTCCGCTTCCTCGCGGGCTTCTTTTTCAACCATCGCCGGGGTCTCAAGAGAAATGCGACCCAGTTTGCCGGAGCGGAATTCATTGAGCAGTATTTCCGACACCTTGTGCAGGTCCGGAACGCCGCCACGGCCGAGGAATCGTCGTTTCAGGGCAATGCCATCCATCAGCGCCAGTCCACCCTTTGGCAGTTCCTCAAAGCCATAGCGCGCCATGACCAGCGCGGGATAGGCCTCCAGCAGGTAGTCCGCCTCGAACATGGCCACATCCTCGAACTCGATCACCGCACTACGGATGGCGCCACTGATGGCCAGGCGGTAACCGCAGGCTTCCGGCGACAGTTTGGGCCACAGAAAGCCGGGGGTGTCATACAGCAACACGTTGTCCGGCAGTTTGATCGCCTGCTGCGCCCTGGTCACGGCGGGTTCGTTGCCGGTCTTGGCTGCTGGCCGGCCAGCCATGGTGTTGATCAGCGTGGATTTTCCGACATTGGGAATGCCTAGGATCATCACCCGCAGAGCCCGTTTCTGGCGATCATGGTCGGGGGTCATCTCGCCGGCCAGGCGCAGGATATCCAGAGCCTCTGCCCGCTGGTTATGGGTCATGGTAATGGCCCGCACCCCACGCTCCTTTTCCAGCCAGGCGAGCCACTGCCGGGTAATCTCCGGGTCGGCGAGGTCGCGCTTGTTTAGGACCTTGATGACCGGCGTATCACCCCTGAGGGCGGGAACCAGCGGATTTTCACTGCTGAACGGCAGGCGCGCATCCACAACCTCGATAATGAGATCCATCTGGGGCATTTCTTTTTTGATCTCCTTGCGGGCCTTATGCATATGCCCTGGAAACCAGTTAATGGCCATGTTTGTTACTCCGGAAATGGCTGAACGGCGCCATTATGGACGGGAATGACTAAATTTTCACATTTCTCTGAGCCCGCCATTGGCGGGAGCTGAGGGTTTTACTGCCGTGGAGTATGTACTAAAAGGAGGGGGTTCGGGGTGAAATGTCCGGTCGTTTTGTTTTAGGGTGTAATCCTTGAAAACCCAAAGTGACCCAAAATCGATTAGTGGAGATATCTATGAAGCTCGTGAAACTGTTCGGAATTGCCCTGATTGCAGTCGGGCTGTCTTCTCCGGCGATGGCCCAGCAATCTGGCGGGCAGCCGGACCAGGTCGATCAGCTGGCTCAGATGGTTGGCCTGAGCGATGACCAGCAGAAAGAAATCCGCGGCATCATCGACGAGATGCAGTCTGAAATTCAGGAGCTTCAGGGCGAAGCCCAGCAACTCCAGCAGGAGATCCAGGCCCAGATCAAGCCGGATTACGATGAAGACGAGATTCGTGAAAAAGCGGAAGAGCTTGGTGATGTCACTGGTGAAATGACGGCCATGTCCACCCTGATGCAGGCGCGGGTTGATGCCGTGTTCACCGAAGCGCAGCGTGAAGAGCTGAACAAGCGCATGCAGCAGATGCAGCAGCAGATGCAACAGCAGCGTCAGATGCAGATGCAGCAGCAGGGCATGCAGTAAGCTTCGTTACTACTCTGGACTAGCGTTCGGAATTCAGAAAAACCGCCTTGGCTTCTGGCCCTGGCGGTTTTTCTGTATCTGTGGCCCGCAAACTGGAAGTTCGTCGCGGCAGGCCTTCAGGCTCGACTTTTATTCTCGAACACCGAACGGCTTAACCAGCACAATAAGTCGAGGCAACAGGGTAAGAGCACCAACCAGCGCCATGAACATGGCAAAGCCGGTGAACAACCCAAAGTAGATGGTCGGGATGAAGTTCGACAGCACCAGGATCGAAAATCCGGTAATGATCGTCAGCGAGGTAAAGAACATTGCCTGCCCGATACTGCGGTGGCAGCGGTGCATGGTGGCGATGTAGTCGCCGTCTTTCTCGAACTCCGTTTTGAACCGGTGGATGTAGTGAATGGTATCGTCTACCGCAATACCCACGGTAATGGCCGCCACCGTAATCGTCATCATGTCCAGCGGGATGCCCAGCCAGCCCATCAGACCCAGCACGGAGCCCGCTGCAATCAGATTTGGCGCCATGCCGATAAGCGCCAGTTTTATCGACCGGAACAGGATCAGGAACATAATCATGATGGCCAGGAAAACCACACCCAGGGTCTTGATCTGGGATTCAAAAAGGCTTTGCAGCATGTTGTTGTACATTACCATCATGCCTGAGAGCTGCACCTGATCGTCCTCGAACCCCATTTCTTCGGTCAGGTGACGGCGGATCTCGTCCAGTAGTTCCTGGCGTCGCAGGTCCTCAGAGGTCTCCAGGACGCGAATGCTGAAGCGGGCCTGGTCGTATTTCTCGTTGATGTAGGGGGTCAACAGAATGTCCTGCAAATCCTCAGGCACCGCCGAAGGTACGAATGCCAGCTCGAGGGCATCCAGGGGCTCGCCGCCATTGACCAGGGCCAGTATATCGAGGGTGGTGCTGATGGATTGCACCTTCCCGGTTGCCGGCAGGCTGTCCAGATAATCGTGGACTTTCCTCAGGCGCTCCATCTTCTGGTAGGTGAACCAGGTGTCCCGGTATTCCTCGGCCTGGTCACAATCCTCCACAAACGGATCGCAGTCGCTGGCGAAAGGATCGCCCCCGCCTTCGCTTTCCGGTGGCCTGTCGTCAGTGATCACCACGTCCAGAGGCGTGGTGCCCCCCAGGCGGTCATCAATGGTGACCATGCCCTGGTGGATTTCAGTGCTGGACTTGAAGTAGTCGATGAAGCTGTTTTCCACCGTCAGGCGGTTGAGGCCGATCGCGCAGAGTACGGCGATGATGGCAGAGCCGACCAGCACCGTTTTTCCATAGTGTTCGGTGAAGCGGGCGAACAGGTCGGTAAATGGCACGCGGTCCGAGCGCACCCGCTCATCCACTGGCGGTGGCAACAGGGTAAGCAGCGCCGGGAAAATCAGGAAGGTGATGAGGAAGGCCACGGCGAGGCCGATGGTCATCATCCAGCCGAAATCGATCACCGGGCGGATGCCACTGAAGGTAAGCGACCCGAAAGCGACAATGGTGGTAATGGCCATGTAGAAACACGGCTTGATCATGGCCAGCAGGGTATTGCGAAGGGTATCTCTGGGCGCGGCATCAGGGTCGTCGTGCTGGAACTCCCGGTAGCGGACGATCAGGTGAATGGTCAGCGACAGGGTCATGATCAGCAGCAGCGATACGAAGTTGGAGGAAATGACCGTCACCGGCCAGCGTGCCCAGCTCAGGTAACCGACCACCAGCCAGACAGTAAAGCTGCAGCACAGCACCGGTACCAGTACCCAGCGCCACTGGCGGAAGATGATCGCCAGGGTCAATAACAGGAACACCAGTACGCCGATCCCGAAAGTGGACAGATCGTTCTCAATGAAACGAATCATGTCCGCAACGATCATCGGCACGCCGCCGAGGTAAATCTCTGCACGGTCCCGATAGCTGTCCAGAATTTCCCTGACCTGGGCGATGGTGCGATCCCGTTCCTCGCCCTGGGCCTCGGTGAATTCGATGAATTTGCGGCTGACGACTTCCAGTTGCTGCTGTTCCTGTTCCGTCGCTTCGCCACTGTCAACCTTGTCCCGCAGGGTATTGCGTTCACGAAGCAGCTCGAAATAGCGTTCAGGGGTGGGCAGGTTGACCTGTATGGCCGTGGTGCGTGCATCTTCGCTGATCAGCAGATTGGGGTACAGGGGGTTATTGAGCAGTGCTTTGCGGGCGGTGTCAGGGTCAACACCGTCTTCGTCGATAGTCTTGATCTCGGAGTCCACGGTATCCAGGGTCAGGTCAGGACTGTGGAGCAGGGGGACGTTGAGAATGCTGTTGGTGGAGTTGACGTTATCCAGCGATGCCAGTTCATCCCGCAGTGAGCGCAGCAGTGCCAGGCCGTCGTCACTGAACAGTTCCTCGTGGGGCGTAAAAGTAACAATCAGGAAGTCGTCGGAGTTGGTAAACCGCCGGTTGACCTCCCGATACTGCTCCAGTGAGCGATCGTCCTCCAGGACAAGAGACTCGGCGGACGCGTCCAGACGGAACTGGTCCAGCCGCAAACTGGCGACTATCAGCACGGCGCCGAACAGCAGCAGTACCAGAACAGGATGGGGGAAAATCAGCCGGTCGTAGAAGGATCGAAGCCAGGACATCGCAAGAATTACCCTACACAGTGAAAACGAGTGCAGAGTGTGCCACAAACTGTCAGTCGACGGTGACCCTGTTGGACGCTTCTTCCAGAGAATCGATCAACTGTTTCAGGCGTTTACTCATATCGGCGCTTTCGGTGAGTTGGGTGACCATGCTGTTGGTGGTATCGCGGATGCTCTGGACATTGGCCAGGACTGAGTCGGTTGAGGCTGTCTGGTCGGCGGATACGTTGGCGATTTCCTGGTTGGTCTGGTCAATGCGGCTGACAACCGAATTGATGGCATCCAGGGACTTGCGGGCCTCTTCTGACTCATCGACACACAGGGAGGCGTCCCCCGAGCTTGCGGTCATCTGCGTGACCGCGTTGTCCATGGCGGTGAGCAGGCGGTCTATGGTGCCCTGAATCTGGTCAGTGGAATCCTGGACCCGCCTGGCCAGATTGCGCACTTCATCCGCCACCACGGCAAATCCCCGGCCCTGCTCACCGGCACGGGCGGCCTCAATCGCGGCATTCAGTGCCAGCAGGTTGGTCTGCTCTGCAATGCCCTTGATTTCGGCAACGGAGTGGCTGATCTCATGGCTGTTTTCAGCCAGCGCCTGCACGCTGTCTGCCGAGGTCTGGATAGCGGTGGCCAGTCGCCGGATGGAGTCGGCACTGCGACCAACCCGTTCGCTGCCGTCAACGGTGGCATTTCGTGCTTCGTGAGACAGGGTTTTGGCGATGCCTGCCTGTTCGGCAATGCCGGTAAAACTCTGCAGCATGGTTTCTATCATCTCGGCGCTGCGATCGGCGCCGGACTGCTGCCGGCCCAGGTCATCCCGGCGGGCCTCTGCGGCCACTGTCAGCTCTTGCACTTCCCGGTGCAGATGATCGATGGCCTGTTTCATGCTTCTTACCACGCCCATGGTGCGATCCTGCATGGCGTTGAAGGCCTGGCCCATCTCGCCGATTTCATCCGTGGAGTCAACATGGGCCCGTTCGCTGAGATTGCCGGAGGCCTGAACGGAGACCATGGTTGTCTTGAGGCGATAGACGTGCCGCTCAATGAAGGAAATCAGCAGTTGCGAGCCGGCCATTTCCAGCATCATCAAAACGGCAACAACCAGCGCGAAGCCACCGGCGGTTTCACTGAAAACCTCTGAAAACGACTGGTCAGTCAGCCCTGCTACCGTGTTCATGGCATAGATCACCAGCAGGCAGAGTACGACAAACACAACAATATTGAGCAGCCAGAACTTGTACTTGAGCCGGGCATTCCTGATCAGTTGCAGCATTGAGGGTCTCAGTCAACGGCTTTTACAGGGATTTGCTGGGCTTTCGATGAAGCAGGAACTTCCGGCACGGCAAGACCGAGGTTGTTTTTTTCAAATACCCGGTCAGCCCGGTAGCTGGAGCGAACCATGGGCCCCGACGGCACTTCCATGAATCCCTTTTCCAGGCCGATTTCGCGGAAGCGGTTGAAGTCCTCCGGAGTAACGTACTTCTCGACTGGCAGGTGGTTCTGGGTCGGGCGCAGATACTGGCCCAGAGTCAGGATATCAACACCGACGGCGAGCAGGTCGTCCATGGTTTCGAGTATCTCTTCCTCAGTTTCACCCAGACCCAGCATCAGGCTGGTTTTGGTCAGCACGTCCGGACGGTATTTCTTGGCGTGGCCCAGAACGCTGAGGGTTTTTTCATAACCGGCGCGCGGATCCCGCACCCGGGTGGTCAGACGCTTGACGGTTTCCACGTTCTGGGCGAAAACGTCCAGTCCTGAGTCCACGACCTTTTCGACGTGTTCCATTACCGCATCGAAATCCGGTGTCAGTGCCTCAACCGCCACGTGTGGGGTGCGCTGTTTGATGGCGGACACACACGCTGCGTAGTGGGCTGCGCCGCCGTCGTCCAGGTCGTCCCGGTCCACCGAGGTGAGGACAATGTAGCGCAGGCCCATGAGCTCGACGGATTTGGCGGTATTTTCCGGCTCTTCGTGGTCCAGCCAGCCTTTGGGGTTGCCGGTGTCGACAGCGCAGAAGCGGCAGGCCCGGGTACACACTGACCCCATGACCATGATGGTAGCGGTACCGTTGGTCCAGCACTCACCGATATTGGGGCAGTGGGATTCCTGGCATACCGTGCTCAGGCGGTGTTCGCTGACGTTTTTGCGCACCGCCTCGTAGCGCTCACCGCCGGGCATCCGGGCCCGGAGCCAGGAAGGTTTGCGCTGGGTACTGGTGTCGATGATGCCCGATCCTGAGCGCTTGATCCCGTCCTTGATGGCGGAAAAACCATGTTCATTGCGGAACTTGGAACCACTGGTGACCCGGGGCTTGGCACTATCGCTCATTACAAACGGACTCTCTGTCTATTGGCTTCTGGGGAGGTACACGAATCTCAGCTTACGTTAAAGAGTAATCCGCACCCGCTGAGGATACAAGGCAGGTACGGATAATCACGGGGATTGCGAGCACGACGCTCGTCGTGCCCGTTGGTCGCTCAGGCCGTTGCCTTGTCCAGGGCCTGACTGATATCGGCAATGATGTCGTCGACATGTTCGATGCCGATGGACAGCCGCACAAGATCCTCGCTGACCCCTGCGCTTTCCAGCTCTTTCGGATTGAGCTGACGGTGCGTGGTTGTGGCCGGGTGGCAGGCCAGAGACTTGGCATCGCCAATGTTCACCAGGCGGTATATCAGTTGCAGGGCATCGATAAACCTGGCGCCGTTCTCGCGACCCCCGGTAATGCCGAAACTGAGAATGCCGGAGGCGCGACCGCCGCAGATCTTGTCACAGGTAGCCTTGTAGGGGCTGTCTGCCAGCGTGGCGTAGTTGACCCACTCAACGGCGGGATGATCCTGAAGGTAATTGGCGACTTTCTCGGCGTTTTCGCAGTGGCGCTCCATGCGCAGCCCGAGGGTTTCCAGGCCCTGCATGATCAGAAACGCGTTGAACGGTGACAGTGCCGCACCGGTATTGCGCAGAGGAACGACGCGGCAGCGGCCAATGAAGGCGGCTTCACCAAGCGCTTCGGTGAAGACCACTCCATGGTAGGACGGGTCCGGCTCATTCAGCATGGGGAACTTGGCCTTGTTGGCGGCCCAGTCGAACTTGCCGGAATCCACCACAACGCCGGCAACCGTCGTGCCGTGGCCACCGATGTACTTGGTGAGGGAGTGAACCACAATGTCGGCACCGTGCTCGAAAGGGCGGCACAGGAAAGGCGTTGCCACGGTGTTGTCGACAATCAGGGGAATGCCATGCTTGTGGGCAATCTCTGCCCAGCGCTGGATGTCCACCACGTTGCCGGCCGGGTTGCCGATGGACTCGCAGAACAGCGCACGGGTGTTGTCATCGATGGCCTTTTCCACGGCATCAAAGTCATCGTGTCTCACCATGCGGCAATCAATGCCCTGGTTCGGCAGTGAGTGGGCAAACAGGTTGTAGGTGCCGCCATAGAGCTGGCCGGTACTGACAATGTTGTTGCCCACCTTGCAGATGGTCTGCAGGGCATAAAGGATCGCGGCCATGCCCGATGCCACCGCCAGAGCGCCCACGCCGCCTTCAAGCTGGGCCATGCGCTCTTCCAGGACGGCGTTGGTGGGGTTCATGATTCGGGTATAGATGTTGCCCTGTACCTTCAGGTCGAACAGATCGGCGCCGTGCTGGGTGTCGTCGAAGGTATAGGAAGTAGTCTGGTAAATGGGCGTGGTGGCGGCATTGGTGGTCGGGTCGCCGTTAAAGCCAGCGTGGAGGGCAAGAGTCTCCGGTTTCATAATAGTGCATCCCTTGTGTTGCCATTGTTGTCGAATTGAGCGTATGTGGATGATTATGCCACAGCTGGTGGTGTGAGCAGAGTGTCATGTTCGTCCGATTGGCTTGTGACTTTGCTGGTTTCGCGCCAGCTTCGGGAAGATATGGCCTGTGCCAGCTTGCAAGAAAAATGCATTAAGACAAACCGGCATGGCGGGTGGCCTGTCATTATGTGGGGAGCGTAGAGAGGAGAGGACGCCGGAATTAAAAAAGGGCCCACGCTTACGCGAGGACCCTTTTGCAATACTGGTAGCAAGGGGCGGAGTCGAACCGCCGACCCCGGCATTATGAGTGCCGTGCTCTAACCAACTGAGCTACCTTGCCATATTCGTTGGGTTGTGCTCCAAACGAGGCGCGTATTTTCTGGATTTTATGCGTTGCTGTCAACCCTTTTCCGGATTTCAGGCTGAGTGGCTGGCGGGATTGTGGGCGGGGATGGCAATCAGGCTGATCAGCCGGTCATTCTCCAGGGAAAACCAGGCGTTGAGCTCGCTGTGGATCGGCCATTCCGGTGACAGGGTCGTCAGCAAGCGCAGCCTGGCGGTGCCGTCCCGATGCCAGGCCAGCAGTTCGGCATGCTCGAAATAGAAACGCTTTTGTACCAGAGGGTAAAGTGCCTTGAAGAGCGTTTCCTTGAGGCAGAACGCCAGGGTAATCAGAAATCCCGGCTGGTGGGTCAGCTCGCAGCCAAACCGCGCCTGTTCCGGTTGAGTCAGGATCTGGCGGGAAAGTGGCAGCGCGCGGTCATCGGGCATGATCATCTCCGCATCAAGGCCAAGCCCCCTGTAATGCTGCTGATGTCCAACCACCGCCGCCGCCCAGCCTCGTGTGTGGGTGATTGACCCCACGCATCCGGTTGGCCATACCGGGGCCCGGTCAGCACCTTGGGCTGGGGTGTCTGGGCGACCTGTGAGGCGGGACAAGCCCTCGCGGGCACAGAATCGTCCTGCCAGGTATTCCGACTGACGCTTGCTGACCGCCCTTTCCACGGAGGGAGGTGGAATAATGTCGCTACAGCGGAAGTCATCGGGGTGGAAGCGGTCCGATTCAAAACCCAGGCTGATCAGATGCAGGCCCGGCAGGGGGTGCGGCCAGGGCCATCGGTCGTCAGGGCTGCTGCAGCAGGCTGGCAGGAGACTCACCGTCAAAACTTCCGGAGCAATCAGACGTTGAAGCGGAAGTGAATGACGTCCCCATCCTGGACGATGTAGTCTTTGCCTTCGAGGCGCCACTTTCCGGCGTCCTTGGCACCGGCTTCGCCGTTGTATTTGACGAAGTCTTCGTAGCTCACCACTTCGGCACGGATAAAGCCGCGCTCGAAATCGGTGTGGATCACGCCTGCCGCCTGGGGCGCAGTGGCGCCGACACGGACGGTCCAGGCCCGGACTTCTTTCACGCCGGCGGTGAAGTAAGTTTGCAGGTCCAGCAGGCGGTATCCGCCACGGATGACGCGGTCAAGTCCCGGTTCGTCCATGCCCATCTCGTCGAGGAAGACGGCTTTTTCATCGTCCTCCAGTTCTGCGATTTCGGCTTCCATCTTGTTGCAGATGGGCACTACAACCGCGTTCTCCGCCTCGGCAATCTCACGTACCTGATCCAGGTAAGGGTTGTTCTCGAAGCCGTCCTCGTCCACGTTGGCGATGTACATGGTCGGCTTGACGGTGAGCAGGCACAGTTCGCGGATCAGTGCCATCTCGTCCCTGTCGAGCCCCATGCTCCGCACGGGCTTGCCTTCGTTCAGTACCGGCAGCAGGCGTTCGAAGATTTCCAGCTGGGCCTTGGCGGTCTTGTCACCGCCCTTGGCAACGCGCTGGACGCGTTTGATGGCTTTTTCCACGGTGTCCATGTCCGCCAGGGCAAGCTCGGTGTTGATTACGTCAATGTCGGAGGCGGGGTCGATCTTGTTGGCCACGTGAATCACGTTGCTGTCGTCAAAACAGCGAACAACATGTGCGATGGCATCGGTCTGGCGGATATTGGCCAGGAACTGGTTGCCCAGGCCTTCGCCTTTGGACGCGCCCGCCACTAGGCCGGCAATGTCCACAAATTCCATGGTGGTGGGCACCACGCGCTCGGGCTTTACCATCTCGGCCAGCTTGTTGAGGCGCGGGTCGGGCATGGCCACTACACCGGCATTGGGCTCGATGGTGCAGAACGGAAAGTTTTCTGCGCCGATACCCGCTTTGGTCAGTGCGTTGAACAGGGTGGATTTGCCGACGTTGGGGAGGCCGACGATGCCGCAGTTAAATCCCATGGAGTGCCTCTGCTGGTGCTGGAAAAATTTGCCGGATTATACCGGTTTGAAGCTGTGCAAGCGATTCATCGCCGCCGGAAGTTTGCCACTGACGGCATCCGGCAACACCCGGATGATTTCGTCGATCACGGCATCGAGCTCTTCGGTTTCCCGCTTGCTCAGTCGCCCGAGTACGTAGCCGGTTACCTGGCGGCTGTCGCCGGGGTGGCCGATACCGATACGCAGTCGCTGGAAATCGTTGGTGCCCAGATGAGCGATGGTGTCCCGCAAGCCGTTGTGGCCGCCGTGGCCGCCGCCTTTCTTGAGCTTGGCAGTGCCGGGGGGCAGGTCGAGCTCGTCGTGGGCAACCAGAATCTGTTCGGGCTGAATCTTGAAAAAGTCCGCCAGGGCCTTGATGGAGAGGCCGCTGCGGTTCATGTAGGTGGAGGGATTCAGAAGGTGCAGGTCAAGGCCCTGCAGCTGAATGCGGGCGTAGAGCCCGTGGTATTTCTTTTCGGGGCGGAGCATCTGGCCCGCTTCGCGGGCCAGAGCTTCGACGAAAAGGGCGCCGGCGTTATGGCGGGTATTCGCATAGTCCGGGCCGGGATTACCCAGCCCCACCACCATGACGATATCCTGTGCCATCTACCGTTGCCCTCGTCAGTGCAGGAGTGGTTACTCCTTGTCTTCGCCTTCTTCACCTGCTCCGCTGTCTTCGCCTTCTTCAGTGTCTTCGGTCTTGGCAGCGCGAGGCTTGTGGATTGCAACTACGGGCAGATCGTGGTCTTCGCCCTGCTGCAGTGCAGCGATACGAACGCCCTTGGTGAGTTTCAGGTCGCTCAGGTGAATGACCTGATCCATTTCCACTGAACTCATGTCAACTTCAATGAACTCTGGCAGATCCTGTGGCAGACAGATGACTTCCACTTCGTTGATCTGGTGGTGAGCAACGCCGCCCTGAAGCTTGATGGCCGGTGCGGAGTCTTCGTTCAGGAAGTGCAGTGGTACGTTAACGTGGATCTCGTGATCCTTGTCAACGCGCAGGAAGTCGGCGTGAGTCAGCAGCGGCTTGTAAGGATGACGCTGCAGATCCTTCAGGATCACGCTTTCTTTCTTGCCTTCCAGCTCAATGGTCAGAACGTGAGAGAAAAAGGCTTCGTTCTCCAGCGCTTTTTTCAGCTCGTTGTGCCAGATGGAAATGGAAACGGCTTCTTTATTACCGCCATAGACGATAGCCGGGATTTTCCGCTCCTCGCGACGCAGGCGGCGGCTCGCACCTCTCCCCTGATCGCCACGAGGAAATGCTTCAATAAGAAATTCCTGAGACATGATTATAACCTCAATTTTCACCCGAACGGCCCGCGACCAGGTCCTGAGCAGGTGATATTTTCGAAATGCCGGAAGCTTTTCCGGCGGACTAAACAGACCGGGAGCCCTGAGGGCCCCCGGTCCGGATTCTTGTCAGTAAATCAGGCAATTAGCTGATCAGGCGTTCTCGAACATCGCGCTGATGGACTCTTCGTTGCTGACGCGACGAATGGATTCCGCGAGCAGCCCAGCCATACTGAGGATGCGGATCTTATCACAATTGTGTGCTTTGTCACCCAGCGGGATGGTGTCACAGACGACCAGCTCGTCGAGTTCGGAGGCGTTGAGATTGTCGACAGCCGGCCCTGACAGAACAGGATGGGTGATATAGGCAACCACTTTCGAGGCGCCGTGTTCTTTCAGGGCATTGGCGGCTTTGCAGAGAGTGCCGGCGGTATCGATGATGTCGTCCACCAGAATGCAGGTCTTGTCTTTCACATCACCAATAATGTGCATGACCTGTGACACATTGGCCTTCGGCCGACGCTTGTCGATGATCGCAAGATCGGCGTCATCCAGGCGCTTGGCCACGGCGCGGGCCCGAACAACACCGCCCACGTCAGGAGATACCACGACAAAGTTTTCAAAACGCTGCTTCTCGATATCTTCGAGCATGACCGGGGTGGCGTAGATGTTGTCCACCGGGATATCGAAGAACCCCTGGATCTGGTCGGCATGCAGGTCCAGTGTCAGAACCCTGTCGACGCCGATGCTGGAAATCATGTCTGCAACCACTTTTGCACTGATGGCAACGCGGGTGGAGCGGACACGGCGATCCTGGCGAGCATAGCCATAATAGGGAATAACCGCAGTAACCCGGGTAGCGGAGGCTCGACGAAGGGCATCGGCCATCACAATAAGTTCCATCAGGTTATCGTTGGTCGGGTTGCAGGTGGGCTGGATGATAAAGACATCATGCCCGCGCACGTTCTCATTGATTTCAACAGTGGTTTCACCGTCGCTGAAGGTTCCAACGGTGGCCTGGCCCATGGGGATGTGGAGTTTCTGGGCGATGGCTTTGGCAAGCTCAGGGTTGGCGTTGCCAGTGAAAATCATCAGTTTGGACACGACGGCATCCTTCTCGGTAACGGCGGTTGATTCAGAAGAAGCGGGAGAAAGGTGGCTGGGGTGGCAGGATTCGAACCTGCGCATGACGGGATCAAAACCCGTTGCCTTACCACTTGGCGACACCCCAGTATCGTGCTTTTTTGGCATCATTTTAGCTCTGTCAGCTTTTCGTGAAGTGGTGAAATGTTCACCCCTTTAGCTACGAACCCCGTGATGCCGGAGGGTTTGCTTTCCCAGATAATCCGGGCTGCGGATTCTGTAGGGAAACGTCCAAATATGCAAGCCCCGGTTCCGGTTAATCTTGCAGGTCCGAATTGTGCAAGCCATTCCAGGCTTTGATGAACCTCAGGATACAGTCTTCGAACTACATCCTCACAGTCGTTTCGGTACCTCGAGGCGTCTCCCTCAAAAGCGGGCGCTATTTTGATTCCGGGGGTATCCCTTGTCAACCCTTGGTGGGAAAAAATCTCCTTGGTACTTATATCGCACGGTGGTTTTATAACCACAAACCAGTCTTCCGGGGGGTTGGCGCTGGTCAGTCGTTCACCAACGCCTTCACCCCATGCCGAGTGGCCGCGAACGAACACCGGCACATCGGCACCCAGCGCCAAACCAAGTTCCGCCAGTTCGTCGAGAGACCGGTCGAGTCCCCACAGCCGGTTCAGCCCGAGCAGGGTGGTGGCGGCATTGGAGCTACCGCCGCCCAACCCGCCTCCCATAGGCAGTTTTTTGTCGATGGCGATGCTCATACCGGCAACTGCGGTGCTGGCCGTGCCAGCCAGTTGTCGCGCTGCGCGGATGACGAGATTTTCGTCGTCGGGCACCCCGGGCACGGATTGCTCAAGCACAATGCGGTTGTCGGTGCGGGGGGTGAGGGTGATTGTGTCGCCATAATCCAGGAACTGAAACAGGGTTTGCAGTTCATGGTAGCCATCAGGCCGGCGACCAAGGATATGCAGGAACAGATTCAGCTTTGCCGGGGAGGGCAGTGCAAGACTGGTCACTGGCTGTCTCCGTCAGTCTTACGCCAGCTGGTAACCACCACTCTCACCCGTTTTTCACCCTTGACAGCAGTGATTCTGGCAGGCAAGGGTGGGTAAGCGTCGATAAATTCTTCCCAGCGGTCGTAGCGGATTTCCCATCCCAGCTGGCGGATAACGGCCAGCCGCTCCTGATCATCAAAGAATAACCGGAAATCACCTTCAGGGCCGGGCAGGCCGCGAATCCACCAGGCCAGGCTGTCGATCGGCAGCTGCCAGCCGGTGGCGGCGCTGACCAGTGCTTCCGGGTCGCCGGACTGATATCGCTCGCCGTCAGGTAGTGTAAGTTCGATAAAGCCGGGAACACCCTCAAGGGTGGTGCGGCCCATGCCCAGAAACGACGAGGACAGGGCGAGTTTGTAGATTTGCCGGTCCTGTTTCCAGTAGTTGATCACGGCAGTGCCGCTGTCCGAGGGTTGGCGGACAGCGAGTTTGCCCGTCAGCTCCCAGTGCCGGAACTGGTCCCGTCGAGCGCTGGTTGCGCTCCAGTCCGCTGGCGGCTGTTCCGTCAGGCCCTCAGGCAGCGGATCAATCTGCAGTGAGGTGCAGCCGCCGAGAAGCAGGGCGACGAGAGTCAGGGCGACAGCGGTAAATCTCACAGGGGCTGCTCCCCGGAGAGCCTCTCGACAGTTTCTATCAGTATCGGATGGTCCGGGTCCTGCTCGAAGCCTTCTTCCCAGATGATGCGGGCCTGCTCCTGTTCACCGGTTTTCCAGAGCACTTCGCCCAAATGGGCGGCGACCTCGGGGTCGGCATAGGCTTCCCAGGCCCGGGAGAGGTAGTCAAGGGCCTCTTCGTTTTGACCCTGCTTGTAGAGTACCCAGCCCATACTGTCGAGGATGGCGGGATTTTCGGGGTCGATTGCCAGTGCCCGTTCAATGTAGTCCCTGGCTTCCGCATAGCGATCCGAGCGGGTAGTGATGATGTAGCCCAGGGCGTTCAGCGCAACTGCGTTCTGAGGCTGCTGGTCAATGATCCGTCTCAGGTCATCCTCCGCCTGCTCCGGCTCGCCCTGGGAGTCGAGCAGCATGGCGCGAGCGTAGCGGATTCGGATATTGTCCGGGTAGTCCGCCAGGGCTTCGTTGGCGGCCGTAAGTGCCCGCTCGTTCTCCTCACGGTCCAGTAGCAAATTGATTTCCAGCAGGTGGAAGTTCTCCTCCTGCTCCGGATTGTTGTCTCTCAGTTCCCGTATCGCAGCCAGCGCCTCGTCAAGATCACCCTGTTCCGCCATCAGTTCGCTGGCCCGTGCCAGGGCGGGGAAGTAGTAATTACCCTTTTCCACGTTGTTGTAGAAGCCGATGGCCCGCTCGGTGTTGTCCCTTTCGTCAGCGATTCTGCCCAGATAATAGTGGGCTTCATCGGCATGGTGGCCCTGTTCGGTCAGTCGCGTCAGCTCTTCTTCCGCCAGCGCTGTCTGGTCGTTTTCAAGTGCTACCAGTGCGTGGGAAAGGCGCAGGCCGGGCACGTCGGGAAAACGCCTGACCAGCCTGCTGAATTCGTCCTGGGCGGCCTGGAGTTCGCCTTCGCCGATCAGCATGCGGCCGTAGAGCGTGCCCATCTGGCGGTTGTCGGGGAAGCGCCGGGTGTGGCGCAGGAGGTGGTCCAGTGCCTGGCGTTTCTCGCCCACCTCATAGAGAAGGTCGCCCTTGAGCACCAGGGCGGGCTGGAAGTCAGGTTCGTCGTCCAGCAGGGGTGCCAGCTTGTCCAGAGCCTGCTGGGGTTCGCCACTAACTTTCAGGAGCAGGGCGATACTGTACTGGAGTTCAGGATTACCGGGGTGCCGCTCCTCCATCTGCCGGTAGAGCTGCAGCAGCTCCTGCTGCTGTCCGGGCGGCAGGCTTCCCGCCATGGCCGCCAGGCTGTCAAAGTCTGCATCGCCACCCAGGTCCATAATGCGTTCCATGTGGCCGAGGGCGGTTTCAAGATGGTTGTTCTTCACCGCCTGGATAGCCGCAATGCGGTGCGCCTGCATATTGTCCGGGTCCACATCCAGCCATAACTCGGCCAGTTTGCGCTGGGCATTGTCGGCATTGAGGGACTGGGCGATGCGCATGGTTCTCTCGATCACGGCCTTGTCCCGGGACTGCTGGGCCGCTTTCATGTAATTAACAAGCGTGACGTCAAAACGTCCCCTCTGGGCAGCTATCTCGCCGGAGAGGAGCAGGTAGAGTTCTTCGGGTTCAAAATCGGCGTAGCGAATTTCCTGTTCCTGGTCCTTTTTCGCCGATGGGTTGGAGTTGTCCGTACGTTCCGGGGAGGTATCGGGCTGCTGTTCCTGATCACCCTGGAGAGAAGCGCAGCCGGACAGGGAAAGCCCAAACAGGCAGGTAACAAGCAGTAATGCGGACTTTTGCATGCAACATCCCATGATCTGTGTACAGTGCACCTGATCGGCCGCAAGCGACTCTGGCGGCAATCTCAGGTGTGGCGTGATAGACGAGGTTCTATGATGGCACAAGCGCCTGATATTGCCCAACCTGTCAGCAGTTCCCGATATCACGGTGGTTTTGGGTGGCGACAGAAGCCCCTGACCGTTAAAATACCGGTGATACTCCGTGTTCACGTCTTCAGGCATAAGGCAGTCTAACTCCGATATGGCACTGGTCACCCTCGGCATTAACCACCGTACCGCTCCGGTCGAGTTGCGTGAGCGCGTTGCGTTCACTCCCGAGCGTATGGCCGAGGCCTTCGCCGAACTGCGCGCCACCTCCGGGGCCAGCGAGGCTGCCATACTGTCGACCTGCAACCGCACCGAGCTTTACCTTGCCGGAGACGACGATTGTGCGCCGGCGGTGTTGCGCTGGCTGGCTGGGTTTCATGACATGGAGGCCGCTGACCTGGAAGAAGTGCTCTATATTCATCGGGATTCGGACGCGGTGCGCCATATCATGCGGGTAGCCGCCGGCCTTGATTCCATGGTTCTTGGCGAGCCACAGATCCTGGGGCAGCTCAAGGACGCCTATGCTCTGGCACGCGAGAATAACGCCAGCGGAGCTTTCCTTTCGCGCCTGTTCGAGCAGACATTCTCCGTAGCCAAACGGGTGCGCACCCAGACAGCCATTGGTGAGAATCCGGTGTCGGTGGCTTACGCCGCTGTCAGCATGGCCCATCATATTTTTGCCGATATGTCTCACAACAAGGCTCTGCTGATTGGAGCCGGCAAGACCATTGAACTGGTCTCGCGTCACCTGGCCGATGCCGGTGTAAAGGATTTTCTGGTGGCGAATCGTACCCTTGAGCGTGCCCAGGCACTGGCAGAGTCCCGGGGCGGGAAAGGTATTCTGCTTTCGGAGATTCCCGAGTACCTGGCGGATGTGGATATCATCATTTCCTCCACGGCCAGCCCCCTGCCGATTCTGGGTAAGGGCGCTGTTGAGCGGGCACTGAAAAAGCGCAAGCATCGCCCCTATTTCATGGTGGATATCGCTGTTCCCAGGGATATTGAGCCGGAAGTAAGCTCCCTTGCCGATGTCTACCTCTACACCGTCGATGATTTGCGACAGGTCATCGAGGAGAACGTGCGTTCCCGTGAAGGGGCGGCCCGGGAGGCGGAAAATCTGGTAACTGACGGGGTGCAGCAGTTCCTCAGCCAGCTGCGGGCACTGGATGCGGTGTCTACCCTCAAGCAGTTCCGTCAGCGGGCAGAGACGCTGCGGGACGCGGAAACCGAAAAAGCGATCCGCGCGCTGCGCAACGGTGCCGACCCGGAGACCGTTCTGCGGGGCATGGCACGGGGGCTGACCAACAAACTGCTCCACGAACCCTCCATTCAGGTTCGCAAGGCGACCACCGAAGGCAGAACGGAGGTCACCCAATGGCTCAGGGAGCTGCATCAGCTTGATGCGCTGGATGCCGACGCGCCTATCATTCCGGAAAAACTATGAAGTCATCGATTCAGTCCCGCCTCGAGCAGCTTGCTGATCGCTTTGAGGAAGTCAGCGCGTTGCTGAGCGATCAGGCCACCATCGCCAACCAGGATAAATTCCGCGAGCTTTCGCGGGAATTCGCCGAAATCGAGCCCATTGTTCACTGCTTCCAGGCCTGGCAGAAGTCACGGGAGGATATGAGGGAAGCGGCGGAGCTGGCACGGGATGGTGATGCGGATATGCGTGCCATGGCGGAAGAAGAACTGCATCTTGCGGAGCAGAAGGCCGAGGAACTGGACGAAGAGCTCCAGCGCCTGATGCTGCCCAAAGACCCCAACGACGGCAAGAACGTGTTTTTGGAAATCCGCGCCGGTACCGGTGGCGATGAGGCTGCCATTTTTGCCGGCGACCTGTTCAAGATGTACATGCGCTACGCCGAACGCCGGCGCTGGCAGGTGGAAGTGATCAATGAAAGCGAGGGTGAGCACGGCGGCTACAAGGAGATCATCGCCCGTATTGCCGGCAGTGCTGTTTACGGTGTACTGAAATTCGAATCCGGCGCCCACCGGGTGCAGCGGGTACCGGAAACTGAGTCCCAGGGACGTATTCACACGTCGGCCTGTACCGTGGCGGTGATGCCGGAAGCCGACGAAACCGAAGCCGTCGAGATCAACAAGTCCGACCTGCGAGTGGATACTTTCCGTGCTTCCGGTGCCGGCGGCCAGCACGTCAACAAGACCGATTCCGCGATTCGCATCACCCACATTCCTACCGGCATTGTGGTGGAGTGCCAGGAAGAGCGCTCCCAGCACAAGAACCGCGCCAAGGCCATGAGTTTTCTGGCATCCCGTCTCCAGAACGAGGAAATCGAGCGTCAGCAGAAAACCATGGCGGCCACTCGCAAGAGCCTGGTGGGTAGTGGTGATCGCTCGGAACGCATTCGTACCTACAACTTCCCCCAGGGGCGGGTGACCGACCACCGCATCAACCTGACCCTGTACAAGCTGGATGAGGTGATCTCCGGAGACCTGGATGCAGTCATCGGGCCCCTGCAGCAGGAACACCAGGCCGACCTACTGGCTTCACTGGCCGATGAGTGATGGGTTTCTGACCTGCGAGGCGCTGCTGAAAGAAGCCGTTGAGACCATCGGCGGTGACTCTCCGCGCCTGGACGCCGAACTGTTGCTGGCCCGGGTTACCCGCTGGTCGCGAACGGTGTTCCGGGCCTGGCCCGAGCGGGAAGTGGATATTGAGGCGGCAGCCCGCTTTCGTGTCCTGGTTGAGCAGCGCAGCGCCGGGCAGCCGATAGCGTATCTGCTGGGCGAACAGGAGTTCTGGTCGCTGCCGCTGCTGGTAAACCCGTCCACGCTCATTCCCCGGCCCGATACCGAATGCCTGGTAGAGGCCGTCCTGATGCTGGAGTTGCCGCAAAATGCCAGCGTGCTTGACCTGGGTACGGGCACTGGCGCCATTGCCCTGGCCCTGGCCAGTGAACGGCCCGGTTGGAGGGTTTCTGCCTGTGATGCCGTTCCTGAAGCCGTAGCGCTGGCAACCGAAAATGCCGCGCGTCTTGGCTTGCCGGTGACGGTGCGGCAAAGCGACTGGTTTGCCGACTTGCCGGTCGCTTTTTTTGATCTGATTATTTCCAACCCCCCGTACATTGCAGGCAATGACGTCCATCTGGGCCAGGGCGATGTGCGGTTTGAACCGGAATCTGCACTGGTGGCAGGTGACGATGGCCTGGATGACATCCGGCGGATCACGGCCGAAGCCCAACGCTGGCTCACTGCGGGTGGCTGGCTGATACTGGAGCATGGCTACGGGCAGGGCGAGGCAGTGCGGCAGCTTTTCATCGGTGCCGGATTCACGGGCGTTGAAACCGGTCAGGATTACGGCCGCCGCGATCGCTTTACCCTTGGGAGAAAACATCATGCTGAACGATGAAGAGCTGCTGCGCTACAGCCGCCAGATACTGATGCCCCGGTTCGACATTGCCGGACAGACCAAACTCAAATCCGCGAGGGTCCTGGTGGTGGGTGCGGGCGGCCTGGGTTGCCCGGTAGCTCTCTATCTTGGCGCCGCCGGTGTTGGTCATCTTACTCTGGCTGATGACGACACTGTGGAAGTGGCCAACCTGCAGCGCCAGATCGCGTTCGAACAGTTTGACCTCGGCGAATCCAAGGCCGAGCGTCTGGCAGATCGTGTGCGGCGGATTAACCCGGAAGTCTCCGTAACCGCATTGACGGAGCGGCTTGAGGGAGACGAACTGCAGCGCGAGGTGAAGTCGGCCAGCCTGGTGGTGGATTGCACTGACAACTTCAACACCCGCTTTGCCCTCAATCGAGCCTGTGTTGCCGCGCGCTTGCCCCTGGTGTCGGGTGCCGCCATTCGCGGCGAGGGGCAGCTGGCGGTTTATGACGTTCGGGATGCGGCAAGCCCCTGCTATCACTGTCTTTATTCCGAGCAGGGAAACGAAGACCTCAGCTGTTCCGAAGCCGGCGTGATTGGACCTCTGGTGGGCATGATCGGAGCCTCCCAGGCGATGGAAGCCATCAAGGTAATTACCGGTATTGGCAAGTCACTGACCGGCCGATTACTGATCCTTGATGCCTGGGAAATGGAATGGCGGGAAATGAAACTGGCAAGAGACCCAGGTTGTCCTGTCTGTAGCAGTAGAGAGTCAGCATAAGGCAGGGCGGGCAGGCCCTTCCAAAACCGTGCGGAGCCAAGGATGGCGGAGCCGAGCGTACAGGGATGTATTCACAGCGTGTTTTGGAAGGGCCTGCCCGCCCTGCCGTTACCGCCTAGTTCTTCAGCGCCTGAAACTTTGCTATTGCCTCCTTTCTGCTTTCTTTGAGATCCACGATAGGTCGCGGATACCCTCCGGGAATAACACCGCCCGACCAGGGCTGGTGAATCCGTTTGTTATCCAGCTTTGCTAGCTCAGGGACGTATTCGCGGATAAACTCGCCGTCCGGGTCAAACCGTTGGCTCTGGGTGGCGGGATTGAACACCCTAAAATAAGGCGCGGAATCGGTGCCGGTGGAAGCGCTCCACTGCCAGCCGCCGTTGTTGGAAGCCAGAAAGCCGTCTACCAATTTCGACATGAAATAGGCTTCACCGAGTCGCCAGTCGATAAACAGGTTTTTGGTGAGAAACATGGCCGTGATCATCCGCAGCCGGTTATGCATCCAGCCAGTCCGGTTTAACTGACGCATGGCGGCATCCACAATGGGGACGCCGGTATTGCCGGTTTTCCAGGCTTCAAAATTTTCTCCGGGAGTATTCCACTGAAGGGCCTCGGTCTCCGGTTTGAAGGCCCGGCGCATGCTTATCCTCGGGTAATGATAGAGAATATTGATGTAGAAGTCCCGCCAGGCGATTTCGTTGGTCCAGGTGGCCAGGCCTTCCTGGTTGCCGCCCATACCCTGGTGCTGGCGGGCGGCGATCAGGCATTGTCTGCCCGACAGTACACCGTTGGCGAGATAGGGTGAGAGCAGGCTGGTGCCGTCCACTGAGGGTAGGTCGCGAAGATTCTTGTAGTCACCGGCGCGGTTCTCCAGGAATTCCTGCAGCTGGTGATGGGCCGCGTCTTCACCGGTCTTCACCAGACGGGGTGGCGGGGTATCGAATCCTTCGGGGGGCTCGTCATAGCTGGCGGCTTTGACGACATCTCCGACCGGTTCGGGAATGGGGTACAGGGTTGGCGCAGCCGCATCTATCCAGCTGCGCCAGCGGCGTGAGAAGGGAGTGAACACGGAATAGGGCTCGCCCTGCTGGGTCAGAATGCTGCCAACAGGTGCCACGGTCTGGTCCCGGTATTTGTTTACGGCGACGTTCATGGCGTCTAGGGCCTGTTTCAGGGTTTTGTCCCTGCGCCTTTCGTTAACTCCGTATTCCTCGTTGAAGTGGATATCCCGGATACTCTCGCTCCGGCAAAAATCCTTCAGTTTTTCAACGCTGTCCGAGAAAGTGGTTGCGGTAATAAACGACAGCGGAATGCCCAGTCTGGACAGTTCCTGCGAGAGTGCATTGGCGTGGTCCAGAACAAACCGGACACGGGCGGGTGACCAGTCGTGCTCGCGCCATTGCTCTGGGGTGACGACGAAGCAGGCTCGGACCGGTTGCCGGTGTTTGCAGGCAGCGGTGAGCGCCGCGTTATCGGCCACGCGTAAGTCGTTTCGGAACCAGACGAGCTGAGTCATTGTGTTTCCTATGCCCGGTGACGGTTTGATGGCGGCGGATGGATATTCGCTGGAACATGCTGATTGGATTATAGTTAATCTCAAAAAACATGGACAAAGAACCGGAAACCGCAACCAAAAATGGAGAACCGGATGCCGACCAGAACGGATGAAACCGCCAATGCCGGCCGTGTGCCGAATACCGACGGAAAGCTCGCCCTGGGGTGGCGTGAATGGGTTGCCTTGCCAGAGTTTGATATTTCCCGGATCAAGGCGAAAGTGGATACCGGCGCACGCACCTCGTGCCTTCACACTTTTCGTACAGAGCCCTACACTGACAGCGGCGAGCGCCGGGTCCGATTCTGGGTGCATCCTATCCAGAATGATCTGCATCATGTGGTGGAGTGCGATGCGCTGGTGTTGGATGAGCGTAACGTGTCGGATTCCGGCGGGCACAAGGAACTTCGGCTGGTGATCGAAACCCGCCTTGTGCTCGGGGATACCGAATGGCCGATTGAAATGACCTTGACCAACCGTGACTCCATGCGTTTTCGTATGCTGCTTGGTCGAACGGCAATGGCCCGGCGCGCCATTGTACTTCCTGAATGCTCCTATCTTGCCGGCGAACCGGCCCTAAGGACGAAAAAATGAAAATTGCGATTCTGTCGCGTAACCGTCATCTCTACTCGACACGTCGTCTGGTGGAAGAGGGCGTTAACCGGGGTCACGAAGTGAAGGTGATTGATTGCCTGCACTGCTCCATGAATATTACCTCCGCTGACCCGAGGATCCACTACCATGAAGAAGTTCTGGAAGACTTTGATGTGGTGATCCCCCGGATCGGTGCCTCGGTGACCTTCTACGGCACGGCCGTGTTGCGGCAGTTTGAAATGATGGGCGTTTTCCCGGTGAATGAGTCTGTTGCCATTACACGCTCCCGTGACAAGCTGCGCTCACTGCAGCTGCTGGCTCGGAAAGGCGTGGGCATGCCGGTTACGGGCTTTGCCAACAAACCGGATAACGTGCCGGAACTGCTGAAAATGGTGGGCGGTGCACCGGTAGTGATCAAGTTGCTGCAGGGTACCCAGGGCATTGGTGTGGTGCTGGCGGAAACCCGCAAGGCGGCGGAAAGCGTGATTGAGGCCTTCATGGGCCTGAAAGCGGACATCCTGGTGCAGGAGTTCATCAAGGAAGCTGGTGGCGCCGATATTCGCTGTTTCGTCATCGGTGACAAGGTGATTGCCGCCATGAAACGCCAGGGCGGAGAGGGAGAATTCCGTTCCAACCTGCACCGTGGAGGCACTGCCTCGCTGATCCGCATCACGCCGGAAGAGCGTCGTACCGCGATTACCGCAGCCAAGTCCATGGGATTGAACGTAGCCGGTGTGGATCTGCTGCGTTCCAGCCGCGGGCCGCTGGTGATGGAAGTAAACTCTTCACCGGGCCTGGAAGGCATTGAGAATGCCACTGGCAAGAACGTGGCTGGCATGATCATGAACTGGACCGAGAAAAATCAGCAGCCCTGGAAAACCCGCACCAAGGGGAGGGGCTGAGATGGCCGCCCGGGCACCTTTTGTCATGGCCGGCAACGAAATCAGGCCCGGCACCCGGCAGACGGTGGAAATACCGGTGGCCAAGCTGTACACCCATACGCCGCTGCACGTTCCTGTGGAAGTGGTTCATGGTCGTCGCGGTGGCCCGGTACTGATGGTGTGTGGCGCGATTCACGGGGATGAAATCAACGGCGTTGAGATCGTGCGCCGGGTGCTGACCAATTCCGCCCTGCGACACCTGCGGGGCACGCTGGTGGCAGTGCCTATCGTCAATATTTTCGGCTTTGTGCAGCGGACCCGCTACCTGCCGGATCGCCGCGACCTGAACCGGTGTTTCCCCGGCACCGAGAGCGGCTCTCTGGGCGGTCGCATCGCTTACCTGCTGCGTACCCAGATCATGGAACATGTCACCCATATCATCGATTTGCACACCGGGGCCATTCACCGTTTCAACCTGCCCCAGATTCGCGCGGAACTGAAGAACCCGGAAACCATTCGCATGGCAGAGGCGTTTGGTGCCCCCATCATCATCAATGCCAGTCTGCGGGAGGGCAGCCTCAGGGCTTACGCCGATTCTCAGGATATTCCGGTGGTCACTTTTGAAGGTGGTGAGGCACTGCGGTTTGACGATGTGGTGATTTCCAGTGGCGTGAAGGGTGTGATCCGGGTAATGCGGGAACTGGAAATGATTCCCGCCAAGAAGGGACCCAAGGCGCCCAGAAAGCGCTCTGAAACCGCCGCCAACTCACAGTGGGTGCGGACTGACACCGACGGCATCATGCGGCCGGTGGCAAGCCTGGGCCAGAAGGTGCGTAAGGGCCAGAAACTCGCTATGGTGGCAGACCCGTTTGGCGAGTCTGAAACCGCCGTGCTTTCTCCCTGTTCCGGCATAGTCATCTGTGTCAACAACCTGCCGCTGGTTAACGAGGGCGAGGCGATCTATCACATTGCCCGCTTCGATGAACTCAGCGAGGCGGAAAAGGCCATGGACTATTTCCGCAGCAGCTACGAGGGGGATGTGGGCGACGATATGATTCCGGTTCACCCCTGGGACGACCGGCAGAGGTAACCGGGAGGCGAGTTATGATCTGGGAACAGACTTTTATAGAACTGGCGCCCCTGCGCAGGGGGTTTCACTTGGTGACCAACGAAATCCTGGCCCAGGCGCCGGCGTTGCAGAATTGCCAGGTAGGGTTGTTGCATCTGTTCATTCAGCATACATCGGCCTCCCTGGCCATCAACGAAAATGCTGACCCGGACGTGCGCGGTGATCTGGAACGGCATTTCAACGTGATGGTGCCTGAGAACGCACCCCACTACGAGCACACCCTGGAAGGTCCGGATGATATGCCTGCCCACATCAAGAGCGTTCTGGTAGGCCCTTCGCTGACCATTCCGGTAAGGAACGGCCACCTGGCGCTGGGAACCTGGCAGGGCCTCTATCTGTGCGAGCACCGGGACGGTGCCGGCGGCCGAAAAATCGTGGCGACGCTACAGGGGCGATGGTAGGCCCCTGTGACGTGTTATTTGCGGAGCCCGGGAGTCAGAGGTTGGCCTCGGCGTACTCAGCCAGTACCGACCTTGGCACGCCCTGCAAGTGAATGTGCCCGCCGTGACGGAAGCTCTTGAAGCGTTCGGTCATGTAGGTCAGGCCCGAGCTCAGGGCGCTGAGATAGGGGGTATCGATCTGCGCCAGATTACCCAGGCAGATCACCTTGGAGCCGTTGCCGGCGCGGGTGATGATGGTCTTGATCTGGTGCGGCGTCAGGTTCTGGGATTCGTCGATGATGATCAGGCTGTGCTGGAAGCTGCGGCCGCGAATGTAGTTCATGGACTTGAAGTGCAGGGGTACCTTGCTGAGTATGTAGTCCACGCTGGCGGTCATGTTCTCGTCATCCTCGTGGAGGGCTTCCAGGTTGTCCACGATGGCGCCCAGCCAGGGTTCCATTTTCTCGGCTTCGGTGCCCGGCAGGAAGCCGATATCCTCATCCAGTCCCTGGGTGCTCCGCGTGGCAATAATGCGCTTGTAGATCTTGCTGGCAACGGTCATTTCGATGCAGGCGGCCAGGGCCAGGATGGTTTTGCCGGATCCGGCGGAGCCGGTCAGATTCACCAGGTGGATGTCCGGATCCAGCAGCAGATTGAGCGCAATGGCCTGATAGATATCCCTTGGCACCAGGCCCCAGACTTCCTCGTTCATCAGATCGTGCTGATGAAGGTCACGAATGACAATCTGTTGCTCGCTGACCTCTGACACCTTGCCGACAAAACCCTGCTGATCAATCACGAACTCATTGATGGTCAGTTTGGCCAGGTCACCCTCCCGGCGCAGTATGTGTTCGGTGATACCCTCGCGCTGGATGGTTTCCACTTTTTCGATGGTGTCCCAGAAGGAATTGGGGAACTCCTTGTAACCCTTGGGCAGCAGGTCGATGTCGTCCAGCAGCATGTCGTTGTGGTAGTCCTGGGCTTCCACACCGAAGCCACGGGCCTTCAACCGCATGTTGATGTCTTTGCTGACAAGGATGATGTCGCGGGACTTGTGTCGTGCCTGCAGGGCCGCGAGGGTGTTGATAATCTTGTTGTCGTTGAGGTGCTCCGGCAGGCCGTGGTTGCCCTGATACTCTGTGCTCATCAGTATCGACAGTGTGCCCAGCGGCTGTGCCTTTTTGCCGCGCACGATGGCAACGCCCTTCTCGATCTCTCCCGGGCTGGCATCGCCTAACAGCTTGTCGATGTTGCGGATTGCCTGGCGGCAGTCGGCGGCGACCGCCTGCTTGCCGGATTTGAGGCTGTCGAGTTCTTCGAGGACGGTCATCGGAATGATGACATCGTGTTCTTCAAAGTTCAGGAGGGCATTCGGGTCGTGGATAAGGACATTGGTATCGAGGACGTACATCTTTCTGCGAGCCTGCGGTGCTCTTGGCATAGGGTGTGATACCTCTCTGGTCAGCCGTTCCCGGCACAGCGTTTGGTGAGCTCCTGGTCGGAGATCAGTTTGAGCATGTCGTACGTGGTTACAATTCCGGTGATCTTTTCGTCTTTGGTAATGAAAATCCGGTGCAGGTGCTCACGCATCATGATATCGGCAATGTCGCGCACTGGCGTTTGCTCGTCAACCGATAAAACGATGGGGGTCATGATGTCGCGAACTTCTACCGGCACCTTCCCCATTTCCTCGAAAATAACCATGCGAAGACGCCTGGCTTCCTGCTCCTCTTCCGGGGTCATGCGGGTCTCGGTTTCGGGGCGGCTGGCGTTCCAGCGGAATTCGGTGATGTCTTTGAGGGTGGCAATGCCGATTATTTCACCGCTCTCGTCGGTTACAGGGCTGCCGGTGATCTCGTTATCGGTGAGGAATCTTGCCAGCCGGTCCATTGTCCATGACTGGGGTACGGCCTTTATGCTCGGGGTCATGATCTCGTAGGCGAGAACGGTCATTGACGATGCGGCTCCGTTAACAGGTCCTTTGTCAAAGAGCTTAGCTGTTACTGCCTGGCTAGTCATCCCCTGATTGAGTTTTAACGACCACATCCGTCAACCCGGCATCGTGATCAATGCCTGCAGCCAGGGGGCCGGGATTGATCACTGAATGCCGGTACGGTCACTTTTCAGGCAAGGTGACGTTCAGCTCCAGGACCGAGCAGCTGTCGTTACGGTCGACTTCCACCTGCACCATATCGTCACTGATCTGAACGTACTTGCGGATGACCTCAAGCAGCTCCTTCTGCAGTGCTGGCAGGTAATCGGGCTGTTCACGCTGGCCCCGCTCATGGGCAACAATGATCTGAAGCCGTTCTTTGGCAACGCTGGCGGTCCGGTTATCCTTCTTGCTCTTGAAATAGTCGAAGAAACTCATCCGTCAGCCCCCCTTGAACATCCGTGAGAAGAAACCCTTTTTCTGGGACGACATAAAACGATGTTCGCGTTCCTCACCCAATAGACGGGCAACAGCATCTTCATAGGCCTGCCCGGCGTCGCTTTCTTCCTCGAGGATTACCGGTAGCCCCTGGTTGGAGGCGTTCAGCACGATCTGGGATTCCGGAATCACGCCCAGCAGGGGAATGGCGAGGATTTCTTCCACATCCGCCACCGACAGCATCTCGCCCCGGTCTACCCGGTCGGGGTTGTAGCGGGTCAGCAGCAGATGTTCCTTGACCGGGTCCTGGCCCATTTCAGCGCGCCGTGACTTGCTTTGCAGAATGCCGAGTATGCGGTCAGAGTCCCGCACCGAGGACACTTCCGGGTTGGTAACCACCACGGCCTCGTCAGCATAGTAAAGCGCCATCAGCGCACCGTGCTCAATGCCCGCAGGTGAATCGCAGACAATGTAGTCAAACCGTTCGGACAGCTCGTTGATTACCTTTTCAACGCCCTCTTTGGTGAGGGCTTCCTTCTCCCGGGTCTGGGAGGCCGGAAGAATGTAAAGGGTATCGACCCGCTTGTCCCGAATCAGGGCCTGGTTGAGTGTGGCTTCGCCCTGGATCACGTTCACGAAGTCGTACACCACCCTGCGTTCGCAGTTCATGATGAGATCCAGGTTGCGCAGGCCCACGTCAAAATCAATGACCACGGTCTTGTGGCCACGTTTGGCCAGGCCGGTGCTGATAGAGGCGCTGGTTGTGGTTTTACCTACGCCACCTTTTCCTG
This sequence comes from Marinobacter vulgaris, assembly GCF_003344045.1. GTDB lineage: Bacteria > Pseudomonadota > Gammaproteobacteria > Pseudomonadales > Oleiphilaceae > Marinobacter > Marinobacter vulgaris. The sequence goes on from NZ_QFWX01000005.1 coordinate 125,507, forward strand.
AGGTAACGACAATGATTCTAGCCAAGGTTGCATTCCTGTTTTGCGGTGGATTCGTCGTTTTCCCCGCCTGTGCGGGTAATTACGCTCTGATCAGGCCTTTTCCAGTGGCGTTACCACCAGCAGGTCATCCCTGAGCTGGATCTGGACGGCGGTTTTCCAGCCATTGTCCTGAAGATCTTCTGAGATTTTATAGTGTCCGGCGATGGACACAAGCTCTGCTTCAAGAGACTGGCAGAATACCCGCGCGTGTTCGGCCCCGTGAATACCTGCAAGGGCCCGACCACGGAGCGGTCCATAGACATGGACGTTGCCCGCTGCCAGCACTTCCGCGCCGGCCTGTACTGGCGCCAGGATAATCAGGTCGCCATCGGGGGCGTATACCTGCTGGCCGGAACGCACCGGTTGGTTGATGATTTTCGCCGCGGCCGGCTCAGCGCGGGTTTCCACTCTTGCGGGGGTCGGGCTGTCTGCGGCTCCGGTGGTCTCAGTGGCGGGGCCGGTATCAATCTCCTGGTCCCTCTGGTTGCCACCGGGAAGCAGGGCCAGGGACGCCCCCCTGGCCAGTCGACGCTGGTCGTCGTTGCCGCCACGCACGCCAATCACATGAATACTGTGACGGCGGCAGGTTCCGATGATCTTGAAAAAGTCCAGTTCACTGCTCAGCCCCTCGTATTTTTCAAGGCTGACAATCAGGGGAATATCCTTGAAGAAGCCGGGGGCCTGACTGATCTTGTCCCGAAGCGTGCTCTCAAAGGCTTCATCATCGAAAAAATACAGCTCCAGTGCCGTCATCGACACACTGGCACTCTTGAGCTGGAAGCAGTGTTTTACCCCGGATACGGCGGTCTCGCTCATGGATGGGTCTCTTCCGTGGTGTCGTCCTGGGTGGTGGTCGGGCGTTTGCGAAGCACCGGGCCTTCAAAGCGGATGCCGGACCAGCCGGTTCCGATAAACTGACGAATGTTGCCGTGGCTTTCGCCCGCCGGCTCATCCAGCACCTGCCGGTAATGTTGTGCAAACAGGCGCAACGTGTCGGCCTCGTTCAGGTTGCAATGCTGGGCCAGCGAAAAAACCCGGCACGAGCCGGCATTCTCGCCAGGGCCATTATACAGAGGGCCGTTATGGAAACCGGCGGGTTGGACCTCAAAAAAACGGTCGATCAGGGCCAGAGTATCATCAAAGTGACTATGGCCCGCGTCTACTGACGCCAGGTGTATGCGGACGGCGTCATTGAGGTTCATGCGCCGTGATCCTTTTTGGGGCCTTGCTGATAGAGGGCTTTCCAGTCCTCGTAAGGCATTCCGTAAACGATCTCGCGGGCTTCCGGATCTGACAGGTCGAAGCCCCTTTCGCTCGCTTCGGCTCGATACCACTTGGACAGACAGTTGCGACAGAATCCGGCCAGGTTCATCAGGTCAATATTCTGCACCTCGGTGTGCTCACGCAGGTGATTGACAAGCTTTCGAAATGCGGCGGCTTCGATTTCCGTCTGCGATTGTTCGGGGATGGGGGTCGTCATTATTGTTTACACCAGTTACTGGGGTTGAGTTGAGAGCTCCTGACATTCTCGGCATGTTACCGTAAGATACAAGGCTGTACATATGTACAGACAATTTACCTGATTGAAGAGTCATGGCCCAGCGCAAGATTATCCATGTAGATTGCGACTGTTTCTATGCCGCCGTCGAAATGCGGGACGATCCCTCTTTGAGAGAGGTTCCCCTGGCGGTGGGTGGAGAGGGTGGCCGTGGCGTTGTCACCACCTGCAACTACAAGGCGAGAGCCTTCGGGGTGCGTTCTGCCATGCCCGGCGGCGAAGCACGGCGCCTTTGCCCGGGGCTGGTGACGGTGCCGACAGACATGGCCCGTTACCGGGCTGTGTCGAAACAGGTCATGGCGATATTACGTGAGCTGACCGACCTGGTGGAGCCGCTATCCCTGGACGAAGCCTATCTCGACGTCAGCGAAGTGAGTGATCACAAAGGCAGTGCCACCCTGATGGCGCAGCATCTCAGGCAGCGGGTAAAGGATGAGGTGGGCATTACCATCTCCGCCGGTGTGGCTCCCAACAAATTCCTGGCAAAGATTGCCAGTGACTGGAAAAAGCCCGACGGTCTGTTTGTGATTCGCCCGGAGGACGTTGACGGCTTTGTTCGGGATCTGAAGGTCGAAAAGCTGTTCGGGGTGGGCCAGGTAACCGCCGGCAGACTTCACGCCCTGGGCGCCGGGACATGCGGTGATCTGCAGAACATTCCTGCCGATGTCCTGCTGGAAAAATTCGGCAAACAGGGATATCGACTGCGGGAAATGGCCTATGGCAGGGACGACCGCGATGTCGTGGTGTCCCGCATCGCCAAATCGGTCAGCGTGGAGCGCACCTTTTCCCAGGATCTCCCAGACAAGCGGGCCTGCGAGTCGGTGATGGCGTCCCTGGTGGCAGACCTGAATCTCAGGCTGACTCGCAAGTCCGCCCGCAAGCCCATCCACAAACTGTTTATCAAAATCCGCTACAGCGATTTTTCCACCCATACCCTGGAGCGGGTGCGCGAACAGATCCGGGAGCCAGCAATGGAGGACTACCAGCCGTTACTGGATGAGCTGGTCAGCAATGCTGAACGGCCTGTGCGTTTGTTGGGTTTGGGGGTGCGGTTTCGCAGCGATGAATCGCCGGTTATGCAGCTGCGGCTATTTGACTGAACACGCCATGCAGGCCGAATGCCGACAGCAGGCCCAGGCTGCCGCCGATCAGGGCTCCCGCGGCGACGTCGCTGGGATAGTGCAATCCCAGCACCACTCTTGAAGCGGCCACACTGAGTGTGAAAGGGAGGAGTAGCCAGGCCAGACCCGGTACAGTCATGGCCAGCACGGTATTGAAACAGACGGCGTGCAGCGTGTGGCCGGACGGAAAACTGTAGCGGTCAAGGGGCGGGGTGCCGCAGTTGATGGACGGGAACGATATGAATGGCCGTTCGCGGATCAGCCAGCGCTTTAAAAGCTTGTAGGTAATGGTGCAGGTGAGTCCGGTTGCAACCATCAGCAGTGCGATGGACAGACCGTCCTGGGGCCTGAGCAGTGGCAGGGCCAGGATCACCAGGTACCAGAACCAGCCGTCACCCAGCCGGCTTGCCACCTGAAAGTAACCGTGGACCGGGCGGAACCTGAGGGTGCGGTTGATGGACTGGCAAAAGGCAAATTCCTTCTGGTCCACCACGCTAAAAATACGGGATGCCTTGCTGGTTGAGGGCATTGCAGTGGCTCCTTTGTGGCTGGTTCAGTATCAGGTGTTCGAACTGATCGACCTGTGCCGCCCAGTCCAGCTCCAGCGCATCCAGGCGTGCCTGGGCGCGAATCCTGTTCATCAGTGTGGGCTGGTCGGCCAGGCGCAGGGCGTGATCCACGAAGCCCTCATCGTCGGGCAGGGGTGCCTTCATACCGTTGCTCCCATGGCGGATATGCTCGCCGGCAGCAGCATCATCAAAAGCAACGACGGCGAGGCCACTGGCCATGGCTTCCGTGACCACGTTGCCAAAGGTGTCGGTCTTGCTGGGAAACAGGAAAATATCCCCTGAAGCATAGTGCCGGGTCAGGTCTTCATCCCGGCGGGTGCCCGCAAAAATATAGTCCGGGTGGCGCTCGGCCAGACGCTTGCGCATGGGTCCGTCACCCACCAGGATAAATCGGGCAGCAGGGTGCAAGGCGCGGATGCGCTCGAAACAGGACACGGCCATCTGCAGGTTCTTTTCCGGTGCCAGTCGCCCGACATAGAGAACAGCCCGTTCGCTGGGTTGCAGACACCATTGCTGCCGCAGCACGGGATCCCGCTTGTGAGGCGAAAACCGGTGACAGTCGACACCGCGGCTCCAGACCGATGTCGGGTAAATGCCCATGTCGGCAGTGGTTCGCGCTATTTTCCGGGTGGGAACCAGGGTGAGGGCGGTTCGGTTGTGAAACCAGCGGCCGTAACCACACAGCAGGTTTTCCAGAAAACCGGCGCCATAATAGCGACTGTAGGCATGGAAGTTGGTGTGGAAGCCGGAGCTGACTGACAGGCCGGCGCCTCGGGCCGCTGAAACCGCGGCAACCCCGAGAGGGCCTTGAGTGGCGACATAGATTGCGTCCGGGCGATCGCGTTCCCACAGGGAGGCCAGATAAGCGGGGCGGGCGATCCCGAACCGCAGGTCGCCATAGCCGGGAATTGGCAGGCCGGTGACGAGGTGCTCCTGGGAAAACAGCCGTTCCCCTGCTGCGCAACGTGGGCCTTTCGACTCATGACTCTGGCGCGGGCGGATAACCGACACCCTGTGCCCGCGTTGCATCAGTCCCAGACAAAGATACCGCAAAGTGTTGGCCACGCCGTTGATCTCCGGAGGAAACGTCTCCGCAACAATGGTAATGTGAAGCCTTCGCCCTGAAGCCTGAGTGGTTCCGCTCATGATGTTTCCTGTGCTGCTTTTCCTCATGCCTCTACTATGAAAAGCTGGCATGACAGTTCCGGGACACTTCCGTGACAATCCGTTGACCCTTTCAGCAACCAGCGCTTTATCTTTTCATCCTTCTACCAACAACACTGGGAGCACGCATGAAAACCCGCAAACTGGGCAGCACCGATATCGATGTCAGCGAGATCTGCCTGGGTACCATGACCTGGGGAGAGCAGAACACCGAACAACAGGCCTTCGGGCAACTGGACCTGGCAACCGCCGAAGGCGTCAATTTCATTGATGCGGCGGAGATGTACCCGGTGCCGCCCCGGGCCGAGACCCAGGGGCTGACAGAAGCCTATCTGGGAAACTGGCTGGCGAAACGTGGGCGCAGGGATGATCTGGTCATTGCGTCCAAGGTGGCCGGGCCTGGCAATGGCCTGACCTATTTGCGTAACGGCCCCCGCCTGACCCGGGACCATGTCCGCCAGGCTTGCGAAGACAGCCTGCGTCGGCTGCAAACCGACTATATTGACCTTTACCAGGTGCATTGGCCGGATCGAAATGCCAACTTTTTCGGCAAGCTTGGTTACCGGCACCGGGAGGACGAGCAGGCCACCCCCATTGAAGAAACGCTCGGCGCGCTTTCTGAACTGGTGCAGGAGGGCAAGGTCCGCCATATCGGCCTCTCCAATGAAACGCCCTGGGGTACCAATGAATACCTGCGGCTGTCGCGGGAGCGTAACTGGCCCCGTATTGTCAGCGTGCAGAACCCGTACAACCTGCTGAACCGGACCTTTGAAGTGGGCATGGCGGAAATCGCCTGCCGCGAACAGGTGGGCCTGCTGGCCTACTCACCCCTCGCGTTCGGTATGCTTTCAGGTAAATACCTGGACGGTCATCGCCCGGAGGGTGCACGTCTGACCCGCTTTGACCGGTTCACCCGGTACACCAGCGAGCGGGGTTTTGAGGCCACCCGTGCCTATGTGGACCTGGCTGGCCAACATGGGTTGTCGCCGGTACAGATGGCGCTTGCGTATGTCACCAGTCGAGATTTTGTCACCAGCAACATCATCGGTGCCACCACCCTGGAGCAGCTTCGTGAAAACCTGGGATCGGCTTCCGTTGCTCTCGGGGATGATGTGCTGGAGGCGATCGAGGAACTTAACGGCAAGTACACCTATCCCTGTCCCTGAGCGAATCGTCGTTACGATTTTTTAATGCGTGGAAGTTGCAAAAACGCTGCTCTGTTGCCCATAAAGGCGCGAAACAGCGGCACCGATTACAGGCTGCAATCAAAGTCGATGAGTTTTTGACAAAACACTGGCAAACCTGTGACAAAAGATCGTCACAAGTGTGTGCGCAATCACATCTTTCCGGCGGTTAATCATTAGACTTAAGCCTTATGTGACAGTAGACTTCCGTTTCGTTAACAGGTCGCCAGAAAACTCATGATTATCCGTATTTTCGTCGCACTTCTTGCCCTTAACATGATCGCTTTTGTGGTTCGCGCCGAAGCCGGTGAGCGAGTGTTCGCCGACGAGATGCCGGCTGAAGATATCTACCAGCTTCAGGATCAGATGTCGGGAGATTTTGAAAGCGATGACGTGGACATGTATGCCAACCTTGGCTCACGTTTGCTGAGCCTCGGCTTCAGTGGCTCGGACACCCGGTCAAGAAGTTACGCATCTGACCCTGCGCGTGCGGATCATGGCATAGCGTTGCTAGAAGAGGGCGCCTGTCTCAATCTCAAATGGAATTTCTGAATCCGCTGTTGACTCCTCTCCGTCGACCCCAGCGCCGACGCGGGCTTTCCTCTCTGCACTGAACTTCCCGAATTGCCGTTTATATGACCGGGCGCATTGCCTGAAGCGTTTTCGCATGTGATTATCCATGTCGAATGCTTTTTGATGCCTCTTGACGGATAGAAACGGAGTATAACCATGGCAAAGGAACAACCGGTTACGCTGGAGACGGGCAGTGAGTGTGTCGATGAATTGATCCGTCGCGTGGGGAAGAATATTACCCTGGGCCTGCCGCTCGGGCTCGGCAAACCTGTGCGTTTCGTGAACGCATTGTATCAGCGCGCGCGGGATGACTCATCCATTCAGCTGCATATCGTGACCGCGTTGTCCCTCGCCGCTCCGGCGGGAAGCTCGTCGTTGGAGAAGCGTTTCCTGGGGCCTTTCGTTGAGCGACTCTATGGACAGATCCCGGAACTCGAGTATGCCCGGGATGTGACTCGGCAGAAGCTGCCGCAGAACGTGAAAGTGTCGGAATTCTTTTTCAAGGCAGGGTCCTTTCTCCACAACGAAACCCAGCAGCGAAATTATGTCTGTACCAACTACACCCATGCGGTCCGTGACCTGTTGGCGATTGGCGTCAATGTGGTGGCGCAGATGGTGGCACCGCCGGCAGGGCCGGAGCAGCAGGGCAAGTTCAGCCTGAGCAGCAACCCGGATCTCACCCTCGATCTGATTCCCCTGCTCCGGCAGCGCGAAGCAGCGGGGACACCTGTCGCCATCGTGGCTGAAACCAATAGCTACCTCCCCTTCATGGGTAACGATGCAGCGGTCGAGCAGACCCGATTCGATATGGTTCTTGAGCAGTCCTCGTCGGATTATCCCCTGTTTTCTGCGCCGCAGATGTCGGTCAGCGCGGAAGATCATATGATCGGGTTCTATGCCAGCGCGCTGGTGAAGGACGGGGGCACCCTGCAGGTGGGCATCGGGTCCCTGGGCGCCGCGCTGGTACACAGTACAATCCTGCGACACCGTGACAACGACCACTGGAACAAGGTCTTTGACCACCTTCAGATTGCCGAGCGGTTTCCCGTGGTCAATGAATATGGCGGTACCGGTACCTTTGCAGAGGGACTTTACGGTTGCAGTGAAATGATGGTGGACGGGTTTATCTACCTGATGGAAGCCGGTGTGCTGAAGCGCGAAGTGTTTGATCACGCCGGCTTGCAGGCACTGATCAACCGCGGCGACCTGTCCCACAGTGTCTCGCTGGATACGCTGGATGTATTGCGACGGGAACAGCTGATTGACTCACCGCTGAGGGCCCGGGACGTAGAATGGCTTCGTCGTTACGGTATTTTTCAACCGGGCGTGGAGTTCAAGGGCGGGCGCCTGAAAATCGGTGAACAGTCAGTGGACCTGGATCTGGACAGTGAAGACGTCAGGCAGGCCATTGCCACAATGGCTCTTGGTGAGCGCCTGACCGGGGGCATTGTGCTCCACGGCGGTTTCTACGTCGGTCCCGAGCAGTTTTACCAGCGATTACGGGATCTGTCACCGCAGGATCGGCAGCGCATCTGTCTGACCAGTGTGAATTACATCAACCACCTTTACGATCACGCCTTCGGTGATCAGCGCCTGAAAGTCGAGCAAAGGATTCACAGCCGCTTTGTCAATTCGGCGATGATGTATACCCTGAGCGGGGCGGCGGTATCCGATGGTCTGGATGACGGTCGGGTCGTCAGCGGCGTGGGTGGCCAGTATAATTTTGTCGCCATGGCCCATGAACTGCCCGGTGCGCGCTCGGTGATGACCCTGAGCAGTACCCGCAGCTCTGCCGGTAAAACCCTGTCCAACATCGTGTTCAGTTATGGCCACTGCACCATTCCCCGCCACCTGAGAGATATCGTGGTCACTGAATATGGCATCGCGGACCTGAGGGGCCAGTCGGATGAGCAGGTATACCTGCGCCTGATTCGCATTGCCGATTCACGGTTCCAGCAGGATCTGCTGAAACAGGCCCAGGATGCGGGAAAAGTGGATGCTTCGTTCCGTCTGCCAGCGGAGTGGTGCGACAACACGCCGGAGGCGATTGCGGCGGCCATCGAGGCGGCGGGTGACAGAGAGGTGTTTCCGCCTTTTCCTTTTGGCAGGGATTTCACCGATGAAGAGCTGAAGCTGGGCAAGGCATTGCAGACCCTGAAGGCCGCAACGGCGACCCGCCGTGGTAAACTGGCAACAATATGGCGTGCAATGAAAGCAAAGGACGATGAGGACCGTTACCGGTCGTTGCTGGAGCGCATGAGCCTGGAAAAACCCAGTGGGCTGAAAGCCAGGCTGGAGCAGCGCCTGGTCATTCACGCACTGAACCTGACTGACACACCGGACACAGGAAACCATACTGCCTGATGCAAAAACCTGCTGTATTTACCGTTCACTATGTTCTCAAGAACAAGCTCGGAGAGTTGGTCGACACCTCCGAGGGCAGCGAGCCGCTACACTTTCTGGAGGGTAGCCCGGAGATCATTGAAGGCATCCAGAAAGCGGTGGCAGACCGCAATGTGGGGGATTGCCTGGAAGTAACGGTGCCACCCGCCATGGCCTATGGTGACCATAACCCCGAGCTTATCCGCACGGTACCCCGCTCCATGTTTGAAGGTGTGGAGAACCTGCAGGTGGGAATGAAGTTCCAGACCAACACCGGCGATAGCGCCCAGGTGGTTCAGGTGGTGGCTATTGACGGCAACCTGGTGAGGGTAGATGCCAATCATCCGCTGGCAGGCTTCACTCTCTATTTCGATCTGGAAATCCTCGGCAGGCGTGAAGCCACGGAAGAAGAAATCAATGCCGGTCACCCGCTGAGCTGACGCCGCACTCCCGGGCTGGCGGCTGCTCCTCTTTTAGAGAGCCGCCCTGCCTGGATCTGCCACAGGCCTTCCTGGATCGTCTTCTGCAACTCTTTGGAAATCTTCGACATGTCGCAGTCGCCCGTGATGGTCACCACGGGGTGGGCGATCACGCCCACTTCCACCGCCGGCTGGCGGAGCAGCCGGACCAGATGAGGCTGAAATTCATCGTCTCCGATAAACGGAGCCAGATGGTCCGGGTGCCCGTTTCTCAGGTAACCGATACTGATCGGCTGGATGTCCACTCCGGCATCCGCAGCGGCATTGAGCAGCCGGCTATGAAAGGGCAGAACGGTGACGCCTGCGGTGGTGGTTCCTTCCGGGAAAACCAGCACCGACTGCCCGCTACGCAGCGTGTCGGCAATTTCACAGCGGGCCTGACCTGCCTTGCCGCCGCCGCGCTGGATAAATAGCGTGCCGGCTTGAGTGGCCAGCCAGCCGATTACCGGCCAGCGACCCACTTCCGCCTTGGACAGAAACCGCAGGGGCACCATTCCTCCCAGCACCGGAATATCAGACCAGGAAATGTGATTGCTGACGTAAAGCACCGGCCTGTCGCTGAATGCACCCAGTGCCGACACCCGAAAGCCCAGGCAACGGCTGGCACCGTGGAAGCAGAGGCGGGCAAACGGGGCACGGTCTATGTGGCTGCGGAACAGGGCGTCAATCAGCAGCAGGGTGCCTGCCAGAAACGCGGTCAGTGCCAGAAATCCGGCAAAAAGTGTGAGTCTTGTGATCAAGCGGGTAAGTTCCATGGCCACTCCTCTGATTGCCGGCTGGGTGTTCTATCGGGCCTGGGTGCGCATGAAGTGGCGGCTGTAGCGACTGGCCAGGTTGTTGACATCCAGCACCACCAACAGGTCGGCACAGCGGAAATCCGGGTCCCAGCAGGGCTCACCGCATACCCTGGCACCGAGGCGCATATAGGCCTTGATCAGGGCAGGAACGTCCACTGGCCGGTCTTCATTGAGGGTGTGGGTGAGGTGGGGCAAGGCCCGCAGCGGCGTTACCCGGTACTCCTCTGGCGCCAGAAACTCCCGTTGCAGGTAGCGCGCTATACGCCATGCTTTCAGGCCGCCGTCTGACATGCCGATGCTGGCACAACCAATCAGGTAATCCACGTTACGGGACACCAGGTATTCAGCCACGGATGCCCACAACAGGCTGATGGTAGCGCCGTTGCGGTAGTCCGGGTGCACACAGGTCCGACCGAGTTCCGCGACGGCGCCCGGCAGGCGGTACAGCGAGGACAGCTCAAACTCACCTTCTGAATAGAAACCACCGGCCTCCCGGGCATTGCTGTGATGCAGCACGCGCGTGGTAGCCACCAGTTCACCGGTGTTTTCGTCGGTAACAATCAGGTGGTCGCAAAAACGATCGAATGCGTCCGCGTCGATCCCGGGGGTAGCGGCGCCCAGGTCGGAGCCATACTCTTCCGAGAATACCCGGTAGCGCAATTTCTGGGCAGATTCGATCAGATCCGGCTGCCGGGTGATGACGGTTTTAAGCCGGCGAGCCGGACGTGCAGTGCGGGCGATCTGGGCGTTCATGGCAATGCCTCTTTGTTTCCACTTTTCGACAAGGCTATGAATCCCGTGTGACACCGGAATGAACGGGGGGTGACGACTTCGTGACACGGGTCGGCGCTGATCACACGGTGTGACGTTTGTCACGTCCTGTAACGAACAGGCGGTTCCATGTATATTTCTGAATAGCATGTATAATTGCTGTTACAGGAGGTAGTCTGTATTGTCGGTTACAAGGAAGAGCTTCCGACAGACAACTCGTCTCCGGCCAGGCGCGGTGAGCGTGGCCGGAAGCTTCACAAACTGGAAAAACAAAATCAGAGATGGATGGCGTGGAACAGACGAACGAAAGTTGGCGGATTCTTATAGTCGAGGATGATGAGAGGCTGGCCGAGCTGACCAAGGAGTATCTGGAAAGCAATGGTCTGACAGTTGCTCTCGAAACCCACGGTGGCAACGCCGTTGAGCGTATCCGCAAGGAACAGCCCGACCTGGTGGTGCTTGACCTGATGCTGCCCGGCGAAGACGGGCTCTCCATCTGCAGGCGTGCCAGACCCTTCTATCCTGGTCCCATTATTATGTTGACGGCTCGCACAGATGACCTGGACCAGGTGCTCGGCCTGGAAATGGGTGCCGATGACTACATAGGCAAACCGGTTCAGCCCAGGGTTTTGCTGGCACGAATCCGTGCCTTGCTGCGCCGGATCACAGAGACCGGGTCGACCGCCGCGGAAGAGGGTAATGGCGAGGAACCCGTCAGGCTGCAGTTCAACGATCTGGTTGTGGACCGATCCATGCGAGAAGCCTGGCTGAGTGAAAACAGCATCGATCTTACCAGCGCAGAATTCGACCTGCTGTGGTTGCTGGCAAGCAATGCTGGCCGTGTTCTCAGCCGCGAGGAGATTTTCACCGCACTCCGGGGTATTGAATACGATGGCCAGGACCGTTCGATTGACGTCCGGGTTTCACGGATACGCCCGAAGATCGGTGACGATCCCATCCACCCGAGGCGCATTAAAACCGTACGCAGTAAAGGCTACCTGTTCGTAAAGGAAGCCTGACTGTTCAGTCTCTGGCGCTGGCCCGCCCGGGCTGGCGTTCATCGCCAGGGTTATCGCAATGCCCCTCAAATTCTTTCTCAAGCTCTATGCCCGCCTGATTGGCCTGACCTTTCTGATTCTGCTGACTTGCGCAGCGCTATTTCTGGGGGTGAATTCCGTGCGGGAGCAGTTCTGGCAGGAACGGTTTTCCGGGCCGCTGCTGCGCTGGATTGCGGCAACCCCTCATCCCGAATACCAGTACCACTGGCTTGAGTCGCTTTATGATTTCCGGGTGGCCCCTCCCGGTGACCTGGCGCTCTCCAATGTCATCAGGGAACGCCTCTCCTATGGTCAGGTCGTGGCCCGGGAAACCAGTATCGGCCAGCAGGTAATGATTCAGAGTGGGCAGGGTCGTGTCCTCGACCTGCGGTTGGGGGATATCTATACGGACGTTGCCGAGGCTACAGCGCTGGTTGCCCGCATTCACCTGGACCCGGTGCCGGCTGAGGGCCGGGAAGAGACAATGAAGCAGTTGTCAGGCGCTCTTGCCGTCAATATGGCAGCCGTTCAGGACCAGTCAGCTCTCCCTGATTCGGATGTTCTGGAGCGCGTTTCAGAGCGCGGTATCTCCCTCTACCATCATCCCGTTCAGGGCCGCGCTCACGTGCTGCTTCGTCTGGAGGATGGAACGCTGGTGGATATGGCGATGCCGGCGTCTTTCAATCCCTGGGCCTGGCCGGTAGTCCTGCTGCTGTTGGCAGTAACGGGGGGTGTACTTGCACTGGCGCTGTTTCTTGCCCTGAGAGATGTGGACAGCAACCTGCGTGCGGTAGAATCCGTTGCCATCCGTATTGCCCGGGGGGAGATGGGTGCTCGAGTTGATGCCGGTGACAGCCGGCTGGTGTCGAGGCTTGCGGTAGCCTTTAACAGCATGGCGGAGCACATCCAGAGGCTCGTAGGCGTGCAGCGGGAAATGATTCATGCGGTTTCCCACGAACTGAGAACGCCCGTTGCCCGAATCCGTTTCGGTATCCAGATGATCGAGAGCGCCAGCAGCCCTGAAGCGCTCCAGAAACAGCTGGACGGCATTGACGGTGACATTCAGGAACTGGACGAGCTGATTGACGAAATACTGACTTATGCCCGGCTCGAGCAGGGCGGCCCGGTCTTTGCGCTGCAGGAAACATCGGTCTCGGATATTGTCCGGCAGGTGGTCAGCGAGCAGCAGATGATCCGCCCCGGGCACAGCATCGAGGCAGATATTGACGATGACTCGGAACGCTGGTCGTTGTCGGATGTTGAGCCCCGCTACCTGCATCGTGCCGTCCAGAACCTGGTGGGCAACGCCGCCCGTTACGCCGAGCATAGGGTCAGGGTTCATTGCCAGTTTGATGAAGACAATTGTCGCATCGATGTTGAAGATGATGGCCCGGGAATTCCCGAGGAGGACTGGGAAAAAGTGTTCACCGCTTTTGCGAGGCTGGATGACAGCCGTACCCGGACTTCCGGTGGCTACGGTCTTGGCCTGTCAATCGTGAGAAGAATTCTCTACTGGCATGGCGGCCAGGCTTTTGTCAGCCGCAGTGAAGAGCTGGGCGGTGCCCGGTTCAGCCTGGTATGGCCCCGGAAGAAGCCCATGGAACACAGCCTGTGAGTGGGGTTGTGATGGTTTTCTCGGCCCCTCACCGGATGTAACAAACCAGCAACACAACCGCAACTGAAGGCCCTGAATTTGTGCGGGACACTGATTTCGTAAGGGATGACTTTTGAGGTTGCAGTTCTTACGAACTTTCCTTGTTTCATTCGTCATTTGAGGGCCGGTCTACCGGCCCTTTTTTTTGTCTCCGCTCACGCCATGGCGTTCTCTCCGATCCTTTGAGAAGATTGCATCACTAACAACAACGATGCCGACTATTCTGAAAGGACGCCTCAAAATGACCCAGTACCTGCTCGCTATCGATCAGGGCACCACCAGTTCCCGTGCCATCGTCTTCAATGCCTCCGGCATCTCCGTTGCTACGGCCCAACAGGAGTTTCACCAGTATTTTCCCAAAGACGGCCAGGTGGAGCATGACGCCGTGGAAATCTGGGACAGCACCCTTGAAGTATGCCGGCAGGCGCTGAAAGAATCCGGCGTTGACGCCTCAGAGCTGGCGGGTATCGGTATCACCAATCAGCGTGAAACCACCGTTATCTGGGATCGGGCAAGCGGAGCTCCCATTTATCATGCCATTGTCTGGCAGGATCGTCGCACCGCATCCGTCTGCGCAAAACTCAAGGCCGATGGCCACGAGAGCAGCGTTGTTGAACGCACAGGGCTGCTTATCGACCCGTATTTTTCCGCTACCAAGATTGCCTGGATCCTGGACCAGGTAGACGGGGCCAGGGCGAAAGCGGAAGCGGGAGAGCTTGCCTTCGGCACCATCGACAGCTGGCTGCTGTGGAATCTCACCAGCGGCCGCTCGCACCGCACGGATGCCACCAACGCTTCCCGCACAGCGTTGTTCAATATCCACGAGCAGCAATGGGACGACGAGTTGCTGGCGCTGTTCCGCGTTCCCTCGGCGTTATTGCCGGAGGTGCTGGATTCGGCAGCGGACTTTGGTGTCACTGACGAGCAGTGGCTGGGCGCGCCCGTTCAGGTGGCGGGCATCGCCGGTGACCAGCACGCGTCACTGGTTGGCCAGGCCTGTTTTGAGCCGGGGATGGCAAAGAGCACGTACGGAACCGGCTGCTTTTTGATGCTGAACACCGGTGAGAAAGCGCTGCGCTCGGAGAATCGGTTGCTGACAACCATGGCCTATCGCCTCAATGGCAAGCCCTGCTATGCCATGGAGGGCAGCATATTTGTTGCCGGTGCCGCCATGCAGTGGTTGCGTGATGGCCTTCGGCTGATCAGTCACGCCAGTGAGTCCTCTGCCTATGCTACGGCGGTGGGCGTGGATAATCCCGTGTACCTGGTGCCCGCATTTACCGGGCTTGGTGCCCCGCACTGGGATCCCCATGCCCGCGGGGCCATTCTGGGATTGACCCGGGACACCGGTATCGGTGAAATCGTCACCGCCGGCCTGCAGTCCGTGTGCTACCAGACCAAGGATCTGATCCGGGCCATCCTTAACGACGGAGCATCCGTGCAGGCATTGCGGGTGGATGGCGGGATGGTGGTGAATGACTGGGTGATGCAGTTCCTGGCGGACATTCTCAACGTGCCGGTGGATCGGCCGGGGGTCACCGAGACCACGGCACTGGGGGCAGCCTACCTGGCCGGCCTGCAAACCGGTGTCTATCAGAGCCTGGAAGAGATAGCCCGGTTATGGGAGCGCGAACGCCGCTTTGAACCGGTGATGCTGCCGGCCCTGAGGGAAAAACTGTACGCTGGCTGGCTGGATTCCGTCGAGCGGGTCTGTAATAACTGATCCGCTGCAGTGTGCCCGGTTCAGATTCGCTCGAACGCGATCAGATGGTCGGCTTCGACCCGGACCGGAACATGCTCCCCCAGGTGGAAATCAAGATGACTGCGGAACAGGGCCTCGAATTCGGTGTCTTCCGAGCAGCGGAAGCGGTAAAGCGTTGAGGTGCCGGCGAAGGTCTTTTCCACGACCCGCGGTTTAAGGTCCGACTCGGCATCGTAAACAATATCATCGGGTCGAATCAGCACGTCTACCAGTGTACCGGGCGTCCACTTATAGGCCCGGTTGCCACAGATCACCCCCAGCTCCGATTCGATAGTATCCGGACCCAGGGTCTTGCCCGGTATGAATCCACCCTGGCCGACAAAATTTGCCACAAAGCGATTGGCGGGCTCGTGGTAAAGGTTATAGGGCACATCCCACTGCTGGATGGAGCCAGCCTTAAGAACCGCCACCTGATCACACATGGCGAATGCCTCCTGCTGATCGTGGGTTACCAGGATGGCACTGATGCCAAGGGTCTTAAGAATTTCCCGGACGTCCAGGCTCAGCCGGCGACGAAGGTCTGCATCGAGACTGGAGAATGGCTCGTCCAGCAGAATCAGCGTGGGTTCGGGGGCCAGTGCACGTGCCAGCGCCACACGCTGCTGCTGCCCGCCGGACAGCTCATGGGGGTAGTTTTCGGCAAGATCCTGCAGATGAACAAGCTGAAGCAGTTCCATGACCTTCCGGCGCTTCTCGTTGCGGTTTTCATTGCGCAGGCCAAATCCGACGTTTTCGGCAATTGTCAGGTGCGGAAACAGGGCGTAGTCCTGGAACACCATGCCGATACGCCGTTTTTCCGGAGCCAGCGTGCGGCCGGGGAGGCTGATGGCGTTTGATTGCAGGCGGATCTCGCCTGTATTGATGGGCAGAAAACCTGCCAGTGCCCGCAGAATGGTGCTTTTCCCGCATCCGCTCGGCCCCAGCAGGCAGCCGATGTCGCCGTGGCTAAGGGCAAAGCTGACGTCCGTCACTACAGAGCCGTCGCCATAGCCGCAGGAGAGATTGTTTACTTCCAGCAGCCAGTCGGTAGGCTTTACCAGGCTTTCAGTCATCCAGTCAGTCCAGTCGATTGAGTATCAGGAACTCGAGCAATGCTTTTTGCGCATGCAGGCGATTCTCGGCTTCGTCCCAGACCACGGAGCGGGGGTGGTCCATCATGTCTGCAGAGATCTCCTCGCCACGATGGGCCGGCAGGCAGTGCATGAACAGAGCGTCCTTGTCTGCCAGTTTCATCAATTCCGGATTGATCTGATAGTTGCGAAAAGCCTTCTGCCGGGCTCTCTGCTCGTCCTCCTGGCCCATGGACGCCCAAACGTCAGTAACCAGCAGGTCTGCACCTTTGGCCGCTTCGGCGGGGTCACGAACAATTGACACCTGCTGACCCTGGTCCTCAATCAGGCTGCTGTCCGGCTCATAGCCTTCCGGGCAGGCCACGCGGAGGTTGAATCCGAACTGCACGGCCGCATTGATATAGGACTGGCACATATTATTGCCGTCACCGATCCAGGCCACGGTGCCACCGCGGATACTGCCGCGATGTTCGCGGTAGGTCTGCATGTCGGCTAGCAACTGGCAGGGATGGAAATCATCCGTGAGCGCGTTGATAACAGGAGCTCTCGAGGCTGCCGCAAAGTTCTCGACGGTGCTGTGGGCGAAGGTGCGGATCATCACCGCGTCCACCATGCTGGAAATCACGATGGCAGAATCCTCGATGGGCTCTCCACGGCCGAGTTGGGTATCGCGGGGAGACAGGAACAGGGCCGCGCCCCCGAGCTGTGTCATGCCTGCTTCAAAGGAAACCCGGGTACGGGTGGAGGATTTCTCGAAGATCATGGCCAGAACGCGGTTCTTCAGGGTCTCGCGCAAGGTGCCATGGCGCCACTCGTTGCGGAGTCGGGTGCCGTGATCCAGCAGTTGCTCGAGCTCATCAGAGCTGAGGTCATTGAGTGTGAGAAAGTGTCTTGCTGCCATGCTATGGCCCTTAGTTGATCGATAACCCTGTGTCCGAGTTCCGGTGCGTGTTCGTGTTACAACCGGCCCGCAGAGGTCATTGTCCTGAAACAACAATACGCCAGCGGGCGGCGAAGGCCGCACTGGCGGGAAAGTAAGACGGGGGTTGCCTGGCTTCCTGGAAGGCAGGGGCTCAAGTCTAGCCCGTCAGGGTTCTGAAGACAACGCCGCCGGTCACGTGGTTGTGCTGGATCAATGTCGGTGTTTGGTGGCAATGCCGGTACGTGTACAATGGGGCCAGTCGGGTAACCGCAAGGCCCATCCCGTTTCAATGAGAGGTAAGTGCAATGGATATCAACGAAACCATTAAGAGCCAGCTTGAAGAAAACCCCATTATCCTTTACATGAAGGGTACGCCGCAGGCGCCACAGTGTGGCTTTTCCGCCAAAACCGTTCAGGCCCTGATGGCTTGTGGCGAGCGGTTTGCCTTTGTGAATATCCTTGATAATCAGGAGTTGCGTGAAGGGCTGAAAGTCTACTCAAGCTGGCCAACCTACCCGCAGCTTTATATCAGCGGCGAGCTTGTCGGTGGTTGCGACATCATTCTGGAGATGTCCGAGAGTGGTGAACTGGCCGAGCAGGTCAAGGCAGCCGTCAAGCAGGCCGAAGCCTGAAAATCCGGTTTCGATAAGCGCTTCCGGGGCAACGATCAGTTCAACCCCGGAAGCGCCTCCGCACGGGACGACCGCTTATCCCGTCTTGCTCCGCAGACTCCCTACAACGGCGTCCAGGGCCCGGTCGATCAGCGCCCCCTGTTCAAGAACAGTCAGGCGCCCCCGCCGCATCTCGTGAGCGAGATCGGTCCGGGACTTCTCGATAACCTTCAGCCCCATGCGGTTAACAAAGACGAAACACTCTGCTTCTTCGATAATGGCGGACAGCTTGCAGCGGAAGCTGGCGCCGTTCACCAGATTGAACTCCACCCAGTTGCCAATCTCTATTTCATCTATCTGTGCCACATACTCGGCGATTGCTGCATCCTCCAGCTCCTGCTGCCGTTGTATGGCGGTCTGGTGATTGACCGGGTCGTCCTCATCCTCGGCTTCCGGCGCTGGAATGTCCTCCATGGCTTCGGCAAGCGCATTGGCGCGGAACGCTTCGGTCAGCTCATGCTTGAGATCCGACATCATTTCATCCAGTCTGGATGAATTGTAGGAAACTTCCTCAAGACCGGCCCTGAGGGACTTCAAAAGCCCGGGCACAACGCGGACCCACTGGTCACGCTCCTCGTCGTCCTGATGGGGGTAAAGGCACCATATCAGGTCGTCCACAACCCGAACGGTCTGCAGCCAGCGATGTTCCACGTCGTCCCGGAGATAGGCCAGAAACATGACCCGGCTCCAGCCGTTCAACAGAATATTCCGGACCGGTTCCTGCAGCTTGTAACGCGCCAGCTTTTTCTGCAGTAGCTGATCCACTGTTTCCTGCGCCTTCTGGGATTTGATACGGCCACGTTCCGATTCCCGGGTACGCTGTTCCACCAGGGAAGACTTGCGGTTTTCCCGGGCCAGAAACTGTTCAAACTCATCGCCCAGGGTTGCGAAAAGGGTCACATCACCGTCGAATTCATTCAGGATACGGGCGACAACGGCATGGATCTGCTCGTAAAGTTTATCCCGGGTTTTCTCGTCGCTCTCGCTCCAGCCGATGCCGGCACGGGCAAGTGAATTAAGCAGTCGGCGGGCCGGGTGGCTGGCTTTGCTGAAGAACGTTCTGTCCTTGATTACCACCTTGAGGATGGGAATCTGCAGGCGACTGATCAGCACCTGGACAGGCGCTGACAGGTTATAATCATCAAGAATGAATTCGAACAGCATGGAGACCAGGTTAATCAGGTCCTCGTCCATTTCATTCAGCGCTGGCTTCTTGCCATCGCTGGTGGTTCCGGCCTGGGCAAGCAGTTGCTCGACCACCTGGTACAGATCGACAATCACCGGCTCACCGGAGCTCAGGTTACCGCTGACCTGCTCACCCCGGGGTTGCTGGGGGAGCGCCCCCAGCAGGTTGGCGAGTTCTGCGCCGCCAATCACATGGACGGTTGGGTCTGAAGCCCTGGGCGGGATGCCGGCATTGGCGCGTTGATGGGCGAGCATTTGCCTGATCTGCTCGAACATGGCGCCTTCATGATGCCCCTGCTGACCGCCCGAGGCAGAGGTGCTCTGATCGGCGGGCTGTTCCGCCGCCGGACCCTGTGCAGAGGGGTCATGTTGCTCGCCGGCCGTACCATGGTACCGGAAATTTGGAATGACGCCGGCCTGAATCAGTATGCGATTGGCCTCATCGAGCAACATGCCCAGGTTCGATACCACGTAACGGTCAAACTGCTTGAGCAGGATCAGACGCTCGCGGATCTGGATCTCAAGGGCCTGGATGGCCTCAACAAAGGCACTGCACAGGTGTTCAGGCGCCATGGGGTTGACTGGTATTTCTTCGCTTGCGCCAGGGTAGACGACACTGAATCGGGTCTGCAGCTGAAGCAGCGGGCCCTGAAAATGGACCTTGGACTTGGTAATCATCGCGTTCAGGGCAACCTGTTCTTCCAGGTCGTCATCTCCCACCAGCGACAGGCTGTCGGGGCTGGTCTGATTGGCGAGGCTTTCCTCGGCTGTCACGGTACCGCTACGGGGTGGGTTCGCAAACAGCTGGGCAACTGCATTCTGGAAATGGCGTTCAACGCCCTTCCGTTTGATACGGATTTCGCGCATGGCTTCAAAATAGCGGTTCTGCTCGTTATTGCTCCTGGCATTGTTTGCCAGCTCGAACAGCGAGTCATCAACTGCGTCAAATGCACCCTGCAACAAATCTCCCAGTCCGGCAACAACAGTGTCACGAATACGGACCACCTGTGCAGGTACGGGGTTTGAACTCCCAGCCTCCCGGTGCTCGCGGAGATAATGTATGCCGGACTGCTTATTCATGGCCGACTCCTGTGTACGCCTCAACCGGATACATGACCGAGCTTACAACCGTGTTTATTATTTATAAGTTAAATCTACCTCATTTTAACACTTGGTAACATGACCAAATGCTAACAGAGTCGTTAAATAAAAAATGCCGTGAGACCCGATGGTCTCCCGGCTTTCAGAGGATCCTGTCGGCTGGTGTCAGCTTACATACACCGGGCCGATGCCCACACTCCAGATCACCACGGTAATGGCGAGCAGGCCGACAAACATGACCAACCCGACGGTCAGTACGGCGGTGGCAAACATGAAGCCGCGGTCTTCCGGTATTTTCATCAGTATCGGCAGCCCCTCGTAGAGGAGGTAGACAGCATAGGCAACGGCAATAAGCCCCACGATCATGTTTACCCAGATGTTGGGATATACCGCAATAATGCCCAGCATAAACACCGGTGTGGCGGTGTAGGCCGCCAGTGTGATTCCTCTCGGAGTGCTGTCTTTGACCTCGTAGGTGGCCGCAAAAAAGTCAATGAAGCGCCCGATGATAAATATGCCTGCGAGCATGGCTCCGTAGAAGAGTACGGAAAGCTGAAGGGCGCTGGTGGATGTCAGCCTGATCACCTGGCCGTCACCAATCTGCCAGCCAACCTGGGTGCTGCCGTAGAAACCGGCCAGTGCCGGGATTAGTGCCAACAGCAGAACGTGACCGAAGTAAAGCTTGCCGAGGGATTCCGGCTCGTTGCGAATGGCTTCCCATTCGCGATCCGGATGCGTAAGCAGACCCACCGTATGGGTTAGACTCATGGACATACTCCTGTTAATTATTGTTTTGTTGTACATCTTCAGTCTTGGCGGGAACGGCCGTGCGGTCAAGGGGAAAGATTAAATTTTGATCTTTCTAAAGATATTCCTGTTATAACTCGATGATCTAGCTGGTCGCGCGCTTTTTCCGTTTCTTGGGGTGAACGATGGCAGCCTTGACCACGTTGTCCTTGATCTGCAGGACTTCAACCCGATGGCCGCCGACTTTCAGGCAGACGTTGGTTTCCGGAATGTTTTCGAGGGTTTCGGTGATCAGTCCGTTGAGAGTCTTGGGGCCGTCAATCGGCAGTTTCCAGCCCAGGGCTTTGTTGATGGTCCTGACGGCTGATGTGCCATCGATAATGAAAGTGCCGTCGTCCTGGGGAATGATGTCCGGGCTTGTGGCGGCGTAATCGGTGGTAAACTCGCCGACAATCTCTTCCAGTATGTCCTCCAGGGTGGCCAGGCCAAGAACTTCCCCGTATTCGTCCACCACGATGCCGAAGCGTCGCTTTTGCTTCTGGAAGTTGATCAGTTGGGTGTTCAGTGGCGTGCTTTCCGGAACGAAGTAGGGCTCCCGGCAAAGCTGCATCAGCATGGTCTTGTTGATGTCATCCTGTAGCAGCAGTCTGGAGACATTACGCAGGTGAAGCACGCCCTGTATGTTGTTGATGTCGCCTTTGAAGACTGGCAGCCGGGTATGTTGGCTGCTTCTCAGTTGGCGCAGGATGGTGTCCAGGTCGTCCTCAAGGTCAATGCCGACCACTTCGTTTCGGGGGACCATGATGTCATTAACGGTTACCTTTTCGAGGTCGAGAATGCTGACCAGCATGTCCTTGTGCTTCGCCGGAATCAGTGCCCCTGCCTCGTTGACAAGGGTCCTGAGTTCTTCGCGGCTGAGGTGTTCGTTGGCAACGTCGTTGGCAGATACGCCGATAATTTTGAGAATGGCGCCGGTGAACAGATTAACGGCCCAGACTACCGGGTACAGGATTTTTAGCAGCGGGCCCAGTACATGGCTGGCAGGAAAGGCAATTTTCTCCGGGAACAGCGCCGCGAGGGTTTTGGGTGTTACTTCAGCAAAAATCAGTATGACAATGGTCAGCAGCACGGTGGCAATGGCAATGCCTGCGTCGCCCCAGATCCGTATGGCGATAACCGTGGCAATGGCGGAGGCAAAAATGTTGACGAAATTGTTGCCAATAAGGATGACGCCGATCAGCTGATCCGTGCGGTTCAGCAGTGCCTGGGCCCGTTTGGCACCCTTGTGGCCGGTCTTGGCCATATGCTTCAACCGGTAGCGGTTGAGCGACATCATGCCGGTTTCGGAGCTTGAAAAAAATCCGGAGAGTACGATCAGTCCTACCAGGATGATGAACAGCGCGGTAAGCGATGTCTCGTTCAAGTCGGGGTATCCTTATGTGGCTGACAAGTAGCGAAAATAGGCGGTCGGGGTTCGGGGTGTCAAGTACTGGCCCCACGAATGGAGGTCGGTTCAGCCGCCTCGATGAAATACCATCTCAAGGGCAAACTTGCTGCCATAGAAGGCCACCATCAGCAGGGCGCAGCCCGCCAGCGTCCATCGGCTGGCTGTGATGCCACGCCATCCACGGGTATAGCGCCCTGTCAGCAATGCCAGGAAGACAACCAGAGACAGCAGCGAGAACACGGTTTTGTGAGCCAGGTCCTGGGCAAAGATATCGTCGATAAAGACGGCGCCGGTAACAATGGCCAGCACCAGCATCACTACCCCCGCCCAGACCATTTCAAACAGCAGGGATTCCATGGTCTGCAAAGGCGGCAGGTTTCTGATCAGTATGCTGTTGTAGTTGTGTTTTAACTGGCGGTTCTGCAGGTACAGCAACGCCGCTTGTATGGCCGCGAGGGTGAACAGGCTGTAGGCTGTAACCGACAGCGCAATATGGGAGAGCATGCCGTAGCTGTATTCGGGGACCAGGCGGGAGGATGAGTGGGTGATCAGTCCCATGACGATGGTCAGGGCTGCAATGGGATAAACGCCAAGGAAGAGGCTCTGGACCGGCTTGCGAAGGTTGAGGCCGAGCAACAGGAAGACAATCAGCCAGGAAATCAGCACCGAGCTCTGGAAGAATCCGAAATTGAACCCGCCTTCCCGGTGAACTGTCTCGGCGATCAGAAGACCGTGGGCGGTCAGTGCCAGCATGCCGATGAGGGTGGTAATTGCAATATTGGTATGCACCCGGCCTCTGAAGCTGAGCGCCTGCAGAGCAGTGCCGATGCTGTATAGTAATAACGAGGTGACCGCGAGAATCAGCGTTCCCATGACTTCCTTTTAACCACTCTCTGTCTGGGGGTCGGCGGGGTTTGACGCCGATTTGACCGGGCTGGTCGTTTCAGGGCGATAGTCTGGTTATAATGTCGCGATTATGCAACAGGAATCAAGGAACCTGATCGGGTTCCCGTGATTCATGCACTCCATTAATTCGGGTACGGAAGAGCAACATGTTTGAAAACCTCCAGGACCGACTCTCCGGCAGTCTGCGCAAGATATCAGGTCAGGCGCGGCTGACCGATGACAATATAAAGGAAACGCTGCGCGAAGTTCGCATGGCGCTTTTGGAGGCGGACGTTGCCCTGCCAGTGGTCAAGGCGTTTATAGAGGGCGTACGTCAGCGGGCCATTGGCCAGGAAGTTCAGCGCAGCCTGAGCCCGGGGCAGGTATTCGTGAAAGTGGTCCAGCAGGAGCTGGAGCGCGTGATGGGGGACGGCAACGAGTCCCTCAATCTGGCGGTAGCGCCGCCGGCGGTGATCATGATGGCGGGTTTGCAGGGTGCGGGTAAGACCACCACCGTTGCCAAACTCTCCCGATTCCTGAAAGAGCGGCACAAGAAATCGGTGATGGTGGTGAGTGCCGACGTATATCGTCCTGCGGCGATACGTCAGCTGGAGACCCTGGCCGGGGAAGTCGGGGTAGAGTTCTTCCCCAGCTCCGCGGACCAGGACCCTGTTGATATTGCCAACGGAGCGATGGACGCCGCCCGCAAGAAACACATTGATGTGGTTATTCTCGATACCGCGGGACGTCTGCACGTTGACGAACAGATGATGGGTGAGATTGGTCGCCTGCACAAGGCGGTGAACCCGGTTGAAACCTTGTTCGTGGTGGATGCCATGACGGGTCAGGACGCTGCCAACACCGCCAAGGCGTTCAACGATGCACTGCCGCTGACCGGTGTGGTTCTCACCAAGACCGATGGTGACGCACGTGGTGGCGCTGCGCTGTCAGTGCGGCACATTACCGGCAAACCGATCAAGTTCCTGGGTGTGGGGGAGAAGTCCGATGCCCTGGAGCCCTTCCATCCCGACCGGGTGGCGTCACGGATTCTGGGAATGGGGGATGTGCTTTCCCTGATCGAGGAAGCCGAGCGCAAGATTGATCAGGAAAAAGCCCAGAAGCTGACCAAGAAGATCAAGAAAGGCAAGAGCTTTGACCTTGAGGACTTCCGCGACCAGTTGCAGCAGATGAAAAGTATGGGTGGCATCGGGGGCCTGATGGACAAGCTGCCGGGTATGGGGCAGATGGCGCAGATGGCCCAGCAGCAGGTGAACGACAAGTCCATGGGTCAGATGGAGGCCATCATCTGCTCGATGACCCCGAAAGAGCGCCGTTACCCGGATGTGATCAACAACTCCCGCAAACGCCGCATTGCGAGCGGTTCCGGTACCCAGATCCAGGATATCAACCGGCTGTTGAAGCAGCACAAGCAAATGCAGAAAATGATGAAGAAATTCGGCAAGAAAGGCGGAATGGCTAACATGATGCGCGGTCTTGGCGGTATGATGCCGCCGGGCGGAGGAGGTGGCGGAATGCCGCCCCGTGGGCGTATGTAGAAACCGGGATGTATTCCCTGTTTTCTTTGGCGTTCATTTAGCATAGAATAGCGCCCCTTTCGAGTATGGGTCTTCGCGCCGGCCTTGGTTTGGCGGGTGTGAATCGTACAAAGTTCGTTCAACAGAACAGGATATTGGTCGAAATGGTAATTATCCGTTTGGCTCGTGGTGGCTCCAAGAAGCGCCCGTTCTACCATCTGACAGTGACAGACAGCCGCAAATCCCGCGACGGTCGTTTTATCGAGCGCGTCGGTTTCTTCAACCCGGTCGCCCGCGGCCAGGAAGAGCGCCTGCGTATTGATCGCGATCGCATTGATCATTGGCTGGGCCAGGGCGCACAGACCAGCGAGCGCGTCGCTCAGCTGCTGAAAGGCGCTGCGGCACAGTAAGCAATAACGTTTAACGTCCGGGGTTCGAATATGGCTCAGCATTCGCAGGAAACTGTGATCGGTCAGATTACCTCGGTGTTTGGGGTTAAAGGGTGGCTCAAGGTTTTCTCTTTTACCGACCCCAAAGAAGGCATACTGAATTACCGTGACTGGACGCTGGTCCACGATGGTAAGCGTATTCCTGCAAAGCTTGAGGAAGGTCGCCGGCAAGGCCAGGGGATCGTCGTCAGGCTGAAAGGTATTGATGATCGTGAAGTGGCGCGCAGCTACTGTGGTGCCGACGTTATAGTGTCTACCGAAGAGTTGCCGGAGCTTCCTGAAGGGGAGTACTACTGGCATCAGCTGGAAGGGCTGGACGTATTCACGGTTGAAGATGAGTGCCTGGGCAAAGTGCACCATCTGATAGAGACAGGCTCCAACGATGTCCTGGTGGTGAGGGCGACCGACGCCTCCATTGACCAGCGCGAGCGGCTGATTCCCTATCGCCCGGACCAAGTGGTGCGGAGCGTGGACCTGGCCAGCTCGCGCCTGGTAGTAGACTGGGATCCGGAGTTCTGACGGGTGTGGATTGGCGCAGTCAGTCTGTTTCCCGAGATGTTTGCTGCGGTGACAGATTACGGGATTACCGGCAGAGCGGTTCGTGAGGGTCTGCTGACCTTCAGGGTCTGGAATCCTCGGGAATTTACCCATGATCGTCATCGCACGGTTGACGATCGGCCCTACGGCGGCGGCCCCGGCATGCTGATGAAAATTCAGCCACTGCGGGATGCGGTTCAGATGGCTAAAGAATCGGCACCCGGAAAGGCCTGCGTGGTTTATCTCTCTCCGCAGGGGGAGCCGATGAATCAGGGAGTAGTCGAGTCGCTGGCGGCAGAGGACAGCCTCATCCTGATCGCCGGACGATACGAGGGTGTCGACGAGCGCCTGATTTCGGCGGAAGTCGATCGGGAAGTTTCATTGGGAGACTTTGTGCTGTCCGGTGGCGAACTCGCGGCTATGGCTGTTATTGATGCGGTTGCACGCCTCATCCCCGGAGCGCTGGGTCATGCGCAGTCGGCAGAGCAGGACTCCTTTGCTGACGGTTTGCTGGATTGTCCGCACTACACCCGGCCCGAGGTCTACGAAGGTCAGGCGGTGCCGGATATTTTATTGGGCGGTCACCATGATCAGATCCGGCGTTGGCGACTGAAGCAGTCGTTGAGGCGAACCCGGGAGCGACGCCCCGACCTGCTGGAAAAGCGGGTTTTTACGGACGAAGAGCGTGAGCTGCTGGAAGAGATTTTAAACGAACCGGGTGCCTCTGAATCATCAGGGCATTAAAAGATTGGGTATCAGGAGCACTAACGATGAGCGGTAAGAACAACATCATCAGTCAGATTGAATCAGAGCAGATGACCAAGGAAATCCCTGCCTTTGCGCCGGGTGATACCGTGGTTATCCAGGTCCGTGTAACCGAAGGCAACCGTGAGCGTCTGCAGGCGTTCGAAGGCGTGGTTATCGGCAAGCGCAACCGTGGCATGAACTCTTCCTTCACCGTACGCAAAATTTCCTACGGTGTTGGTGTCGAGCGTACCTTCCAGACCTTCTCGAAGCTGATCGACAGCATCAGCGTGAAGCGTCGCGGCGACGTTCGTCAGGCCAAGCTTTACTACCTCCGCGACCTGTCTGGCAAGGCGGCTCGCATCAAGGAAAAGCTGGGCTGAGCAGCAGCGGTTTGCTGATTACAGTTCGTCGAAAAGGCAGCCACTGGCTGCCTTTTTCGTGTGCATTCGCCGGACCTGCGTCGGCGCGGTCCGCCTCGGGTAAGCTGTCATGAGCCGGAAAACCACAACGCGGGCCGAATTGCGACCCCATGACGAGGGTGTCATCCTGCGGTTTACCGATGCCGTTTGGCTTGAGGACGGATTGGGCGAAAATACCCGTCAAGCCTACCGCAGCGACCTTGAGCGCCTGGCGGCCTGGTTGCGGGAGCAGCCGGGTAAACCCTTGCTGACAGAGGTGCGGCGCACCGATTTACTGGCATGGATATCCCGCGGATTGGCGGACGGCTTCAAGACCTCCACGGCCGCCCGCCGCCTCTCAGGTCTGCGCCGCTTCTATCGCTATCTTCTGCGTGAGGGGGTGATTTCCGAAGACCCGACGCTACGCATCGACAGTCCGAGGCTCCCCAGGAGGCTGCCGGATTCCCTGTCCGAGGAAGATGTGGATAATCTGCTGGCGGAACCCGACCCCGGGGTTCCCATTGAGCTTCGCGACAAGGCCATGATGGAGATTCTGTATGGTTGTGGTTTGCGAGTCTCGGAATTGGTAGAGCTGAGTGTTGATGAAGTTAATCTGCGTCAGGGTGTGGTCAGGATTATCGGCAAGGGTAACAAGGAGCGTCTGGTTCCCCTGGGTGAAGAAGCCATCGACTGGCTGCTGCGGTATATGAAGGAAGGGCGGGGCGAGCTTCTCAAGGGGCGACCCTGTGATGCGCTGTTTCCCGGAAACCGACCCGCCGCGATGACCCGGCAGACCTTCTGGCATCGGATCAAACACTACGCTGCCCGGGCGGGAATCCACAAGCATCTGTCACCCCACACCCTGCGCCATGCCTTTGCGACCCATTTGCTGAATAATGGTGCCGACTTGAGGGTCGTGCAGATGCTGCTGGGCCATTCCGATCTGTCCACTACACAGATATATACCCATGTAGCGCGCCAACGCTTGCAGTCACTGCACCAGTCCCATCATCCACGGGGCTAGTGCCCCGTCTGGTTAGGCGGCAGCGATAGGCCTTGTTACACTGAACTTTCTGTTGCGGGCAGTGTCGCATCAACGCGGCGGGAAACCCGTTGCCCTGATAACTGAACTCCCTCTGAGCCCAGGAAACCGGAAACCGATATGTTGACCAAGAGCCTGTTCAAGTACTGCCTGCTGTTTGCCACCGTTGCCCTGGCCATGGCCGCAACATCAACCCTGCAAGCGGGTGAGATCGAGGATACGATTGCTGAAAAACTGACGGCAGCCGTTCCGGGTCTCAAAATCTCGGAGATCCGCAAGTCGGAAGCTGAGGGCCTGTACGAGGTCTACAGTAATAACGGTGACACCATTTTTACCACCGCTGATGGCCAGTACATCCTCACCGGAGATCTCCTGAAAGTGACCGACAATGGCATCGCCAACGTCTCCGAGCAGAGAAGGGCGACACAAAGGGCCAGGACAATGGACGAGTTTGGTGACAGAGGGGTGATCAGTTATGCGGCCAAGGGGCCGGAAAAAGCCTCGATTGCCGTGTTTACCGATATTGACTGTCCCTACTGCCGCAAAATGCACGACGAAGTGCCACAGCTCAATGAAATGGGTATTACCGTTCATTATTATGGTTTTCCCCGCTCCGGGCCCAACACGCCTTCATTCCGTAAATACATTTCTGTCTGGTGTGCCGATGACCAGCAGGCAGCCATGGATGCCGCCAAGCAGGGACGCAGTGTGCAGGAGCGGAGCTGTGAAAATCCGGTCGCGGAGCAGTTTCAGCTGGGCGGCCGGATCGGTGTGACAGGTACCCCGGCGATTGTGCTGGATGACGGTAACATCGTGCCTGGTTACGTGCCGGCAGAAAAACTGGCTGAAGGCCTGGGGCTGCTCTGATAGTCTACCGGTCTGACGCTCTGCCTGTTGTATCGGTCAGGGCTTATTCGGGCGCACGTTAACCGTTATACTGTCGCTCCCCACAGCAACCCATCGGGAACAGAGGTGAAAGCTTGAAAGACGTTAATGTCGGAATCTGCGGACTGGGAACGGTCGGTGGTGGTACGTTCAACGTACTGACCCGAAACGCTGGCCTGATCAAGGGCCGGACAGGTTTCAATATCCGGATTGCCAGGGTGGCGACACGCACCCCCCGCAAGGATATTGATCTGGGTGATATCCCGTTCAGCACCGACGTGTTCGATGTGGTGAATGATCCGTCTGTGGATATTGTGGTGGAACTGATTGGTGGCTACGATACTGCGCGGGAACTGGTGTTGGCAGCCATCAAGAATGGCAAGCACGTGGTGACCGCCAACAAGGCCCTGATAGCGGTCCATGGCAATGAGATCTTCGAAGCCGCCGCCAAGGAAAACGTGATTGTTTCCTACGAGGCGGGTGTCGCCGGCGGGATTCCCGTTATCAAGGCGGTTCGTGAGGGCATGGCGGCCAACCGGGTCGACTGGATCGCCGGCATCATCAACGGCACGGGTAACTACATCCTGACCGAAATGCGCGCGGGCCGCGAATTTGCGGAGGTGCTCAAAGAAGCCCAGGATCTGGGTTATGCAGAGGCCGATCCCACCTTTGACGTGGAGGGCATCGACGCCGCCCACAAGCTGACCATTCTGGCCTCGGCCGGGTTTGGCGTGCCGCTCCAGTTCGAAAAAGCCTATACCGAAGGGATTTCCGAGATTACTCCCTACGACATCGCCCATGCCGAAGTTTTGGGGTATCGCATCAAGCATCTGGGTATTGCCCGGCGGCGCGATGAGGGCATCGAACTGCGCGTTCATCCGACACTGGTTCCCCGCAGTCACCTGATTGCCCAGGTCGACGGCGTACTGAACGCGGTGCTGGTGGATGGCGATGCGGTCGGCCAGACCATGTATTACGGCCCGGGGGCTGGTGACGAGGCCACTGCCTCCGCGGTGATTGCCGATATTATCGATGCGGCCCGCTCCGTCGCTGCTGAAAGCAACCAGCGTGTGCCTTACCTCGGTTTTGAGCCGGCGGCCATGGAGGATCTTCCGGTGCTGTCCATGGAAGATGTCCAGTCAGCCTATTATCTGCGTATCCAGGCGCTGGATCGCCCCGGTGTGCTGGCGAAAGTAGCGTCCACGCTCAGCGAACACGGCATCAACATCGAGTCCATCATGCAGAAGGAATCCGAGCTGAAAGACGGCCGTATTCCGGTGATCATTCTGACCCACACGGTTCAGGAGCGCCAGATCAACCGCGCCATTGAAGAACTGGAAGCCCTCAGCGACATCGATGGCAAGGTCGTTCGCATTCGTGCCGAAAACTTTAACTGACAGGAACGCAAGGTGAGATACATCAGTACACGGGGCAAAGCTCCCGCCCTGGGCTTTGAAGATGTCCTGCTGACAGGCCTGGCCACCGACGGTGGCCTCTATGTCCCGGAATCCCTGCCTCATTTCAGCCTTGAAGAAATCCGCAGTTGGCGTGGGCTTTCCTACAGCGAGCTGGCCTTCAAGGTAATGCATCCGTTCGTGGACGATGCCATTCCTGCGGAAGATTTCCGCAGAATGCTGGATGAGACCTACGGTGATGTGTTCACCCACAAGGCGGTTGCGCCACTGGTTCAGTTGGACACCAACGAGTGGGTCATGGAACTGTTCCGTGGCCCCACCCTGGCCTTCAAGGATTTTGCCTTGCAACTGCTGGGGCGTCTGCTCGATTACGTGCTGGAGAAGCGTCAGCAGCACGTGGTGATCATGGGGGCAACGTCCGGCGATACCGGTTCCGCAGCCATCGAAGGTTGTCGTCGCTGCAAGCACGTCGACATCTTTATCCTGCATCCCCACGAGCGTGTTTCCGAAGTGCAGCGCCGCCAGATGACCACCGTGAAGGGTGACAACATCCACAATATCGCGGTGCGTGGCAACTTTGATGACTGTCAGCGCATGGTAAAATCGAGTTTCGGTGATCAGTCTTTCCTGGGCGGAAAAACCCAGCTTGCCGCAGTGAATTCCATCAACTGGGCCCGGATCATGGCCCAGATTGTCTATTATTTTCACGCATCCCTGGCCCTTGGTGGGCCCGACCGCAGCATGGCATTTTCAGTGCCAACCGGTAATTTCGGCGATATCTTTGCCGGTTACCTGGCCAGGAAAATGGGGTTGCCCATCTCCCAACTGGTCATTGCCACCAACCGTAACGACATCCTGCACCGATTCATGAGCGGCAACCGTTACGAGCAGCTGCAGCTGGAGCATACCCTGTCGCCGAGTATGGACATCATGGTGTCCAGTAACTTCGAGCGGCTGCTGTTTGATCTGCACGGGCGTGATGGAATCGCTGTCAAAGAGCTTTTGGAAAACGCCTCCAGGGGGCCGGTGAGTATCGAGGAATACCGCTGGAAAAATGCCCGCAAGCTGTTCGACAGCGATGCGGTGGGCGACGAGGACACCACCGACACTATTCGTGAAATCTTCGAGCAGAACGAATACCTGCTGGATCCGCACACTGCCATTGGTGTCCGGGCGGCCCGAAACTGTCGTCGGGATTTGGCCATTCCCATGATTACCCTGGGTACTGCTCATCCGGCCAAGTTCCCGGATGCGGTGCTGCGTTCCGGGGTCAAGGCCGAGCCCTCGCTACCGCTGCACATGGCGGACCTGTTCGAGCGGGAAGAACAATACACCGTGCTGGATAACGACCTGCCTGCAGTGCAGGACTTTATCGCGAAGCACTGGAAGAATACCTGACCGGTATGACACCAAAAAAAATTCTGCGCCGCCCCGGTTCCGATAATACGTCGGACTGGGGACATAACCTGCCCCCACTTCTGCGCCGCCTCTATGCCGCTCGTGGTGTAACTTGCGATGAAGAGTTGACTTATACCCTGAAGCATCTGGCTTCTCCCATGGATCTGCGGGGAATCGCCCGCGCCGTGGAGTTGCTGACAGAGGGGATCACCAAACAGCAGCGGGTAATGATCCTGGGGGACTTCGACGCCGATGGCGCCACCAGCACGGCAGTCGCCATGCTGGGGCTGGGTATGCTGGGACTTAACGACATCGATTTCCGGGTGCCCAGCCGGTTTTCCGATGGCTACGGACTGACGCCGGGAATCATCCACCGGCTTCAGGAGGAGGGTTTACTGCCTGATCTGCTGGTTACGGTGGACAACGGTATTTCAGCGGTCGAGGGCGTGCGTGTTGCCCGGGATCTGGGCATAAAGGTGGTGGTGACCGATCACCATCTGGCCGGGGAAGTCCTGCCTGACGCTGACGCCATCGTGAATCCCAACCAGCCCGGCTGTCCGTTTCTGAGCAAGAATGCGGCGGGTGTGGGTGTCATGTTCTATGTGCTGACGGCCTTGCGAAAGCATCTGCGAGAGCAGGGCCTGCTGCCGGATCCGCAGCCGAATCTTGGCAGCCTGCTGGATCTGGTCGCCCTGGGTACCGTGGCGGACGTGGTGCCGCTGGACCACAACAACCGCATTTTTGTGGAACAGGGTCTGCGCCGCATCCGTCAGGGTGAAGCCCGCCCGGGTATTCTGGCATTGTTGGAGGTGGCGGGCCGCGACCACAGTGAGATCAGCTCCACCGATCTCGGTTTCGTGGTTGGCCCGCGACTCAATGCGGCCGGTCGCCTGGACGATATGAGCGTGGGTATTTCCTGTCTGCTGGCCGACAGCCGCGACGAGGCCCAGCGCCTGGCTTGTGAGCTCGACAGCTTCAATCGCGAACGGCGCACCATAGAAAAAGACATGAAAACCCAGGCCCAGGACCTGCTGGCGTCCATGTCGCTGGATGTTGAGGGCCTGCCCTGGGGGCTGGCCCTGTTCGACACCGACTGGCACCAGGGCGTGATTGGTATACTGGCCGCCCGCATTCGCGAGCAGACTCACCGCCCGACCATTGCCTTTGCTCCGGACGACAATGGCGAGGATATCAAGGGCTCCGCCCGCTCTATTCCGGGCCTGCATATCCGGGACGTGCTTGCAGTGGTCGACGCCCGCCATCCGGGCATGATGAAGAAATACGGTGGCCATGCCATGGCCGCCGGCATGACCCTGTCCCGCAGCGACCTGGACGCCTTCAGCGAGGCCTTCGACAGGGCCGTACGAGATACCCTGCGGGTCGAAGATCTGGAAGCTGCCATCACCACCGATGGCCCCCTGAGCGCGGACGAACTCCATCTGGATACTGCCACGCTGCTGAAACGCGCCGGCCCCTGGGGGCAGCATTTCCCGGAGCCGCTGTTCGACGGCAACTTCCGCGTGGTCAGTCAGCGTATTGTTGGCGAGAACCACCTGAAACTGGTTCTACAGCCGGAAGAGGGCGGCGCCATCATCGACGGCATCGCCTTCAACACTGGTCCGGAAGTGCCCGACTATACCCGGACTGGAGCGCGGGTGGTGTACAAGCCGGATGCCAATACCTTTCGTGGGCGTACCAATCTACAGCTTCTGGTGGATTATCTGGAGCCTCTGGCCTAGTTCGGAGAGCCCCACCCCTATGCCGATCAAACCTAAGAAAAAACCCACCGGCTGATTTAAAAACAGATTTCCGGTAGAATCTCGCGTCTGATTTTTGATCGCATCCATTTTCCGAGAGTGAGTAAGGATTTCATGGAAATCAATCCCATTGTTACGAAGATAAAAGACCTTCGTGAGCGCACTGAAGCGCTCAGGGGGTATCTTTGACTACGATCAGCGTAGTGAGAGACTGACCGAAGTAGAGCGCGAGCTGGAAGTGCCCTCGGTGTGGGAAGACCCCGAGCGGGCCCAGGCGTTGGGTAAAGAACGGTCTGATCTTGAGTTGATTGTACGTACCATCGACAACCTCACCACTGGCCTGGACGACGCCGATGGCCTGCTGGAAATTGCGGCTGAGGAAGAGGACGAGGGTACGGTTGCAGAGATTGAAGCCGACCTGGAAAGCCTCGACAAAGAACTCGAGAAACTCGAGTTCCGCCGCATGTTCTCCGGCGAGATGGACGCCAATAACGCTTACCTTGAGATTCAGGCCGGCTCCGGGGGCACCGAGGCTCAGGACTGGGCCAACATGCTGCTGCGCATGTATCTGCGCTGGGCCGAACATCGCGGGTTCAAGGCGGAGATCGTCGAGTTGCAGGACGGCGACGTGGCAGGCATCAAGAGTGCCACCGTTCACGTCCAGGGCGATTATGCGTTCGGCTGGCTGCGCACGGAAACCGGTGTTCACCGGCTGGTGCGAAAATCCCCGTTTGATTCCGGCAATCGCCGCCACACCTCGTTCTCGTCGGTCTTCGTATCCCCGGAAGTGGATGACAGTTTCGTGATCGAAATTGACCCGTCTGATTTGCGGGTGGACGTGTACCGGGCCTCCGGCGCCGGGGGTCAGCACGTTAACCGGACCGAGTCCGCGGTGCGTCTGACCCACAACCCGACCGGTATTGTTGTGGCCTGTCAGGCTGGCCGAAGCCAGCACCAGAACAAAGACCAGGCCATGAAGCAGCTCAAGGCCAAGCTGTTCGAGCGCGAGATGCAGGAGCGTAACGCCGAGAAACAGAGGGCGGAAGACGCCAAGGCCGACATTGGCTGGGGCAGCCAGATTCGCTCATACGTGCTGGACGATGGTCGGATCAAGGATCTTCGTACCAAGGTGGAAACCAGCAATACCCAGGCGGTGCTGGATGGCGATATCGACAAGTTTATCGAAGCCAGCCTGAAGATGGCGCTGTAATCAGCGCCGTAACCAAGCTAACCCGGACAATTCCCGATTTTTGTGAGCCAACATGACAGATCACACCCAGAATGCACAGCCAGAGGACAACAAGCTGATTGCCGAGCGCCGCGCCAAGCTGGCCGAGATGCGCGAGCAAGGCAACGCCTTTCCCAATAACTTCCGTCGCGACGCCACCGCTGCAGAGCTACAGGCGAAATATGGCGACAAGAGCAAGGAAGAGCTGGCGGAAATGGGTATCGTGGTGGCCATTGCCGGCCGGATGATGCTGGATCGTAAGGCGTTCAAAGTGGTTCAGGACATGACCGGCCGCATCCAGATTTATGCCTCCAAGGAGGTCCAGAAAGACACCAAGCACTGGGATCTGGGCGACATCGTGGGTGTGCGTGGTGTTCTGTGCAAGTCCGGAAAGGGCGACCTGTATGTGAGCATGGACGAGTACACTCTACTCACCAAGTCATTGCGGCCGCTGCCGGAGAAGCACAAGGGCCTGACCGATACCGAGGCCCGTTACCGTCACCGTTACGTTGACCTGATGGTGAACGAGGACAGCCGCCGGGTGTTCTATGCGCGCTCGAAGATCATCAGTGTCATGCGCCAGTACTTTACAGACCGGGATTTCATGGAAGTGGAAACCCCGATGCTGCAGGTGATCCCGGGTGGTGCCACGGCGCGACCGTTCGTGACCCATCACAACGCCCTGGGCATCGATATGTACCTGCGCATTGCGCCGGAGCTGTTCCTCAAACGCCTGGTAGTGGGCGGCTTTGAGCGGGTGTTCGAGATTAACCGCAACTTCCGCAATGAGGGGCTGTCCACCCGACATAATCCGGAATTCACCATGGTGGAGTTCTATCAGGCCTACGCAGACCACAATGACCTGATGGATCTGACTGAAGACATGCTGCGCACCATCACCCAGAAGGTGCTGGGCACCACCACGGTGGTGAATACACGCACCCTGGCGAGCGGTGAGGAAGAAACCATTGAATACGACTTCGGCAAGCCGTTCGAGCGGCTGACAGTGGTGGAAGCTATTCTGCGTCACAACCCCGACATGAAGAGCGAACAGCTGGCTGATGAAGCCGGTGCCCGGCAACTGGCAAAGGATCTTGGCATCTATATCAAGAACGGCTGGGGGCTTGGCAAGGTCCAGATCGAGATTTTCGAGGCGACCGCCGAGCACCGCCTGATGCAGCCGACGTTTATTACCGATTATCCAAAAGAAGTGTCGCCGCTCGCCCGCTGCAAGGACAATGACCCCTTTGTTACTGAGCGCTTTGAACTCTTCGTCGGCGGCCGCGAAATCGCCAACGGCTTCTCCGAGCTCAACGATGCCGAAGACCAGGCCGAACGCTTTCAGGACCAGGTGGCGGAAAAAGATGCCGGTGACGACGAAGCCATGTTCTACGATGAAGACTACATCATGGCACTGGAATACGGCCTGCCGCCAACCGCTGGCGAAGGCATAGGCATCGACCGCCTGGCCATGCTGCTGACCGACTCTGCCTCTATTCGCGACGTCATTCTGTTCCCGGCCATGCGCCCGGAACACAAGGCGGAAGCAAAGAAAGACGAGGGCTGACATGCAGCCGGTGGAAGTACTGGCAAACCAGCTCAAGCCCAACCGCGGCTGGTCGGAGCATCTCGGCAACGAATTCAGGCAGCCGTACATGCAACAGCTGGCTGACTTTCTGGCGGCGGAGGAACGGGCGGGAAAAACCCTGTTTCCCCCCAGCCACCTGTGCTTCAACGCCCTGAACAGCACCCCGCTGAGCCAGGTCCGCGTCGTCATCCTCGGCCAGGACCCCTACCACGGCCCCGGCCAGGCTCACGGACTGTGCTTTTCCGTGCGCCCCCACGTGGCCACGCCACCGTCATTGGTCAACATCTTCAAGGAGATCCAGAGCGACCTAGGCATCCAGCCCTCGGATCACGGCTGCCTTCAACCCTG
Source organism: Marinobacter vulgaris (assembly GCF_003344045.1). Classification (GTDB taxonomy): domain Bacteria; phylum Pseudomonadota; class Gammaproteobacteria; order Pseudomonadales; family Oleiphilaceae; genus Marinobacter; species Marinobacter vulgaris. The sequence goes on from NZ_QFWX01000005.1 coordinate 161,952, forward strand.
GGCCGACCAGGGCGTACTACTGCTCAACAGTGTCCTCACCGTCGTCCAGGGCCAGGCCGGCGCCCACCAGGGCAAAGGGTGGGAAATCTTCACTGATCGTGTTATCGAAACCATCAACCGGGAACGGCAGGGCGTGGTGTTTCTGCTCTGGGGCAGTTACGCGAAAAAGAAAGGACAACACATCGACCGCAGCAAACACCTGGTACTGGACGGCCCGCACCCGTCCCCGCTAAGCGCCTACCGCGGCTTCTTCGGCTGCAAGCACTTTTCCCGGGCCAACGAGTGGTTACAGCAAAACGGTCTACCCACCGTCGATTGGTCCTTGCCAAGCAAATCAGAGTTGCTGGAACAATACGGGAAAAGTCAGTCCAGCTCTTAAAAGGACCGCGAAGGGCGGCCCGCAATAGAGTCTGATCGGCCGGAGGCGGGGGTATTTTCTCTGACAGGAAAAGGTGTCTGAGCGCAGCGAGTTCTTTTCCCGAAGAAAAATACCCCCGCCTCCGGCCAGCCCCCAGTTTTTCAGGCCCCCTGGCCAGCCCCGGACTATTTAAGAAGCGCCATAGCCGCTTCCATCTGCGCATTCAGATCCTCTTCCTCGCTCATATCCACCTCCGGATCCAATCCCAGCCGATCAAACGCGGAAATCGTCTTCCAGTCCACCTCCGTCCAGGGATGATCCGTACCCGCGATCAACTGCAGATTCGCTACCAACACCAGGTCCGCATAATCCGCAGCCGGTACCTCACGATGCAAGTTGGCATATTCCAGAGGCACATTCTGCAACTCCTTCGGGAAATCCCATTTCTGCAGAATCATCGAACCAATGCGCGGGTGGATTTCCTCAATCACATTGTCCAGCATGATACCGCTGATCTGGATATCACGATCCTCCACATAGCGCAGAATCGGCAGTACCCCGATCAGATGCACCAACCCTGCCAGAGTCGCCTGATCGGGCTTCAGCCTGGTGTAGTGCTGCGCCAGCACATGACACACACCCGCTACCTCGGTGCTCTTCTGCCAGGTGGCCCGGAGACGCTTGTCGATCATGTCGGATGTTGCCTGAAACATCTGTTCCATGGCCAGGCCCATGGCCAGATTGCTGGTATAGGCCATGCCAAGGCGGCTGACCGCCATGTTCAGGTTTTCAATGGCGCGACTGCCACGGAACAGAGGGCTGTTGCAGACACGGATGATCCTCGCAGAAAGCGCTGTGTCATTGCTGATGACCTTGACCAGATCCATAATCGCGGAATCTTCGTTTTCCGCAATTTCCCGAACCTGTAACGCTACTTCCGGAAGCGTCGGGAGTACAAGTTTGTCGTTATCAATGGCATCGGTGAGATCGGTTTTTATGGTTTCAACAATGTTCGACATAATCAGCTGTGGTCCGCCTGTTGAGGGTTACCTGGCCAGCAGAAGAATCCGGGAAGGCCAAAATTTTCAGATATATTAGGTACTTTATAGCAAATTTTCCGGGTTCTTCCTGTCAACTTATGTATCAGACGGCCCCGACTGTTCACGTTCAGAAACCGGATAGGGCAGGGGGCGCGGAGAAAGGGTCGCGGCTGGCGCACTCTGGGGTGCAAGGCTGGCCTCTGCGGCATCGTGGCGCACCACGGCCAGAAGCTCGCCGGTGCCATCGGAAAAACGGACAGAGTTGATGACCGTGCCCACAGAACGATCCTCGTTCATGACGGCCTCTCCGGGGGCAGGCAGGTGATCAGTCTGGGCGCAGGAGAACCGGAACAGACTTTTCTTCAGTTGCCCCAGAAAATGCATACGGGCGATCACCTCCTGCCCGGTATAGCATCCCTTTTTGAAGTGTATGCCGCCCAGGTGCTGCCAGTTCAGCATTTGCGGGACAAAGCCTTCCCTGGTGGCCGGGGTAAGTGACGCCACGCCTGCGGCGATTTCGGAGGCGCGCCAGTCGGTCAGGGTCGCCTCGGGAATGTCATCCAGTGCCTGTTTGACAGGCTCGTCAAGTGCTCCGGTCTGCCACAGCTCATAGCGGGCCATTCCTTCGGCGGTGTCCATCGTGCGCACCAGGTGGCCTCCCTGGATGACCACAGCGTCTCCTGAATCCGCCAGTCTGTCGGCTGCGTCCGGCAGCCATTGTTTGATGGCGGACTCCCCGAGCAGCCCAACAATGCGGGCCCCGGTTTCCACTTCCATGGAAGTGCCGCGGAAAAGCATCAGGTATTTGCGTAGCTGGCTAACGGTGTCATCCGCCAGTTCTGTCGGCAGCTCCATCAGCACGTCCTCGCCATCCCTGACCAGTCTGGTCAGGCAATAGGCGCGTCCTTTCGGCGTGCACGCTGCCGCCCTTGGAGCGTGGCCCGAGGTGACATCATCAATCTGCTGGCTGAACTGACCCTGCAGGAACCTGTCGGTTCCCGGGCCGGCTATTCTGACGATAACGCGGTCAGAAACAGCAACGCGGGAAGGGCAGGGCAGCGGGTCGCTGGCAGCTGGATTTTCGGTGTCTGACATGAAGCGCTCCAGAATCAGTGGGTTTTCTGAACATTGGGTGGTTGCTGGTCGGCGACCCTGGTGGCACCGGAAGATGGCCCCAGGCGAAGCCAGACCCGCAACTGGCGGAATGCTTCCGGTGACGTGTTGGAGAGCCAGGGCGTGAGCGCAACCAGCACAACGGGATATGTTCCGGATATGGAGCCGATACGCCGCAGTTTCAAGATTGCGAAGCTGGCGCCCATCCGGCTTTCATCGCAGGGGCTGACCGCAATCTGCGCATCGCAACCGAGGCGAACGTAAAGACGCTGGTTCTCAATACGCAAACCGGTCACTGAATTCGCGCCTGACAGCAAACCGGTCCGGCGATATTGAAAGATGGCGCCGATCACTGGGACTGTGGTCACCAGCGTTAAAGCCAGACCATGACCACTGGCGAGAATTGCCCCCAGCGCTGCCAGCAAAAGCCAGGGCAGGGCACACAGGAACGCCACCGGATGCGATGGCAAAACCTGAAGATCAATCCGGCTGGACACGTTTGAGCATGATATCGACGATGCGCTGCAGATCCGGGTCTTCCGGGCGGCTGCGTTGCATGAACCACTCGAACATGTCGCTGTCTTCGCAGGTGATCAGTTTCTCGTAGCGGGCCTGGTCCTCTGCTGGCAAATCCCGGTAAGCCTCTTCCAGGAACGGGATCAGCAATACGTCCAGCTCCAGCATGCCGCGGCGGCTGTGCCACCACAGGCGGTTAAACTCGGTGTTATCAGACATGAATACTCTCAGTTGCCCAGTGGGATCAGTGTGAGCCGCTCCGGTCAGGGAGCGGCTCGTCTATAGGTTGTCGGAACCAGTACGGTATCTTTTGCTTCGTGAAGCAGTCCCGGATAATCCAGGGTGTAATGCAGGCCACGACTTTCCCGGCGTTGCAGGGCCGAACAGATGATCAGGTCGGCAACGGTAACCAGGTTCCGCAATTCCAGCAGATCATTGGACACCCGGTAATTGCTGTAGAACTCGCCGATTTCCCGCTCCAGAAGATCAATACGGTGTTTGGCCCGCTGCAGACGTTTGGTGGTGCGGACAATACCCACATAGTCCCACATGAAATGCCGCAGCTCGTCCCAGTTGTGGGAGATTACCACGTCCTCGTCGGAATCCCGCACCTGGCTCTCGTCCCAGTCGGGTGCGTGTGGCGGGGCCGGGATATCCGATTCCCGCCGCGCGATATCCGCGGCGGCGGCGCGGCCATAGACCAGACACTCCAGCAGCGAGTTACTGGCCATGCGATTGGCGCCGTGCAGGCCGGTAAACGCCGCTTCGCCGACAACGTAGAGCTGGTTGATGTCGGTGCGCGCCCGTTCGTCACTGACTATGCCGCCACAGGTGTAGTGAGCCGCGGGCACCACGGGAATCGGCTCTCTGGTTATATCTATGCCAAAAGTCAGGCACTTTTCATAAATGGTCGGGAAATGATGCCTGACGAAGTCGGCCGGTTTGTGGCTGATATCCAGGTACAGATGATCGGCCCCCAAACGCTTCATTTCGTGGTCTATGGCGCGTGCCACGATGTCCCTGGGGGCCAGCTCCCCGCGCTCATCGAACCTGTCCATGAAACGGGTGCCGTCCGGAAGCAGCAGGGTCCCCCCTTCTCCCCGCACCGCCTCGGTGATGAGGAATGACTTGGCGTGCGGGTGGTACAGGCAGGTGGGGTGGAACTGATTGAACTCCATGTTGCCTACCCGGCAGCCTGCCCGCCAGGCCATGGCGATGCCGTCTCCCGAGGCGCCATCGGGGTTGGTGGTGTAGCGGTAAGCCTTGCTGGCACCACCGGTCGCAATAATGGTGAAGCGTGCCCGGAACAGCTCGACGTGGTTGTCTTCCAGGTTGAGGATATAGGCACCTACACAGGCGTTGCCCGGCAGCGACAACTTGCGGTTGGTGATCAGGTCAACCGCAACTCTGCCGGACATCAGTGAGATGTTGGAGCGTGCCTGGGCCTGGGAGGTCAGCGTTGTGGAGACTGCATGACCAGTGGCATCGGCGGCGTGGATGATGCGCCGGTGGCTGTGTCCGCCCTCCCGTGTCAGATGATAGTGCGACTCGTCATCGCGGGTGAAAGTGACGCCGCTGTCAATCAGCCAGTCGATGCTCTCGCGGCCGTGTTCCACGGTGAATCGCACGGCATCCTCGTGGCAGAGACCACCCCCGGCACTGAGGGTGTCGCTGATATGGTTCTCCAGGGAGTCGTCGTCGTCCAGCACTGCCGCAATGCCGCCCTGAGCCCAGAGGGTTGCACCACTGCTGATGTCAGCCTTGCTGACGACCGCGACTTGCAGGTGTTCAGGCAGATTGAGGGCAACGGTCAGACCGGCTGCGCCGCTGCCGATTATCAAGACATCGAATTCGTAGGATTGTGGCATCGGGTTGTTATCGCAGGCCATAATGTGGAAGTGTATTGAACTAAACTTTGTGCCCGCTGTCTATTTGGCTTGACGGGGTGTACCCACTGAAGCGGGCGCACCATAGCCTAATCGGACGCTGGGCAGTAGCATGATTCCACCGAAACACAGGCAAGCTGGCCGAATGGTCGCTCACTATGGAAACCCCGGTACTCCGTCCATGACTGCGGATACAGAACGACACAAGGAAGAAAACAGTGAAAGCCAGACGGACCTCCAGTTGGTGAGGAAGGTCCGTCATGGTGACAGGCCTGCCTTTGACCTTCTGGTGGTCAAATACCAGTCGCGGGTAGCGTCGATCATCAGTCGTTATGTGTACGACAGTCAGGAAGTGATGGACCTGACCCAGGAAACCTTCGTCAAGGCCTATCGCGCGATAGATCGCTTTCGGGGTGACAGTGCTTTTTACACCTGGCTGTACCGGATTGCGGTGAATACGGCCAAGAATTTTCTCGAGTCCCGTGGTCGCCGTCCGCAGGGGAGTGCCGACGCTGTTGATGCTGAGAATTTCGAGGATGGTTCAAGGCTCAGAGATAATGCGTCACCGGAAAAACTGCTGCAGCGGGACCAGTTGCAGGAGGCTCTCGGAGTGGCCATAGGCAATCTGCCGGAAGAACTCCGGTCAGCGTTTCTGCTGAGGGAATACGACGGGCTGAGTTACGAAGATATCGCCGGAATTCTCGAGTGCCCGATTGGCACGGTCAGGTCGCGGATTTTCAGGGCACGAGATGCGGTGGATCGTCACCTTGGCCCATTATTAAACGATTCCCGAACATAGTGAGGTTGCATCCCATGGATGATCGTCTCAAAGAAACCCTGTCGGCAATGATGGATGACGAGGCGGACGAACTGTCTGTCCGCAGACTATTGTCGCACGCTCATCAGGATGAGGTTCGTTCCCAGTGGCAGCGTTGGCAGCAGGTCCGTGACCTGATGCATCAGGGAAACCTGGCCGATGACCGGGTTGACGTCAGTGCCGGTGTCAGGGATGCACTGGACGGTGGCCCGCAGCAGGCACCGGGTTCGGTGGCGTCGCACCGGGCTGGCAGGGAGCGGAGCTGGCACTGGCCTGCGGTGGCCATGGTGACACTGGCACTGGTCGTGGGTTTCGGCGCAGGTGCTGGTTGGGATTCCGTAGAGGATTCCACCACGATTGCCAATGCTGGCGTTCCCGCCGATCAGTCCGAGAGCCGGAACTCGGCCAGTGAGGGTGAGCCGGTACGGGAGGTCGCTCTGCAGGGTCTGGATGACGAGCAATGGGAGCAGGTAAGCCGTTATCTTCTCGAACATGCCCAGCACAACAGTGTCGGCGCAGGCCGGGGCTCGGTAGGCTACGCTCGGCTGGTAAGTGCATCCGGGCCGGGTTACTAGGGCCACGATGTTATCCTGAACACGGTCGGAGTCTGATAGTTGATGCGCAAAATAGTAACCCGAACCCCGGCACGGTCCCTGATCCCGGGCAGGCCCATGCTGGCCCTGCTCTCGGTTCTGGCCTTTTTTCTGGCCGGGCAGGCTTTTTCTGACACTGCCAGTAAGGACGCGGAATACTGGCTCGACCGTTTGGGTCCGGCTCTCAACATGACCTCCTACCGGGGCGTGTTTGTCTACGCCCGTGGAAACCAGGTCAGCTCCATGCAGATCGCCCACCGCTACCAGAACGGTGTTGTTGAGGAGCGCCTTGTTCCCCAGGATGGCGCCAATGGTGAAATTGTCCGCAAGGGTATGCGCGTGATTTGTGTGCTTCCGGACCACGGGCGCATCCAGCTCGACCAGGTGATTCCCTCAGGCCCTTTTGCCGAAGCGTTTTCAAGTCAGCTGATGCCGGTTAGCCGGTGGTATAAGTCGGAAGTTGCCGGTGACGATCGAATAGCGGGTTACGAGGTGGTCAAGCTCGCGCTCAATGCCAAAGACGAGCTTCGTTACAGTCATCAATTGTGGCTCGAGAAGTCCACCGGCCTGCTGGTTAAAAGCAATGTGAGCTCATCGGACGGTGAGGTTCTTGAACATTTCCAGTTCACCAGTCTCGAAATTACCGACAGTTTGTCGGACAGCGAATTTGTGATACGTACCGAGGGTACAGAGATCGAACGTGAGCTGGCGACTAAAAAGACGTCTTCCCCGGCCCCGCGAATGGACGGCTGGACTCTGGAATGGCGGCCGGACGGATTCATCCCGGCGGCGGCTCCCCGCTCCGGAAAAGGGCAGGCTGTGGCTTTTTCCGACGGTTTGGCGGCATTTTCCGTGTTCGTCGAGCCAGCGAGGGAGATGGTGATGCCTACGGGGGCATCCCGCATCGGTGCGACGACTGTTTACATGAAACAGCTTGAAGTCGATGACGTGGACTTTTTTGTCACCGTGGTTGGTGAAATTCCTCCCACGACAGCGCGCAAGGTTGCAGAGGCTGTCAGAGTCGACGACAGACTGGCGTTCGGGGCTATCGGACAATGATTACGGAAACCGGCAGAGTGGTAGCGGTGACTGGCGACCGGGTATGGGTCCAGACAATCCGGACCAGTGCCTGCGAAAGTTGCTCGGCGCGCCAGGGCTGTGGTCAGCGGGCACTGGCCGGTGTGTCTGGTGGGCGAGCCAACCAGGTGCTGGTAGCTAACAGTCTGGGTGCACGGGTTGGCGATGAAGTGACCGTGGCCATTGACGAGTCAGCGCTGCTTGGTGCTTCCCTGCTGGTGTATGCGTTACCTCTGGTATTGATGGTACTTGGAACTGTATCCGGTCATCAGCTGTCAGAGGGGCACGACGGAGCAGCCATGCTAGGTGCCGCAGTGGGAATGGCGGCGGGTTTTATGGTTGCCCGGCGGATTGGCTCGAACCCTGGCAGGGGCTACGAACCCCGCTTGGTGAAAGTCAGTCAGATTCATGCCGATTCCCTGGCGTGAATTCTTCACGTCATATTGAAATTACCGGTTTTGACCACAAAATACTCTGTAAATGATTGTTGATCAGGGGGTTCTGAATGCTTGAAGTCATGAAAGGCCGTGAAACGCCGAGCCAGTTTGGCGGCAAGGGGCTGGCGACGGTTGGTCTGTATCTGCTGTGTCTGTTGCTGCCTCTTACGCTGGCGCAATCGGTATCGGCTCGCAGTTTGCCCGATTTCACCGAACTGGTTGAAAACAATTCTGCTGCGGTGGTCAACATCAGTACCACCACCGAGCCCAAGTCCGGTCGAAACCGCTCCAATGGTCTTCCATTCGACGAGCGCCAGCTCGAGCAACTGCCGGAATTCTTTCAGGACTTCTTTCGTGGACCCCAGTCGCCTTTCGGCGGAGGTCCGGGAGGTTCGGCGCCGCGCCAGTCCATGGGCTCTGGTTTCATTGTCTCCAGTGACGGCTATGTGTTGACCAATAACCATGTCGTGGAGGGGGCCGACGAGATTATCGTGCGCCTGAACGATCGCCGGGAATTGCCGGCGAAGCTGGTGGGAACCGACCCCCGTTCGGACATGGCGGTGCTGAAAATTGAAAACGGGGACGATCTGCCTGTTGTCAGGGTGGGGCGCTCCAAAGACCTGCAGGTGGGTGAATGGGTATTGGCCATCGGCTCTCCTTTTGGTTTTGATTACACAGTGACTGCAGGCATCGTCAGTGCCCTTGGCCGTTCGCTGCCGTCTGAAAACTATGTGCCCTTCATCCAGACCGATGTGGCGATTAACCCCGGAAATTCCGGCGGGCCCTTGTTCAATCTGGACGGGGAGGTTGTTGGCATTAACTCCCAGATCTATACCCGCTCCGGTGGCTTCATGGGGGTATCGTTTGCCATCCCCATCGACGACGCCATGAATGTGTTCCGGCAGCTCAGGGATGACGGCTCGGTTTCCCGCGGATGGTTGGGCGTTCTTATCCAGGAAGTGAACCGTGACCTGGCGGAATCCTTCGGACTGAAACGTCCGCGTGGTGCCCTGATTGCCGAGGTTATGTCAGGTTCACCAGCGGAAAAGGCAGGCTTGAAAGCCGGCGATATCGTACTTGAGTACGAAGGCGAGGACGTGACCCTGTCTTCTGATTTGCCGCCCATGGTAGGTCGCACCCCCATTGGCGAAACCGCTTCTCTGGATGTTTTGCGCGAAGGCAAGCAGATCAGTCTTGACGTTGAAATCGGCAAGTTGCCGGAAGAAGGCCAGGAGCGAGCATCCGCCACCCCTGATAATGGTAGCGGCGGGCCATCATCCGCGCCCCTGGGGATGACCGTGGAACCCCTGCCGGAGGACGTCAAGAGCTCGCTGGATATTTCCGAAGGTGTGCTGGTGTCCGATGTTGCGCAGGGCCCCGCAATGACGGCGGGCATCCGGCCACAGGATGTGATTACTGAGCTTAACCGCCGCCCCATCAGCTCTGTCAAAGACTTCCGGGAAGCGGTAGCGTCATTGCCGGAAGACAGTGCGGTGTCGGTTCGGGTCGTGCGTCAGGGACGGGCGATTTACCTGGTCATGAAGCCCTGATAGAAGGAGCAGAGCCCAGCTGGCTGTTGCTCAAACGACAGTCAGCAGGGCTTTTGTTATACTCGGGCAGTTAAGCAGATAAATGGCCACGGATCGGACCTGCCCGGATGATGAACAAAAAGGATTTTCCCCTTCGAAAACTGCTTCAGCCGCGTTACTCATGGGTGGCATGGTTGCTGTTAGCAGGCTCTCTCACTGTAACCGTGCTGTTGTGGCAGGTGTCTATCCGCCTGGTAGACGACCGTACGGAGGCACGCTTCAAGAACCAGTCCCTGCAGCTTAAAACTGCCATTGAAGAGCGGCTGTTGAACTATGAGCAGGTGCTGGCTGGCAGCGCGGGCCTTTTTTCCGTTGCCGGTGACATCAGCAGGGAAGACTGGCGCGAATACATCGACAAGGTGGATATCAACCGCTATTACCCGGGCATCCAGGGCATTGGCTATGTCCGCAAAATTGGCGTTCGCCAGATGGCGGATCATATCGCATCGGTGCGGCGGGATGGCGTTCCTAATTATCTGGTCACGCCACTTGGCACCGGACCCTACTACTATCCCATGGTGTACCTGGAGCCGGGCACTGAAAGAAATCGCAAGGCACTGGGGTACGATGCCTTCAGCGACCCGGTGCATCGCCGTGCCATGGTGCGCGCCCGGGACCATGCCGAGCCCAAGGTGACCGGCAAGGTGGTTCTGGTGCAGGAAGAAGTGGCTGAAGACCAGGCGGGATTCCTGATGTATTACCCCGTCTATCAGGGTGGCGCCGTGCCGGAAAGCCGCGTCGAGCGCCAGATGATGCTGGCTGGCTACGTCTTCAGTGCATTCAGGATGAATCACCTGCTGGATGGTATCGTCGGCCTGATTTCTCCGTTTCTGGACGTAAAGATTTACGACAGCGGGAACATATCCCGGGAGTCGCGGATGTACGGCTCCAATCTGGGCTCCCTAGACGAAAACTTCAGTTTTGAGATGAGCCAGACCATTACCCATGGTGGTCGGGACTGGCTGTTGCAGACCCGTTCTACACCGGCGTTCGATTTTCTCGCGTCGGATCCGCGCCCTCCGATCGTCCTCAGTTCCGGAATAGTCATCAGCCTGCTGATGTTCCTGTTTGTTCTTACCATGATCCGCAGCCGGATCATGGCGCAGATCAGTGCCGGCCGTTACCGGGCGATCACCGAAGGGGCGGCCAATGTGACCCTGGTGCTGGAGCGCAAAGGCAGTCCCAAATACGCGAGTCCGTCCAGCCATTACATCCTTGGTTTTGATCCCGGGCAGATCTATCAACTGGAGCTCGATACCCTCGTTCACTCAGAGGACTGGCCGCAACTCAAGGCCGGTTTTGACCGGGCGGTGGCATCGCCCGGGAAACAGATTCCGGTTATCCACGTCCGCATCCGTGATGCGGAGGGGCAGTGGCGAGACATGGAGGGTACCTTTACCGCCATGCTTAACGTGCCGGGAGTAAACGGTGTAGTGCTCAGTCTGCGGGATCTGACTCAGCTCAAGGCAGCCCAGTCAGAACTTCACCGCCTGGCTTTCTATGATCCGCTCACAGGGCTGGCCAACCGACAGTTGTTCAAGGATCGCCTGAGTCACGTGGTGCACCGAAGCCGTCGCACCGAAGAGCCGGCTGCCCTGATGTTCCTGGATCTGGATGGCTTTAAACGCATCAACGACACCCTTGGTCATGACAGTGGTGACGAGTTGCTCAAGCAGGTATCCCAGTGGCTCACCGGGTGCGTTCGGGAAGACGATTCGGTTGCCAGGCTGGGCGGCGATGAGTTTGTTGTGCTGTTGTCACGGATCAGTGGTCCGGAGGCCGCTGGCAAGGTTGCCGAGACCATACTGCGGCGCCTGTGCCAGCGCATTCGCCTGAATGATCATGAAGTGGGTATTACCGTCAGTATCGGCATTACCATGATTCCCCACGACAGCGAAGACCCGGGTACGTTGATGAAATACGCCGATCTGGCCATGTATCGTGCCAAGGAGCTGGGGCGGAACACTCATCAGTTCTTCACCCCGGCAATGAATATCAAGGCAGCCCGGCGCCTGCTGCAACAGGAGGAGCTGGCGACGGCACTGGAGGGTGATCGCTTCGTCCTGCACTACCAGCCGAAGATCGACCTGGGGAGTGATCGGGTAATAGGCGTCGAGGCTTTCCTGCGGTGGCTCCACCCGGACAAAGGGCTGGTCAGCGCCCAGCAGTTTATCTCGCTGGCAGAGGAAACCGGTCTGATTGTCAGGCTCGGAGAAATGGCGCTGCGCCAGGCCTGTATTCAGGTCCAGGCACTTGAGCGTGCGGGATTCGAGAACCTGAAAATGGCGGTCAACCTTTCGGTTCGCCAACTGATCGATCCCGGCTTTCTGGATATGATGCGCCAGGTGATCACTGAAACCGGGGTGTCACCGGAGCGGCTCGAGCTGGAAATGCCGGCGGAGCTGCTGAATGAAGATCCCCGCATGCTCAGGGAACGTCTGGTCTCCCTCCACGATATGGGTGTTTGCCTGATTCTTGACGATTTCGGGACCGGTTCCTGCTCCCTTGTGGCGCTGCAACAGCTGCCACTGGATGTGATCAAGATTGACCATAGCTTCATCCGGGACATCCCCTATAACGTCAGCGCAACGGATGTGGCGTCGGCTGTCATTGCCCTGGCGAGAAAACTGCACCTCACCGTTGTTGCCGAGGGCGTGGAAACTCCGCAACAGCTGAGCTTTCTCAAAAGTGCCGGCTGCACCCAGTGCCAGGGCAACCTGTTCAGCTATCCGTTGGATGAAGATGCGCTCATTGGCTTCCTGATTCGCCAATATGAGCGGCCACTGACCTCCTGATCATGGCAATGGGGGCCGGTAACCGGTAAAATCACGCCGTCGCCGGACTCCGGCAGCGGCCCGATCGGGCTCAATCCTTCGTATTTTTATGAGTATTCATTGTCTGTGACTGAACTGAGCCGAATCCGAAATTTTTCGATCATCGCCCACATTGACCACGGTAAATCCACGCTGGCAGACCGCTTCATCCAGATCTGCGGCGGCCTCACGGAACGTGAAATGGCCGAGCAGGTGCTTGATTCCATGGATCTTGAGCGCGAGCGTGGCATAACCATCAAGGCCCAGAGCGTGACACTGAACTACACGGCCCGGGATGGTAATGAATACAAGCTGAACTTCATCGATACACCCGGCCACGTGGACTTTTCCTACGAGGTGTCGCGATCGCTCTATGCCTGCGAAGGTGCGCTCTTGGTGGTGGATGCCGGACAGGGTGTTGAGGCCCAGTCGGTTGCCAACTGTTATACCGCCATCGAGCAGGGCCTGGAAGTGGTGCCGGTGCTGAACAAGATGGATCTTCCCCAGGCTGAACCCGAGCGCGTCGCCCAGGAGATCGAGGATATCATCGGTATTGCCGCTACCGAGGCCGTCCGCTGCAGTGCCAAGAGCGGCATTGGCGTGGAAGATGTGCTGGAAGATCTGATTGCCAAAATTCCACCCCCAAAGGGCGATCGCAGTGCTCCCCTTCAGGCGCTGATTATTGACTCCTGGTTCGACAATTACCTGGGCGTGGTCTCCCTCGTTCGGGTGACCGAGGGCACGCTGAAAAAGGGTGACAAGATCGTCATCAAGTCCACCGGCAAGGCCTGGAATGCGGACAAGGTAGGCATTTTCAACCCCAAGCCCAAGGATACGGATATTCTGGAAGCCGGGGACGTTGGCTTTGTGGTGGCCGGCATCAAGGACATCCATGGTGCACCGGTCGGCGATACCATCGTGCAGCAAAAAGGCTCGGATGATATACCGATGCTGCCCGGCTTCAAGAAAGTGAAGCCCCAGGTCTATGCCGGCCTGTTTCCAGTCAGCGCGGACGACTACAACGATTTTCGCGACGCGCTTGAGAAGCTGACCCTGAACGACGCCTCGCTGTTTTTCGAACCGGAAAGCTCGGACGCCCTCGGCTTCGGTTTCCGTTGTGGCTTTTTGGGTATGCTCCACATGGAGATTGTCCAGGAGCGTCTGGAGCGTGAATACGACATTGACCTGATTACCACCGCGCCAACGGTAATTTATGAAGTCGTTACCAAACAGGGTGAGACCCTGTCGGTGGACAACCCTTCCAGCCTTCCGGATATTGGTTCCATTGAGGAGATGCGGGAGCCGATTGTGGAGGCCAGCATTCTGGTGCCGCAGGAGCACCTGGGTAACGTCATCAAGCTCTGTGAAGAAAAGCGCGGTGTCCAGAAAAACATGCACTTCATGTCAACCCAGGTGCAGGTGACCTACGAGCTGCCGATGGCCGAGGTGGTTCTGGACTTTTTCGACCGTATCAAGTCGGCCAGCCGGGGCTTTGCGTCTCTTGATTACCAGTTCGTGCGTTTCCAGACCGCCAATCTGGTGAGGCTGGATGTGTTGATCAATGCTGAACGGGTGGATGCTCTGGCGCTGATCGTGCACAAGGATCAGGCCCACTATAAGGGCCGCGCCCTGGTCGAGAAAATGAAAGAGCTGATTCCGCGGCAGATGTTCGATATTGCCATCCAGGCGGCCATCGGCAACCAGGTGGTGTCCAGGGTAACGGTCAAGGCGCTTCGCAAGAACGTGACGGCCAAGTGTTACGGGGGCGACGTCAGCCGCAAGAAGAAACTGCTGCAGAAGCAGAAAGAAGGTAAAAAACGCATGAAGCAGCTGGGTAATGTTGAGGTGCCTCAGGAAGCGTTCCTTGCCGTACTGAAAGTGGATAACTAAAAGGCACCTGAATGGATATTGATTTTCCCCTGGTTCTGGTCGTTCTGACGTTTGCAACCGGGCTAATCTGGCTGCTGGACAGACTCTTTCTTCGCAAGCGCAGGCTCGCTGCCGCGGGCCTGGAGCCGGGGAAGGTCGAGGCTGACGAAGAGCCCAGGGAGCCCTATCTTGTCGACCTTAGCCGATCGTTCTTCCCGGTCCTGGCCGTGGTGCTGGTATTGCGCTCATTCCTGGTGGAACCGTTTCAGATCCCCTCCGGTTCAATGCTGCCCACCCTGGAAGTCGGCGATTTCATTCTGGTCAACAAGTTCGCTTATGGCTTAAGGCTGCCCGTTGCCGGCACCAAGATACTGGAAGTGGACGACCCGGAACGCGGGGACGTCATTGTTTTCCGTTATCCGGAGGATGGCAGCACCAACTACATCAAGCGTGTCGTGGGCCTGCCTGGCGACCTGATCCGCTATGAGGGTCGTGAACTGTTCATTAATGGCGATAAGGTGGAGTCCCGCTTTATTGCCCGGTTGCCCCCGGTAGAGTTGTGGCGTGAAACCCTTGGTGATACCCAGCACGATGTGTTCCTGACCCTCGGACGCACGGGCCGTTCCGGGGAGGGAGAGTGGCTGGTGCCGGAGGGTGAGTATTTCGTCATGGGCGACAACCGCGATAACAGCAATGACAGCCGCTACTGGGGCATGGTTCCGGATGAGATGGTTGTTGGCAAGGCATTTGCGATCTGGATGCACTGGGAGTCGCTGACCAGTCTGCCCTCCTTTGATCGTGTGGGTAGCATAGAATAAATGCGTTGTAATTCAGGGGTGTCTTTATAATGAACAAAAACAGTCTATCGTCCATGCAACAGCAGGCCGGTGCCTCGTCACTGGTGATCCTGATCATGGTGCTTTTTTTTGGCGGGTTGCTGACACTGGTCATCAAGCTGGGGCCGGCTTATCTGGACGACATTACCATTCAGGAAGCACTGGAAAGCCTGGATGGCACTGACGACCTATCCACCATGGGGCCAGCGCAGGTCAGGAGTCTTATCAACAAGCGACTGAGCGTCAACAATGTGAGAGGCTTTGACGCCAAGAACATCACCGTTGAGAAGAACGGTGAGTTGGTGGTGATCAATGTGGATTATGAAGTCCGCAACAACCTTTTCCGAAACGTGGATACCGTTATCCACTTCCAACACGAGTATGAGATGCAGGGAAAGTGAATTCGCAACCGGATCTGGAACAGCTACAGCGGCGTATCGGCTATCAGTTCAAAGCCCCTGAGCGCCTGCTGCTGGCGCTTACCCACCGCAGCTACGGCAATCAGAATAATGAGCGCCTGGAATTCCTGGGTGATTCCATTGTCAATATGGTCATAGCGGAGCATCTTTACCTGCACTTTGAAAAGGCCAGGGAGGGACAGTTGAGCCGTCTGCGCGCCCGCATGGTCAAGGGGGTTACGCTGGCTGAAATCGGTCGCGAGTTCGAACTGGGAAAATACCTGCGCCTGGGCTCCGGCGAGCTGAAAAGCGGTGGATTCCGTCGTGAATCTATCCTAGCGGATGCGGTTGAATCCATTATCGGCGCTATCTACCTGGACAGCGATTTTCATACCTGCCGGGAGCAGGTCCTGCGCTGGTTTGAGGTGCGCCTTGAGCAGTTGGACCTGCAGGATACCCAAAAAGATCCGAAAACCCGGCTGCAGGAATATTTGCAGTCGCGGCAATTTCCACTGCCGCTTTACGACGTCATTTCTGTGGATGGTGAAGCCCATGCCCAGACGTTTCATGTTTCCTGTGCTCTGCCGTCCCTGGACCGGAAAACCATCGGTACCGGCAACAGCCGTCGAATTGCCGAGCAGCAGGCCGCCCGCAATGCCCTTAAGCAGTTGGGCGTGGAGAATGAGTGATGAATGATATTACCCATCCGGAAAATCCGGACAGCCGTTGTGGTTTCGTGGCGATCGTTGGTCGTCCCAACGTTGGCAAATCCACATTGCTGAACCATATTCTTGGCCAGAAACTGAGTATTACCTCCCGTAAGCCGCAGACCACACGCCACCAGGTTCTGGGAATCAAGACCGAGGGCCCGATACAGGCCATTTACGTGGATACACCGGGTATGCATGAGGAAGAGCCTCGTGCCATCAACCGGTACATGAACAAGGCGGCAACCTCGGCACTGAAGGGTGTTGACGTGGCGGTGTTCGTGGTTGACCAGATGGCATGGACCACCGCCGACGAGATGGTGCTGGAAAAACTGGGTAGCCTGAAGTGCCCGGTTATTCTCGCGGTGAACAAGGTCGACCGGATTGAGAATCGCGAAGCGCTGCTGCCTCATCTGGACATGCTGTCCAGGAAACGTGACTTCGCCGAAATTATCCCGCTGTCAGCCCTGAAGGGCATGAATCTGGCGCCGCTGGAAGAGGCAGTGGGGCGTTTCCTTCCGCAGAGTGTGCATTTCTACCCGGATGACCAGATTACCGATCGCAGTGAGCGTTTCATGGCCTCCGAGATGGTGCGGGAGAAAATCACCCGGCAACTGGGCGCTGAGCTGCCGTACTCGGTGGCAGTCGAGATCGAGGAGTTTCGCAAGGATGGCAAGACTCTGCACATTTCGGCATTGATTCTGGTGGAACGGGAAGGCCAGAAGAAAATCATGATTGGCGACAAGGGTGAGCGACTTCGCCGTATTGGCCAGGAAGCCCGGGCCGATATGGAACGTCTGTTCGATAGCAAGGTCATGCTCAGGCTCTGGGTCAAGGTCAAGCGTGGTTGGGCTGACAGTGACCGGGCGCTTAAAAGTCTTGGCATGAACGACTTCTGAGGCGTTTATGACGGGGCCCGTGCGACAGGAGCCTGCTTACGTCCTTCACCGCCGCCCATGGCGCGAAACCAGCCTGATGGTGGATATTTTCTCACTCAGTGCGGGCCGCATAACCATTGTTGCCCGCGGTGGGAATACCGCAAAAAGCCCGCTGAAAGCCCAGCTTCAGCCTTTCCAGCCGTTGTTGCTGGACTGGACCGGCCGCAGCGATCTGAAGACCCTGATCCAGGCGGAAGTCCGCGGCGGGCCAGCGCTGAAGCGCACCCTGGCACTTTACAGCGGGCTTTACGTCAACGAGCTGTTGCAACGCCTGCTGCCATTGGCCGATCCCCACCCCCATCTCTTTGCCTCCTATATCGACGTGATTGCCGAATTATCGGCGGCCATCGATGTTGAGCCGGTACTCCGACGTTTTGAGCAATCCCTGGCGGCAGAGCTGGGGTACGACTTCGCCTGGGATATGGCCACTGACACCGGGTTTACGGTCGAGGCCAATGAGTATTATTGCTATGATCCGGAGCAGGGGATTCTGGCCGCGTCCTCGCCTGGTGTCAGGCTTCAGAACCTTCATGGTGCCACATTGCTGGCGCTGGCTTCCGGGGATCTGGAGTCGATAGAATGTCGCCGCGTCGCCAAGAGGGTAACCCGTGTACTGGTGGATTATCTTCTGCAGGGCCGGCCTCTAAACAGCCGAACCCTGTTCAGTCATCATCGAGGAGATCGCAATGAACCCTAGCCCAACGAACCCCAGAGTGTTGCTGGGTGTCAATATTGACCATGTCGCGACGCTCCGCCAGGCAAGGGGCACACGCTATCCGGACCCGGTCCAGGCTGCCATCCTTGCGGAAGAGGCAGGTGCCGATGGCATTACCATTCATCCCCGGGAAGATCGCCGCCACATTCAGGACCGGGATGTACTTCTGCTCAAGGAAATCCTGACCACCAAGATGAACCTGGAAATGGCGGTTACCGATGCCATGTTGGCATTTGCTGAACAGGTACGCCCGCAATGCGTGTGTCTGGTACCCGAGAAGCGCGAGGAGCTGACAACCGAGGGCGGCCTTGATGTGGATGGTCAGGAAGCCCGCGTCGCCAAGGCTTGTGAGCGGTTGGCGAGGATCGGCACGGAAGTGTCTCTGTTTATCGACCCTGATATTGCCCAGATTGACGCCGCTGTCCGGTGCGGTGCGCCGGTAGTAGAGCTCCACACCGGCGAATACGCTGAAGCCGCTACGCCGGAAGCGGAGGAAGCTGCGTTCAGTACCCTGGTGACTACCGTAGAGCATGCCCGGAAGAGGGGCCTGATCGTGAATGCAGGCCACGGACTGCATTATCACAACACTGAGCGGGTGGCTGCGATCAGCGGTATCAACGAGCTCAACATTGGCCATGCCATCATTGCCAGAGCTGTTTTCACAGGCCTCAAAGAGGCTGTCAGGGACATGAAGGCCATTCTGGCAAGCGCACGGGCCTGACTGGGCCGAGGCTACGGGCAGCTCTAGTCGGCTGTCGCTTTCCGGGTTTGATGACGGAAAAGCTGCTGCCAGTCGGTCTGCTCGCTCCAGGCCTGAAGGCGCTCCATGGCAACGATCAGCTGGTCTTTCTGGTATTCGGTATCAGGCGAGGCGCACTTCAAGGCAGTTTCCAGCTGGTCGGCGGCGCCTCGCAGTTCCGGAACCCCGCAGTAGCGGGTTGCGCCATGCAGTTTATGGACGCATTCCAGCAACTCTTCCCGTTCTCCGTTAACCCAGAGTTGGGCCACGCGATCCACGTCGGTACGGATCTGTTCAACCAGCATGCTGAATAACTCCTCTGCCAGGTCTGCTTTGCCAGCAGCCAACTGGATGCTCTCCGCGATGCTGACACAATCCGGCTGCTGCCTCCGGGTTGACGGTCGCAGGCCCTGGCGGGTATCGCGAATCTCGGGCACCGGAAGATAGCCGTTGTCTGCGCCTGCATTGCAGCTATAACCGGTGTAGTCGTAAATGATGTCGATCAGCTGGCTATTGCTGATGGGTTTGGCAAGATAGCCGTCGAAACCCTGCCGGGTCAGCCGGTCCTGCTCTTCTGCCAAGGCATGGGCGGTAAGGGCAATGATGCGGGTACGGTGGCTGTTGCTGTCCAGGCCCCGCAGTCTTTCCGTGGTCTCGACCCCATCCATGCCGGGCATCTGCAGATCCATAAAAACCAGATCGAACGGTTTTTGTCTCGCTTTGCTGAGGGCCTCAAAGCCGCTGCTCGCACCCTCGGCTTCAATCCGGCAATCGTGTAACAGGGTCAGGACCAGTTTTAGGTTGGCATCGTTGTCGTCCACGGCCAGCACCCTTGGCACATTGGCAGATTGTGATGCTGCCTCTTTTTTAGCGGAAAGAGGGGGAAGCTGGCCTTGCCCGCTGTTGATGCCGTGGACCAGCAACAACAGCTCGTCGTAAAGGGAGTCACGGCATACCGGCTTGGTAAGGTGTCCGCTGGCAAGGCCAGAAAGTGGGGTGTCATGGGTTTCCAGTGTCGGGGTCAGCAAAAGGGTTCGGCAGTCCCTCTCAAGTTCGAGGGTTCGCACCAGCGAACAGTATTGGCTTGAGTTGAGCAGATGACGGGTGATTCCGAGTATGGCAACGGCATAACCCGACTGTTCTTTCTGTGCCTCCTCAATCTGTTCCTGCATGGCACCCGGTGCCGAAACGCGGTCCACGGTCATGCCCCATTCCCGCAGCATGTGCTCTACCGCCAGGCCGGTGGTCTTCTGCTGTTCCAGGTAGATGACCCGCTCGCCGCGCAGGGCGTCTTTTGGCGCAATCGCCTCGCCGGTGGAGGACAACTCGGAGGTGAGCGTAAACCAGAAGGTGGAGCCTTTTCCGAGTTCGCTGTCCAGGCCGATCTTGCCGCCCATTTCCTCAACCAGGCGTTTGGAGATTGCGAGGCCAAGCCCGGTGCCGCCGTATTGGCGAGCGGTGGAGGCGTCGGCCTGACTGAAGGCATTGAACAGGGAATGTTGCTGGGCCCGGGACAGCCCGACGCCGGAGTCCGTAATGCTCAGCCGCAGGGTAATCCGGTTGCTTTCTTTGTCTTCCTCTTCAAGGCTGGCGCGCAGAACCACCTCGCCGGTCTGGGTGAACTTGATGGCGTTGTTCACCAGATTGGTGATTACCTGCTTCACCCGAAGTGGGTCACCCATAATGTTGTCGGGTACATCGTTGTAAACCAGAGGCACCAGGTCCAGGTTCTTGCTGTGAGCTGCCGGAGCAAGCATGACCATGACTTCCTCGACAATATCCCGAAGCTGGAAGGGAATCCGGTCCAGAATCAGCTTGCCGGCCTCGATCTTCGAGAAATCGAGGATATCGTTGATGATGGTGAGCAGAATTTCCGACGATTTGCGGATGGTGCTCAGGTGGTCCCGCTGTTGGCGGGGCAGGGGACTTTTCAGCAGAAGCTCGGTAAAGCCGATGATGCCGTTCAGCGGCGTGCGGATTTCATGGGACATGTTGGCCAGGAATTCCGATTTGATGCGGCTGGCCTCAAGGGCTTCCTTACGGGCCAGATCCAGTTCAATATTCTGGATTTCGATGGTCTCCAGAGTTTCCCGCAGGTCTTCCGTGGCCTGGTCTATATTCTGCTGCATTTCAGCCTGGGCTTTGCTCAGCTCTCCGGCCATGGCGTTAAGCCCCGATTCCAGCTGCTCAAACTCAGGTCCGGCACCGGTGTAGACGCGGGTATCCAGCTTGCCTTCTTTGAGTCTCGCAACCGCTTCATTAAGCTCGAAAACTGGGTCGGTAAAGGCGCGGCTCAGGCGCAAGGCGATTGCCAGGCTTAGAAGAACCCCTGCCAGCACCAGCAGCAGTGAAATCAGCAGCGCCTTGTAGGTCTCCTTCTCGGTGCGAACGTGGGACATTTCCACGGTGACCCAGCCAATGGGTTTCTTGCCGCTGCCGACATTCCGGCGGGAGTCCGGGTCCAGCATGCTTTCAATCATCAGGTCCTGAAGGTAAACCGGGGTGACAAATACGGTGCTGTCGGGCGTGCTGATCTGTTCGGGCTCCTCACCGGTCAGGGCTTCCCGGCCGATGTCATCGGAGCTGCCCGGTCCAGTGTGAAGGAGTCGGTCATGATCGCTGTCAAAGAAGGTAATCGAGCGCACGTCCTGCTCTTCCAGCAGGGCGTTGGAGAGGCTGCTGAGCAGGCTCCGGTTGGCAGTGAAGAGGCCGTATTCAGCTCCGGCAGACAGTTGGCGCGAGAGGGATTCACCCCGGTCCTTGAGCAGGCTTTCAATATTGGTGACCCAGCTGTAGGTAAAGAAAAGTCCCAGCATCAATGTGGTCAGAAGGGTGGGGACAAGTGTCACCACAAGTACTTTTTTGCGTATGCCCCAGCGCCGCATAGTGAGTTCCCGATTGAATTCTCCGGTCGCAAATTCGGTCATCTTCCCTGTCAGAATAGATGATTCCATCCAGTCTGGCTTGATGGCACTCCCGGATATAGCCTGTTGTCATGGGCATAGCGAGAAGCTGTATTGGGAGACGGCGGGTATTCCGCGTATCATGCAACTCTGAAGTGTACCACAGGCTTGTGTTGCCGGCGTAAATGGCTGGCCGCGGATTGCGGAAGATTTGAGGAAGGTAAAAGCATGCATTTCCCGACCATAGAAGACTACGTGGGGCACACGCCCCTGGTGAGGTTGCAACGGCTTCCCGGTGAGACCAGCAACGTGATTCTGGCGAAGCTGGAAGGCAACAATCCGGCGGGCTCAGTAAAGGACCGCCCGGCCATAAGCATGATTCAGGAAGCCGAGCGCCGCGGCGAAATCAAGCCGGGTGACACGCTGATCGAGGCCACCAGTGGTAATACCGGTATCGCCTTGGCAATGGCAGCGGCCATCAAGGGTTACCGGATGGTCCTGATCATGCCGGAAAACGCGAGCGAAGAGCGCCGGGCCTCCATGCGGGCCTATGGCGCCGAGATCCTCAGTGTGACCAAAGACGGGGGGATGGAAAGCGCCCGCGACCTGGCTCAACAAATGGAGGCGGAGGGTAAAGGCAAGGTGCTCGACCAGTTTGCCAACCCGGACAATCCGCTGGCGCACTATCGCACCACAGGGCCGGAAATCTGGGAACAGACCGGGGGCAGGGTCACCCATTTTGTCAGCTCCATGGGTACCACCGGCACGATTATGGGCGTCTCCCGATATCTCAAGGAGCGTAACCCCGATATTCAGATTGTGGGGCTGCAGCCAAAAGAAGGTGCTGCCATACCCGGTATCCGCCGCTGGCCGGAACCCTATCTGCCAAAAATCTACGATGCCTCTCGCGTGGACACGGTACTGGATATCGGCCAGCAGGAAGCGGAAGACACCATGCGCGCACTGGCCAGAGAGGAAGGCATTTTCTGCGGGGTTTCCTCTGGCGGCTCTATTGCCGCTGCCCTGAAGCTCTCAGCGCAGGTTGAAAATGCAGTGATCGTGGCCATTATCTGTGACCGGGGCGACCGTTACCTGTCTACCGGTGTATTTCCCGGCGCCTGAATTTACCAAGCCCAGACCCCAGCAAGAGACGTCCTATGAGTAGAAGACGCAGGAAAGTCCTGCCCACCGAACCGGTGCGTTGTGTTATTGAGACCCTGAGTCACGATGGTCGTGGCATCGCCCGGGATAATGGCAAGGCCCAGTTTGTCGACGGCGCGCTTCCGGGTGAGACGGTGATGGCAAAAGTGATCAGCTCACGCAGCAAGTTTGATGAACTGAGGACGGTCGAGGTGTTAAACGCCGGCGATGCCCGGATTACGCCACCCTGCGAGTTTGCCGACCTGTGCGGAGGCTGCAGTCTTCAACACATGGACAGTGACGCGCAGATCCGGTTCAAGGAAGCGACGCTGCGGGAACACTTTGCCCATTTCGGGGGCATAGAACCGCAGGAATGGGTGGCCCCGATGCGGTCACCAGCGCTGGGTTACCGACGCAAGGCCAGGTTGGGTGTGAAGTATGTGCCGGCACGGGAATCGGTCCTGGTCGGCTTCCGTGAAAAGCGCAACAGCTTCCTCACGGATATCGATCGGTGTGTTGTTCTGGATCCGCGCATCGGCGAGCGTATTATGCCGTTGCGGGAAATGCTTCATGGACTGGATGCCTATCGCCGCATTCCCCAGGTTGAAGTGGCCTGCGGAGATCAGGAGGCCGCCATGGTTTTCCGCAATATGGATCCGTTGAGCGAGGCAGACACTGCGGCGCTGATCCGTTTTGGCCAGGCCCACGAATTGCATATCTACCTGCAGCCAAAAGGGCCGGAGACGGTACACAGAATTTGGCCGGAGTCCGGTGAAGAGCGACTGACCTACCGAATGGATGAATTCGACCTGACCATGAAGTTTCATCCCATGGACTTTACCCAGGTCAATGCGGGGATCAATCGGTCCATGGTACATAGGGCTGTGGAATGGCTGGATGTTCAGCCCGGCGAGCGGGTGCTCGACCTGTTCTGCGGGCTGGGGAATTTCACCCTGCCCCTGGCGCGCCGTGCGGCTCAGGTCGTCGGTGTCGAGGGTGATGAATCCATGGTCGTTCGTGGTCGGGAAAACGCGGAACTCAACGGACTATCGAATGTCGCATTCCACGGCGCTGACCTGCAGGCGGATTTCACCGCACAGTCCTGGGCGGCGGAAGGGTTCGACAAGATACTGATCGATCCGCCCCGCTCGGGAGCCCAGGAGGTATGCGAGTACCTGACGGCTTTCGGGGCCAGGCGGATTGTGTATGTGTCCTGCAATCCGGCCACGCTGGCCAGGGATGCGGGGGTTATGGTGCGCAATGGTTACCGTCTGGTGAGGTCGGGGGTTATGGACATGTTTCCTCACACCACGCACGTTGAGTCCATGGCAATGTTCGAGCGCGTGGATAACTGATCAACCTCGGCGCCGGTCACGGATGGCCGGGTAAGCGACCAGGAAGAACAAAGCGATATGGTAAAAGTTCGCGAAGATTACGCAGTGACGGGCGACGGCCGGGTGGATATCGACCGCTGGGTTCATCAGATTGAGTCACAGACGCACCTGGAAAATGCAGAACAGTTCCGGCGGGCCTGCGAAAAAGCCGCAGCCATCGATGTCCAGGCGGTGCGTGAGGACAGGGTTTGGGCTCCCGGCGCCAGCAGCTTCCGCACCGGTATAGAAATGGCCCAGGTGCTGGTTGAATTGCACCTGGACCAGGCCAGCCTTGTTGCAGCGATTCTTTACCGGGCTGTGCGCGAGGAGCGCATCCCCCTGGAGGACATCCGCAAGGAGTTCGGTGACGAAGTGGCCGGGCTGATTGACGGCGTGCAGCAGATGGCCGCGATATCGTCCATTCATCATCCCCTTAAAGGTAACGTACTCGGCCAGACCGAGGGCCAGCTCGACAACGTCCGCAAGATGCTTGTCACCATGATTGATGACGTCCGGGTGGCGTTGATCAAGCTTGCCGAACGGACATGCGCGATCCGGGCAGTGAAGAATGCGTCCGAAGAAAAACGTATGCGGGTAGCTCGCGAGGTTTTTGACATCTACGCGCCCCTGGCACACCGCCTGGGTATCGGCCATATCAAGTGGGAGCTGGAAGACCTTTCTTTTCGTTACCTGCACGAATCGGCCTATAAAAAGATAGCCAGGCTACTGGACGAGAAGCGGCTGGATCGGGAGAGTTACATCAAGCGTGTGATTACCTCCCTCAAGGACGAGTTGTGCGCTTCCGGTATAGAGGGGGAGCTGGCGGGACGCGCCAAGCACATCTACAGCATCTGGAGAAAAATGCGCCGCAAGGGTATCGATTTCTCCCAGGTCTATGATGTGCGCGCGGTTCGGATACTGGTTCCGGCTGTGCGTGACTGCTACGCCGCACTGGGCATTGTTCATACGCTGTGGCGCCATATCCCCAACGAATTCGATGATTACATTGCCAACCCCAAGGAAAACGGATACCAGTCCCTTCATACTGCGGTGATCGGTCCCGAAGGCAAGGTGATGGAAGTACAGATCCGTACCCATGACATGCATGAGGAAGCCGAGCTGGGTGTTTGCGCCCACTGGCTGTATAAAGGCATGGACAAGGGTAACCGCTCGGTCGGGTACGATGCCAAGATTAACTGGCTGCGCCAGGTTCTGGAGTGGCAGGAAGAGCTGGGTGACCTGTCCGGTCTGGCGGATCACCTCAAGTCGGATATCGCCTCCGACCGCGTATATGTGTTTACTCCTGAGGGTCATGTGGTGGACCTTCCACAGGGCGCCACCCCGGTGGATTTTGCCTACCGGGTACACACGGAAATCGGCCATGCCTGCCGCGGAGCCAAGGTCAACAACCGCATCGTGCCGCTGATCTATCCCCTGAAAACCGGGGACCAGGTATCCATTCTCACCTCCAACACCCAGGCGCCAAGCCGTGACTGGCTTAACCCAAGCCTCGGTTATATCCAGACCTCCCGGGCCCGGGCGAAAGTGACCCACTGGTTCAAACAGCAGGACCGCGACCGTAACATCATCGATGGCCGCGCGATCCTGGAAGACGAGTTCAGGCGGTTGTCGCTTTACGACGTCGACCTCAATGACCTCGCCGGCAAGGTCAATTACCAGGAAGCCGAGGATATGTTTGCGGCGGTGGGCGCGGGCGACCTCCGTCCCACCCATGTGGCCAACATTGCCCAGCAGATGCTGGAGCCGAAATCCGAGCAGCTGAACCTGAAGCTCAGCGGACTGAGGCGCCAGCCCTACGATACCGAAGCGGATATCCAGATCCGCGGTGTCGGCAAACTCAAGACCCAGGTGGCGAAGTGTTGCAAACCGCTGCCGGGCGATCCGATCGGTGGCTACATTACCGTTGGTCGCGGTGTAACAGTGCACCGGCAGGACTGCATCACTTTCCTCAATCTCAGGGAAAACGAGCCCAACCGTATTATCGAGGTGAGCTGGGGAGGGCGGCCTGTTGCCGTTTATCCGGTGGATATCGAAATCGAGGCGTACGATCGTTCCGGGTTGTTGCGGGACATCACGCAGGTTCTGTCGTCCTCCAAAAGCGACGTACTGTCACTGAACACCAAGTCCAACAGGGATGAGAACACCGCGACCATGATCGTGACCGTGGAAATCTCCAGCCTTGATCAGCTGGCAAGGCTGTTAGCCCAGATCCGTAATCTGCCCAACATCATCGACGTCAGGCGCAAACGCTCATGAACTATACCGTTGAGGATCTGAAAACCCTGATGGCCCGGCTGCGGGACCCGGACACGGGGTGCCCCTGGGACACCCGCCAGACCTTCAAGACCATCGTTCCCCATACCCTGGAAGAGGCTTACGAAGTGGCCGACGCTATCGACCGGGAGGACTATCCGCACCTGGAAGATGAGCTTGGTGATCTGTTGTTCCAGGTAATCTTCTACAGCCAGCTGGGTAAAGAGCAGAGCCATTTTGATTTTGACTCGGTGGTGGACAACCTGGTGCACAAACTGGTCCGGCGTCATCCCCACGTGTTCCCGGCGGGTACGCTGGCAAGCCGGATTGATCCTGATAATCGCCCAGCAGAGGCGGAAATCAAGGCCAATTGGGAACGGATCAAGGCGGAGGAGCGGGCTTCGAAGCCGGCAGGCTCAGAGTCTGCCGGCCGGCTGGATGGTATTGCCCGTACCCTCCCCGCAATGGTGCGTGCTGAGAAACTTCAGCGCAGGGCGGCCAACCATGGCTTTGACTGGCCGGATGTGGAACCGGTGTTCGACAAACTCCATGAAGAGATCGATGAGCTGAAAGAAGCCTGGTATGACGCGTGTTCCGGAGCAGGCCCGGTGGATGCGGTGGAGGATGAGCTGGGGGACCTGCTGTTTGTCTGCGTTAATCTGGCACGCTTTATGAAGGTAAATCCTGAGCAGGCCCTTAATAGCACCAACCATAAATTCGAAACGCGATTCCGTGCTATTGAGGAACACCTGGAACGCGAAGGCCGTGATCTGGACGCCGAATCGCTGGAGGCACTGGACGCCGTCTGGCAGGCCGTCAAAGGGATTGAAAAACAGCGGAAAAAGTAACGGATAAGTACAATCCGTTACCAATATTTCAGCCCCCGGCACTGCGGCTTCGTCTACACTTCCGGTTACGGACGCACTCCTTCTGTGCGTATCGTGGGCCACCAAGAAGATGCAGGAGTGAAGGCACTATGAAAATTAAAGATCTGGTCAATTACTGGGACAAGCATGCTCGTGGTCGGCTGACTCGTGATGCGCATTTTGCCAACCTGTCCGACCAGCATCACAAGCGACTGGAAAAGCTGGCTGCGCTTTATCCGATGAAGTCGTCGCAGGATCTCATGCGCGACCTGATCTCCGCCGCCATTGATGAACTGGAAACCAGTTTTCCCTATGTCCAGGGCTCGAGAGTGGTTGCTTTCGATGAGGACGGTTTCGAGATCTACGAAGACAAGGGCATGACGCCTCGCTTCATCAGCCTGAGCCAGAAGCATATCCAGAAGCTGAAGGCACGCCAACTGGATTCGGTTGCCTGATCAGGTCCACTGCCTGATTGCGACAGTTCGGCACTAACGACGGGGTGGTCACGCCACCCCGAAGTACACTTACCCCTGTTATTTTTCCTTGCCTTCGAGCTTGTCCTTCAAGGGACTTAGCCTCACCAGGTCGTCGAGGGCGGCCGCAATCATGTCGTTGAGAATGTCGCTTTCCGAGCGGTCCGGATAAAGTTCGGCCAGCGCAGCGATGCGCGCAGCATCTTCCAGTGGCAGACGGAGGTTGTAATCATGGCTCCGGTCGACCGGTTCTTTTTTGCCTTCCCAGTGTTTGGGCAGATCGGTTACTTTCATGAATACTCCTTGCGGCAACAGGCTTTAATCGTTAGACAGGCTTTAAGAGTAAATAGTATCGTAAGTTTACTTCACCTCCGTCAATGCAAAAGGGCGTCAATGTGACCGAGCTACATCCCGAACTCCGAGAAAATGTCCGCATGCTGGGTGAGTTGCTGGGACAAAGTATCCAGCGCCATCCCGGCCAGGACTGTTTCGAGCGGATTGAAGAAGTGCGCGCAGCTGCCAAGGCTGATCGTCGACAGGAGAGCGGTTCCGGTCAGCGCCTGGTTAATCTGCTGGGTAAGCTGAGTGATGACGAGCTGTTGCCGGTAACACGCGCCTTTAACCAGTTTCTGAACCTGGCCAATCTGGCCGAACAGTATCACGGTATCCGTCGCAAGCGTGGCCACCAGTCGGACCTGATGGTCGAGTCCCTCAGTGAGGTATTCGGTCGCCTGAAGAGCGGCGGTGTGAGCGCGGAGGATCTGCATCAGCGTGTCGCCGATCTGCGCATCGAGTATGTGCTCACCGCCCACCCTACGGAAGTGGCGCGTCGCACACTGATCATGAAATACGATGAGATGTCAGACTGCCTGGCCCGCCTGGATCATGATGACCTCATGCCCGCAGAGCGCGAGGAGATCGTCGACCGGCTGGGGCAGCTGGTCACCGAGGCCTGGCATACCGACGAAATCCGTCACGAACGACCCACTGCCGTGGATGAGGCCAAGTGGGGGTTCGCCGTTATCGAGAATAGCCTTTGGCAGGCCCTGCCACGTTTTCTACGCAGTCTTGATCTGTCGCTCACCGAAGCCACAGGCCGGGGCCTGCCGCTGAATGCATCGCCAATCCGTATCGCCTCGTGGATGGGGGGTGATCGCGACGGAAACCCGAATGTCACCCACGAAGTGACCCGCAAGGTGTTCCTGCTGGGCCGCTGGATGGCTGCCGATCTCTACCTGCGCGACATTCAGGCTCTGCGGGCAGAGCTCTCCATGTGGCAGGCCAGTGATGAACTGCGTGCGGTCACCGGGGATTCCCGGGAACCCTATCGCGTGGTGCTGGCGGGGCTGCGGGAAAAGCTGATCAAGACCAGGGATTGGGCAGAGGCCAGCGTTGCAGGTGAGTCCGCAGACACCACGGGTATTCTGTTTGCCAACGAGGATTTTACCGGCCCGCTGGAACTGTGTTATCGCTCCCTGATCGAGAGTGGCCTGGAAACCATTGCCAATGGCCCGCTGCTGGATACCATTCGCCGCGCCCATACCTTTGGTCTGCCGCTGATCCGTCTGGACATCCGCCAGGAAGCTTCCCGCCATGCCGGGGCGGTTGCCGAAATGGTGGAGTACTTGGGGATGGGAGACTATCTGTCCTGGTCAGAACAGGAACGTCAGGATTTCCTCGTGCGTGAGCTCAAAGGCCGGCGGCCGTTGGTGCCCAGAAACTGGCAGCCCTCGGCGGAAGTCGCGGAAGTGCTGGCAACCTGCAAAGTGGTGGCAGAACAGACACCGGAGGCCCTGGGTTCCTATGTCATCTCCATGGCCAGCAAGCCATCGGACGTGCTGAGCGTGATCCTGTTGTTGCGGGAGGCGGGTATGGAAAACCCGATGCGGGTGGTGCCGCTGTTTGAAACCCTTGATGATCTGCGAGGGGCACCCGACAGCATGGCGGCACTCTATAACGTGGACTGGTATCGGAAATACTGCGAGGACCGCCAGGAGGTCATGATCGGTTACTCCGATTCTTCCAAGGATGCCGGCCAGATGATGGCCGCCTGGGCGCAGTATCAGGCCCAGGAAAAACTCACGGAAGTTGCCGGCAAGTATGGTGTTCACCTGACGCTGTTCCACGGTCGCGGCGGCACTGTCGGCCGTGGTGGCGGACCCGCCAACCGTGCCATCCTGTCCCAGCCTCCGGGGTCGGTCAACGGCAGCTTCCGGATTACCGAGCAGGGCGAGATGATACGCTTCAAATTCGGCTTGCCCCGGTTGGCGGAGCAGAGTCTAACTCTGTACACCACTGCCGTGGTGGAAGCCACACTGGCCCCGCCTCGAGGGCCTGAGCCCAAGTGGCGCGAGGTTATGGACTGGCTCACCGAGCGGTCGCTTAAGGCCTATCGTGATGTGGTCCGGGACAACCCGGATTTCGTTCCCTATTTTCGGCAGGTCACCCCTGAACAGGCGCTTGGCAAGCTCGCTCTGGGCAGCCGTCCGGCCCGGCGCAAACCCGGCGGTGGCGTGGAAAGCCTGCGGGCGATTCCCTGGATCTTCGCCTGGACCCAGATGCGCCTTATGCTCCCGAGCTGGCTGGGCAGCGACGTTGCCCTGGCAGAAGCTTTCCGCAGCGGCCGCGTACCGATACTGCGGGAAATGATGGAAAAATGGCCATTCTTCAAAACCTACGTCGACATGCTGGAGATGGTGCTGGCAAAATCCGATCTGCGAATTGCCAGCTACTATGAACAGACTCTGGTGGACGAGCCGAAACTCCTGGAGCTGGGAAAAGACCTGCGTGAACGCCTGCAGGGCTGTATCCGCCATTTGCTGGAGCTGAAGGGGCAGGACACACTGCTGGAGCAGGAACCGGTGTTTGCCCATTCCATGCGTGTGCGTAATCCGTATACTGACCCGCTGCACTATTTGCAGGCCGAACTGCTGAAGCGCGATCGCGAGAGTGAGGGCAAGGGCGAAGTGCCCGATATGGTCGAGCGTGCCTTGAAGGTCACCATGGCAGGTATTTCGGCAGGTATGCGAAATACCGGATAAAAACCAATAATCAAGTGGAACACAGGAGTAAGGCCGTGGCGTTAGCGGCAAGACTGGAGGGTTTTCTGAATCGCAGGGGAATCGCCTACCGGGAACTGGCAATCGACCAGGTGCTTAATTTCGATGCCGCTGTCATGGCTTCAGGCCGACCGCAGGATGAGTTCATCCGGGCCACGCCGCTTATCGACATCAATGGCGTCGTCATGGCCGTTCACGGTTACAACACCAGCCTGGATATGGATCTGGTTCATAAGCTTACCGGCCGGCGCCTGCAACCGTTGACCGCACGCCAGTCGGCGCGCCTGTTTGCAGATTGCGATCCGGGTTTTCAGCCCCCAGTCGGGGGCGCCTATGACATAGCGGTACTGGTGGACGACGATGTTCTGGGTTTTCCCCGCACGCTGATGTGTAGCGGTAGCGACCACACTCTTCTGGAGCTGGACCGTACCTCACTGGCGAGAGCACTGGCTGATGCGACCCCCGGACACCTGGTGATCCGCGGACAGAGCAATGGCGAGCGTGACGCGCTGACGCTGGAAGAGGTGGCAGATAAACTCCAGAAACTGTATCGGCTGCCGCCCATGCCGGCTCTGGCCCTGCGTATTCTCAGGCTGACTGCCAACACCGAAGCCACCGCCAGGGAACTGGCAGAGCTGATTGAGTTTGATCCCAGCCTCACGGCGCAGATCATGCGCTACGCCCGTTCCGCACTTTTCAACTATCCCGGCCAGATCAACTCTGTTCAGGAAGCGGTCACCCGTGTTCTTGGCTTCGATCGTGTCGCCCACATAGCCCTGGGTATTGCCTCGGTGCGTGCCTTTGAGGTGCCCCGTCAGGGTATGCTGGGGATGGATCAGTTCTGGCGGCACTCTCTCTACTGCGCCTTTCTTTGTCAGCGGATGGCACTGAAATGTCATGCTGACAAGGGGCTGGCTTATCTTTGCGGTTTGTTGCACAACTTCGGTCTGCTGCTGATCGGTCACCTGTTTCCACAGGAGTTCAAGGAGCTGAACACCCTTCGCGAAGCCAATCCCGAGGCAAGCATGCATTCGCTGGAGCAGCAGGTGTTCGGTGCTGACGACAACCAGCAGATGCTGGCGGTTGGCCATGGCGCCATAGGGGGCATACTGCATCGGCTGTGGGAGTTGCCGGATCCGGTCGTCAAGGCTGCCGGTATGCATCAGCATCAGGGGTATCAGGGTGAGCATGAAAGCTATGTACTCATGGTTCAGCTTGCCAACGGTTTACTCAAGCAGAAGGGGATCGGGGATGAGTTCAATCCGGACGACCTGAGGGCGCTGGCACAGCCTCTCGGTCTTTCGGACGCCGACCTTGCCGTGCTCGGTAAGGAGATCGACGAAGTTTCCGGGGATCTGGACGCATTGGCGCTTTCGCTGTCATCCTGATGCCCACATAATTGCACAGGACAAGCTGATGTGACCTTTTGGTGCATGCGACGGAGGTCCACTTTCTCTGAGGTAGTTGAGTTCGTATAATGCGCCCGTATTGGCATGGCTTTTCGGGCTGTGGCCGGCGAGAGGTTG
Source organism: Marinobacter vulgaris (assembly GCF_003344045.1). Taxonomy (GTDB): domain Bacteria; phylum Pseudomonadota; class Gammaproteobacteria; order Pseudomonadales; family Oleiphilaceae; genus Marinobacter; species Marinobacter vulgaris. The sequence goes on from NZ_QFWX01000005.1 coordinate 194,007, forward strand.
TCGCAAAGCCGCAGAGTTTTGCCGCAGCTTTTCAAATGATAATGACTACAATGGGAGCACAGCGTTATGAGAATCATCATGTTAGGCGCGCCAGGCGCGGGCAAGGGAACTCAGGCCCAGTTCATAACCGAGCGGTTTGGCATTCCCCAGATTTCTACCGGCGATATGTTGCGTGCAGCGGTCAAGGCCGAGTCGGAGCTTGGTAAGCAGGTCAAGCAAGTGATGGCCTCTGGTGGCTTGGTGTCTGATGACATCATCATTGCGCTGATTGAAGAGCGGGTAAAACAGCCGGACTGCAAGAACGGCTTTTTGCTGGATGGTTTCCCCCGCACAATCCCGCAGGCCGAAGCACTGAAAAACCAGGGAATCGACATCGACTACGTGGTTGAGATTGCGGTGGAAGATGAGGAAATCGTCAGTCGTTTGTCCGGTCGTCGCGTCCACGAGGGTAGTGGTCGCATCTATCATGTAAAGTATGACCCGCCCAAAACCGAAGGCAAAGATGACGTAACCGGTGAACCACTTGTTCAACGCGAGGACGATCAGGAAGAAACGGTTCGCAAGCGCCTGGAGATCTACCACGAGCAGACTGCTCCACTGATCAACTACTATCAGGAATGGGCAAAGAAAGACCCGGCCTCTGCCCCGAAATACGTGCGTGTTGAAGGTGTGGGCGGCCTGGACGACATCCGCGACCAGATCCTTACGAAATTGAAGTAACAGCGTGAAACTACTGGCACTGGATACTTCATCCGAGGGCTGCTCGGCAGCCCTGCTCGTGGATGGCAGCGTTACCGAGCGGTTTGAGTTTGCTCCCCGGGGACATACCCGGTTGCTGATGCCGATGGTCCGCGAGCTTCTCGCAGAGCAGGGGATGATGCCGGCGCAGCTGGATGCACTGGCGTTTGCCTGTGGTCCGGGGTCATTTACCGGTCTTCGTATTGCCACGGGTGTTGTTCAGGGGCTGGCGTATGGACTCGACGTGCCCGTTGTTCCCGTGTCGTCACTGGCAGCAGTTGCTGCTGATGCCATTTTCCGCTCCTCCCTCGCGGAAGGCGATGGCATCGCTGTGGCCTTCGACGCCCGCATGGGTGAGGTCTACTGGGGCTGCTATGTGTGCCGGGATGGCCAGCCGGAGCTGGTTGGTGACGAGCGGGTATGTGCGCCGGAATCGGTTGCCCTGGCGCCCCCAGTGACCCGCTGGTTCGGTGCCGGTCAGGGCTGGGAGTTACAGGACCGCTTTCCGGCCGCCGTTACCGGTGCCATGACAACGATCGACCTATCTCTGGTTCCCAGGGCCTCCCGGGTGGCTGAAATAGCTGCCTCTGCCTTCCGTGAAGGTGCGGGAGTGTCCGCCGCACAGGCCCAGCCCGTTTATATTCGTGACGAAGTGGCCTGGAAGAAACTCCCGGGCCGCTGATAACCTCCTCTCTGCTACCATCCGGAAACATTGCCCATGGAATTGTGGCACATTGTCGTATTGGCTGTTATTCAGGGCCTGACGGAATTTCTTCCGATCAGCAGCTCTGCCCACCTGATTCTGCCGTCACAGGTTCTGGGCTGGCCTGACCAGGGTCTCGCTTTTGACGTGGCCGTTCATGTCGGCACCCTCGCAGCGGTGGTCTGGTATTTTCGCCAGGAGGTCTTCAGGCTCTCTGTTGCCTGGGCAGGAGACACGGCCCGTGGTCGAGTTGGGCAGGATAGCGGACTCGCCTGGGCGGTGATCGCAGGCACTATTCCGGCCGGCCTGGCCGGGCTTCTGCTCAATGACTTCATCGAGTCCTCCCTGCGCTCGGGTCTTGTCATTGCCGCCTCCACCATTGGTTTTGGCCTGGTCCTCTGGTGGTCGGATGCGGTGGGGCGTCGCGCCCGCGAATTGCCGTCCCTGACCATGAAAGACGCAGTGATTATCGGATTGGCCCAGGCCCTGGCCCTGATCCCTGGCACCTCCCGTTCAGGTATAACCATCACCGCCGCACTGTTCCTGGGCTTTGGTCGCGAGGCAGCGGCCCGGTTCTCCTTCCTGCTCTCAATCCCGCTTATCCTTGCCGCCGGTCTGCTGAAAACCCTCGAACTGATAGAGCAGGGTGGCGCGACCGACTGGGCGGCCATCGCCATGGGCGCGGCACTGTCATTTGTCAGTGCCGTTATCTGTATCCATCTGTTTCTGAAGTTCCTTGAGCGGCTGGGCCTCATGCCGTTCGTGATCTATCGGATGGTGCTGGGTGCGTTGCTGATCGTCATGCTTTGGTAACTTTGCTGGGGTGGCGGGCAGAGCAAAATGTGAGCAGCCAGCTTTTAAAAGCGGCATAAATCTTCCATAATCCGAAACAGTTCCTTCAGAATCTGTGGGCCTTAAATGATTGGTGGTGTTAATCCTAATAGCGGTCTTCCCTTCCAGTCCGGCAATAACAGCCCGGTCAGGGAGCGCAGCGATGTGGCACGGGCACCCGCAACGGCACCGGATAACAACCGCGATGCGGTCCGGCGGGATCTGACCGACACCCGCTCCCGCAATGCCGAAGAGCGGCCGATACCCTCGTCCGAGTCTCTTGAGCGTCGCATTGAAGCGCGCCAGGCGGCCGAAGATTTACGGCTTGAGCGCTTCCGCGCTGACGAAGTCTCTCTCAATGCCTCACGGGCCCTGTCAACGTTTGCCGATGTGGCCGCCCGGGGCGATGCCTCAGATAACGGCCTGTACGGCATTGATATTCTGGTTTGATGTCTCCGCAAAACAACGCTCACGGACTTGCCGTTGCCTGCAGCCCCCTGGGTGATGCCCTTGCCGCACGAATGCTGGCCGAACAGCTGGAGGTGCCTTTCCTGGGTACGGTGCGCCCCCGTGATGTGCGGGAATATCCGGTTCTCCTGTTTGCTGATGAAAACGGTCTGGGCCTGCAAGTGACCGGTAAGGGCGCCCCGGGCCCGGTCAGGGCAGAGTTTGTAACGGGCAAGGCGGGGTACCGCAGAGATCATGGAGGTGGCACTGGCCAGATGGTCGCAAAGGCTGTGGGCTTGCAGAAAACCCGGCAGTCGCTTCGTGTTGTTGATGCCACCGCAGGCTTGGGTCAGGACGCGTTTGTGCTGGCTTCCCTGGGCTGCCAGGTTACGCTTTTCGAGCGCTCACCGGTGGTACATGCTCTGCTCAGTGATGGTCTTGCCAGGGCCGCCCTGAATGAGCAGAGCGCGCCGTTGGCTGCGCGCATGTCATTGCAGCCCGGCAACAGTATTGACTGGCTGAGGCGGGCCGGAGAAGATGCCGCGGATGTCATTTACCTGGACCCGATGTTCCCCCACCGGGAAAAGTCAGCCCTGGTAAAAAAGGAAATGCAGGTCTTCCGTACCGTGGTGGGGGATGACGACGATTCACCCGAGCTACTGGCCGCAGCCCTGGCTGTGGCAACCTACCGCGTGGTCGTCAAGCGCCCTCGCAAGGCCGAGTCAGTCAGTGGCCCGGAGCCTGCCACCCGCATCGAGGGTAAGAGCAGCCGCTACGATATCTATCCAATCAGGGCGTTACCCACAGGCTCATAAAGCGGACAATGCCGGGACATTCAGGCCCCCAACATGGTTACCTGCTGGATGGCCTGGCGTTTTTCCACGCTCAGAACCAGTCGGGCATCTTCTGCGACCTCATCCAGGCCCTCGCTGTAACACAGCAGGCCATTCTCATCGGTGCTGACCACGCCGTTCTCCTGCATATTGGCAATAAAGTTGCGGAACAGGGTTTTGTCGAAAAATTCCGGAGCATTGAGACCAAACAGGATGGACATGCGTTCAGCCAGCAGTGTGCTCTGCTCCTCCAGTTCACCGGCGGTAATTTTCCCCGACCCGTACTTGCGCAGAATGCCAATGGAAATGTGGTAGCGCTCAAGCGTCTGGATTATGAATCGTGAGAGCATCCGTAAACGCAGCATGGCCTCGGTGCCCTCCTCGGGGCGGCTGATTCTTTCATCCTCCTCTTCTAGGAGCAGGCCCCTGGATATCAGTACATCGATCCACTGGTTGATGACCCCGGCAATGTCATCCGGGTGATATTTCAGAAACAGTTCCGACTTCAGGTAGGGATAGGCAACACCGGCGAGGAATTTGATCCTGTCCCTGCTCAGTGACGGCTTGTTCTCGAAAAGACTGGCGATCAGTGACGGCAGCGCAAACAGGTGCTGGATGTTGTTACGGTAATAGGTCATCAGTATGGCGTTAGTGCCTTCAAGGGCAATAATATCGCCAAGCTGCTGGGGCTGGCGGGTGATCAGCCCCATGCTTTCACAGTAGGCGACCCAGTCTCTGCCACTGCCCTCCGGAAGGGTAATGGTTTCCGCGTAAGGGAAAGCCTTCAGCAGATCGGCGTACTGATCCATCAGACGTATCAACTGGCCCTCATCCATGGCAAGGCGTTCGGTGCCCAGTAGAGCCGTGGCGGTAATGCCAATGGGGTTGACGGCCACGGCGGCGTTAATATGGGAGGCCACGCGGGTGGCAAGGTCAGACACGGCGCGATTCAGCCATTTTGGGCGGTAATCGGAATCGTAGGCCTGCTCTCGCCAGCTGGGCTGGGCCTCATCCAGTACATCGGCGAGCGGTATGGCCTCACCGAAGTTAACCGCCACCCTGCCGAAAGAGTTGCTCAGCTTGCGGACCGTCTTGGCCAGGGCAAACACGCTTTCCTTCTGTTTTTTCTTGCCCCGCAACTCGCCAAGGTAGGAACGACCTTCCATCACCTTTTCATACCCGATGTAGACTGGCACGAACACGATTGGCTTGCGGTGGTCACGGAGAAAGCTGCGAACGGTCATGGACAGCATGCCCGGGCGCGGTTGCAGCATCCGGCCGGTGCGGCTGCGCCCACCCTCCACAAAGTACTCAACGGAGTAGCCCCGGGAAAACATCACGTGCATGTATTCGTTGAATACCGTGGCGTAAAGCGGGTTGTCACGGAAGCTCCTGCGCATGAAAAACGCACCGCCACGGCGCAGAACAGGTCCGACCAGGGGCATGTTCAGATTGATGCCCGCGGCGATATGCGGAGGCATCAGGCCGTTTTTATAGAGCACGTAGGACAACAGCAGGTAATCAATATGGGAGCGATGGCAGGGTACATAGACCACTGCATTATCCTGGGCCACTTCCTTGGCCACCTGGATGTTGTTGATGGAAATGCCGTTATAGAGACGGTTCCACAGCCAGGACAGCAACACTTCCATCACGCGGATGGTGACAACGGACATGTTTGCTGCAATCTCATCCGCGTACTTGTAGGCTTTGGCGCGGACTTTTGCCGGAGGGATGTCGTCCTTGCGGGCGGTTTCGCGGATGGCTTCCTTGACGGCCTGGGTACGTATCAGGCCACCGACCAGCGTGCGGCGATGGGACAGGTCGGGGCCCAGGACAGCCTGGCGCACACGGCGGAAATGGGTGCGAAGAATACGGGCCAGCTTGCGGTTGGCGCGTTCTTCACTGTGACGGTATTCGTCAATAACCTGTTTCAGCGACAGGGGCTGGTTAAACTGTACGTAAGTGCTGCGCCCATGCACCAGGATAATCAGAAACTTCTGCAATCGGCCGGCGACAGACCAGGTGTCCGAGAGGACCAGCTTGACCAGCGACCTTTCCTTGTCGGGTGAGCGCCCCCAGAACAGTGATACCGGCACTATCTGCACGTCCTGCTCGGGATGTTCCAGGCCGTGGCGGACCAGCGCCCGGAACTCGCTGGTGGGAACGGGTGTCCGGCGCCGCCGGAACAGGCCGCCGATCCTGCGGTAGAGAAAGAAAAACGAATGGTTTGGCCCGTTTTTCACCGGCAGGGAGGATTCGGCACCGGGCAGACCTGCGTTCAGGACCTCCTGTTCCAGTACCAGACGGCTGGAGAGTGAGCTGTACTGCAGCACATAACAAACCGGTTTTTCCGGGTCCAGTCCCAGGGTTTCCGTGCTGTTGCCGCTTACATCCGTCCGGACCCACAAAAAAAGGATTTTCCGGAAAAGGGTCAGGAACAGGCTGCGAAGGCCCAGGAAAAAACGCATACACGGTCGCTCCGGTTCTCAGAAAGAGGCGCTAAGTTTACTTGGTTGCGCACGGTGCCGAAAGACATGGTGTCGTTCAGTTGTGTTGTGTCGGTGTGGTACATTTTCAGTTCTGACTTCATCATAGCTGCAGGATCCGGATTATGGCGATATGGACACCCGGTTGGTCGAACAAAGCTCCCCAGGAGCATGATCTTGTACTGACCATTGCCGGTGATGCTGTTCTCAAACCGGATATCGGGTGGCTGAATCAATGGCGAGCGGTGTCCCCATTTGCCAAGGCCGAACCTGATGCGGTTTATGTGGGCCAATGGGACGGTCAGGCCGTCTACGTTGCCGAGGCTGATGCTGATGCTGATGCTCTTCCGGGCGCGCCCGAGCCTGTACCGTTGCGAGACGCACTGCTGATGATGGAAGATGCGCCGGCAGACATGTTGAGCACGGCCTTCCAGGTTCACCACTGGTGGCGGGATCACCGGTTCTGTGGCCGCTGTGGCGGGGCTACCGGCTTGCACCCACTGGAGCGTGCAAAATGGTGCGAGGCCTGTAGCATTCCCTGGTATCCGCGGCTGGCACCCTGCGTGATTGTTGTCATCCGCCGGGATGATCGTATGCTTCTGGCCCGTTCATCACGGGTGAAACGCCACTTTTTCAGCCTGATTGCAGGTTTTGTCGAGCCGGGTGAAAACATTGAAGCGGCGGTGGCAAGAGAGGTGAAAGAGGAGACTGGTCTGGATGTCAGCGGTGTTCGTTACCAGGCCTCCCAGCCATGGCCGTTTCCCCATCAGCTGATGCTGGGCTTCTTTGCCGACTATGCCGGCGGAAACCTGACACTGCAGGAAGACGAAATCGCCGAGGCAGACTGGTTCCGGCCGGGGGAGTTGCCCCCTGTCCCGCCTTCGACCACGATTGCCGGCCAGTTGATTGACGCCATGGTGCGGGAAATCAGTGGTGAGGAGGGAGCGCAAGCGTGACAACCCCGAGGGTGCTGGTTTTTGATTCCGGTGTGGGTGGTCTGAGCGTTGCGGCCTGTATCCATCGGCAGTTGCCCGCCGTGAAACTACTTTACCTGGCCGATAATGCCGGCTTCCCCTATGGTAATCAGGCGGAGGCGGTGGTGATTGAGCGCAGCCAGTCGCTGATTGCAGCCGCACTCGAGCAATTTCCCTGTGACCTCATTGTTGTAGCCTGCAATACCGCAAGTACGGTGGTGCTTCCCCATGTGCGGGAAATGACCTCGATCCCGGTTATCGGTGTGGTCCCCGCGATCAAGCCGGCCGTCGCGATGTCGGTCAATCGTCGCATTGGCCTATTGGCAACGCCGGCTACGGTGCGGCGTCCCTACCTTACCGACCTGATCCGCGATTTTGCCGATGGCTGCATCGTTGAGCGCGTCGGGCATCCGGATCTGGTCCACTGGATCGAGCGGCTGGTGACCGGCACGCCGATACCTGAGGCGCTGCTATCCGGGGCGTTGCAGCCATTTCGCGATGCCGGCGTGGATACAGTGGTGCTGGGCTGTACCCATTACCCCCTGATCGGTGAACTGTTGAGGCAGCATCTGCCTGGGGTGAAATACTGGGTGGACTCTGGTGACGCCATCGCCCGTCGCACGGCCTGGCTGCTTGAACAGCAGGGGTGTAACCACGATAAGCTGACTCATCCGTTTAATGCCGCGCCCTTTGATGCGGCCCTGTTTACGGGAGAGGCGCCCGCCGGGCTCGGTGCGTTCCTGGCCCGGCTGGGCCTGGGTGACGCCAGAATTATCGGACATTGGGCTGCAGCGGTGTGAGGATAGGTCAGTACGCAACAGCGCGGGCAGTAACCTGGCCGAGGGTTTTCTCGATCACATCAGCCGGCCGTGCCGGGCCATAGAAGAAACCCTGAACCTGATGGCAGCCAAGGCTTTTGAGGTAGGCCAGTTGTTCGTCGGTTTCAACGCCTTCCGCCACGATTTCCAGTTTCAGGCCGTGGGCCATGGCAACGATGGCGTTGACGATGCAGGCACCTTCCTCGCCCCTGCGGATGGCCTTGACGAAGGACTGGTCCACTTTCAGCGTGTGGATGGGCAAGCGGTGGATGTAGTTGAGAGAGGAATAGCCGGTGCCGAAATCATCGATGGCTATCCTGATGCCAAACGCTGCCAGTTCACGGAGTTTTTTACTGATCTGCTCAAGATCGTTCATGATCACGTTTTCTGTGATCTCGATCTCGAGATTTTGCGGCGGAAACCCATGAGCGTGGATCTGATCCATCAGGGTTTCCACAAACCGGGGATGCTCAACCTGCACCGGTGACAGATTGACCGCCAGTCGCAGATTACTGTGCCCGTTGCGGATCCATTCCCCCACATCACGGCAGGCCTGGTCCAGCACGCATTCGCTGAGCTTGGCGATCAATTTGGTCTCTTCCGCCAGGGGCAGGAAGTCCCGGGGATACAGCAGGCCCCGCTCGGGATGTTGCCAGCGCACAAGGGCCTCCAGGCCCACTATCCGGTTGCTGGTCGAGCAGACCTGGGGTTGGTAGAACACCCTTAGCTCGTCTCTTTCCAGCGCCAGCCTCAGATCCCGCTCCAGGTTCAGGCGGTTGGCAGTGTCGATGCTCATGCTCTCGGAGTAGAATCGATACCCGTCCTTTCCGCGAGCCTTGACATGGTACATGGCGATGTCGGCATTCTGGATCAGGTGATCCATCGATTCACCCGCCTCCGGATAGATGGCAATGCCGATACTGACCCCTACGAACACTTCGTGATCACCGAGCTGGAACGGCGCCCGCAGGGCCGTGATCAGTTTCTTTGAAATCTGCCGTGCATCCTCATGGCTGTGAATAGAGGGCAGCAGCAGGGTGAACTCATCACCGCCAAAGCGGGAGAGAGTGTCACCCTTGCGGAGGCAGCGTTCCAGCCTCTGGGTAACCGCCTGCAGCAAACGGTCGCCCATGGCATGGCCAAGAGTGTCGTTGATGACCTTGAAGCGGTCCAGGTCGAGGAACATAACCGCCAGTTTCTGCTCGCTGCGGCGGGCGTGGGTAATGGCCAGATCAAGACGGTCCTTGAACAGGGCACGGTTGGGCAGCCGGGTCAGCAGGTCGTGATAGGCCTGGAAGTTGATAAAGGCCTCTGCTTCCTTGCGCTCGGTAACGTCGCGGGCAGTGCCGTAATAGCGGGCCTCCCGGCCACCATGTTTGCCAACGTCGTCCTTGGAGTGGGGCCAGGTTGCCGGATCGATGGGGAATGCCGTGATTTCGAAATGCCGGTTGGCCTTCCGGCTCCCCCGGGTTTTCAGCCTCAGTTCAAGGGTGCGGGGGTTGTCCGCGGAAATGTTCGGGCCCTTGAGCGCATAGGTGCCCCGGGCAATGTCCCGGTCATCGAGGATATGACGAAAGTGGCGGCCGAACAGCTCATCCGGCTGATAGCCTAGCAGGCTCTCGATCTTGCTGTTCACAAAACAGAAATGGCCATTGCCATCAAGCATGAAAACAATATCCGGAGAACTGTTGACGATGTAACGGTGCAGTTCCTCCGACTTCTCCAGTCGCATGCGCACGTGCTCGTGGGCGCGAATCAACGAACGTTTGCCAAGCACGCTGTTAACGGTCGTTAGCAGCTCTTCCGGGTCGAAAGGTTTACGGATATAGTCGAGGGCGCCTCTGCGCAGGGCCCGGCTGACGGAGCTGAATGAGCTTTCCCCGCTGACCACGATAACGCCGCAGTCCGGCTGCCGCGATGACAACCGTTCCATGACATCGAATCCGTCCACATCCGGCATCCTCAGATCCAGCATTGCCAGATCAAAGGATTGCGTTTCCAGCACACGGTAGGCCATGCGGCCACCTTCCGCCTCGGTGACGTCATAGCCCTTGCCTTTGAGCAGTGATGCCAGACTGGATAACAGTCTCGGGTCGTCATCCACGACAAGAACGCGTGGCGTTGCGCCGTTGCCGGAGGTCCATTCGGTGCTCGAAGGTTTCATTGTTTGCGCCCGTCGCTTTTCGTCATTCGTCATCGTTTTTGTTATTTGCCGCCGCGGGTAACAGTATCCGGAATGCTGTCCCTCCACGTCCCGTGCGGCAATTAATGATGCCCTCCATGTCATCAATGAGTTGTTTGACTACGCTGAGGCCCAGGCCACTGTGGCCCTTGCCTTTGGTGGATTGAACCGGAGAAAACAGGTTGTTGCGAACGTCGGCGGGAATTCCTTCTCCGCTATCCGCGATTTCCAGTTCAACCCAGGTTTTTCCGCCCTGCCAGACAGGGGCCAGCGTGCGGATGGATACGTTGCCACCCTCGTGCAGGCTCTCTGCCGCGTTGCGGACCAGGTTGATGACTACTTGCCGGATAATGGCACCCGGTACAGATACACTGGTCGGTTCCTCGCAAAGAACCAGCGTCAACGACTTTTCGTCGCCGCTGAAAAGGCTGTCCTCCAGCAGGTCCCGCAGTATTCGCAGTTCGTCATTCAGCTTGCACGTACCGGACAGCTCTGCTTTGCCATGGTCGGGGGCGCGGCTGATCTGCAACAGCAGATCTCCGGCCCGATCGAGCTCATCCCGGATCACGTCCAGCTCTTCCTGAACCTCGTCATCATCGAGCCGGTTTCTCAACTGATAGATATACTGCCGGATGATGGTCAGCGGATTGCTGACCTCATGTACCTGACGCCGGATGGCCTCCTGGGCCAATTCTGCCTCGATGCTGTCCTGACTGTTGTTGCTGTCAGCCAGCATGGCGGCAAGCGACAGTGACAGCTTTTCGCTGAACAGGAGTCCGATCTCTTCGGTCTGCCTGGAATTCTCGCTATCCGTGCCCACGGCAAATACCCCGGCGCACTGGTCGTGACCGTTTACGGGTATGGCGACCATGGAAGGGGTTTTCAGAAGGGATAGTAGCTGCCGGTCCAGCACCGTTGGCGAACGGTTGTCGAGGCCGAGTACACCTCCGCTGGCGAATGCCTCGGTCAGTAAGCTGGAGGCGGGCCCGCTGGCAACAGTGAAATCGGGAACGTCGCCATTGCTTGCGGACAGCAGGACAAGACCATCACCGGCCTGGCCGAAATACAGTGCTGGCAGACCGGTAATCAGCGTCAGGCTGTTCACGGTCGCGGCCAGGCACTCCTGGGCACTGCTCCTTATCGGGGCCAGTTCCAGCGCCTGGTTCGCCATGGCCTGTTTCAGTATCGTCTGCTTGAGCTTGTGGTTGGAGTGACTGGCATCGTATTCATCGGACAGGGGTATGCCCAGGGACTCGGCCACCCCGCCGACTTCCCGGTCAATGCGCCGATTGATTTCCCGTGTCAGTTCCTCGTTCAGTCCGAAAATGGTGCCGGCCGCGGCGATACCGGCCGCGTCTGACAGTGCCAGCCGCGTGGCCAGGCTGATCAGTTTGACCAGGTGGCCGGCATCGCGAATATCCGTTGGCATGGCCTGCTGGTATCGCATGGCGTCGGACGCCATGGCGCCGAGCCCCCACGAGCTGACCAGCTCAGCGGCAATGTCGGCCTGGTGGTCAAAATAATACTGGCGGATTTCCCCCGGCGGCGTCTTGAGGGCGATCAGCTCACCCACGTTATGAAGCATGCCCAGCATGAAAGCCTGGTCGGGTTCGGAGTAGCGCGTCAGCGTCGCCAGCGCCCGGGCGGTGAGCGCCGTGGTCAGGGAATGTCGCCAGAAATCCCTGAGCTGTTGCCACTGGTCTGCGGCCAGCTCATACAATATCTGGCGAAGCGCGGCTGTGAGCACCAGGGTCTGGAAACGGCGTGTGCCCAGGCGGAGCAGGGCCTGGTCTATTGACCGAATTTCACCGACCGGCCCGTAAAGCGCCGAATTGGCAAGTGCCAGCACCCGTGACACCAGCGCCGTATCAGAGGAAACAATGTCACTTATCCTGCGGTAGCTTGCGTCCTGATGACAGGCTTCCAGTGCCCTGAGGGTCACCTCCGGGAGGCTCGGTAACTGTATGTCAGGGGCAATCTGCATAAGCCTGCCTGTGTTCGATAGCTGATTAGTTGTCAGTTTCTGACAGTTTGTTCATGAAAAACATTGCGCCTGAGCATAGACAATAAGTTGCACTTGTTAAACAGTTGCTGTTCCTTTTTTAGACAGAGTATTACCCGCCTTTCGATGTGTGTAAACTTTTTACACATAAAATGTGGCCGATCATCGCAAGTTTCGGCAATTGAATGTCGCGTTTTTGGCTACAGTTACCACACCGTCCGGGTTACACTTTAAACGCTTCACAAGTTTCCCGGAATTGTGCCAGTCAACGGATCAGACAGCGCCTATCAAGAACTCATGACGGACTCCATCGCCAAGAAGCAACATCAAGCCCAACCCCGAACGCTGGCGATTACCGGTGGCAAGGGAGGTGTGGGCAAAACATCCGTTGCCCTGAACCTGTCCCTGACTCTTGCACGTGAGGGTTACAGGGTTTTGTTGCTGGACGGTGACACCGACCTTGCCAATGTCAGCATAATGCTGGGTCGCTATCCGACACGGACCCTGGCTGATGTCATGGCCGGGGACTGCAGTCTTCGCGATATCGTTATGGAGGCAGAATGGGGGCTTCACATCATCCCAGGTGCGTCCGGTGTCGAGCAGTGTGTGGAGATGCCGGCGGATGATAGCCTGCGGATACTCAAAGCTTTATCCCGGCTGGAGAAAGACTACGAGTATGTGATTATTGATACCGCATCCGGATTACAGAAAACCGGCATGCACATGATCGCTGCGGCGGAGCTGGCCTGCGTGGTGGTTACGCCCGACCCGGCCTCACTGACGGATGCCTTCTCGCTGGTAAAGTTACTGATTCGACGAGGTTATCGGCGGACCCCCAGCGTGGTGGTCAATATGGCGCAGGGCGCCAGTCAGGCCAGGTCTGTATTTCAGCGTCTGGACGGGGCCGCTCAACGCCACCTGGGGATACAGCTGCATTACCTGGGGGCTATCTGGCGGGATGAGACGCTGCGCCAGTCTGTACTGAACCAGCGCCCGGTAGCCCTGATGCCCGCGTCGGACCCCTCCTGTCGCCAGTTTCGCACCCTCTCGGACATGCTGAACGTGCGATTGCGTCAGCTTCCCGCCCGGAAGGCGGGGATTGCAGCTTACTGGCATCGGGTTTCGTCGACGCCTGCGGAACCTGCTGCTGCCACCCGGAGTAATGAGTCGGGTCCGCCACCGGCACCGGTTTCGGAATGTAAGCGACTGGTGGCGGATATCGACAGAGTGCTGGCGGGTAACGGCGATGAATCCTCGCTGCGTTATGAGGCGTTTCCCGCCCTGTTTGCACTCTTGGGGCGCACAATGGATGCCGACACCGTCGAAATCCTCAAGAGCGGCCTGGCCACTCTTGACTGGAACCGTCTGGGGAAGGCGCAGCGGGCACATCTGGCGACCCACCTTCAGCAGCTGGCCAGCCAGATTGATCCGGGCCCGGATCAGCGCGATGCTGGTTCAGGCAGCGCCCCGGCCGAAGACGCCAGAAAACAGGTCCAACCCTATTATGATCGTGTCAGCTTCGGCGATCAGAGCCGCCTGGCGAAGGCGCTCAAGGAGCTGCCCTCCGATATTTCGCTGGACCAGTTGTTGCGGTCCCTGGCAGACAGGAACGGTTCCTGACGGTTTTCGGTCTCCCTTTTTTTCCGGAAATCACCTTATTATATCGTCATTTTATTTACGCCTTTTGTGGCGTAACTTCACGGTGTGTCACCGTGCTGTAACGGTGCCTGTGGAAACATTGACCCAATATTCGGAATCGTGGCCCGCAAAATGCAAAGGTCAGGAATCTGTCATTCTTGAATTGGAAGCCGCTGCGCTTAACGGCTGCGCAGTGACCGAGAGAAGGAGTTCGCGCCATGGCAAAGCAACAAAACACCGGAACCCCGGCGTCCGTTGTTGTGGAACAATTAAGGGGTAAACACGTGCTGATTACCGGTACCACCGGTTTTCTCGGCAAGGTGGTGCTGGAAAAACTGATTCGTGCGGTACCCGACATCGGTGGCATTCATCTTCTGATCCGAGGCAACAAACGTTACCCGGATGCCCGCGAGCGCTTCCTCAATGAGATCGCCAGCTCGTCGGTATTCGCGCGTTTGCGCCATGAAGATAACGAAGCGTTCGAGCATTTTATCGAAGGCCGTGTTCACTGCATTACCGGTGAAGTCACGGAGCCACGTTTCGGCCTGTCACAGGACGGCTTCAAGGCACTTGCAGGCCGGGTGGATGCATTCATCAACTCCGCTGCCAGCGTCAACTTTCGCGAGGAGCTCGACAAGGCTCTCAAGATCAACACCCTTTGCCTGGAGAACACCGCCGCTCTGGCGCGGATGAACAAAGCGATGGCGGTCATCCAGGTTTCGACCTGTTATGTCAATGGCAAGAATTCAGGCCAAGTGACCGAGTCTGTTATCAAGCCGGCAGGCGAAGCCATTCCCCGCAGCACCGATGGTTACTACGAAATTGATGAGCTTGTGCATCTGCTGCAGGACAAGATCGCCGATGTCCGGTCCCGGTATTCCGGTAAGCTGCTCGAGAAAAAACTGGTGGACCTGGGAATTCGCGAAGCCAATATCTACGGCTGGAGTGATACCTATACCTTTACCAAATGGCTTGGCGAACAGCTGCTGATGAAAGCATTGTCCGGCAGGTCGCTCACTATCGTGCGTCCGTCCATCATCGAGAGTGCGCTGGAAGAGCCGTCACCAGGCTGGATTGAGGGCGTTAAGGTTGCCGACGCGATTATCCTGGCCTACGCCCGTGGAAAGGTGTCCCTGTTCCCGGGTAAGCGCAGTGGCATCATTGATGTCATTCCGGTGGATCTGGTTGCCAACAGCATCATTCTGTCACTGGCAGAAGCGATTGCCGAAACCGGCCAGCGCAGGATCTACCAGTGCTGCAGCGGCAGCTCCAACCCGGTTTCACTGGGCGGGTTTATCGATCATCTGATGGCGGAGGCGAAATCCAACTACGCGGATTATGGCCAGCTGTTCTATCGCCAGCCCACCAGGCCCTTCATTGCCGTAAACCGCAAACTGTTTGATGTGGTGGTGGGCGGTATGAGGTTGCCCCTGTCCATTGCCGGGAAGGCGCTGAGGCTGGCAGGCCAGAACAGGGAGCTGAAAGTTCTGAAAAACCTGGATACTACCCGGTCGCTGGCCACCATCTTCGGATTCTATACCGCGCCTGACTATATTTTCCGTAATGACCGGCTGCTGGCACTGGCGGCTCGCATGGGGGAGATGGACCGGGTCCTGTTCCCGGTGGATGCGCGCCGGATTGACTGGGAACTATACCTGCGCAAGATTCACCTTGGCGGTCTCAATCGTTACGCGCTGAAAGAGCGCAAGCTCTACAGCCTTCGCGCTGCCCAGCCCCGCAAGAAAGCAGCTTGAAACCCGAAGGATAGATAGTGGCCCTCTCCCCGGGGGCCCGCTTCACTTGTTGTTTCTGCCAGTGGGTCTATCCTTGTAAGGGCCGGCTTCAGAACAACAGGGTCACCCCTAGTAAAGTCGTCATTCTGACTAAAAGTGCTGGCGCATTAGGACGTTAGTCTAATTCATTGTTCACTGGCACGCATGTTGAACTATGGGCA
The DNA here is from genome assembly GCF_003344045.1 of Marinobacter vulgaris. Lineage (GTDB taxonomy): Bacteria > Pseudomonadota > Gammaproteobacteria > Pseudomonadales > Oleiphilaceae > Marinobacter > Marinobacter vulgaris. Next base: position 209,616 of record NZ_QFWX01000005.1, read on the forward strand.
TCCGTCTTCAGGGCTTTTTTGCCCGCACGCTCTATATTTCAAAACCGACAATGACAACAGACTCTGACAAATAAAGGGGAGCACAATGACTGATAAACAGGTTTATCCGGTAACTCCGGACGTGGCCAAACACGCTTTGCTAGACCGTGATCAGTACGAAAAAATGTACCGCCAATCAGTGGACGCCCCGGAGACCTTCTGGGCCGAACATGGCAAACGCCTCGATTGGATCAAGCCTTTCTCCAAGGTGAAAAACACCACCTTCGATTACGACAATCTGTCCATCAAGTGGTTTGAGGACGGCCAGCTGAATGCTGCTGCCAACTGCCTGGACCGCCATCTGGAAAAGCGTGGCGACCAGACGGCGATTATTTTCGAGGGTGACGATCCCGCCGATTCCCGTAACGTGACCTATCGCGAGCTGTACGAAGAAACCTGCAAGTTCGCTAACGTCCTGAAAGATCAGGGTGTGAAAAAAGGCGATGTGGTCACCATCTACATGCCCATGATTGTTGAAACCGGCGTTGCCATGCTGGCCTGTGCCCGTATCGGCGCGATCCACTCTGTCGTCTTCGGTGGTTTCTCTCCTGAAGCGCTCGGCGCGCGTATTGCCAACGGCAAGTCCCGTTTTGTGGTAACGGCGGACGAGGGTGTTCGCGGTGGACGCAAGATCCCGCTGAAAAAGAACGTGGATGCGGCCCTCAACAATGAAGCCGGTGCTGACGTCGACAAGGTGATTGTGGTCAAGCGCACCGGCGGCGATGTGGCCTGGAAAGACGGCCGGGACCTGAGCTACGAAGAGCTGATGAAGACTGCGTCGACCGACTGTCCTGCAGAGCCGATGAATGCCGAAGATCCATTGTTCATGCTCTACACCTCCGGTTCCACGGGCGCTCCCAAGGGCGTGCTGCATACCACCGGCGGTTACATGGTCTACACCTCCATGACCCAGCAATACGTGTTCGATTACCACGACGGCGACGTTTACTGGTGCACGGCTGACTTTGGCTGGGTCACTGGTCACAGCTACATCCTCTATGGCCCGCTGGCCAACGGTGCAATTACGGTGCTGTTCGAGGGTGTGCCCAACTACCCGGATAGTTCCCGCATGGGGCAGGTGGTGGACAAGCACAAGGTGAATATCCTGTACACCGCGCCCACCGCCATCCGTGCATTGATGGCCGAAGGTGAGTCCTGCATGAATGGCACCACCCGCGAAAGCCTGCGTATTCTGGGATCGGTTGGTGAACCCATCAACCCGGAAGCCTGGGAGTGGTATCACCGCGTGATTGGTAACGGCAAGTGCCCGATCGTGGATACCTGGTGGCAGACCGAAACCGGCGGCATCCTGATATCACCGCTGCCAGGCGCCACTGACCTCAAGCCTGGCTCCGCCACCACGCCGTTCTTCGGCGTAAAGCCGGCGCTGGTGGATAACGATGGCAATATTCTGGACGGCAAGGCCGAGGGTAACCTGGTTATCCTGGACAGCTGGCCAGGCCAGATGCGCACCATCTTTGGCGACCATGAGCGCTTCAAGCAAACCTACTTCAGCACTTATAAGGGTATGTACTTCACCGGCGACGGTGCCCGTCGTGATGAGGACGGTTATTACTGGATTACCGGCCGTGTGGACGACGTTCTGAACGTGTCCGGTCACCGTCTGGGTACTGCCGAGGTAGAGAGCGCTCTGGTAGCGCACGACAAGGTCGCTGAGGCCGCCGTGGTGGGTTACCCGCACGATATCAAGGGGCAGGGCATCTATGTCTATGTGACCCTGGTTCACGGCGAGGAACCTTCAGACGAGCTCAAAAAAGAGCTGGTTCAGTGGGTGCGCAAGGAGATCGGTCCGATTGCGTCCCCGGATGTCATCCAGTGGGCATCTGGACTGCCCAAGACTCGTTCAGGCAAGATTATGCGCCGGATTTTGCGTAAGATTGCGTCAAACGAGCACGACCAACTGGGCGACACCTCCACACTGGCGGATCCCGGTGTAGTGGATGACCTGATCAGCGGTCGTGGAAACAAGTAAGGCCTGCTTGCACTCAGGCTGTTTGGCTGTGAGGAATCTGTTGAATGACACAAACCATTATCGTCGCCGATGATCACCCGCTGTTTCGGGCAGCTCTGAAACAGGCGGTCAGTCAGGCGGTACCTGATGCCAAGACCGTAGAAGTGGACAGCATCAAGGCACTGCAGGCGGCGGTGGAGTCGCACCCGGATGCGGATCTGGTGTTGCTGGATCTGAACATGCCGGGCGCACACGGTTTCTCGGGGCTCGTGTTTATGCGCGGGCAATACCCGGGATTGCCGGTAGTGGTGGTGTCAGGATCGGAGGAAATGCAGGTAATGCGCCGTTCGATCGACTACGGGGCGTCTGGCTTCATTCCGAAGTCCGCCCCTTTGCCGACCATTACCGAGGCGATTCAGGCCGTTCTGGAAGGGGATGTCTGGCTGCCGGTGGGTGTGGCGGACAAGATCGAGCGGATGCATTCGGACATGACCGATTTCTCCGAAAAGCTGGCGTCGTTGACGCCGCAGCAGTTCCGGGTCCTGGGTATGTTGGCCGAGGGGCTTCTGAACAAACAGATTGCGTATGATCTGGACGTATCGGAAGCAACCATAAAAGCGCATATCACGGCGGTTTTCCGGAAGTTGGGGGTCCGTAACCGGACCCAGGCGGTGATCGCGATTCAGCAGATGGAGATTGATCCTTCGGATACATCGTTGTCCGGTAGCTGAATAGCCTGAAAATTATATCGATTTAAAAAGCGGAAACCTGTTGAGGGCTTCCGCTTTTTTAATACATGAAAAGTCGGCTTTACCGGACTGGCCAGAGGCGTAATCCGGTAACTCCTCCAGATTCGCGCCCGCAAGTGTTCATTTGCTGGCGTACCCCAGCTTCTTGTCGACCAGGTTGAATAACTCCTCACCCTTGTGCCACCGGTCCAGGTTTTCCAGGAACTGGTCAGTGAGTGCCCTTTTCCAGCCAATGAAGTCCCCCGACATGTGCGCGGTCATAATGACGTTTTCCATGTCCCAGAGCGGGTGATCTGCCGGCAGGGGCTCTTGCTCGAATACATCCAGGGCGGCGCCGGCGATGTCGCCGTTATTCAGGGCGGTTATCAGGTCGTCGGTTTTTACCACCGGGCCGCGGCCGATGTTGATCAGGCGGGCGGAGGTGCGCATGGCCTTGAACGCCTGCTCGTTGAACAGCCCCTCGGTCTGGGGTGTCAGCGGAGCCGCGATGACCACGAAATCGGCCAGGCCCAGTTGTTCGGTCAGATCGTCGTTGCCATGAACCGCGATGAAATCCGGGTCATCATGGCGTGGCTTGCGAGCAATGCCATGGGGTTTCAGGCCGGCGGCCTTGCAGAGCCGGGCGATCTGGCCACCAATGGAGCCGGCCCCTACGATCAGCACCTGCTTGCCTTCGGCCCTTTCGGTATCCCGGTGCTGCCATTTGTGGTCTGCCTGCAGGCGCAGTGAACGGGGAAAATCCTTGGCGAACATCAGAATCGTGCACAGCACATATTCAGCAATAGTGCGGTCAAAAATCCCCCGGGCATTGGTCACTGTCACATCGCCCTCGATCAGGTCGGGGAACATCAGCGCATCAACGCCGGCGCTGGTGGCGTGAATCCACTTCAACTTGTCGGCCGAAGGCCATGCTGCCGCCAATGCGTCAGTCCTGAAATCCGTCACTATCATCACGTCGGTGCCCGGCAGGGTATCCCGCAGGGTGGGCTCATCGGAGGCAAAGCGAACCTCCGCCCGGGCACGCAGCGCGTCCATACCGGGAGGTTCTTTCTCTCCGGGTGCTGTCAGAACGGTCACAACCGGTTTGCTGTGTTGGGTCATCTGTCCTCCGCCAATGCAGTTTGTCCGCGTCCGGTCGCGGGAATCGACAGTCCGGATATCAGCCTTACAGTCTGGTATCTGACTATGAGCTGGTCAACCTGAGCCGTTATAGACTTATGGTCGTAGACCCTGTGGCAACAGTGCTGGCAGCCTTTCAGGCTACCCGTTGAATCTTTCTGTTTTATGTCTTGTACGGCCCCTGTTTACTGGCTAACCTGCAGGGGTATCTACTTTTTGCCCCGCTCCCAGGAGGTGTTTATGGCAGAAGCCGCCAATAAAGAAACCGGCCAGACCAAACCGCGTAAAGTGAAGTACCGGAAGAACAAGGCCAGCTGGAACCCTGCGATGCAGGCAGTTCCGGTGCCGGGCATTCGTCGCATGGTGAATATGGCGGCCACCATGAAGGATGTCATTCATCTTTCCATTGGTCAGCCGGACTTGCCGACACCAAAGCATGTCATTGATGCCTATATCGATGCCCTGAATGCCGGGCAGACGGGTTACACCATGGATGCGGGCCTGCCGGAGTTGCTGGTGGCGTTGCGGGACTATTACGGCGCCCGCTACGATCGCAAGCTGACCCGGGATAACATCCTGGTTACCAGCGGTGCCACCGAGGCCATGTACCTGGCGATTTCGGCGACCTCCGCACCCGGGCGGCAGTTTATCGTGACGGATCCGTCCTTCCTGCTCTATGCACCGCTGATCCGCATGAACGGGGGTGAGGTGAAATTTGTCCCCACCCGCGCGGAAAATAACCATCAACTGGACCCCGATGAAGTCATCCGGGCCATGGGCTCGCGCACGTTTGCCCTGATTCTCAACAACCCGAATAACCCCACCGGTGCCGTGTATCCTCGCAGTACCATCGAAACGATCCTTGAGGAGTGCGCGTACCGTGGAATCCAGGTTTACGCCGACGAAGTCTATGACCACCTGATTTTTGATGATGATGACTTCGCCAGCGTGCTGAACTGCTCGATGGACCTGGATAACATCATGTGCATCAGCAGTTTCTCGAAAACCTACAGTATGGCCGGGCTGCGGGTAGGCTGGGTGATTTCGAGCCAGGCCGCTATCAAGTCTTTGCGCCGGCTTCACATGTTCACGACGTCGGTAGCCAACACACCATCGCAGTTTGCTGGCGTGGCCGCCCTGACCGGCGACCAGCAGTGCGTCAGTAACATGGTGGACATCTACCGTGAACGTCGCGACAAGGTGGTGGAGCTGATTGACCAGACACCTTACATGACCGGGTACAAGCCCGGCGGTGCCTTCTTCGCGTTCCCGGATCTGCCGCCCCATGTGGATGGCTCAGACCTGGCACTGCGCATGCTCAAGGAAACCGGCGTCTGTCTGGTTCCCGGTGACGCGTTTGGTGAAGGGTGTACCAATGCCGTCCGGATCAGCTTCTCCACAACCTGTGAGAAGCTGGACGAAGCGTTCGACAGGATCATCCCCTGGATGGCCAAGCAGCAGTTCTGACGGCCATGTCAGCTCTGGACTCCGTACTAGTGCAATGCCCTTACTGTTGGGAGACGCTGGAAATCAGCGTCGACCCATCGGTAGCCGATCAGGAATATGTTGAGGATTGCCAGGTTTGCTGCCAGCCCATCGTAGTTCATGTGGTACTGGACGAGAACCTGGAGCCCACAGTGGATGTCCGGGCCGAAAACGATTAGTACCCGCCGCCCCTCAGCGGGCTTTAAAGGAGATTTCCTGATGTTTACGACACCAGCCCGGCTGTTACCGGCGTTTATTCTGTTTGCCCTGGCCTTGCTTGGCGGCTGCGCCAGCCTGTCTCCCTATTCCATATCCGAAGCAACACTGGAGCGACACCTCCAGGACACCGTTAGTGACTTCGATCGCCAGCAACTGCAAAGCGGTTCGCCTCTGAGCCTGAGTCTGAGTAATGCGGATGTCACCCTGGGGCCGGACGGCCGTGACGTGGCGGTGATTGATTTGCGTGGCCAGGTGTCCCTCAATGCTCTGCTGGCAAAGCTGCCGGTGGACATCGCTCTGAAAGTGGAAGGGGCCCCGGTATACGACAGTGAAGAAAAAGCGATCTACATCCGTCGTCTGCAGCTGCTGGAGAGCAGTATTGATTCGCCGTTTTTCAAAGGCGATCTGAAACCGGTTACAGACACGGTAATGCGGGCTGTTGCCCAGATGCTTGAGACCATGCCGGTTTACCGGTTGGACGAAGCGGACTTCGCCCAACGGATGTTCGGAATGGTCCCCATGGGCGTAAGGGTCGCCCCTGGGCGGCTTGAGTTTGTGATGGCCGAATAGGCTATTTCAGTCGATCACGGACGGCCTTGCCAATTTCCTGGGTGCCTCGTCTGGCACCGGCATTTTCCGCCAGGTCCGCGGCGACGGCATCGAATAATTCCCGTCCAGCAGCGGCAACCGCAGGGTCGTTCCGCCCCAGCCATTCCAGCATCCTTGCCGTGGTAAAGAGCATGGCCGTCGGGTCGGCCAGCCCCTGTCCGGCGATGTCCGGTGCACTTCCGTGGGTCGGCTCAAACATGGACGGCATGTTCGGGTCGTCCGGGTTGAGGTTGCAGGAGGGCGCAACTCCCATGCCGCCGGACAGTACTGCCGCCAGGTCGGTCAGGATATCGCCCTGCAGGTTGCTGGCCACCACCACATCGAAAGCCCATGGTGCCTGCACGAATTTCATGCACGCTGCATCCACCAGCTCGTGGTGTGTTGCCACGTCCGGGTATTGCCTGGCCATTTCCTCAAAGGCTTCGCTGTACATATCACCCCAGTAACGCAACGCATTGCGTTTAGTGACGATACAGACCTGGCTTTCGCAGGTCCTTCCATCCAGGGTCCTGAAGTGGCGGGTTTTGCCTTCCTCGGCACGGGCGGCTGCCCGGAGACGGGCCTGCTCAAAACCATAACGGATAATCCGGTCGGTGGCCCGGCGGGTGAATACCTCCATCTGGGTCGCCACTTCGTCCGGTAAACCCTTGCGGAGTCGGCCGCCCTGGCCTACATATTCACCTTCGCTGTTTTCCCGGATCACCAGCATGTCGATATCTTTGGCACGTTCGTCCGCAAGGTATTGGCGGGCGCCCGGCAGCAGCCTGGCGGGGCGTTCGCAAACCCATTGGTCGAAGCCCTTGCGCATGTCCAGCAGCGGCGCCAGGGAAATGCTGTCTGGCAACAGGTAGCGCTCAGGGTCGTCCACAGGTCCCGGATCCCCGAGAGCACCGAGGAGGATGGCGTCATACTGTTTCAGCTGCTCCAGGGCGTCACCTGGCATGGATTCGCCGTTCTCCTCGTGCCAGGCGTGGGAGGGCCAGGGAAAGCGGGTCCATTCGAGGGGAAGATTGTGGCTGGATCTCAATGCTTCCAGGCAGTGCACTGCCTCGGCAACCACTTCAGGGCCGATGCCATCACCCGGTGTGACGGCAATGCGGATTTTCTGGGCCATTCCGGATACTCCTTCGGGTCGCTTTGTTCGTACATAGATATGTTGGTTTAGTGTAGTCATGTGGCACAAGGAATCCACACGATTTAACAATACTTGGTTTTACCGGTATTGGTTCGATGGCTATAGTTCGTTTTATTGCTTTAAGATGTCGGATTCGTTGTAGTGATCCGTTTAACTGGTCAGGAGTTTGAGTGAATAAGCCTACCGAGTTGTTTGATGAGTCTCATTGTGAGCAATGCGCTTGCGGAGAAGGCCTCGATTTTTCATTCACCTTTGCATTTCAACCGATTGTTGATATTACCAGCGAAACTGTCTATGCCTATGAAGCTCTGGTCCGTGGGCCGGAGGGTGAAGGCGCCTACAGTGTGCTGTCAAAGGTTAACGAGAAGAACCGCTATTCCTTCGACCAGATCTGCCGCGTGAAAGCGGTAAAGCTGGCGGCCCGTCTGGGTATGGAGACGATGCTCAGTATCAACTTCATGCCCAATGCGGTCTACAATCCCGAGTATTGCATCAGGACCACGCTGGCGGCGGCACAAACCTACAAATTTGATACCCGGAAAATTATTTTCGAGCTGATTGAGACCGAAGATCTGTCTTCGCTGGATCATCTTGTGAAGATCATCAACTCCTATCGGGGGATGGGGTTTCACACCGCACTGGACGACTTCGGAGCTGGCTATTCCCGCTACAATATACTGATGGCGAGCCCGCCAGATCTGCTGAAGCTTGATATGGGCCTGGTACGGGACATTCATAAAGAGCCTAACAAGCAGGCAGTCGTTGCCGGTATCATCACGATGATGTCGCAACTCGGCGGCCGAATCGTGGCCGAGGGCGTGGAGGTCGAAGAAGAGTACTTCTGGTTACGGTCCCAGGGCATTACCCTGTTTCAGGGTTACCTCTTTGCCAGACCGGGGTTTGAATGCCTGCCGAAGCCCTATTTTCCCTGTTAAAGCAACGGTTGAGGATTAACATTGTTCTATCGCCTGATTACCCTGGTTGGCGGACTCATTTTCGTCATCGTCCTGTTCGCCCTGATCTGGTTCTTCTGCAAGCAGTTTCTGCTTCGCCACGGTGTAAAGGAGCAGGTGTCCGAACGCGCCACTGAGCTGGCCACGTGGACCTTTGCCGGCGTGGCGATTGGTCTTGTATTCGCGGTGCTGGGCGCCTTCATCCTCGGGCCCTGGGCGTTTTATCGCACATTGCGGGGCCATGATGCGCCGGTGTCCGAGGGTGCAGCGATCTGGTGGGGCTTCGGTATCGTTACCCTGTCATTGGGTATCACGGCGGCCGGGTTCCTGGGTTTTCTGAAGCTGGTGGGTGCTTACTAGTCAGGCAATGCGGTTCAACTGTTCCCTGAACCAGAGCAGTGCCGGTTCCCGTTCGTAAGCCTTGTGCCAGTAAAGATGGACATCGATCCCCGGAAGGTCCGCGGGAGCATTATGAATGTTTATGTCGGCACGCTCGGCAATGATCCGCGCGTAATTCTCGGGCATGGTCAACAGCAGGTCGGTCCCTTCCGCCACCCGACAGGCCGCATAGTAGTGCTGGCACCGCAGGCGGATGGTGCGCTGCACCCCGAACCGTGACAGTTCGAAATCCTCAATTCCCGGCCCTTCGGACCGGGACGACACCAGCACGTGTTTTGCCTCCAGGTATTTCTCCATGGTCAGCCCCTCGCGGGTCAGTGGATGGCCTTTTCTCGCAAGAACCACCAACCGGTCCCGCCTCAGCAACTCATGGGCTGTCTGGTTACTCACCGGCAACAGCACGTCTACGGCAAAATCCAGTTTGCCTGCTGCCAATTGGGTTTCCATATCCCTCCGGGGCACGCGCTGGCTGACAATCTCCAGTTCCGGGTAGCTCTCCAGCCGGCCCATCAGTTTCGGCAAAAAGGTGGACTCCAGAATGTCCCGCAATGCCAGGGAGTAGGTCTTACGCTGGTTGGCGGGGTCGAACGCGTGAAACTGGTTCACCGCGCTCTGTATCTGAGTAAGCCCGGGCCGCATGGATTCCAGAAAGCGACGGGCAAGAGGCGTCGGCACCATCTGGTTACCCTGACGGCTGAACAGGGGGTCATCAAAATGTTCCCGCAACCGTGACAGGGAATGGCTGACCGCCGGCTGGGTAAGGTGCAGGGCCCGGGCTGCGCGGGTCAGGCTGCCTTCCCGGTAAATGGTGTCGAATACGTGCAGTAGGTTCAGATCGAGCCGGTTAAGTGCCATGGGCGTCTCCTGTTCTCGAATAAGCAGATTTTATGATAAAGGATAAGAATAATTCAGTCGCGTAATAGTTCGGGGAAATCTAGACTGATGCCATATCGGTCAAACCACGAGGATACGGCGATGGATTTCAATATTTCCGAAAAAGGCCAGGACTATCTCAAGCGCGTCAAAACCTTCATGAAGGAAGAAATCTTCCCCATTGAAGAGCAGTACCATAAGGAACTGATGGCACAGGAAAACCGCTGGGTGGTGCTGCCTGTCATCAAGGAACTCAAGGAAAAGGCCAGGGCCGAGGGCCTGTGGAACATGTTTTTCCCAGACGAGAAAAACGGCTGCGGCCTGCTGAATTCGGACTACGCCCTGATTGCCGAGGAAACCGGCCGCAGCTTTATCGCCCCGGAAATCTTCAACTGCAACGCGCCGGACACCGGCAATATGGAAGTGTTGATCCATTACGGCTCGGAACAACAGAAAGCCGAATGGCTGCCACGCCTGCAAAGCGGCGAAGTGCGCTCCGCCTTCTGCATGACAGAGCCGGCGGTCGCCTCTTCCGATGCCACCAACATGGAAGCCACTGCCATTGTTGAGGGTGATGAAGTCGTCCTCAACGGTCGCAAATGGTGGAGCACCGGCGTTGGCCACCCGGACTGCAAGGTCGCCATTTTCATGGGCCTGACGGACCCGGAGGCCCACAAACATCGCCGCCACTCCATGGTGCTGGTGCCGCTGGACACCCCGGGTGTAAAAATCGAACGCATGCTGCCCGTATTCGGTGCTTACGACGAGCCCTACGGCCACGGTGTTGTTTCCTTCGAGAATGTGCGCCTGCCAAAAAGCGCCTTTATTGCCGGCCCCGGCCGCGGCTTCGAAATCGCCCAGGGTCGTCTTGGGCCCGGCCGCGTACACCATTGCATGCGAGCCATCGGTGCGGCAGAACGCACCCTTGAGCTGCTGATCAAGCGCGCCACCAGCCGCGAGGCTTTTGGTCGCCCGATTGCCAAGCTGGGTGGTAACCCGGACATCATTGCCAATGCCCGCATGTCGATCGAGCAGGCGCGGCTGCTGACGTTGAAGTGTGCCTGGGCCCTCGATACCAAGGGTATCGCGGGTGCCTTGCAGGAAGTCTCGATGATCAAGGCGGTGATTCCGCAGATGCTTCAGCAGATTGTGGATGATGCCATTCAGATTCACGGTGGTGCCGGTGTCAGCGACGACGACTTCCCGCTGACCCAGCTGTTCGCCTATGCTCGGGTTCTGCGGCTGGCCGATGGCCCGGACGAGGTTCACCGGGCGATGGTTGCCCGCCTTGAACTGGCTAAATACCGGAAGTGAGACCGCTAATTCGGAGTGTGAGCGGACGGACGGGGCGTTCTGAAACACGCTCCTTCGGCACATCCATGTGACGCTTGGACTCCGCCATCCATGGCTCCGTACAGTTTCAGAACGCCCCGTCCGTCCGCTCAGTCGAACTTTGGGGGGCGGACTTCAGAGCGTGCCAGTGTCGAGTGGGGATCAAGCGGCTAACTGACATGTTGGGGAGCTGGGGCCGGATTACGCTTCCAAAACCCTGCGGAGCCATGGATGGCGGAGCGGAGCGTACAGGGACGTATTCACAGCGTGTTTTGGAAGCGTAATCCGGCTCCAGCTCTTGCACTGATTCAGATAAAACGAACTCGGATAACTAAGACAACGGTGAAACACAGATGACACAGCGAGTATTTATAACCGGCGGGGCCAGTGGCCTGGGCCGGGCGATTGCGTTGAAGTATGCCAAGACAGGGGCCAGGGTCTGCATTGGTGACATTAACCCGGAACAGGGCGTTGCCGTAGAGCAGGAGATCAACAACGCTGGTGGCGAAGGTTACTTCGTTGAGTGCGATGTGCGGCGGCTGACGGACCTGGAGAAAATCTGTGCGGACCTGACCAGTAAATGGGGTGGGGTGGACGTTGTGGTCAACAACGCCGGTGTTGCCTCTGCAGGTTCCATTGAAGACACCACCATGGCCGACTGGGAATGGATCATGGACATCAACGTGCTGGGCGTGGTTCGGGGCTGCAAGGCCTTTACGCCGCAGTTCAAGAAGCAGGGCGCCGGCGCATTTGTCAATATCGCCTCCATGGCAGGGTTGATGCTTGCGCCGCTGATGGACAGCTACAATGTATCCAAGGCCGGTGTGATCGCGCTCTCGGAAACCCTGAGCCAGGAACTGAGAGACTCCGGTATACATGTCAGCTGTGTGTGCCCGGCGTTTTTCCAGACCAATCTGACCAGCAGCATGCGCTCGGATATTCCCGGTATACAGCAGAACGTGAACAAGCTGATGAAGCGCTCCACCATTACCGCTGGGGATGTGGCTGACGATATCATCCGCGCGGTGGAAAAGGGTGATTTCTGGGTGCTGCCGCACGCAAAAGAACGCCGTATGTGGATGGTTAAGCGCCACGCGCCCAAGGCGTTTGACTGGTTGATGCACCAGGAAAGCAGGCGCTGGATGAAGAAAATGGGCGGCAAGGCCTGAGCCTGGCTTGCTGCTATATTGCAAACAGAGGAGAGCCCTGAATGACCCAGATCGACCAGGCTGTTGATATCCGCGAAGGTGAAGAGCTGGATGTCGCGGCTGTTGACCGCTTCATGAAGCAGGCCATTCCGGACCTGGAAGGCCTGCCGAAGATCAAACAGTACCCCGGCGGTGCTTCCAACCTGACCTATCAGGTGGATTACGGCGACCGCTCCTACGTGCTGCGCCGTCCTCCGTTCGGCAAGATTGCCAAGTCCGCCCACGATATGTTGCGGGAAGCGAAGGTAATGCGGGCCCTCAAGCCTGAATTTCCCTATGTACCCAACATCGTTGCCATCTGCGACGACCATGACGTACTGGGCTGCGATTTTTACGTCATGGAGCGCCTGAAGGGCATCATCCTGCGCCAGGATTTCCCCGAGGACTTCGAGCTCAGCGAGGCGGATACCCGCAAGCTGTGCCTGAACGTCATCGACAAACTGGTGGATCTGCACAAGGTGGATGCGAAGGCCACCGGCCTGGACAAGCTCGGCAAGGGTGCCGGCTATGTGCAGCGCCAGATTGGCGGCTGGAGTGACCGCTTCCGCAAGGCCAAAACCGATGACGTAGGCGACTTTGAGGCCGTCATGGGCTGGCTGAACGACAAGATGCCGGAGGACGTCGCCCAGGTGGTTATCCATAACGACTACCGCTTTGACAATGTGGTGCTGAATCCTGACAACCCGTTCGAGGTTATCGGTGTGCTGGACTGGGAGATGGCCACCATTGGTGACCCCCTGATGGATCTGGGTAACAGCCTGGCTTATTGGGTCGAGGCAGACGATGAAGGCCCGTTCCAGATGCTGCGCCGACAACCCACCCATCGCCCGGGTATGCTGACCCGCAGGGAAGTGGTCGCTTACTATGCTGAAAAATCCGGCCTTGAAATCGACAACTTCGACTTCTACGAGATCTATGGTCTGTTCCGGCTGGCAGTGATTGTGCAGCAGATTTACTACCGCTATTACCATGGCCAGACCAGAGACAAGCGTTTCGCTGCCTTCGGTCATGCCGCGAACTATCTGGAGAAGCGCTGTCAGCGGCTGATCGAGGCGAGTGACCTGTAATGGCAACGATCTATCTGATTCGCCACGGCCAGGCCAGTTTTGGCAAGGAAAACTACGATCAGTTGTCGCCACGGGGCTGGGAGCAGGGCCGGGTTCTGGGCCGCTGGCTTGCAGGCAAGGTCACCCCCAGTGCCGTGTTTGGCGGCAATATGGAGCGCCACCGGGAAACTATGGAAGCCATTGCCAGCGGCTACGGTGACACCCTTCCGGATATGCAGGCGGTTGAGGGTTTCAGTGAATTTGACCATGCCCAGCTGATTGAGCGCCTGCGCCCGGAATGGGAAGACCGGGAGCGTATGGCGCGGGACCTGGCGGCATTTCCAAAACCCGCAAGAGCCTTCCAGCAGGTGTTCGAGGAAGCGATGGTCCGGTGGGTCAGCGGGCAACATGACGACGAATACGCCGAAAGCTGGGGTGAATTCCAGAACCGGGTGATCACAGCCCTTGAGCAGCTGATCGACTACGCAGATGGTGGCGACACCCTGGTGTCCACCTCCGGCGGCCCCATTGCCGTCATTGCCCAACACCTGCTGCAACTGAGTGACCGCAAGGCACTGGATATGAACTCGGTGATCGCCAATACCAGCGTCACCCGGATTTTACATTCCGGCGCGCGCCGCACCCTGGCGGTATTCAACAACTACAGCCATCTGGAAGCGGAAGACGCCTCCCTGGTGACCTTTCGATAACGAATTGAGGTGAAGAATGAACAAGCAAGACCTGTTCGACCTGAGCGGCAAAGTCGCCCTTATCACCGGCGCGAGTCGCGGCATTGGCGAGAGCATTGCCCGCACTCTGGCCAACTACGGCGCCCATGTGATTGTCAGTAGCCGCAAGATTGATGCCTGTGAGGCCGTGGCCGCCAGTATCCGCGAGGACGGTGGTAGTGCTGAAGCCTATGCCTGCCATATCGGCGAAATGGATCAGATTGAAGACATCTGGCAGCACATCGAGTCAAAACACGGCAAACTGGATATTCTGGTCAACAATGCGGCGGCCAATCCCTACTTTGGCCCCATTGAAGATACGGACATCGGCGCCTATCACAAGACCGTGGACGTGAACATTCGCGGTTATTTCTTCATGTGTGCCCGCGGCGCCCAGATCATGAAGAAAAACGGCGGCGGTTCCATAATCAATGTGGCCTCGGTAAACGGCGTTAATCCGGGCCACTTCCAGGGCATCTATTCGGTGACCAAGGCAGCGGTTATCTCAATGACCAAATCTTTTGCCATGGAACTGGGACAACAGAACGTACGGGTGAATGCGCTTCTGCCGGGGCTGACAGATACCAAGTTTGCCAGCGCCCTGACCTCTAACGAGGCTATCAAGAAGCAGGCCATGGCCCACATTCCCATGAAGCGGGTAGCGGATCCGGACGAAATGGCCGGCACGGTGCTGTACCTCGCCTCCGGCGCCTCCAGCTATACCACGGGCACCTGCATCAACGTGGACGGCGGCTACCTGACAATCTGATATCAGCTGGTCCGGCTTTCGGTACCCTCGCTGACACAGGCAAGGGTATCGAAATCTTTTTCCAGTTCCGTTGCCCGGTCCACCAGGTGGTCCAGGTGGCGCTGATCCGCCTGCTGTAACAAATCCGCCATCAGAGCCGCCATCGCCATCCGGCTCTCGGACATCATCTGCTGATACCTGTCCCCGCGAACCTCTTCGTTATTATCGATCAGGTAACTGATGCGATCGGCAAAATCCTCGCTGCGCCTTTGTTCAAGGGCCTCAAGTAATGCCTGTTGCCAGTTGCGTCGACCTTCCAGCCAGATCTTCGTCTGTTCGCCCCGAGCGTCGGACCAGGCGTTGACAGTTTTCCGCTGGCGCTCATTCAATGACCCCAGCCAGCGCTCGACCCTTTCCCCGGTGCGCTCCGCCCGGGCGGCACGGGTCTCCTCCGGACTGTCCCCCAGAAACTCGGCTTCGAGCTCTTCCTGGCTGTTTTCCATATTTGCCGCGAGCTGTTGCACCTGTTCATCACTAAGACTTGCCAAGAGGCCTGTTACTGCTGGCTTGGCCCGATTGACCAATGGCTGGAAAAAAGCAAACAGCGTTTCCTGATGGCCGGCAATGACCGACTGGTCCAGGTTTCCGGCCCTCACATCACTTTTCAACTGACCAAGCCACTGGGAATAGAGCGGCAGTTCAGTGCTGCAGTGCCATTGCCGAAGATCGCGGATGTCCTGCTCAAGCCGGGATTCCTGCTGCGATGTCATGGGAACGTAGTCATCCACCCACCAGACAATACCCCAGTCCGCATAGCGGTAGGCCAGCTTGGTCGAGCTGCAGCCTGTCAGAACCAGGAAACTTAATAACGCGATGCATAAGACCCGCTGCATGGATTTCATCCTTTGAAGTGTCTCGAATCATACGTTGTTGTATGACTTTCAGATGGAGTTCAGGGGGCGAACGCTCTATTGTGCGCGCCGAACCCCTGATCTTGCTGATGGACTTGGCTTGATTCTGCCGGATGATTTCGGTGGGCTTAAATGATCCAGTGAAGCATCTGGATACGTAAAGTAATCAGTCCTTAAAAGCGTTGATAATTCAGCCCCGGATGGTCCGGGGCTATTTTTATGGACTGCCTGCTCAGGATGACAATCAGCGGGTGTCGATATTGCCATCCTCATCGGAGATGACAATCTCGACCCGGCGGTTCTGTTGCCGCCCGCCGGAGGTCTCGTTACTGGCTACCGGGAATTGTTCCCCGAATCCTTTCGTTTCTACCCGGTCGGAGCTGATACCCATGGCGACCAGTGCATCGCGGACGGCTTCCGCGCGGCGCTCAGACAGGCCCTGGTTGTAGGATGCCTCGCCGGTGCTGTCCGTGTAGCCTTCCACGCGCACACGGCGCTCTTCATACTCCTTCATGAACTCCGCCAACCGCTCAATGGTTTCCTCGCCAGATGACTTCAGTTCGGCCCGGTTGAGATCGAACAGCACATCACCGAGTGTCAGCACCATGCCACGGTCCGTCTGCTCCGCCTGAAGTTCTTCCATCTGCCGCCGGAGTTCTTCCGTTTCTTGTCTGGCCTGCGCTGCTGCACTGGAACTCATCTGCAATTCGAGCTCCTTGCGCCGTTCTTCCGCGGAATTGATCTGATCCTGCAAATCCGCGCGCTTACCTTGTTCGGCGGCGATCTGGGCGTGCCGAGTGGCGAGGTAGGCGGCATGCTCAATCTCTGCAATATCCGCGTCACCCTCCAGCAGGCTTGCAGCGCGGGACAGCTCGTCCCTGGCGTTCCTTAACTGAGTATCACCAACGCGGGCTACGTTCGGATCGTTCCTGATTTCTTCATAGGCAGCCCTTGCCTCTTCCAC
This sequence comes from Marinobacter vulgaris, assembly GCF_003344045.1. GTDB lineage: Bacteria > Pseudomonadota > Gammaproteobacteria > Pseudomonadales > Oleiphilaceae > Marinobacter > Marinobacter vulgaris. Next base: position 226,105 of record NZ_QFWX01000005.1, read on the forward strand.
TTGTGCGTTATCCTGAGGCGTGCTGGCACATCCGACCAGTAACACAGAAAAACTGACGGCCATGCCCAAAGTCATGTTGCGCTTGTTCATACGAATCTCCTGTTTCCGCTGAGGCCTTACTGGCGATTTTCCATTCGTTGGCGAAGTGACTCGATGTTGCCATTGATCTCTTCAACCGCCTGCTTTGCTTTCGCGGTGTCTGAACGGGCCCCGGCCAGTTGTGCATCTACGGACGCCTGTTCGAGGAGGCGTTCTGCTTCAATATATTTCTCCTGCTCAATAAGCTCTTCGGCATCGGCCACCTTGTTTTGCGCCTGGTTCAACAATACCGGCTCGAATTTTCTGGCATCCGATGACACTGCCTGCTGGATAGCAGACTCTGCGGTTCTCATGTCGCCATCCGGCCGCTCAGCGGAACTGGCGCAGCCACCGATTACAACCGCGATGCCGAGAATGCCGGCAGCGCCCAACATTGAAGTATGCTTATTCATGCATTTTCTCCCTGTGATGAAAAGCAGGGACGTTTGCCCTGCCTGAGCTTGAGTAGACACCTCTGCAGACGGAACACCCGGTACCTGGGAAAACGTTCTCTAAGCAGAGAGCCTTCTGCGCCTACGTCATAGATTAGCACGCGGTTCAGAGTCGGGTGTGACGGTAGGGAAATAATCTTCATTACCAATCGCTGTGTTGACGTTTATCAGTTTTATAAAAACTTGATATGTGTCAGTTGATAATCTCGGAGCGTTTGCTAGGTTTCTGTATATACACATCCAAAAGGCGGGTTTATGGATGATCAGACAGCTTCGTCACAGGAGCACAGAAAAAAATACGAACTCCGGTTGTTTGTTTTTCTAATCGTTTTTCTCTTCCCCATTCTCTCGGTCGCCATTGTCGGCGGGTATGGCTTTATTGTCTGGATGTCCCAGATTCTGATGGGGCCCCCAGGGCCACCCGGCTGAGGAACGCTCATGGCAGTATCTCTTGCCCGACGAGCTTTTCTTCGGGGCGGCAAACCATTGGCGTCGGAGCACCGGCCTCCCTGGACCAGCAGCAATTTGGTTGATACCTGCGTGCGCTGTGACGGCTGTATAGACGCCTGCCCAGAGGGCATTCTCCAGAAGGGAGACGGCGGTTTCCCGCGCATCAGTTTCGAGCATGACGGCTGCACCTTTTGCCAGGAATGTGTCTGGGCCTGTGACGAGCCGGTTTTCGATCTGGCGCGGGAAGCCTTCCAGTGGCGCGCCGGCATTCGGGACAACTGTCTGACAAAAGCAGGGATCCATTGCCAGAGCTGCCAGGACGCCTGCGAGCCGGAGGCGATTGTTTTTCGTTACAGCCTAGGGTGCGTGCCGCGACCGGACGTCGATACCGACAGTTGCACAGGGTGTGGGGCCTGCGTTGCCGTGTGTCCCCAGGATGCCATTGCTCTGGTTGTTCCGGAACCAGAGCCGGTGGGTGAAAAGTCTCCAATCAAGGGTGGGGGAGTAACCAATGTCTGAGCCTTCCACGGACGAACTGCATATTGCCAGCTTTATTGTCCATTGCTGGCCGGAACACCTGACTGCCATCAAGGCAAAGGTCAACCAGACGGAGGGTCTGGAGACCGGGGCAGAATCTCCCGAAGGCAAACTGGTGGTCATTGCGGAGGGACCCCACCAGGGCCGCCTGCTGGAAACCATGGAACTGCTGGAAAGCCAGCCCGGCGTTCTGGAGTGCATCCTGGTCTATCACGAGCTGATGTCGGTGGCGGAAGCCAATCACGAAATGATTGACCTGAACAAAACACAATAAACCTGATGACAGGGATAGGATCATGAACCTGACACGACGCGAATTCGCCAAGGCCAATGCGCTCGCTCTGGGGGCTTCAGCCGCGGGGCTCTCGATTCCCGCAGGGGCCGCCAACCTGATTACCAACGCAGAACTTACGAAACTGAAATGGAGCAAGGCTCCGTGCCGTTTCTGCGGAACCGGCTGCAGTGTGATGGTTGCCACCAAAGACAACCAGATCGTCGCTACCCATGGTGATACCCAGTCTGAGGTGAACCGGGGGCTCAATTGTGTAAAGGGGTATTTTCTGTCCAAGATCCTTTACGGACGCGACAGGCTGACGAAGCCCCTTTTGCGCAAACGCGATGGCAAGTTTCACAAGGAAGGAGAGTTTGAGGAGGTCAGCTGGGACGAAGCTCTGGATGTGATGGCGGAGAAGTTCACCTCGTCCATCAGGGAACACGGCCCCGACAGTGTGGGCATGTTCGGTTCCGGCCAGTGGACGATCTGGGAAGGTTATGCATCGAGCAAATTGTTCAAGGCGGGTTTCCGCACCAACAACATCGACCCCAACGCCAGGCATTGCATGGCCTCAGCAGTTGCCGGCTTCATGCGTACCTTTGGCGCTGATGAGCCGATGGGCGTCTACGACGACATTGAGAGCGCCGACGCATTCGTGCTCTGGGGCTCCAACATGGCGGAGATGCACCCTATTCTGTGGACCCGGGTAACGGACCGTCGTCTGTCGCATCCTTCTACCGAAGTGGCGGTGCTCTCCACCTTCAAGCACCGCTCGTTCGACCTTGCGGATTTGCCAATGGTGATGACGCCCCATGCGGACATTGCCATCCTCAACTACATCGCAAATTACATCATCCAGAACGATGCGGTTAATGAGGACTTCGTCAACAAACACACTAAATTCGTGAAGGGCGTGGAGGATATCGGTTACGGTCTGCGTCCGGAAGACCCGCGCCAGCAGAACGCCAAAAATGCCAACAATGCCGGCAGCTTTGAAGACATGAGCTTCGGGGCTTTTGCCGAATACGTCAAAGCCTATGATCTTGAGCGGGCAGTCAGGGAGTCCGGCGTTTCTGCGGACCGGCTGGAGCGGTTGGCCAGAATCTATGCAGATCCACAGAAGCGCGTAACCACCTTCTGGACCATGGGCGTCAATCAGCATACCCGTGGTGTCTGGGTTAATAACCTGATCTACAACGTGCATCTGCTGACCGGCAAGATTGCTACCCCCGGCAACAGCCCCTTCTCCCTCACCGGCCAGCCCTCTGCCTGTGGTACCGCCCGCGAAGTCGGCACTTTTGCTCACCGCTTGCCGGCAGACATGGTGGTGGCCAATCCGGAGCACCGGGCCAAGGCAGAGAAAATCTGGAAACTGCCGGAAGGAACCATTCCCGCCAAAGTCGGTTATCACGCCGTGCTCCAGAGCCGGATGCTGAAGGACAGCAAACTGCGGGTGTACTGGACCCAGGTCACCAACAACATCCAGGCCGGCCCCAATACCATGCAGGAAACGCTGCCGGGCTGGCGCAATCCGGATACCTTTATCATCGTCTCCGATATTTACCCCACGGTATCTGCCCAGGCGGCGGACCTGATCTTGCCGTCCGCCGGCTGGGTTGAGAAAGAAGGTGCCTACGGCAACGCCGAGCGCCGCACCCAGTTCTGGCAGGAATTGGTGTCTGCACCGGGGGAGGCCAAATCTGATCTATGGCAGACGGTGGCCCTGGCCAAGCGCATCAAGGTCGCCGATGTCTGGCCCGAGGAGCTTCTGGCAAAAGCCCCCGAAATGCGGGACAAGACTCTGTTCGATGTGCTCTATCGCAACGGTAATGTGGATGCCTATCCCCTGGATGATCTGAATCCGGAATACGGCAACCATGAAGCGGAAGAGTTCGGCTTCTATATCCAGAAGGGCATGTTCGAGGAGTACCGGCGGTTTGGCAAAGGCAAGGGCAAGGACCTTGCTGACTTCGACACTTACCATAATACCCGTGGCCTGCGCTGGCCGGTTGTGGATGGTAAGGAGACGCTCTGGCGCTACCGCGAAGGCTCCGACCCATATGTGGAAGAGGGCACCGGTTTCCAGTTCTATGGCAATGCCGATAACCGCGCGCGGATTTTTGCGCTGCCCCATGAGCCGCCGGCGGAATCCCCGGATGAAGAGTATCCCTTCTGGCTCTGTACTGGTCGCGTTCTGGAACACTGGCATACAGGCTCCATGACACAACGGGTAGGCGAACTCCACAAGGCGGTGCCAAACGCGCTTATCTACATGAATGCGGAAGATGCGAGGGGTCAGGGCTTCCGCCGCGGCAGCGAGGTTCTGGTTGCCAGTCGTCGTGGCGAAGTGCGGTTGCGGGTGGAAACCCGTGGCAGGGTCAGTGTTCCCAAAGGTCTGGTTTACGTGCCCTTCTTTGATGCCGGAAGAATCATCAACAAGGTCACGCTGGACGCCACCGATCCCATCTCCAAACAGACGGACTTCAAGAAGTGTGCGGTTCGTCTGGAACTGGTTAACCTGGCTTGAGGAGACACATCATGAAAAAGCTTATTGCTGTCCTGCTGATGGCCTCCCTTGCCATGGTCGCCCTGGCAGAGTCACCCTCCCTGTCACCCTCTGCGCCTGATGGCCTTCGGGACGGTGGAACCCTTGGCGAAGTGGGGGCTGCCCCCCCGATTGCCGGCGACCCACGAGAGGTGAAGCGGGAAGTACGCAACTACCCCGAACAGCCACCGGTAATTCCCCACAACATCCGGGGTTATCAGGTAGACAAGCGCTTTAATCGCTGCCTGGATTGCCACAGCCGGCAAGCCGCGCCGTCGGCAGGTGCACCCATGGTCAGCGTGACTCACTTCATGGACCGCAACTTCCAGGTCCGGGCGGAGGTAACGCCGGGCCGGTATTTCTGCACCCAGTGTCACGTACCTCAGACCGACGCCGAAGCGCTGATGGATTCCGACTTCAAACCCATCGATCAGGTTATCCGTGAAGGAGATCGGGGGGAGAGCCAATGATGGATCGGCTGAAGTATTACTGGCGTCTGCTACGGAAGCCCAGCGTTCACTACAGTCTGGGGTTTCTGACGCTGGGCGGATTTCTGGCTGGAATCATTTTTTGGGGCGGTTTCAACACGGCTCTTGAGGCTACCAACACCGAGCAGTTTTGTATTGGTTGTCACGAGATGTACAGCAATCCTTACCAGGAGCTGAAAGGCACAATTCACTACACCAACCGCTCCGGTGTGAGAGCTACCTGCTCTGACTGCCATGTTCCCCATGACTGGACCCACAAGATCGGGCGAAAGATGGAAGCCTCAAAGGAAGTCTGGGGCTGGCTGTTCGGCACTATTGATACACCGGAAAAGTTCGAGGCCAAGCGCCTTGAACTTGCCCAGCGGGAATGGCACCGGCTGAAAGCCAATGACTCGCTGGAGTGTCGTAACTGCCACGAATTCGAGTCCATGGATTTTACGCTTCAGGATCCCCGTGCCGCGGAAGCGCACTCAACGGCGCTGACCGGTGAAGGGGATCAGACCTGCATTGACTGTCATAAGGGTATTGCCCATGAACTGCCAGACATGGCAGGAGTGAGCCGCTGACCCTGACCGGGGGAAGCGCCTGGCCTGGACCGGTTACGGCACACGACCAGGCTCAGCGAATCTCGGTGCCACTGGAAGGTGCCTGGGAAAGCGTCGTTCCGGTAGGCGGGCGGTGATGAAGAGAGTAGATGATGCGGTCGAGCACTGCCTGACCGTTCCAGGCCGGATCGTTATTGACCATGCCCACGACAGCCCAGGTGGTGTTGGTGTCGTCCTTGGTAAACCCGGCAATGGAACGCACGTTTTCCAGGTAACCGGTCTTGATACGGCCTTTGCCATCAAGGCCCGCATTTCTGAGTCTCCTGGCCATCGTGCCATCCATTGCGATCAGCGGCATGGAAGCCATCAGGTCCGCGGAATAGTCGCTGTTCCAGGCGTGTTGAAGAATCTGTGCACCCTGGCGGGCGGTGATGCGCCCGTGACGGGTCAGGCCTGCGCCATTGTCGATAACCATGCCCGCTGTATTGATTCCTTTTTCCTGAAGCCACTGGTAGATCACGCGGATGCCGGCAACCCGGTCATCTTCATCGCCCTCCAGCCGGTGCTCGGCACCAATGCTCAGCAGTAGCTGGCGGGCCATGACGTTACTGCTCCACTTGTTAATGTCCCGCACCATGGTCACCAGATCGGGCGAGGTGGTTCTCAGCATCAGCCGGGCGTCATCCGGTGTGTCGGCCAACAGGCTCTTGCCGCTTATCTCTATGCCCATATCCGTAAGCAGCGACCGTATCAGTGAAGCGGTGTACTGCTCGTGGGGCAGTACGGACAGGTAGGCGGTTGTGCGACAACCCTGGGGCAGCTCACCTGTGACCCTGACGGTGACCCGGTGATCCTCATGGAAGATCGGTTCCCATTCAAAGCGTCTGCGGGCGGGGCAAGGGCCTTCAGCTGTCGCAGTGACGCGGTTGTCGATCACAACGTCATTCAGCGAGGGCGCACTCCAGGCCTGGGTGCCGCGCTCGTCGGCCCGCACCTGGAAATGCACCAGGTTGAGGTTGGACAGGTAAGGCGAGGGCTGAACCAGAAACGGTGCATGGGGATTGTCGCCATTGTCGTCGAAGCCGGGCAGTCCGTCGGCCAGCCTGAACACGTCGCCATCAAGAACCAGGTTGCCATTGATGGCGCTGATGCCCATGCCACGGAGCTCACTCAGTGTGCTCCAGAGGCGTTCGATGGTCAGTTTCGGATCACCGCCCATGTCGACATAAAAGTTGCCGTTGAGCGTGTCGCCGACCAGCTCACCGTCGGTATAGAAATTGGTGTCCCAGTGGTAGGTCGGGCCCAGGGTCTCCAGTGCTGCGTAGGTGGTAATCAGCTTGATAATGGATCCGGGGCTCATCAGCGCATCGGCATTAATGTACTGCTCGATGCCGGGGCCGTTCATCGGGATGGCCGCCATGCTAAGGGCCTGCTCGTCGTTCAGGGATTGAAACGCATAACTCCGCACCTGACCGCTCCAGGTTTTATTTGGGGAGCTGGTGGACGAATCGGAGGCAGAGGCAGTGCCAAATGAAAGCAAGGCTGCCATGGCAGAAACAAGCAGGCGCGGCACTGCTCGATTTTGCTGGCGGCCTGATCCGTTTTGGGTCTTGTAACAATGGCTTCGTGCCGTCAGCAACATGGTGCAATGCTCGTTGGTTCTCGATCCAACTACAATAGCCCAAAATTCCGGCCCATACTATGCGAAAGGGCTATACATGACGTTAAAAAATGCCAGTAGTGACGTTGTTTATACTGCATTTTGTTAACAGATGTAAGTGCTCCTTTTAATCAACAGGTTAGCGCAGGGGCAACCTCAGCGTTACCCTGTCAGTTAGGGGGCAGAACCTGAATCTGTGTGAGTGCGTAATGCAATCATGAACGCAATGGACACCGGAGACCTAGGTATGGCAACGCAATGGACCCGACGACAGTTCATGGCCGCACTGGCTGCCACCGGCCTTTCAGTTCCCATGCCGGGGTTGATGGCCGCACCTGGCGGGAAGGCCATTACCCGGCCTATCCCGTCTTCTGGAGAATCCCTGCCCGTGATTGGCATGGGTACCTGGCGCACCTTCAATGTGGGGGGAGATCAGCACCTTGTGAGAGAGCGCACGGAGGTGTTGAAGACATTTTTCGAGTCGGGCGGCACGCTGGTCGACTCCTCGCCCATGTACGGCTCAGCAGATGACGTGATGGGAGAGGCACTGGACACCCTCAATGCCCATGACCAGGTATTTGCTGCCAACAAGATCTGGACCAGCGATGGCGGGGCTACACGAGAGCAGGACGGAGCCTCACGGAGGAAGTGGAGCATTGAGCGCTTTGATCTGCAGCAGGTGCACAACCTGGTGGCCTGGGAACCTCATCTGGAAACCCTGAAACAGATGAAGGCGGACGGCGATATCCGGTATCTGGGCATCACCACCTCCCACGGCCGGCGCCATCGTGATTTGGCGCAGATAATGGAGCAGGAGCCCCTGGATTTTGTGCAGTTGACCTACAACGTATTGGACCGTGAGGCCGAGCAGCGTCTCTTGCCCCTGGCGAAAGAGCGGGGAATTGCCGTGATTGTCAATCGCCCCTTCCAGGGTGGCAGCCTGTTCCGTCGCTACCAGTCCGAACCATTGCCGGGATGGGCGGCAGAAGCAGGATGCGGTAACTGGGCGGAGTTTTTCCTCAAGTTCATCGTGTCCCATCCGGCCGTTACCTGTGCCATTCCGGCGACAACCAAAGTGAAGCACATGGAAGAGAACATGGGAGCGCAGTACGGGGACCTTCCGGATGAACAGCAGCGCCGGCGGATGGCTGACTACGTGGCAGGGTTATGACGGGCGTGGACTGGTTCAGCTACTCGCTGTCGGATTTTCTGATGTTCGGGCCGGAGGTGTTTCTCCGGCTCTTTGTTCGTATCAATCAGGATTTCTGGCCCTGGCAAGGCGTCGCCGTTGTGATGATGCTGCTGATTGCAGGGTTTCTGGTGCGCGGCGATAAGCTGGCGAAGCGGGCCGTCCTGTTATTGCTGGCGGCGGCCTGGTTGTGGAGCGGTGCAGGCTTCCTGCTGGAATATTACGGGCCCATCAACCTCCCGGCCACCTGGTTTGGCTGGGGATTTATTCTGCAGGCCGCGCTACTGACGGTGGCAGCCCTGGTATGGCCCTGGGATGGAAATGCCGCCAGGCCTGCACGCCGATGGCGGGCTGGCACTGGCTGGCTGGCGATGACGGGACTGTTGCCCCTGCTGATGGTGGCCCAGACTGGAAACTGGCAGGCCATTGCGTTGTTCGGGATTGCGCCCGGTGTAACGGTGGCTGCCTCAGTGCCCTGCCTGTTGCTGTTGCCCAGACGGGTTCGCTGGCTGTTTCTGCTGTTGCCGTTGCTCTGGTCTGTGTTCAGTGCAGCAACTCTGTGGACCCTCGGCACCCGGTTGGTGTTTGTCCTTCCTGTTGCCACACTGACGCTGACACTGGTGAGCTTCTGGTTCAGTCCCAGGCCGGCGCAAAGTCCGGATTAGCAATACGCTCACCGCGGTCGAGTTGGTCGATCTGGGCAATTTCCTCGGCGCTGAGGCCGATCTCGATCGCCTCCAGGTTGGCTTTCTGGTGCTGGGGACGCGTGGATGAGGGAATGGGCACCACGCCACGAGAAGCGGTCCAGGCAATGGCAATCTGCGCCGGTGAAGCGTTGTGCTCACGGCCGATACGGATCAGGGTATCGTCTTCCATCACTTTGCCCACGGCAAGAGGCATGTAGCCGGTCACGGTAATGCCCAGCTTCTGGGCATGGTCGACCACCTTGCGATTGGCCAGGAACGGATGGACTTCGACCTGATTGGTAAAAATGGGTGTATCCCCTAGAATAGCCTTTGCTTGGTCCATCTGGGCACAGGTAAAGTTGGAAATGCCGATGTGCGTTGTCAGCCCTTCCCGTTGTGCATCCCGCAATGCCCCAAGATATTCTTCCATGGGTACTTCGTCGTCCGGCGACGGCCAGTGGATCAGCGTCAGGTCCACATGGTCGGTTTTAAGCCGTGCCAGACTGTCGTGCAGGCTGTTGATCAGGTCGCTCCGGTGGAGTTGGTCGTGCCAGATCTTGGTCGTCAGGAAAATCTCGCGCCGCGGTATGCCACTGGAGGTAATGCCATCGCCCACTTCAGATTCATTTTCATACATCTGGGCAGTGTCGATATGCCGGTAACCGAGTGAGAGCGCGCTTTTCACGGCGTCTCTTGCATCATTACCCTTCAGGCGGAATGTCCCCATTCCGATGTTCGGAAGTGTGCTGAATGCCATAGTGGCCTCCTTTGCGAACGTTGTGACTTGTATGTGGTGCTTGCCCGCTGGTTCTTCAAGTGGCGGCTGGTTATCATACCGGCCCCGAAACACGGCAATCCGACGAACCATCGAGGTCAAATCATGCTGACAGGGCAGTGCCTTTGCGGCGATATCAAGCTGGAATACGACGGCCCTTTGGGACCGATAGCCCTGTGCCATTGCAGCCAGTGCCGGCGCGCCCATGGCAGTGCGTTTTCCGCCAGTGCGCCGATCCAGAAAATCCGTGCCCGATTTACCGCGGGTGAGGAACTGATCCGTGAATACGAATCCCGGCCCGGCAAATACCGGGGCTTCTGCCCGCGTTGTGGTAGCCAGCTTTACAGTCGTGTAGATGCCATCCCTGGTATCCTGCGCCTGCGGGTCGGTATGATCAATGAGCCTCTGGGCAAAGGGCCGGCCTCACACGTTTACGTCGGTTCCAAGTCGGACTGGTTTGCCATTACCGATAATATTCCCCAGTACGACAAAACCGAAAGAAGCTACGACCCGAACTGACGCTGCCGGATCATTCCGCAGGTACTATCCGGTAAACCTTGCCGTCGGAATGGTCTGTCAGTAACCAGAGGGCGCCATCAGGGCCCATCCGTACATCGCGGATACGTTCGTCCAGGCTTTCCAGAAGATCCTCTTCCTCCACGACTTCCTCGTTTTCGATGCTCAGCCTGACGAGTTTCCGCATCTTCAGGGCTCCTACGAACAGGTCGCCCTGCCATTGCGGGAACTCGTCACCGGTGTAGAACGCCATGCCCGACGGAGCGATGGAGGGGTCCCAGTAATGTAGCGGGTCGGTCACGCCCTCCATGGTGGTCTTGTCGGTGATGGGTATCCCTGAGTAGTCAATGCCGTAAGTGACGTCTGGCCAGCCATAATTGTTGCCGGCGCGAATGATATTGATCTCGTCACCACCCCTGGGGCCATGTTCGTGACTCCAGATTTCGCCGGTTTCCGGGTGAATGGTCATGCCCTGGATATTGCGGTTGCCGTAAGTGAAAAAGGTGTCGTTTACCGAGGCATCGTCGGTGAATGGATTACCGGGTGCGGGTTGTCCGTCAGTAGTCAGGCGATGAACGCCGCCGGCATCGTCGTCAGTTTGCTGGGCGCGATCCATCTCGCCGCGGTCACCCACGGCAACATACAGGTTGCCCTCCCGGTCAAATTCCATCCGGCCGGCAAAGTGGCGGCCGGTGCTGCCGCGGGGCAGGGCCTCGAAAATGACTTCCACATCGGATAACTGATTGCCATCCAGCCTTGCCTTTGCCACCCGTGTGGTCATGCCCTTGCGGCTTATCTTGTGGGCATAGCTGAGAAACAGGGTCCGATTGTCTTCAAACTCCGGGTGCAGGATCACATCCAGCAGGCCGCCCTGGCCCGACACCACAAGTTCAGGCAATCCGCTGACCGGTTCATCCACCAGAGCCCCGTCACGGATGATTCGTAACCGCCCCTCCCGTTCAGTAACCAGCATGGAGTCGTCCGGCAGAAACGCCAGGCTCCATGGGTGTTCAAGGTTCTGTGCCACGGTTTCCAGCTGAAACTCCGCCTTGTCGGACGAAAAGGTTTGCCCAGACAGGGTTGGTGCTGAAACCAGTACAAAGCTGAGGCCAAGGATCAAACGTGTGCAAGCTCGCATGGGAACCTCCCTTTCTGTTGGCGCCATTCAATACCTGACTGATGTTTGAGAATAGCAGTTGGAGGGCGCTCCCACGAGGAGTCCTGCCTGCACCGGAATATATAGGACGACAAAAACTCAATGGATCAGTGTTTCTTTCTTTTAAATGATAATGATTCGTATTAATATACGCGAACAAGATTAAAACCCAAACTGACCCCAGTAACGGAGCAAAAGATGTCCCGAATTCCGGAACCCCAGTTCCGCCGCAAGGCACTGTTCACCGCGATCGTTTGTGCAACCCTGCCGGCTTTCGCTGCTGCCCAGGAGAACCAGGCCACAACACTGGAAGCACTTGAGGTATCCGCTGAACGCGGCCAGGTATCCTCCGAGTCCACCGGCAGTTATACCAGTGGCGCAACCACGACCTCCATGAAGATGGAACTCGGCCATCGGGAAACGCCGCAGGCAATAACCGTGGTTACCCGCGAGCAGATGGACGATTTTGCCCAAAATGATATCAACGACGTTCTTGAAGGCACTACCGGGGTGACGGTGGAGTCGGTCGAGACGGATCGCACCTACTACACCGCCCGTGGTTTTGATATCAACAACTTCCAGTACGATGGTGTCGGCTTGCCGGCGGTCTACGACAACGTCCAGGGCGAACTCGACACCGCATTCTTTGACAGGGTAGAGGTAGTGCGCGGTGCCAATGGTCTGATGACAGGGTCCGGTAACCCCTCCGCAACTGTTAATTTCATCCGCAAACGTCCGACGGCAGAGACCAATGCCTCGGTTGCTGTCACCGGGGGATCCTGGGGCCAAAAGCGTATCGTTGGGGATGTATCTGGCGCGGTTTCAGAATCCGGTGCCATCCGTGGCCGGGTAGTAGCCGGTTATGAGGACAAGGATTCGTACCTGGACCGTTATAGCAACGAGAAGCAAATGTTCTACGGCGTGCTTGAGGCAGATCTGACGGACACCACGCTGCTGACGCTGGGCCACTCCATCCAGACCTCGGATACCGACAGCCCGCTTTGGGGCGCATTGCCGCTGTTCTACACCGACGGCACCGCAACAGACTTCGCCCGCTCAACCAGCACCGCCTCGGACTGGTCCTACTGGGATAACACCCAGCACAACAGTTTCGTGGAGTTGCAGCAGGAACTGGCTGGCGGCTGGCAGGCCAAGGGCACCGTATCCCGGCTGGAGAATGACAGTGAATCAGAGTTGTTCTACCAATACGGTGCGCCGGATTCGCAAACCGGTGAAGGGCTGAGGGCCTACCCGAGCCAATACGATCTCAACATAGAGCAGTGGGTGATCGATGCCTATGCAACAGGCCCCTTTGAGCTGGCAAATCGGACGCACGAGCTGGTATTGGGGGCCACCTGGTCGCGCTCCGAAACGGTGGACGAATCCCGCTATGGTCAAGGTATTGGCAACCTACTTCCACCCCTGAACCAGTGGGACGGTAACTACCCCCGGCCGGCCTTCGATAACGGCGTTGATGGATCGGACTGGACAGACCGTGAGACCTCAACCTATACGGCTGCGCGCTGGACCCTGACGGATAACCTGACGGCCATTACCGGGCTTCGTCTCACCTGGCTCGATAGCGAAGGCACCAGCTACGGCCTCACAAAAACAACCAGCTATGATGCGGTTGAAACGCCCTACGCGGGGCTGATCTACGATCTGAGCGACAACCATTCCGTGTACGCCAGTTACACCGAAATCTTCACGCCACAAACCGAGCTGGACATCAACCGCGATCGGCTGGACCCGATTGATGGCGTCAACTATGAGCTGGGGCTCAAGAGTGAGTTCGTGGATGACCGCGTGAACACCACTGTGGCCCTGTTCCAGACTGAGCAGCAGAACGTCGCCGAGGCTGCCGGAACGTTGCCAGGCACTCAAGACCCTTATTACCGTGGCATAGACGGTCTCCAGAGCCAGGGTGTTGAGCTTGAGTTTGTCGGAGACGTGACCGATCGAATTCAGGTATTCGCTGGTTACACCTACATTGACATCGAAGACGCCGATGGCAAATCTGCCAGATCCTTTGTGCCGGAGCACCTGGCACAGCTGCGGGGCACCTGGAAAGTGCCGGGCGTCGAAGGTCTGGAGGTCGGAAGTCAGGTACGCTGGCAGTCGTCCATCAGTCAGGATCAGGGCGAGGCCACTACCGGGCCCAACGCCGGCGCGAAGATCGTTACCGAGCAGGAAAGCTATGCGGTGGTGGATCTGATGGCCAGCTACGACTTCGCCCGCGACTGGAATGCCACACTCAACGTAAACAATGTCAGCGACGAAAAATACATCGAGAGTCTCAAGAAGTTTGGCGCTTCTGCCCAGGGTTTCTACGGAGAGCCGGCGAATGCCAGCCTGACGGTTTCCTGGGTTTACTGACCTGAAAGTTGGGGGTGGGGAATCATTCCCACCCCTCCTTTTGATTTAACGGCAGAAGGGAGGAAAAGTAATGACGCCCGAACAGGAAATGATTGAAGGATTAAAGCTGGCTGCAGGTGCCGCCGCGGTTATCGGCCTGGTTGCCATTGGCCTGGCCGTGGGTTCGGCTGTTGGTGCCTGAGGGCTGCAAGTCGCTCCTTGCGATAGACGCCACAGGTGCCGCAATAACCACCCTCGGGTAACAGATACTTCAGGCAGCATCCCTTCCGTTGCGGAATGGCGGTAGTCTGCCCACCGAACACCGCCGGAATCCAGTCGATAAACTGGTTGGCCTCATTACTGAACTCTCCGAGCCAGCGTTGTGCCAGCTCGCACACGGCGGCAGGCTCTGCCAGATTCCACACCGCCGAGAATGGCGCACCCAGCCCGAGTCCGATGCTGCTCCAGTAGGCGCCAGGGCTAACCCCCAGTTTTTGCCTGAACACGGGATACCAGTCACTCGTCTGCTTTCCAAGTGCCTGTAAAAAATCATCTTCGTTGGCGATGTGCGCTCCTGGTATCCGGAACCAGCGTGAGGTGGCTGCCTCTCCACGCCCGAGAGGGGCAAGAAAGACATGGCGGGGATCGGGCAGGGGAGCCTGGCCATCCAGGAACAGCCTCAGTGTTAGTGAGGCAATAACGTTCAGAGCCAGATTCTGTTGAAGCACGGAGACCTGGGCCCGGATTGCGCGGGAATCTGCGGCGTGCGGGTAATCTGACTTCACCTGTTCAATGAGCAGTGCCGGTTGCTGCAGACAGTCCGCAAGAGAAAAGAGGCCACTGTGATCATGGCAGGCTGGCTGAAGAGCCCGGGTAAGAATGGCCTCCCGGTCCAGCCCGGATGACTCCAAGAGTCGGGCGTAGCGCTCGGCCCAGGCACCTCTGCCACCCGTGCGCTCACTATCGGCCATGGCGGCTTAATCCCCACAGGAAATAAACGCCGCCTACCAGCGCAGCCAGCAAGCCGGCCGGCAACTGGTTGGGAAAGACCACAATCCGTGACAGGTAATCCGCCACAGCGAGCAGAAGGCCACCCACCAGCGCCGCCACAATCATCTGGTGGCCGACGGTTTGTTGCCCCAGAACTCTTGCCAGGTGCGGGGCGATCAGGCCGACAAAACTCAGGGGGCCGATCACCACCGTCGCCGAGGCGGTCAGCACGGCCGCCAGTAGCAGAAGCAGCAGGCGGACACGAGACACCGAAAGCCCGAGCGACGATGCCGCCGTATCGCCGAGGGGCAGAATGGTCAATGGGCGCACGACCAACAGCAGTAAGCCGCTGACAAGCACGGTGAAGCCCAACAGGCCGAAAGCCTCGACCTCTGAGACCAGCCAGGTGGAACCGTACATCCAGTTCAGCAGTTGCGAGGCAACGGTGCCGCCGGAAGCCATCACCAGCCGCAGGCCGGCGTCCATAAACACATACAGCGCCAGGCCTCCGAGCAGGAGCTGGTTTCCCGCAAAGCGGTGTTTTCGGGCGAGCAGAATCAGCAGCCCCAAGGCGCCGGCCGCACCCAGGGTGGCGCCGCCCAACTGGCCGAGCCGGCCAACCTCGGCGCCCGAGAGCACAATCAGCACCATGACCAATGCAGCACCACCGCTGATGCCCAGCATTTCCGGGCTGCCCATGGGATTGCCTGTCATTCTCTGGATCAGTGTGCCGGCCAGCCCCAGTGCGACCCCGGCGAGTATGGCCGCCAGCAACCGCGGACCGCGCCATACCCAAGCCTCGTTCCATTGTGTTATCGCCGTCCAGTGCCAGCTCTCCAGTCCCGGAGCCCAGCCCATGGAAACAACCACCGTGGCTAAAAGCAATGCAGCGACGATGCCGGAAACAACCAGGGGTGAGCGGCGTTTGGGCAGGAAACCTGCCGGGCTGGTTTCCTGTCCCGGCATATGGTGGGTGTTCCTGAAACTCTGAAGCGCCAGCAGAATCACAGGTCCGCCGATCAGCGCGGTGGCGGTGCCCGTGGGGACGAGAGAACCGTCACCCCAGGTGGAAGCCCAGCGTGCCAGGGTATCCGCCAGGAGCAGCAACCCGCCGCCCATAAGGGTGCTCCACAATAAACGGCTGCCCAGGGTGCGGGCACCCAGCAGCCGGGCCAGTACTGGCGCTGCCAGGCCCACAAAGGCCACCACGCCAACCCGGCTGACAACCGTGGCCGTCATCAGAACTACCAGAAACAGAGCCAGCGCGCGAATAAGGCCGACCCTGGCACCGAGGGCACTGGCGGAAGTCTGCCCCAGTTGCAGCAACTGTAGCGGCCGCATCAATAGCAACATCAGAATGGCGAGAACAGCTACGCGTGGCCAGAGCTCGGTAAAGGGGCCCCAGTTGTTCTGAACCAGGGAGCCTGCGCCCCAGATAAACAGGTTGCCCAGCCATTCGCCCTTGAGCAGCAGGAATGCCATGTTCATGGCACCCAGGAAGAAGGTAATGACCAGTCCGGCCAGAATCACGGTGACCGGCGAGAAACCCACCCGCCAGGTGAGAGCGATCACCATGCCGATGGCCAGCAGCCCGCCGCCAATGGCAGCCAGGTCAGGGCTGAAGGCCAATAGCCCCGGAGCAAACAGCGTCGCGACGGTGATGCCGAACTGGCCGCCGGCCTCAACGCCAAGAGTGGTGGGAGAGGCCAGCGGGTTACCCAGTATCTGCTGGGTAACGGCCCCGGCCAGCCCCAGCCCGCAGCCTATCAGGATGGCGATGGACACCCGGGGAGCCCAGCTGTAGTGGGCCAGAACCGAGGAATAGTCCTCGGGATCAAAGGTCCAGAAAGCCGATATCAGAGCACCGAGATCCAGTTCCCCAAACCACGGGACCGAGCTGGCAATCAGAGCGCCGAACCACAGAATAACCGCCGCCACCGGCAGCTTTACGGGAATAGCAGGGCGCGACCGGGGCAGGCTGGCGGCATCAGCGTACATTGTCAGAGCCCCCTTCCAGCAGTGAGTCCGTCAGCATGGTTGCCAGCCGTTTCACCGGAAAGACACCGCCGAACGGCCACACTGGGTCTATCTGGTAGATCTCGTCGCGCCTGACCGCGGGCAGGTAGGTCCAGAATGGACTGCTGGCCAGGGTGTCGGAAAGCCCGGGAAGGGTAGGAGAAACCACCACGAGACGGCTGTTCTGCTGGGGTGCGATAGCCTCCAGGCCGACCACGGAAAAGCCCCAGAAATTGCCTTCCCGGGGCCAGGCGTTTTTGAGCCCGAGGGCGTTCAGGGTGCTCTGGTAGAGGCTATTGGGGGCATAGATGCGCACGTGGCGGTCGTCCAGGAAGTTCACCAGGGCCACGGGCCTGTCTGTCATACCTGCCTTTTCCAGCCGCTGGCGCTGGGTGTCCAGGGTCTGCTCGATGTCTGCCAGAATGGCATTGGCACGGTCTTCACGGCCAAGCATTTCCCCCAGTGTGGTCAGCATTTCGCTGGCCTTTTCGAAGGGCCGGCTGCCGTTCCTGTAGACACTGATGACGTAGGTGGGTGCAATTTGTTCCAGGAGGTCGGCGGCAGGGGCCATTTCAGCACTGGTAACAATCAGGTCCGGCTCCAGTTCCGCGATTGCCTCCAGGCTGGGTGCAACACGTGTGCCGATATTGCGTACTCCCTCCGGCAGCTCGGGCTCGTTCACCCACACATCGTAACCAGCCCGATCCGCCACACCCACCGGGATTTCTCCCAGCAGCAGAACGGCTTCGGTGGCAGCCCAGTTCAGGGTGATGATGCGCTTTGGTGGCTCATCCAGGGTGAGGGTGCCGTGCTCGTGTTGCCAGGTCCCGGCACTGGCCGGCAGTGACAGTATGCCAATGAACAGCAGCGCAAAACCGCTTCTGAGGCAACACTTAATGGACATAGGAGACCCACTGCCCCGGAGCCCGCTCCATCACGCCCATGGGTACCCCATAGATGGATTCCAGTATCCCCGAGTCCATGATCTCCCGGGTGCTGCCATCTGCGATCAGCTGTCCGGATTTGAGTGCCACCAGCCGGTTGCAGAAACGGGCGGCCAGGTCTACGTCATGCAGCACCACGACCACGGTGAGTTCCCGTTCTTCCGCCAGGCGGTGCACCAGCCGCAGGGTTTCCACCTGGTGCTTCACGTCGAGGGCGGAGATGGGCTCATCCAGCAGCAGGCAGCGGGTTTGTTGGGCCAGCAGCATGGCTATCCAGGCACGCTGGCGTTCTCCGCCGGACAGGGTGTCGACGGACCGATGCCCAAACTGGGCCAGCCCGGTATCGACAATGGCCTGGTCGATCAGCCGGCGGTCCTCGTCGTTGTAGCGGCCCAGAGGGCCGCGCCAGGGATAGCGGCCAAGAGCGACGAGTTCCCGCACGGTAAGGCCATCAGTGCCGGGTGGGTGTTGGGGCAGGTAACCCACCTTGCGGGCAAATTCCCGGGCGCCGGTGGTGCGGAAAGAGCTGCCAAACAGGCTGACATCGCCCCTGGTGGGAGACATCTGTCGTGCCAGAACCTTCAGCAGTGTGGACTTGCCGGAGCCATTGTGACCGAGAAGCGCAGTCAACTCGCCTTCGCGGAACTGGATGTTGATGTTCCGTAGGATAGAGGTATCGCCGATGTGCATACCCAAGTCGGATACTTCGAAAAACGCAGACATGCAGGCTCCCGTAATTCTGAGGGGCTGCATATTAATCTAAATGCGAATTACTATCAATAAATCTTTGGCAGTTGCAAGGCGAAGTGACCAGCGGGTTTTACAACTGACCGGTCTGAACCCGCCATTGGGCCGCATAAGGTCCGTTGTCCGCCACCAGATCTTGGTGGCGGCCGGATTCCACGATCTGTCCCCCGTCCACCACGGCGATGGTGTCAGCATCCACAATGGTGGACAGCCGATGGGCGATCATGATCACCGTGCGGTTGTGGCCGATGCGCTTGAGAGATCGCTGGATGGCAGCTTCGGTTTCGTTGTCGACCGCGCTTGTGGCTTCGTCGAGCACCAGGATAGGTGGGTCTTTCAGCAGCGCCCGGGCCAGGGAAAGTCGCTGGCGCTGACCGCCTGAAAGCCGCACGCCGCGTTCGCCCACAGCCGTGGACAAGCCTTCGGGCAGTGTTTCGATGAAGGACCAGGCCTCGGCGGTTTTTGCCGCCTCGATAATCTGTTCATCACTGGCGTCGGGGCAGCCGTAGGCAAGGTTGTCGCGGATGCTGCCCTCGAACAGGTACACATCCTGGCTTACCAGTCCGATGGCTTCCCGCAGGGACCTGAGGCTGACGGACTGAATGGGCTGGCCGTCGATGCGAATCTGCCCTCCGGAGGGGTCGTAAAAGCGTAACAGCAGCTTGGTCAGCGTCGACTTGCCGGAGCCGGTGGCACCAACCAGTGCCAGAGTGTTTCCTGCAGGAACCTGAAACGATATGTTGTCGATGCCGGCGCCGCTGGACGGGTAGTGAAAGCTCACCTTCTCGAAGGTGACTTCGCCCTTTACTGGCTGCACAAGTGCTTCGTTGGCGTCGTCACGAACATGCACCGGCTCAGCGAGCAGGTCGAGGATGCGGCGGGTGCTGGCCATGGCCCGTTCAAACAGGTCGATTACCTCGGCAAGCCCGGTCAATGGCCACAGCAGGCGCTGGGTCAGGAACACCAGTACCCCGTAGGCGCCAACATTCAGTGTGCCTTCCAGTGCCATCATGCCCCCCACGGTAAAGGTGGCCAGGAAGCCGGCCAGGATGGCCATGCGGATCACCGGAATAAACGCCGAGCTGATGCGAATGGCCCTGCGGTTGGCCTCCACGTAAGCCTCACTGCTGGCCTTCAGGCGTTCGGCTTCACGCTGCTCCGCAGTGAAGCTCTTGATAGTGGCGATGCCGCCCAGGTTGTTGGCCAGGCGGCTGGACAGATCACCCACCTTTTCCCGCACATCCGCATAGAGCGGGCCGGCCTTGCGCTGGAAGTAGAAGGCGCCCCAGATGATTAACGGAATCGGGGTGAATGCCAGCAGGGCAATCAGCGGTGATAGCACAAAAAATACCGCACCCACCGCCACAACGGTTACCACCACCTGGATCATGGCGTTGGCGCCACCATCCAGGAAACGCTCAAGCTGGTTGACGTCGTCGTTCATAGTGGCAACCAGTTGGCCGGAGCTGCGGGCCTCAAAGAAGCTCATGTCCAGTTTCTGGGCGTGCTCGTAGGCATCCTGCCGCAGGTCCGACTGCAGTCGCTGGGCCAGGTTGCGCCACAGAATCTGGAAAAGGTACTCGAAGACGGATTCGCCGGCCCAGATAAAAAAGGTGAGGACCGCAAGGATGGTGATCTGCTCCTGGGCCGTGTCGAAGCCCAGGCCGGCGACAAAACTCTCCTCCTTGTTCACCACTACATCGATGGCAATACCGATCAGAATCTCGGGGGCAATGTCGAACAGCTTGTTGATAATGGAGCAGGTGGACGCTGCGATAATCTGCCTGCGGTAACCCCGCGCGTACTTCAGCAGCCGGCCAAGGGCGGCAAAGCTGCTGGTGTCGTGATGACTGTGTGAGGACATACTTCGCTTGTCTCCCCTGGAATCTGCAGGCAAAAGGGTGGCAAGGGTAGCGGATTTCCCCAAGCTTTAAAACAGAATCATTATCACTTGCGGGTGTTCCGTTGCAGCCAGCGGTCCAGTTTGTCGGCGAATTCCTTGCGGTCGGTCTGGCCCAGTGGCGGCGGTCCGCCGGTAACCTGGCCGGCGTTCCGCATTTCCTCCATAAAGTTGCGCATGGCCAGGCGCTGGCGGATATTCTCTTTGGTAAAAGCCTGGCCACGGGGATTGAAAACGTCTGCGCCCTTTTCGATGGCTTCGGCAGCCAGGGGAATGTCCTGTGTAATAACCAGGTCGCCTTTGTGCATCTGGTCCATGATTTCGTTGTCGGCGACATCAAAACCCTGGGGAACCTGGCGTCGTTTGATATAGGGACTCGGCGGCAGGTTGATGGCGTGGTTGGCGATGAAGGTCGTCTCAACTTGCCAGCGGGTGGCGGCGCGGCAGAGGATTTCCCGAATGGGCACGGGGCAGGCGTCGGCGTCGACCCAGATTGGCATGGCTGGCTCCTATACTGGATTGTTTCTGGCTGAAGTTTACCTTTTGTTGGCATGAGCCTGGTAGGTTTGGGCTGCGTATCTTCTCGGGTGTTTCAGAATTCGGCAGCGGAGGCGTTGATCATGATTACTCGGTGTGTATTAACAGCATTGTTGGGCTTTTTCTGTTCTTTCCCGGTGTTTGCCACTGAAAGCAACACAGAGGCCTGGGAAGCCCTCCGCGAGGGCCGTGCGGTGTTAATGCTTCGACATGCCCTGGCGCCGGGCACCGGGGACCCGGGTAACTTTGAGGTTGATGACTGCAGTACCCAGCGCAATCTGAACGACAGGGGCCGCGAACAGGCTCGTGCCTGGAAGCCGTATTTGGCAGAGCATGGCATCACCGAAGCGCGTGTATTCAGCAGCCAGTGTTGCCGTTGTCTCGATACGGCACGGGAAATGGACATGGGGCCGGTGAAGGAGATGAGGTCGCTGAATTCGTTTTTCCGCAACCGCGGCGATGGGCAGATGCAGACGGACCAAACCATTGCCATTGTTAACGAGCTGGAACCCGGGCCGCCGGTGGTTCTGGTCTCCCATCAGGTGAACGTGACAGCGCTGACGGATGTGTTCCCTTCGTCTAACGAGGGAGTGGTGATTGCCCTGCCGCTGTCTGAAAACCCGACGGTACTGGCGAGGGTTTCGCCGTGAGGTCGAAAAGTTGTCATGCCGTGGTGAATCAAGCACGCTCATTCAACGGACAGGGTTTGAGGTAAAGTCAGGTAAGCATCCAAGTGTGTCAGGAGGATTGAATGAGCGAGCGGTCTTTGCAGTCTCTGCCACCGGTGTTGGCCGGGCCGATTCTCAGGCACACGACTTTTAACAGGCTCACCCTCTGGCTGGTGGGGTCCTGTTCGTTGACCCTGCGGCTGCGTCTTTATCGAGGGGGTGCCAGTGAGCCCTGGATTGAGCGGGTGCTTGCTGAGAAGGAAGTCACGCGGATACGCTTCGGAGACTATGCCTGCCTGCATTTGATCGATGTTGAACCTGACGATGCGCTGCCAGCGAACACCCGCATCGGATACGATCTGGGTGTGTCCAATGCGCAGTCATCCGGGCAAGGTGATGGTGCCGAGTCTTGGATAGCGGAATGGGCACCACACCTGTGCTTGCCGCAAGCCAGCCGGCCCGATTTTGTCATTAAAGAACGGCTGGACCGCCTGGCCCATGGCTCATGCCGGCGGCCGCACTCTTCCGCGGCCGATGGACTGGTGAGGCTGGACCAATCGCTGCAGGAGGTACAGAACGATATTGCGAAGCGACCGGCACTGATGCTGATGACCGGTGACCAGATTTATGCCGATGATGTTGCCGGCCCAATGCTTCGGGCCATACATAGCCTGATCGATCGCCTCGGCCTTTACGAGGAGGTACTCGCCGGGAGTTCAGTCACTGACAGCAAGGCATTGCGGGAGAACCCGGATACCTACTTTCACCGTGAAAAGCTGCTCCCCGATATCCGCAGTAACGAGGCACTGTTAGAGCGTTTCTTTGGCGGTGTCAGAAAACCGGTATTTACCACCGCCAGTGCGCACAACCACCTCATCTCTCTGAACGAGGTTCTGGCCATGTACCTGCTGGTGTGGTCGCCGGTGTGCTGGCGCCTGGTAACCATGGAGCAACCGGTCCTGTCCGCAGAAGACCAACAAACCTACCAGCAACAACAAATCGACATTGATGACTTCGTGGCGGGCTTGCCCCGCGCATCTCGGGCGCTGGCGCATCTGCCCACTTACATGATTTTCGATGACCACGATGTCACGGACGACTGGAACCTGTCTGCGCTATGGGAAACCACAACCTACGAACACCCGTTCTCCCGCCGGATTGTGGGTAACGCGCTGATCGCCTACCTGCTATGTCAGGGTTGGGGAAACAACCCCGATGCCTTCGTTGGCATCATGCCTGCTCTGCGGGAGCTGGCGGCATCGGCAGAGCAGGGCGCTGTGTTCGACGCGGTGCTGCAGGACCAGTTGATCGATAACCTGCTGCAGTTTGAGCACTGGCACTACAACCTGCAGACGTCACCGCGCATTGTTGTGCTGGACACGCGTACCCGTCGCTGGCGCAGCGAGCTCAATCGCGCCAGGCCATCCGGTCTCCTTGACTGGGAAGCTCTGACCGAATTCCAGCAGGATATCATCGACGAAAAAGCCGTTATCGTGGTGTCTCCGGCGCCCATATTCGGTGTCAAACTCATTGAAGCCATCCAGGGTGTGTTCACTTTTTTCGGCAAACCACTGGTGGTAGACGCAGAAAACTGGATGGCCCACCGGGGTGCCGCCAGTGTGCTGCTGAACATCTTCCGTCATTCGCGAACCCCGGGAACCTTTGTGATCCTCTCAGGCGATGTTCACTACTCTTTCGCCTACGACGTGCGCCTTCGCCACAGGCCGGATTGGCCCAGAATCTGGCAAATCACCAGCAGCGGCATCAAAAACGAGTTCCCCCACACCCTCATGGAGTGGCTAGACCGGATCAACCGCTGGCTCTACGCGCCCTGGTCGCCCCTGAACTGGTTTACCAAGCGCCGACGGATGCGGGTAACCCCCCGGGAACCCGAAGGCCGTGATGCCGGCGAGCGACTGTGGAATAATGCTGGCATCGGCATCGTTGACCTGGACGAGGAAGGTACGCCAACAAACATCGAGCAACGGAATTCACGCTCCGGTGGAACACGATTTCTGAAGCCTGAATCGGAGAGTTAACAGGCGGATTAATGGAGAAACTGAATGGCCGATCACGATAAAGAAGTAACGCCCGCCAAGTCACGACCGGAGAGCCGGCACGAACTGCACCAGGAACTCCCGGTTGATTTTCCTGATCCGTTCTTTCGCAGTCTCCACAGGATTATTCGCTTTGCGATCCGGGTGCTTGCAGTACTGATGGTCGCTGTCATTCTCTGGGGCGTTTGCGATGTTGTCTACATCATCTATGACAGACTGATTACACCCCCGTTCCTGCTGCTGAATATTAACGATATTTTCTACACTTTCGGTGCCTTTATGGCGGTGCTGATTGCGGTGGAAATCTTTATTAACATACGGCTTTACCTGGGCACCAATGTCTTCCCGGTGCAGCTGGTGGTTGCCACCGCCCTCATGGCCATCGCCCGTAAAGTCATCGTGCTGGATTTCGATACCCTGACACCCATGTACCTGATCGGTATTGCCGCCACCACCTTGGCGCTGGGTATCACTTACTGGCTGCTTCGGCAGGGCAATCAGTATCACGACTGGGATGACTGATTGCCCTTGTTGCGGGAGGTGTCTTTCTAAACGCTACACGCCTGCCGCAACGTGCACCTGTTGCTCCAGCTCCCTGGCAAGGGCTGGCTCCAGCCTCAGGGCATTTGCCAACTGGTCCAGCCACGCCCGTTCCATGGGATTCTGCTCGTCAATCATGACCGCACTGACGATATAGATTTCCCGGCTCGCCTGGGGAGAGTCTGCGGTTTTTGCCAGAGCATTGGCATCCAGTGGAGCATCGAATTGCTGCTGAATCCAGGTGTGCATTTCGTCGTCTGGCCCAAGTTTTTCGATCTCCTGGGTAAGCAGCGCGCGCTCATTGGCGTCCACGTGCCCATCGGCCCGTGCCGCCATGATCATGGCCTGGAGTATTTCCAGGCCCCGCTGTTCCTGGGCGCTGCCTTGTAGCTGTTCCAGTGGTTGGCCCTGCTGGGTGTTGTCGGGCACCTGACCGGCCGCTTGGGCCTGATAGTTCTGGTAGGCTTTCCACGCCAGCACACCAACGCCAGCCAGGGCACCGTATTTCAGAGCCTTTCCGCCCATTTTGCGGCCCCGCTTCGACCCGAGCATAAGGCCGACGGCCCCACCACCGAGCAAGCTTTTGACGTCGATGCCCCCTGAACCTCCACTTTTGGAACCGCCACCCTTGAATTGCGAGGCAAGCTCTCCAACCATGCGATTGACGTCGGTTCCCCCGCCAGAGCCGGCCTGGCCGCCGGAAGCCTGGCTCATCAACTGCTTGAGAATTGTCATAGCGTTCATCTGTGCGCTCCTGGATTACGTCGGTGAATAAGCTTGGTTCTTGCTCGAAGCCCTTTTCGTATGCGCTGGTATGACCTCCTTCTTCCGTTTTGGTGCCCCGATGCGCGCAGGAGATTTCATACGGGACTGCCGGTAACGCTTGTCATCAGCAGCGGCGGCAGTGACACTATATTTTTACTGAAAACCTACGGATGACAAACCCATAAAGCGAGGTTCCATGAAAACATTCAACGCGATGGTTGCCAACGTGTTCCTGGGCGTCAGCCTCCTCTCAGGCGCGGTTTCCACTCCTGTAGTAGCCGACGAATTCGTCGCGGGCGAGATTACCATCAATAATCCCTGGAGCCGTCCAACACCGCCAGGCGCACCCATGGGCGTCGGCTATATGGCCATTACCAACAACGGCGACAGTGACGTGACCCTGACCAGTGCGGTCACGCCCAGGGCGAAAAGCGTCTCCATTCACGAGAGCACCATGAAAGACGGCATTATGAGCATGCGCTCCTTAACAGAGGGCCTGGCCATCCCGGCCGGTGAAACCGTGGAACTCAAACCCCACAGTTACCACTTGATGCTGGAAAAGCTGGATGCGCCCCTCAAAGCAGGGGAGAGCGTACCGATGACCGTAAACTTCACGGGTACCGCCGCCATGACCATTGAACTGAGCGTCGAGCCGATGGATGGCGATATGCAAATGAACGAGCAGGGGATGGATCATTCCGGGCACTGACGGCGTGCAGTTCCTCCACTTCAGTGAATATGCATCAATAACTCCGCAAAAGGAGCAACAACAGAGTTTTAACCGGGAAATATTCTTTTTATGGCAAATAAAGACTTTATTCTTCAACGCATATTTGCTTATGCAGGGCGGGAGTTCGATCCCCTTGTTGATAAACAAGTGGTGGAGGTTTTGCGCTCAAAATTTGATATTCGCTTGCCACAGAGATCAACCGTAAATCAATCTCTGACATCAGCGACAAGCGATCATGAAATCATACGCCTTATATTGCAGTATCGGACATTGGAGTAGGGTTTGTACGCCAGTGAGAAGCTGATTTAATTAATCAATGCAACAATATTTTCCTGTTTCAGGCATAATGGCTTTCAGAATTTGGCGAGCACGCCAACATTTAACCGGGAAAACACAATGAGCAAGAAACTTGTAAAAGATACCATCACTACTGCCACAATTGAGGAACAAACCGCTGCTTTTTTGAAGTCTGGCGGGTCTGTTGAGTACGTCGTCAAAGGCAAAAGTGGACACATCGTTTCCGCAGGTTCGAAGCAGATTAATCTGAAAAGTGGCTGAGCAGTTGGGCAGCTGATATTGAATTAATCGACAAATTTATCAGAACGGCATCCTCTGCCCTGCCGTGTTTTTGTGAGGCTTAAAAAAGACGGTTTCTTTAAATTTCCGCTGGTTTTGGTGGCAAGCTGATTTTGCCACTTTATGAATCATCCAGAGATTGGAGGATACTATGGCAGGTGGTTGGTCACGGGATGGTGCGGTTCAGGATCAGATTGATGCGAGCGTCGAAGACGGCGTGCAGCGGGCACGAAGCCAACTGGCTGACGGGGTGAGCGCTGTCCGTTGTGAAGAGTGTGACTCTGCTATTCCAGAAGAGCGTCGCAAAGCGATTCCGGGAGTCCGGCTTTGCATTGCGTGTCAATCCGCTCATGAAAAACAGGAAACTTACACAAGCGGGTTCAACCGCCGTGGCAGCAAGGACAGCCAGCTCAGGTAGCCTGCAGTAATGCATACCTCGAGCCCCGAAACGGTTGTGACCTATGGATTCAGGGCGCCGCGGTGTCTTTTATAATGGCGTAAGCACGCTGAATCTCGCTCGAGCTCATCCCGTTTGGCGGCAATCAGGTCAAGCCGATCCTTGCCCCGATGGTCTGTCGCTCTTTTCCTGGGCTTTGCCCAGGGCATTTCGACGATTTCCTTATTCATCTTGTTCTCCTTCGGCCCTGCCACTATCAAGTGTAATGGTAGGACGGATACCCAAAACGGCAAAATTTGGAGCCGTCTTGGAATAAGGATGCAGAGGAATCAAATGTTCGTCTGTGCGTTAACCGACAGTTTCACTTCTCGTTAAGTCGTCGCTCCCGCGTCTGCATGATGGGACTGGCGGTTATTCCATGCACGAAAACCGACAGAACGACAGCAAAGGCACAGGTTGCCCAAAGCAATTCAGCTTGCAAGAACTTTCCCTCCTGCAGCCCGTAAGCAAGGTAGAACAGGCAGCCAATACCGCGAATACCGAAAAAGCTGGCGATAAGACGATCTCTGAACGAAAGCCATGGCGTACCCACCATCCCGATAAGCCCGGCCATAGGCCTGATAACGAGCACCAGCAGAACCCCCAGCAAGGCGGCTTCCCATGTAAGGGGAGCAAGTAGGCCGCCTGCTATGGAGGCGCCCAGGGCGATCATAATGACCAGCATAAGCAGTTGCTCTGACTGCTCGATAACGGTGTGTAAAGAAGTGTGAGCCTGGTGGGTTTTTTCGCCGTGTTTGATCGTCATGGCTCCAATGAAGACTGCCAGAAAGCCGTACCCGCCAACGACTTCAGTGATTCCGTATAGCAGCAATGTGGCAGCTAGCGCCCCGACGCCGGCCTGCATTCTCTGTGGCTCTGTATCGACAGGCAGCCGCAGCAGAAGTCTTGCAAGTAGCCAGCCAACCGCCAGTCCTGCGCCAATTCCCATACCGATCTTGTAAACCACATCGATCAGCAGCCATTGCGTAATCCAGTTTGAAGGCGCCACTCCCTCCGTTAACATCAGCAAAGCAAGGTAGGTAAACGGAAACGCCAGCGAGTCGTTTAAACCGGCTTCGGACGTAAGAGTAAAGCGGAGTTCATCCTCCTTCTTCTCCGGGGCGGTTTCCTTGGGAGTCGAATCCTCTGGCTCTCCCACCTGCACGTCAGAGGCAAGCACCGGGTCCGTGGGGGCAAGCGAAGCGCCAAGCAGCAAGGCGGCGGCCGGGGTCAGGCTCAGCGCCCACCAGCCCATGAAGGCAACGCCGGCAATCGTTAACGGCATGCATACCATCAGTAGTCGCCAGGTTGAGCTCCAGGTGCGCCAGTCAGGCATTCGGTCGATCTTCAGTCCCACGCCCATCAGAGAAATGATGACACCAATTTCAGTCAGATGAACTGCCACGGCTTTATGCGCAAGAGGATCAGGGGGCGTGAGCCCCAGAGGGAGGGCAAAGGCAATATATCCCAGGGTGAGTGCGACTATCGGGAAAGAGAAAGGGTAATGTTTGAAGCGGTGGAGCAGTGTCGCGAGCGCAAGCACTCCCAAGCCAATGACGACAATGGTTAGGTTGTAGCTGGAGAATATTTTCAGGGTGCCCGTCAGTTCCATGTGCAGCCTCCCGCCCAGAGAAGAGTTAAGTTCCAGTCCGGATCTGGGGGCGCTTCTGCACTTTATGTCCCTAATGGCAAGATCCCGAATCCCTGCAATCCTATTTCTGAAATTCTACACCAACCCGCCAACCCGCTTAGTGGGTAACCGCACATACCCCGCTGCCAGCAAGCGCTAATCTTTCATTGAAGGTCGACTCTGGCGTGGTCAGAGGCTTGAAAAGTCATCCGGTGTCTCAGGAGAAATGCCTTGGAATCAACAGCTGAAGATCCTGGCATGAAATCGACGGTCCCGGAGGAGCTGAAGCGGGAGCGGTACGAGCTGCTCCGGCGCTTGGAGGGCTGGCTCGAAACGCCGATGCTGGCTCTCGCGTTCGTATGGTTGGTGTTGCTGATCCTGGAGCTGGTTCAGGGAGAGAACCGGCTGTTTTATTTTCTCGGCACGACTATCTGGATCGTTTTTATCATCGATTTTGCAGTGAAGATGATCCTGGCTCCGGACAAGCTCCTTTACCTCAAGGTTAACTGGCTGACCGCCATTGCCCTGTTGCTTCCTGCGCTACGGATTTTCCGCGTTTTCCGAGTGTTCCGGCTGCTGCGCATAGCCAGGGCGGGAAGAGGGCTGCGTTTGGTCCGCGTTGTCAGTTCGCTGAACCGGGGTATGAAGGCGCTGGGCGCAAGCCTGAGTCGACGGGGCTTCGGGTACGTGATCGCCCTCACGGTGCTCGTCACATTCGCCGGCGCGGCCGGGATGTATGCCTTCGAGAACGAGGCATCCGGAGGCCTGAATAGCTACGGTGAGTCACTGTGGTGGACTGCCATGATAATGGCAACGATGGGCTCGGAGTACTGGCCGCAGACGGCCGAGGGTCGTGTGCTTTGCGTCTTTCTGGCGCTCTACGCCTTCGGTGTCTTCGGGTACGTGACAGCGGCGCTTGCCACCTTTTTTGTCGGTCGGGACGCCGACAGTAACGACGCCGAGGTGGCTGGCTCCCGACAACTGGCTGCGATCCGTGATGAGGTAAGCGCCTTACGGGTTGAAATCCGCGCGTTGTCGCAACAGCCGCCGGATTCGTAAAACGTATTGCAGACCCGATTCCGGAAAAGCCTCGAACAACGGCACACAATCGATACGGCGGGTTGTGACAGAAATAAAACAGGAATACTTTGTACTCATGGGAGTATCGACGTCGATGCCAATCAGAAAAGGGCCTATCAGGAGGGCTCAATAATGAGCCAAAAAAAAGCAGATGACAGGACTTGTCGGGGGCCCCACTCGTGGCTCGGGTTTGCGAATGAATAAATCCCCACAATCAATGCTCGTTGTTATCGGGGCGTCGGCCGGTGGCATGGCAGCATTAAAGGAACTGGTTGCCCAGTTTCCGGAGGACTTTCCGGCGCCCATTTTCATTGTTAACCATATGAGTGCTCATACCAGCGGTGATGCGCTTGTCAGAGTTTTAAATGAGAGTGGCAGTCTTACCTGCGTACATGCGCAGGATCAACAAGCATTCGAAAGCGGGCATATTTATCTGGCGCCATCCGATCAACATATGCTGATCGGGAAAGACAAAATCCTCATCACAAAAGGTGCCAGGGAAAACCGTTCACGGCCAGCTATTGATCCTTTGTTTCGCTCTGCCGCAGTGGCCTACGGCAACCGCGTAATAGGAATTATCCTTACCGGATACCTGGATGATGGCACCAGTGGCATGATGGCTATCAAGCGATGCGGGGGTGTCTGTATAGCACAGGATCCAGAGGATGCGTCTTACCCGGATATGCCGCGTTCGGTAATAGCCAATGTCGGAGCCGATTATTGCTTGCCAATAGCCGGAATGGGAGAGTTGCTGTCAGATCTTGCCAGTAGAGTACTGCCGGAGAGCGGGCCGGCTCCAGACGACATAGTGATCGAGGCAGAGATCGCCCAGCGGGTTTTGAGCGATTTGCCTTCGGTGGAGGCGCTTGGCGATCAGGTGCCATACAATTGTCCGGATTGTGGTGGGGTATTATGGCAGATGAAAGAAGGAAAACTTCTGAGATATCGTTGTCATACCGGCCATGCGTTTACCTCCTCGGCGTTGATTGCCCAGCAAACGGTAAAAATCGAGGAAACTCTCTGGGTTGCACTGAGAATGTTTGAGGAGCGGCAAAACCTGCTTGTCACCATGAGTAAAAATGAAAGCCAAACATCTACCTCATCGATCTCCCAACGGGCTAAGGATTCTAAGGTCCACATTGACCGTATCCGTGCCATGTTGAAATCTACCGAAAAAGACTCTCACGTCGAGGACGCTGGCCCACCGGCTTCCTGACCAGGGAACTGATACGATAATATCCATGACTATTGCTGTTAAAGATTTAACCGACCCGAAGATTTCCTGCTCGAACTGTCAGGCCTGTTGCTGCCGTCTAGAAGTAATGATTATCAGTGACACCGGTGTTCCCGAGCGGCATATTGCGTTCGATGAGTGGGGTGGTGAAACCATGCTCAGGTTAGCGGATGGTTGGTGTTCTGCCCTGGACCGGGAAACCTTCCTGTGTACGATTTACGAAAATCGCCCATGGATCTGTCGGGAGTTTGAAATGGGTTCCTATGAGTGCCGTGAAGAAAGAACCGCGATGATGGGGGCCGATTGACACTGTCTGGGGATGGACGCCATGTCTGACAATAACCGAATCGACGAAGTCACTGCTATTACGCCACAGTATGCCCGGGACCAGCCGGTTCTGGAGGTAATGACGCCCGGCAAACATGGAAACGGCGATCGAGAGATTGCGATCCAGTACGGAGTCCATGATACGGCTCTGGGCACTATGTTTGTCGCAATTACCCCTCGAGGTGTCTGTCGAATGGAGTTTCTTGACGGTGGAAACGAGGATGGAGGGCTTGCAGGACTGCGCAGGGACTGGCCAAAGGCGGAGCTGACAAGAAATGACAGGGCCACGAGCCATGCGGTTGAGGCCCTGTTCGGCGAACCGGCCGACGGTCGGCATGGTCTGGTGCCACTGCATGTAGTGGGTACTGAGTTCCAGGTGGCGGTATGGCGAGCACTGCTGAGAATTCCACGAGGTACGCTGGCGAGTTACTCCCAGATTGCCTGCGAACTGGGATCCGCCAAATCATCAAGAGCGGTGGGTAATGCGATTGGAGCCA
Source organism: Marinobacter vulgaris (assembly GCF_003344045.1). Lineage (GTDB taxonomy): Bacteria > Pseudomonadota > Gammaproteobacteria > Pseudomonadales > Oleiphilaceae > Marinobacter > Marinobacter vulgaris. Next base: position 257,485 of record NZ_QFWX01000005.1, read on the forward strand.
ATCCGGTTGCGGTGCTGATTCCGTGTCACCGCGTTATCCAGAAGAGCGGTGCGATGGGCGGGTATCGCTGGGGGGCAGCCAGGAAAAAGAGGGTGCAGGAGTGGGAGAACTCACAGGTTCCCCCAGCGCCCTGATACTATTCGCTGACCACGGTAACCGGACCGTTGGCATGCCTGACGACCTTCTCACTGGTACTGCCCAGAGTAAGGCTGCGCACCATTGAGTGGCCACGCCTTCCCAGAACCATGTGGGTGCCCGGATTGTTTTCCAGGTATTCAATGATTTCTTTGGCAGGCTCACCCTGAAGAAGAACCTCGTCCTTCGGCTCGACTATTCCGCTTACGGCCTCTCTCACGGCATTGAACACTTTGCGCCCATAATCCTTTGCCTCTTTTTCCAGCTCGGTGGGCCATACGCCGGTAACGACCAGCTGCTCTACCTTTGTGCCCGGAAACACGGCTAACAGTTTAAGTGGCTGGCCGGTCGCTTTCGCCAGATCGGCTGCCATCTTCGCCGCATGCAATGAATGATCTGAACCGTCACAAGCAACCACAATGGTCTGAGTATCTGTGGGCATGGTATTCTCCGTTTCTGTTAGATGTATTTTTAACATAACATTGATGCCAACCCCCAGCGGTTGACGCAGGTCAATGGCGCTGGGTGAGTCTGCAAGAGGCGGGAGTTCTGATGAAAGCCATCTCCCCGCACCTCAAACAATATTATTCGCCTACAACAGTAACCGGCCCGGTGGCATGCCTGATGACCTTTTCGCTGATACTGCCCAGGGTAAGACTGCGTACCAGTGAGTGGCCGCGCCTTCCCAGAACCAGGTGAGCGCCGGGGTTTTCCTCCAGATATTCGAGAATCTCAGCGGCCGGATCGCCCTTCAGGAGGACCACTTCCGAGGGCTTGGCTGTGGCACTCACCGCCGATCTCACAGCATCGAAGGCCTCGCGTGCGAACTGCTCTTCTTTTTCCTCGAGTTCATCGGGCCTTACGCCGCTGATGATCAGCTTCTGCGCTTTTGATCCGGGAAACACGGATAACAGTTTGAGTGGGTGACCGGTGGCTTTGGCCAGATCGGCCGCGACCTGTGCCGCGTGGATTGATTGCTCTGAACCGTCACAGGCGACCACAATGCTAGGAGTAGCCTTGCTCATGCTGCTCTCCCTATCTCGTTGTTGAATGATTTATTAACGTAGCATTAATTTGCATACCATTCGAATACTCGACGCTTAAAACAGGCTAAGGCCGTTATTTGCGCAAATGCCAATCCACTGGTAGGTTTTTAAATATAGCATCATTTGAAGCATTACCCTTTTTTCCATACGGTAGCGGCAATGCTGCCACGGAGAGTGCATGGCCGATACTGTCACCGACCTGCTTGCCCGCTATTGGGCCACCGGCTTCTTTATCGTTGCCACCCTGGCCCTTTGTGCCTTCATGGTGGGCTTTTCCAGTCTGCTGGGTGGTCGCAGCCAGGGTGTCAGTAAATCCCTTCCTTTTGAATCAGGCATTGTTGGTACCGGCGATGCCCGCCAGCGCTTTTCCGTGAAGTTCTACCTGGTCGCGATGCTCTTCGTGATCTTCGATATCGAGGCCGTGTTCCTGTTTGCCTGGGCCATTGTCATTCCTGATGTGGGTTGGACGGGCTTCTGGGGCGCGGCGGTTTTTATTTTCATCCTGCTGGCCGGCCTGCTTTACGACAGTCGTACCGGTGCCCTGGACTGGGCGCCGGAATCGTCCAATGGCAGGCCCCGCAATCCGGCAGGCTGACCCAACGCACCCGACCAGGGCGGGGACGGGTGGCGGTGTCGCCGCTGGTTCCAGTGCCCAAGGAGGCGAAGTATGTCTTATACCCTGACCAGGGCAGACCAGGCGGCTAACGCCGGCAGTGAGTACCCGGTGCAGCGTCGGGAGCCAGCGGAAGACCCGCTCAAGCGCCAGCTTGAACGCAACGTGTTTACCGGCAAGCTCAGTGAAGTGCTCAACTCTGCAGTCAACTGGGGGCGCAAAAACTCCCTCTGGCCCTACAATTTTGGCTTGTCCTGCTGCTACGTGGAGATGACCACCGCCTTTACCGCGCCCCATGACATCGGGCGCTTTGGTTCCGAAGTCATTCGGGCCTCGCCGCGGCAGGCGGACTTCATGGTCATCGCCGGCACCTGCTTTATCAAGATGGCACCGGTGATCCAGCAGCTCTATGACCAGATGCTGGAGCCCAAATGGGTGATCTCAATGGGATCCTGTGCCAATTCCGGTGGTATGTACGACATCTATTCCGTGGTACAGGGCGTGGACAAGTTTCTTCCGGTCGATGTGTATGTGCCCGGTTGCCCTCCCCGGCCCGAGGCATTTCTTCAGGGGCTGCAATTGTTGCAGGACTCGATTCAGGAGGAGCGCCGGCCCCTGTCCTGGGTGGTCGGAGACCAGGGCGTCTACAGGGCAGAGATGCCCTCGCAACGGGAGAAATGGCGTGATCAACGCATTCAGGCTACCGAACTGAGGACACCCGACAAACTCTGAATCCGTTTTCCGTCGCTTCATAACCGATTTTCAGGAGCTGATACATCAGCATGAACATGGATACCGGAAAAAACCCGGACAGCAGTGGTGACAGTCTGGCCGAGATCCTGAAACGGGATTTCGGTGACGGCCTGCTCCATGAGCAGCGAACCTTAACCGGTATGCCGGTGTTCTGGGTAACCCGGGACGCGCTGACTGACGTGCTTGGTTATCTCAAAGGCCTGACTGCGCCTTTTGATTTACTTTACGACCTGTCCGCCATTGATGAGCGTCTTCGCAGTGATCGTCAGGGGTTGCCGGCAGCTGACTTCACCGTGTTCTACCAGCTGCTTTCCATCAGTCGCAACGCAGACATCATGCTCAAGGTGGCCCTGTCAGCGGATGATCTGAGCCTGCCCACTGCCGTTGAGGTATTCCCCGCCGCTAACTGGTACGAGCGCGAAGTCTGGGACATGTTCGGCATTACCTTTGCCGGGCACCCCCACCTGACGCGCATTCTCATGCCAGCAACCTGGAGCGGCCATCCCTTGCGCAAGGACTACCCGGCCCGTGCCACGGAGTTTGACCCCTATACCCTCACCGTAGAAGGCCAGGACACGGAGCAGGAGGCCATGCGCTTTGATCCGGAAGCCTGGGGGATGCAGCGTGAAAGGCAGGGTGTCGAGTTCATGTTCCTCAACCTGGGGCCAAATCACCCCTCAGCCCACGGCGCCTTCCGCCTTGTCCTGCAGCTGGATGGCGAAGAGATAGTCGACTGTGTACCGGACATCGGCTACCACCACCGGGGTGCCGAGAAGATGGCTGAGCGCCAGTCCTGGCACAGCTTCATCCCTTATACCGATCGCATCGATTACACCGGCGGTGTCATGAACAATCTGCCGTACGTGCTGGCGGCCGAAAAACTGGCAGGTATCGAGGTGCCGGAGCGGGTCAAGGTTATCCGGGTGATGATGGCGGAAATGTTCCGTATCACCAGTCACCTGCTGTTCCTGGGTACCTACCTGCAGGACCTGGGAGCGATGACGCCGGTGTTCTACACCTTCAGCGACCGGCAGCGGGGTTATGAGGTGATCGAGGGCATTACCGGCTTTCGCATGCATCCGGCCTGGTATCGCATCGGTGGTGTCATGCAGGACCTGCCCCAGGGTTGGGAGAAGCTGGTGCAGGGCTTTCTCGACTGGATGCCGTCACGGCTGCGGGAGTACGAGCGGGCAATGATGGAGAATGCCATCGTGCGTGACCGAACCCGTCATGTGGCCGCCTTCAGCACAGCAGAAGCGCTCGAGTGGGGTGTGACCGGGCCCAACCTGCGGGCTACCGGCTGCAACTTCGACTTGCGCAAGCAGCGCCCGTATTCCGGTTATGAGCAGTTCGATTTTGATGTGCCCCTGGGCCACAACGGGGACGTGTTCGACCGGGGCCAGCTGCGCATCGAGGAAATGCGCCAGAGCCTGCGCATTATCCAGCAGTGCGTGAACCATATGCCCGCCGGTGACTACAAGGCCGACCACCCGCTGACCACGCCGCCGCCCCGGGAGCGCATGCTCGAGCACATTGAAACCCTGATTACCCATTTTCTGCAGGTGTCCTGGGGCCCGGTGCTCAAGCCTCAGGAATCCCTGCAGATGGTGGAGGCCACCAAGGGGATTAACAGTTACTACCTGACCAGTGATGGCAACACCATGAGTTACCGCACCCGCATACGCACCCCGAGTTTTCCGCACCTGCAACAGATTCCGTCGGTGATGCGTGGTGGCTTCGTACCAGACCTCATTGCCCACCTGGGCAGTATTGATTTCGTGATGGCAGACGTGGACCGCTGATGATGGCAGACACACCACAGAAAACCGCGCTGATTGGCAGCGATGGCTTCGAGCTCGATCCCGCCGACGAGACCGCGATTATCGAAGAAATGGACCATTACGAGCGGCCCCAGGCAGCCTGTATCGAGGCCCTGAAGATCGTACAGCGCCGCCATGGCTGGGTGCCGGACGGTGCTATTGCAGCCGTTGCCCGGGTACTGGGCATTGGCCCCGGCGAGGTGGAGGGTGTGGCTACTTTTTACAGCCTGATTTTCCGCCAGCCGGTGGGTCGGCACATAGTGCTGGTATGCGATAGCAGCGCCTGCTTCCTCACTGGCTTCGAGGAGTTGAGGCACGCCCTGGTAGAACAGTTGGGGATTGATTACGGCCAGACCACCACAGACGGCCGTTTTACCCTGTTGCCGGTCTGCTGTCTGGGCGCCTGCGATGGCGCGCCGGCCCTGATGATTGACGACGACACCTACGGGCCGGTGTCCCCGGCTGATCTGCCGGGCATGCTGGAGGCTTACCCATGAGCCAGTCCATCGCCAGCCAGCGTGAGTCACTTCGCTACCGCAGTCGGCTGATGCAGCCGGAGGCAGAGCGCCACCCGGACACCCACCCGCTGACATGGCGGTTGCGGGACGACGGCGAAGTGGTCTGGCTTGAAGAATATTTGCGCAAAGATGGCTACCAGTCCGTTCGCAAGGCACTTGCCGACGGTGATCCCCAGGCCATTATTGCCACCATGAAGGATGCCAATGTAGGTGGTCGCGGTGGCGGCGGCTTCTCCGCCGGTCTCAAGTGGAGCCTGACCCTGCAGGGGGGCGATATGCCCCGGGGTTACCTGATCTGCAATGCCGACGAAATGGAGCCGGGCACCTTCAAGGACCGGCTGCTGATGGAGCAACAGCCGCACCTGGTCATTGAGGGCATGATCCTGGCCGCCCTGGCCAACAACTCCTGTTACGGCTACATCTTCCTGCGGGGTGAATATGTGACCGCGGGCCGGGTGCTGAACCGGGCGCTGGATGAGGCGAGGGCAGGGGGCTGGCTGGGTGCCGATATCAACGGCAGCGGCTTTGATTTTGACATAGTGGTGCACTCCGGGGCCGGTCGATACATCTGCGGCGAGGAGACTGCCCTGATCAATTCGCTGGAGGGCAAGCGTGCCAACCCCAGGGCCAAGCCACCGTTTCCCGGTCAGTCCGGAGCCTGGGGCAAGCCCTCGGTGGTGAATAATGTGGAAACCCTGTGCAATGCGCCGGGCGTCATCCTGAACGGCGCCGACTGGTATCAGGGCCTCTCCGGAGAGCGTACCGGCAACGGTGGCAGCAAGATCTACGGCGTGTCGGGGCTGGTGGAGAAACCCGGACTTTGGGAGTTGCCCATGGGCACGACCGGTGCCGAAATCCTGGATCGTGCCGGGGGTATGCGTAACGGGCGCCAGCTCAAGGCCTGGTTGCCTGGTGGTGCCAGTACCGGCTTCCTGCTGCCGGAACATCTCGAGCTCGCCCTGGACTTCGATACTGTGGGCAAGGAGGGCAGCCGTCTCGGCACTGGCCTGATAACGGTGGTGCCCCGGGAACAAAGCCTCGTGGCGCTGGTGCGCAACCTTGAGGAGTTTTTCGCCCGGGAATCCTGTGGCTGGTGTACTCCCTGTCGCGACGGCCTGCCCTGGACCGTCAAGGTGCTGCGGGCCCTGGAGTCGGGGCAGGGCGAGGCAGGCGATATCGAACTGCTGGACAAGCTCGCTGCTGATTGTGGCCCGGCCCAGACCTTCTGTGCCCATGCCCCTGGTGCTGCAATGCCGCTGCAAACGGCGTTGAAGCATTTTCGGCATGAATTCGAGCAGGGCATCAGTGAGCCCCGAACAAAAGCGGCAGAGGGGTAGGCAGAATCATGGCAACGATTCACGTCGATGGACAAAGTTACCAGGTCAACGGTGCCCATAACCTGCTTCAGGCCTGCCTGTCCCTGGGGCTGGATATTCCCTATTTCTGCTGGCATCCGGCCATGGGCAGCGTGGGGGCCTGCCGCCAGTGCGCCGTACGCCAGTACAAGGGCGAGGACGACGACAAGGGCATGCTGGTGATGTCCTGCATGACCCCGGCGGCAGATCAGACCCGCATCGATATCGACGACGAGGAGGCGAAGGCTTTCCGCGCCAGTGTGGTGGAGTGGCTGATGATCAATCACCCCCATGACTGTCCGGTCTGCGAAGAGGGCGGGCACTGTCACCTGCAGGACATGACCGTCATGACCGGCCACGACCGTCGACGTTACCGCTTTCAAAAGCGCACCCGCCGTAACCAGTTTCTGGGTCCCTTTATCGGCCACGAGATGAACCGGTGTATTACCTGTTACCGCTGTGTGCGCTTCTACAACGACTACGCCGGAGGCACCGATCTCGGTGCCTTCGGCAGCAAGGATAATGTCTACTTCGGCCGCTACCAGGATGGCACCCTGGAAAGCCCGTTTGCGGGCAACCTTACGGAGGTCTGCCCCACCGGTGTGTTTACCGACCAGAGCCATTCTGACCGCTATACCCGCAAATGGGACATGCAGTTTGCCCCCGGTATCTGTCACCAGTGCTCGATGGGCTGCAACGTCAGCCCGGGGGAGCGCTATGGCGAAGTCCGTCGCATCGAGAATCGCTACCACGGCGAGTTAAATGGCTATTTTCTCTGTGATCGCGGCCGGTTTGGCTACGGCTATGTCAACCGTGCTGACCGGCCAGTTGTGCCGGAATGGCGGCAATCGCCGGACAGCCAGCCGGTCGGCCTGGGCGTGGATGACGCTCTGGCCCAGGCCGGCGACGCCCTGCGCCATGCTCGCCGGATTATCGGTATTGGCTCGCCAAGGGCCAGCCTTGAGAGCAATCACCAGTTGCAGGTATTAGTTGGAGAGCATAATTTTTCCACCGGCATTGAAGCCCGGGAACAGACCTGCCTGGAATTGATGAACCAGCTTCAGCGTCACGCTGGTCTGCCGACCCCGACGCCCCGGGAGATGGAAAGCCACGATGCCATGCTGGTGCTCGGGGAAGACCCGGTGCAGAGCGCCGGTCGTCTGGGCCTGAATCTGCGACAGGCGGCCCTGGCCCGATGCGCGGCACTGGGCGCAACCATCGGCATACCGGACTGGAACGCCGAAGCCCTCAAAACCCTGGCCCAGGACCGTTACCACCCGTTGTTCATTGCCTGGCCCGGGCCCACGGATCTTGATGACGTGGCAGCAGCCCGTTATGCCCTGGATCCGGACGGCATTGCCCGGCTTGGCTTCGCGGTGGCCCACGCTATCGATACCGCGGCTCCGGCGGTGGAGGGCCTGACGTCAGCCGAGGATGAAGCTGCCCGGCGGATCGCATCGGCGCTAGTGGCGGCGGAACGGCCGCTGGTTGTCAGCGGTGGCTCACTGGCCTCCAGGGCCGTGCTTGAGGCCGCAGGCAGTGTTGCACGGGCCCTGTCCCGGCGTGCCAAAAGAGGCGGGCTGGTGTTGGTCCGGCGTGAAGCCAACAGCACAGGGCTGTCCCTGATGGGTGGTCAGCCGCTGGACTGGGCGCTGGAGGAATTGGCCCAGGGCAATGCCGATGCCGTGGTGGTGCTGGAGAACGACCTTTACCAGCGACTGTCCCCCGAACGGGTGGATGAGGCTCTGGCGCGGGCGGAGGTCCGCATCGTGCTGGATCACCAGCGCACTGCCACGGCCGAGCGTGCCAACTTCCTGTTATCGGCTGGCAGTTTCGCCGAGTCCGATGGCACCCTGGTGAACCTGGAAGGTCGTGCCCAACGCTTCTTCCAGGTCTACGAGCCTGGTTATATGCGGCCGGAGACCCGCATCCGTGAAAGCTGGCGCTGGCTGCACGCGCTTGCTGCCAATCTGCGAGGTGAATCCGCCGGCGACATCAACCTCGATACGGTTGTCGGCGCCTGTGCTGATGCCCACCCGGCGCTGGCCGGTATGGTCGATGCGGCCCCGGATGCTCACTACCGTATCGATGGTCTGCGACTGGCGCGGGAGCCCCATCGGTATAGCGGGCGAACCTCCATGCGGGCCAACCGGCACGTTAGCGAGCCACGGGCGCCGCAGGATCCGGACACGGCGTTCGCCCATTCCATGGAGGGCTACAGCGGCTATCAGCAGCCCCGACAGCAGGTGCCATTCGCCTGGGCCCCGGGCTGGAACTCGCCCCAGGCCTGGAACAAGTTTACCGATGAGGTAGGTGGGCACCTGCGCGGTGGCGATCCCGGGGTGCGCCTGATTCACCCGGTGCCCGGGCAGGGCTGCTACAGCCAGCCTGCGCAAACTCTGGAAGGTACGGAGGGCCTGCGGGCCCTGATCCTGCCCCGCCTGTTCGGAGGCGAGGAAACCTCCGCCCGGGCGATGCCCATCCAGCAACGGGAGGAGGAGCCCTGCGTGACCCTGAACCATGACGATGCTCTACGTCTGGAGGTTCAAAACGGGGAGATCGTAACCCTCAATGAGCGGACGAAGCTGCCGGTTTGCGAGCAGGAAGGCTGGCCCGATGGCTGGGCGGGCCTGCCGGCGGGGCTGGTTGCCGGGTTGTTGCCCGGGGAGCCTGTGGCCCTGCAAAAGGTAGCGGGAGATCAGTCATGAGCTGGTGGACCCCGGAATTGGCAGCCATCCTGTGGGCCATGTTCCAGGCCCTTGTGATTCTTTTGGGCGCGGTGCTGCTTGGCGCCGTGCTGACGGTGGTGGAACGTCGCCTGCTTGGGCTCTGGCAGGACCGTCACGGGCCCAATCGGGTAGGGCCTTTCGGCACTCTTCAACTGATTGCCGACATGATCAAGATTTTTTTCAAGGAAGACTGGATACCGCCATTTGCCGACCGACCGCTGTTCGTGTTGGCGCCCATTATTGCGTTTGCCTCTCTGCTGCTGTCGTTCGTGATTATTCCGATTACCCCCGGATGGGGGGTGGCTGACATGCATATCGGGCTGCTTTTCTTCCTGGCCATGGCGGGTATCAACGTCTATGCGGTATTGCTGGGGGGCTGGGCCAGTGGCAACAAGTACGCCTTGCTGGGCGCCATGCGGGCTTCGGCCCAGACACTTTCCTACGAGGTGTTTATGGGGCTGTCGCTAATGGGGGTGGTGGCCCTGGCCGGCTCCTTCAACCTGCGCGATATCGTCGCAGCCCAGGAAGGCCTCTGGTTCGTGATTCCCCAGTTTTTCGGGTTCGCCACTTTCCTGATTGCTGGCGTTGCTGTCACCCACCGTCATCCCTTTGATCAGCCGGAGGCCGAGCAGGAGTTGGCGGATGGTTATCACGTCGAATACTCCGGCATGAAATTTGGCATGTTCTTCATTGGTGAGTACGTGGGCATGCTGCTGGTGTCAGCTCTGATCGTGACGCTTTTCTTTGGTGGCTGGCATGGCCCCTGGCTGCCACCGATCCTGTGGTTTGCGCTCAAGACCGGCTGTTTCCTGCTGCTGTTCATTCTTTTGCGGGCGTCTTTGCCACGACCGCGCTACGACCGTGTGATGAGCTTTGGCTGGAAGGTGTGCCTGCCACTGACCCTGATTAATCTACTGGCCACCGGAGCGGTTATGCTCCTGGTAGACGCCTAGGGAGGACTTATGGAACAAGAGGAGAAAACCCGGAAAGAGAAGGTCCCACTGATCCGGTCATTGTCCTCAACCTCTTTTCTGAGGCTGGTGCCAGCCACCTGGTCCCAGATACGCACGCTGGGCATGGTGTTCATGCACAGCTTCCGCAAACGGGAGACGGTGAATTACCCGGAACAGTCGGTTTACCTTCCGCCACGCTATCGCGGCCGTATCGTGCTGACACGCGACCCCGACGGTGAAGAACGCTGCGTGGCCTGTAATCTGTGCGCCGTTGCCTGCCCGGTGGACTGCATCTCCCTGCAGAAGGGCGAACAGGAGGACGGTCGCTGGTATCCCGAATTCTTCCGCATCAATTTTTCCCGCTGCATTTTCTGCGGCATGTGCGAAGAAGCCTGTCCCACATCTGCCATCCAGCTGACACCGGACTTCGAGATGGGCGAATACGATCGTCAGCAGCTGGTGTACGAGAAAGAAGACCTGCTGATCAACGGCCCCGGCAAGGACCACGACTACCACTTCTACAAGGTTGCCGGCCTGGCCATTGGCGGCAAGGACAAGGGCCAGGCGAAAAATGAGGAGGCACCGGAGGATGTGCGTACGCTGCTCCCCTGAACGGACAAGGAGACACTGATGGAACTGGCTTTCTACCTCAGCGGCCTGGTGGCCGTGCTGGCCACCGCGGGCGTGATTACCGGCGGCCATCCCGTGCACGCAGTGGTGTACCTGATCGTTTCGCTTATTGCCGTGGCACTGGTGTTTTTTGCCCTGGGAGCACCCTTTGCAGGCGCCCTGGAGATTATCGTCTATGCAGGGGCAATCATGGTGTTGTTCGTTTTCGTGGTGATGATGCTCAATCTGGGGCCGGACACGGCACGGGAACAGACTCTGACGCAGCCCCGCTACTGGATAGGCCCATCGCTTCTGGCCCTGGTGCTGCTTGCCGCGCTGGTGGCGCTGATCAGCCAGGGCGTCGTGGGCGAAACCATTGACGGAGAGCTGCTCACTGCCCGGGCGGTGGCGCTGACACTGTTCGGACCCTGGCTGATGGTGGTGGAACTGTCGGCCATCCTGCTTCTGGCTGCCCTGGTTACGGCCTCCCATGTGGGGCGTCGCAGCAATGCCGCCGGAACCTCTCCAGGCACTGGTGGAGGCGCCTCATGACAGGTATTCCCATGGAGCACGGGCTGATCCTGGCGGCCATCCTGTTCAGTCTCGGGCTGTTGGGGCTCATGCTGCGCCGCAATATGCTGTTTGTGCTGATGAGCCTGGAAGTGATGCTCAATGCCGCTGCGCTGGCTTTCGTGGTGGGCGCTACCGCCTGGAACCAGCCAGACGGGCAGGCCATGTTCCTGTTGGTGATCACCCTGGCTGCGGCAGAAGCCAGTGTGGGACTGGCATTGATGATCCAGTTCTACCAGCGATTCAGGTCCCTTGATCTCGATGCAGCCAGCAGGATGCGCGGATAATGGCAATGGCATTAATACTCTCGTTTGTTTTTCCCCTGGCGGGCACCCTGATTCTTGCACTCTCCGCCGGTCGACTGGGTGTGCGGGCGAGTTCGTTCATTGGTGTCGGCAGCGTGGGACTGGCGGCTCTGGCCACGGCGTGGGCGGTGATGACACCCCCCGGCGGCGAAAGCGTCACTGTTATTACCTTGTGGAACTGGATTGCAGTAGGGGATTTTCAGCCTACCATCGGTCTGGCCGTCGATGGCCTGTCGCTGGTGATGATGTCGGTAATCACCGGCGTCGGCTTTCTGATCCACCTGTTTGCGGCCTGGTACATGAGAGGAGAGGAGGGGGTTACCCGTTTTTACGCCTGGATGAACCTTTTCGTATTCAGCATGTTACTGCTCGTGCTCGGGGACAACCTGCTGCTGTTGTTCCTGGGTTGGGAAGGTGTCGGTCTGTGCAGTTATGGGCTTATCGGCCATTACTATCGCAGCCACGCCAACGGTCAGGCCGCTTTCAAGGCCTTTGTGGTGACCCGCATCGGTGATGTGTTTCTGGCCCTGGGGCTGTTCCTGATCTTCATGGAGCTTGGCACCCTGGATATCCGCACGGTGCTGGAGTTGGCGCCGCAGGCCTGGGCACAGGGCAGCACCACTGCCAACCTGGCGGCACTGCTGGTGCTTGGTGGCGCCCTCGGCAAGTCGGCCCAGGTGCCGCTGCACACCTGGCTGCCAGATGCCATGGCCGGCCCGACGCCAGTGTCGGCGTTGATCCACGCGGCCACCATGGTTACCGCCGGTGTTTACCTTATTGCCCGTCTGCACGGGCTGTTCCTGCTGGCACCTGACGTCATGCTGCTGGTGGGCGTGATTGGTGCGGTTTCCCTGCTGTTGGCGGCGTTCGCGGCCCTCGCCCAGACCGATATCAAGCGAGTACTGGCCTACTCCACCATGAGCCAGATCGGCTACATGTTCCTGGCGCTGGGGGTAGGGGCCTTTGATGCGGCCATTTTCCACCTGGTGACACACGCGTTCTTCAAGGCGCTGCTGTTCCTCTCCGCCGGCGCGGTGATTATCAGTTGTCACCATGAGCAGGACATGCGCCGCCTGGGTGGGCTCTGGCGCAAACTGCCGGTCGCCTACGGTGGCTTCCTTGTCGGCGGCGCTGCGCTGGTGGCGCTACCACTGGCCACCGCCGGGTTTTTCAGCAAGGACGAAATTCTGTGGCAGGCCATGGCCGCGGACCAGACCGGGCTGCTGCTGGCCGGCCTGCTGGGTGCCGTGCTGACCGGTCTCTATACCGTGCGGCTGATCCTGAGCACGTTTCATGGCGAACCCGGTCATGGCGGGCCAACCAGCGATCATGTCCGCGATCCCGAGGCGGGCGTGAATCCGCTCACCCATCACCTGCCATTGGTCGTGCTGGCGATCTGCTCAACCTTTGTCGGGGCGTGGCTCTATCCGGGGCTCGGTGGGCTGTTTCCCGCCTCGCCGGGAGAGGCGGCCGACACCGGCCATACCCTCTTGCAGGTGCTGGCCATGGGAGCTGCCTTCGCCGGTCTGCTGCTGGCGGCGTGGCTGTTCCTGTGGCAGCGCCGCTGGCTTGACGAAACGGTTCGCCAGGGCTTCGGTAACAGTCTCTGGAGACTCTGGCACAGCGCCTGGGGTTTTGATGCCCTGTTCGACCGGATCCTGGTGCGGCCCTGGCAGTTGACGGTGAAATACCTGCGGGTCGATCTGATAAACCTGATGATGAACCTGCCGGCACTGGTGGCACGGGCACTGAACGCCGGCCTGGTGCGTGGCCAGAATGGCCGGGTGCGAAGCTATGCCCTGGTGATGGTGTTTGGCGCCACGGCGATCCTGCTGACCTTGGCTCTGGTGCAGGGAGGGGCCGTATGATCCTGGTGTGGCTGATACTGATCCCGTTTATCGGCGGCCTGTTGTGCTGGCAGGCCGAGCGCTGGAGTCACCAGGCGCCACGCTGGATTGCCCTTGGCACCATGCTGTTCGTGCTGGTGATCAGCGTGGTGGTTTGGCTTACCGGGGACTTCGCTCCGGCAAGTGCCAATAGTAGCCAGTGGCTTCTGCAATGGCGGGCGCCCTGGATTCCCCGTTTCGGCGTCGAGATTCATCTCGCCATGGACGGCCTGTCGCTGGTCCTGGTGGCGTTGACCGGCTTTCTTGGCTTGCTCGCGGTGCTCTGTTCCTGGCAGGAAATTTCCGACCGGGTGGGTTTCTTCCACCTGAATCTGCTGTTTATCCTCGGCGGCGTGGTAGGCGTATTCCTGGCCCTGGACCTGTTCCTGTTCTTCCTGTTCTGGGAAATGATGCTGGTGCCCATGTACTTCCTGATTGCGCTCTGGGGGCACAGCGGTTCGGCAGGGCAGACGCGGATCCGCGCAGCCACCCGCTTCTTCATCTACACCCAGGCCAGTGGCCTGTTGATGCTGGTGTCGATTATTGCGCTGGTTTTCGTGCACTACTCAAACACCGGGGAGCTGTCGTTCGGCTACGACACCCTGCGTGGAACTGACGTGCCAGAGCCTCTGGCTTTCTGGTTGATGCTTGGATTCTTTATCGCCTTTGCGGTGAAGCTTCCGGTGGTGCCCTTCCACGGCTGGCTGCCCGATGCCCATGCCCAGGCGCCGACTGCCGGCAGCGTTGACCTGGCGGGCATTCTGCTTAAAACGGCCGCCTACGGCATTCTGCGGTTTGCCCTGCCGCTGTTTCCGGAACAGTCCGCGGCTTTCGCTCCGGTGGCGATGTTCCTGGGGCTGGTTGGTATCATCTACGGTGCAGTACTGGCGTGCGGGCAGCAGGACATCAAGCGATTGATCGCGTACACCAGTGTCTCCCATATGGGCTTTGTGCTGATTGCACTCTATTCCGGATCGGAGCTGGCGATCCAGGGCGCCATCGTGCTGATGGTCGCCCACGCCTTTTCCACCGCTGCCCTGTTCATACTCAGTGGCCAGCTTTACGAACGCATCCATAGCCGTGACATGCGCGTCATGGGTGGGCTCTGGGGACGCCTGCCGGTGTTGCCCGGATTTACCCTGTGTTTCGTGGCGGCCTCCCTGGGCATGCCTGCCACAGCCAACTTCGTGGGCGAGTTCATGATCCTGTTCGGAACCTTTCCCGGCGCACCGATGGTGGTGGTTGTCGCCAGCATCGGGCTGGTGCTGGCGGCCATCTATTCGCTGCTGCTGATGCAGCGGGTGCACTTCGGTTCCGAATACCGTTCGGGCCTGCTGGCGGGCCCTGATAGGCGGGAGTACGGCATCATGCTGGTGCTGTTGGTGCTCACACTGGCAGTGGGGCTCTATCCGCAGCCCCTGCTGGATACCACCGCAGCCGTGGCCGGCCCGGTGGCTGAACTGTTCACTGGCAGTGCAGAACTGGCAGTCCGGGCAGGGGAGGTGAACTGATGCTGACCCTGGCAAACCTGATGGCCATTCTGCCGCTGATCATCGTCGCCGCCACCGCGATTGTGGTAATGCTGGGCATTGCCTGGCAACGGTACCATGCGGCAACGGCAATCGTGTCCGCCGCTGGTCTCGTGCTGGCCCTGTTGAGCATGCCGCTGGCCTCAGCGGCCCAGTCGTCACCGCCGCTGATGATCATGGACGGATTGGCCATAATGGGCAGTGTGCTGGTGCTGCTCTGCGCTCTGGTGACGGTGGCCCTGAGTCACCATTACCTGGCCGGTTATATCGGCCCCAGGGAGGAATTTTATCTGCTGCTGCTGTGCGCCGTCACCGGAGCGCTGGGGCTGGTGGCCAGCAATCACCTGGCTACCCTGTTCATCAGTCTGGAGCTGCTGTCGATGCCGCTCTACGGCATGCTGGCGTACAGCTACCGGGCGGAAAGGTCGCTGGAAGCAGGCATCAAGTACCTGATTCTCTCGGCTGCTGCCACCGCCTTCCTGCTGTTCGGCATGGCGCTGGTCTATGCCCGCACCGGTAGCCTTGATCTGGTTGGCCTGGCAACGGAGCTGGTCACCAGCCCGGATGTCTGGAGCCTGGCCGGGGCCGTGCTGATGCTGGTCGGTCTGGGCTTCAAGCTCTCCATCGTGCCTTTCCATCTCTGGACCCCCGACGTTTATCAGGGCGGGCCCGCCCCGGCCACGATTTTCCTGGCTACGGTCAGCAAACTGGCGGTGTTTGTGGTGGTGGTACGTTTGATGATGACCGCGCCCGTCTTTGACAGTGACTGGCTGCGGGTCCTGATTACAGTGCTGGCTTTGCTGACCATGCTGGGCGGCAACCTGCTGGCGTTGTTCCAGCAGAACCTCAAGCGTCTGCTGGGGTACTCATCCATTGCCCACTTCGGTTACCTGCTGGTGGCGATCGTCGTGGGGGGCACGCTGGCCGCAGAAACCGTTGGGGTCTACCTTGTAACCTATCTGATCGCCACCCTGGCGGCCTTCGGTGTGGTCACCCAACTGTCCAGTCCTTTCGGGGGTGAAGACGCAGCCGGGCTGCACCATTATCGTGGCCTGTTCTGGCGCCGGCCCTGGCTGGCGGCGGTGATGACGGTGAGCTTCCTGTCCCTGGCGGGTATCCCGCTCACCGCCGGCTTTATCGGCAAGTTTTACGTACTGGTCCTGGGCGTTTCCGATGGTCGCTGGTGGCTGGTGGGCGGTATCGTGGCCGGCAGCGCCATCGGCCTGTTCTATTATCTGCGTGTTATGGTCACCCTTTACCTGCCGGAACCCGGTATGCGCCGGATGGACGCCCCTAACGACTGGGGTAACCGGATAGGCGGGCTAACGCTCTTGGTTGTTGCAGTGCTGGTCCTGATGCTGGGGGTCTACCCCACGCCCATGATCGACTGGGTGGCAGAACTGCCAATGATCGGTTTTTGATAAGCTACCTGGAACGGATACGGTCGCCGTCGCTCAACTCCCTGCCGGGATGACGGACGACCTGGTCGCCTTCGTTCAGTCCGCTTTCCACGGCGGTCATCAGCCCGTTACTGCGGCCTGTTTTCACTGCCCGTA
Organism: Marinobacter vulgaris; assembly: GCF_003344045.1. GTDB lineage: Bacteria > Pseudomonadota > Gammaproteobacteria > Pseudomonadales > Oleiphilaceae > Marinobacter > Marinobacter vulgaris. The sequence goes on from NZ_QFWX01000005.1 coordinate 273,862, forward strand.
TCACAGCAAGCTCGTTGTCAACGAGAAAGACCGAGGGTTGGCCAGCGCTCTGGAAAATGGCGGATGCGGGCACCTGGAGCACGTCGGCTGATTGCCAGAGGATGAACTCGGCGTCCACGCGGTAACCATCTCCCAGCATTTCCCAGTTCTCGCGCGGGGTGACCATGTCTGCTATTACCCTGACCCGCTGCTCTTCCACGCCAAGGGCAGAGATGTCTTCGAATCCAACGGGTTCAACCCGGCGAACCACGGCCCCCAGCGGGGTGCCACCCCAGCCGTTCAGCCGGGCTTTAACGCCGGGTTCCAGTTTTACGGCGTCAAAGCTCAGGACATCCACCACGACTTCCAGGGCACCCGGGTCGCCAAGCTCCAGGATGGGTTCGCCCGCCTGTATGACACCTTCGCTTTTGCGTAGCAGGCCCAGAACGCTGCCGCTGACGGGCGACCTGACTGCCAGCCGTTCGGCCGGTTGTTCGCCCTCAGACCGCGTTGCGGAAATCTCAAGTCGGGTTCTGGCGGCTTCCAGCTCGTGGGCGGCGACTTCTTCATCAAAGCGGGCTGACCGCAGGATCGCCTGGTTGCGGGCGGCGGTAGAGCGGGCCTGTTGCAGGCGTTCGTCCGACACGAAGTCGGCGCGGTCCAGGGTGAGCAGCCTCTGATACTCTGTTTCAGCCAGTTCGGCGTCGGCCTCGGCTGCCTGGGTTTTCTGGCGGATAGAGTTCAGTGCCGAGCGCGCGGCTTCCACTCTTGCTTCTGCTTCGGCCCGACTTCTTGCGTCCAGAACGCTCACTGGCATCGGGTCCACTTCGGTCAATAACTCACCTGGAATGACCCGGTCGCCAACGTCGAGCTCCACTCTCTGCAGGTAACCCGTCACGGGTGAAGATACAACGTAACGGTCTTTCACGCGGGTTTTGCCTTCTTCCAGGATGGTGACTTCCATGGGCCCGCGTTGCACGGTTGCCAAGTCTACCCAGACGGGTTCAGGCCGCAGGATATAGGCCAACACAACGATGGCCAGAGCTCCCAGCACAGACCAGAACAGCCACTTACCCGCAATACGCTTACCTTCCACCATTAATGATTTTCCTGTCTGATTATTCCCGGGTTTTCAGGACTGCCACGAGGTCCAGTTTACGTAAGCGCCACCAGGTAATGAAGCCGGATGCCAGGGCAGACACGATCACCACATTGGCTGCCAGGGCCAGGGTTCTACCGGTGATGATCAACGGTACCCGGTACAGCTCGGTTTGCATCATGGTGACCACCAGGCTTGCCAGCCCGTGGCCTATGGCCCAGCCCAGAGGGATGCCAAGTATCAGCAGGATGGCCAGTTCACCCAGTAGAATGTGGGCCACTTCGTTGTGGCTGTAGCCCAGCACTCGCAGGCTTGCCAGATCCCGCCCGCGTTCTGCCAGTGAGATGCGCACGGTATTGTAAATGACGCCGAAGGCGATGATGCCGCCCAGCAGGCTGATCACCAGGGTATAGGTGAGAAAGGTTTTTGCCAGTGTTTCGAAGAAACTGTCCAGCATGGCCTGGCGGACATTGATGGCCATGACCCGTGGGGTGTCCCGCAGGTCACGATAAACGGTTTCCGCCTGCGCTGGATCCAGGTTCATCAATACCTGGTTGACCACTGGACCTTCCTTCAGTGTGCGGTTCATTGCAGCCAGATTCATGTGCGCGCCCACGCCGAGAAACTCGCTGGTTACTCCGGCAACCTGCAGCTCCAGCACCGGGCGGTGGCCTTCCAGAACCTGCACCTGAACCGTGTCGCCAGCGGCGAGCCCCAGCTCTGCTGCCAGGAAGTCAGTCAGCAGCAGACCGGCAGGAGGTATGGGCACCTGGTTAAGATGCTGGTCCACCACGAACTGCAACCGGGCGTCATCAGGGATGCCGGTCAGGGCGGTTCGCCACTGCCGGTGATCATTGACCAGTTCTACCGTCACAACACGTCGGCCCTCGGTGTACCTCACACCCGCCTGCCGCGTCATGCCATACATGGCAGACTGGTGAACCGAGTCGGTCAGGCTGACTGTCAGGTCCTGTTGCTGAACCCGGGCGAACTGCGTGTGCACCATCAGCGAAACCGAGCTGAACTGGAAGTTGCCCACCATCACTATGGCTGTTGCCATGGCGATGCCTGTTACAGACATTGCGGCGCGGGCCGGCCGCCGTGCCAGTTGCCGTACTATCATGCGTGACGGCTGGCTGAAGCGGACCCAGGACAGCATGCGTTCGGTGATGGTTACCCGGTAACTGGCCGGTGCTTCCGGCCTCATGGCTTCGGCCGGGGGCAGAGCAGCAGCACTGCGAATGGCGCGCCAGCCCCCGAGCAGAGCCACCAGAAGGGTCAGTACACCGAGCAGTAATACCCACCAGGGGCTGATGCTGAACAGCAGTTTCGGAAACCGGTAGAAATCCATGTACAACTCGCCCAGAGCCCGGCCCAGCCACATGCCCGCCGCAGTGCCGATCAGCAGGCCGATGAAGGCGATGGTGATTACCAACTGGCTGTAGTGCCAGCCAATCTGCCAGTTGCTGTAACCAAAGGCTTTCAATACCGCAATGATGTCCCGCTGGGTGCTGATCAGCCGCGTAATCACGACATTGAGCAAAAACATGGCCACTGCCATGAAGATGGAGGGGAATATCACCGCCATGGTTTTCAGCTGGTTCAGTTCGTCGCTCAGGAAACGGTGGGAAAACTGCTCCTCCCTGGCGTAGGCGCCTGTGCTGCCGTAAGGCGCCAGCAACCGGTCTAGCAGATCAATGACACCGGCAACCGGCAGCGCCGGGTCGACCTGCAGTACCAGGCTATTGAAAGCGCCGCGCATGTCCATGGCCGAGGCCAGTGCTTCCCGGGCCATCCAGAGCACCCCGTAACGTTCGTAGTCGGGCAACATTCCGCCTGGAGGAATGACATAAATGAATTCCGGTGATTCAACAATGCCCACAACAGTCAGGCTCTGGCGCCGGCCATTGATGATGGCCCCAAGGCGGTCACCCAGGCGCAGATCGTGAGCGTCGGCAAAACTGCCGATCACGGCTGCCTCATCGCCGCGCGCCGCGTGGGGCAGTCGCCCGTGACGAAGGTAAACCCGGTTGACGTCCGGCTGTCCTTCGGGCGGCAATGAAACCAGACGCGCGGATGCAGGATCGCTGAATCCGGGTACTTCAAGTTTGGCGACGCCTTCCACCCTGCCATTGATGCGGGTTACACCAGGTATGTCTGCCACCCGCTGGAGTACATGCCGGGGCGCACGTTTCAGGGTGGCGAACACATCCGCAAACTGGTGTTCCTGATAGTACTGGGCGCGGGTGGCGGTCAGCGACGAGTAGTTCACCAGCGACAGCAAGCAGACGGCGATGCCACCGGCGATTACCAGGGCGATGGCCAGGGTCTGGCCCCGCATCTGCCATAGTTCCCGGCGTAGTTTGGTGTGCAGGGCGCTGGCATGAAAGATTGGCATGGCGCTACCAGCTCAGGGTCCGCGGATCCTGCCGCGTTGTATTGCGGTATTCGCCACTGATGGTGCCGTCAGATAGCGTAATCACCCGGTCTGCCATCTGCGCTATGGAAGCGTTGTGGGTAATGATCACGGTGGTGGTGCCGGTTTCGCGATTGGCGGTATCCAGCGCTGCCAGAACCAGTGCACCGGTGGCAGAGTCGAGGGCGCCGGTAGGCTCGTCGCAAAGCAGCACTTCCGGGCGCTTGGCAATGGCCCGGGCGATAGCGACCCTCTGTTGCTCGCCGCCCGAAAGCTGGGCGGGAAAGTGGTCCATGCGCTTCTCCAGCCCCACCAGTTCCAGCGCTGCCTCCGGGCTCATGGGGTCGCGGGCGATTTCGGTGACGGCGATAACGTTTTCCCGTGCAGTCAGGCTGGGGATCAGGTTGTAGAACTGGAACACGAACCCGACATAGTTCCGACGATAACGTGTCAGATCCCGGTCTTTCGCCCGGGTCAGGTCGATGTCCTGGTATTTCACCTCGCCGCTGGTAGGCACATCCAGCCCGCCAAGAATATTGAGCAGGGTGGACTTGCCAGAGCCTGAAGCGCCGAGCATTACCACCAGTTCGCCTGAATACAGGTCAAGGTTCACTCCCCTCAGGGCCTGTACTTCGACCTCCCCCTGCTGGTATGTCTTGGTCAGCTCCGAAGTGTGGAAAACTGGTGGGCCGGAGGTTGCTCTGTCCATGTGATAGGCCTTTGCCATGAATTGGCTCCTGTCCATAGACATCGATGGAGTGAGTCAGCCGATGGAGGTACAACACAATCTATTCCTATAGACTTCTCTATACTAGAACAGGCTGGGACCTTCTGACATTCCGGGTGTAAGCCAAAAACCAAAAGGCGTGTGCTGAATTGACTTTGAGCCCTCAGGAACTTGAAACCCTGCTGGAAACCATCCCGGATGCGCGCGACGGTCTTACCCGCACCGAGCGCATAATTCTGTATGTGTTGCAGGAAACCCAGCGAGAGCTGAACGGCCGCAATGTCCCGACGGTGATGCTCTATGGTCGGGTGGTGGAACACGTTAATATCAGTGAACAGGAGCTTCACGTTTATCTAGACAGGTTGGGCGTGCGCGGGTAATGGTACTACTCATGAAAGCGAGATCTGGGCAAAGGGGGAGTTTCTAGTGGGCGGCGAACTGATTGTCGTATCAGTAACATCGCTGGTGGTTGGTCTGGTTGTCGTCTTCCATTTTGAGGTCCTGCAGCTGCTGAACCGTTTTCGTCCCAGTCAGAAACTCTCGTCATCAAGGACTTTCCGAAACCGGCCGATCATACTCGCAAACATGTTCGTGCTGCTGATCGCCCATGTGGTGGAAATCTGGCTATTCGGTGTCGCCTTCTGGTACCTGCTGGATCAGGATGGCCTGGGTGCCATTGACGGCTACGCCCACCTCAGCTTGCTGGATAGTGTGTATTTCTCCGCGGCTACATACACCACGGTGGGATGGGGAGAGCTGACTGCAACCGGCCATGTCCGATTTCTGGCTGGCACAGAGGCCCTGGTGGGCTTCATGATGATTACCTGGTCGGCATCTTTCAGCTATCTGGTCATGGCCCGCGCCTGGGGCGACGGCAGTCAATCATCATAATCCCTGACCAACCGGTGCCTCGACTCGCGTCAGGGTCACCGGGTCTAACCGGTAGAACCCCCGTAATACCTTGTATACCTCTGGTTGCTCTGCCTTGAGATGGTCGGGCTGCTGGAAGAAGGCTTCTGTCAGTACGGCAAAGAACTCGGCGGGCTCGGTGGCGCCGTAAGGGTCCAGCCAGGGCTTGCGGTGGTGGCGGAGCGAGTGCCGCAGATTCTCATAGGCCCGGGTCATGGTTTCCTGCCAGTGGCGGGCCTGCTCGCCGCTCAGAGGAGGCGAGCCATCGGCAGTGCCGTCCAGGTAATCCAGCTGATGGGCAAATTCGTGGAGGATGACATTATGCTGCCCGGCAGGATTGACCGCACCTTCCTCACATTGTGCCCACGCCAGCACTACCTGGCCGTGGCTTGAGGCTTCGCCGGAGCGTATCTGGTTGCTCTCGCTGACCACGATTCCGTCGCTCTCGATATCCCTGACATGATAGGCGTCCGGATACACCAGAATGCTGTTTACCTCGTCGAAGTCGGAGAAGTTGCGGGCAATGATGAGCAGGCAGGCGTGCCCTGCGATGGTAAGGCGCACGGTGTCGTCCACTTCAAACCCATCGCAGCCGTAAAAGGATTTTTCCGCCAGGAAAAGCTGTATGTGCTGTTCAAGCCGCTGTCTCAATTCCGGAGTTAGCCTGTCATAGACGGGTAACCGGGACTGGAGTATTTCCCGCCAATAGGTCGGGAAGGGCTGTTGCAGTTGCCGCTCCCGCCGCCAGCCCCGGTAGAAAAACAGGTAGAAAACCGAGAACCCGATAACAGCCAGCATGCAGAGGGTGTAGATCAGCATTGGTGGGGCTCCGGCTGCATAGGGTTGGTGGGCTGACAGTGTAATTCGTATCCGCAGCCGTCACCAGGCTCCGCATTGCCAGCAACCGCAAGCCGCAAGAAATTGGTGCGGGGATTTCGGTTTGAAAGCAAGCAGGTCTGCGATGCTATGCTTAACCTTGACTGGCGTCGTCCATTAACCAAAACGTCTTTAAGGCAAGTCATGGAAACTGAAATTGCCCCTCTGGATATGCTACTCCGTCTCTCTGTTGCAGCAGGCCTGGCGCTGTTTCTGGGACTGGAGCGGGAACTGCGTGGCAAGCCCGCCGGATTGCGCTCCCACATGCTGGTATCACTGGGCTCCGCAACCTTCATTATGATTGGTATGAGTGTGCTGTTTGCGACGGCAGAGGGTGACCCTTCTGCCCGCATAGATCCGACCCGTGTGGTTCAGGGTGTGGTTGGCGGCATCGGTTTTCTCGGTGCCGGAAGTATTATTCGCAGTGGCGGGCAGATTCAGGGTATTACCACGGGTGCCTCGATATGGCTTGCAGGGGCAATCGGGGTTTCTGCCGGTATTAACAATTTCTACCTGGCAGGGATGGTGACCGGTCTGGCGCTGGTGATCATGGTAATGCTTGGCCACTTCGAGCGGGAGTGGGTGTCCACCGAGCAGGATCGGTGAATCTTTAACACAGACCAGGAGGTTTTTATGTCAGATAACAGAACCGTTGTGATTACCGGCGCCAATCGTGGCATCGGTCTTGAGCTTGCCCGTCATTACGCTGGTGAGGGCTGTAACGTGATTGGCGTATGCCGGGAAGCCTCTGCAGAGCTGCAGGCGGTGGCTGCCAGGATCATTGACGGCGTGGATGTAACCACCGACAGCGGCATCGGCAAACTGACGGGCGAGTTGAAGGGGCAAGTAATCGAGCTGCTGATCAACAACGCCGGCCTGCTGCAGGATGAAAAGCTGGGCAGCATCGATTTCGACTCTATCCGTACCCAGATGGAAGTCAATGCCTACGCACCGCTGCGTGTGGCGGAAGCCCTGGCGCCGCAGATCCCCGCGGGAGGCAGGATAGCCAATATTACCAGCCGCATGGGCTCCATTGCCGATAATGATTCCGGCGGTCGTTACGGCTACCGCGCGTCCAAGGCGGCACTGAACGCCTTTGGCAAGTCCCTGGCCATGGATCTTAAACCGGAGGGGATTGCGGTCGCCCAGCTTCATCCCGGCTATGTCCAGACTCGCATGGTGAATTTTGGCGGGCTGATCAGTCCCGAGGAGTCGGCGAAGGGACTCGCGGCAAGGATTGAGGGGCTGAATCTGGAGAACACCGGTTCATTCTGGCACAGCAATGGTGAAGAGTTGCCCTGGTGACCATAGAGTCATCGTGAGTCTTTCTTTCAGTAATTTACAGGTATCCAATCCTCTTCTATTCTCAAGAATGTATACCAACTACCTGGAGACTAGTCTGATGAGTAAAGCGCTGAATGGAAAGTTCACTTCAAAAGACCAGGCCAAGAACGTCTGGGACGACCTGGTCGGATCGGGAATTCCCCAGGAAAATATTTATATAGACCACGACGAGCAGGTCATCAGGGTCATGTTGCCGGCGGAAGAACGCAGAGAGATAGAGGAAATCTTCGACCGCCACGAGGTGACTTATTAGGCGCTACCATCATGGCCAGTAGGATGTGCTAAAAAGGCAGCGGAGGCTGCCTTTTTCACTTCTGAATCGCCTTCAGCGAACAATAAAGACAGAGATGTCGCTGTGCTTGACGATATCCGCGCCATTGGAGTGAATGAAGTGCAGTTTATCGCCGATGCCGGGAGCATGGGAGGCCATGACAACCAGGTCCGCCCCGGAATCCTTGATCACCTTGAGGAGTTTTTTGTCGAGCTCAACAGCGGTGTCGGCAGATTTTATGACTTGGCTCTCTGTTTCCACCCCATGAGACTGACTCTGCTCGGAGGCAAAGTTGGCAAGCTTTTCGGCCAGTTCTTCAGGGTTATGTGCTGCTTCTGAGGGCGTTGTATTGGTCACGGTCACATAGCTGATCTTGGCCTGATAGTGCTTGGCAATATCAATGGCGGTGTCCAGTGCCTTTGCTATCTTGTCTTTGTGTGCCAGATCTACCGGCACCAGTATCTTGCTGTACATGATTATCTCCAGGTGTGTCCAGAATATGATCAATCCGAACTGACTATTCCAGAATCTCAATGCATGGCCAGACTGTCAAAGCCAAAGTACCCGTTATTGATCCAGAACAAAATGGCAAATTACAGGCACAAAAAAAGACAGCCGAAGCTGTCTTTTTCAAACGTGCTGGCTGTTATTTAAACAGCAACAACGTTTTCTGCCTGCGGGCCTTTTTGGCCTTCAGTAACGGTGAAGTCGACCTGCTGGCCTTCAGCCAGAGTCTTGAAACCGCCACCTTGAATTGCGCTGTAGTGAACGAAGACGTCCGGGCCGCTTTCGCGAGTGATAAAGCCGAAACCTTTTGCTTCGTTGAAAAACTTAACAGTACCGGTAGTTGTAGACATAATCATAATCCTGAATTCGATAATTTAATGTGCCGTCAGACCATCTGAAATGATGACTGATCAGCGTTGTGCGGAAACAAAAAACGCGCGGAATCAAAAACAGGACGGGCAACTACCTAAATCAATCGAGATGCGTCTTATTCGTGAACTGCTGTGCTAAATCTTTCCTACGAGAGGCACTGTACTCTTATATTCACGGGGTTGGCAAGTTTATTTTGATAGGCGCCAATGAAAGTGCTCCAGTGCGGGCTGAATCATCCGGGTAGGGTGGGCAGTTTCATTGCAGCGGGGTAGCAGGGTAGAGTCTGCCTTGGCAACAGGAAAAGCCCACATGGGAGGCAATTGATGAAATACATTTTTGAGGTTCGCGTCCGGGAAGGGCACTCCGCGGAGGAATACGCCGATGCCTGGGTTCGGGCCAGCGAGATTATACAGCAGGCGCCGGGTGCGAGGGGCACGGAGCTGCACCGGAAGATCGATGACCCCAATGTGTTGATTGCCATTGCCAGCTGGGACAGCAAGGCAGACAGGGACGCGATGGAAGGGCAGCACAACCCGGAGGTCGCCAGCATCATTCGCAGCGCTGCGCCTTTTTGCGAGATTACGCCGATTGGTGAATTCGAAGATCCAGAATGGGTTGTGATGCCGCCTGGCAAGCGGGCTGCTGAGTGACCAGGGCCGCACAGCGTCCGCAGATTTCGCCAGCTTCGGCATTGCTGTTTCAGGGTGCAATCGGTGTGGTGGGCCTGGCAGCCATCATGCTGTTCGGAATTCCCGTCAGTTACGACGGACTAAGCCCCGGCATCGCCGTTTTCTGGGGTGTGGCCGGCAGTGTGGCGACCTACGTCGTGATCATGATGCTTACCCGGCTGCCCGGCTTGCTCACGGATCAGCTGGAAGCCCAGCTGGAGAAACTGCACCGGTTTGCCCGTGACTATTCCTGGCCAGTACTGATTGCCCTGTCGGCCCTCGCTGGCGCCGGGGAGGAGTTGCTGTTCCGGGGTGCGATACAGGGTTGGCTGGCCCAGCATATGCACGCATCGGTCGCAATCCTGGCCGCCTCGGTGCTGTTCGGGCTTGTACACTATCTCTCCTTTACCTATTTCATGGTGGCGACCGGGTTGGGTCTGGTGCTGGGTACGGCCTATGCACTGACAGACAGCCTGGTTCTGGTGATGGTCTGGCACGGCGTATACGACCTGATTGCCCTGTACTGCCTGCGCCGCTTTCCGGGATGGTTTGGAGTGCGCGTTGAATAAGACAGCAAAGCTGCGCCTGTTCTTTGGGCTGGAAATTCCGGAGTCAATAAAGCAGCGGTTGTTGTCGATACAGCAGCCCGTGGCCGGTGCGCGCTGGCAGCATGCGGATCAGTTGCACCTGACCCTGGCGTTCCTCGGCAGCGTGGAAGCACAACAGCTTTCCGATATTTGCCAGGCCGCGCGGAATCTACCGGTCAAGCCTTTTGATCTTACCGTGGCAGGGGTCGGTTGTTTTGGCCACCCTGACTGCCCGAAAAATCTTTGGGCGGGGGTGCAGCCGGTGGCGGAACTGGCCCGATTGCATGGCGCGCTCAACCAGAGACTGGCAGCGTCCGGATTCGGGCCGGAAAAGCGCAGCTTCAAGCCCCACATCACACTGGCCCGCTTCAAAAAAGCGCCAGGGTCCGTCGCCGATCTGCTGCGGGACCCTGATACGCTAGTGGCAGGTTCGTTTACGGTGAACCGGATTGCGCTGTTTGAAAGCACTCAGGGCAGGTACGGATCCGTCTACCGGGTCCTGGAGTGGTTTCCGCTGATTGCGTCGTGACGAGATTTGCCACACCAATGCCGGGAAATTCCGGTAAGATTTCGGGGCATGTCATCAATGCCTTTACGAGGACCAGGAGGAGGCCAGGTGGAGGAGCACAATAAAAACGAAGTAGAACGAATATTCTCATCGGCACCATTCATTGCCGATCTCGGCCTCGAGCCGGTTTCCATCGAATCCGGGGAGTGCCGCTCCCGACTGGTGCTTGAGAACAGACATCTGCAGCAGGATGGTTTTGTTCATTTTGGGGTTCAGGCCTCTGTGGCTGACCACACGGCCGGCGCAGCGGGCGCCTCTATGGCAAAGCCCGGCCAGATCGTGCTGACATCCGATTTCTCGCTGAAGCTGCTGAGATCCGCAAAGGGCACGCACCTTGACTGTGTTGCCACGGTGCTCAAGGCCGGCTCTTCCCTGACGGTGGTGGAGTCTGAAGTCTATTGCGGAACCCCTGATGACATGCGGCTGGTCTCCAAGGCAACGGTTACACTGGCCATCGTCAGTCCCCGTGAGGTTCCTGTCACCTAGGGGGTAAACGTCGCTGGCCCTATAAATCTGAGAGGTTTTATAAGTGAAAGATGTCTTGCGTAAGGTATTCTGGCCCGTTCTCGTTTTCTTTGAAAAGGGCGGGAATGCAGAGGGTTATCGTCCGTCCCACCGGAAAATACTTCTGGTCGTGGGTTTCCTGTTCCTGGTGCTTTCAGGTGTGTCACTGTTCTTCTCTGTCTTTGCCCAAACATTCAGCGCCATTCTTCCCATTGTTCTGTTTTTTGTCATCAGCCTGGTCTGCTTTGTGGTGGGCCTGTTGGGTAGTGACAGTGCCGTGGCCAGGATATGGGGTAGCCGGTAGGCAATGAAAACCGCAATCCCGCCGGAGAGCTTCATAGACCTGCTGCTGGATGCCGTCTGCGTGGTCGATCGCGATGGCTATGTCCGGTATGTCAGTGCCGCCAGTGAGCGGGTTTTTGGCTATCAGCCGGAGGAGATGGTTGGTCGGCTTATTCTCGATTTTGTTCATCCGGAAGACAGGGACAAAACCCGGCAGGCGGTGAAGGAGATATTGCAGGGCGAGCTGAAACCCAGTTTCGAGAACCGCTATGTTCGCAAGGACGGCTCGGTTGCACAGATCATGTGGTCGGCCCGTTGGTCCGAGGAAGAGCAGGTCCGGGTAGCGGTAGCACGGGATGTTACCGGACGCAGACGAGCGGAAGCCATGCAGGCGGCCATGTATGCGATTTCAGAAGCAGCGAACAGCTCGGACAGCCTTTCGACGATGTACCTGCGCATTCACCAGGTGGTGGATGATCTGCTCGCGGCGCTGGGCTCGCCAATCCATGATTGGCAAGGGGTGCCGCTGGCCTCTTCAGAGGAAGTATTGGGTGCAATCGAGGAGCAAAAGCAGGTTGACGACAGATGTTGTTCAGATCCGGACAGAGAGCTGCTGGAATTTGTCAGGGTACAGGTCGCGGCAGCGGTGGATCGCAAGCAAATGCATTCTCAGTTGGAGTTCATGGCCAATTACGATCAGTTGACCGGGCTGCCCAACCGTCGCCTGTTCATGGACCGGATTCACAAAGCGCTGGAACGGGCGGCCAGAGACAGGAGTTATCTGGCGGTACTTTATCTGGACCTGAATGATTTCAAGGGGGTCAATGATAGCTACGGTCACTCGGCCGGTGACGAAGTTCTGCAGACGATGGCTGACCGGCTGGCTCAATGTGTTCGCGCCTCCGACACGGTTGCCCGCCTCGGTGGCGATGAGTTCATCGTGCTGCTTTATGCCATCAAACAACCGGACGATGCCTTCAGTGTGGCTGAAAAAGTACGAGCCTCGCTCAGTGAGCCCTATGAGTTGTCCGCGGCGGATCTGACGTTGATCCCCAGTATCGGCGTTGCCGTTTACCCGCAAAACGGTGAGACCCGTGAAGCACTGATTCGCCATGCAGACATCGACATGTACCGGGTAAAAAGGGGGGAGGTGTGACCAGGCTGTTACGTGGCTTGACCACCATTCTGTTGCTGGCACCGTTGATGGTTTTTACCGCAGTTGCCGCAGCGCAGGAGTCAGCGCCCCTGTTTCCCGGGCTCGCCGATGAAGCGGCCGGGCTTGAACGCCTTCATAGCCTGGTGGTTGCTGTGGACGGCGAACCTGTGTTTTCCCGGGTCTTCCGTGGGCCAGAGCTTGATGAGCCCGCCAACATCAAATCCCTCTCCAAGACAGTGCTGTCAGCGGTGGTTGGCATCGCCATCGACCGTGGTGTTTTCGATGGAGTGGATCAGGCCATTGCCGACATACTGGCAGTCCCGGAAAACGCCAGCGACCGGATCAGTGAGGTAACCATTGGCCATTTGCTGTCCATGCAGGCCGGCCTTCAGCGAACTTCCGGACGGTTTTACGGTGAGTGGGTCAACAGCGATAACTGGGTGGATTACGCCCTCAGCCGCCGGTTTGTGGCGGAGCCGGGCGGTGACATGCTTTACTCCACCGGCAGCTACCATCTGCTTTCCGCGGCGCTCACCAAACGCACAGGGCGCAGCACTCTGGACATTACCCGAGATTGGCTGGGTGAGCCGCTTGGCATCCGCATCCGTCCCTGGCTGAAGGACCCCCAGGGCATCTATTTCGGTGGCAACGACATGCGCCTGACTCCCATGGCGCTGCTGAAAATTGGAGAACTCTACCGCAACGACGGAGTGCACGACGGGGAACAGCTGCTCTCAAAAGCATGGATTGATCAGTCCTGGACGCAGCGCGGCACCTCCAGCTACACCGACGACCGTTACGGCTATGGCTGGTTTGTGACCGACCTGGGTGGGCACCGTGCTTATTATGGTCGTGGCTACGGCGGGCAGATGCTTTACGTCTTTCCCGGTCTGGCCATGACCGTGGTGATGACGTCTGACCCACAGCCGCCGGCATCTCCGTCTTTCATGCAGCGTCAGAACGCGCTGCTGGAAGAATTTGTTATTCCCGCTTTTCCGCTTCCCCCTGTTTCCTCGCCTCAAAACTCTGAAGCTCAACGTTGATGGCATTGGTTGAGATCACTATTTCATACAGCGAATACAGCAGTGATATGGAAAGCAGTACCAGGCTTAATCCGAACGCGATGGCGCCGGCAAGCTGAGCGCCCAGAAACAGCACAAACATCGACATCGTACACACGAAAAAGCTCAGCACACCATAAGTCTGCATACGTTTTGTCAGTACGATGCGTTTGCGGAGCATGCTGATCTGCCGGGCAATCAGGGCATGATCTTCCTCGGTATCCATCTGCTTGAGCTGGCGGATAAGCTGGGCGAGCACAAGAAAGCGGTTGGTATAGGCCAGCAGCAATAGCGAAATAGCAGGAAATAACAGGGCGGGGGTGGTCAGTGTCAACGACTGCTCCTTGGTTGCGCGTACGGGTTGATCGGGTTCATTAAGGCGCTACCAGCTGCCATCGGCGATCCGCTGGCGACTCCGGACGGGCCTGTTGTAGAGATAGACCCAGGCAAGGCCGTGACGGGTCTGTATCTTTCTGCGCTGGTACAGGCTTGCCTTGTCAGCACCCGGGTCATAGCCCTCCAGCTCGTCCAGCATCGCCAGTAATGGCCCATTTATGGCGTAAACCTCAACGCTGACTCCAGTGGATGGTTTTGCCAGTGCTCCCGGATAAGGACCCAGATCGTAGAGGGTCAGGCTGGTGAGCGTGTCCGGCCCAATATAGCAGGCCTTGTCGAGCAGGTGATGGTTGCTGTAACCGCGCTTCAGCGTACCGTAAACCGCAACAATATGCTTCATGGGCTCCCTTCAGGCAGAAAAACGATGACGAGTCTAAATCGTCGGATGGGTATGCATCCAGTGGTCCAGCTCTTGATCGGCATCAATCCGGTTTATCCGGGGCAATCAGAAAAATTCATTCGCGGAATACCCCAGCCCTTCCCATACTCAGGTCACTACAAATATAATCACAAGCGGATAATCCGAGATGGCAGAGAGACAAGAGCTGGCGGGCTGGCGATGGGGCCCGTTTACCTTTCGCGTACCTTTTTATCACACCAGGTTATGTTGGTCGGAATTCCTGCAGGGGCTGTTGGTGTCGGCCGCTACGGGGCTGGCCCTGATTCCGGTGATGACCGCCTACTTCGGCCTGAGCTTCGAAGAAGCCGTGGCCCTGTCCATGGTCCACGCCTTCCTGATTGCCTCGGCGGTGATCATTTTTGGTGAACCCTATGCCGGCGGCTGGATAACGCCGGCCCTGCCATTGATCCTGGCCTTTGTCATTGGCGGCTACGAAGATCCGTCAACGCGTTTCCAGGCGATGACGGCGTTGTCCCTGGTGTTTGCCTCGCTGGTGTTTATCCTCGGCATTACCGGGTTGGGGCGGCGATTCGTGATCTGGCTACCGGATACCCTCAAGGCCGGCATCATCCTCGGCGCCTCCATTGCAGCTCTCAAACGCGTCTTTATTGATGATGCCGAGCGCTTTCTGCTGGAGCAGCCCATTGCCACCACTCTGGCCTGCGCCATCTGCCTGATCTTTACTTTCTCGGTGCCGATGCAGAAGCTGAAGGCCCGCAACCGCTTTTTTTTCATGCTGGGTGCCCTCGGTTTGCTGCCGGGCTTCCTGATTGCCGCCATGGTGGGGCCATTCGTTGGAGAGGTCAGCTTCGATATCCAGTGGGGCTTTATAGTCCCGCCGCTGGCCTAGGCGGTTGCCAAGGCATCGCCGCTGGTCAATGGCTGGCCGAGCCTGGAGATGATCGCCCAGAGCGTTCCACTGGCTCTGATTGCGTACATTATTCTGTTCGGCGATATCGTCACTGGTAATGAGGTGCTGCGGGACGGTATGAAAACCCGCACCGATGAGCATATCGATATCAACCTCAATCGCACCCACTTTTCACTGTCGATCCGTAATGCGCTGATGGGGTTCTTTGCACCGTTCTTCCCCACCCAGGGTGCGGTCTGGACTGGGGTTCACGTAATTGTGGTGCAGCGCTGGAAGCAGGGACCAAAGGCGATGGGCAGTCTGCACAGCGGGCTTGCGTCCTACTATCTGATGGGGCTGCCCTTTATCTATTTCCTGTTGCCCCTGCTGACCGGGCTCAAGCCGCTGCTGGGCATCGCCCTCTCACTCACCCTGGTTCTCACCGGCTTTGCCTGTGCCTACATTGCCATGTCCATTCCCAGGGATAATGCTTCCCGGGGCACCGTGGTGCTGATAGGTGCGGCCCTGGCGTTCTTTGAGCCCTGGATTGGTCTTCTGATTGGTGTGGTGGCCACCCTGGTGATGGTGGGCTGGGACCGCAATCCGGACCCGATCCCCCACGACTGAGAGGCTGGCACCGAGGAGGGGAGGGTTTCCCTCCTCTGACGTTTTTGGTTGCGCCAGTGTCGTATTGGTTCAACCCGATAACCTTAAACAGGGCCACATTAGAGCTATCAACAACCCGGTAAGGGGGGAGATAGCAATGGCCGTTAAATTCGAACACGCACTCAAGGAATATCCTCAACAACGGGCGGGCGCCGCGCGCCAACCCGGCAGCGTCGATCAGGCTGATCGGCGTGTTCCCGTTAACCTGCGCCAGTCCGGGCCGACACCGGTAGAGATGCTGATTTCCACGCGGGTCCGCAAGTCGCCATACTGGCACCTGTCCTACGAGGCCGGCTGCTGGCGGGCAACCGTTTACAACCGTATGTACCACCCCCGGGGTTATATCCGTCCTGAAGACGGGGGTGCCATGGTGGAATACGAGTCCCTGATCAATGATGTAACCATGTGGAACGTGGCGGTAGAGCGCCAGATCCAGGTCAAGGGCCCGGATGCGGAACGCTTTGTGAACTACGTGATCACCCGGGACGCCACCAGGATAAAACCCATGCGCGGCAAGTACGTCATCCTCTGCAACGAGGAGGGTGGCATCATCAACGACCCGGTGTTGCTGAGGGTCGCCGAAGACGAATTCTGGTTTTCGCTTTCCGACAGTGATCTGGAACTGTGGATGCGGGGCGTGAACATCGGCATGGGCTTCAACGTCAGTATTGCCGAGATTGATGTGGCCCCCGTCCAGATCCAGGGCCCGAAATCGGAAGCGCTCATGGTCGATCTTTTCGGTGAAAAAGTGAGGGATATTCCCTACTACGGACTGATGGAAGGCCAGGTTGCCGGCCATGACGTGATCGTCTCCCAGACCGGTTTCACCGGCGAGAAGGGCTACGAGATCTACCTGAAAGAAGCCACCAAGTACGCCGAGGATCTCTGGTACACGGTGCTTGCCGCCGGCGAACCGCACAACCTGAGGGTGATTGCCCCCGCGCACCACCGTCGCATTGCTGCGGGCATTCTTTCCTGGGGCCAGGACGTAGACCAGGAAACCCTGCCGTTCCAGTGCGCCCTGGCCTACCAGGTTCCGCGCAACAAGGAGGCGGATTACATCGGCAAGCAGAAGCTGGAGCAGGTTCGCGAGCAGATTGATGCCGGGCGCCCGCCCTTCAGCCACATCATGGTGGGTATCCGCTTCGGCGGCAGTCCGGTGACTGACTACGCCAATGATTTCTGGTTGATCAGTGGGCCTGGTGGTGGTGAGCCCGAGGGCTACGTCACATCGCCCTGGTACTCGCCGGAACTGGAGACCAACATTGCTCTGGCCTATGTGCCGTTTGACCTGCGCACTGTCGGCACCCGTCTGACTGTGCACCTGCCGGTGGAGTACGCGGCTGCAGACGGCTCAACCGATGTTGAGGCGGAAGTGGTGGAAGTTCCCTTCCGGCCATCGGTGAATCCCAACGCCCGCGAACGGGCGCGGGCGAAAGGTATCGACTTTGCCGACTAGCAGAACAGGCAGGGCAGGCGCTGACAGCCGCTTGATCCCTGCCCCAAGCACTCGGGGAGTGATGGGATGCGTGGCTTATGAAACCGATGAGCGAACAACAGGCGGCCAATTGCCGGGATACGGAGGCGCAGGAGCGGTTTCGTGCCCTGGTGCGCTCGGCATCCATTGAGGCGACACCGCGGCAGATCATGACGACAGAGGACCTGTCGGAGCTGCTACCCGTGGGTACCTGTGTCTATGTGCCGTTCCTGCCCAAGGGCCAGTTCAGGGAAACACTGGATGCCTGCCGCCGTCTCCTGGATCTGGGTATGCAGCCGATCCCCCATGTGCCCGCCCGGATGGCGGAAAGCCGCGGGCAACTGCGGGACTGGCTGGCACAACTGGATGAAAGCCGCGTCGACCGGTTGTTGCTGATCGCCGGCGACAGCGATTCGGTTGCCGGTCCTTTTCCGGACACCCTGGCGGTAATGGAATCCGGCCTGCTGGCCCAGTTCCGGTTTCACGGTATCGGTGTTGCGGCGCATCCTGACGGGCACCCCATGGCAGACCGGGCCACCCTGAGCCAGGCCCTCAGTATCAAACGTGAATATGCCCGAACTACGTCCACGCGGTTGTGGGTGGTGACCCAGTTCACTTTCGACGCCGATGTGGTGATCGACTGGCTGCAGAGTCTGGGCAATATCCTGGAAGAGGTGCCTGTCGATATTGGCATGGCCGGCCCTACACGGGTGAGAACGCTCATGGCCTACGCCGCCCAGTGTGGGGTAGGGGCATCTGCCCGCGCGATTTTGCGGCGGCCGGGCAGCACCCGACTGCTGCGTGCCTGGACACCGGACGCCATGGTGCATGCACTGGTCCGGTATTGCCTGGATAACCCGGAAACCCTGCTGCGGGGCATCCATCTATTCCCGTTCGGCGGGTTGCGCCAGTCGGCGCAATGGATTCAAGAGCATAGTGGGTCCGCAGAGGACCAGAGGGGACAGTTCCATGAGCCTTCAGTACAGTAAGCTGACATCCGCAACGCCCACACCCGCGGAGTTTCTGCCGCCGGGTACTCCGGATATCGAGATAGCCCGCTCGGTTCAGCCCCAGTCCATGCTGCTGTTGGCCCAGCAGCGTTTTGGCTTGCCTGCGGAGAGCCTGGTGCCTTTTGGTCACTATAAAGCCAAGCTGGACATGGCCTATGTGGATACCTCCGAGACCGCCCCCAGGGGCAGGCTGGTGCTGGTAACCGCCATTACACCAACTCCGGCGGGGGAGGGAAAGACCACCACCAGCGTAGGGCTGAATGATGGCTTTAATCGTCTGGGGGTGCGCTCTTCCGTGTGCCTGCGGGAGCCGTCTCTGGGTCCCTGTTTCGGCATGAAGGGTGGTGCTGCCGGCGGCGGCCGTGCCCAGGTGATCCCGATGGAGGATATCAACCTGCATTTCAACGGCGACTTCCACGCCATTACCTCTGCCCACAACCTGTTGGCATCGCTGATTGACAATCACATTCACTGGGGTAATGAAGCCGGCCTGGACCCGCGCCACATAAGCTGGCGGAGAGTTCTGGATATTACCGACCGTTCCCTGCGCAACATGGTCTGCGGTCTGGGTGGTGCGGCCCATGGCGTGCCCCGGGAAACCGGTTTTGATATCACCGTGTCTTCCGAAATTATGGCGATCCTGTGCCTGGCAGACGGACGGGCAGACCTGAAGCAGCGGCTGGGTAACATCATCGTCGGCCGACGTTCCGACATGACGCCGGTCACCGTTCGCGACCTGGGCGTCGAAGGTTCGCTGACCGTGTTGCTGAAGGAAGCGCTGCAGCCGAACCTGGTGCAGAGCCTGGAGCATAACCCGGTGTTTATCCACGGCGGGCCCTTTGCCAACATTGCTCACGGCTGCAACTCCGTTACAGCGACCCGCGCTGCCCTGGCCCTGAACGATGTGGTGGTGACCGAAGCTGGCTTTGGTGCCGACCTGGGGGCGGAAAAGTTCATTGATATCAAGTGCCGTCACACCGGCCTGCGCCCGGACGCTGCAGTAATCGTCTGTACCATTCGGGCTCTCAAGATGCAGGGTGGTGTTCCCCGCAGCCAACTGGGCATTCCCGACCTGGTGGCGTTGCGAAAAGGCGCCGCCAATCTGGAACGGCATATTTGCAACCTCAAGCAGTTCGGGATAACTCCTGTGGTATGCATCAACCGGTTTCCCGACGACACCGGGGAGGAAATGGCACTGGTTCAGACCATCAGCGAAGACCTTGGGGTACGGGCAGTACCGGCGGACCATTGGGCAACCGGGGGGGAAGGCGCTATGGAACTGGCTCAGGCGGTGCTCGACCAGATGGACGAAGGCACGCCCGAGATCCGATTCCTCTATGAGGACAGCCTGCCGCTGGAAGACAAGATCCATACCATTGCCACTCGCATCTACCATGCGGGAAGTGTGGAATTTACCACCGTGGCCAGGCGGCAACTGAAGGAATACGAAAGCCTTGGCTTTGGCCATCTGCCGGTGTGTATCGCCAAGACCCAGTACAGCTTTTCCGCGGATTCGTCACTCAAGGGTGCGCCGGTCGGGCACATGTTGCCAGTCAGGGAAGTGCGGCTTGCTGCGGGAGCCGGATTCGTGGTGGCGGTCTGCGGCGATATAATGACCATGCCGGGCCTGCCACGTCGCCCGGCAGCCATGGACATTGCCCTGGATGATAATGGCTTGGTGGTGGGGCTAACCTGAATCGGTGCACTCGAATGTGCCGTAGGTGGGCTCGGTACGGGCACGTTTCAGGGCCTGTGATGACGAGGACGGCAAGCTGGCCATGGTATCGATCACGGTTTCGCTGTTGCCCTGTGTCAAGCCGTCCAGCCGATCATATTTCGGCGCCCGCCCCATGATTTTGCGATAGCAGCGGCTGAAATGGGTAGCGGAGACAAAGCCGCACATGGAAGCAATCTCAACGATAGAGCAGGAGGTTTGCTTCAGGAGCCGGCGGGCCCGGTTGAGCCGCACCCGCAGGTAATAGCGTGAGGGGGTGCAGCCCATGTGTTTGAGGAATAGCCGCTCCAGCTGCCGGCGTGATATCCCCGCCAGTGTCGCCAGTTCCTGCAGTTCGATGGGCTCTTCGATATTGGCTTCCATCAACTGGGCGGCTTCGGCCAGCTTGGGCTGCGCCCGGGCCAGTCTCGGATGCATGGGCATGGGCTGCTGTTCACTCTCTTCCCGCACCCGGTCACAGACAAACATGTGGGCTATCGCATTGCTCAGCTCCTGACCATGACGTCGTGCCAGGAAGCTGAGCATCATGTGCATGGGTACGGTACCACCGGTGCAGGTCATGCGTTCCCGTTCGACGGTGAACAGGCGGTTGTTGGTCTGGACTCTTGGAAAACCCTCCTGCATCGCTTCCAGGCACTCCCAGTGGGCGCTGCAGGCATGGCCGTCGAGCAGGCCCGCGCTGGCCAGCACATAAGGCCCGGTGCAGACTGCGCCCAGCAGAACATGCCGCCTGGCCATCTGTTTCAGCCAGCTGACTTCCTTGCGGGAAAAACTTCGGGTGACGTCAATGCCGGCAACCACCATCACCAGGTCAAAGCTGTGTGCTTCGTCAATGGAGGCATCCGGTACCATGGTGATGCCGTCGCTGGCACGGGCGAAGTCGCCCGTCGCGGTCAGCAGTTTCCAGGAATAGAGTTCAGTGCCTGCCAACTGGTTGGCAACACGCAAGGGTTCAACGGCGGTGGCAAGCGCGATGAGAGTGAAGTTCTCGATCAGCAGAAAACCGACCCGGTAGGGCTCTTGAGCCGGCCTGTTTGTGAGCGGGCCTGTTGCTGTGGTCACGATTAACCCCCTTGCCCCGTCCGGGACCGGCGCGGCAGTCAATACCCGGAGTTTTGTTATTGACCCCCACTGCCTGAACACTAGTTGTTGCACCTTGATAGTGCAATTTGATAGTGCAATAAGTGAACAGTTCCATTGTGGCTTCATTCTGGGGCGGTGGCCAGACCTGCAATGGTCCACATGCGACACCCCATGCTTCAGCATGGTCCCGGCGCGACTTCCCGTCTGTCGTAAATCAGCACTCCTGTGTCGTCGGCGAGCATGCGGCCGGACCGTGGCGGCGTTATTTTCTAAACAGATCCCCCGGCAGGAGTCGGAAAATTGTCGATCAGTCTGTTCGAGCTGTTCAAGGTAGGCGTTGGTCCTTCCAGTTCTCACACCGTGGGGCCCATGCTGGCCGCGCAACGGTTTGCAGGGGCTCTGGAGGCAGAGGGTCTGCTGACATCGGTGAAGCGGCTCAAGGTGTCGCTTTATGGTTCTCTCGGTGCCACCGGCAAGGGCCATGGTACCGGCCCCGCGGTCATGATGGGGCTGGAGGGGGAAAAGCCTGACCTGATCGATTCCGAGGAAATGCCGGCCCGCCTTGAACAGATTCGGGAGGCCGGGGCCCTGTCGATTGCAGGGCAGCACTGGGTTCGCTTCCGCGAATATACCGATCTGGTTTACCACCGTCGCAAATCACTGCCTGGACACCCCAACGGCATGACCTGCCAGGCGTTTGACGATGACGGGCAGTGCCTGTCTGAAAGGACCTATTACTCGGTGGGCGGCGGATTTGTGGTGGATGCAACCATCGCAGGCACCCCGGAAATTCGCGAGGACAACACCCCGCAGCCCTATCTTTTCTGCAGCGGCAAGGCGCTGCTGGCCCTCTGCCGGGAACATGGCCTGACCATCGCCGACATCATGTATGCCAATGAGCAGGCCTGGCGCACACCGGATGAAATCCGTAGCGGCATTCTGGAGCTCTGGCGGGTAATGCGGGCCTGTGTACAGAGTGGTATCCGGCATGAGGGAGAGCTGCCCGGCGGTCTCAGGGTGCGGCGCCGTGCCGCGTCACTGTACCGGTCGCTGATGGACAAGCAGCGGGTGGATCTGATTTCCCCATCCCTGAGCGCCCTGGACTGGGTCAATCTTTACGCCCTGGCCGTCAATGAGGAAAACGCCGCCGGGGGGCGGATTGTAACGGCGCCCACCAATGGAGCTGCGGGGATTATTCCGGCGGTGCTCCACTACTACTGGGAGTTCTGCCCGCAGGCGGACGAAAACGGCATTGTGCGTTTCATGTTAACCGCCGCGGCGATAGGCCGGCTGTTCAAGGAAAATGCATCCATTTCGGGAGCCGAAGTAGGGTGCCAGGGCGAGGTTGGTTCCGCCTGTGCCATGGCGGCGGCCGGGCTTGCGGCGGCGACCGGCGGTACCCCGGAGCAGGTGGAAAACGCCGCTGAAATTGGCATGGAACATCATCTGGGCATGACCTGTGACCCCATTGGCGGGCTGGTGCAGATTCCCTGCATCGAGCGCAACGCCATGGCTTCGGTGAAGGCCATCGACGCTGCCATCATGGCCCTGCGGGGTGACGGCCAGCATTATGTTTCCTTGGACAAGGCGCTGCACACCATGCGGGAAACCGGCCGCGACATGCTGGACAAGTACAAGGAAACCGCAAGGGGAGGGCTGGCGGTCAACATCATTGAATGCTGATCACCAGCCCCGTTCGGGGAACCCGCTCAGGACCTGACCCGTTCGTTGTCCGGATCAAACAGCGCCCGGTAACCGACCGCCTCGATACGGATGGGATAGTGCTCCTGGAAATATTCCAGGGTCAGTTCCCTGCCTTCCTGGGCGTATTCCACAGGAATATAGCCCAGCAGGATGATCCTGCCGACAGACGGTCCCCAGGCTGCGCTGGTGCTATAGGAGCGCCGGCCGTGACTGTCCACCAGTACGTCGCCGGTTTGCGGGTCCAGGATCGGCCACTGGCCCACCGGATAACGAAGCACGTCATTGGCGTCCCGGTGCTCGGTCATGGTCATGGTGCACAGGTAGGCTGCCTGGCGGGGCCATTCCCGCTGCTCCAGGTAAGCGGCTTTGCCGTGGAAATCGGCGTCCTTGACCTTCGGCCTTTGCAGCCCCGCCTCATACAGGTTGTATTCCGTCTCCAGGTCCACGTTCTGCAGCCGCAGGCTCTTCTCCAGGCGCCGGGTGTTGGCGTAGGTTTCTATGCCTACCGGGGTAACGCCAGCCTCGAATAACAGATCCCATATCCGCAGGCCATAACTGAACGGGAAGTAGAGTTCCCAGCCCTGCTCGCCCACATAGGAAATCCGGAAAGCCCAGACCGGCACACCCTGAACGTTCAGCTCCCGCGCGGTGGCAAACGGGAAGTTCTCTGCAGACAGTTCGTCCGGGTCAGAAACCAACTGTGCCAGAGTTTCACGGGCCTTGGGGCCCCAGAGCCCCAGGGTCGCCAGCTCATCGGTGCGATCCTGCACGTGGATCTCGCCCAGGCCTTTCTCCCTGGCCATGCGGGTGATCCAGCAGTAGTCCCGGTGGCCGGTATCGCCGCCGCAGACCACCCGATAATCGTTGTTACTGCGGCGAATGATGGTGAGGTCGGAACGGATGCCGCCACGGGCATCGAGAAAGTGGGTGTAGACGCCTTTGCCATGGGGCGTGGTGCCGCCCACTTTGGCCACCGACAGGTATTCCAGCAGCGCCTCCGCGTCGTTCCCGGAGATGTCGAAGATGGCAAAGTGGGACAGGTTGATCATGCCCACCGATTCGCTCATCTCCAGTTGCTCGGCGTTCGATACCTCCCAGAAATGCCGCGCATCCCACTCATGTTCCCTCACCGGAATTCGGTCGCGGTACTTTGTCAGCAGGGTCGATTCGTTGGCGGCGTAGCCGTGGGCCCGCTCCCAGCCGGCGGCTTCCATGAAATAGGCGCCCAGTTCAACCTCCCGCAGGTAGAAGGGGCTGGTTCGCATCTTGCGGCTGCTCAGGTAGGGCTCCCGGGGATGAACCGCCGGGGTGTAGATTTTCTTGGCGGTCTCGTAGCAGCGGTTGTAGACGTAATCCGGGGTTTTCTGCAGCGGGTAGTGGCGGGCAATATCAATGCTGTGCGGGTCCATCTCCGGAGAGCCATGGGTCATCCAGTCCGCCAGAATTTTGCCCGCGCCGGGGCCATCCTTGACCCAGACGGCCTCGCAGAACCACAGGTTGCGTACTTCCGGGGATTCGCCCATCAACGAGCCACCATCAGGCGTTACCGACAGCAGGCCATTGAAGGAGTGCTTTTCCTCCCAGCCCAGCTCGCCCAGGATCGGGGTTATTTCGATGGCTTTTTCGTAGGCGTCCATCACCTGTTCCAGGGAAAGGTCCCGCATGGAGGGAGACATCCTCGCCTCGCCAGGCTCGGCAATGGCGCTGGGATAGACCAGTCGCGGGTTTTCGGCTTCATAATAGCCCCATTCGATACGACCCCCTTCTGTGGTGGTGGGGTCGCCGGTGTCACGCACATAGGCAGAGTTGCCCTGGTCGCGAAACAACGGGTAGACAATCTGTTTGCCGGTGCCAGCCAGCTCTTGGTAGGGGCCGAAGAACAGCAGCGGGTGCTCCAGCGGCATCAGCGGCAGCGGCGAATTGGCGGTGTCGGCCATCAATGGTCCCCAGATCCCCATGGAGAGCACGACGTAGTCGGTTTCGATGTAGCCTTTGTGGGTTTCAACGCCACGTACCTGGCCGTCCTGGACATCAATGCGGACGGCCGGTGTATAGGCGAAGGCCTGCAGTTTGCCGGTAGCGACCGCCTCTTCCACCAGATCGCCGGCGACTTTCTGGGAGCGGGGCACCACCAGGCCGGCATCCGGATCCCACATGGCGCCCTGGATCCGGCTTTCGTCCAGCAGCGGAAACAGCTCTTTTGCCTGGCCCGGCGAAATCATGCTGACGCTGGTGCCAAAAGCTTTCCCGGAACCAACCTTGCGACGGAGCTCATCCATGCGCTCGTCATCGTCGATCCGGGCCACCTCCATGCCGCCACACTTTACATAATTGCCACGCTTCTCATAAAACGCCTGGCTGTATTTGGTGGTGTAGATGTTCAGCTTCTCGTGGGAGGTGGTGAAGCAAAAGTCCGATGCGTGGGACGTGGAGCTGATGTCCGAGGGAATCGCGGACTTTTCCAGCCCGACAATGTCGTCCCAGCCCAGTTCAATCAGGTGGTGGGCTACCGAGGACCCGACGATACCGCCCTGGCCAATAATGACGACTTTTGCGCGTTTCGGTAATTGTGCCATCTCGATTCCCCCTTTACCCACATTGGACGCCCGCGGGCGCAGCGCCACGGCCTTGATTCAATGTGGCCCTGATCGGGCCGGGGTGGTAAATCCAATACGACACCAAGTCGTCCAAAAGCGTCAAGGCGATGGGCAGGGCCGATAGCCCTCACCCCGGCTCAATTCTTTGCAGGAAATCACCGATGTGTTCAAAGGCCTCGTCCGCTTCCGGTAAAAAATCTGGAAACATGTGCCACACGTGCACCATGCCGGGCCAGGTTTTCAGCTCAACCGGCGAGCCCGAATCCTTCGCCTTATTGGCATAGCGGCGGGCATTATCCAGCAGCATTTCCGAGTCGCTGGCGTGGATCAGGACGGGTGGCAGGTTTTCCAGATTACCCCGTAACGGCGAAGCCTGCGGGCTGGATGGGGACAGGCGCATGCCAAAGAAGCTCAGCCACCAGAGCACCGGCAGCGGTACCCGCATCAGGTTGCCGAAGGAGGGGCCAAGCAGCGGGTCCGTCTTTACGTTGAGGCGGTTGCTGGGTGCGGTCAGCGTGAGATCGGTCGACGGTGACAGGGCGATGGCGGCATCCGCCTGGCGCAGGCCATGGTCACGAATCCAGGCGATCAGCACCAGGGCGTGGCTGCCACCGGCGGAGTCACCGGCCACCACAACAAATTCGGCGGGTTCGGGGCCGTCGGGGCCATGTTCCAGTATCCACTGATAGGCCTCCTGACAGTCCCGCAGCCCATCGCGGTAGCGATGCTCCGGCAGCAGCCGATAATCCACCGCAAACACCGCTGCATTGGCGACTTGCGATAGCCGGTCGGTGATGGTGCGGTGGCTAAGGGGACTGCCAGCCATCCAGGCGCCACCGTGAATGTAAAGCAGTCGGCGCCGGGTGTTCACTCCTGGTGCCAGTACCCATTCCCCTTTTGGCGCATTCGCCCCGGAAGGCCGGAACTCAGAGGCAAAGTCACGTCCCTCGCTGAGCCGGTCCATATGCTTGCGCAGTGCCCTGATCCGGGCTCTGCCGCGCAGTCCCCGTGCTGAGCGGCTCATGTCCCTGATGGTTTGCAGCACCTGGTGATGGCCGGCGCTGGGAACGTAATCCTGTTTCGGAAAGCCGTCCCGGTCCAGGTGCGCGAGGTTTTCACCGCGAAGTACCACAACGGTTATCAGAACAATGAGCAGCAGTAGCGCCAGTACAAACCAGATCATGAATCAGCCTTTGGACAATCGAAGTCTTGGGATACCGGAGTTTTCGCCTATTTCCCCGCGAAAGTAAACATTTGAAATCAGGCCCTCAGGACGTGATCATGGGGGCATTCCAACGCAGGGTAGACGTTCGTCATGGCTGCTGTGTATCAGGTTCTTGCCGACACCGTCCTGGCCGTTCACGTGTCAGTGGTGGTCTTTGTTGTTATGGGGCTGGTTCTGGTGCTGGCGGGCAACCGCCTGAACTGGCGCTGGGTGAATAACATCTGGTTCCGGCTCGCCCATCTGGGTGCCATTGGAGTGGTGGTGGCGGAAGCCTGGCTGGGAGTTGTATGCCCGTTGACTACGCTGGAGATGTGGCTGCGCTCGAAAGCGGGCGTGGAGGGCTACAGTGGCAGCTTTATCGAGCACTGGCTGCAACAGATTCTTTACTACGACGCACCCGCGTGGGTGTTTGTCACAGCCTACACGCTGTTTGGCCTGCTGGTAGTGGTTGCCTGGTGGCGCTTTCCGCCGCGGCACAGAAAACGCGACTGACACGGGAGTGTGTTCAGGCGCGCTGACGCTCGGTTCCCTCCAGAATCTCGCGGATCTCCGGGGCCGAGAGTGTTTCTTTCGCAAGCACGGCCTCGGCCAGGGCCTCGAGCTGCTGACGGTGCTCGCAAAGGAAGTTCAGCGTGGCCTTTTCAAGTTCGATCAGTTTGCCCTGGACCTCGACGTCGATCAGTTCCGCCATGTGTTCACTGTATTCCCTGGGCTGGCCCATTTCCCGCCCCAGGAAAACATGCTCTTCACCAATGCCCAGTCCCAGCGGGCCGATTTTTTCACTCATGCCCCATTGGCCAAACATCCGCCGCAAAAGCTTGGTTGCCTCTTTGAGGTCATTCTGGGCGCCGGTGCTTACCTCACCGTAGATCAGTTTTTCTGATGAACGCCCGCCCAACATGACCTTGATACGGTCGGTCAGATAGCTTTCCGTGTAGTTATAGCGGTCCTCTTTGGGTGTCTGTTCGGTCACACCCATTGCCATACCGTGGGGGATGATGGTGACCCTGGTGAGGGGGTCGGCCTTGGGCATGTAATAGGCCATCAGGGCATGCCCGCACTCGTGGTAGGCGACCACCTGTTTTTCTTCCTGGGTCAGTTCCGCGTCGCGTTCCTCCCCCAGCACAATGCGGTCGCGGGCGTGTTCAAAACAGTCACTGTTGACCTTTTCCAGGTTCAGCCTTGCAGCCGTCAGGGCTGCCTCGTTAACCAGATTTTTCAGGTCAGCGCCGGAGAAACCGATGGTGCGGGCGGCTATTTCCCCGAGCTCAACACTGCTGTCCAGGGGGACTTTCCTGACGTGAACTTCCAGAATGGCCTTCCGGGCTTCCTTGTGGGGCATGTCCAGGGTCACCTTGCGGTCAAAACGGCCCGGGCGCAACAGGGCGCTGTCGAGCACATCCGGGCGGTTGGTCGCCGCCAGCACTACCACGCTTTCGTGGCCTTCAAAGCCGTCCATTTCCGTCAGGATCTGGTTGAGAGTCTGCTCCCGTTCATCGTGGCCGCCACCAAAGCCCGCGCCCCGGGAACGGCCAATGGCATCCAGTTCATCAATAAAGATCAGGGCCGGTGCCTCCTTGCGGGCGGTATCGAACATGTCGCGGACCCGTGCTGCACCAACACCGACGAACATCTCGATAAATTCAGACGCACTGATGCTGAAGAAGGGCACATCCGCCTCGCCGGCAATTGCTCTGGCCAGCAGGGTCTTACCGGTTCCGGGTGGACCTACCAGCAGGATACCCGTGGGCATATCCGCGCCCAGGGCCTTGTATTTCCCGGGATTGGTCAGGAAATCTATGATTTCGGTGATGTCGCGCTTTGCGGATTCGATCCCTGCCACGTCTGACAGGCTTGTTGTGGAGAATTGCTTTTCCACCCGGTGGGCCCTGGAGCGGCTGAAGCCCAGTGCGCCCCCTCCGCCTTGCATCATGCGCCGCTGGGCGTAGGACCAGAACCAGAACATCAGCCCGAGGAACAGCAACCAGGGCAGAACGCTGGTCAGCACCTGTTGCCACACCGGGGGCTCTGCGGGCATGGCGCTGACGGTAACGGCGTGGGATTCCAGCAGCGGAAGCAGGTCGGGGTCCTCGATCGGCGGGCGAACGCTGTGGAAACGGAGGGAATCGCTGCTTTCACCCCAGGCGCTGCCGCCTTCCTCGGTCAGCTGGCCTTCAATGTGGTCGGCCCGAAGGGTGACTGTTTCAACATGATCGTTGGCGACGGCTTCCTTGAACTGTGAGTAGGGCAACTCGGCAACCGTTGGCTGCTGACTTCCTTGTTGCAGCCAGAAAAACATCAGAATGATTGCAGCACTCAGCCATAAAAACGAGTATTGGGAAGGTATCTGTGGATTTTGCGGTTGTTCCGGCTGCTGGGGCTTTTGTGTCTGGGTCATGGTGTTCCGTCTTTATGGCTGTAAAATCTCCTGCCAATGGTGTTTTACACCGCGACTGTTCAGGTGGCAAGGAATAGAAACATGATTCCATTGGATCCGGAAAACTGGAGTCTGCTGCAGGGTATTATCGTTTTTTGCGTCTGTGCGCTGGTGATTGCGGTGGCCGGAACGCGTATTACCGGCGTCGTGGATCAGCTGGCTGATCGAACGGGAATAGGCGAAGCAGCTGCCGGTGCGGTGCTACTGGGTGCCTCCACCTCCATGGGCGGTGTTGTGCTCTCGGTGACAGCGGCCTGGAATGGTCATGCCGAACTGGCGGTGAGCAACGCCCTGGGCGGCATTGCCGTGCAGACTTTTTTCCTGGCGGTCGCGGATATGGTATACCGCCGCGCCAATCTTGAGCATGCGGCCGCTTCTGTGCCCAACATGATGCAGAACGGATTGCTGATCTGCCTGCTGTCGCTGATTCTCTTCGCTCCCTATTTGCCAGAGTACACCATTGCGGGGGTTCATCCGGTAACCCCGGTTCTGCTGGGTGTCTACATCTACGGTATCTATCTGGTGCGAGGGGCGACTGAGGCCCCCATGTGGCGACCTTCGGTTACCGGGGAGACGCGGGAGGACGAGCCCGACGACGTCAACACCATGCCATCGCTGCCGCGGCTTTCGGCTGAGTTTCTGGTACTGATGGCGGTGCTGGGTATTGCCGGCTGGAGATTGGAGCCGGCCGCAACCGTGATCGCGAACAAGACCAATCTGACCCAGACCGTGGTCGGGGTCATGTTGACGGCGATCAGTACGTCCATACCGGAATTGGTAACCTCCATTGCCGCTGTCCGACGCGGCGCGCTGACCCTCGCGGTTGGCGGCATCATCGGAGGCAATGCCTTCGACACCCTGTTTACCGCTGCCTCGGACATCGCCTATCGCGGGGGCTCGATCTACCATGCCATACCGGACGACTCGAAATTCTGGGCGGTGCTGACCCTGCTGATGTCCGGGGTGCTGATGATGGGACTGATTCGCCGGGAGCGCGAAGGCATCGGCATGATCGGCATGGAAAGCGTGGTTATTACGGTTCTCTATGTACTGGGCGTCGTACTGTTGCTGACCGGTGGTTAGTGTTCCACGCGGCTAGTCAAATCGCCGGGCCTGGCTGAAGCGGTCGCGCCAGTAGTAGCCGTTAAGCGACGAGTGAGTGACGCCTATCGACGAGGATGAGTGGATGAAGGTTTCACCACCCATATAGATGCCGGCGTGCTGGTCTTTGCCCTTGATGCGGAAAAATACCAGGTCACCGGCCCGGAGCTGATCCCGTTCAACCACATCACCGGCGGCGAGCATCTGGGAGGTGGTTCGGGGCAACTGTCGCCCGAGCGCTTCGTCAAAGGCGGTTGCAATAAAACCGGAGCAGTCAAAGCCGCTGGCGGAAGTCCCCCCGTAACGGTAGGGGGTGCCCTGGTAGCGCTCGAACACCTGCCATAGTCGGCCAGCCCTGGCCGAGTCACCAGAGACTTCCCCTGGTGGCTGCCAGTCGGTTTCGGTGGCAGGGCGCAGACTCTGGTTGCTGGCACAGCCCACCAGGCTGAGCGCAACGAAAACAGTGAGAAACGGGACCAATGTGCGCCGATTCATGGGGTTTAACCTCAAGCCATGTGACAAGGCACCACTTTAAAAGCCCGGGCCCTCGTTTGTCAGCTTAAAGTTTGCTTGGGCTCGCTGTCTTTTGCGGGCCACTTGACGGCTTGCGGCTATTTCGCGAACTATGGATAGACGCTTCCAGCCACGAGGTTTTAATGAGCGCTCCCTTCTCTGACCAGACCCAGCGTCTCTATGTGAGAAACGCTTCCCTTACGGACATTCCCGGAATTATCGCCCTCAGCCTCCGGGTATACGAGGGCACCGGCATGTATGGTTACACCGCGGGGCCCCTGACGGGACAGATCAACACCTTTCCCGAGGGTCAGTTCGTGGCCATGCTCGGTGACCGTGTGGTGGGCTACTGCGCCACCTTCCGTATCGGTGAGGACGTTGCGCTCGCGCCCCATGACTGGACCGAAATTACCGGCAACGGCTATGCCTCGCGGCACGATCCGGAAGGCGAGTGGCTTTATGGCATGGAAGTCTGTGTCGACCCGGACTGCCGCGGCTACAAGATCGGTGAGCGCCTGTACAACGAGCGCAAGAACCTCTGCCAGTCATTGCAATTGCAGGGCGTGGTATTCGCAGGGCGGTTACCGACTCTGGCCAAACGCCTGAAGAAATTCGAGTCAGTAGAAGCTTACGTAGAGGCGATCCGATCCAAGAAACAGCGTGATCCGGTACTGTCGTTCCAGCTGCATAACGGCTTTGAAATCCACGGAATCATTCCACATTACCTGGATGCGGACCATGCCTCCCTTGGCTATGGTGTTCACCTGGTGTGGCGTAACCCGAAGGTGGCCCGTAGCGACGATAATGGCAAGCGGAAGCGTTATGGCAGGCGGGTGCCGGACACCGTGCGGATCGGCACCGTGCAGTACCAGCAGCGCCGGGTGGCCTCCTTCGAAGAGTTCAGTGATATCGTCAAATATTTTGTGGACGTGGTGTCCACCTACAAAGGCGATTTTGTGGTATTCCCGGAGCTGTTCACGTTGCAGTTGCTGTCCATTGAAAGTCGCGAGGGCACCCCGGCCGAGGCCATTGAGGCGGTGACCGAGTATGCCGAGCCCTTTCGCAACCTGATGCGGGAGCTGGCCCTGCGCCACAATATCAACATCATCGGCGGTTCCACCCCGGTCAGGGAAGAGGATGGCCGGATTCGCAACATGGCCTATGTGTTCCTGCGGGACGGGCAGGTCTTTTCCCAGCCCAAGATCCATCCCACACCCAATGAGGCCTATTGGTGGAACATCACCGGTGGCAGCCACGTTACCGCCATTGAAACCGATTGCGGGCCGATTGGTGTGCTGGTCTGCTATGACGCTGAATTCCCGGAGCTGACCCGGCACCTGGTGGACCAGGGAATCCAGATACTGTTTGTACCTTTTTGCACCGACGAGCGTCAGAGTTACCTGAGGGTCCGCTATTGCTGCCAGGCCCGTGCCGTGGAAAACCAGCTGTTCGTGATCATGTCGGGCAATGTGGGTAACCTGCCCAATGTTCCCAATATGGAACTGCAATATGGCCAGAGCTGCATTCTGACGCCCTGCGATTTCCCGTTTGCCCGGGACGGTATTGCGGCGGATACGACCCCCAACGTGGAGACCGTCGCCTTTGCCGACCTGAGGCCGGAGACGCTGATTACCGCCCGCAACAGCGGCACCGTGAAGAACCTGAAGGATCGCCGTCACGACCTCTACACAGTGAACTGGCGCGGGCAGTAATCCCTTATGGCCGGGTCGGTGGCAAGCTTGATGACACTACGCCGATTGATATTCTGGTTGCTGTTTTTGCTGATGCTGCTTTTGATTGCGGGAAGCTGGTATGCCCGGATTGCCTGGCAGGAGTGGCAGCAGGAAAACGGCGTCAACGATCCTGAATGGCAGGGGCTTGATGTGTCGCTGGCCGGGGTCCGGCTACAGGATTTTTCCGTGAGCCAGAGACGGGGTGGCGAGACGTATCGGGCCGAGGGCGAGGAACTGTCACTGGGATGGAGTTGGCACTGGCATGGCCCGGTACTTGACGTTTTACGGGTGGGTCGGTTGACGGTGGATATTCCGGCCTGGCCTGAGCCCGAAAAGCCCGGCGGGCCGTCCGAAAGTGTCCCTGCTGATCTGCCCCTGTGGCTACCTGATACCGTTGTCATTGATCGACTTGTTGTCACGCTCCCCGACGACGTACGCGCCGAGGGCGACCTGGCACTGTCACAGCTTTCGGTGCCCGGCGAGCGCAAACTTGTCACCGACGCCATGAGACTAGAGGCTCCGATGACGGGCATCCACCTGGCGGGCTGGCAGTTCCACAGCGGGCAGGCGAACCTGCTGTTTGCCGGCAAAGCCAGCGAGCGGTCCGCGACTCTGGAATTTTCCGATGAAACCCGCCTCGAGTTCACCGGGGTAGATGCGCCGGACAATACAGCGCAGCTGGACAAACTCGGAATCACCTTGACCGGGACCCGTGTCACCGCCAGTTATGACCTCCGGCCAATGGTTCTGCAGAGCCTCGCTTTCGAGGGCCCAGTGGTGGCAACCACAGCTGCTATCCGCCATCCGCAATTGCTCCCCCAGCCCTGGCGCCTGGATGGCCGGCTGCAGGGCAGTCTTCAAGCACTTAGCCTTGATGGCAGGCTTTCGTCGGACGCCGGGGCCGGCGCTGATATTGCTGTCAGCGTTCCGTTCGATGGTGTTGCGGAGGTGGCGGCCGAAATGACCGCCACCGGCGCGAAAGCAGGGGCTGCACTGGCGGGGACCTTTGCTGCCTGGCCGCAAGAGCTCGAGGTCGGGGAGGGCAGCATCAGCACAGATCTGGAGCTGCGTTTGCCATCTGCAGGCCCGCAATTGCGGGGAGACATTCGCTTTGATGGTGTGGGCGGGCTTTATGGCCGCACTGCCTGGACCGGCCTCGATGGTAAGGTGACCGTTGATCTTTCCGGAGAACGGGTGGCTATGCGCACGTCGGGTCTGGTGCTCGCTACCGTCAATCCGGGTATTGCCTTGAGCGATATCCGGATCTCCGGTGGCTATCGCTCAACCATGGATCACCCGGTCGCCGGCACGCTGACGCTGGAGCAGGCGTCCGCTCAACTTCTGGGTGGTCAGGTCCAGATCACGCCTGCCCAGTGGCAGCTTTCCGAGTTACCCCTGCGGGTTCCAGTCGAGCTCAACGGCATTGAGCTGTCGGAGCTGATGCAGGTTTATCCCGCGGAGGGACTGGCGGGCAGTGGCGTGCTTGCGGGCACACTGCCAGTGTGGGTCAGCGCGGCCGGGGTCAGCGTTGAGGCGGGCCAGATTGCAGCATTGGCACCCGGCGGCACACTGAAGCTGCCGGCGGACCGGTTGAGGGGTATGGCGCGGGACAATGAAGCGATGGCACTGGTTGTCCGCGCCATGCAAAACTTTAACTACAAGGTGCTCAACAGCACGGTAGACTACGACCGGGATGGTAAGCTGGTTCTGGGATTGCGTCTTGAAGGCAGCAGCCCCGAGGTGCGCGACGGGCATCCCATCGTGCTCAATATCAACCTTGAAGAAGACATTCCGGCGTTACTGACCAGCCTGCAACTGAGTGGCCGGGTCAATGAAGCGGTGACCGAAAAAGTGCGCAAGCTGATGCAGCAACGGGATGCCCAAAGCCAGTCAACCGGATCGGAAAATTAATCAGGAGTGTGGTCTATGGATAGGTTTAGCCCGGGCATCCTGTCCGGAAAGGGTGGTAACACGCTGGTGATGCTGGCGTTCGCCGTGAGTGTCGCGGCATGCACGCCTACGGTGAGGATGGAGGCACCGAAAGAGCCCATCACGGTGAATCTTAACGTCAAGATCCAGCACGAAATCTACGTGAAGGTGGACAAGGACGTGGATGAACTCTTCGGCGAGAAGGGCCTGTTCTGATGATCAATTCTGAATCCAGGGAGTCAGCCATGAAACGTTTTGTTCAACTCGGTGCGTTCATCCTCGTACTTTGCCTGGCCGTACCCGCCTTCTCGATGGGGCTGGATGAGGCCAAAAGCCGGCTGGATACGGCCAAGCAGCAGGGACTGGTGGGCGAAACGCCAACCGGCTACCTGGAGGTGGTCAAGGCAGATAACGACGCCCGCGGTATTGTCGGAGCCATCAACAAGGCCCGGCGGGAAGAATATGCCCGCATTGCACAGAAGCACGACATTCCCGTGACCCAGGTGGAAACAGTGGCCGGTCAGAAGGCGCTGGAAAAAACACCCGCGGGGCAGTACATCCTGGTGGACGGCAAGTGGGTCAAAAAATAGATGGCTCGTTTTGAGGAAATTGGTACCGCAACCATTCCCGGTGATGGAACCCGGCTGCGGTTGCTGCAGCGCAATGACGAATTCTCCATCAAAGTTGCCGGCACCACGGGGGAACTGATGAACAGCCGTTTGCACGGTTCGGAGGATGCTCTGGCAACGCTTGCCTGCGACCGAATCGCCAGCCAGCCCGAAGCCCGGGTGCTGATAGGCGGGCTGGGAATGGGATTCACTCTGGCGGCAGCACTTTCAGCTCTGCCGCAGGATGCCCGGGTAACCGTGGCGGAACTGGTGCCAGAAGTGGAAGCCTGGAACCGCGGACCGCTGGGCTCTGCCGCCGGCTACCCATTGCACGACGCCAGGGCCAGTGTTCACATCGGTGATGTGGCGGAACTGCTCAGGGAGGGCAAAGGCAGCTGGGACGCCATTCTTCTGGATGTGGACAACGGCCCGGAAGGAATGACCCGCAAGGAAAATAACTGGCTCTACTCTCCCGCCGGCATCTCGGCCGCCCAGAGATCCCTTAGCTCCGATGGGGTCCTGGCCTACTGGTCTGCCGGTCCGGAACACGCGTTTACCGAGCGGCTGCGCCGCGCCGGACTTTCCGTAGAGCCTGTAACCGTGCGGGCCCTGCGCCCGGGCAAGGGTGCCCGCCATGTGATCTGGCTGGCCTGGTAGGCTCACGCCCCCGGCGCTGACCCGGCATTGGAAAAACCGGTTGGCGGGTTGTATTCTCAGGTAAAGGTCCAAAGTTTCATATCAGGAGCCTCATTAATTCTGTGGGATACCAAGGGGGTATTTTTATGAACTCTTCAGCGAATTTGACCGGCGAGAAGGAAGACCACAAGGTGGCTGCAGTTTTTGACACAGAGCCTGACGCCCGGGGAACAGCGAAAGCGATATGCGAGGAAACCAGCCTGACGGATGAGCAGGTAACCGTCCTCAGCCCGAATGACCGGCACCAGGGCAAGGAGCTCGAGCCTGAGGACCAGGGAATCTGGCGGACGCTGGTGCGTTCCCATATTGGTCTGGGTATTGCCGGTGCGGTAGCGGGGTTTGTGCTGTTTCTGATACTGAGCGCCCTGGGTGTGGGTTTCATCGCCCAGAATACCGTTGTTGCCGCATCAGTAATGACCGTAATCGCGGCGGCCATCGGGATGTTGGTCGCGGGTGCCGTGACGCTCCGCCCGGATCACACCCCGTATCTGATGAAGGCCCAGGCTGCCCTCAGCGAGGGAAAATATGTGCTGGCGGTTCACGCGTCCAGCCTTGAGCAGCTTCAGGAAGCAAAGTCGCTTCTCGACGCCCGCAATGTTAAAACAATGCCAACGATCTGATGTAATCAACCGGTATTGTCTATGAAAGATCTGAAGCGTTCGCGGGTAACCATCATTACAGTCAGTGCCATTGTTCTTTTTTTTCTCGCCAACTATCTGGCGCGCTTCCTGTTGGGGCTGACCGGGGTGGTGGTTTCGGTGGTTATCGCGGCGTTGATTGCGGCCTATATCAGCTGGTCTGTAGCGCGCCTATTGAAGCGGGTGCCGACCGGTGACGAGCGCGCACGGGTGCTGTGGTCCTATGGTGGCTTTCTTGGCGCACTGTTTGTGGCCTGGGCAGGTTTCGTGGGGCTGTCTGCGGGGCTGGACATGGCGGCGGTGATATTCCTGCTCAGCCATTATCTGCCCTATCCGGCACTGGCCCACCTGATGCTGTCTGATCGCGTGGTGGGCCGCTTCGTGGGCGCTCCGGGCTAGTCGTCGCCTTCCTCGGCATCGCGCTGGCGTTCCTGGCGATCTCTTTCCTCTTCCTTGGCGGCGTCAATAACCGCCATGAGTTCATCCACATCGGCGCTTTCGGTGTCGTGCTCGAAGCAGCCGGTAAGACGGCTGTCCGGGTGCAGGTCACCGGCCTCGTAGAGTGCCCATATTTCCTTGCCGTAATCGGTGTTCAGCAGTTCCGGCGCGAAACGTCCGAAATAGCGGCGCATGTTGTCCACGTCCCGTTCCAGCATCTGCTTCGCGCTGTTGTTTCCGGCCGCGTTGACCGCCTGGGGCAGGTCGATAATCACCGGGCCGGTGGAGTCCACCAGCACATTGAATTCTGAAAGGTCACCGTGAATTAGCCCGGCGCTGAGCATACGTACTACGTCAGCAATCACCTTGCCATGGTAGTTCCGCGCCTGCTCCGGCGTCAGTGACACCTCTCCCAGCTGCGGTGCGGCCTTGCCGTCTTCATCGGCAATCATTTCCATCAACAGCACGCCATCCACAAACCCGAACGGCTTCGGTACACGCACCCCGGCACCTGCCAGCTGGTAAAGGGCATCTACCTCGGCGTTCAGCCAGGCGTCTTCCTGCTCCTTCTGGCCGTAACGGGTTTTCTTGCCCATGGCTCGGGCGCGGCGGCTGTTGCGAACCTTGCGGCCTTCCTGGTATTGCACGGCCTGTTTGAAGCTGCGTTTCTGTGCTTCCTTGTACACTTTGGCGCAACGTACACTGTCGCCGCAACGCACAACGAACACCTCGGCTTCCTTGCCACTCATCAACTGGTACAACACTTCGTCCACCATGCCGTCGTCGACAAGGGGCTGTAATCGTTTCGGTATTTTCATAAATCCGTCGGTTGCCTGGTTCGCCTGGCCGGCAAATCATTTTGGCCGGCATGTCTTCGCGTATACTACCTGATATTGGCGTCAGAACCCTCATGCCAAGAGTGATCTGTAAAAGCTTCAGGTCGCGTAGCTAGTTTGCAACACCCAAAGCAATATCTGACCAAGGAGAAAGCTTATGAGTAACGACCCGGTCATGCTGATTACCGGTGGCTCGTCCGGAATTGGCGAGGCAACGGCACGCGCAGCCCACAAGGCGGGCTATCGACTGGTTTTGTCAGCGCGTTCGGAAGACAAGCTGAAACAGCTACAGACAGAGCTCGGGGGCAGTGAGCGTGTCATGATCGCCCGGTGCGATGTCCAGAGCATGGAAGACCAGCAGGCAGTGGTGGACAAAGCCCTGGCCACTTTCGGGCAGATTGATGCAGTGTTCGTGAATGCGGGCCGCGGTGGTGAACCCGGGGGATTCAGCAGCGCCGATCATGAGGTTTGGAAGGATATGATCCTGACCAACGTTTACGGTGCGGGGTTGACGGTACAGAGCTGTCTGCCGGCGCTGCGTAAAAGTCGGGGCCACCTTTTGCTGACGGGCTCGGCTGCCGGCAGGACAACCATCCCTGGCTCCATGTACAGCGCGACCAAATGGGCAGTTTCGGCCATTGGTTATGGCGTGAGAGAGGAGCTGCGGGGTTCCGGCATTCGAGTCACCCTGATTGAGCCGGGGATGGTGGATACGCCGTTCTTTGACGAGCGCCCGACGAATGCTCTCAAGCCAGCGGACATTGCCGATGCGGTCATGTACGCGGTTTCCCAGCCTGCCCACGTGGATGTCAACGAAATCCTGGTGCGGCCAACGCCTCCCCTAGAATAACTTCGCAATCGCCGTTTAGTGAGTTGCTTCGCTGGGCGGCTTCTGGCCCATGTTCCTCGCGAGAATCTTTTCTGCATCCAGCGAGGCAATGGCTACCTGGGTGTCGCGGGGGATGTCGCCGCTGAGCTGCAGCGCCAAATAACGCATGGCACACACCCGCAGGAAGGACGTAAAGTTGCCCAGGTCGTGACCGGCATCAATGGATTCATGATAGAGCTTAGTGATCATTTGGGGCAGGTTCATGCCGTCCCGGGCGGCAATTTCGGTGAGGGCATTCCAGAAAGCGTTTTCCATACGAATACTGGTGACCATGCCGTCGATACGCAGGGAGTGGGTACGGCTGACCCAGAGGTCGGAGTCCGCGTGGACGAAGAGTTTGCACATGACGCTGTCCTCATGAATCCGGGGCCGCCGCAACGACCCCGTTACCGTCACTTGTCCAGCAGTTTGAAGAACTGGGCCAGCCATTGAGGGTGGGCCGGCCATGCCGGGGCTGTCACCAGATTACCATCGGTCACAGCGGCGTCAACGTCGATAGCGGCGAACCGTCCACCCGCCAGTTCCACTTCCGGCTGGCACGCAGGATAGGCAGAGCATTCGCGGCCTTCAAGTACCCCCGCCGCCGCCAGTAGCTGGGCGCCATGGCAGATGGCTGCCACCGGTTTATCGGTTTCAAAGAAGTGCCGTACCAGGTTTTTCACCTCGTCATTCAGGCGCAAATATTCCGGCGCACGACCGCCCGGCACCACCAGGGCGTCGTAGTCGGCGGGATTGAGCCCGGCGAAGTCCGCGTTCAGGGCAAACCGGTGGCCCGGCTTTTCGGTGTAGGTCTGGTCGCCCTCGAAATCGTGAATGGCCGTGGCCACGGTGTCCCCTGCCTTTTTGTCCGGACAGACCGCATGAACTGTATGACCGACAGCCTGCAGTGCCTGGAAGGGCACCATGGTCTCGTAGTCTTCGGTAAAGTCACCGGTGATCATCAGTATCTTTTTACCGCTCATAGCCGTCTCCTTGTCATTGTTGGTGGTAGCCTGTGTACATTATCAAGGGTCAGACGGGAACAGGTATTAGGGGAATACTACAGTGTTATGTTATAACACCTGGTTGCGTCGACTCTCCATTTACCACACGGGCGATTTATGACTTCACCAATACCCACCAATCTGGTACTCGGCTTTCTGGGCGTGGGTAAGACCACCGCCATACTGGACCTGCTGAAGAATAAGCCGGACGGAGAGGTATGGGCGGTTCTTGTGAACGAGTTCGGCGAGGTGGGTATTGACGGCGCTATCCTTGAAACCGAAGGCGCTTTTGTAAGGGAAGTGCCCGGTGGGTGTATGTGCTGTGTGGCTGGTCTGCCGATGCAGATCGGCCTCAACCAGTTGATCCACAAGGCCAGGCCGGACCGGTTGCTGATTGAGCCCACTGGGCTTGGCCACCCCTCGCAGATTATCGAGACGTTGACGGGGACGCACTACCGGGACGTATTGGAACTGGGCCCCGTGCTTTGCCTGGTCGACCCGCGGAGGCTGGATGAACCCAGGGTTACAGAGAACGTGCAATTCCAGGATCAGGTTGCTGCTGCGGATATTGTCGTGGCCAACAAGACGGACCTGTGCCAGCCAGAGCAGATTGCCCGTTTCGATGACTGGTTGGCTGGCCTGCAGCCGGCGAAAAACGCTGTTTTCCATACCCGCCAGGGCCGGATGGATATCGCCTGGCTTGATGGCAGAACTGCGCTGTCCGCTGTAAGCAGTCCCCATGCCCATCATCACCAGGAATCGGCGGGATTGGCGCCCGTTACCGATATCCGCGACCAGCCCTGGCAGCGTGCCAGTAACCAGGGGCAGGGTCACTTCAGTCTGGGCTGGCGGGTACATCCGGATACGGTGTTTTCTGAAACTGCCTTGCTGGCGCTGTTCATGGATGATCGTTTTGCCCGCTTCAAGGCCGTAGTGCACACCCGCGATGGCTGGCGGACCATCAACATGGCCGACGGTGCCTTATCGGTGTCCGAATGCGAGCCCAGGGAGCTATCCCGCATCGAGGTCATCAGCGAGCAGACGCTGGATATGGATGAACTGGACGCCAGCCTGCGAACCTCCATCGAACAGACGGATTCCTCATGCTGAAAATCTCCAACGCCGTGGAATTGGGTGACTGGGAAATTGAACTGACCCAGATCCGCGCCCAGGGAGCCGGAGGTCAGAACGTTAACAAGGTGGCGTCTGCGGTCCATCTGCGGTTCGACATTCCCAACTCCAGCCTGCCGCCATTCTACAAGGAGCGGCTGATGTCACTTTCTGACCAGCGCATCAGCAAGGAGGGCATTATTGTTATCAAGGCGCAGAAATACCGCACCCTGGAACTGAATAAGGAGGACGCTCTTGCCCGCCTGAAGGAGCTGATTCAGGAGGCAGTGAAGCAGCAGAAAGCACGTCGGGCTACCCGCCCCACCAAGGGTTCACAGCGCCGGCGTGTTGATAAAAAAACCAAAAAAGGCAAAACCAAGGCCCTGCGCGGCAAGGTTCAGCTATGATCTTCATTGCTTTAGACTGTTAACGTGTAAATGCGATGCCAGAAATGGAGAGCGCTATGGCTGCGACAGAAGATCATCTTCGCGTATTTTATGATGGTGCCTGCCCGAGCTGTGTCAAGGATCGCAGGCTCTATGAACGCCTGGCTGGCAAGACCGGCGAGTCGGTGGAGTGGGTTGATATTACCGGTCGTGATGAGGAGCTGAAGCAGCGGGGGATTGAACCGGAGGCTGCGCTTCAGGAACTGCATGTGGAGGATAGCAAGGGCAGGATACACCGAGAACTGGATGCCTACATTCTGCTGATGTCGCGAGTCTGGTTGCTGAAGCCACTGGCATGGGTGATTGGTTTGCCGGTCATCCGTCCGATGCTGGCAAAGCTTTACCATCGGTGGGTCGGTGAACGATTGGAAAGAACCGGGCGCCTGCCCAAGTAATGGTGAAGGGGGGCGCACGAATCGACGAACGGCGGGATACGAGCTAGGGTTCAGGGAGACACCATTGCAACTGACCGGAGCCTGCCAATGCAAATAGCCTATCGTGCCCGTGACCTGGCAGAAGCCCACATAGTCGCCGGTTTGCTGCAATCAAGAGGTATTGAGTGTCACGTCGGTGGCCATTACCTGCAGGGTGCCATGGGGGAAATCGGTGCTGCGGGATTTACCAATGTCCATGTCGAAGACGAAGACTACGCCCAGGCGCGCACCCTGGTAGCCGAATATGAGTCTGCCGCGCCTCTGGATATCCCCTCGGATCAGGTTGAGGACCGGGCTAACCGGTACGCGACCTGGTTTCTGTTGTTCCTGGCTGTCCTGATGGTGATCCTGATCGGAGCGCTTTGAGAGTTTATTGAGGAGTTGAAGTCATTGCTTGCCAGCTGTCCGGTTTGTGAAACGTCCGCACTGGTCCCCTTCCAGGTCATCAACAAAACGCCTTATTATCGGTGCAAAACCTGCGAGGCGACGGTCATGGACCCATCATGCTGGCTGGATGAGAGCCGGGAAAGAGACATTTATGATCTTCACGACAACGATCCCCGGGACCAGGGCTACCGCCGTTTTCTATCGAAGCTGACCTACCCGCTCCTTGAACGCCTGGAGCCGGGAGACTGCGGCCTGGATTTCGGCTGTGGTCCCGGGCCGGCACTGGCGGCCGTATTAACGGAGGCGGGCATGGATATGGCGCTGTATGACCCGTTTTTCTATCCGGAGAAGTCCGCGCTGAGCCGGCAGTATGACTTTATTACCTGCACGGAAGTGGCGGAGCACCTGCGTCGTCCCGCCGCGATTTTTCGCCAGTTGGATGAGCTGCTGGTGCCAGGGGGCTGGCTCGGTATCATGACCTGTTTCCAGACCAGCGACGAACGCTTTGCCAACTGGCACTACCGCCGTGACCCCACCCATATCGTGTTCTATCGTCAAGCTACCATGGAGTGGCTGGCCAAGGCCCATGGCTGGGCGCTGAGCATTCCAGCCAAGGATGTGGCGTTATTTCACAAGGTTTAGTCGGAAAGGGCAGGGCACTGCAGTGCCGGGCATGTGTCCTTAGCGTCGGTGCTTGGTATCTCCGGAGCTGTTCCATCAAAGCGCTCAGGATTGATGGCAGCGGCACAGTGGGTCGCGGTTTCAGCAGCGGTGGCACAGCCCTGTGCTGCCAGTGAATGGGCAAGGTTGTTCCAGCCGGCTGCCACGCCGGGAAATTTCCGGGTCAGGCGCAGGTAATGGCGCGTGGCGACCCCGGGCTGTCCCTGTTCCCAGGCGATATTACCCTGCCCCATAATGGCGGCCGGCTGCTCGGGCCACGCCTGTTCTGCAGTCTGGTAGGCGGTCATCGCGGCCAGAGTCCGGCCAGTGGTTTCCAGGTCGTTGGCCGACATCAGATAGCGCAGCGGTTCGGCGGTGGCCGGCAGCCGGTCAGGGGGCAGCATGACAGCGGCCCAATTCTCCGCACGGTCCCAGGTTGCCGTGAACACTTCCACGGTTTCCTCGTGATAGTCACGGGTATCGGTGTGAAGAATAATGTTCCGATTCTCCGCGTCGAATCCCATAACCACAGCAAAATGCCACTGCGGCCACCAGCCAAACCGGAGGTTCTGCATCACCAGTACCGGGTTGCCTCCAGCCACCTCTGTCAGCAGGCTGTCCAGTGACCCATCCAGCGGATAGACCAGCAGCCCATGGGCACGGGCTGCTGCCACAAGCTCCACCTTCAGGCTGCCATGGCGTTCAGGCAGGTAGACCAGTTCCTTCAGCACCTCCGGGTGGGTATCCAGTCCCTGGCTGTTCAGCATCATGGCCAGGGAGGCAGGGCCGCATTGATAGCGTTCCTGTGCGTAAAACGGAACGTCGTCCAGCACCAGGCGTTGCTCAATGTTGGCGGCAGTGTCCAGGGAATCTTGTTCAGGCCACTGGGGCCGGCTGGCGCAGCCCGCCAGAATCGTTGCCAGTACCATACTGACAACGATTCGCAGCAGCTGCGATTTGGAGCTGATAGTGGTGATAGTCACGAAGTCAGCGCGCTACCGGATACAGTTGATGAAGGGGTAGATGTTGGTGGCACAGAGCATGTCGGTAACGACGAAGACCAGCAGGAACAGAACGATGATACCGACAACGTCCTCACCCACCGGCGCCTCTGCCAGTTGTTGCTCGAACGACGACAGCTCCGCCGGCGTCAGGCTCTGGATGCGCTTCTCAACCTGGTCCTGGCTGACACCCATTTGCGCAAGTCTCTCTTTCACTTCGTCGCGCTCAAGCATATTCATCAGGGACTGACGATCAAGGTCGGCACGCTGTTCGGT
This sequence comes from Marinobacter vulgaris, assembly GCF_003344045.1. Lineage (GTDB taxonomy): Bacteria > Pseudomonadota > Gammaproteobacteria > Pseudomonadales > Oleiphilaceae > Marinobacter > Marinobacter vulgaris. Next base: position 317,446 of record NZ_QFWX01000005.1, read on the forward strand.
CAACAGTTCGCCAGTGCCAACCATGCCGGCCGCGGCAGATGATGCCCAGACGCTGCCGAATGCCATCACCAGGGCCATAAAAAACGATACGTACCGCAGGTGCTTTCTTATAGTCTGCATTCCATTCTCCTTGCTTTTGATTATGAAACACGATTCCCGTGTTCCGACTCCGGTTTTGCAGGCTGTATTTCAAGACGTCGTTCCGGCCAGTTCAGGATAGCTGAATGAGCAACCATAAGCTCTGCCAGTTCGGGAAATTCCCGTTGAATAACGTTTGCCGCAAATTCCAGTAAAAAAGCGGACTTGAGAGTAGCACGCGCTTTCTGGGTTCCAGGTTCCTGATAGGGGGCCGATGAGAGTAAAAGAAATCCGTCACCCGGTATCCGGCCGCTCTCCATATTGGCTTTTATGATACCGGCAGCCTGGCGTATGGGGTGCGACAGATCAGGGCTGAAGGGGCCGATGATCAGCGCCAGATTGGGCGCGTGCAGAAAGTCGAACCCCCGGCCGATGCAGATGACCCACTCCCGGTGCTCGATATTCAGCTCCCGGTCGCTTTCCCTGATCTCGGCAATGTGCCGGATGTTGCCACGAACCAGGGGTAACAGGTCGCGCTGTATGGGCAACGGCATATCGGGGAACAGAGCTGTGATTCTTGCGCCAGTTTCGTCGGCACTGTTGGGCGCGATTGTCGACAGGTCCAGGCACCGGCCGTCGGGACCGTGCAGAATCAGTGCATCTTCATCGGTTTCAAAGCCGCAAACCAGTGGGTACACGGTCTGGTGTGCTTCGCCAAACAACGCCTCAACCTGACAGCGGATGCTGATGGCGTGTGCCCGGGCGGCGTCGAGGTCGCAGTTGAAGCCGGCACATCCCCGTTCCTTTGCGCCCTTCGAATAGTGATAGGTAATGATAATAAGTACCCGTCTGCCGGCACTGACCGCGCTCTGCACCGTGTCTGCCAGCAGATCTCCGAGATAGGGCCAGCCCAGATCAAAGATGCCGCCGAGGTTGCGGAACGGCTGGATGATGCCCATTGGCGTTCGGGTTACATGGGGCAGATGGATGCGGCCATCCATGCATTTCAGGGCAATGATCAGGGTGTTGTGTTCTGCCAGGTACCTTTGACGGGCGAGGTGGTTTTCAGGGCTGCAGAAGCTTGCCGAATGTTTCCGGCTCAGCGCCATCAACCAGTCGATCCGCTCGTCAATAGGTCGGGAATGAACGGGCGCAGTCATTGAGATCACCTCTGCAAATCTAAAACGTAGACAGTCCCGTCGACTCCATCAACCTGTATTGCCAGTAGCGCAGCCGGGATTCGTCCGCCCAGGCTTCGTAAGGCAGGCTCATCACCGGCGTATCACCGGGACCATGATTCCACTGTTCATCAAAAAAAACCGAGGCTTTGAGCACGGTTTCCGCCTCTGTTGTCGACTCGATGTGAACGCTGGTCTCAAGGTTCAGATCATCCAGATTCCGGCGGGTGAAGTTGGCGGAGCCCAGCAGTAGCTGCGCGTTGCCATTCCTGTCCTGGCGTACAAGAAGCTTGGTGTGGCATTGCTCGCCCTCGGTATGACACCAGCGCACCGTTATGCCCGCCTGGTTAAGCTCCATGGCGGCCTGACGGTTGGGAATTCCGCTCTTCTTCATTCCGAAGGCATCTCTGTTGGCGTCCAGCAGAACACGAACGTGAACGCCCCTTTTATGAGCCGCTATCAGCGCCGGCAGCAAGGTGCGGTGGGACAGGTAGAAAATTGCCAGATCCAGGCGGTCCCCCGGCGCTGCGGTTCCGATAATGTCCTTCGCCGATGAGAGGATGGCAGACTCGGTAATGATCCTGATGGTCTCAGGTGAGTCAGACGTCTGTTCGGGAAGGTAGCCCAAGGCATTGTCCACAGCGGTTGTGTCTGCGCCGGACATTGCCAGCACCGCCCTTTCTGTCCCGAGCAGGTCTGCGACAGCAGGTCCCCCGAAACGCAGGCCGATGTTGCTGTGACGGCTACTGCCATCATGGGGGTTGGCAGAAGTGACGACCGCCCGGAATCCGTTGGGGCTGTCCGCGACCAGGGTTTTGCGGTGGTTGGCCTTGAAGTTGAGCAGCGCCAGATAGCTGCGCAGGGTGACCGGCTCCTCGCCCAGAGCATTGGGTAGCCAGCCGCCTGACGCGGAATTACCCATCCACTGGCAGCATACGCGCCATAACCCCGACCAGAGGGGGTTGCTGTCACGCAGACGCGTCAGGCGAGTCTCCACCACGGGTATGCCGGCCTGTCGAAGTTGCTGGAAATGGGGCGACGTGGTGCCGCCGTAGACAGTATTGATAGGATCGGAAATCACGATAATGTCCATGCCGGGATGGGCCTGCTTGCGTGCAATCAGGGCATCGGTAAGCTTGCGCGCCAGCGGTATCTGGCGGCTGCCATCAGCACGGGAGTCGTTAAAGAGAAACATGTCCACCAGCACAAACTGCTGCGCATTGGCGATCAGGCTGAAAATCTCGGCGAAGATTTCCTGGTCCAGTCGCGGCTGTTCATTACCGAAGTGCAGGGTTTTGTCGATGAGCAGCCTGGCGTTCATGAGTGGCTGCTCCTTACCATCGTAAGCGAGCCCGTGGGGCAGGGATTTGAACGAGTGGTAGAGGCTGGTTGTGGTGATTGCCAGAACAAACAGGCCAGTCAGTAACTTGAATGTCATTGTTATGCTTCCCGGCGGAGACGTCCATAAGGTGGACTATACTGCAGAAAGGTCGATGGCGTCTTTTACACCCATGTCATCCCTGGTTCACTAAACTTCCGGTGTGATAGCGTTCCCAGCTAAACAAACCTTTACAAAAAACAGCGCCTGGTAATCTATCGCTGCCCGTCCTCACTTTCTAAACTTGCACGATCAATTACTTACCATAGCGGTCTCCGTGAATTCACTGGCTTTCCTATTCTCCCGACTTTTCAGTCTGCGCCTGCTCGTTGTTGCACTGGCGTTGATCTTTGCCTTCATCGGTGACGCCCTCCCGGCCCTTGGATGGCTGGATCGTATTGCGTTGGGCTCCCTGGGAAATACCGCCGGTATGGGTGACGCCGGCACGCTGTTGAAACTGTCGCCAGAGGCATTCAGCGGGGCGCTGGAGACGAGGGGGCTTGCCCGACCGGCCTGGTCCGACGTTGCCATTCGTGGAGGGCTGATGGTGACGGCACTGTTTCTGGTGCTTGCGGTTCCCCGGATGGGTGGCAGTGTGAGCCTGCCGGTCATTCTGCTGGCGGCGGGATCACTGGTGGTGCTGCAGGCAGCCTTGATGTTCTACCGGAATGCCTGGCTCCCGCTTGGGGAGGTGGTCACCCTGCTGGTGACAGGCTACCTGATCATGCTTTTCTGGCTGCAACCCCGGCGTGACATCGAGGCACTCTCCGCAAATGTGCAGGCGGCACGAACCCGCCTGGGCAGACTGTTACTGCAACAAGGGCAGGCGGATGAAGCGCTGGAGACGCTGGCCGAATGCCCCCCGAGCGAGGAGACCCTTGGCCTGCAGTACGATATCGCCATCCAGCAGGAGCGCAAGCGCCAGTACGACAGGGCCTGCACTACCTATCGGCAGATTCTTGATCAGAAACGCAGGTACCGGGATGCCGACAAGCGGCTGGCTGCCCTGGAAAACCTGGATGCAGACGGCACTGCAGCGGTCTCCGGAAACTTCGATAGCACCCGAACGTTGTTGATGCCGGAAAAAAATGTCAGCCGGCCGACACTGGGCCGCTATGAGATCGAGCGGGAGATAGGGCGTGGCGCCATGGGTGTGGTCTATCTTGGCAAGGACCCGAAAATCGCACGCACGGTGGCGATAAAAACGCTCAGCTACGCGGCCTTCGATGGTAATGAACTACGGGACCTGAAGGCCCGATTCTTCCGCGAAGCGGAAGCAGCCGGGCGCCTCAGTCATCCGGCCATTGTGACCGTGTATGATGTGGGAGAGGAAGCAGATCTGGCCTTCATTGCCATGGATTATGCCCGGGGTCGTCCACTCAGCGAGTTTGGCAAGCCGGGCCGGTTGCTGCCCCTGACCACCGTGCTGGACATTGTTGCCAGAGTGGCGGACGCGCTGGATTACGCCCATCGGCAGAAAATCATTCACCGGGACATCAAGCCTGGCAATATCATCTTCAACCCGGATAACGGGGACATCAAAATCACCGATTTCGGGATAGCCAAGATCTCAGATGACTCCCGCACCCGCACTGGCAGCGTTATGGGAAGCCCGCTCTATATGTCCCCTGAGCAGTTGAAAGGGCAGAGGGTGACCGGCGCATCCGACACTTACAGCCTGGGTATCACCCTCTACAAACTGGTTTCCGGAGAAACACCTTATCAGGGCGATACACTGGCCAATCTGACCTACCAGATTCTGAACAAACGCCCGAAGAGTGTGCGAGAGTTCAATGCGGAACTGCCCAATGGTGTGGTTCGTCTTATCAATAAAGCCATACAGCGGGAGCCCGACAAGCGTTTCCCCAGCGCTGCCACCATGGCGGAAGCGTTGCGGCGGCAGGCATCCCGTGAGGCGAGGGAGGTAACGTCATGAAGATTCCCAGCGTAGCCGGACTGACTGACGTGGGAACCGTGCGCGCCGCCAATCAGGATGCCATAGACTGGCGGATCAGTGATGACCATCGTCAGATATTGCTGGTGGTTGCCGATGGTATGGGGGGCTACCAGGGTGGGGAAATTGCCAGCCGGATTGCGGTAGATACGGTCATGGAGACCCTGGGAGCACATTTTGAGTCCGGAAACGGGGGCCTTTGCGACGCCCGGCCTGATGCCATCCAGGTGGCCATCAACCTGGCCAGTGAGCGCATACAGGAACGCAGGGCAGCGGATCCGGACCTCGCCAAGATGGGCACGACCCTGGTGGTTTCGTGGGTGATCGATGGTGAAGCTCTCATTGCCCATCTGGGGGATTCCCGCTGTTATCTTGTTCACAAGGGAGAGCTTCAGTGCCTGACGCGGGACGATACTGTGGTTCAGAACATGCTGGAAGACGGCAGTATCCAGCCCGATGATGTCCCCCATGTGCCATTTCGCAATGTGCTGACCCGGGCCCTGGGTGCCTCGTCCGCACTCGCCAGCTTCGGGCGGGTAGTGATGGAGTCGGGCGACTGCCTGCTGCTTTGCTCCGATGGGCTCATCGATGGGCTACCGGAAGCTGACTGGCTGCCACTGATGTCAGCGCAGAAGTCTGCGGACGAGCAAGTCCGGGCCCTGGTGCAGGCAAGCCTGGACAATGAAGCAGCGGATAACGTGTCCGTTGTCATTTTGATACTCGATTAGAGATGGAGTCCTGATATGGCGTCACTTTCCCAACTGGTGGACAACGTCGTGGTCACTAGGTTTGAACTGGACCAGCCTGCGCTTCGTGTCGGCAGGGGTCCGGACAACGACATCCGGATCGACGAAATTTCCGTGAGTGGCCAGCATGCGGTCATTGAAGCGGTCCCCAACCCGTACCTGGAAAATACGATGGATTTCTACATTACCGACCGCGACAGCACCAACGGTACTTTTGTCAACGATATCCGGATCAGTGGCCGCCAGCGCCTCAATGCCAACGACCTGGTGCGGATTGCCTGGAACGAGTTCCGGTTTGTGGACGAAGACGAGAATGCGATGGAGAAAACCGCCTATATTCTCGACTAGGCGCTACCGGTTCATGACTATGCGGGAGAAACGGTCCAGCAGAGAGGAAGCTTCAGGCGCGCTGCTCACGCTTGCCAGCAGAGCGTCAGCATCAAGCCCCTCCTTCACAAGGTCCGGTGCCTGGACTTCAAGATAGGCCCGCATCACGTCTGTGGAAAACTCCGGATGAAACTGCACGCCCCAGGCGCATGGCCCCAGCCGGAAGGCCTGGTGGGGTTCGAACTCATTGTGGCCCAGAAGAACGGCGCTATCAGGAAGCCGCAGAACGGACTGGCGGTGAGTCAGTTGAGCCGGGAACTGTCGCGGCAGCCCTTTGAAAAGAGGGTCGTCCAATGCAGCATCCAGCAGTTCCACCGGATGGGTGCCGGTTTCCCGGCCGCGGGGATGATAACCCACCTCGCCACCCAGGGCATGGGCCAGCAGCTGATGGCCATAACACACCCCCAGTACCGGAACCTCGGCCCCGATGGCGTCGGCAAGCCAGCTGGCGGTCTGTTCGCTCCATGCTTCCCGGTCACTGACCATGGCCGGGGACCCGGTGATCACGATACCGTCCCAGTCCTCAGGTCGACCAGGAAGGTCGTCTACCGTCACATCCACAACGTCCACATTGAGCTCCGGCGCCAGGCGGGCGACGAACCAGTGGTCAAAATCCCCGAATGCGTCGCGCAGGGCAGGGTATGTGGTGCCGGTTTTCAGTACGACCACCCGTGGCAAGTTACTGCTCCTGTCCGTCTGCGATCACGGCATTGTGATAGACGTTCTGTACGTCATCCAGATCGTTCAGCATGTCCATGAATTTTTCGAACAGCTCAATGTCGTCGCCCTCAATGGTAGTGGTGGTCTGGGGCAGGAACTGGATCTCGTCCACCTCGAATTCCAGGCCCTCAAACGCCTCCTGCAGTGCCTGCCGGGCCTTGGCATATTCAGTGTGGGGCGCGAACACGGTAATCATCCCGTCTTCCTGCTCAATATCGGTGACATCCACGTCTGCCATCATCAGTGCTTCCAGTGCCGCCTCTTCATCGTCGCCCCGGAATCCGAATATGGCGCAGTGATCGAACATGTGGCTGACACTGCCCTGGGTGCCAATCTTGCATTTGGTTTTGGTAAAGGCGAGGCGGACGTCACCAAAAGTACGGTTAGGGTTGTCCGTCAGGCAATCCACGATGGCCATGCAGTTACCCGGCCCGAAACCCTCGTAGCGGGCCGCTGAGAAGTCCTCGCCGGCGCCACCCTGGGCTTTCTCGATGGCTTTTTCAATAACGTGGGCGGGCACCTGGTCTTTCTTGGCACGGTCGATCAGGCCGCGCAGTGTGAGGTTGCTGTCCGGGTCCGGGCCACCGGACTTGGCGCATACGTAGATTTCACGCCCGTATTTGCTATAGACCTTGGTTTTGGCGGCGGCCGTTTTGGCCATGGAGTCTTTGCGGTTCTGATAGGCTCTGCCCATTTCGCTGCCTCGATGTCGTTTCAAAAGTGCGGATTTTACTCGACAAAACAGACCGGTGACAGATTTATTTCCCGGTTGCCTGCTGCACCTAAAGTTGTAAATCTTTGCCACTTTAGGGTCAAAGACGCCATGTTTTCCAGATGATAGCGTGAGAGCATCCCCTAAGTCCCGGAGGTTTCCATGCCACGCCGATATGCTACCAGACGGATAGCCATGGCCGTGAGTTTACTGATAGTGCTGTCGCCCTCAGTGCAGGGCGACGAGGCGGACCACCAACTGGGCGTCGCGCGTGAAATGGTCAAGGTGCTTGAAGCCTATGCTGTCTACAAGATGGGGCAGTACGATCTGGCTTTCGAGCGTTACCAGGCTCTGGCCGAATCGGGCAGTCATCAGGGCATGTACAACCTGGCGAACATGTACGCTGCGGGACGGGGTGTCGCCCAGAGCGACGCCAAGGCATTCGAGTGGTATCTGAGAGCGGCCGAATCCGGCGACAGACTGAGTATGGAGGAAGTCGCAAGAGCCTACGCCGAGGGTATCGGCACCGTACCTGACCCGACCCAGGCCGACTATTGGCATGCCATGGCGGAGGGGAAAGCTCCGTGAACCGCTATGCAGAAAGATAGTCCACCGGTCGCCGGTAATTTTCCTGGCTGACCAGGTCAATGCCGCAGTCAACGCTGGATACCCAGTTCAGGAACTGATCCACCATTGCCGGGCCTTCAAAGCGTTTACCATGCTGAGGCACGATGGCACTGACCTCCATCTGCCGCACCATATTGGCCCACAACTCACAGACCTTCCGTGACGCAATGTAGCGGCGGTGGAAGCCGATCATGTTGGGTATGTGTTTGTCGAAGTCTGTTACCGGCTTGTGGTCATCCTCGCCACCCATGGACGCTCCCAGGTCACCCGAAAACAGGATCTTCGAGACCGGATCATAGAACTGCAGGTTACCGACCGAATGCATGAAATGGGCTGGCAGGCACTGGATATACGACTCCCCGAAGGGCACGTTGATGCCGCCATCCGGCACGCTCAGGATGCGGTCATAGACGCTTCCGCTGAGTTGCCCGGTTACATAGCCGGACACCAGGTGCGGCAGGAAACGGGCCCAAAGGCGGGAGGTGACGATCTTGGCGCGGGTATGAACGATCCAGCGGTCAATAGCACCGATAATGTCCGGATCCTGGTGGGAAGCAAACACATAGTCCATGTCGCGGATGTTCATGTACCGTGAAGCGGCAACCGACAGCGGGGTGTAGGTCAGGTCGCCACCCGGGTCAATCAATGCTTCGTGTTTGCCGTCAACGACCAGAAACTGGTTGGACTGCACGCCCTCGCCGGTTACCAGTGAATCGAACATCAGGCACTTGTGATGCCCGTTATCAAACAGAACGATGGGTTCCGCTGCCATTCTTGTCTCCCGGAAGGCTGACTATCCGGCCGGGATGGCCGAATACTGCAAAATTTGCGGGAGAGTACAAAATTGGAAGGGGCGGCCTTTTGCGTCAGGTCAATAAACTGATATCAATCAAGTAATGTTTTGCAACCGCGCTCAGGCCAGCCGCGGAACGCGCCGAATACCCCTGCGGATCCCCCGATCCAGAGCCGAGCTCAGCCATTTGCCCGTGTAGGGGACAACATCCTCGAAGGTGATGGTGTACAGAACCCGGGTTCTGTCACCGGCGGCATCCGCGAAGCGGATCCTGCCAAGGTGGTTGCGAATGGGGCTCATGCTGGAAATGGTGTACTCAATGAGCGAGCCCGGCTCAAAGGTGATCACTGTCTCCCTGATGCTGATGGGTCCAAGCCCGATTTTGCGAATGGAACCAACACCGTTCGGGTCGGCCTGGTCGCTGTCGCGAATGCGCTTTACCGGAGCGCCAAGCAGTTTTCCGAAGCGTTCATGATCTGCAAAAAGGGCAAACACCCGGCTTCGCGGCACATCAAAGGTTTCGTCAATTTCGATGGTATAGGTTGCCATAGCTGCACTCTTGAGAGACTGTTCCAAACAGAGTATCCGGTTATGTGCTACAACAAAAGTCGCAGGGCACAGGTGACCGGGCTCTGGCCCGAAAACGGACAACCACAACCCACTCAGACAGCAAAGGCACCCTGACCTGCATGGATGACGAAAACCAGAAAAACCAACCGACTGACGATCCGGGATCCGCCAAACCGGCCCGGTCAGACCTTGCTACACCCCTCAATGGCCTGTTTGCCCTGGGCATTCTTTACACTCTCTATCTTGCCCATCAGATTGTCCTTCCGATTGTACTGGCTATTCTGACCAGCCTGCTGCTGTTCCCCCTGGTAAGGAAAGCCTATGAAAAAGCCGGCATTCCCAGGGCGCTCAGTGCGCTGGTGCTGGTGATTCTTGTCCTTGCCGGCCTCGTCGGTATCGGAGTCGCCGTTGCCACGCCGGCACTTGAGTGGGCGCAAAAGGCGCCGCAGGGCATCTCCCGTTTGCTGGTGGGCGAGAGCGATCTCAAAAGTCAGATCGACAGGGTCAGTGAATCCGCCAGGAAGGTGGAGGAGTCAATGGACGAACTCTCGGAAGACGAGGGGGCGCAGGAGCCCACCAATACAGTGGTTCTTCAAACCGACTCATGGCGCAACCAGTTGATGACCAAAGCCCGCAACGGCGCCGCCGGCCTTGCCCTTGCGCTGGCACTGACCTACTTCCTGCTGGTGGGTGGCGACCGCATCATCCAGAATTTCGTGCGCCAGCTGCCCAGGGGGCAGCGCCGGAACGTTCTCCACATCGCCCGGGATTCCCAGCAGCAGATCGCCCAGTTTCTGGGCGTACTCAGCCTCAGCAACCTTATCATTGGTATCACCACCGGCCTGGTCTGCTGGGCCGTGGGTCTGCCGGATCCGGTGGTATGGGGACTGCTGGCAGGGCTGGCGAGATTCATCCCCTACCTGGGCGTGATCCTCACCATCGGCCTGCTGACCATTGTCTCCGCCACCAGCCTGGATAGTCCCTGGATGATGGCTATAGCACCGGTTGGTTACCTGGCCCTGACCGCCACCGTCGGTTTTTTTATCGAGCCCTGGATCCATGGTTTCCGCATGGCGATCAACCCCGTGATTATCTTCGTATCGATTTTCTTCTGGGGCTGGCTATGGGGCCCTGTCGGCGTTCTCATGGCAGTGCCACTGATGACTGTCATTCAGGTAATCCTGAAACAGATACCGCGGCTGCGCCCCATCTATAACGTCATTGCGCGCTAATGCTATCCTGACTGCATATCCTCCAAAAAAGGAGCAGAAAGCCCATGATCCCGAAGACCATGAAAGCGATGCTGCTCACCGGCCACGGTGGCATTGAAAAACTGGAATACACCCAGGACGTTCCCACTCCCGAACCGGATGCGGGGGAGGTTCTCGTGCGGGTAACCGCTACCGCCAAAAACAACACCGATCGCAAGGCCCGTGAAGGCCTTTATCCCACCAAGGAAAAGGGCGAGGTCACCTCTTTCCAGATGGGTGGCTCAGCCACGCTGACTTTCCCCCGCATTCAGGGCGCGGACGTCGTTGGCCATGTCGTCGCTGTGGGTGAGGGTGTTGACGAGGCGCGGATTGGGCAGCGCGGCCTGCTGGATTTCAACCTGTACGCTGACGACCGCCGGGATATCAACCTTACACCGGACTACTACGGTCATGGTGCTGACGGTGGGTTTGCCGAGTACATCGCCGTTCCCTCCGACCAGTTCCATCATGTCGACAATACCGACCTTGCGGATGCCGAGCTTGCGTCCATGGGCATGTGCTCCTACCAGACCGCCTTGCACATGCTCACCTCTGCAAGGGTGAAGGCGGGTGAACACATACTGGTTACCGGCGCCAGCGGCGGTGTTGGCACCGCCCTTATCCAGCTGTGCCGGATCATGGGTGCGATTCCCTATGCGCTGAGCCAGCAGGACAAGGCAGAGGCGCTACTGAAACTCGGAGCTGCAGCGGTACTGGATCGGTCGGACATGACCAGCTTCACCGACAAGGTGCGCGCGGTGACCGGTGGTCGGCCCATTGATGCGGTGATGGATCTGGCCGGTGGCGATATGACCGACCAGTTTATCGACACCATGATCTTCGACATGAACAGCCGCGACGACTATCCCCGCTTAAGCATTGCCGGTGCCAGCGCGGGCAATGTCAGCGAAATCATGTGGACCCGGATCTATCTCTATCAGGTTCAGGTTTTCGGAGTGTCACATGGTACCCGGGAAGAAGCGGAGCAACTGGTCGCTTGGATTCGCAGCGGCCAGCTGAAACCGGTGTTGCACGCCGCTTTCAGACTCTCCGAGTTGCACCAAGCGGAACGCTACTTCGTCAACCGCAACAGCAACTATCTGGGCAAGATCGTGATTGTCCCCGACGCCCAGTGGGCGGAGCATGGCGCCCCTTTTGCCCTGGAGAAGTAACGATGCCCCCTGAGCTCAATCTGCAACTTATGGATACCCATGCCGGCGGTGATGTAAGCCGAATTGTCACTGGCGGTATCGTCAAACTTCCGGGAGCCACCGTACGGGCCCAGATGGAATACCTCCGCGACGAGGCCGACGGCTTGCGCCGGCTTCTGCTGGAAGAGCCTTACGGCATCCCCGAGATGTCCGTTGACCTTCTGGTGGCGCCTACGGACCCGGAGGCGGTTGCCGGGTACATCATTATGGAGGTCATGGGGTATCCGATTTACTCGGGCTCCAACACCATTTGCACGGCTACGGCGGTACTTGAAGCCGGCATCGTACCCAAACGCGAGGGCTTGCAAAGCTTCGCGCTCGAGGCCCCTGCAGGCCTTGTCCACATCGATGCCCTCGTGCGTGACGGTGTCGTGGAGGCGATCACCTGTGGAGGGCTTCCCAGCTACATCGATACCTACAAAACAAGCATTCACGTTCCCTCCATTGGCGATGTTACCTACAGTGTGGCCTACAGCGGCGGCTTTTACGCCATGGTGGATGCCACCAGCCTGGGGTTCTCACTGACTCTCGACGAGGAAAGAAAGCTCAGCGAATGTGCCTACCATATTATTGAGGCCATTCAGGCGGAACGGGGTTTTTCCCATTACATACTGGGAGATGTAGGGCCGATGCCATTCCTTCATTTCATGGGACCGGTGGAGCAGCGGTCTGACCATTCCTACCGCTCCCGCTCGGCCACCTACGTGCACCCGGGCGTGATCTGCCGCAGCACCACGGGCACCGGAACCTCGGCCCGGCTGGCGCTAATGAACTACGAAGGCACAATCCAGCCGGGTGACCGCCTGGAAACTGTCTCCCTGCGGGAAACCGGTTTTATCGGTGAGTTCACAGGTGTTCGCCAGGAAGGAGACCACCAGGTGGTGGAGAACACCATTACCGGCAGGAGCTACGTGCTGAGCCGGGGAGACATCATCGTGAACTGTGACGACCCGTTGGTAGACTGTGGCGGACTCACCCACATTCTGACCAGTGCCCATCCGGAGTGACCGCTTAGCGCCTGCCATTTCGTGGTCTGATGGCTTTGGGGCGGGCTTGCGTGGTGACATCTGTATTTTTTTGAAAAAGAACTCGCTTCGCTCAGACATCTTTTTCTGGCAAAAAATCCAGATGCCACCCCCCTATCCGCCCGCAAACCGGCAGGCTGCGAAAAGGAGGGCAATCCGAAACGCCTCAGGCAGTCTGAACCTGAACACCCGAAGCCTGCCCGGGAGTGACCTCCGCCACTGTGTGCAGCTTCTCCAGTTGCGACTGGAGCATGGAAATCGGACGGGTGCCTTCTAGGGTCAGGGCGATATCAATGTGATCCCCAGCGGACTCGACCGCCATTCTCGCGATGCGGAAGCCGCGAACACGGATCACCTGGCACAGGCGCTCCAGGGCGGCGGCTTCCCGGGACATGCGGCAGTTGAGGGTGTAGCTCGGCATTGAGATGTATGTTTGCGAGGTCATGCGATGTGCTCCTTGCTGGCAGGGCTGGTGCGTCGGGTTTCGTCGATCATGTCGCGGTTGCTGGCGCCGGGTTTGACGATAGGCCAGACGTTTTCTTCCCGGCTGATGGCGACGTGCAACAGCATCGGGCCGTTGAAGGCGAGGATGGTCTCGATGCCGCGGCGGATCTGGTCGGTGCGTTCGATGTACAACGCCGGGATGTCGAAGGCGCGCGCCATGGCCACGAAGTCCGGGTTGTCATCCAGGCTTATCTGGCTTTCCCGGTTGTTGTAGAACAGCTCCTGCTGCTGGCGCACCATGCCCAGGCACTGGTTATCCATGACGATGAGTTTTAGCGGCAGGTTGTAGCGTCGGATGGTGGCCAGTTCCTGGGCGTTCATCATGAACGAGCCATCGCCGGTGACATTGATGACCGTGCTCTGACGGTCGGCGAACTGGGCCCCGATCGCGGCCGGCAGGCCGAAGCCCATGGTGCCCAAACCGCCACTGGTGAGGTGGTGACGCGGGTGATCGAATTGGTAGTGCTGGGCGACCCACATCTGGTGCTGGCCGACGTCGCAGGCAATAACGGTGTCGTCCGGGGCGATCCGCGATAGCTGTCGTATGAAAGCGGGGCCGGTGATAGGGGCGAGGGGTTCTTCATTGTCGGCCGCTTGGAAGCCGCCCATGGTGTGCCAGTTGCGGCACTGTGTCTGCCATTCGCTGATGGCCAGTGGTCTGTGTACCAAAGCGTCGGTCAGGGCCGTCAGGATGTCGTTCAGATCTCCGCGGATGGCGAGGTCGGCCGGGCGCAGTTTGTTGATTTCAGCAGCATCGGCATCGATGTGAATCATTCTGGCGTTGGGGGCGAAGCCGTCCAGTCTGCCGGTGGCGCGGTCGTCCAGCCGGGCGCCGATGACCAGTAACAGGTCGCACTCGTCAACGGCCCTGTTGGCGGCGCGGGAGCCGTGCATGCCAAGCATGCCGAGATTCCAGGGGTTGTGTTTGCCGGGGTTCCCGATGCCCTTGAGGGTAACCACAGCCGGCAACGTGGAGGACTCGGCAAATACCCGGAACTGGTCCTCGGCATTGGCCAGGCTGACACCGCCTCCGCTGTAGAGCAGTGGCTTGCGGGCGGCTCGCAGCATGGCCAGCGCCTGGGTCAGTTCCGGGTGGCTGTTTTCCTCTGGTTCCGGTGCGGGGAAGGGCGCATCGGCAACCTCGGCAAGCAGAAGATCCTTCGGGATATCAATCCACACCGGGCCCGGTCGACCACTCCGGGCGAGTGCCATGGCCTCTGCCATGATGGCGGGCAGGGTATTCGCGTCATCAATCAGATAGCTGTGTTTGACGATGCCCAGGGTCATGCCCAGTACGTCGGTTTCCTGGAAAGCGTCGGTACCGATCAGGCCGGAGGGGACCTGGCCGGTGATCACCAGCATGGGGATGGAATCCCGGTGGGCGTTGGCAACACCGGTAATCAGGTTGGTAGCACCGGGGCCAGAGGTGGCAATGCAAACTCCAAGCTTGCCACTGGCGCGGGCGTAACCGTCTGCGGCAAGGGCGCAGCCCTGTTCGTGGCGGCACAGCACGTGTTCCACACCCACATCATCCACCAGCGCGTCGTATAGCGGCATGATACAGCCGCCGGGATAACCGAATACCGTGCTGATGTTGTGGCGGTGGAAGGCTTGAAGAATGTGTTGTGCGCCGTTCATGGTCGTTTTCCCTTTTCCTGCTGCAAAAAAAAGCCCCCGGGACCTTTCGGTGCCGGGGGCTTCTCGTGTCTTGTCAGGTTGTTGCTATCTCACCCGCTTGTCCACGCAAAAGCCCCCGGACGGTACCACGACCACCAGGACTAGCTTTACGAGAACGACGACTGCGTTGAGGTTCATAAAATCAGGATCGGCTCTGAATCTGTGAGACATTTATGTGTAGAATCTACCCCACGGAAATAACCGGATGCAACCGTTTTCTGGCTGTTTTTCAGACATGCACCCGGGTGCAAACCGACATCATCCGTTTCAATCTGTGAGCAGGCAATGACCAAAGCAAAACTGGGATCCATCGGCCTGTCCTTTCTGGTACTGGTTTTACTGGTTATCTGGATGGCCACCGGAGAGGTCAAGGAAGCCCGCGAAGAGGCGCCGGAAACTTCGCCTGAGGAAAAGGCCGTTGCGCCCTCGGTACAGGTGGATACGCTGCAGGCAAGGCTCTACGCACCGGCACTGATGGTGCAGGGTCAACTGGAGCCCTGGCGGGCCGTGGTCATAGGCGCGCGAGCTTCAGGCACCGTGGATGAGCTGATGGTGGAGCAGGGCGACAGGATCAACGAGGGGGATGTTCTGTTACGGCTGTCCGAGGATGGTCGCGGTACAGCGGTGGAACAGTGGCAATCCCGCATCCGTAAACTGGAGGCGGATCTTGCCGCCGCCCAGCAGCTCCGTGCCCGCGATCTCGCCTCCGAATCCGAATTGCTGACCCTGCAGAGTGAACTCTCCGCTGCCAAAGCCGAACTGGCACGGGCACGGCTGGTGATGGACAATCTGACCCCGCGTGCCCCCTTCGACGGTACGGTCAATCGACGCGACGTGGATCTTGGTGACCTGGTTCAGGTGGGCTCGCCATTGCTTGAGCTGGTCCGGATAGATCGCCTGAAAGCAACCGGCCAGATTCCACAGCAGTCCGTGGGCAATGTAAAGGAGGGCCAGCCGGTTTCGATCGGTACCCTGGATGGTGAAACGCTGGAAGGCCGGGTGAGTTTCGTGGCCAGCGCCGCAGACCGGGAAACCCGCAGTTTTGCCGTGGAAGTGACGGTGGAAAATCCTGAACGCAAGCGGGTGGCGGGTGGAAGCGCAACGCTCAGGATCTCGCTGCCGGAGGTCAGGGCCATGTTTATCTCGCCGGCCTATCTGAGCCTTGGTGACGATGGCCGTCCCGGCGTCCGCTATGTGGGCGAAAACAACCAGGTGGTGTTCACCACCGTCAAGTTGCTGAATGTCACCACAGACGGGGCCTGGGTGACCGGCCTGCCGGAAGAAATCCGTCTGATCACACGGGGGGCCGGATTCGTGTCCATCGGGCAGCAGGTACGCCCGGTCAATCGTGATGCGGACCGGGGCTGACCGACATGCGAACCCTGATATTCGCAGCCCTCGACCGCAGCCGCACCACGCTCCTGATGCTGCTCTTCCTGATCCTGGGAGGCATCGCTGCCTTTCAGGCCCTGCCCAAGGAAGCCAACCCGGACGTCACCATTCCAATGATCTATGTCTCCATGACCCTCGAAGGCATCAGCCCCGAGGATGCTGAGCGACTGCTTATCCGGCCCATGGAGCAGGAGTTGCGCTCTCTTGAAGGCATCAAGGAAATGCGGGGCACCGCATCCGAGGGGCATGCGTCGGTAATGCTGGAGTTCGACGCCGGCTTCGATCCGGACATGGCGCTTCAGGATGTGCGGGAGAAAGTTGATACCGCCCGCAGCAAGCTGCCCCGGGAGGCAGACGAGCCGCGGGTCAACGAGATCAACGTGGCGCTGTTCCCGGTGATGTCTGTCGGCCTCTCCGGACCGCTTTCGGAGCGTGAGCTGGTGACCATTGCCCGCCGGTTGCAGGATGCCATCGAGGGGATTCCGGAAGTGCTGGAAGTGGATATTGGCGGTGACCGGGAAGACCTGCTGGAGGTTGTGGTGGATCCCCAGGTGCTGGAAAGCTACGGCATCGATTTTGACCAGTTGGCGTCACTGGTGAGCCGCAACAACCAGCTGGTGGCCGCAGGCAGTCTGGATACCGGCGCCGGGCGCATGACCATGAAGGTGCCTGGTGTGATCGAGTCGGTAGAGGATGTCATGTCCATGCCCATCAAAGTGGATGGCGATACCGTGGTCACCTTCGGGGACGTGGCCATGCTCCAGCGTACCTTCAAGGACCCCACAGGTTACGCCCGGATCAACGGAGAGCCGGCGCTGGTGCTGGAAATCTCCAAGCGTGCCGGCGCCAACATTATTGAAACCGTTGGTCAGGTGAAAGAATTGATCAGTGCGGCAGAGTCGGAGTTGCCGGAAGAACTCGACGTCCGTTACATCATGGACCAGTCCGGTGACGTGCGGGACATCCTCAGTGA
Source organism: Marinobacter vulgaris (assembly GCF_003344045.1). GTDB lineage: Bacteria > Pseudomonadota > Gammaproteobacteria > Pseudomonadales > Oleiphilaceae > Marinobacter > Marinobacter vulgaris. The sequence goes on from NZ_QFWX01000005.1 coordinate 334,621, forward strand.
CCTGCTCAACAACGTTCTCACCGCCATTGTACTGGTGATTATCCTGATCATTGCCGCCATGGGCCCCCGCTCGGCCCTGTTGGTCGGGCTGACCATCCCGGGAGCCTTCCTTACCGCCATGCTGGTGATATGGGGGATGGGGCTGACGCTCAATATTGTCGTTCTGTTCAGCCTGATTCTGGTAGCGGGCATGCTGGTGGACGGGGCGATTGTGGTGTCGGAGCTGGCAGACCGGAATCTCTCCGAGGGCCAGAGTGTGAAGTCCGCATGGGGCGAGGCGGCCAGCCGCATGGCCTGGCCCATTATCGCCTCCACCGCGACCACCCTGGCGGTGTTTGTCCCCTTGTTGTTCTGGCCCGGCGTGGTGGGGGAGTTCATGAAATTCCTTCCGATTACGGTCATCATCTGCCTGACCGCGTCGCTGGCGATGGCGCTGGTGTTTCTGCCGGTTCTCGGGAGTATCAGCGGTGGCAGGCGCAAGCGCCAGGCGTCACCAGACGGGCGCATAACCGGGCTGTACCGGAACCTGCTGGGCCGCTTGCTGGTGATGCCGGGGCTTACGCTGCTGGGTGTATTGGTTGTGGTTGTGGTGATTTACGTGGCATACGGCAAGTTCAACCACGGCGTGGAATTCTTTCCCGATGTCGAGCCCGATTCAGCGCAGGTCCAGGTGAGGGCGCGGGGTGATCTCTCCGTGCAAGAGCGGGATGCCATTGTGCGGGAAGTTGAGCAGCGGCTGCAGGGGCTGCCGGAAGTGAAAGCCCTGTATGCCCGCTCCATGGTCAGCGCCGGCAACCAGATGGCACCGGACGTTATCGGCGTGCTTCAGTTCCAGTTTACCGACTGGTTCGAGCGCCGCTCCGCCTCCCGGATTCTCGAGGACTTCCGCGAGCGCACGGCGGATATTCCCGGTATTGAACTGGAATTTCGCAAGCAGGAGGGAGGACCGGCCGGCGGCAAACCCATCGAACTCATGGTCAGCGGTCTCGACAGTAACAGGCTTGATCAGTATGTCGGCCTTATCCAGGATCGTATGGCAACGATCGGCGGCTTCGTCGATGTCGAAGATGACCGCAGCCTGCCGGGCATCGAGTGGCGCCTGAACGTGGACCGGGCGTCCGCCGCCCGTTTCGGTTCCGATGTGCTGAGTGTGGGCAGCGCCGTGCGGCTCATCACCAACGGCCTGGTGCTGGCAACCTATCGCCCCGAGGATGTGCGCGATGAGGTGGATATCGCGGTACGGGTACCCAACAACTGGCGCGAGCTGGATCAGTTCCAGCGCCAGACCATCCATACCCAACGCGGGCAGGTCCCGCTCTCGGAGTTTGTGGCGCTGGAGCCGGGAGACAAGACGGGAAGCATCGTGCGGGTGGATGGGCAGCGGACCGTGACCATCAAGTCGGATGTGGAGCCCGGGCGCACGGTCGACGAATTGTTGAAAACCCTGCAGCAGGAAATGCCGGAAACCCCGGAGGGTATATCCGTTCGTTTTGCCGGTGAAAATGAAGATCAGCAGCAGGCGTCCAACTTTCTCGCCTCCGCCTTTATGGTGGCTATTGCGCTGATGCTGCTGATCCTGGTTACCCAGTTCAACTCCCTGTACCAGACCCTGCTGATTCTGTCGGCCATTGTGCTCTCCACTGCGGGGGTACTGCTGGGTCTGCTGCTCAACGGGCAGTCCTTCGGCATCGTGATGGTGGGCATGGGCATTATTGCCCTGGCAGGCATTGTGGTGAACAACAACATCATTCTCATCGACACCTATAACCAGATGCGGAAAAGCGGCACGGAAGCCTTCGAGGCCGCGCTGGAAACCGGTTGCCTGCGTTTCCGCCCGGTACTGTTGACCGCCATCACCACGATTCTGGGACTGATGCCGATGGTGCTGGGGGTGAACGTGGACCTGGTGACGCCGTCCCTGGGGCTGGGTGCGCCCTCAACCCAGTGGTGGACCCAGCTCTCCAGTGCCATCGCCGGCGGGTTGGCGTTTGCCACCATACTGACGTTGTTGCTGACACCGGCAATGCTGGTTCTGGGCGACAAAACCGGGTGTAAACTCAAAGAGGTTCGCTACCGGCTGGCTAAAAAATGGTCGACATGAAGGGTGTTAACAGGAAGCGCTTTGTGAAAGTTCACAAAGGCATCCGTATCCTGCATAGGCTCTGGCTTTCTGTTGTGAACGGGGGCGGCGCGTCGCTGTATTCTGACCCATATACTGGCATCGGCCTCGGGTCCTGTCCAACGCCTGGCCTGATGGGCTGTCGCGACTTTCCCGCCAGGCTTTCCGTTGCGTTGTTTGCAGTGTTGTTGCGCAGAAAAACTGGAAATGCGGTTTCCAGTCGCAGCGACAGGCGATAAGCTGGTTAAGGATAACAATCATCTCAGATAGTGAATTCAATGGTATTCCTGGATAGTTTCGACGCATTTGCCGAGCCACTGGTCCGTTATTTTCTCGGTATTTTCTTCCTGATGATCGGTGTGCAGTTCGCCAGCCGCAGCCTCGGCCTTCATGCAAGGATGGGGTTTTCGTTTATCAACTATGGCAGGCGGGCATCTGCCGGCTGGTGGCACCGGCATGTGTTCAATGTGTTCCGTGCCCTGATCCTGCTGGCGGTTGTGGCGCGAATCTTTGTAGACATCGACCCCTGGCTGGGGGTGCTTGACTCACTGTATTATGGTCCGGTTCTGGTAACCGGGATGCTGTTGCTGCTGGTGTCGTTCAGCCTGGTCAACTACCTTCAGGCTTATATGCATGACGACTGGCGCACAGGGGTGGATCCCAACCAGAACCGTCATCTGCTCACGGGTGGCCCGTTCAGTCGCAGCCGTAATCCCGTGTTTATGGCAATAATGCTCGGCCAGTTTGGCTTTTTCCTGGCCCTGCCTTCGGTGTTTTCTCTGGTATGTCTGATTGCCGGTGTGACCGTTCTGCTGCGCCAGGCGAGGGTAGAGGAGAAGGCACTCGCGGATATCTTCGGAGACGCCTACGAGGCGTATCGCAGGCGAGTGCCGCGCTGGCTCTGAGCCAGTTCTTTACGGGTAGGGCTATTTACGGGCTTCCTTGATGACATCGTAGGCGTGGCTGATCTCCCGCGTGCGCTCTTCCGCCATTTCCCGCATGCTCTCCGGCATGCCACGTCCAGCCAGTTTGTCCGGATGGTTTTCACTCATCAATTTGCGATAGGCTTTCTTGAGTTCCGCATCACTTGCTGAGGGTGAAACTCCCAGAACCTTGTAGGCATCGTCCAGCTGGCTTGCGGAAGAGGCCTGGCCAGTAGCGCCCGACTGACCTTTATGGGCGCCACGCAACATCGCCTCCAACTGGTCTACCTGGGTCTCGGGCAGCCCCAGGCCGCGGGCAATGCGCAATAGCATCTCGTGTTCAGCGGGATGCACTACGCCATCGGCCGCAACGGCAGACACCTGAACCTGCAGGAACATCTGTAGCAGCGAAGGCTGACGACCGCTTACTCTCAGGAAATGCTGCAATTCGGCGTCCAGGTCGAAATCGTCGGCCTTGCCGCGGTTGAAGGCGGCCTTGGCGCGTTCCCGATGTTCACCAGAGAGACGGAAACGGTCGAACATCGCTTCTGCAACCCGGATCTCGTCGCGGGTAACGACGCCATCGGCCTTGCACAGGGCGCCCATCACTGCGAATACGGACTCCAGAAAATCCGTCTGTACATTACGCAGTTTCTGAAACAGGCGGCTCTTGATATAACGAGTGAGCATCGCACCCGCAACAGCACCAATCAGTAATCCGGGAAAACGGCCAAACAGGTAGCCGATCAAACCGCCGATAAACAGGCCGAACATGTGAGTGTCCTTTTCAAGTGTGTAAAACTGCGCAAAGTATACGGGGGTGAAAACAGCATGACCATGGACCTTTTTGACCAATCACCTGAAGAACCCTGGGCTGAGCCTATCTGCGAGGGGGCCCTGGTGCTTCGCCGGTTTGCCAGCACCTGCGACGCCGGATTGCTGAAAGCTATCGAGCAAGTGGCGAGCCAAGCACCGTTCCGGCACATGCAAACGCCGGGTGGCCATACCATGTCGGTAGCCATGACCTGTTGTGGTGACTGGGGATGGGTCACCGATACAAAGGGATATCGCTATCAACACCAGGACCCGGTCTCCGGGGTCCCGTGGCCAGCCATACCGGAAACATTTCGTAGCCTGGCAATCGAAGCTGCTGCAAAGGCAGGTTACGCCGACTTTGATCCGGACGCCTGCCTGATTAACCGGTATCTGCCTGGCGCAAAAATGGGGCTTCATCAGGACAAGGACGAATCGGATTTCAGTCAGCCCATCGTTTCAGTCTCTCTGGGCTCTCCTATTGTGTTTCAGTTCGGCGGACACCGGCGCAGTGAACGCCCGCAGAAGGTTCCTCTGGAGCACGGCGATGTGGTGGTCTGGGGTGGGTCATCACGTCTCCGGTATCATGGGGTTCTGACTCTCAAATCGCCGGAGCACCCTCTGACCGGAGCCTGTCGGTATAACCTGACGTTTCGTCGCGCTGGTTAGGGCCCCTTTTCGGCCTCGGTTCTTGTTCATGGTATTAATCGAGTGCCCGAGGCACTTTCCGACAACTGCCTTAAGAAGGCATGATTAGTCAGTAACAGATGTGGGAGACTGTAGAGCGGGGTGTCGAATGGCGTGCGGCTCAGGGCTGCGTAGCCGCTGGCGTCCGTTGTCTGGGAGGACTGATGGCGAAAACCGATTGTAAGAAGATCGATCTGGCTTTGCAGGGAGGTGGCTCTCATGGAGCTTTGACCTGGGGGGTCCTGGATCGGCTACTCGAAGATGAGCGTTTGGAGATCGACGGTATCAGCGGCACCAGCGCCGGCGCAATGAATGCGGTAGTGGTGGCTGATGGGATGCACCGTGGTGGCCGTGACGGCGCTCGCGAGGCTTTGCATACATTCTGGAGCGCGGTGGCCCGTGCCGGTCGTTTTTCGCCCATTCAGCGCGGGATCTGGGACCGGCTGATGGGCAACGACAGTCTGGACCATTCGCTGAGCTACCTGTTTTTCGAAAACCTCACGCAACTGATTTCACCCTCCAGACTCAACCCTCTCAAGATCAACCCTTTGCGCAAAATGGTCGAGGCCCAGGTGGATTTCGAAAGGGTCAATGCCTGCCGTAAGCTGAAGGTTTTCGTAACTGCAACCAATGTGCGTACTGGCCGCGCGCGCATCTTCAGGCAACCGGAGCTATCGGTCGATATGGTAATGGCTTCGGCCTGTCTGCCATTCATGTTCGAGGCAGTGGAAATTGACGGCGAGGCGTACTGGGATGGCGGCTACAGCGGCAACCCGGCGCTGTACCCGCTGGTGGACGATCAGGACTGTCGCGATCTGGTTGTGGTCCAGATCAATCCGTTGCTGCGCAAAAAGTTGCCGGTCAGTGCGCGCGAGATTCTCAACCGGGTCAATGAAATCACCTTCAATTCCAGCCTGATCAAGGAACTACGTTCGATTCACCTGCTGCACGAGTTGATTGAATCGGAAGGGCTGGAGCTTGAGAGCTACCGGGCCATGCGCCTGCACTTGATCCATGCCGAGCATGAAGTCGAAAAGATGAGCGCCTCGAGCAAGATGAACACCGAATGGCGCTTTTTGCAGCGATTGCACAAGCAGGGTCGACGCTGGGCGGATCAGTGGCTGAACGATAACTTCGATGCGATTGGTGATCACTCCACCTTCGACCTGGACATGCTGTTTCAGGACGCGATTCGGCCCGTTGGGAAGGTTGATCACGCTCAGGCCGGAAAGAGGAGAGGCTAACACGTAAATGGCTGGTATTGTCACGATTATCATAGTACTCGCATTGCTGATGTACCTTGCCTATCGCGGTATAAGTCTGTTGATTCTGGCGCCAGCGCTGGCCGCCATCCTGGCGCTTGTATCTGCCGAGGCACCGGTGTTGGCCAGTTACACGCAGGTGTTCATGGGCGCTGCCGGAAACTTTGTGGTGCACTATTTTCCGTTGTTCCTGCTGGGTGCCATCTTTGGCAAACTGATGGAGGACTCAGGCAGTGCCGAGGTACTTGCCCAGGCGATCGTCGCTCGGCTTGGTGATGCGCAGGCGATTCTGGCCGTTGTTATGTCCTGCGCAGTGATGACCTACGGCGGTGTTTCGCTGTTCGTTGTGGCATTTGCCGTTTATCCCATTGCCGCCTCGCTGTTCCGTCAGGCAGATCTGCCCAAGCGACTGATTCCCGCCACCATCGCATTGGGCGCATTCACCTTTACCATGACGGCGCTGCCTGGCACGCCTGCCATTCAGAATGCGATTCCCATGCCGTTTTTCGGCACTTCACCCTTTGCGGCTCCCGGTCTGGGTGTGCTGACTGGGCTGATGATGCTGGTACTTGGCCAGCTCTGGCTCAATAATCGGGCACGCACGGCTCGTGCCGCTGGTGAAGGTTATGGCAACCACAACCTCGACAGCCCTGCAGTCAATACGCACCTGCGCGAGCACAGCGCGGGTGAAGGCTTCGACCTGGCAGAGGTGCGGCAGCAGGCCGTGCCGGACAGGATGCCGACCTTGCCCCTGGCGATTCTACCGATCGTGCTGGTGATTTTTCTGAACCTGTTATTGACCAGTTGGGTGATTCCATCCATGGATACCGACTATCTGGCGCAGCCGCAATACGGTGCGACAACGATCGACTCGGTGCGCGGTGTCTGGTCGATCATTGCCGCACTGACTCTGTCAATCCTGGTGCTTATCGCGACTAACTGGAAAAGGCTGCCAAAGCTCACGAGCACAGTGGATAGCGGAGCCAACGCATCATTGCTGCCGATCTTCAATACCGCAAGCCTGGTCGGTTTTGGCGCGGTAGTGGCATCGTTGACGGCCTTCGACATCATCAGCGATTCGGTGACCGCATGGGGCGGCGACAATCCGTTAATCTCGCTGGCGATCGCGGTCAACCTGCTGGCCGGCATGACGGGTTCGGCCTCCGGTGGCATGAGTATCGCGCTGGCCACGCTTGGCGAGACCTACGTCGCCATGGGCCAGGCCGCAGGGATCTCACCAGAGTTGATGCACCGGGTTACGGCCGTTGCCACAGGCGGGCTTGATGCCTTACCGCACAATGGTGCGGTAATTACCTTGCTGGCAATATGCGGACTCACGCATCGGGAGTCGTACCTTGATATCGCCGTGGTGGCCGTGCTGGTACCCATCATATCTCTGGTGTTCCTGATTACCGTGGGTACGCTTTTCGGCACATTCTGACCCTCCGGCGGACACGATAACCGGCCTTACTGCAGCCAGGCGACCGCCAGCCCGGCGACCAGGGACAGTATCATGGGACCCGCGACCCGGACTCCCAGCTCTTTCCGGCCGATGGCACCGGCAATGCCGGATTTCACCAGGTTATTGGTGGCTGCCGCAATCACGATGCCGATCACCGCCGTTTGCAGACCAATGGAGTCCTCGGACATTCGTGTCAGGGACAGGGTGATGGCGTCTACGTCTGCAACACCGGAAGTGGCTGCCAGCACGAAGATGCCCAGGTCGCCCAGCCATTTCTGCAGGAATTCTCCCAACAGGAGAATAATCACCAGTAACAGTCCGAACACCAGAGCGGATTTCAGGTCCAGCGGGTTCTGGGTGAGTTCCGGCCGGCTTACTTCCAGCTGTCGCTGATTGCGTTTCCAGATAACGAAAGCCGGCACATACAGTAACAGTGTCATCACCGCTACCGGCCATACCAGCCTGGGTAACAGCGCAGGGTTAATCAGTGCACAGTAGATCAGGATTCGGGGGAACATGGTGCCGCAGGCGATGAGGATGCCGCTGGCAAACTGGGGGCTGACTTCCGGTGAAGCCTTGGATTGTCTTGCGTAGTGGAGTGTCAGAGCAGTTGAGGAACTCAGCCCTGCGAACAGGCTGGTAAACAGAATACCCTTGCTCGTGCCAGCCAGCCGGATGGCAAAGTAGCCGACGAATGACACCGACGCAATCAGGACCACCATCCACCAGATTTCCCGGGGATTGAGAACGCCACCGGGGCCCAGGTCCTGACTGGGTAGCAGTGGCAGCATTACCACCGAAATCACCAGCAATTTCAGCGCCGCATCCAGCTCGTGCGCCTGGAGTTTGTCGACCAGCCCGTGGATTTCCTTTTTGTTGTCCAGAATCAGCGCAGTGACCACGGCAGCACCGGTGGCGATGGCCGGATCCACGGCCACGGCAATTGCGCCATAACAGAAGGTAAGCACGATGCCGATGGTGCCGGTGATGCTGAAGTTGCGGATATGGGTAAGGCGCTCACTGAAAGCCACCAGGGCAATAGCCACCACGCTGACCAGTAATACTGGAAATGCCCACTCGGTCACTTCCTTGGCAAGAAGCGCGGCAACGCCCCCCAGCAGGCCAATCAGAGCGAAGGTGCGAATACCGGCAATACGTTCACCCGATTCCTGTTTTCTTGCGTCCCAACCACGTTCCAGCCCGATGATGCCGCCCAGCAAAAGGGCAATCGCCAGGTTCAGGGTGGTCTGGTTGTCGACGATAAACTGACTGGTCACTTCATCCATGGAGCAGTAGGTTCTCCGGTTTTGCGGCTTCTGGAATGTTTGCTGGCTATTGCATACCAGTGAGAGGGTGGCAATATAAGATTCTGATTTTTAAGTATAGCTGGGCCCCGTAAAGCTTTCAGCTTATTCGGGAGAACGACATGCTGACAAGTTACCTGACCGGGCTGATCGTTTGTGGCGGGATTATCATCGCCATCGGGGCGCAGAATGCCTATATCCTGGGCCAGGCGATCCGCCGGGAATACCACTGGCATTGCGCGGGCATCTGCATGACCGCAGACATTCTGCTGTTCACGGCCGGTATGTTCGGCGTGAATGCGGCGTTAATGGCAGTACCGGAAGCGCTGGATGTTCTGCGCTGGCTGGGGGTGGTGTTCCTGGGCTGGCTGGCACTGGCAGCGTTCTACAAAGTGGCCACCGGGAGGAAAGGGCTGGGTGCGGATGCATCGGCGGCCACCAGCCTTCGGGTGGTGGTACTGACCACCCTGGCGGTCACCTTGCTGAATCCGCAGGTCTACCTGGATACCCTGTTACTGATTCCCGCCATCGGCGCACAGCAGGAGAGCCCGGCCGTGTTCGTTGCTGGAGCCAGCAGCGCCTCGGTATTGTGGTTCGGCCTGCTGGCCTTTGGCGGTGCAGCACTGTCGCCCTGGCTGGCCAGCCCCATGGCATGGCGTTTTATTGACGGGGCTATTGGTTCGATGATGGCGGTGATTGCCTTTCACCTTGCCAGTAATGGTTTGTCTGGCCCCGCTGTGTGACAGGCCAGCCGGGCTAGCGTGCGCATTCGATGCAATAGAGCACCATGCTCTGTCGCCAGTGTATTTTGTTTAGGCCCCTAAGAAAATTTTGGTGTTGGTTACTTTCCCGGGGCCTTTCTGGTAAGCTTCGCCGCCTTTATTTCACAGTCTATGAATTTACGCTAATGAACGCCTTCGCGACCTTCCCGACGATCACTCCACCCTAGCGCTCTGCGCGCCCTCCAGGTTAATTCCTTGAGCCAATAGCCTGTATTCGCTTCCGGCGACTACCACGCTACTTATTGTCTCCGAGTTTTCGTCCCCAGTCGTTCGGTTTCCCATGCCCAAAACAGTGATGTCAGGTTTCACCCACAATTTTCTCGGCAATGCCCCGGTCTGGTACAAACAGGTTATTGTCCTGTTTCTGATCGTCAACCCCCTGGTTGTCTGGTTGCTTGGCCCGGCGACGGCTGGCTGGTTTCTGGTGGGTGAGTTTATCTTCACCCTTGCCATGGCGCTGAAATGTTACCCGCTGTTGCCCGGTGGCCTGCTGGCAGTTGAGGCGCTGCTGATCGGGCTGGCAACGCCGGAGGCGGTGTATCACGAAGTACTGATCAACCTGCCAGTCATTTTGCTGCTGATGTTCATGGTCGCCGGCATCTATTTCATGAAAGAGCTGTTGCTGGTGACTTTCACCCAGATCCTGGTGGGGGTGCGATCAAAGTCGGCGCTATCCCTGCTGTTCTGTGCTGCGGCCGCGCTACTCTCCGCCTTTCTGGATGCATTGACGGTCACCGCCGTCATCATCAGCGTGGCAGTGGGCTTCTATTCGGTCTACCACAAAGTAGCTTCCGGGAAGGGTTACCACCACGCCAGTCACAATGCCCAGAGCGACGAGCACGTGGTGGAACTGCACCGCGAAGACCTGGAGCAATTTCGCGCCTTTCTCCGCAGCCTGCTGATGCATGGCGCGATCGGAACCGCACTGGGGGGCGTTGCGACCATGGTAGGGGAGCCCCAGAATTTGCTGATAGCAAAAGTGGTGGGCTGGAACTTTGCCGAGTTTTTCCAGCGTATGGCACCTATCAGCCTGCCGGTTCTGGGCGCTGGCCTGTTCACCTGCTGGTGCCTGGAGAAGCTGCGCTGGTTTGGCTACGGGGCGCGGCTGCCCAAACCGGTTCGGCGGGTGCTGGAAGATTTCGCGGACACCGAGCGTGAAAAGCGCACCAAGGCGGATCAGGCAGCCCTGTGGGTACAGTCCATGGCTGCTGTGGTGCTGGTGATCGGGCTGGCGTTCCATATTGCGGAAGTGGGGTTGATCGGGCTGTTGGTGATCATCCTTATTACCTCGTTCACCGGGGTGACGGACGAACACCAGATTGGCAAGGCATTTCAGGAATCCCTGCCTTTCACCTCGCTGCTGGTCGTGTTCTTTGCCGTGGTGGCGGTGATTCACGAGCAGCACCTGTTCAAACCGGTGATCGACTTTGTGCTGGCACAGCCGGAGGCGCAGCAGCCGGCGCTGTTCTTCGTGGCAAACGGGCTGCTGTCGATGATCAGCGACAATGTCTTTGTTGCCACTGTTTACATCAGCGAAATCAAACAGGCGCTGGATGCGGGCGTGATATCCCGCGCGCACTTCCAGGATTTGGCTGTAGCCATCAACACCGGCACCAACCTGCCCAGCGTTGCGACGCCCAATGGCCAGGCAGCGTTCCTGTTCCTGCTGACATCCGCTATTGCACCACTGGTGCGGCTCTCCTACGGCCGCATGGTAATTATGGCTTTCCCTTACACCGTCGTCCTCGGATCCGTTGGTCTGCTGGCGGTCATCAACTTTCTGTAGATTCTCTCCGTTGAATCAATTGACTGGACCTCAACTATGATTAACAAGCTCAAGGCCGACTGGCTCTCCAATATACGGGGCGATCTGCTCGCCGGTATTGTGGTGGCGCTGGCACTGGTTCCCGAAGCCATCGCCTTCTCCATCATCGCCGGTGTGGACCCGAAAGTGGGCCTTTACGCCTCTTTCTGCATTGCTGTTGTGATCGCCTTTGTGGGCGGCCGCCCCGGAATGATCTCTGCCGCCACCGGGGCCATGGCGTTGCTGATGGTGACCCTGGTCAAGGAGCATGGCCTGGAATACCTGCTGGCAGCCACGCTGCTAACCGGCCTGCTGCAGATCGGAGCCGGCTATCTGAAGCTCGGTGGCCTGATGCGATTCGTGTCACGATCGGTAGTGACCGGGTTTGTAAATGCCCTGGCGATCCTGATCTTCATGGCCCAGTTGCCGGAGCTGACCAACGTCACCTGGCATGTATACGCCATGACCGCCGCCGGTTTGGGTATCATCTATCTGTTTCCGCTGATTCCGGTGATTGGCCGCATCCTGCCATCGCCGCTGATCTGTATCGTTGCACTCACAGCAGTTGCGATGGTCTATAACATTGATATCCGCACCGTGGGGGATATGGGGCAACTGCCGGACACCCTGCCGATCTTCCTGTGGCCGGATGTGCCGCTGAACCTGGAAACCCTGATGATTATCCTGCCGTACTCGGTGGGTCTCGCCGTCGTGGGCCTGCTGGAATCGATGATGACAGCCACTATCGTGGACGACCTGACCGATACCACCAGTGATCGCAACCGCGAGTGCAGGGGGCAGGGCATTGCCAATATCGGTTCCGGCCTGTTAGGCGGCATGGCGGGCTGTGCCATGATTGGCCAGTCTATTATCAACATCAAATCCGGTGGTCGCACCCGCCTGTCCACCTTGGCCGCGGGTGTGTTCCTGCTGCTGATGGTGCTGGTGCTGGACCAGTGGCTGGTACAGATTCCAATGGCGGCGCTGGTAGCGGTAATGATCATGGTATCGATCGGTACGTTCAGCTGGGGCTCCATCAAGAACCTGAAGGAGCACCCGCTGTCCACCAACATAGTCATGGTGGTCACGGTTATCGTAGTGGTCGCAACCCACAACCTGGCGTTCGGTGTACTGGCAGGCGTGCTGCTGGCGGCGCTGTTCTTTGCCAACAAGGTGGGCCATTACATGCTGGTGACCTCCGAATTTGATGAGGAAACCGATAGCCGCACTTACAACGTGGTTGGGCAGGTATTCTTCAGTTCCTCGGAAAAATTCACGGAGTCCTTTGATTTCAAGGAAGCAGTGGATAATGTGGTCATAGACCTGACCCGGGCGCACTTCTGGGATATCACCGCGGTAGGCGCCCTGGACAAAGCGGTGCTCAAGTTCCGCCGCGAGGGTGCCGAGGTTGAAATCATCGGGCTGAACGAGGCCAGCGCCACAATCGTTGACCGTTTCGGGGTGCACGACAAACCCGGCGCCGTCGACCAGTTGATGGGGCACTGATATGACACAAGCCAGGGAATCCAACAACGATCCCGGTCAGAATAACAACCATAACGATCACCACGGCGAGGTTGAGATGTTACGAGTAGTTGCCTGTATCGATGGCTCCAGGGCCGCACCGGCGGTGTGTGATTACGCCGCCTGGGCCAGCAAGCACATGGAAACGCCCATAACCCTGCTGCACGTGCTGGACGAAGAGCGTTATCCGACAGAACCGGACCTGGCTGGCAATATTGGCCTGGGTAGTCGCGAACAGCTGATGGACGAACTGGCCGAGCTGGACCGCAAGCGTTCGAAGCTGGCGCTGGAGCATGGTCACCATATGCTGGATGAGGCCGAAGACCGTATGAAGAGGCTTGGCCTCGAGGATATCATCAAGCGCCAGCGTCATGGCGATCTGACCGAGTCCCTGGTGGCTCTGGAAAACCAGACCCGTTTGCTGGTTATGGGGCTTCACGGCGAGAGCAGCTCGGATCGCGACGTACACGTCGGCAGCCAGCTGGAAACGGTGATTCGCAGTGTCCATCGCCCGATCCTCCTGGTGCCGGACGAATACCAGCAGCCGAAAAGCGCGATGCTGGCCTTCGATGGCAGCGCCACCGCGTTCAAGGGCGTGGAGTTGCTGGCAGGCAGCCCGGTACTGAAAGGTATGCCGATTCACCTGGTGATGGTCGGGGCTGATACCAATGACCGTTGGGAGCAGCTGAGGAAGGCCGAGAAGATGCTCGGTGACCTGGACGCCGAAATCACCCTGGCCATCCGTGCCGGCGATGTGGAGCCAACGCTTCACGCTTACCAGGAGGAGCATGACATCGATATCCTGGTGATGGGCGCTTACGGGCACTCGCGGATTCGACAGTTCCTGATCGGCAGTACCACCACGACGATGCTCAAGACCGCCCGCAAACCTCTGGTAATACTGCGCTAATGCTGTTTTGCCAGGGCTCCGTGGCGGCATTGTTGGCGTTAGGCGGCGGATTTCTGGTGTTGGTGGTCTTATTGACGGGTTGTACCGGCGGTTTGCCGCCGGTGACACACCCCGGAGGTGAGAAAACCGTGCAGAGCGAGGACAGCTTCCTGCTCAATCAATCTTTGCAGCGATTGGGCAGTACTGGCGACCAGTCCGGTTTTTACATGCTTGATTCGGGCCGGGAAGCCTTTCTCTACCGTGCGGCCCTGACCGAGGCCGCCGAGCACCGGATCGACGCGCAATATTATATCTGGAACAACGACGGCTCCGGGCGTTACCTGGCAGGCCGGCTGCTGCTGGCCGCGGATCGTGATGTGCGGATACGGCTGTTGCTGGACGATTTCAATATCGAAGGCATTGGCGAACTCTTTGCTGCTCTCGATACCCACCCGAACATTGACGTCCGTATTTTCAATCCCGCTACAAGTCGCAGCGGATGGGGTCGTTGGGTCTCGTTCCTGATGGATTTCAAACGTATCAACCGCCGCATGCACAACAAGACGTTCGTGGTGGATGGGTCGGCGGGTATCGTTGGCGGGCGCAACATTGGCGATGAGTACTTCGGATTTGCTGAGGATCGCTATTTCCGGGATCGTGACGTGCTGGCTTTGGGGGCAGTGGTTGACGGCATGGCGGAGAACTTCCAGGCCTACTGGAACAATCGTTGGGCCTACCCGGTGTCAGCCCTTTACCCCGAGGTTCCCGCGAACGGGGCGGCGGCGATCCTTGACAGACTTCGCCGCCAGGCCGGCACACAGGACGGTATTCCGGTGCCGGCCCCGACAGACAGCGCCCAGGGCAGGTCAGAGCTGGCTGAACTGTTCCACCAACTGACGCTTGCCCGCGGCGAGCTGGTGTTCGATTCTCCCTCGGAAACCATGGACGGGCCTGGCAAAACCCCCAAGCGCAGCGCCAAAGCGCTTCAGCGGCTGGCGAGAGCTTCCACCGAGGAAATTCTGATTGAATCCGCCTATCTGATACTCACCGGGGAGCAGTTGGCGCTGCTGGATGTTGAGGGTCGCCAGGGGCTGGAGGTTGCGGCTTTGACCAACTCGCTGGCCTCCAACGACCTGGTCACCAATCACTCCGGCTATGCTCGCTGGCGCCCTTATATGCTCCGCCGCGGAATACGGATCCACGAGCTCAAACCCGATGCGGAGGCCTGCCAGCAATGGCTGCAAGACGATGCGGTCTGCTCCCGCGGTGAGGTCAGCCTGCATTCTAAATCCGTGGTGTTTGATCGCAGTACCCTGGTGGTGGGATCTTTCAACGTCAATCTCCGCTCCATCTATCTGAATGGTGAAACAGTGTTGATTATCCACAGCGCAGAGATGGCCGAGCGGGTGGCCAAGGACATCCGCTCGGTGATGCAGCCACGGAACAGCTGGGAAGTTTCTCTTGATGAAAGCGGCGAGGTGCAGTGGCGCGGTGAGAAACACCTGTACACCAGCGAGCCGACCATTGGCTGGTGGACCCGTGCCCAGTCCCGGTTCCTGTCATGGCTGCCGATCGAGAAATATCTCTAGTACTTGCCCCGGGTTTTCAGGCGCTGCCGCCCGCTGCCACGCCTGAGGCCCAGGCCCACTGGAAGTTATGCCCGCCAAGATGCCCGGTCACATCCACCACTTCACCGATGAAGTACAGGTCCGGTCGGTCCAGAACCGCCATGGTCCGGGATGACAGCTGGCGGGTGTCCACACCTCCCAGGGTCACTTCGGCGGTGCGATAACCCTCGGTGCCGGCGGGTTTTATGGCCCACTGCCCGAGAGTCCGCGATGCCTGTTCGATGTCGCTGTTTTTGTAGCCCTGCAGTGGACCGGTCCAGCCGTGAAGGTCGTTAAGCGCCTGGGCGAAGCGCCTCGGCAGGTGCTGCTGCAGGTATTGGGCAACCGTGGCTTGTGGTCTGTCTTTCCTCAGCTGGTACAGGTCCTGTTCGATATTGGTCCCGGGGAGCATGTTGATGCTCAGGCTGTCACCGGGATGCCAGAAGCTGGAGATCTGCAGCATCGCCGGGCCACTCAGTCCGCGATGGGTGACCAGCATGGGTTCGCGGAAGTGTTCGTGATTGCAGTGAACGTCCACCGGACAGCTCACCCCCGCCAGTGGGGCCAGTTGCTTCTTCAGTTCCGGGTGCAGGGTAAACGGGACCAGCCCCGCACGGGTGGGTAGAACAGTCAGCCCGAACTGCCGTGCGATGTCATAACCGAATCCGGTGGCGCCCATGGTGGGGATGGAGAGCCCGCCGCAGGCAACAATAAGGGACTCGCAGGTTAGGGTGCCGGAGGTGGTTTGCAGTTGGTAACCGTTTCCCGGGCTGCTGATGGCTTTGACCTCTGTTTTCAGACGCACTTCTGCACCGGCCCATTCGCATTCGGTCAGCAGCATGTTGAGAATGTCCTTGCTGCTGTCTTTACAGAAGAGTTGGCCGGCCGCTTTTTCCTCATGCTCAATGCCGTGGCGCTCCACCAGATCCAGGAAGTGCTGGGGTGTGTAACGTTTGAGGGCGGAGATGCAGTAGTGGGGGTTGGCCGAGAGGAAGTTGGCCGGGGTGCTGTTCAGGTTGGTGAAATTGCAGCGGCCGCCGCCGGACATGAGAATTTTCTTGCCGGGTTTGTTGGCGTGGTCGATCACCAGGACCTTGCGGCCTCGGTAGCCGGCTGTTGCGGCGCACATCAGGCCTGCGGCGCCTGCGCCTATGATGATTACGTCATAGCTCTGGAGTGTCATTCTATTGAGTTCCGGCACGGGTTGAGGACAGTCAGGGATACGCGGTGAATACGTCCATGTACGCTCGACAAAAACATCCATGTTTTTGACGATCCCTGACTGCCCTCAACCCGTGCCTTGCCAAACATCTGTGCTTACCGCCGCTGTGTGTTAACTGGGCGCAGTATACATTTTCTGCTGTTATCAGGGCAGGTGTACGGAACCTTCCATATAGAGCGTGGCCTGGCCGGCTATGGCTACGCGGTCACCTTTCAGTTCGCAGCGCAGTACGCCGCCTCTGGCGGAGACCTGTTGGGCAAGCAGTGTGTTTTTACCAAGTTTTTCGGCCCAGTAGGGCACCAGTACGCTGTGGATGGAGCCGGTGACTGGGTCTTCGTCGATGCCGGCGCCGGGGGCGAAGTAGCGGCTGACGAAGTCGCAGTTTTCTCCGGGCGCCGTGATGATCACGCCCTGGTTGCCAAGTTCCCTGAGTTTGCGGATGTCCGGTTGCGCGGCCTTTACTGCGTTTTCGTCATTGAGAACGACCAGGTAGTTGGTGTCGTTGGGCACAAACAGGGCTGTTGCCGGAGCGCCTCTCAGTGCTTCGTGGATGAGCTCAGGTGTCAGGCGTTCTTCGAAAGCGAGGTTCGGGAAGTCCAGCTCCAGCCAGCCGTCGTCGGTCAGTTGTACGCCAAGGGGGCCGCTTTTCGACTGGAACCGGATCCGCTCATGCTTCCAGCCCAGCTTGTTGAACACGACCCAGGCACTGGCGAGGGTGGCGTGGCCACATAGCGGCACTTCTACGGTGGGTGTGAACCAGCGTATGTGGAAGTCTGCATCCGCTTCTGCCGGTAATGATACCAGGAATGCGGTTTCCGACAGGTTGTTCTCCATGGCCAGTGCCCGCAGCGTGTCGTCTGGCAGCCATTCCTCCAGGGGCATGACCGCAGCCGGATTGCCGCCAAAAACCTGGCTGGTAAAGGCGTCAAGCTGGTAGATCGGTAGTGTTTTCATGGGTCGCTCCGCAGGTTAATCGGGTCCAGCAGGCCCGCCGCAATGGCGATGCCGGTGACGTCAGGGACCCGCTCCACCCCCAGTCGCTTCATGACACGTGCCCGGTACAGGTCGATGGTTTTGATGCCCACGTCCAGCTGTTCCGCAATTTCGCGGCTGGTATAACCCTGGGCCAGTGGCATGAACACATCCCGCTCCCGGCGGGTGAGGGCGGCTATCAGGGCGTCGGTATGCCGGTCACCCTGTTGCCGGGTGCTGGCCTGCTGGTGTTCCTGCAGCGCCTGCTGAACGCTGTCGAGCAGCAGCTGTTCGTTGAACGGTTTTTCGATGAAGTCGAAGGCGCCGGACTTGAAGGCGCGGACCACGATCGCCACGTCGGCATGGCCGGAGACAAAAATGATGGGCAGTTGCGAGCCCCGCTTCTGCAGTTCCTCCTGGACATTCAGGCCTCCCAGGCCGGGCATGCGTATGTCGAGAATCACGCAACCGGTATGCACCGGATCCACCGCCTCCAGGAACAGCCGACCGTCGGCATAGGGCTGCACCTGCAACCCCACGGATTCCAGTAACCACTGGGTGGATTCGAGCATGCCGGCGTCGTCGTCTACCACGTAAACGGTGTGGGGTAGATCACTCATGGGGGTCTGTCTCCCTGGAGGGGTGGCATCTGATTTTATTGCTGTGGAGTGGCGGGAAGCGACAGACCAGCACCAGGCCACCGTCATCCGCTGGTTTTGCATCCAGGAAGCCGCCAAAGCCCTCGACGATGGATCGGCTCATGGAAAGCCCCAGCCCCAGCCCCTGGGGTTTGCTGGTGTAGAAGGGCGTGAACATCTGCCGCAAACCGGTCTCGTCCAGCCCCGGGCCCTGGTCGGCAACCTCCACCAGAATTTCCTGTTCTGAGTTCACGCAGGTTGTCACGGTAATCTGTGAGGGGGTACTGCTGTCCTGGTGGGCCTCAATATTGGCATCGATACCGTTGCGGATCAGGTTGATCAACACCTGCTCAAGCAGCACCGGGTCAGCGGTAATAACCGGGTCGCTGTCGGTCAGGCGTTCCCGTATGGCGACCCGGTTCTTGTCTGCATCCCACTGGCACAGGCGCTTTACGTTGGCCACGGCGTCGTTGATGCTGATGGGGGCTGTACGCTTCTGGCCCTTGCGCAGAAATGCCCTCAGTCGCCTGATCACTTCCGATGCCCGGTTGGCGTGGTGGGTGATGCGCTGGAGGCCGTCGTCCACCCGCTCCAGGCACTCCGGGTTGTCCCGCGCCTGTTTCAGGTAGCGCTGGCTGGCACTGGCGAAATTGACGATGGTGGCCAGTGGCTGGTTCATCTCGTGGGCAATACTGGAAGCCAGCTCGCCGAGGGTTGCCAGGCGGGCCGTGTGAGCCAGTTCGTCCGCCAGCCGCCGGTTGTTCTCCTCGGACTCAACCCTCGCAGTGATGTCACGGGACACACTCACCACTTCAATCACTGCGCCGGTGTAAGTTTCCCGGATGGCCCGGCTGGCAATCTCGAACCAGCGCTTGCTGCCGTCCCGATGAGTGATATCAAGCGTCAGGGTGGCATAGCCTTCATCCCGAAGACGGTTGCGGACGTCTTCCAGCTCGCCGTTAAGGGTGCTGCTACGGAACACGTCTTCCAGCGGCTTGCCCCTGAGCTCTTCCGGCCAGTAACCCAGTAACCGCCAGGAGGCCGGGGTGGCGTCTATAAAACGGCCATCCGGCGCGTGGCGGGAAATGAGGTCGGTGGTGTTTTCGGTGATCAGGCGGTAGAGGCGGCTGGAGCGGGTGGCTTCGTCCAGCTTGCGGATGTCATCGGTGGCATTCCTGCCCCGGGCCAGAACCTGGCCAGAGGCCTGGTCAGGTATGAATGTCCACAGACAGATAAGCCCGGCAAGCCGGCTCTCCACATCTGCAATCGCCCGCCCCTGGGAGAGGCAGGCGTTGATCAGTGCCTGGGTATTAACCGGAAGCAGGCCCGCTACCCGCTCCGTTCCTGCACGCTGTGCCAGGGCTCTCGCTGCCGGATTATTTGCCAGAACCCTGCTGTCAAAGCCAAGAACCAGCC
Organism: Marinobacter vulgaris; assembly: GCF_003344045.1. GTDB lineage: Bacteria > Pseudomonadota > Gammaproteobacteria > Pseudomonadales > Oleiphilaceae > Marinobacter > Marinobacter vulgaris. The sequence goes on from NZ_QFWX01000005.1 coordinate 354,045, forward strand.
CGGCTTCCGGGTCGGTGTCGGGAAGCTGAAAGGCGGGGACTGTCGCTGTTATTGTCATTGGTCAGCCGTTATATAGTATAAGCACTATAATACATTGGTGTAATTTCTAGTATATCTACTATCCAATACCATTCCTGCCAGCCAAGAGTATAGCTTTTCCGGCGTACTTACTGAATACACCATAAGAACAATGGAACCCAGAGGACCACAGCAATGACCTCGATTTTTGACCAGGGCCTGGAGCCCGTCGACGCCAATTATTCTGTTCTGTCCCCCATCGATTTTATCGAGCGCACGGCAAGCGTGTATCCGGAATACACATCGGTGATTCACGGCGCCATTCGCTACAACTGGGCTCAGACCTACGAGCGCTGTCGCCGTCTGGCCTCGGCACTGGCTGGCCGCGGCATTGGCCGTGGCGATACCGTGGCGGCGATGCTGCCCAATATCCCGGCCATGGTGGAGTGTCACTTTGGTGTGCCCATGATCGGCGCGGTTCTCAACACACTGAACGTGCGCCTGGACGCCGAAGCCATTGCCTTCATGCTGGAGCATGGGGAAGCCAAAGTCATCGTGGCGGACCGGGAATTTGGCGATGTGGTCCGCGATGCCGTCAGCCGTCTGGACGAAAAGCCCCTGGTGATTGATGTGGACGACCCGGAGTACGGTGAAGGCACCCAAGTGAGTGAGCTGGATTACGAGGCCTTCCTGCAGGAGGGTGACCCGCAGTTCCAGTGGAGCCTGCCGGGCAGCGAGTGGGATGCCATTTCCCTGAACTATACCTCCGGCACTACCGGCAACCCGAAAGGCGTTGTCTATCACCACCGCGGTGCCTACATGAACAGCATGGGCAACCAGGCGGTGTGGTCCATGGGGCAGCATCCGGTCTATCTGTGGACCCTGCCCATGTTCCACTGTAACGGCTGGTGTTTCCCCTGGACGGTCACCGCTCTGGCAGGCACTCACGTGTGCCTGCGCCGGGTGGACCCTGAGAAAATTCTGCAGTTGATCCGCGATCACCAGGTAACCCACATGTGTGGTGCCCCTATTGTTCTCAACGCGCTGCTGAACGTGCCAGAAGCCGCCAAGGCCGGCATTGACCACGAAGTGAAATCCATGACCGCCGGCGCCGCGCCCCCCGCCCAGGTCATTGGCGCTATTGAGGAGATGGGCATTGCCGTCACTCACGTTTACGGCCTGACAGAAGTGTACGGCCCGGTTACCGTGTGTGCCTGGAAGTCCGAATGGGACGAAAAAACCCTGGATGAGCGGGCTACCCTCAAGGCTCGCCAGGGCGTTCGTTATCCGACCCTTGCCGGCACCATGGTTGGCGACCCCAATACCATGGCGCCGGTTCCCAAAGACGGTAAGACCATTGGCGAGATATTCCTGCGTGGCAATACCGTGATGAAAGGCTACCTGAAGAATCCCCGGGCCACCGAGGAAGCCTTCCGCGGCGGCTGGTTCCATACCGGGGACCTGGCCGTCTGGCACGAGGACGGCTACCTGGAAATCAAGGATCGCCTGAAAGACATCATCATCTCCGGTGGCGAGAATATCTCTACCATCGAGGTGGAGGATACTCTCTATCGTCATCCGGCCGTACTCGAAGCAGCCGTGGTTGCGCGACCGGACGATAAATGGGGCGAAACTCCCTGCGCATTCATCACCCTCAAGCCGGAAGCCGGCGATGTGAGTGAAGAGGACCTGATCGGCTTCTGCCGCGAGCGTCTGGCCCGCTTCAAGGTGCCCAAAACCATCGTGTTCACGGAGCTGCCAAAAACCTCTACCGGCAAGATCCAGAAATTCGTGCTGCGTGACCAGGCGAAAGAACTCGGCTAACACCAAAAACAACAGGCGGCGCGAACCACCTCGCGCCAGGAGACTTTGTTATGCAAATGTACCATCGCAAGAACGGGGAAGAGCAGCCGTACTGGCCCGCTGGCCCTTTCAAGATCCGTTTGCCGTTTGTCCACTACCGCTGGGAATTTGCGGAAATGGTGCAGGGGCTGATCATGTTCGTGGTCAGCCTGGCGATGATTCCGCTGCTGGAAACCTATCTCGGCGTGCCTTACGACGTCGCACTCGCTTACGTTGTGATCTGCGGCGTTGGCTTTATGTTGCCGGCACTGTTGGGTGTTCCGCTGGTGCCGGGCTGGATCACCCCGGGCATACCCGTGGTGTTGCTGTTCCTGGGAGACTACGAGCCCGGACCCGAGGCCATTCAGGCGTTGTTCGCGCTGCAGTTCCTGGTATTTGTCATCTTCCTGGTGCTGGGCATAACCCGCCTGGGTAGTAAGCTGGTAGAGCTGATTCCCCGGTCCATGAAAGGCGGCATAATCATCGGTGCCGGCATTGCGGCCCTGATGGGGGAAATCGAGGCTGGCGGCCGGCTGGCGGAAACGCCGATTTCCCTGATTGTCGGGGGTCTGGTTTGTCTTTACCTGATGTTCTCCGTGTCTTTCAAGGGGTTTGTGGACACCAACAGTATCGCCCGCAAGATCGCCAACTACGGCATGGTGCCGGGTATGGTGGTTGCTATTGCTGTGGGCTTTGCCACCGGTGAATACGCGGTTCCCGATGTCGAGTGGGGCATTACCAAGCCGGCATTTGACGAGCTGTGGAACTACCTGCCGTTCTCGGTTGGTTTCCCGGATGCCAATGTGTTCCTTTATGCCATCCCGACCGCGGTGATCGCCTACGTGATCGCCTTCGGCGATATCGTTGTGGGCCAGTCGCTGATGAGCCGCGTGGACCATTTACGCAAAGACGAAGACATCGACAACAGCATTGACCGTGTGCACCTGGTAACCGCTATTCGTAACGGTGGCCATGCGTTCTTCGCCCCCTATCCCGGCCTGGCAGGCCCGATCTGGACGGCGGTAACCGCCACCATGGCAGAGCGCTACAAGTACGGCCGCAACGCCATGGAGTCTATCTACAGTGGTGGCGGTACCTTCTGGATCACCGGTTTCATTGCCGTATTCATGCTGCCGCTAGTGAGCTTTTTCCAGCCGGTGCTGCCGATTGCACTGTCACTGACCCTTCTGCTGACCGGTTACATCTGCCTGATGGTGGGTCTTGAGCAACTGGAGAACAATACCGAGCGTGGCATTGCCGGCACCATGGGTGTGGTGCTGGCAGTTTATGGCGCGGGCTGGGGCCTGGCCACCGGTGCGGTACTGTATTTCCTGATTGAACGCACCAAACTCATTGGATTTACCGCCGACCCGGAAGCCCCGGGCGTGAAGGCCGCGGAAGAGCACTGAACGAGGGCCTCCGCTTTCGACGGAGGCTATCAACCCCTGTGTGTCCTTGGAGGTATCGGCTTCGCCATACCTCCTTTTTTTGTGTCCTGATCAATAAAAACCTCTGCGGACTTGAGCTGGAGCAAACTGCCCGTCATCAGACTGCTGAAATTACTATGGTGTTGTGCAAGACTGAGCGCTGCCAGGAACAACGACAATAAAGGGGAGTGTCCCGGCAGGAACAGCTTCCCCAGGTTGGAGGCCCCATGCGTGTCGGTCTAATAGTGGATTCCGCTTGCGATCTGCCCTACGAGTTCAGTCGCAAGCACGATCTGTTCGTACTGCCCGTGACAGCCGTGATCGATGGCCAGACCTACGTTGATGAGCATGAGCCCGTACGCACCCAGGAGTTCTACCAGAGCGGGCTGTTGCAAAAAGGCCATCATGCCGAAACCCGGGCATTTTCTCCGCGGCAGATTCATGACTTGTTTATGGAGAAGATTGTCACCCAGTTCGATGTGGCGATCTGCGAGACGGTCACCCGCTCACGGAGCCTGATTTTCCAGAACGCCACCGAAGCCATGAACAGTGTAATGGCGCACTACCATGAGGCGCGCAAGGTGGCAGGGCGAGACGGCACGTTTTCCATGCGCGTGGTCGACAGCAGACAGATCTTTGCCGGCCAGGGGCTGTTGGCCGCCCACACGCTCAGGCTGATCGGTCAGAAGCTGCCAAAAAATGTCCTCCGCAATGAAATAGAGAGCTTCACGAACAGCATCTATACCTGTGTGATTCCCAGGGATCTGCATTACATCCGGGAGCGTGCCCGCAAGCGTGGCGACAAGAGTGTTTCGGCGCTGGTGGCCTTCCTGGGCAGGACCCTGAATATCACTCCGGTGATTTTTGGTCTGGGTGCCGAGGGTCAGCCTGCGGCGAAAACCCGTAGTTTTGATACGGCCGTGGAAAAGGTGATGAATTACGCCGCTGCCCGGGTGCAGGCGGGGTTGCTTACGCCCTACGTCAGTCTGTCCTGCGGGCTGACCTGGATTGAAATCGAGGACCTTCCGGGCCTGAATCGCCTGCGGGATGCCTGCGAAAGGAATGGCGTGGATCTGCTGCTGTCCCAGATGGGGATTACCAGCAGTATCTATATCGGCCCTGGCAGCCTGTGCCTGGCACTGGCGGCAGAACCTCACGAATTCAATGATTTTCAGTAATACTCGTCTCATGCAGCCCGGGGCAGCCCTGCCACTCCCAGACAGTAACGGACCCTGATTATGACCCAAGGCAAAACGGATCTCGCCAATACCCTGCTCGAGCAGCATGTGAAACACGAACTTGCGTCTCTGAAAGGCGCTAAACTGCGCCGGTTTCTGGCAACCGAGGTGGATGAACTGTTCGATTACGCCGGTAGCATCACACTGAATCGTCTGATCTCACCAGAGCAGGTGATGGGGGTGATCCAGCGCATCGTGATCGACATGGAGCTGGCTGCAGGGGTACCAGAAATGGCAGGAGAGATGGCGACGGAAGTACTGAATGCCCGGGTCCAGCGAACCTCGCGGCTAAGGGACATCATTACCAGGGAGCAGGTCAGCGGTTTTCTTGAGCAAGCGCTGGAACTCCGGAGGCAGCGGGAACGGGTGATCAGTAAGATCATGGCGCACCCCGTCTACCAGCAATTGGTTTCGAATCTGGTGTACCAGGGCGTGATGAAATACCTCTACGAGGATAATCTGGTCACCAAGAGTGTTCCCGGCGTCGGCTCGATGATGAAATTCGGCAAGCGTATGGCCAACAAAGCGATGCCCGGCCTGGACGAATCCTTCGAACGGGGGTTCAAGACCTGGCTAGCGGACAGCCTGCCCGGGCTGATTGCTCGCAGCGAACAGTTCCTGCACCGGGCCCTGACGGATGACGAACTGCGCGACAGTGTGATGGCTGCCTGGGTTGCCGTGGAAGACCGCACAATGGAAGAGCTTCACGAGGGCCTGGGCAACGTGCAACTGCAGGCGTTCTTGGTGCTGGGGTACGAATTCTGGTTGCAGTTCCGCAAGACCACGTATTTCGAGGGCTGTGCCAGGGCTGTTGTGGAGCACCTGTTCGCCATGTACGGTGACAGGCCGGTGATAGAGCTGCTTGGCGAGGTTGGTGTAGACCATGATCTGGTAATGGCAGAAGTGGATGCCCTGGCAGTCCCGGTGATAGACGTGTTGCGGGAGGAGGGGTATCTTGAAGCCGTGATCCGCCGTCGTCTTGAGCCATTCTACAGGTCCGCGGCGGCGAAAAAGCTTTTGCAGCAGTCGAACTGAATACGCCTGCTGTCATTGGGGATGTTTAGACGTGTGGATACCAACCGATCTGTTCTGGGCCTATCTGGTGGCCATTTCACTGCTGACGGTAACACCGGGAGTGGATACCTTGCTGGTGATGCGGAATGCCGGGCGGGGTGGATTGCAGAGTGGCCTGCGGGACGGTTGCGTAACCAGCATTGGTATCTGTTGCGGGCTGTTTATTCATGCCGCCCTGTCGGCCCTTGGCATTTCAGTATTGCTGGTCGAGACCGCCTGGGCATTTACGGTGCTCAAATGGGCCGGTGCCTGTTATCTGATCTGGCTGGGGCTGAGCTCATTGCGACAGGCCATTAAGCGGGCGCCAGATACGGGCGCAGAGCCGCAGCCTACTGATTCCTTGCAGCCCCTTGTGAAGCCAGTGTCAGCCAGGATGGCGTTTCGTGAGGGCCTGTTGTCCAACGTGCTGAACCCCAAAACCGCACTGTTCTATATGGCGTTATTGCCGCAGTTTATCGATCCCGCCGGGAACGCCTTTCAGCAGTCACTGTTCCTTGCAGCGGTTCACTTCGTATTGGCTATGGTATGGCAATGTGGGTTGGCGTTGCTGGTGGTCAAATCCCGCCGGCTTGGGGTGGGTCAGGGCATCAAACGTTCGCTTAACGCCCTGACCGGCGGCTTTTTCGTTGCTATAGGGGCAAAGCTGGCCGCCCAGTGAGTGCAGCCGTTATTTTTCCAGGTACTGCAGCTTGTCCGGCTTGCCGTCCCACTCTTCGGCATCCGGCAGCGGATCTTTCTTCTCGGTGATGTTTGGCCACTTGCCCGCGAGATCGGCGTTGAGCTCAACGAACTGGACCTGATCTGCGGGCAGCTCGTCTTCCGAGAAGATGGCCTCGGCCGGACACTCCGGTTCGCACAGGGCGCAGTCAATGCACTCGTCCGGATCAATCACCAGAAAATTCGGGCCTTCGTAGAAGCAGTCAACGGGGCACACTTCCACGCAGTCCGTGTATTTGCACTTGATGCAGTTATCGGTAACGACAAACGTCATAGTCAGATTCCTGGTCCGGTAGTCAATCTCATCAGTGTAATAATAATTGCGCGATATTGTATTGAGCGGCCTGTCCACTCGCAAGCGCCAAGGCGTACTATCGTTATTACCTGGGTCAAGTTGGTGCCATTTTCCAGTTATTTCTTCAGCAGTTCTTTCAGCTCATAAAGACGATTCAACGCATCACGGGGCGTCAGCCCGTCAACGTCCAGTTCTGCCAGAGTCTCCTCCACCCTGCTGGGTTCGAGGCTGGCGAACATGTCCCCCTGCATGACCGGCTCACTGACCCGGGCTCGGCGTTTGCTTTTTCCATTCTCGGCTGGAGAAGTTGCGGCTGGAGCCGGCCCGGGGCTCGCCGAGGCGGCACTGCCTTCCAGGTGGGACAGTTGTTCCCGCGCGTTACGGATAACGTCCTGGGGTACACCCGCCAGTTTGGCGACCTGCAGACCGTAGCTTTGGCTGGCGGGGCCATCGTGAACATTGTGCAGGAATACGATGGTGTCGTCGTGCTCTGTTGCCGTCAGATGAACGTTGACCGCGTGCTCCAGTTCGTCGGCCAGTTGCGTGAGCTCGAAATAGTGGGTCGCAAACAGCGTATAACAGCGAATGTGCTTCGCCAGATGCTCGGCAGTAGCCCAGGCCAGGGAGAGTCCGTCGAAAGTGCTGGTGCCACGCCCCACCTCATCCATCAACACCAGGCTGTACTCGGTGGCGTTATGGAGGATGTTGGCGGTTTCGGTCATCTCCACCATGAACGTTGAGCGCCCGCCGGCGATGTCATCGGATGAGCCCATCCGGGTGAAGATGCGGTCCACCGGACCGATAACTACGCGGTTGGCGGGTACGAAGCTGCCGGTGTAGGCCAGCAGGGCGATCAGTGCCGCCTGGCGCATGTAGGTGGACTTGCCGCCCATATTCGGGCCGGTGATCACCAGCATGCGCCGCTGCCGGTCCATCAGCAGATCGTTGGGCACATAGGGATCGCTCAGTAATTGCTCGACCACCGGATGGCGGCCCTCCTCGATGTCGAAGCCGGGATTTTCGCTGAATTCCGGCGCGCTGAAGCGCAGACTGGTAGCCCGTTCGGCAAAGTTACTGAGCACGTCCAGCTCAGCCAGGGCCTGGGCGGCATCCTGCAGGGGCGCCAGTTCCGCGGCGACGGCCTCCAGCACCTCGTCGTACAGGGCTTTCTCCCGCGCCAGCGAGCGGCTTCTCGCGCTGAGGGCCTTGTCCTCGAACTCTTTGAGTTCCGGGGTGATGAAGCGCTCGGCGTTTTTCAGGGTCTGGCGGCGGATGTAGTCCACGGGCGCCTGACCGGATTGGGCGCGGGTGATTTCAATGTAATAACCGTGCACCCGGTTGTAGCCCACTTTCAGTGTGCTGATGCCGGTGCGTTCCCGCTCCCGGGTCTCCACATCCAGCAGGAACTGGCCGGCGTTTTCACTGATGTTGCGCAGCTCGTCCAGCTCTTCATCAAAGTCTTCCCGTATTACTCCGCCGTCGCGAATCACCACCGGGGGATTGTCGATGATGGCCCGCTCCAGCAGATCCGCCAGCTCGGGGTATTCGTTGATCGTGGTCGCCAGCTTGACGATATGGTGGGAGTTCACCGGCTTGAGAGCCTGCTGAAGGTCCGGAAGCGCCTGGAACGCATCCCGTAATCGCGCCAGATCCCTGGGGCGGGCGGAGCGCAGTGCCACCCGCGCGAGCACCCGCTCGATATCGCCAATGGTTTTGAGCAGGTCGTGGACCGGCTCGTAGTGAAATCCGTCCAGCAACGCGGCGACCGCCTGCTGGCGTTGTCCCACCACGGTAACGTCCCGCAGTGGCCGGTTCAGCCAACGCCGCAGCTGACGGCCACCCATGGACGTGGCCGTGCGGTCCATTACCCAGGCCAGGGTGTGTTGGCTGCCACCCATCAGGTTGGTGTCGATTTCCAGGTTGCGGCGGCTGGTGGCATCCAGGATGACCGCCTCTTCCCGGCGCTCGCGGCTGAGCTTGCGAATGTGGGGCAGGGCAGTGCGCTGGGTTTCCTTGGCGTATTGCAGCAGGCAACCGGCAGCGCAGATTGCCAGGGTGAGGTCGTCACACCCGAAGCCGGTCAGATCTCGCACCTGTAATTGCTGGGTGAGCACGCGCCGGGCAGTATCAGACTCAAACAGCCAGGGGCCCTGGCGGCGGATGCCCGTGTAACCCTCAAGTACATCCTGGTACGGGAAGTCTTCGCTGACGAGGATTTCCGCTGGTCGCAGGCGCTGAAGCTCGCCTTGCAGGCTCTCCAGATCATCCAGCTCGGATACGGTAAAGCGCCCGCTGGAAATATCCAGGGAAGCGAAACCGAACTGCTGCCGTTGGCTGTAGATCGCAACCAGCAGATTATCCCGCCGGTCCTCAAGGAAGGCATCATCGCTCAACGTGCCTGGCGTCACGATGCGAACAACCTGGCGGTCGACCGGTCCCTTGCTCGTGGCCGGGTCGCCGATCTGTTCGCAGATGGCGATGGATTGACCAGCCCGCACCAGACGTGCAATGTAACCTTCAGCGGAATGGTACGGAATGCCGGCCATGGGAATCGGGCTGCCGCCGGACTGCCCGCGGGCTGTGAGGGTAATGTCCATCAGCTCGGCGGCCTTGCGGGCGTCCTCGTAGAACAGCTCGTAGAAGTCCCCCATGCGGTAGAACACCAGCTCGTCGGGATGTTCGCCCTTGATCTTGAGGTATTGCCTCATCATCGGCGTGTGCTGGGACAGATCGGTCTGGGCTGCTGACATGAACGGGTCCGGATCCATTGGCTTTATAAGAAGGCAGGGATTGTAAGAAAATAACCGCCATGATGAAACGAAGGAGATCATTATGCCACTGACCGACGAAGCATTGACGGAAGCGGGTGAGCAGCTGGCTGAAGTGCTTGAGCGGCGACAGCTTACCATCGCCACCGCCGAAAGCTGCACCGGCGGCTGGGTTGCCAAGGTATTGACCGACCGTGCAGGCTCCTCTGCCTATGTGCTGGCCGGGCTGGTTACCTACAGCAATGGCGCCAAAACCCAACTGCTTGGGGTCACCGAGAAATCCCTGAACGAATATGGTGCTGTCAGCGAACCGGTAGTGCGGGAAATGGTTGCAGGTGCGCTGGCGGCCACGGGCGCCAGCGTTGCGGTGGCTATCAGCGGTGTTGCCGGCCCCGGGGGCGGCAGCGAAGACAAACCGGTGGGTACGGTGTGGTTTGCCTGGGGCAGCGCACCGGGGGACATCGAAGCGGTGGTTGAAACCTTTCCCGGCGATCGTGATCAGGTACGGCGCCAGGCTGTATTTTATGTATTACAGGGAGTTAGGGGCTTTCTGGAAAACTCCTGAAACCGGGGGGTTGGTCTTGCCCGCGGGTTATGTTTTAATACTGTTCAAATATACAGGAGTTCGGTCTTGCCGGGTTCCGCAGTCCACGATTTCGGCCGTTGGGTTCCCGTCCCGATAACGGCATTGGCGACAGAGGGTTTGCAACGATGGAAGACAAGCGCAACAAAGCACTGAGCGCGGCACTTAGCCAGATTGAACGCCAGTTCGGCAAGGGCGCCGTGATGAAAATGGGTGACCAGCCCCGTGAGGCCATTCCTGCGGTTTCCACCGGGTCCCTTGGGCTGGATGTAGCCCTGGGTATTGGTGGCCTGCCTTACGGGCGGGTTTGCGAGATTTATGGCCCGGAAAGTTCCGGTAAAACCACACTGACCCTTCAGGTGATCGCCGAAGCCCAGAAGGATGGCAAAACCTGCGCCTTTATCGATGCGGAACACGCTCTGGATCCCATTTACGCCGAAAAGCTGGGCGTGAACGTGGACGATCTGCTGGTATCCCAGCCGGATACCGGTGAACAGGCGCTGGAAATCGCCGACATGCTGGTGCGCTCCAATGCGGTAGACATCATTATTGTCGACTCTGTCGCTGCGCTGACTCCGAAAGCCGAAATCGAAGGTGAAATGGGTGACAGTCACGTGGGCCTTCAGGCTCGGTTGATGTCCCAGGCGTTGCGGAAACTGACCGGTAACATCAAGCACGCCAACTGTCTGCTGATCTTCATCAACCAGATCCGCATGAAAATCGGCGTTATGTTCGGCAGCCCGGAAACCACCACCGGTGGTAACGCGCTGAAGTTTTACGCCTCGGTTCGCCTGGACATCCGCCGCATCGGCTCGGTCAAGGAAGGCGACGAGGTTGTTGGCAACGAAACCCGCGTGAAAGTGGTCAAGAACAAGGTTTCTCCCCCGTTCAAACAGGCGGAATTCCAGATCATGTACGGCAAGGGCATTTACCATATGGCCGAAGTGCTTGATATGGGTGTCAAGGAGGGCTTTGTGGACAAGTCCGGTGCCTGGTATGCCTATAAGGGCGACAAGATCGGCCAGGGCAAGGCCAATGCCTGCAAGTTCCTGGAAGAGAATCGGGAGATTGCTAACGAAATTGAAGCCGCTGTGCGCGACAAGCTGATGCCGAAGCCGGTAAAGAAAGAAGCCGTCGCTGAAGAGATAACAGCAGACGCCAATGGTGAGCTTCTCTAAGTGCTGTTGTGAGTACCTGACCTGTCGGGGGAGGTGGTATGGAGACGAAGAAAAGACTGCTGGTTATTGCCCATGCACCCTCCCCGAATACCCTCAAACTGCGGGAAGCCGTAGCACAGGGGGCAAAACATCAGGACATTGAAAACGTCGAGGTGACGGTGCGTCCGCCTCTGGAAGCCGGCCCCGACGATGTTCTGGCGTGTGATGCCATTATCCTCGGTACTACTGAAAATCTGGGCTACATGAGTGGCGCCCTTAAAGATTTCTTCGACCGCAGCTATTATCCCTGCCTTGAGAGAACCCAGGGCCTGCCCTTCACGTTTTACATCCGCGCCGGACTTGACGGCACAGGCACTCATCGTGCTATCGAATCCATCACGACTGGTTTGCGCTGGCGCCTGGTACAGGAGCCACTGCTGTGTCATGGCGAGTATAGGGACGAGTTCGAGGACCAGTGCCGGGAACTCGGGCTTTATGTGGCGGCTGGCCTGGATGCGGGTCTGTTCTAGGTAAGAGAATGACTGGGGTCTTTCCTTACCGCCGGTGTATAGTAGGCGGTTTTGGAAATTGGGAAGACGTCATGTTTCATCTTGAACTGGAACCACGTTTCAGCGATACCGATGCCCTGGGGCATATCAGCAACACCACCCTGCCGGTCTGGTTCGAACAGGCCCGAAAGCCGCTGTTCCGGATTTTTCATCCTACCCTTGAGGCGGAAACCTGGCCGCTGATCATTGCGCGGCTGGAAATCGACCTGATGGCACAAAGTTACTGGCACCAGCCTGTGGAGATTCGTACCGGGATCGGCAAGATCGGCAACACGTCCTTTCACGTTGTCCAGGAGGCATGGCAGAGCGGCAAACAGATTGCCCGCGGCGTAGCCGTGTTGATTCATTTTGACTACGAGCGAGAAAAAGCGCTTCCGATTCCTGACGGGATCAGGTCAAAACTGTCTGAACACCTGATGGACTGACGCTTTCTGTGTTTTCCTGCCTTCAAACTGAACCCATCGGTAATCGTGCCTGATTGATCGATTCACCCACAAGTTTGGCGAAATCTGTAGCCCGACCGCGACAGGGCGGGCCCCAGATTCTACAATGACCGGCCAACACCAAATGCTTTCATTCCGTTACAGGACCGAATCTTGAAGTCACTGTCCCTGAACCAGCTTTATAAAGCCTGTGTTTTAAAAGATTTACCGTTCAAGACCACCAGACAACTCGAGCCGCTGGCAGAAATCGTCGGGCAGAACCGTGCCCAGGCGGCGGTGCGCTTTGCCCTGGCCATGCCCCATGGCGGCTATAACGTCTACGCGGTCGGCCGCAACGGCCTGGGCAAACGCACCATGATGCTGCGTTACCTGGAGCATCACGTGGACACCGAGAATCAGAGCCATGACTGGTGTTATGTGGCCAACTTCGAAGAGCCCCGCGTGCCCAGGATGCTCAGACTTCCTGCCGGCAAAGGCACCGAACTGAAACAGGACATGGAAAAGCTGATGGGGCGTCTGATGAAGATGATCCCCCAGACCTTTGACAGCGACAGTTTTCTGGAGCGTGCTGAGAAACTGAAGAACGACTACACCAAAAAACAGGAAGACGAGCTGGAAAAGGTCGCGGCCCAGGCAAAACGCAAAAAAGTGAGCCTGAATATCACCACTCCGGGAGGCTACCGCCTGGTGGCGATGAACGGCAAGGAGCCCCACACCGCTGAGTCATTCCAGGCGCTGACCGAAGAGCAGCGGGAGAAATTCGAGAGCGATATCAACAAGCTTGAGAAAAAGCTGCGCCAGGCACTGCGCAAACTGGCGGACTGGGAGCAGGAGTATGCAGAGAGCCAGCAGGCTCTTAATGAAGAGACCCTGGAGGGAATCTCGGGCCACCAGATCGATGAACTGGTAGAAAAGTATCGGGACCAGCCGGATGTGGTTGCCTACTTCGAGGCTGTGCGCAAGGACCTGTCAGAAAGCCTGGAAATATTCCTGGAAGATAATGAAGAGCAGGCAGCGATCGCCTACGCCTCGCTCGACAAGAAAATGCCCCGTCGCTATCTGGTGAACGTGCTGGTCCACCAGAAAACCGATGAAGTGCCTGTGGTGGTGGAGGATAATCCCACCTACCACAACCTGTTCGGTTATGTCGAAAGTGTAACCTTTAAAGGCACCGTGTTTACCGATTTCTCGCTTATCCGCCCGGGCAGTCTTCACCGTGCCAATGGCGGCTATCTGCTGATGGATGCCATCAAGGTTCTGGAGCAGCCATTCGTGTGGGATGGCATCAAGCGCGCATTGCGCTCCAAATCCATCCAGATCAATTCCCTGGAACGGGAGTTGACCTTGTCAGGCACCATTTCGCTGGAGCCTGAGGCAATCCCGCTGGACGTGAAAATCGTGTTGTTCGGCGACCGGGAAACCTGGATGCTGCTGCAGGACTATGATCCCGAGTTTGCCGAGCTGTTCCGGGTGACGGCAGATTTCGAGAATGAAATGATGCGCACAGATGAGAGCCAGGTTCTGTACGCCAAGTTCATCGCCAGCCTTGTGGATGAAAAGAAGTTGCTTCACTGCAGCAACAGGGCGGTGGCCCGCATCATCGAGCACAGTGCGCGCATGGCGGAGCATCAGGACCGCCTGTCACTGCATGCCGCGGACATTGCCAACCTGTTGCGCGAATCCGACTACTGGGCGCGGCAGGCCGGGGCCAGGCTGATCCAGAACTCCCACGTGGACCAGGCGCTGGAAAGCGCCCGATATCGTAGCAGCCGCATTCGGGATCAGTTCTACGACTCTATCCGTGACGGGTCAACGCTGGTGTCTACCACGGGTACCTGCGTAGGGCAGGTGAATGCGCTTTCGGTGCTTTCGACCGGCGGCTTTGAGTTCGGGCTGTCCAACAGAATTACCGCCACCTGCTATTATGGAGATGGCGGTGTGATGGACATCGAGCGTGATGTCAAGCTGGGGGGGAATATCCATTCCAAGGGCGTGATGATACTCAGCTCCTGGCTTTCTGCCCATTTTGCGGTGAATGATCCCATGCACCTGTCTGCCAGCCTGACGTTCGAGCAGAACTACGGTGAGGTGGATGGTGACAGCGCCTCCCTGGCAGAAATGTGCGCGCTGGTTTCGTCGCTGTCGGGGTTGCCCGTGCGCCAGGATCTGGCGATCACCGGGTCGGTGAACCAGTTTGGGGAGGTTCAGCCGATCGGGGGGGTCAATGAGAAGGTGGAGGGATTTTTCAGCACCTGTAAACTTCTTGGGGAATTGACCGGAACCCAGGGCGTGATCGTACCTGCAACCAATGTCCAGAATCTGATGCTCGACCAGGAAGTGGTTCAGGCTGTCCGTGACGGCAAGTTTGTCGTTCATTCGGTGACCCGGGCAGAGGACGCCATCGCCCTGCTGCTGGGCAAGCCGGCAGGCAAGGCAGACAGGAAAGGCAGGTATCCCAGGCAGAGCGTTTTTGGCATGATTCAGCAACGCCTGGAAAAAATGCGCGAGCATGAGCGTCAGGAGCATGCCCGGGACGATCACAAAGATCCGTCGATCCACTGAGCCCTATCGACGGTAATCGAGAAGGAGAGGCAAGGCACATGACTGATACCCAGCAAACGGTGTACGTGGTTGAGGATGACGAGGCGGTTCGTGATTCCCTGGAACTGCTGCTGAAATCCGATGGCAAGCCCGTCAGAACTTACGAGAATGCCAACGCATTCCTGAAGGATTATTCCGACAAGATGGCAGGCTGCATCGTGCTGGATATTCGTATGCCTGGTATGGACGGCATGGAACTTCAGAAAAAGCTGAACGAAAAGCACTCCATCCTCCCGATCATCTTTGTGACCGGCCATGGTGATGTGCCGATGGCCGTCGACGCCATGAAAGAGGGGGCGGTGGACTTTATCCAGAAACCCTACCGGGAAGAAGCCCTGTTGCAGAAAATCGAGGCGGCACTCGAGCAGGACCGGGAGCAGCGCAAAACCCTCGGCGAGAAACAGGAAATCCTGCGCCGCGTGAAGAGCCTGACCCCGCGCGAACACGAGATCATGGACCGGATGATTGCGGGGCAGGCCAACAAGGTCATTGCCATTGAGCTTGAAATCAGCCAGCGGACCGTTGAGATACACCGTTCACGGGTGATGCACAAGATGGGTACCCATTCGTTGGCACACCTGGTGCGTATGGTGCTGTCCGTAAAGGACCTTATCGACGCGCGCTGATTTGGCCGGCATTATGCAGTGACCATCGTAACCGGCTGTATTTATATGACAGATGCTGTCCTGGAGACATCAGACGTAACGGTTCTGCTCGTTGACGACAACCCGCAGAACCTGAAGGTTCTTTACGAAACCCTCAAGGACAAGGGCTATCGCCTGCTCATCGCCAACGATGGTGAAAAGGCCCTGGACCTCGCTCATCGCCACCAGCCTGAAGTTATCCTGCTCGACATCATGATGCCGGAACTGGACGGCTATCAGGTCTGTGAGCGCCTCAAGGCCGACCCGGTTACCTCCGATAGCGCGGTTGTATTTCTCTCCGCCCTTGACGATCTTCAGGCCAAAGTCCGGGGCTTCTCCCTGGGTGGTGCCGATTATATCTCCAAGCCCTTCCAGGCCCAGGAAGTGATCGCCAGGGTTAAAACCCATGCCCGGGTTATCCGTCTGGAGCGGGAGCTCCAGGCACGTAATCGCCAGCTCGAAAATGATCAGGCCCGCATACTGAACTCCATCAGCGAAGGTATCTACGGGCTGGATGCCAGTGGCGTTATCGTATTTGCCAATCCCGCCGCTGCCCTGATCATGCGCAGCTCAGCCGAGGAGCTGGTCGGCCAGAATTTTTTTGAACTGCATTTCCGCACGGCCGGCCAGGGATGCGAGTCACTGCCGGTTTATGCCACCTGCAGCCAGGGAGTTGCGGAAAACCAGCGCAACATCGAAATGCTGCGGGCAGATGGCGCTGCGTTTCCGGTCGAATATCGCTCCACGCCCAATCTTGACGGGGATGAACTGCACGGGGCGGTGGTTGTTTTTCGTGATATCACCACCGAACTTGAGAGTGAGCGGGCGCTTGAAGAAGCCCGCAACCTGGTTCAGGAGCAGCGGGAACAGATCGCCCATTTCTCACGCCTGACCACCATGGGTGAGATGGCGGCGGGTGTGGCCCACGAAGTCAATCAGCCGCTGACCGCCATCACCAATTATGCGCGTGTTGCCAAGCGGGTTCTGGCCAAAGAAGAGCCGGATTACCCGTTGCTCGAGGACACGCTGGAGAAAATCGAGGCCCAGTCGCACCGCGCCAGTGAAGTAATCCGCCGGATTCGCCGGTTCATGAAAAAACCGGCGGCGGGGAAGGACGTGCTTTCCCTCGCCGCGTTGCTTGAGGATACCCGCCAGTTTGCGGAAGTGGATATTCGCAATAATGAAGGCGGCGTTCAGATTTCCGTCGCTGATGACGTGCCTGAGGTGCTGGCCGATCCCATTCAGGTTCAGCAGGTAGCGCTGAACCTGATCCGCAATGCCCTGGAGTCGACACGCAGTGCGAATTCCTCAGCCCCGGTGGAAGTGGACGTGGCCATGTCCGGCGGTCGCTGTGTCAGGGTTTCAGTGACCGATCATGGTATCGGTTTGCCGGATGACGCAGAAGAGAAACTCTTTCTGCCTTTCTACACCACCAAGGAAGAGGGCATGGGTATCGGCCTGCCAACATGCCGTTCGCTGATCCAGGCCCAGGGCGGTGATATCGGCTTCGAACGCCCACAGCTGGGTGGCGCCTGCTTCTATTTCACTTTGCCAGTGGCAGGCGCCGATGGCATCTCCTGCAGAGCCGAGGCCGACGAGTCAAAGCCGGCGGAATAACCGGCTCAGCTTCCCCAGTGAACCTTGCCGTTGAGGTGAGGCGCATTTCCTGATGCATTCAGCAATTGATACTCCCAGGTGGACGTTCCGGCCTGCCAGTTGAGCTGTGCTGTTCCAGGCAGAAACAGTGGCTTTTTGAACTGGCACGAGACCGATACCGCATCCTGCCGCCAGCCGCTCTGCTGTTCCAACAGGGCCAGCACCCGGGCCTTGCTCCACATTCCATGGGCGATGGCCCGAGGGAAACCGAACGCCTTCGCGGTCAATGCATGAAGATGGATCGGGTTTCTGTCCCCTGACACGTCAGCATACTGCCGGCCAATGGACTCCGGCGCGCGGATCTCTGCGGTCTCGGGGTAGCGCGGCAGTTCTGGTGACTTGTCGCCGGAGTGTCTGCCGTTTTTATCCGCTTGCCGGAACAGGGTGGTGCTGGTTTCTTCCCACACCAGGCGGCCGCCTGCCCAGGCTTTGGTGACCAGGTCGAACTCGAGGCCCTTGGGGGTGGTGCTCTGATCTCCCAGTCTCACCACGATGTCCAGACTCTCTCCGGCACCTATAGGGCGATGCTGGGTGATGTGGTTACGAAGGTGTACCAGACCCAGCAGTGGCAGGGGGAAAGCGGTCTCCGTCAGCAGCTTCAGGTGTAGGGGGAATGCCAGTATATGGGGCCAGGTGATGGGCACGGTCGTTCGCTGCGCAAACCCGCATATGGCCTGGTAACGTTTCAGATTGTCGTTGGCCGTGCTGACCCCGGTCAGTTTCGCAGACAACCGGGGAATCCGGATATCACCGCCGGAGGGTGACTTTCTCCGGGGCAGCAGTACCTTGCCGTAAAGTGACCATAGGCCCGGCGGGCGATTGTGATAGGTTAAAGTATCTGTCATGGCGTTAATTCTCCTGGAGCATCTTTTTCATGAAAAACGTTGACATGCGAGGCTGCCTCTTTATAATGCGCCCTCGTTGTCACCGAGCAATCACACCCTTGATTGTGCCAGAGGTGGCGGCTCACGCGGAGCGGTAGTTCAGCTGGTTAGAATACCGGCCTGTCACGCCGGGGGTCGCGGGTTCGAGTCCCGTCCGCTCCGCCATTTTCTTCCCCTCAGTAAATCTGTCTGCTGTCATCCCCGATTCATCCCGATGTAACAATTGCCTGTCATCCTTTGCCCGCTTGATGCACAGGAGATGAATGATGTCTGATTACGAAGAAGAACTGATGGACTGTCAGTTTGAAGATTATGATGACGACGAAGCCCCGGATGACGCCACCGAACTGTAAGCCCGGTTCTGCTGGCTAGCGAAGCCCCTTGTCGTTCTGCTCAGCCAGGTACTGCTTTCTGTGTTCCCCCGGACTGGTCGCAAACCAGCGCCGCCAGGCTTTATGGAAGGCTGCCGGATTGGCAAACCCCAATAGCCAGGCAATTTCCGATAGCGAAGCGCGGGTTTCCCGGATGTACTCCATCGCCAGTTCCTTGCGGGTTTCGTCCACCAATTCCCGAAATCCGGTATTTTCCTCCGCCAGAAGCCTTTGCAGGGTCCAGGGGGCCATGCCAAGTCTCTCCGCAATGGTGGCCAGGGTCGGGGTATCGCCCTGCATCAGGGCAGGAAGCAGGTCCTTCACCCGATCTCCGGTGCTCCAGCCGGCCCGGATCCGCGCCAGGTCCTGCTGACAGTCCGCTGACAACTGTTCGAACATGGCCGGCTGCGCCTGCAGCGAGACTGCGTCTGCCACGCCCGGAGCCAGCCTCAGGCTGTTACCTTCGGCCCCAAACCTCACCGGACAGGCAAACCACTGCTCAAACAGGTCCGCCATGTTCCGGGAAGGGTATTCGATGGTCACCCGTTCGATAACCTCCTCCTGGCCGGTAATAACTCTCAGAAACCGCGTCCAGGCGGCCAGCACCGAGTCCACCACAAAAAAGTTGAACACGTTGTAGGGCTTGATCGAGTAGAAATGC
Source organism: Marinobacter vulgaris (assembly GCF_003344045.1). Taxonomy (GTDB): domain Bacteria; phylum Pseudomonadota; class Gammaproteobacteria; order Pseudomonadales; family Oleiphilaceae; genus Marinobacter; species Marinobacter vulgaris. Next base: position 372,993 of record NZ_QFWX01000005.1, read on the forward strand.
GCCTCGCGGCCACGATCGGCTGTCCATGGCACTCCGCGGCTGTTCCGGCTGGTGAGCAGAGCATAGCGTATCAGGGTGTCGATAGCCGCACCTGCTGTGGGCGCCGACTGGGCGGCTAGTCCGGCGATGCCTGCATCCACCGGTCGCGACAGTTGACCCATGGTGAGCCCCAGTGCGGGATTGCCGGTGAGCGCGATGGCTGCCTGGCCCATTCGCATGAACCGGGGGATGCTGATGCGGGCCTCCGGTGTCCCCAGTGCCTGCTCATTGAGTCCGAAACGTCCCAGCAGGTCCGCAGGATCCTCGCCTTCAGCCCGTATGGCCCGCGCCATGACGGCAACGTACAGCACGCTGATGTCTCCGAGAGGGTTCTTGTGTCTGGTTATGGGGCGCATGGAATCCGGTATTGTCTGACAAGTTATCTGAGGATATCAGATTGTGATCCGGGGATATTGTCTGGTTCAAGCTCCGGGAATACCTTAGAGCCCATAATTCGGCATCGCCGGCCAAACAATGAGGAGAGACCATGAGCACTTCGACACCAGGCGTTACGCGCTATCCCAACCTGCTGGAACCTTTGGATCTCGGGTTCACACGTCTTCGCAACCGCACGCTGATGGGTTCCATGCACACGGGTCTGGAAGAGGCGAAGAACGGTTTCGAGCGGCTTGCCGTGTTTTATTCCGAGCGCGCCCGCGGCGGGGCCGGCCTTATTGTCACCGGTGGTATTTCACCGAATGTCGAAGGCGCCGTGTTTCAGCATGCCGCAAAAATGAGCACCCGGGAAGAAGCCGACAGGCACAAGGTCATCACCCGCGCAGTGCACGATGCCGATGGCAAGATCTGCATGCAGATTCTCCACGCCGGTCGTTACGCCTATCATCCGGAACTGGTAGCGCCATCGGCCATTCAGGCGCCCATTAATCCGTTGAAGCCCAAAGCGCTGGACGAAGCCGGTATCGAAAAGCAGATCGATGATTATGTGAACTGCGCGGCGCTGGCCAGGGAAGCGGGGTATGACGGCGTGGAAATCATGGGTTCGGAGGGCTATTTCATTAACCAGTTCATCGTGGCCCATACCAATCACCGTACCGATCGGTGGGGAGGCAGCTACGAAAACCGCATCCGTCTGCCCATCGAGATAGTTCGCCGCGTCCGTGAGCGGGTGGGAAGCGATTTTATTCTGATTTACCGCCTGTCGATGCTGGATCTGATTGAAGACGGCAGCACCTGGGAAGAAGTGGTACAGCTGGCCAAGGAAATTGAAAAAGCCGGAGCCACCATCATCAACACCGGTATTGGCTGGCACGAGGCCCGGGTGCCGACCATTGCCACCTCCGTTCCGCGAGGTGCTTTTACCAAGGTTACCGCACGCCTGCGGGATGAAGTGACTATTCCCCTGGTGACCACCAACCGCATCAATATGCCGGATGTTGCCGAAAAGATTCTGGCGGAGGGGGATGCCGATATGGTTTCCATGGCCCGCCCGTTCCTGGCGGATGCGGATCTGGTGCGCAAAGCAGCAGAAGACCGCGCCGAGGAGATCAACACCTGCATAGGCTGCAACCAGGCCTGCCTGGACCACACGTTCAGTGGCAAGCTGACCTCGTGCCTGGTTAACCCCCGTGCCTGTCATGAAACCGAGCTTGCCTACCTGAAAACGGCAGCGCCGAAAAATATCGCCGTGGTGGGTGCCGGCCCCGCTGGTCTGGCATTCGCTTCCGTGGCAGCAGAGCGGGGTCACAATGTCACCCTGTTCGATGCCGGCAGTGAAGTCGGTGGCCAGTTCAATGTCGCCAAGCTGATCCCGGGCAAGGAGGAATTCTATGAAACCTTACGTTATTACCGGGTGATGCTGGACAAGCACGGAGTGAATGTTCGCCTGAACACCCGGGTCGATGTGGGAGATCTGAAGGCTGGAGGGTTTGACCATGTGGTGCTGGCCACCGGGGTCAGGCCCCGGACCCCGGACATCGAGGGCGTGGACAATCCCAAAGTGATTGGCTACCTGGATGCCCTGCTGGGGAGGAAGCCCGTTGGCCAGAAGGTGGCGGTCATCGGCGCTGGCGGTATCGGCTTCGATGTCTCCGAGTTCATCGTTCACAAGGGCACCCCCACGGCGCTGGATCCGCAGGAATTCATGCGGGAGTGGGGTGTGGACCTGACCGTCGAGCATCGGGGTGGTATCCAGGGCGTTGAGCCGGAAGTGCCAGAACCTGCGCGGGAGGTGCACCTGCTTCAGCGCAAAACCTCGAAGGTGGGCAAGAACCTTGGCAAGACCACCGGCTGGATTCACCGCACCTCCCTGAAAAACCGGCAGGTCCAGATGGTGTCGGGTGTCAGTTACCGCAGGATTGACGATGAAGGTCTGCACATCACCGTGACCCCGAAAGGCGCCGAGCAGGGTGAAGACCGGGTGTTGCCCGTGGATACCATCGTGATCTGCGCCGGCCAGGAGCCACTGCGGGAATTGCAGGATGGTCTGGAGGCCGCCGGAATGCAGGTTCACCTGATCGGTGGTGCTGATGTGGCGGCGGAACTGGATGCCAAGCGCGCCATTGATCAGGGCAGCCGTCTGGCAGCGGAGCTCTGAGAGCATGAGGGTGGTCCGTGGCCGGGGTCAGGAGCAATAACCGTGCTTCATGCCCCATGATCACAAAACGTTGCACTTTTCCTCTGTCCAGCGGGCACTGACCCGCTAGACTACAATCCGGAAGTCTGTCAGTTTTTCGGAGAGTGGGAGTCTGCAATGGGGTCTGCCGACCAGGCGCATGATGGTTATTCGGCGGTAATGTTCATGGACGGCAGCAGTGTGTCGAGGCAGATGCGTGCGTCGGAGTTTGGTGCCTTTCTTGATGGCTACGTAGGGCTTTCGGATCTCGCGGACACCGACGTCAAGGCTGTGTATGTGCTTCTGGGTGCCGATCTTCACGTGCAGTCCCTGGTGTTTTTCCGTATCTATTTTGATGAAGAGGGTCGGGCAGACAGCCACTGGAATCTGCCGGTGGAGAAGCTCGCAAAAAAGGGTGCCAAGGGCCCCGACATGGGGGCCGGCCCGATTCGCCTGGTATGCCGCAGTCAGTGCCCGGAGTCAGCCAACGCTGAGGAGCTGTGGGATCCGGACATGACTCCGGGGAGTAACCATTTCCAGGCTATTCGGCGCGCCATTGATGCCAACAGCCTGAAGTTCCGGAAAGTGGAGCCCGAGCCGGAGGAAGATATTCCAGTCCTCGGGGACGAGTCCCGTTCCCCGGAAGATATCGAATCGTCAGCGGACCGTGTGCGCCTGGCGCGTGTCATCCGTGAACAGCGGCTTCGCATCAAGACGCTGCAAAGCGTTCACAGGGACGCCCTGTCTGATATTCAGCGGGAGAACCGCCACGAAATGCAGGCGCTGCGCAACGAAATGGCGGAGCTGCAGCAAAAGTTCGAGCGCCAGAAGCTCAGCAACGAGCAGTTGAAAACGCGCCTTGCCGAGCGTAATGAACAGTACCTGTCGATGCAGGAGCAGATCGCCGGCGGTGATGAGCGCAGGCAGCGGAATGACGCCACGGCCGATGCCGAGGTTGTTCTGTTGCGGGAACAACTGGAGCGTCGCCAGCGGGAACTGGAGCTGCGGGACGAAAAAATCGTGGCCCTTGAGCGGGAAAACCACGAACTGCTTCACCAGGCACCGACCGAAGACTCGTTCATGGAGCATCTGCAAAGTCACTCGGTTTTTCTGGTGGCGTATCACCCCGGCGTTGGTCACATCACCCTGCCATACGACGATATTGAAACCTACTTCCGTAACCCGGTGGCCTATGCTGCCGAGCGCTGTGGCCTGAACGAGCCCGCCTACAGGGAATGGCTGGAGCATTACGAGAGCCCGGTCTGCCATCATCGCAATGATGACGGCAGCCTTTGTGACGAACCGGTCATGCGGGTCAGTCAGCCCGCCGACTTCCGGCCGGGAATCGATGATCGTTGCGAAAAGCACCAGCCGCAGACCGAGAACTGACGCCGCATTACCTGCCCTCGACGGGATCTTTTTTCAGAATCAGGCCGTATTTCGTTACTATGGTCCCCAGACCTTTCCGGGAGGCCAGCCAGATCGCCCCCCGGCCCATACAGATATCCACAGGAAGCTACATGGATCAATTCAGAAACATTGGCGTGATTGGCCGCATGGGCAGTGTCAAAGTGGTCGAGTCGCTGCGTCAGCTCAAACAGTATCTGGTCAACAACCACTATCACGTGATCATCGAAGAAGACACGGCCAGCATGTTGCCAGGGCATGGCCTGCAGGTGGCAAGCAAAAAGCTTCTCGGGGAAATCTGTGATCTGGTGATTGTTGTGGGTGGAGACGGCAGCCTGCTGGGCGCAGCCAGGGAACTGGCCAAGTCCAAAATTCCGCTATTGGGCGTCAATCGCGGCCGGCTGGGCTTTCTGACCGACATATCACCATCCGATCTGGAAGAGCGGCTGGGCAAGGTCCTTCAGGGCGAATATATCGAAGAGACGCGATTCCTGCTGGACGGGCATGTGGAGCGCAACGGCCAGCCCCTGGGTTTCGGGACTGCCCTCAACGATGTCGTGCTCCATCCCGGCAAATCCACCCGGATGATCGGTTTTGACCTGTATATCGACGGACATTTCGTATACAGCCAGCGGTCAGATGGACTTATCGTGGCGACTCCAACCGGGTCGACTGCGTATTCGCTGTCGGCGGGAGGGCCCATCATGCATCCCAAACTGGATGCCGTGGTATTGGTGCCGATGTTCCCGCATACGCTGAGTAGCCGCCCGATCGTGGTGGATGGCAAAAGCGAGATCAAGCTGGTGATTGGTGAGACCAATGAAACTTACCCGCAAATCAGTTTTGACGGCCAGATGAACATTGCCTGTGCACCCGGCGATATCATCCGTATCACCAAGAAGCCTTTCAAGATCCGCCTTATTCATCCCGCGGACCACAATTTTTACGCCACATGCCGGGACAAGCTGGGCTGGGCCAGTGAGATTGCAGCGAGTTAAAAACATGGTAGGACAGGCTAGATCCGCAAGCCGCGGCTACGACATCATCGGCGATATTCACGGATGCGCCCACACCCTGGAGCGCCTGCTGGCCCAGATGGGCTACCGCAAGGTCAACGGTGTTTACGAACACCCGCGGCGGCAGGCCATATTTATCGGCGATATTATTGACCGGGGCCCGCGTATCCGTGAGTCCCTGCATCTGGTGCGGGACATGGTTGACCACGGCTCTGCCCGCATTGTGATGGGCAATCACGAATACAACGCACTCGGTTACTGTACCCGCGCCCGGCCGGGCAGCGGCAAGACTTTCCTGCGTGAGCACAATGCCCGGCACGACCGGCTTATCCGCGAGACCCTTGAGCAGTTCGAGCATTATCCCCATGAATGGAACGAGTTTCTGGAGTGGTTCTACACCATTCCGTTGTTCATTGATGAGTCGGACTTCCGGGCGGTGCACGCGTGCTGGGACAGTGACCTGATCAACAAATTCAAGGAAAGCCAGGGTGGGGCCTGTATTGACGACGATTTTCTCCACGCCTCTGCTGCCATTGAGTCTTTCGCCGGCCAGGTGATGGATACCCTTTTGCGAGGTACTGATCTTCGGTTGCCGCCAGGTGTGAAGATCACCGGCAAGGATGGCTATGTGAGAGAGTTCTTTCGTACCAAGTTCTGGGCAGACAATCCCAGAACCTACGCCGATGTGGTGTTCCAGCCGGATCCGCTGCCAGAAGAGGTTGCCAGCCGCGAGCTCACGGACGCGGAGCGCAGCCAGTTGATCAGCTATCCGTCTTCGGCACCGCCCGTGTTCGTGGGGCATTACTGGATGGAAGGTGAGCCGGCGCCGCTCAAACACAACGTCGCCTGTATCGATTTCAGTGCCGTCAAATACGGCAAACTGGTGGCCTATCGGCTGGACGGCGAGCGCACGTTGTCCCGGGACAAGTTCGTCTGGGTGGATGTTGAGCGGCCGGAACAGCCGGATTATCCCACCAGCGAAGACAGCGTGGCGAGGTAGCCTGTGTACCGAATCAAGCAGATCGACACCTCGATCAACCTGGAAGGCTTCAGTCGCTGGCTTAAAGAGCAGGGGGTGGACCACCGGATTACCGAGGAGGGCGGATACCAGGTGCTGTGGCTGGAAAACCCCGAGCATACGGAACCAGTCCTGCAGGCCCTTGAGCGGTTCCTGAGCGAGCCGGAGGTTCAGCAGGCGGTGAATACAACCGCACAGTCGCCGGTGTTTGTCGGGGGCCGCTGGCAGCCGTCACCACGCCATGCACCGGTGGTGCTTGGAATGATCATTCTGGCGGTACTGATGGCGTGGGTCACTGGCATGGGGCAGAACCAGCTCTCCACCCTGCTGATGTTTGTGGACCCTCGGGTTTACGAGTGGGGCAGCATGGCAGAGCGTGTCCAGGCACTGTCCTCAACATTGGCAAGTGGTCAGGTATGGCGCCTGATTACGCCGGATTTTTTGCACTTCAGCTGGACTCACATCCTGTTCAATTCTGTCATGCTCTGGTTCCTGGGGAGCCAGATTGAATGGTTCGATGGTCGTGTCCGGTTGCTGGTGTTGTTTGTGGTGACCAGTCTGTTGTCCAACGGATTGCAGTATATCGTCTCCGGCCCGCTGTTCGGCGGGCTGTCCGGCGTGGTTTACGGCATTCTCGGCTATTGCTGGCTCAGCCAGCGGCAGGTCCCCAGGTTTCAGTTTCCCCCCGCATTGATTACCTTTGCGGTGGCCTGGATGGTCATCGGGTTCACATCCCTGCCGGAAGTTCTGGGGTTGGGGCGAATGGCGAATGAGGCCCATCTGGGGGGCTTTGTGGCCGGCCTGGCCCTGGCCGCGATTTTGCCGGTACCAAAAAAAGCCCCGCGAAATCGCGGGGCATAAAAAGAGCGTTTAGCTCCTGATGAGAGAGACCAAATGAACACGACCTTGGTCATTTGGCGAAATAATGATAATCATTATCGTTTAATGGTGTCAACGGGTTTGCTCACTTTTTTTGCTGGAGGATGACATGACTTACGAAGAGCTGATTGAGAGGCTGGATCCGGCGGTCTATCAGAGCCTCAAGAGAGCCCTGGAGCTGGGCAAATGGCCGGATGGTCGCAAGCTTAGCGATGAGCAGCGCTCAATCTGCATGGAGGCGGTTATCTACTACGAGGACCACCACCAGATTCCCAGGGAAGAGCGGGTTGGCTACCTGGATCGTGGCAAGAAGGCGGGAACAGCCTGTGACCCCAGCGTGAGCCGTACCGCTGGTAACTCCACCAACGGGGCGGCAGACTCCGACCAGTTCTTCGAGGTGAAGTCTTGACCCCACTGGTTGATGTCACCGGTCGCCTGCGCAAGATGCCGGCAGAACCGGGCCAGCCGGTCAGTTATACCATTCGGGTGGGTGACACCCGTGTGCCTTTGAACGAGATGCTGGGATACCCCGTGCAGTTCGATTTTGACGGGGTGATACGCTGCATCAATTGCGACCGCAAGACCAACAAGAGTTTCAGTCAGGGTTTCTGCTATCCGTGCTTTCGCAAACTGGCGGCCTGTGACAGCTGTATCATGAGCCCGGAAAAGTGCCATTATCACCAGGGCACCTGCCGTGAGCCGGAGTGGGGTGAAAGCCACTGCATGGTTGAACATGTGGTTTATCTGGCCAACTCGTCCGGCCTGAAAGTCGGCATTACCCGGGGCTCGCAGGTACCCACCCGCTGGATTGATCAGGGCGCTGTTGACGCTATTCCCATGGTACGTGTGGCCACCCGCCAACTGGCGGGCTTCGTTGAGGTGGCCTGCAAAAAGTACGTGGCGGATCGCACCAACTGGCGGACGATGCTGAAGGGCGACATACCAGAGCTGGATCTGGTTGCAGAGCGAGGTCGCATCCTCGATCTGATTGCCGACGACCTGTCCGAACTTCGGGCCACCCATGGTGAAAACACCATCAGAGCGGTCGAAGAAGCTGGCCTTGCCCTGGGTTATCCGGTCCAGGTGTGGCCCCGGACGGTAAAAACCCATAATCTGGACAAATTACCCACCGCGGAGGGTGTGCTGCAGGGGATCAAGGGCCAGTATCTGCTTCTGGACACGGGCGTCATCAATATCCGCAAGTACACCGGTTACGAAATCCGCTTCCGGGTCTTTCCGAACAGCTGAACCAGGCCCAACCAATTCTGGAGATAACCAATGCGTACCAACCAGCCACAGACCATTTACCTGAAGGATTACCGCGTCCCCGTTTTTCTGGTGGATCACGTGGATCTTCGATTCGAGCTGTTTGAAGACGGGGCACGAGTTCATAGCGTCCTGTCCATGCGCCGTAACCCTGACAGCGACAGTTCAGACACGAGTGTCGAGCTGAACAGCGATACCCTGACTAAGCTGGAGTCCCTCAGCCTGGATGGCAAAGAACTGGGGATAGACGCCTACGAGGACAGCGTCGACAGGCTGGTGATTCATGACGTTCCGGACCACTTTGAACTGGGTGTGGTGACCTGGCTTGAACCCCAGAATAACACTCGCCTGGAAGGGCTTTACCAGTCTTCCGGTATGTTCTGTACCCAGTGTGAGGCTGAAGGCTTCCGCTGCATCACCTACTTCCCCGATCGCCCGGATGTAATGGCCCGTTTCCGCACCCGCATCGAGGCGGACAAGGCCAGCTTTCCCATCCTGCTTTCCAACGGCAATGATGTGGAAAAGGGCGATCTGGACGGTGGCAGGCACTTCGTGACCTGGGAGGATCCGTTCCCGAAACCCTCCTATCTGTTTGCCCTGGTTGCCGGCGACCTGGTGGAAAAGCGTGACAGCTTCCGCACCCTGTCCGGGCGCGATATCGACCTGCGCATGTACGTGGAGCCGCGCAACTCAGACAAGTGCGATCACGCCATGGACTCCCTGAAGCGTGCCATGCGCTGGGATGAAGAGGTTTACGGCCGCGAATACGATCTGGACATTTTCATGATTGTTGCAGTGGATGATTTCAACATGGGTGCCATGGAGAACAAGGGGCTGAATATTTTCAACTCCTCATGCGTGCTGGCCAGCCAGGAAACCGCGACGGATATGGCGTTCCAGCGTATCGAGTCCATCGTTGCCCATGAGTATTTTCACAACTGGTCCGGTAACCGGGTTACCTGCCGCGACTGGTTCCAGCTGAGCCTGAAAGAAGGCTTCACAGTGTTCCGGGATTCGCAATTCTCTGCCGATATGGGTTCGCCCACGGTCAAGCGCATCGAAGACGCCACCATGCTGCGCACGGCCCAGTTTGCCGAGGATTCCGGCCCCATGGCCCATCCTGTGCGCCCCGAGTCCTACATGGAAATCACCAACTTCTACACCCTGACCATCTATGAGAAGGGTTGCGAAGTGGTGGGCATGATCCATACGCTGCTCGGCCCGGACATGTTCCGCAAGGGTAGTGACCTCTACTTTGAGCGCCATGACGGCCAGGCCGTGACCACGGACGACTTCGTCCGGGCCATGGAAGACGCCAGCGGCCGGGATCTGTCCCAGTTCCGCCTCTGGTATGAACAGGCCGGCACGCCTGAGCTCACGGTAAAGGATGAATATGACCAGGCCGCCGGAATCTACCGTCTTAGGATTGACCAGAGAATCCCCGATACCCCGGGCCAGACCAACAAGAAGCCGCAGCATATCCCCTTTGCCATTGGGCTTCTGGGCGCTGATGGCGAATCCCTGCCGCTGAAACTCAGTGCCACCGATGCCGACGAACCAACAGACCGTGTTCTCGAGTTGACAGAAGCCAGCCACACCTTTGAATTCCATGGCGTGTCTGAGTGCCCGGTTCCGTCACTGCTGAGAAACTTCTCGGCGCCGGTCAGGGTTTACTATCCGTGGACGCGGGAGCAGTTGATGTTCCTTATGAGTCACGATCCGGACGGGTTCAATCGCTGGGATGCCGGCCAGCGACTGGCCGTTGATGTGATCAGCGGGCTTGTTGGAGAGGCTGGCAGCGAAGCGGTTGATTCCGGACTGACGGAAGCCTACCGGGGCCTGCTGACCGATACATCCCTGGACCAGGCGCTGGTTGCGAAAATGCTGCAGTTGCCCTCCGAAGCTTACCTGATTGAGTTGGCTGACAAGCCCAATGTGCCTGACATTCACCGCGCCCGCGAAAAGGTGCTTGGGCACCTTGCGACTGCTTTGCGGGATGATCTGCTTGCCTGCTATAAGCGCAACTCTGTCGAGGGTCGTTATGAGGTGACGCCGCAAGCCGTTGCCCGCAGGAGTCTGCGAAATACCGCGCTTGCGTGGTTGCTGCATACGGATGATGAGGAGGGCCGGGCACTGGCGGAAAGCCAGTTTGCCAAGGCAGACAATATGACCGACCGCATGGGGGCATTGCGCGCGCTGGTGAACTCCGGTTACGAACAGGAGTGTAAACAGATGCTGGACGCCTTCTATGAGCAGTGGAAGGCAGACCCTCAGGTGGTGGAGCAGTGGTTTGCAGTGCAGGCCGGCAGCAGCCGCACCGGAGGGCTTTCCAGAATTCGCGAGTTGATGTCGCACCCCGCTTTCGACTGGAAAAACCCCAACAAGATTCGCTCCGTTATCGGCGTGTTTGCCGGTCAGAATCTCCCGGCGTTCCATGCTGAAGACGGCTCAGGCTATCGCTTCCTGGAGGAGCAGGTGCGCCGCCTGGACGACAGCAACCCGCAGATCGCCGCGAGACTGGTATCGCCGCTGACACGCTGGCGCAAGTATGCACCGGTGCACGGTGAACAGATGAAAAAAGCACTTGAAGCCATCAGGGATAAATCCGGCCTGTCCCGTGATGTCTACGAGGTGGTTCACAAGAGTCTTGCGGGCCAGTAAGAGGAGCTGTAAATCGTGTCCGCCTGTGTTTAAGCGGCCTGCCGCAGGCGGATACAAAATCGCACTTTCGGTCGATAGACAATATCGGCCAATCGGTTAGTCTGTCAGCCGCCGGTATTCCATGACAACACAATAAAAAAAGCCTTACACAGGGCTTCCAGACAGGTTTAGGGTTAAATAATGAAATACAAAAACAAGGTTATTCTTGGCAGTCTGTTTGTGCTTTCTGTTTTTACCATGCCCGTCAATGCTGCTGTGTCTGCCAGTGAGGCCGCTCGTCTTGGCCAGGAGCTGACTCCTTTCGGTTCTGTGAAGGCCGGAAATGAGGCAGGAACCATCCCTCCGTGGACGGGAGGTCTTACGGAGGCCCCCGCCGGGTACGAGGGCAGTGGCCAGCATCATATCAATCCGTTCCCCGACGACGAGGTGCTGTTCACGATTGACGCCTCCAATATGGGTCAGTACGACGAGTACCTGACGGACGGCCTGCGTGCCATGCTGGACGCCTACCCGACCACATTCCGCATTCCGATCTACAAGAGCCGGCGCACCCACGCGGTGCCGGACTGGGTTGCGGAAAATACCAGAGAAAATGCCGTTGAAGCGGAGATTGTTGGAGAAGGGGCGGGCATAGACGGAGCCTTTGCGGGTTACCCCTTCCCGATTCTTCATGGCAACAACGAGGAAAAAGCGTGGCAGGTTATCTGGAACCATCTGACTCGCTGGCGCGGCATCAACATTACCCGTCGTTCCAGTGAAGTTGCCGTACAAACCGATGGCGACTACTCACTGGTTACCTCCCAGCAAGAAGCCTTCTTCAATTATTACAATCCCGAGGGCAGTGAAGAGGAACTGGATAATGTTATCTTTTATTATTTGTCGTTCACCCAGTCGCCTCCCCGTCTCGCAGGTGGCGCTATCCTGGTTCATGAAACCCTGAACCAGATTATCAACCCCCGCAACGGCTGGGGCTATAATGCCGGACAGCGTCGTGTCCGTCGTGCCCCGAACCTGGGCTATGATTCCCCGATTGCGGCCGCCGATAACCTCAGAACCGCGGACGATACCGATATCTTCAATGGCGCCCTGGATCGCTATAACTGGGAATATGAGGGAATGCGCGAAATCTATATTCCCTACAACAACTACAGGCTTGGTGAGGCTGGCACACCTTATTCCGAGATACTGGGCGTTGCTCACCTGAACCCGGACCTGACACGCTGGGAGCTTCACCGGGTGCATGTAGTCGAGGCCACCCTGAAAGAGGGCGAGCGTCACATCTACGGCAAGCGTCGTTTCTACGTGGATGCTGACAGCTGGAACACGGTGCTGCTGGACCAGTACGACGGTCGTGGCGAGCTCTGGCGCGTGACCATGGGCATGCTCAAAAACTATTATGAACTTCCAGGCGTGTGGACGGTTCTGGACGTGTATCATGACCTGCAGGCACGCCGTTATCACGTGCTGGGCCTGGATACGGAAGAGCCGTCAACCCGGACGTTTACCGAGGAAGTGCCCAACCGGCGTTACTTCTCGCCGTCATCACTTCGTCGCAGGAGTGTGCGTTAACGCTTGCGCCTGCAATTGTGCCCGATTTTTGCCAGAAACTTCTGGTGGTGGATAGTGCCGGTGGCCGAAAGGTGCCGGTACGTTTGCAGTTTAGGCCGGTAGAACCGGTAAAGCAGAGTGACACAGTTCAAAACAACATATAGGCAATCTGAATGGATACAAGATTGATGTGCAAGAATCTGGGAGCGGCCTGTCTTGGACTATCCATGGCAATGTCCGCGTCCTCGGTGTTTGCGCTTGCAGATATCATCGAAGTTCCCTCCCGGCCCACCCTGCTCGCGCCCGAGAATCTGCTCACTGACGCAGATCGCGCGGGTGGGCAAATCGTGGCAGTTGGCGAGCGTGGGCATATCATTTTCTCTGAGGATGAAGGTGAAAGCTGGGAGCAGGCTGAGGTTCCGGTTTCCGTTACCCTGACCGGCGTTGATTTCGGCACAGAGCAACACGGCTGGGCTGTGGGCCATAGCGGTGTTGTGCTTCATTCCAGCGATGCCGGAGAAAGCTGGGAGATTCAGTTGACCGGCATCCGCGCCATGGAGCTTGTCATTGAAAGTCGCCAGGAACAGATTGAGGAGATGGAGCAAAGAATAGAAGAAGCTCCTGAGGAAGAGGTCGCCGACCTGGAATGGGCCCTGGATGATCTGATTTTCTCATTGCAGAATCTGGAGTCTGATCTGGACATCGGCCCGGTGAATCCTCTTCTCGATGTCTGGTTTGAGAACGAGAGCCACGGTTTTGTCGTGGGTGCCTACGGCATGTTTCTGCGCACCACAGATGGCGGCGAAACCTGGCGCGACTGGTCTCCTCGGGTTGATAACCCAACCGGCTTTCACCTGAACAGCATTACCCAGATCACTGGAGGTGGCCTGGTAATTGTGGGTGAGGCCGGGCAGATTTTCGTCTCCGTTGATGGCGGTGACAGCTGGGAAAAGCGTGAAAGCCCTTATGAAGGTTCACTGTTTGGCGCCATCGGCACGGGGCAGGTGAATGAAATTCTGGCATTTGGCCTGCGCGGTAACATGCTCCTCTCCACTGATCTTGGCGAGACCTGGAAAATGGTCCCGAACGAAGCCGGGGCAACGCTCAATGACGGTGTTGTTGCAGATGACGGCAGGATCACCCTGGTTGGTAATGGCGGCACGGTCCTGATGAGTACCGATGGCGGCGAATCCTTCCGGGCTTATTCCCGGGACGACCGGGAGGGTGTCATGGACGTTGTCCCGGTATCCGGGACCAGCCTTGTGATTGTGGGTGAGGGTGGCGTGAAGCATACCGATGCTCGCGGCAAGAGCCTTTAATAACGCCCTGACGTGGCACCAACAGATTGAAAACAAGAGGGGCTATTGAATGTCGAACCCGAAGCATGACAAGGGCGAACATTACCTGACTACACCGAAGGCGGAACCGTTCCTGGAGCGGCTGATCTTCAACAATCGGGCGATTATCCTGATTGCGTTTTTCTTCCTGACCCTGTTTCTAGGTTACAACGCGGTCAAGATCCAGCCGGATGCCAGTTTCGAGCGGATGATTCCGCTGGAGCATCCATACATTGTCAACATGCTGGAGTACCGGGACGACCTGGAAAACCTGGGTAACTTCGTGCGTATCGCCGTGGAAGTGGAAGAGGGCGATATCTTCACGCAAGAGTACATGGAGACCCTGAAACAGATCACTGACGAGGTGTTTTATCTGGACGGGGTTGACCGTTCCGGGCTGAAATCGCTCTGGACCTCGAATGTCCGCTGGGTGGAAGTCACCGAGCAGGGGTTCCAGGGCGGGACGGTGATACCGGATAACTACGATGGTTCCCGGGAAAGCCTCGAACAGTTGCGTCAGAACGTGCTCCGCTCCAACGAAGTGGGTCGTCTGATCTCAGACAACTTCCAGTCCACGATAGTGTATGCCCCGCTGTACGAGAACAATCCGGAAACCGGGGAACCGCTGGACTATGGGGAATTCTCGCGGCAGCTGGAAGAAAAAATACGGAACAAGTACGAAGAGCAGAATCCCAACATTGACATCCATATTGTTGGTTTTGCCAAAAAAGTGGGTGACCTGATAGAAGGTATCGGTTCCATCGCCTGGTTTGCCGGCATCACCATCATTCTCACCACGCTGCTGCTGTTTGGTTATTCCCGGTGCATCAAGGGAACACTGGTACCGGTTTTTACCTCGATTATCGCTGTGTTCCTGCAGTTGGGCACATTGCGGCTGCTTGGGTACGGGCTGGACCCCTACTCGGTGCTGGTTCCGTTCCTGGTGTTTGCCATTGGTATCAGTCACGGCGTTCAGATAGTCAACGCTATGGCGGTGGAGGCGGCCAAGGGATTTGACTCGGTTACCGCAGCCCGGCTGGCATTCCGCGCGCTTTACATTCCGGGCATGTTGGCGCTGATTTCCGATGCCTTCGGATTCCTGACACTGATCTTCATCGAAATTGATGTGATCCGGGATCTCGCGGTTGCAGCCGGTATCGGTGTGGCATTCGTCATCCTCACCAATCTGGTATTGCATGTACTGATCATGTCCTACCTTGGCATTTCCAAGGGAGGCGTTCGCCATGTGCAGAACCACGGTGAAAAACAGGATCGCAAATGGCGCCTCTTGTCGTACTTTGCGCATCCCGGTGTGGCACCGATCTCATTGCTGATCGCGGTGATTGGCCTGGGGGTTGGTCTCTACTTCAAGCAGGATCTCAAGGTCGGTGACCTTGACCAGGGTGCTCCGGAGCTGAGAGCCGACTCGCGCTACAACAAGGATAACGCCTTCATCATCGAGAACTACTCGACCAGTGCCGATGTGCTGGTGGTGATGGTGAAGACCGAAGACGAGCAGTGTACCCAGTACAACGTTCTGCGTGCCATGGATACGCTGCAGTGGGAGTTGCAGAATACGCCGGGCGTCCAGTCCTCGGCCTCGCTGGCGAACGTGTCCAAACTGGTCACCAAGGCACTGAACGAGGGCAACTGGAAGTGGTATGAGATTTCCCGCAACCAGACCATCATCAACGCCTCTATCCGTGAGGCGCCAGCAGGCCTGATCAATACCAACTGTGACCTTACTCCGGTACTTGTTTTCCTTGAGGATCACAAGGCAGAGACCCTGGAGACGGTGACCGAGCGTGTTGAGGAATTTGCCAGCAACTATAATACCGATGAATACAGGTTCCTGTTGGGTGCCGGTAATGCGGGTGTGGAAGCGGCGACCAACGACGTTATCTCCAGCGCCAAGAACATGATGCTGATATTCGTCTATGGCGTGGTCGCCTCGTTGTGCCTGCTGACCTTCCGTTCAATTCGGGCGGTACTGTGTATCCTGATTCCGCTGGGGCTGACGTCGATTCTGGCAGAGGCGATCATGGCGGTGTCCGGTATCGGCATCAAAGTGGCAACATTGCCGGTTATTGCGCTGGGTGTCGGTATTGGTGTCGACTACGGTATCTATATCTACAGCAAGCTCGAGAAGTTCCTGCTTGAGGGCAAACCCCTTCAGGAGGCTTATTTTGAAACCCTCAAATCTACTGGTAAGGCGGTTATCTTTACAGGGATCACGCTGGGTATCGGTGTGGTGACCTGGATCTTCTCGCCCATCAAGTTTCAGGCGGACATGGGGCTTCTGCTGTTTTTCATGTTTATCTGGAACATGGTCGGTTCCATCTGGCTGCTTCCGGCCCTGGCGCGCTTCCTGCTGCGCCCGGACCGTATGGTTGCCAAGGCCCGTGCGAGCAAATAACCGCTCGCCCGGCTGATCAAAAAAGCCCGCATAGCGGGCTTTTTTGTTTACCGCTCAACTGGTTAGCGTGCTAATCCCGGCTTTATTTATGGCGCAAAGTGGTCTATGTTTTAAAGCGAACGTGGAGAGTGTCTGTGCGGTGTCACAGGCCAAAAAAAGCAACAATGATCAGAAAAAAGGGAAAAGTCATGGCTTTGAAACAGAAATTTTCCGCACTCGCCGTCGCCGCGGCAGTCAGCTTTGGAGCGACCGCTACAGCCGTCAATGCACAGGAGCAGCAATTTGTCACCATCGGTACCGGTGGCGTAACCGGGGTTTACTACCCGGCGGGCGGCGCGATTTGCCGGCTGGTGAATATGGACCGTAAAGAGCATGGGATCCGTTGCTCGGTAGAAAGTACCGGTGGCTCTGTTTATAACCTGAACGCGATTCGTCAGGGCGAGCTGGATCTGGCGGTTGCCCAGTCCGACTGGCAATACCATGCCTATAATGGTACCAGCCAGTTTGAAGAAGACGGTCCCAATGAAAAGCTTCGGGCCGTTTTCTCACTTCATCCCGAGCCGTTTACGGTCGTAGCCAGCAAGGGTTCCGGCATCAAGACCTTTGAGGATCTTGAAGGTAAGCGGGTGTCGGTCGGTAACCCTGGCTCCGGTCAGCGCGCTACCGCAGAGGTGCTGATGGATGAAATGGGCTGGACCATGGACAAGTTCTCTCTGGCCGCGGAACTGAAGGCGGCTGAGCAGTCCCAGGCGCTATGCGACGGTAACATTGATGCCTTCTTCTATACCGTTGGCCATCCCTCCGGTGCCATCAAGGAAGCGACCACGTCCTGCGACAGCGTCATTGTAAGCGTTGATAACGAGGCGACCGAAACCCTTATCGATGACAACCCCTATTACCGGAAGGCCGTTATTCCGGGTGGCATGTATCGGGGAAGCGATGACGACACCACCACCTTCGGTGTTGCGGCTACCTTTGTCTCTTCCACCGATGTGTCTGATAAAGTGGTTTACGAGGTCGTCAAGGCTGTTTTCGAGAACTTTGACAGCTTCAAGCGCCTGCACCCGGCGTTCGCTAATCTGAACAAGGAAGAAATGGTCTCTGACGCCCTGAGTGCGCCGCTGCATCCGGGCGCCGAGAAGTACTATAAAGAAGCCGGTCTGATCGAGTGATCCTGTAACCGGTAAACAAAACAACACCGCAGGCATGTCCGCCTGCGGTGTTTTGGTCTCCGACCCGCTATATTTATACAGGATCCAGCTATGACCAATAGCGAACCGAAAGCCGGGGATAAGATCGACAGCACAAAAGTTGCAGAGGTACTCCAGACCGAAACCGGTGGAAGAGCTGCAACCGGCATGGCTGCCAAAATACTCTTCGTTGTCCCGCTGCTTTGGTCTCTTTTCCAGCTATGGATAGCGTCACCGCTTCCCTATATCGTCGAGTTCGGTGTTTTTAACTCAACGGAATCGCGATCGATCCACCTTGCGTTTGCCACCTTCCTGGCTTTTGCGGCCTATCCGATGATTCGCGGCCGAAATGTGGATCACGTTCCGTTCTACGACTGGATTCTTGCACTGGCAGCTGCCTTTTCAGCCTCCTATCTGTTTTTCTTCTACGACCAGCTTTCAACACGTCCGGGGGCGCCCATAACCCAGGACCTGATTATTGCCCTGGGCGGTATTGTGTTGCTGCTGGAGGCTACCCGCCGCGCCCTGGGGTTGCCGCTGACAATTGTGGCCGGCGTTTTCCTGATTTATGCCCTCGCCGGGCCCTACATGCCCGATGTCATTTCCCACAAGGGCGCAAGCCTGAGCAAGTTGTCTTCTCACATGTGGTTGGGCACCGAGGGTGTCTTCGGCGTTGCGTTGGGGGTTTCTACCAGCTTTGTTTTCCTGTTTGTCCTGTTTGGAGCTCTGCTGGAACGCGCAGGGGCCGGTAACTATTTCATTCAGGTTGCCTATGCCATGCTCGGTCACATGCGTGGAGGTCCCGCGAAAGCTGCGGTTGTATCCAGCGGTTTGAGCGGTGTGATTTCCGGCTCGTCCATTGCCAACGTGGTCACCACGGGTACCTTTACCATTCCTCTGATGAAGCGGGTTGGTTTTCCGGCTACCAAGGCTGGTGCCGTTGAAGTGGCTGCCTCTACCAACGGCCAGCTGACGCCGCCCATCATGGGCGCAGCGGCCTTCCTGATGGTCGAGTACGTGGGCATTTCCTATCTGGAGGTGATCAAGCACGCCATCCTGCCGGCACTGATTTCCTATGTCGCGCTGATTTACATCGTTCACCTGGAAGCCTGCAAGCTGAAGATGAAGGGCATTGAACGCCCCAATCGTCCGACGCTGGCCCAGCGGATGCTGAACTGGGTTGTGATTCTGCTCGGGTTGAGCGTACTGACGTTCATTGTCTACTACGGCATCGGCTGGCTGAAAGTTGTGCTTGGTGAGGCTGCTGTATGGGTGCTGGGGCCTCTGCTGCTTTTGGTCTACATAGGGCTTGTCTGGTACTCCACGCGCTTTCCGGTACTTGAGCAGGACGATCCGGATTCGGCGATGGATACGCTTCCGGAGGTGGGGCCAACGGTCAAGACTGGCCTCTACTTCCTGTTGCCGGTGGTAGTGCTGGTCTGGTGCCTGACCGTTGAGCGTTTTTCTCCCCAGCTGTCGGCATTCTGGGCGACGGTGTTCATGATTTTCATCGTCATTACCCAGCAGCCGCTGAAGGCCTATTTCCGCAAGCAAGGCGCCTTCCTGGCTGAAACAAAAACCGGCTTTGTGGACTTGACCCTTTCGCTGGTCACAGGCGCACGGAACATGGTCGGTATCGGTGTGGCTACGGCAACAGCGGGCATCGTGGTCGGTACGGTGACCCTGACCGGCATTGGCCTGGTGATGACCCAGTTCGTGGAGTTCATATCCGGCGGCAACCTCTTGTTGATGCTGATATTTACCGCGATCATCAGCCTCATCCTCGGTATGGGCCTGCCCACCACGGCCAACTACATTGTGGTTTCCACCCTGATGGCGCCGGTGATCGTTACCCTGGGCGCCCAGAATGGCCTGTTAGTCCCGCTCATTGCAGTGCATCTGTTCGTGTTCTACTTCGGCATACTGGCGGATGATACGCCGCCCGTGGGGCTGGCCGCCTACGCGGCGGCTGCAATATCCGGGGCGGATCCGATACGAACGGGTATCCAGGGCTTCACCTACGATATCCGCACGGCGATTCTGCCCTTCATGTTCATTTTCAATACCCAGCTGTTGTTGATCGGGCTGACGGGCTGGTTTGATCTGCTGGTCACCATTGCCAGCGCGGTCACCGCCATGCTGGTCTTTTCTGCAGCCACCCAGGGCTACTGGTTCACCAAGAGCTATAAATGGGAATCGGCGCTGCTGTTGCTGATAACCTTCACTCTGTTCCGTCCCGGGTACTGGTGGGATATGGTGTACCCGGCAACGGAAGATCGGCCGGGTACCGAGGTGGTTGAACATGTCGAGAACGTGCCTGCCGGTGAAACTATCATTCTGCAGGCATCCGGCATGTCCCTGAGTGGTGATGAGGTGTCGACCTACCTGAGCCTGGAGCTGCCGGCAGCAGAGTCCCCGGAAGCAAGGCTGGAGAGTGCCGGTCTGGAGCTGTCCCGCCGGGACGACACCATGGTTGTGGACTTCGTCGGCTTTGGCAGTGAGGCCGAGGATGCCGGTATCAGCTTCGGCTGGACTATTGACTCGGTGCAGGTCGAACTGGACCGTCCACCCAAAGAGCTGATGTTCATACCTGCACTTATCCTGCTGGGCCTTGTTGCATTCGGCCAGTTACGGAGGCGAACGCCCGAAGAGGCAAGTGCTTACGAGCTCTAGCCACCTCTCAAGCCCGGCATTAACCTGCCGGGCTTTTTTCTGTTAAACTCCCGCCTGTCACGGTCCGCGGTTTGTGTCGCGGCCAACCGTCAACACGTGGTCTTTGGTACGGATCACCTCTGGGACTCAAGGAGCCAATTATGCCTGTTGTAACCCTGCCGGATGGCAGTCACCGCAGTTTTGCCGAATCTGTCACCGTTCACGATGTCGCCGCAGACATCGGGGCCGGTCTTGCCAAGGCCGCTATTGCTGGTCGAGTGAATGGAACGCTGGTCGACACCAGTTTCCCCATCGACGAAGACGCCGATCTCGCCATTGTTACCGAGCGGGATGAAGACGGTGTGGATATTATTCGCCACTCCACCGCCCATCTTCTGGCGATGGCCGTCAAGGAACTGTTTCCGTCAGCCCAGGTCACCATTGGTCCGGTCGTGGACAACGGTTTCTACTACGATTTCAAGTTCGACCGGCCGTTTACCAATGAAGACCTGAGCCGTATTGAAAAACGCATGGAAGAGCTGGCGAAGCAGGATATTCCGGTTTCCCGCTCAGTGATGTCCCGTGATGAGGCCGTGCGCCTGTTTGACGAAATGGGGGAGGAGTACAAGGTTCGCATCATCGAGGACATTCCCGGTGACGAGGATCTGTCGTTTTACCGCCAGGGTGACTTTATCGATTTGTGTCGTGGCCCCCATGTCCCCAGCACCGGCAAGCTCAAGGCGTTCAAGCTGACCAAGGTGGCCGGCGCCTATTGGCGTGGTGACACCAGCAATGAGCAGCTGCAGCGTGTTTACGGTACTGCCTGGGGCAACAAGAAGGATCTGAAAGCCTATCTTCATCGCCTGGAAGAGGCGGAGAAGCGTGACCACCGCAAGATCGGCAAGAAACTGAGCCTGTTCCACATGCAGGAAGAGGCTCCAGGCATGGTGTTCTGGCATCCGGACGGCTGGTCCCTGTACCAGGAGATTGAACAGTACATGCGCCGCAAACAGCATGAGCATGGCTACCAGGAGATCAAGACGCCACAGGTGGTTTCCAGGTCATTGTGGGAAAAGTCCGGACACTGGGACAAGTTCAAGGACGACATGTTTACCACCGAGTCCGAGAAGCACGATTACGCCATCAAGCCCATGAACTGCCCCTGCCACGTGCAGGTGTTCAATCAGGGCCTTAAGAGCTACAAGGATCTGCCCCTGCGCCTGGCGGAGTTCGGCTCCTGTCATCGCAACGAGGCGTCCGGTGCGTTGCACGGACTGATGCGGGTGCGTGGATTTACCCAGGATGACGCGCATATTTTCTGCGAGGAAGATGCGATCCAGCAGGAAGTGTCTGATTTTATCCAGATGCTCCACGAGATTTACAAGGATTTCGGGTTTACCGAAATCCTCTATAAGCTTTCAACCCGGCCGGAAAAGCGTGTTGGCTCTGACGAAGTCTGGGACAAGGCGGAAGCGGCCCTGGAAGAAGCCCTGAATCGTGAGGGCGTGGATTGGGAGCTGTTGCCCGGTGAAGGGGCGTTTTACGGTCCGAAAATCGAGTTTTCCCTCAAAGACTGCATCGGCCGGGTCTGGCAGTGTGGTACCATTCAGGTCGATTTTTCCATGCCGGGGCGCCTTGGAGCCCAATACGTAGCGGACAACTCCGAGCGCAAGACACCGGTCATGCTGCACAGGGCCGTGCTGGGGTCGTTCGAGCGTTTCATCGGCATACTGATTGAAGAATATGAAGGGGCTTTTCCGACCTGGCTGGCCCCGACGCAGATTGCCGTGCTCAATATTACCGACAATCAGCGTGATTATTGCCAGAATCTTGCAAAAAAATGGGATTCTCTTGGCTATAGGGTTAATGCTGACTTGAGAAACGAGAAGATCGGCTTTAAAATCCGCGAGCATACTATTAACAAAGTCCCTTTCCTTGTTGTTGTCGGCGACAAAGAAGTCGAGAACAACGCCGTTGCGGTGAGAACCCGTAAAGGCGAAGATTTGGGGACTTTATCGCTGGACGCGTTCGAGCAGCTGATGGCTGATGAAATCGAGCGCAAAGGCAGAACCAAAACGGAGATCTGATTATTAAACAGCGAGCGAATCGGGGGCGTACACCAAAGGCGCCGATCAATGAGAATATTGACGCAACTGAAGTCCGTCTTATTGACGCAGAGGGCAACCAAGTCGGCGTAGTGTCGATCGAAGATGCAATCAAGCAGGCAGAAGAAGCGTCTCTTGACCTGGTTCAGGTAACGGATTCCGATCCGATCGTCTGTAAGATAATGGACTACGGCAAGAAAATCTTCGATGAGAAGAAGGCCAAGGCTGCTGCGAAGAAAAAGCAGAAGCAGACTCAGGTCAAAGAGCTTAAGTTCCGTCCAGGAACTGAAGAGGGGGATTATCAGGTCAAACTACGCAACCTGGTACGTTTCCTTGAAAACGGGGACCGCGGCAAATTGACGATTCGCTTCCGTGGACGTGAGATGGCACACCAGGAAATCGGTATGAAGCTCATGAACAGGATCGAAGAGGATATTGAAGATATTGCCCAGGTAGAACAGCGGCCGAAGATGGAAGGCCGCCAGATGACCATGGTTGTGGCTCCCCGCAAAAAGAAGTGACCCTGATCAGGTAATGATCCCCCGCGGTTGCGGGGGTTTTGTCGTTCAGGGACACATTGATGTCATTTAAAAACAGAATGCGGAGTTTTAAAAAATGTCCAAGATGAAAACCAAAAGCGGGGCCACCAAGCGGTTCAAGAAAACCGCCACTGGCTTCAAGCACAAGCAATCCTTCACCAGTCATATCTTGACCAAGAAGAGCCCCAAGCGTAAGCGTCAGCTCCGCGGTACCAAGCTGATTGCCAAGGCCGACGTGGCTTCCATCAAGCGTATGACAGCGTGCTGATTCAGCCGCTAACCATTCCTGCAAAGGTTTAAAGGTAGAAGGATTAAAGTATGGCTCGTGTAAAACGTGGCGTGGTAGCACGTCGTCGTCACAAGAAAATCATGAATCAGGCCAAGGGTTATTACGGAGCGCGCAGCCGCGTCTACCGTGTAGCCAAACAGGCGGTTATCAAGGCCGGTCAGTATGCTTACCGTGACCGTCGTAACCGCAAGCGTTCATTCCGCGCACTGTGGATCGCCCGTATCAATGCCGGCGCCCGTGCCAACGGACTGTCCTACAGCCGTCTGATTGCCGGTCTTAAAAAGGCCAATGTTGAGATCGATCGCAAGGTTCTGGCCGACCTGGCCATGAACGAGCAGCAGGCGTTTACTGCTGTTGTTGAGAAGGCAAAAGCATCGCTGTGACTGCTTAGCTCTTTCATCGGTTATCGATCGAATCAGGCGTCGCCATGGTTTCATGGGGACGCCTTCTGATAGGGGAAGGGCGCGCTCTTCCCCTATTTTTGTTTGGAACGATTCCATTTCTGGATTGGAGCAGGGTCAATGGAAAACCTGGATCAACTCGTTCAGGACGGCCTGGCGGCGGTTGAAAGTGCCGACAGTTTGCAGGCACTGGATCAGATTCGTGTTGAATATCTTGGCAAAAAGGGTGTTATCACCCAACAGGCGAAGACGCTGGGCAAGCTGTCCGCGGAAGAGCGTCCGGCTGCCGGCCAGAAGATTAACGAAGCCAAGGGACAGGTGGAAGAGGCAATCAACGCCCGCCGTACGGATCTGGAACGGGCTGCCATTGAGCAGAAGCTGGCCAGTGAATCCATTGATGTGACTCTTCCGGGTCGTGGCCAGGAACTGGGCGGGCTCCACCCGGTGACTCGCACCCTGCAACGCATTGAACAGTTTTTCTCCCGCGCCGGCTACACCGTGGAACAGGGCCCTGAAATCGAGGACGATTATCACAACTTCGAAGCCCTGAATATTCCCGGCCACCACCCCGCTCGCGCCATGCACGACACCTTCTATTTCAATCCGGGCACGCTACTGCGAACCCACACCTCGCCGGTACAGATCCGCACTATGGAAGATGGTAAGCCACCTTTTCGCATGATCTGCCCCGGGCGCGTTTACCGCTGTGACTCGGACATGACCCACACCCCCATGTTCCACCAGGTGGAAGGGCTGCTGGTTGAGAAAAACGTCAGCTTCGCCGATTTGAAGAGCACTGTTGAGGAATTCCTGAGGGTTTTCTTCGAGCGGGATCTGGAAGTGCGCTTTCGCCCTTCCTACTTTCCGTTTACAGAACCTTCCGCAGAAGTGGATATCGAGTGGGGCCGCGAAGAAGATGGCAGCATCAAGTGGCTGGAAGTAATGGGCTGCGGCATGGTCCACCCCAAGGTATTCGAACATTGCGGTATTGACGCCGAGGAATACCGGGGCTTTGCGTTTGGTCTCGGGGTTGAGCGCCTGGCCATGCTTCGCTATGGCGTGAACGACCTGCGCATGTTCTTCGAGAACGACCTCCGCTTCTTGCGGCAGTTCCGCTGAACGCGTTATCCGGGCAATCGAATTAACAGGCAAAACCGCATCAGGACAAGGCAGATACCATGAAATTCAGTGAGCAGTGGCTACGGGAATGGGTCAATCCGGCAAACGATACCCAGGCATTGATGGACCAGATCACCATGGCGGGTCTGGAAGTTGACGGGTTTGAGCCGGTGGCCGGCAAGTTCAGTGGCATTGTGGTGGGTGAAGTGGTTTCCGTGGCGCCCCATCCGGATGCGGACAAGCTCAGGGTCTGTCAGGTTAGTGATGGCAAGCAGACGGTACAGGTGGTTTGTGGCGCGCCTAATGTGCGGGATGGTCTCAAGGTGCCCTTTGCCGTTGTGGGCGCGGTGTTGCCCGGTGATTTCAGGATCAAGAAGGCGAAGCTCCGCGGGCAGTCATCCGAGGGTATGCTGTGCTCGGAGGCGGAACTGGGGCTGTCAGAAAGCCACGACGGTCTGATGGAACTGCCTGGTGATGCACCGGTGGGCCAGGAGCTGGGCGAATTTCTCAAGCTGAACGATGTCGCCATTGATGTGGATCTGACGCCCAATCGCAGTGATTGTCTCTCTATCAAAGGCATTGCCCGTGAAGTCGGTGCGCTGAACAGTCTGGTGTTTGAAGGTCCCGAAATTGGCCCTGTGGAAGCGGCGCATTCGGAAGTTCCGGAAATCATCGTCAAGGCGCCGAAAGGCTGCCCCCGCTACCTGGGGCGGATTCTGCGCAACGTGGACCTTACCGTTGAATCGCCGCTCTGGATGCAGGAAAAACTGCGCCGCTCCGGTATTCGTTCCATTGATGCGGCCGTGGATGTCACCAACTACGTCATGCTCGAGCTGGGCCAGCCGCTTCATGCCTTTGATCGTTATGAGATCGACGGTGGCATTGTGGTGCGTATGGCGAATCCGGGCGAAAAACTGGTGTTGCTGGACGGTCAGGAAGTGGAGCTGACCGGGGACACGCTGGTTATAGCGGATCATGCCAAGCCGATTGCCATCGCAGGCGTCATGGGCGGTGAGCATTCCGGTGTCAGCGAAAAAACCCGCGACCTGATTCTGGAAGCAGCTTACTTCGACCCGATTACCCTGGCCGGCAAGGCCCGCCATTACGGACTTCATACCGACGCCTCACACCGCTTCGAGCGGGGAGTGGACTATGAGCTTGCCCGCGACGCCATGGAGCGCGCCACTGCACTGCTGATGTCCATCGTTGGCGGTGAGCCCGGTGCTATTGTCGAGGTGGTCAGCAAGCAGCATCTGCCGGAGGATCGAACGGTTGACCTTCGCGAGAAGCGCGTCGCGGATGTGTTGGGCCTGGAAATTAACCGGACAACGCTGGAAGAAATCCTGACTCGCCTTGGCTTACATATCGACAAGCTGCTGAAGGACGGCTGGCGTGTGCACGTACCCAGCTTTCGCCCGGACATCAGTATCGAAGAGGATCTGATTGAAGAAATCGGCCGGATTTACGGCTATAACAACCTGCCGGTCACTGAGCCGACCGGAGCGCTGGGCCTGAGAGCCCAGGAAGAGGCGATTCGCCCGGTTTCAGCGATCCAGAACTATTTCGTGGCCTGTGGTTATCAGGAGGCTATTACTTACAGTTTCGTGGACCCGAAGGTCCAGGGCCTGATTGATCCCGAGCGGGAAGGCATTGCCCTGGCAAATCCCATTTCCTCGGATCTGTCAGTCATGCGCACCAGTCTCTGGAGCGGGCTGCTGAAAACGGTTGCCTATAATCAGAATCGCCAGCAACCACGGATTCGCCTGTTCGAAACCGGCCTCCGGTTTGTGAAGGAAGGCGACAGGATTGATCAGCAGCCGATGCTCGCCGGCGTGGTTGTGGGTAACCAGCTGCCTGAAAACTGGGCAAATGGCCGCCGGAACGCCGACTTCTTTGATGTCAAAGGAGAACTGGAGAGCCTGTTCCGCCTGTTGGGCATTGAAGTCCGGTTCCTTCCCGGCCAGCATCCGGCCTTGCATCCGGGCCAGACGGCTGAATTAATGCGTGCCGGAGAACATGTAGGCTGGCTGGGCACGTTGCACCCACAAGTTCAGAAAAAACTGGAACTTAATGGCACGATTCTGATGTTTGAGCTATTCTTGAATTCGATCGTTTCCGGATATGTGCCTAATTTCAAAGATATTTCAAAATTCCCTGAAGTTCGGCGCGATTTGGCTATTATTATCGGAAGCGATGTGGGGTTTGCAGACGTCGAACGCGTGGCGAAAAAGCACGCCGGCGGTTACCTCACGGCTTTGCGTGCGTTTGATGTCTATGAAGGTGAAAGCCTGGGTGAAGGTAATCGCAGCCTCGCCCTGAGCCTGTTCTGGCAGCATCCCGAACGCACACTAAATGAAGAAGAGGTGCATTCGCTCTTCAACGGTGTTATCGAGGCACTGAGGGAAGAGTTGGGGGCAACACTGAGGAGTTAACAGATGGCGGCTTTGACGAAAGCGGAAATGGCGGAGCGCTTGTACGAGGAATTGGGTCTCAACAAACGTGAAGCCAAGGAGATGGTGGAAGCTTTTTTCGACGAAATCAGAGGCGCTCTCAGCCATAATGAACAGGTAAAGTTGTCGGGATTCGGCAACTTTGACTTGCGTGACAAGAAGCAGAGGCCGGGACGGAACCCGAAAACTGGTGAGGAAATTCCCATCAGTGCACGACGTGTGGTTACGTTTCGCCCAGGACAAAAACTAAAACAGAAAGTAGAAGCGTATGTTGGAACCCAGTCATAACAACGAGTTACCTACGATACCGGGTAAGCGCTACTTCACCATAGGTGAAGTTGCCGAACTCTGCGCGGTGAAGGCACACGTCCTCAGGTATTGGGAGCAGGAGTTTCCGCAGCTCTCGCCCGTCAAACGCCGTGGTAACCGCCGCTATTACCAGCGTGCCGACGTTATCACCATTCGCCAGATCAGAAGCCTGCTCTATGACCAGGGCTACACCATCGGCGGGGCCAAACAAAAGCTCAGCAGCCATGAGGTGAAAGACGATACCTCCCAGTACAAGCAGCTCATCCGGCAGATGATCACAGAGCTCGAGGAAGTCCTGGATGTACTCAACGCGCCGGCAAAGTGAACGTCCGCATCAGACATCGAAAACCGAAGGTTCGCCTTCGGTTTTTTTGTTAAAGCACCACGTTAATTGCGGGGAATGTCCGTAAACCGGTGGCTGTTTTCACCCGGTGGCTCGTATAGCTATCCGTATATACTCTCAAACAGGAGCAAAGCAATATGATCGGTTACGTAACAATTGGCGTGAAGGATATGGAGAAAGCCAAGAAGTTTTACCTGGACCTGCTGGGCGACCTTGGTGCAAAAGAGCTGCTGGATCTTGGCCGCATCGCGTTTATCGGCAAGGACATGAAATCACCGATGCTGGCGGTTTGTACACCGGCAGACGGGCTGGACGCCAACTGTGGTAACGGTAATATGTTTGCCATTCCCCCTGGCTCAAAAGAAGCGGTTGATGCACATTATCACCGTGCGATTGAGTTGGGTGCCACCAGCGACGGAGAGCCCGGTCAACGCATACCGGACCAGTTTTATGGCGCCTACGTTCGCGATCCCGATGGCAACAAACTGGCCTTCTTCCACTTCGGCTAGTCGTAAAAGGCCGGGGCAAGGTTGCCTGGTGTAGTGGTTTGCCTGTTATCTGTCTGACCCTTGCAAGGGGCGGGAAAGCCAATGGATTACAAGTACTCGTTCACCCTGGGAGCACGTACCTGGCAGTTCAGAAGCCTGGCGGACCTGCTGGCAAAGGCAACGACGGCCCGTTCCGGTGACAGGCTGGCCGGCATCATGGCGCAATCGGCGGAAGAGCGTGTGGTTGCTCAAATGCGCCTTGCCGAGATGCCCCTTCGGGAGTTTCTTTGCGAGGCGCTGGTTCCCTACGAAAAGGATGAGGTGACCCGCCTCATCCTGGATTCACACGATGCGGAAGCCTTTGCGCCGGTAGCCCACCTCACCGTGGGTGACTTCCGCAACTGGTTGTTGAGCGACGATGCCACTTCGGCAACCCTGGAGCTGCTTCGCAGCGGCCTGACACCGGAAATGGTTGCCGCTGTCAGCAAACTGATGCGTAACCAGGACCTCATACTGGTCGCCAGGAAGTGCCGCGTGACAACGGCGTTCCGGAACACCATCGGCCTGCCTGGCCATCTTTCCACCCGCCTTCAGCCAAACCACCCGACCGATGACATTACCGGCATCGCTGCGAGCATTCTGGATGGTCTGCTCTATGGAAATGGCGATGCGGTTATCGGTATCAACCCGGCAACGGACAATGTCAGTCAGGCCATCAGGTTGATGACGCTGCTGGATGACGTCATCCAGAAATACAATATTCCCACCCAGTCCTGCGTGCTTACCCATGTGACCAATACCCTTGAAGCCATAGAGCAGGGCGCCCCCACCGATCTTGTTTTCCAGTCTGTCGGAGGGACCGAAGCCACCAACAGCAGCTTCGGCTTCAACCTTGCGACACTCAGGGAGGCGCAAGATGCGGCCCTGTCCCTGAAGAGGGGGACTGTCGGCAACAACGTGATGTATTTCGAGACGGGACAGGGTAGTGCCCTGTCTGCCAACGCCCACCACGGCATCGACCAGCAGACCTGTGAGGCCAGAGCCTATGCGGTGGCCCGGCATTTCGATCCGCTGCTGGTTAACACGGTGGTGGGCTTTATTGGTCCGGAATACCTGTTTGACGGCAAAGAAATCATCCGTGCAGGACTGGAAGACCACTTTTGCGGGAAGTTGCTGGGCCTGCCCATGGGGTGTGACATCTGTTACACCAACCATGCCGAAGCCGACCAGAATGACATGGATAACCTCCTCACCCTGTTGGGGGTCGCCGGTTGCACATTCATCATGGGGATTCCGGGTTCCGACGACATCATGCTGAATTACCAGACCACCTCCTTCCACGACGCACTCTATGCAAGGCGTGTTCTCGATCTCAGGCCGGCGCCGGAATTCGAGGACTGGCTGATTCAGATGCAGATTTTCGAGAACGCAAATAGCTACACGCCCAGCCGGAAACTGCCGGACCTGTTCAAGGGATCGCTGAAACGACTGACCGGGGGAGGCGCGGGCCAATGAGTGAGCAGAACATCCCCGTAACCGATAATGCCTGGCGGGTCTTGCGCCAGTTCACCGACGCCAGAATCGGCCTGGGCCGCGCCGGTATCAGCCTGCCCACTCACGAGCTCCTCAGGTTCCAGCTTGCTCACGCTCAGGCCAGGGACGCCGTGCACTTCCCTCTGGACGTGAAGCGGCTGGTTGGCGACCTGCAGGAATCGGCCCTGGCATTGCCGGCCGAGTCCCCTGTGTTGCTTCGAAGTCAGGCAGACGACCGGCAGACCTACCTGCAACGTCCGGATCTCGGACGGGCTCTGTCCCGGGAGTCAGTGCGACGCCTCGCCGGGCTCCAGGTCAGCGACCAGGCCAGGACCGTTGTCGCCATTGTGATTGTCGATGGCCTTTCATCCTCGGCCGTCCAGAACAACGCCGTGCCCATGGTCAGGCAATTTCTGCAGGACTTGGAGCAGGATTGCGGAGGCTGGCGGCTCGCGCCGCTGTCAATTGTGGAGCAGGGGAGGGTTGCCGTGGGTGATGAAATCGGACAGCGTCTGGGGGCCAGTGT
This sequence comes from Marinobacter vulgaris, assembly GCF_003344045.1. Classification (GTDB taxonomy): domain Bacteria; phylum Pseudomonadota; class Gammaproteobacteria; order Pseudomonadales; family Oleiphilaceae; genus Marinobacter; species Marinobacter vulgaris. The sequence goes on from NZ_QFWX01000005.1 coordinate 403,096, forward strand.
GGTGGTTGTCATGATCGGTGAGCGGCCCGGTCTCAGCTCGCCTGACAGCCTGGGGATCTATCTTACCTGGGGCCCTGAGAGTGGATTGAACGACGCCCGCCGCAACTGCATCTCGAATATTCGGCCTGCGGGGCTGGCTTTTGAGCAAGCGAGTCAGCGCCTTCTCTACCTGATGCGCGGGGCCAGGCGGCTGAAGATCTCCGGTGTCAGTCTCAAGGATCGAACCGAAGAGGTTGTGATCGAAAAAACCGCGAATAACAGGAATTTTCTGACTGACTGAAAACAACAAAGCCCGGACCTTCCGGCCCGGGCTTTGTTGTAGGGAATTCTGGTCGGGACGGTAGGATTTGAACCTACGACCCCTTGCACCCCATGCAAGTGCGCTACCAAGCTGCGCTACGCCCCGATACTGCTATTGGCCAGAGAAACTTGGGATAAATCTCAGTGGCTTAGCGGGAGCGAAGTCTACACCAGCCTCTGCAAAAAATAAACAACCTTTCGCGAATTCCCTGGGTATTTCTACTGAAGCTTGGTGTCGCGTAATTTGCGAATGAATTCCGGGGGCTCGAAGCTGTTCGCGGTGGTCGCGGGCCAATATTTGTCGAACACCTGCTGGCCGGTTTCACCTTTGAACAGCGCGCCAGGCTCAAGGAATGGAAACAGTTCCATGTAGGAGTGGACTTCGGTGCGGGAGGTGCGGCGGATGATATGCTCCGGCCCCAGCTCGGAAGGATGCTTCAGGCCAGAGGCGGCGAGCAGATTCATCAACGCATCCAGGGTGTTCCGGTGGTAGTTGTATACCCGCTGGCTTTTGTCCTCTACGTCCAGCTTATTACTGCGCCTCGGATCCTGGGTTGCGACGCCGCTGGGGCATTTACCGGTGTGGCAGTTCAGTGCCTGAATGCAGCCCAGGGCAAACATGTAACCGCGCGCCGCGTTACACCAGTCGGCGCCCAGGGCCAAGGTTCTGGCGACATTGAAAGCGGAGGTGATTTTGCCGGCAGCGCCGATGGCGATGTCTTCCCGTAAATTCGTTCCCACCAGCGTGTTATGCACCAGTAACAGGGCCTCTCTCATGGGCGTACCCAGTCGGTTGATGAACTCCAGGGGAGCCGCGCCGGTTCCTCCCTCGCCGCCATCAACCACAATAAAATCCGGCTTTTTGCCAGTTTCAAGCATTGCCTTGACGATGGCGAACCACTCCCAGGGATGGCCTATGGCCAGCTTGAAGCCGACGGGCTTGCCACCGGATAGCTCGCGCAGGTGATCCAGGAACTCAAGCAGTTCCGTGGGGGTTAAGAACGCTGAGTGGCTGGCGGGAGAGACCACATCTTCACCGGGCTCCACCCCTCGGGCCTGGGCAATTTCAGGTGTTACCTTTTCTCCGGGCAGTATGCCGCCGTGCCCCGGTTTCGCGCCCTGAGAAAGTTTGACCTCTATCATCTTGACCTGATCTGGCGCGGCATTCCGGACAAACATCTCCTCATTGAAAGTGCCGTCCGGGTGCCGGCAGCCAAAGTAGCCAGACCCGATTTCCCACACCAGATCACCTCCGGGTTCCCGGTGATAGCGGGAGATAGAACCCTCACCGCTATCGTGATAGAACCCGCCCATTTTCGCACCGGTGTTCAGGCTCAGTATGGCATTGCCGGAAAGGGAGCCAAAACTCATGGCAGAGATGTTGAAGACGCTGGCGTTGTAGGGCTTGGGGCAGTGTTTGCCAATCACGATGCGAAAGTCGGAATCGGTCAGCTCCACCGGCCTGAGGGAATGATTGATCCACTCGAAACCTTCGTCATACATACCCAGTTGGGAGCCAAAAGGGCGCTTGTCGAGAATGTTCTTGGCCCGCTGGTAGACAATAGTTCGCTGTTCCCTCGAGAACGGGCGTTCGTCTGTGTCGGACTGGATAAAGTACTGCCGTATTTCGGGGCCGATGGATTCAAGGAAATAGCGAAAATGCGCGAGGATCGGATAATTTCGGCTGACGGTGCGCTTGCGCTGAAGCAGGTCCCAGGTGCCCAATATCGTCAGAGCGCCAAAAACGAAAGGCAGGGCAATGAACCAGCCCTTCAGTGAGACGCTGCCCAGAAGGGACAGCAGCAAGCCTGCCACGCTCAGGGCGTAGACGGTGTAACGGAAGGGAATGGTTCGTGTTTTTGCCATTGAATCCTCTGGGCGTTGAGCGACAGTGCGATAAATGTTACCAGCATTTAATCGGGCCTTGGGTGTCACGGCCTGAAATCGGTTCAGCTGGTTTTCTCTGCATCCCCGAATATTGGTCTAAGCTTGTTTTCAGGGCGTAAACATGTCGGTCTTTGATGTTTTGAGTTCAAAGCAATAGTATGGCGAACTTGTAACGTTTGCATCCGAACCAAGCCAGCTTACTCGAACAGGAGGCTCAAACGTGGGCGACGTTGTAAAAGACGAATACTCAACGGATTACGTTGCAGGCCAGGATAATATTCAAAAGTTTGGTCTGGACCTGCATGCGCCAGTATTCCCGATTACGGCCGTACTGGTGCTTACTTTCGTTATAGGTACCCTGATCTTTCCGTCGGAAGCTAAAGAAATTCTTGACGGGGCAAAATGGTGGATACTGGGCCAGTTTGACTGGTTTTTTCTGATCAGCGCCAACATCATGGTGATCGTTGCTTTATCGCTGATTTTCCTGCCCATAGGCAAGATCCGCATCGGCGGTGTCGACGCCACGCCGGATTTCTCGACACTATCCTGGTTCGCAATGCTGTTTGCCGCAGGTATGGGTATCGGCCTGATGTTCTGGGCGGTGGCGGAACCGGTGGCCTATTATACTGGCTGGTACGAAACACCGCTGGGGGTTGAGGCAGAAACCCCGGAAGCGGCCAGGCTCGCCATGGGTGCCACCATGTACCACTGGGGCCTGCATCCCTGGGCCGTCTACTCGCTGGTGGCGCTTTCACTGGCATTTTTCGCCTACAACAAGAGTATGCCGCTGACGATCCGCTCCGCTTTCTTTCCACTGCTTAAAGATCGGGTTTGGGGCTGGCCGGGCCACGTCATCGATACCATGGCGGTGTTTGCAACCATTTTCGGGCTTGCCGCCTCGTTGGGTTTCGGCGCCCAGCAGGCCGCATCAGGGCTGGATTACCTGTTTGGCATCTCGGCCACTGTCAATGTACAGATGGCGATCATTACCGGTGTGACGGCAGCGGCTCTGGTCTCGGTTCTGAGGGGCCTGGACGGCGGCGTAAAAGTCCTCAGTAACATCAATATGGCACTGGCAGCCATTCTGATGTTCTTCATTATTTTTGCCGGCCCTACGATGACCATCCTCGAGACGATCTGGATTACCTCGTCCAGTTATGTATCTAATGGCCTGGCGTTGAGCAACCCGTTCGGGCGCGAAGATGAGACCTGGTTCCACGGCTGGACCGTGTTCTACTGGGCCTGGTGGATTTCCTGGTCCCCGTTCGTCGGTATGTTTATCGCCCGGGTGTCCCGCGGCCGCACGGTTCGTGAGTTTGTCACCGCGGTCCTGCTTGTTCCCACCGTCATTACCGTGGTCTGGATGAGTGCCTTCGGTGGCGCTGCCCTGGAACAGGTCCAGGAGGGCATTGGCGCCCTGGCCGAAGATGGCCTGACCGACGTTTCCCTGGCCTCGTTCCAGATGCTCTCCAACCTGCCGCTCGTCGGGATTACATCCTTCGTGGGTATCATATTGGTGCTTGTTTTCTTCGTAACCTCGTCCGACTCCGGCTCGCTGGTTGTCGACAGCATCACCGCCGGCGGTAAAACCGATGCGCCGACTGCTCAGCGCGTATTCTGGGTGGTCATGGAAGGTGCGATCGCCGCTGCAATGATATTTGGCGGTGGCGAGGACGCACTGGGCGCGATACAGGCGGTTGCGATATCGGCCGGTCTGCCATTTACCGCGATCCTGCTGGTGATGACCTGGGGTCTGCTGAAAGGCCTGACCCATGAGCGCAAACTGCTCCTGGCGGAGGGTAAGCTCTGATAAGTAAAAAAGCCCGAAGCCGGGTTTCACCCCAGAAGGCGCTATACTGCTGGATGCCCCGACAGTATGGTGCCTTTTTTCATGAAAAAGACATCTTGCCAGAAGGATTGGCCTAAAGTTTCCGGAAGACTCGAGGGGCATCCAGCCTTTGATGTTTTGAACTCAAAGCAATAAGATGGCGAACTTTTAATATTCGCACCTGAATATTTAAAAGCTTTACTCAAACAGGAGGCTCAACACGTGGGCGACGCGGTAAAAGACGAATACTCGACGGATTACGTCGCAGGCCAGGATAATATCCAGAAATACGGTCTCGACCTGCACGCGCCGGTATTTCCGATCACGGCGGCACTGGTAGTAGCGTTCGTTATAGGTACGCTGATGTTCCCGGGAGAAGCGAAAGAGCTTCTGGACGGCGCGAAATGGTGGACAATCGCACAATTTGACTGGTTCTTTCTGCTCAGTGCCAATATTTTTGTGGTGGTTGCTCTTGCCCTGATATTTTTGCCGATGGGTAAAATCCGCATTGGCGGTATGGACGCAAAACCGGATTTCTCGACGGCGTCCTGGTTCGCCATGCTGTTTGCCGCAGGTATGGGTATCGGCCTCATGTTCTGGGCCGTTGCCGAACCGGTGGCCTACTACACCGGCTGGTATGAAACGCCTCTGGGCGTCGAAGCCAACACCCCGGAGGCTGCGAGGCTGGCCATGGGTGCCACCATGTATCACTGGGGCCTGCACCCCTGGGCCATCTACGCGATTGTAGCCCTGTCGCTGGCGTTCTTTGCCTACAACAAGAACATGCCACTGACCATCCGCTCAGCCTTCTTCCCTTTGCTTAAGGATCGTGTCTGGGGTTGGCCGGGACACATCATCGATACCCTGGCGGTCGTGGCGACAATATTCGGCCTTGCCACGTCTCTTGGTTTCGGTGCCCAGCAGGCGGCCGCTGGTCTGGACTACCTGTTCGGGATCTCGTCCGGTATCAACGTGCAGATGGCAATTATTACCGGCGTAACGGCAGCGGCTCTGATCTCGGTACTGCGAGGCCTGGACGGTGGCGTGAAACTCCTGAGTAACATCAACATGTCGCTGGCGGCACTTCTGCTGTTTTTTATCATTTTTGCCGGCCCGACCATGACCATTGTCGAGACCATCTGGATCACTTCCTCCAGCTACGTGGGTAATGTCGTGCAGCTGAGCAACCCGTTCGGCCGCGATGACGAGGCCTGGTTCCACGGCTGGACCGTGTTCTACTGGGCATGGTGGATCTCCTGGTCACCGTTCGTCGGTATGTTTATCGCCCGGGTTTCCCGCGGACGCACGGTACGTGAGTTTGTCACCGCGGTATTGATTGTTCCGACGGTAATCACCGTGGTCTGGATGAGTGCATTTGGTGGCGCTGCCCTGGAGCAGATCCAGCAAGGCATCGGCGCCCTGGCCGAAGATGGTCTGACAGATGTTCCCCTGGCGTCGTTCCAGATGCTCGCCAACCTTCCGTTCGTTGGCATCAGTTCTTTCATTGGCATCATTCTGGTTCTGGTGTTCTTTGTGACCTCTTCGGATTCCGGTTCGCTGGTTGTTGACAGCATCACCGCCGGCGGCAAAACCGATGCGCCCACCGCTCAGCGTGTGTTCTGGGTGGTTATGGAAGGTGCGATTGCCGCGGCACTGATCTTCGGTGGCGGTGAAGATGCCCTGGGTGCGATCCAGGCGGTTGCGATAACCGCAGGCCTGCCTTTTACGGCGGTGCTACTGGTAATGACCTGGGGGCTGCTGAAGGGCCTGTCCCATGAGCGCAAACTGTTGCTTGCCGAGGGCAAGCTCTGATTGCAGCACTGGACTGAAAAACCGGGGCCACGGCCCCGGTTTTTTTGTGCCTGGAATTTGCCGATCAACGTCTGGAGGTAAAGGTTTCCATTGCGAAGGCTGCCCGCTCTTCAGGTGTGAAGTGTGGCTTGCGGATGGCTTCAATCTGCCGCAGACGCGGCAGCAGGCCACGGCCATTAGCCATCTGGATTGCAAGACCGGGACGGGCATTCAGCTCAAGCAGCAGTGGTCCTTCGTTAACATCGACTACCAGATCAACTCCCATGTACCCGAGGCCAGTGGCCTCGTAGCACCGGGAGGCCATCACCAGCATTTCCTGCCAGTCCTCAATAACGATATTTTCCAGTGCCAGGCCGGTGTCCGGATGTAATGTGATAGGGCGGTTGAACTGTACCGCATTCAGGCCATGGCCGTTGGCAATGTTGAGGCCCACGCCAACAGCGCCCTGATGAAGGTTCGCCTTGCCATCTGAAGCCTTGGTGGCCAGTCTCAGCATCGCCATCACCGGGTAACCCTGAAAAACCACGATCCGGATGTCCGGCACACCCTGAAAAGAGTATTTGGCCAGCCCCGGGATGGACTCCACGAGGTTTTCAACCACGGCCACGTCCGGCGTGCCGGCCAGTGAATAAAGACCGGCAAGAATGTTGGACAGATGCCGCTCAAGATAGGCTGAGGGGACGCGTGCCCCTGAGGCCTTGATGTATTCGTCGCCGTCGCGCCCCGTCACCACGGTAATGCCTTTGCCGCCTGATCCCTTGGCAGGTTTGATGGCAAAGCCCGTGAGGTCCTCGGCCATTTCCCGGAAATGGGGGATCTCGTGCTGCTGCCTCACTACCTGAAGCAGCCGGGGTGTGCGGACATCATATTCGGCGACCACCAGCTTGGTTTTGAGCTTGTTGTCCACCAGCGGGTAGGAGGCGCGGCTGTTATACCGGGCAATGTAGTCCACATTGCGCCGGTTCATGTTCAGCATCCCCAGCTGATTGAGCTTGAAGGGCGAGATCCAGCCCATCAGTCGTAGGCCTTCATGGGATGGAAGCGACGAAGCTCAGACAGTTTGTAGCCGGTATATTGCCCCATCAGCAGGATCAGCCCCAGCACCACAAGGTGCAACTCAGGGAAATTGAACGTCAGATGCTCTGCCAGGGGAGCGCTCATCAGCAGAAAAGCGCACACCGCCACGAACAGGCTGCCCGCGCCCTGGACAAATACTTCACGGGCACCTTCCTCCTCCCAGAGTATGGACATGCGCTCGATGGTCCAGGCGATGATTACCATGGGAAAGAAGGTCACCGTCATGCCGGTGTTGAAGCCCATCTGGTAGCCGGCAATGCTGAGCCCTGCGGTGATAAAGATCACCAGAATAATGAGCGCGGATATTCGCGATACCAGAAGCAGGTTCAGGCTCGACAGGTAGCCGCGCATCAGCAGGCCGATGGCCACCACGGACAGAAAGGCAATGAGTCCCGGAATCAGCGTGGTCTGTACAAAGGCCACAGCAATCAGTATCGGCATAAAGGTGCCGGAGGTTCTGATGCCGACAACAATACGCATAAAAGCCACAACAAGGGCGCCCAGTGGCAGCAGAAGAAGCATCCTGAACATGCCCTGCTCTTCGATGGGCAGCTGGTAAAGGCTCAGAAAACCCAGGCCATTCTCGGCGGACTGGGCCTGGGCCAGCTGTAATGCGGGCACGGTTTGCCTCAGCATGGAGAAGCTCACCTCGGAGTCGTCACCCCCCACCACATCCAGCAGGGACGTGGCAGCCTGGCGCCACAGCAGCACGTTTTCCGGCAGACCCTGCTCGGCGGTGCGGGGGTTAAAGGTCAGCCATTTGTCGCCATCGTAGATTTGCAGGAACGGGCGCAGTTGTTGCCGGCGCCGTGCGTCTTCCAGGGCCAGTCCATCCGCAGTGCGCGCGGGAATGCCGGCGTGGTTAAGCATCCGGTTCAACAGGTTGATGTAATTGTCATTGGCCACCAGCAGGGTTGTATTCTGTGCATTGCCGTCCGGCTGCAGCAGCTTGATCAGCTCCCGAGTCATGCTCTCCGGTGTGCTCGACCTGGCAGCGGCCTGTTGAAGCAATTCTTCCACGGCGGTTGCCTGGGGTTCCTCCCAGAATGCGGGCTCAGGTTTCGGGCGCTGCCGGGGTTTGTCTGGCTTTATCTGCTCGTCGGGAACCAGCTGGACCTTAAAGTAAAGGGTCTGTGCGCCGCTGACATCGCGTTTTGACCACTCGGCCCGGCGTTCGCCGGAATCCTCCACGATGGAAAAACCATAGCCCGGTGATGCAGCCTGTTCGGAAATAATCCGGAAGCCCGGGGGCTGATCGGGAATATTCATGCTGGCAAGCACCGGCTCGCCGGTGCCTGTGAAATCAACACGGGCCTCTACCATCCACACCGGTTGCTGTTCGCCGGTAAACCAGGGAATCCTGAGCTCCACATGGCGCCAGACAGCGATGGAGACTCCGGCAGCGATCAACAGGAGAATGGCAAAGTAGAAGGGTATGCGGGAGCGCGAGGTCAAGATTTATCCCCGCTGTCTTCCTCGGGGAGATCATCGGGAAGCTCTGTGGCGAATTCCTTGCCAACATCAACCAGCATGACATCTCTCAGTATATTGCGCCCGACCAGGACTCTGTGGGACAGGTGCTCGCGGTCTGTCAGGGTAAATTCCGCCTGTTGGCGATGGTTACCAATCATGAACTGCAATTCCACCACCACCCGTCGCTCCGATTCATCTGTGCTGGACTGGATGATTTTCACCCGGCGGGAAATCTCCCGCTCGAGGGTTTCAAGCCCATCGGCACCCGGCACCGGAACGTCGAACCGGACCCAGTTACTGCCGTCCCGTTCAAAGCGGGTAATGTTTCGGGCATCCAGTGACGAAGTCTCTGCCCCGCTGTCGATGCGGGCGTCATAAACGAGCCCGGTCCCGACCAGGTAGAATTTTTCAACCTTGCCGACGATGACCTTGCCATCAAGCCTGTCGGCTCTGCCATCGCTGCTGGTGTCGGCGATGGTACATACCGGCTCTTCCGGCGCAGGCGGACAGGCGGGCTTTTCCACCTGTTCGGTGATGGCCTGCAGGATGGTATTGGTGGATTTCTCATTCAGGCGGGTCAGCGTCTCGACGGTCTCCTCTGCACGGTTTCCAAGTCTGGAAATCTGCTCACTCTGGCTCTCGAGCGAGGTGCTCAGGGTCTCAAGGTCGTTTTTCTCGACCATGAAGTAGCGATCTGCCGTGCAGCCCGCCAACAGCAACAGAACAATTGTGGCCGTCGTAATCTTTCCAAAATCCGAGCGCATAAAAAACATCCGAAACCTCTGAAGCCGCGGCGTGAATTCCCGAATCCCGGAATACCGTCATAAAGAATGCCGCAATTAACGTCGTTGCCCTGTTGGGCAGTCAAATCAGTCACAATAGGCAAGTATACAACAACATAACTGCCGAGCACGTTTACAGATCATTAACGGCGGCATTATGGGTGGATCGAATCCTGCCAGGTTGCGAATTGCCCCGGGGTATAACGAGACCTATCCGGTGCGGCATCGCGCAAAAACGGTCTGCTAATGCGGTAAACTGTCGTTAAAGTGTCATTTTCGAGAAATCAGTCAAGGAGATCAGGGTGCCCGAGGCCGTTGTCGCTGTCTTGCAGAATCAACCGGAGATCATGGTGTTTGCGGTAATGCTCGTCCTGGTCTTCTGCCTGTTGGCATTCTGGGGGGTGAAGGGTGGTCGCGCTGCCGAAAGCTGGCGTCAGCGCGCCGCAGTGCTGGACAACCAGGTGGCCGGTCTGGAGTCTGAAAGCCGGTCCAGGTTGGAACGCATCGAGCAGCTGGAAGCGGAAAGAGTCTCGCAGCAGCGCCGTGCTGATGGACTGGCCAGGGAGCTTGGCGATGCCAAGGTCGCTTTGAGGGAACAGGAAGTCACTCTCGACAAAGAGCGCCGGGCGACCACGGAAAAGCTGGAGCTGCTGGAGCGCAATCGCGAAGCCCTGAAACAGGAATTCGAGAACCTTGCCAATCGTATTTTCGAGCAGAAAAGTGAACGCTTCAGCCAGCAGACCCGCACCAGCATCGATACCCTGTTGAACCCGTTCCGGGACCAGTTGCAGGATTTCCGCAAGCGGGTGGAAGACGTCTATACCAGCGAAACCCGTGACCGCCAGGCCCTGAGAAGCGAGATCAAGTCCCTTCAGGAACTGAATCGCCAGATTACCGAAGAGGCTTCCAACCTCACCAAGGCTCTGAAGGGCGACAAGAAAATCCAGGGCAACTGGGGCGAGCTGATTCTGGAGCGGGTGCTGGAACGCTCCGGCCTGCGCAAGGGCATTGAGTACGAGACCCAGGGCAGCTACCGAGACGGCGACAACCAGCTGCTGCGGCCGGATGTGATTGTTCACCTGCCCGACAGGCGCAACCTGGTGGTGGACTCGAAAGTCTCTCTGCTGGCCTATCAGCAGTGGGCAACGGAAGAAGACGACACTGCCCGCGAAGAAGCGCTCAGGCAACACGTAGAAGCTGTGCGCAATCATATCCGCACGTTGAGTGAAAAGGACTACAGCCAGCTTCACGGCATACATTCGCCCGACTTCGTCTTTCTTTTCATGCCCATCGAGCCGGCATTTGTAGCCGCTTTTCAGCAGGACGAGAACCTATTCGCAGAAGCCTTTGAGCGAAAGATTATTGTGGTGACACCAACCACCCTGCTGGCCACATTACGCACCATCGAGAACATCTGGCGGTACGAGCGCCAGAGCCAGAACGCGCGGCGGATTGCAGACAGGGCCAGTGCGGTTTATGACAAATTGCGGGTGTTTGTGGAGGCCATGGAGAAGCTTGGCAGCCAGTTGCATACTGCCCAGGGCAGCTATGATTCAGCAATGAATACCCTGACCCGTGGCCGGGGAAATCTCATATCCCAGGCCAATCGCTTTGTGGAGCTGGGGGTTCGTGTTAAAAAAGAACTTCCAAAAACGATTTTGGATCAGGCGGAAGTGGATGCCGAAGACGATGACGCCCGAGACAACCAGAGGGAGTAGATAACATGGTGAGAGTAATCCGAGCCGGGCGCAGTTCTGTTTGCGGCCTTGTGGTGGCGCTGCTGCTGATGGCGGGCCATGTCAGTGCACTGGAGCCCGAACATGAAATTCGCCGCCTGATGCTGGCCACTGAAGAGGCCGTTGCCGCTGAGAACTGGGGTGAAGCCGGGGAGTATCTGAACCGTCTTCAGCAACTGGAAGGGGAAAAACCCGCGGATTATTTCTACTATCGCGGCCGCGTGATGCTGGAGTCGGGCCACTTCAACGAGTCGCGAGCGGCACTGGAAAAATACGTCAGCGAGGCGGGGGCCGAGGGCGACTACTATAACGACGCATTGAAGCTGATCACCCGCGTGGAAAAAACCCGCAAACAGGAAGGCGCCCGGGCCAGTCAGAGTGGTCAGAACGCCAGTGAACCTGTTGCGATTATCGAGCCGGCCGGTACCGAGACCGTGGAACAGCTCAAGCAGCTGTACCTGGCGGATTCGGATGCAGAAGCCCTGGTGATTCACGCCAATACCCTTCTGGAAGGAGCCGGCTGGCGGGAAGACCAGCGCATCGTGCGACTCGATCAGCCCGCCGACATTGCGTACAAGCTTGACCGGCGCAACGATCTGATCAGCATTCAGGAGGCCCGTCGCGAGGACAGTGGCCGCGTGGTGAGAACCGCGGAATCACTGGGTGTGTTCGGTGTGAATCCTCAGGTCGAGTGGAATTGCGAGAGCGCCACCGACAGCTGCTGGATCTACGACCCCAGGGACGGCTCGCGGCTGATGAAACTGAGCCAGGATCGCGAACGGGCCCAGGAAATCGCCCGCACACTCGGCCGCCTGATAAAAACCATGCAGGGTGTGGATCAGCCCCGCAGCTGACCCCGTTCGCCATCGCGATAAGCGCCCGGAGTGACGCCTGTCCACTTCTTGAAGGCACGATGAAAGGTGGACGGCTCGGTGAAGCCCACCCGGAATGCGATGTCATTGATGGGCAGATCCGGCCGTGACAGGTAGTAGATGGCCATATCCCGCCTGAGCAGATCCTTGATCTCCTGGAACGACGTATTTTCCTGCTTCAGCCGCCGGCGCAGGGTCTGGGGGCTGGTATGGAGCTCCGCAGCAATCCACTCGAAATCGGGCAGGGAACGGGTAAAATCCCGGCCAATCAGCGCCCGGATGCGGCCGGTAAAGGTGTTGCTCTCGTCCGGCCTCGATAGCAGATCGGCCGGCGAGGTTTTCAGAAACTGGCGCATTTCAGGTTTATCGCGGATGACCGGCGCTTGGAGAAAACGCTTGTCGAACGTCAGGGCGGTTTCACTGGCGTCAAACGACAGCGGGCAATGGAAGATGTGCCGGTACTCGTCGCCGTGGGGCGGTCGCGGGTAGCTGAACTCTGCTTTGAGCAGATCTACCGGTTGCCCGATCAGCCAGCTGCCAAGCCGGTGCCAGATCACCAGGATGCTCTCCCGGAAGAAATACATCGGGTCCTGAATGTCGCCCTCGATCACCGTGACCAGCCTTGCAACCTTCTCATCCACCTCCAGCTTCATGGCCACCATGGGCTCAAACAGGCGGCAGAACTCGAATGCCTGACGGTATACCGCCTCGAGGTTGGGGCAGTCGATAACCAGGGCACACATGGTGGCAAAAGTGCCGGTGCGGCACCGTCTTGGCCCCAGCCCCATGAACTCATCTTCCATCACATTCCAGATGGCCTGCAGCAGCCGGCTGTACTGGGTGCTGCTGACCCGCGCCATCTCGATCCTCAGCAGGTCCGGTGAAATACCGGCTTCCCCGAGCAGGGCCCGGGCATCGAAACCCGCCCTCTCAGGACCGGTCAATGCGGCTTCCACGAAGTGTCTGGAAACGGTGAGTTCCGACATGTCATCCTTTATCCTGATTTGAATGAGGCCCATCATAAAACCCCCCGGGTACAATGCAACCATTGCGCCGTCCGCCGGATGGAAGAAATGGTCAGTTGGAATGACGGAACCGGCAGTTGGCCCGGCCAGGGAAAAAGGGCAGCATCGATCGGCACCAACAACAGGAACAAAAGGAGTGATACATGCCCGGCCCTTTAAGCCAACTCAAGGTACTGGATTTCAGCACGCTGCTGCCTGGCCCCTACGCCACCATGCTGCTGGCGGATATGGGGGCTGACGTATTGCGCGTGGAAGCCCCTGATCGCCTGGACCTGACCCGTGTCATGCCCCCGCTGGAAGACGGCGTAAGCACCGCCCACACGTTCCTCAACCGCGGCAAGCGGTCGCTGAGCCTGGACCTGAAAAAAGAAGGCAGTGCGGACGTCATCAAGCGACTGGTGAAGGAGCACGACGTTGTGATCGAACAGTTTCGCCCGGGCGTGATGGACAGACTGGGCATCGGTTACGACACCCTGAAAGCCATCAACCCGGACCTTATCTACTGCGCTATCACCGGCTACGGCCAGACCGGCCCGTACAAAGACCGTGCCGGTCACGATATCAACTACCTGTCGCTGGCGGGTGTGTCCAGCCACTGCGGCCGCAAGGAGAGCGGGCCGCCACCGATGGGAATCCAGATAGCGGACGTGGCAGGCGGCTCTCACCACGCCGTAATGGGTGTCCTGGCGGCCGTCATTCACCGGCAGCAGACCGGGGAAGGGCAGTACATCGACATCAGCATGACCGACGCCGCCTTCGCTCTGAACGGCATGGCCGGAGCCGCGGCATTGGCCGGTGGTCAGGAACAGAAGCAGGAAAGCTCCATGCTCAACGGCGGCACTTTCTACGACTACTACCAGACCAGCGATGATCGCTGGATATCGGTTGGCAGCCTTGAGCCACAATTCTCGGGCCGGTTATGCGATGCCCTGGACATTCCCGAGATGAAAAGCTTTGCGCTGAGCCAGAACCCCGAGCATCAGCAAACCATCCGTGAGGCCCTGAAAGCGGCGTTCGCCCAAAAAACCCTGAAGCAATGGGAGGAGGTTTTTGCAGGCCTGGATGCCTGCGTTGAACCGGTGTTGACGATTACCGAGGCTGCTGATCATCCGCAGATGAAAGCACGGGACATGGTAATTGAGGTGGCCAAAGGAGATGGCGGGTTTCAGAAGCAGATCGGACACCCGATCAAGTTCAGTGCAACGCCATGTGAGACTCACTATGCGGGGCGCAGGCTGGGCGCGGATAACGGCGATCTTTAGCGTTGTTCTGCTTCACTTCGCCTTAAAATACTCATTCTGACAATCAATCGCATTGCCACCCGAATAGGAGATGAATGCAGAATTAGCTCGTATCGGTTTATGGGTTTCTCTGCTAATTTTTGAGAGTGAGTCCTCTGGCTCACTCTCAAGATCACAATGGACGATGGACAATGGATAAAGGACTATGAAATTACTTCCTAAACCTTTCAAGAATGCCAATAAAGGCGCATTGAAAGCGGCTGGGGTGACGCTGGCCAGCAGCTTTTTGATCGCGGGGTGTTTGTACAGTAGCGGCTCTTCAGCTTCCGAGGGCGACGTGTCCGAGAGCAGAGTTTCGGAGAGGGCAGTTCTCAAAGGTGCAATGAAGAAACGGCTCTCCCCACCAAACGATAAATATAAGGCCATCATAAGGAGAACGACGAACGGGGTTCCCCATATCAAGGCGGCTAATCTTGCTTCGGCGGCGTTCGGGCATGGTTATGCGCAGGCCCAGGATAATGTATGTGTATTGGCGGAAGCGATTGTTAAGGCCAGAAGCGAAAGGGCGAAATATTTTGGCCCAGGTCCGGACACTCAATTTGGTGTGGGACTCAACATCGTCAATGATTTCAGCTACAAGGCGCAAAAAATTCACAGTGGTGCTGAAGCCGAGTTTGCGGCACTGACTAACGAAAGCCGTGCACTGACTGAGGGCTTCACTGAAGGATTCAATCGTTACGTGAGGGAGACGGACCCGAGCGACCTGCCCGAGGAATGCAGGGATCAGGAATGGGTGAAAGTGATTACACCTGCTGATCTTCTGGCCTATTATCGGCTGGTGGGGCAGTACGCCAGTGGGGCGTTATTCGCGACTGGCGCTGTATTTCTGGCGGTTCCTCCCGGCCAGAGCCCTGCACCACGTGCTGTAGGTTCGGTTAGCAATGCGGAGGGAGTGGATAAGCTCCTTGAAGACATCGTGGCAACTGCCCGGGCAGGGGCGAAATCGGACACCAACTTCGCTGGCACCGGTCTTGCCAGCAACGCCTGGGGGCTAGGTAAATCCATGACCGAGCAGGGGCGTGGCGCCCTCCTGGCAAATCCGCATTTCCCCTACACAGGACATCGCCGCCTTTACGAGGTGCAGATGACAGTGCCGGGGTATCTTAATGTTCATGGCGCCGGGCTTTTGGGTACAGCTATTCCACTGATCAACTTCAACGCGAATCTGGCCTGGTCCCATACCAATACCGCGAGCCGTCAGTTTACCTGGTACGAATTGGTGCTCAAGGATGGCGACAACCTTGCGTACGTAAAGGACAAAGTTGAGAAGCCATGTAGTGGTCAAGTGTTTTAGGCCACCGTCTTTTGAGCTTTCCAATAGGCCAGCTCTGCTGCATTG
>NZ_QFWX01000049.1 GCF_003344045.1 Marinobacter vulgaris
TTGGAATGTCTGGCCTTTCCACAGTGGCCTGCTTGTATGCGTGTGGACCAGGTTGTTTGCAGATTAGTCCTAGCTCACTCATGAGGCGGCGAACCTTGAAGCGTCCGATCACAACGCCTTCTTCATTAAGCATGGTGGTGATCATACGGCTTCCCGCTGAGCTTCGGCTCTTGCGAAAGATCCGGTTCACATCGGCTCGCAGAACTACTCGTTCCGCGTCCACTACAGACCGTCTGCGGCGATAGTCGTAATAGCTGGACCTCGATACTTCAAACGCTTTACAGACCATCTCAACCGGCTCCTGCTCACTCAACTGGTCTATCAGCGCGTACGATTCATCTCGTCCGACATCAAGAGAGCAGTAGCCTTTTTTAGTATCGATTTCTCCCGCTCCAGCCTCTCACAACGGGCTTCC
>NZ_QFWX01000050.1 GCF_003344045.1 Marinobacter vulgaris
CAGCGTACCTGATGGATCGCAAACGGCTGGCTTTCACCAAGTCAGCCCGTCATGGCAATGGATTCACCGGAAAGCAGTCTGTCTATGTCACGCCTGTCAATGAGACTTACCAGGGCAACCTGTTTGTGCTGACCAGCGAGCTAACGGCCAGTGCCGCAGAAATCTTCGTGCTCTCATTGCTGCAGCATCCCCGTCTCACCCTTATTGGCGAGCCTACCCATGGCATCCTTTCCGACACGCTCGAGCGCCATCTGCCAAATGGCTGGCACCTGACCTTGTCCAATGAAATCTACCGGGCCTACGACGGTGAGATATACGAAGATGTCGGCATCCCGCCACACATCCGTCTCACGTACCTTGGCCGAAAAGGGCGCGAGGAAGGCAAAGACCCGATGCTGGAGCGGGT
>NZ_QFWX01000051.1 GCF_003344045.1 Marinobacter vulgaris
AAATATATAAAAAAAAAATTAAAAAAAATTTTAAATTTAAAATAGGATTAGATACCCTAGTATATTAAAAAATTTAGGAAGTAAAAATTTTAATTAAAACCTAATTATAATGGCGGCATTTCATCTTATTAGAGGAACCTGTTTTTTAATCGACAACCCACGTTAATTTTAACTTTAATTAAAAATTTATATACCGCCATCTAAAAAACTAATTTTATAATAATATTTTCAATAAAAAATAAAAAGTTAGGTCAAGGTGTAATCAATATTAAAGTAAATAATGGGTTACTTTAAAATTAATTTAAGGATTATTATATAATAATATTTTATAAAAAAGGATTTAAAAGTAATATATTAATAATATTCTTATATGATTTAGATAATAAATG
>NZ_QFWX01000052.1 GCF_003344045.1 Marinobacter vulgaris
CACCAGATTGGGGAGCTCGCCAACATCTGCCAGCACCCTCTTCATCACACTATCGACCGCACTGAGATCCGCAGCCGGTTTGCCTGACTTGCCGCTTTGCCCGGCCATGGCCCGGATGTTCAGGTAACCGATGAGGTCATTAAGGCGTCCCCACTCCACCAGCCGGTTGCCGCCATGGCTAACGGCGCTTGCGAGATAATCCTCATGGATCACGTCACGCGCCGACTCTTTGAGATCGCCCAGGTAGCTGGTGAGCTCCCGGTCATCATTGGCGTCTTCAAGTTCCCGTGTCAGCCGCCTGAAGAGCGCCGGCTGGGCACCTGCCCTGTAATGACCCCAGGGTGAATGCAGACGAATATGGCCATCCTTCAGGGGCCGTAGCATCGCA
>NZ_QFWX01000053.1 GCF_003344045.1 Marinobacter vulgaris
AAACAGTCCTGCGAATATGTGAGTTTTGACCTAATGAGCCACAAAAACTCATTTTCGCCCACGATAATTTTTCTACTTCCTTTCTTTGGAATGCTCATTTCAATATTCACATAACGTCGCTATCAATCGCGGAAAAGGCGTAGTGCGCGAAGCGAACGAAGCTTTTTGCCGTCGATTGCATAGCTTTGTGTACGCCCAGCATGGGCATGAACTAATGAGGTGAAAGTCCTCTGTAGGAAGGTCACCGTTCGATAACATGCTGTTATTAAACGTTAACTACTAGCGAATGGCAAGGGCTTACCCGTGAGGGGCGGTCTGAAGGAAGCCGCTAGCAAATTTGCGAGCTGATGAACAAGAACATCATATGAGGCGTAGGCTGAAGGTGA
>NZ_QFWX01000054.1 GCF_003344045.1 Marinobacter vulgaris
CGACGCGGGCGTGTCGTACATGCATGGCCAGAAGGTGACCTTCCAGGAAGGCCCGTACGAGTTTTCCTCTGAAGGTAAAGCCTGGCTGTTTGGTACCAACTTCAACTACGCGTTCTAATCCCAACACGATTAAAAAAGGTGAGCATTGCTCACCTTTTTTATTTATTCCGAATCGATATCTTTTAATTCGTTCTCGATGGCTTTCGCGTTCGGATTATCTTCCGGCTTCAGCTTACCGCCGTTGGCAATAAAGTCATGGTTCTGGAAGTAGGCCTCGCGGACCATGATGTACGGATCGGAAGACTGACGCAGCAGACCATCAGAATCCAGCAGTTGCGCACGCGTTTCAATTCCTTCCACGGTCCATTTACCAATCGAC
>NZ_QFWX01000055.1 GCF_003344045.1 Marinobacter vulgaris
TGGTAGTGAAAGCCCTGGATCATGCGTATGAGCAACGGGGGAAGCCCGCTGGGGTTCTGTTCCACTCCGACCAGGGCAGTCAGTATGCCAGTCGATTATTTCGTCAGAGGCTCTGGCGTTACCGCATGGAGCAAAGCATGAGTCGCCGGGGAAACTGCTGGGACAACGCCCCAATGGAACGAGTCTTTCGAAGCTTGAAGAGCGAATGGATCCCTTCACTGGGATATCGGTCGATTCCTGATGCCAGGAAGGATATTGGCGACTACCTGATGGACTACTACAACCGGCAGCGTCCTCATACGTTCAATGAAGGCATGCCACCGGTGATTGCGGAAGAAAAACTTAAAATACTGTCCGGGATTAGTTGACCACTACA
>NZ_QFWX01000056.1 GCF_003344045.1 Marinobacter vulgaris
TTCATCAGACAATCTGTGTGAGCACTGCAAAGGCAGGTTCTTTAAGGTAAGGAGGTGATCCAACCGCAGGTTCCCCTACGGTTACCTTGTTACGACTTCACCCCAGTCATGAATCACAAAGTGGTAAGCGCCCTCCCGAAGGTTAAGCTACCTACTTCTTTTGCAACCCACTCCCATGGTGTGACGGGCGGTGTGTACAAGGCCCGGGAACGTATTCACCGTGGCATTCTGATCCACGATTACTAGCGATTCCGACTTCATGGAGTCGAGTTGCAGACTCCAATCCGGACTACGACGCACTTTATGAGGTCCGCTTGCTCTCGCGAGGTCGCTTCTCTTTGTATGCGCCATTGTAGCACGTGTGTAGCCC
>NZ_QFWX01000057.1 GCF_003344045.1 Marinobacter vulgaris
CTTGCGGAATCACGGAGGAAAACATGGAACACAGACTGAGTAAACGCACAGATGGAAAGCTTGGCGTGCTGGTTTGTAAGCGCGGCATGCCCGTGGCAACCGGACAGATCCGGGATGCATCAAAACGGGGACTCTTTATTGCCACAGACTACACCGATGTTCAGCTGAACCAGACCCTGGAACTCGAATTCCGCTTTCCTGACAAACAGGAAAAGCAGTTTCGCCGGCTCACAGGGCATGTTGTCCGCAAGTCAGAAAATGGCGTTGGCGTCGATTTCGATGGCGTTGAAAATGACACCTTTACCATTTTTTCACTGATCGACTGGCTTGAGAAACACCACAGGTCGACGAGCCATTTC
>NZ_QFWX01000058.1 GCF_003344045.1 Marinobacter vulgaris
AGGCAGTATTTCCTCTCATTTTCATAGTGACAGCACGGGCGGAATAGAGTGGCTTAATTCTCAATCCATCCCCACGTATGCGTCTGAATTAACTAATGAGCTGCTTAAAAAAGACGGTAAGGTTCAAGCTAAAAATTCATTTGGCGGGGTTAACTATTGGCTAGTTAAAAATAAAATTGAAGTTTTTTATCCAGGCCCAGGACACACTCCAGATAACCTAGTAGTTTGGCTGCCTGAAAGGAAAATATTATTCGGTGGTTGTTTTATTAAACCGTACGGTCTAGGTAATTTGGGTGACGCAAATTTAGAAGCTTGGCCAAAGTCCGCTAAATTATTAATATCCAAATATGGTAAGGCA
>NZ_QFWX01000006.1 GCF_003344045.1 Marinobacter vulgaris
ACATCCGTCTCACGTACCTTGGCCGAAAAGGGCGCGAGGAAGGCAAAGACCCGATGCTGGAGCGGGTCATTAAGCTGGTCGGCGGTTGATGGTCGAAGTATTGATCACGGAGCAAAACCGCAAAACCGGGACAGATTTATTTTTCCAGCTTCTCCAGCTCCTCAGCCCGGCGGTAACACCCGATCAATAATCCCACACAACGCATCCCGCCCCTCCGTCAGCGCTGCCGGCCTGCATGTCTGAGAACCCAAGCACCAGGTCTGGCTTCAGTTCCAGAATTTTCCCAACCTTGGCAGAGGTGAAGGCAGAGACCTTGGGTTTTTCCTTCCTGGCTCTCTCGGGCCGGACGGTGAATCCGGATATGCCGACGATGCGATCCTCTGCGCCGATGGCGTAGAGTGTCTCTGTGGTTTCTTCGGTAAGGCAGACAACTCGCTGGGGATAATTCATCGGGGCACTATAACTCGGAAGCGGGGGATTTGCCCGTTGGCGTTGATTTCAGGCCCTCTTGTGGCCGTTCGTATGATCAGGTGAGCACAAACTTTCGTATTGTTCTTAAGCGGACGATGACGGGAACAAAGAAATGAATTTCAGTTTTATTGTTACCGGGAGGCAAACCATTCTGACGGTGGTGCTTTCGCTTATTACGTTGACTGCTTACGGGGCTGACATGAACAGGCTGAGCGACTACCAGTGGAAAAACCGACTCGTTCTGGTTCAAGCCGCAGATGAGAATGCCAGCGAGATCGAGACACTCAGGAGTGCCCGGGCCGGAGTCGACGACCGTGATATTGTCTGGTTTGTGAACACTGGGTCAGACGTGGTTTCAAATCAGAAAGCGCTTTCGAGCAGCCTGGAGAGCGACGTTAAGGCTCTGCTTGGAGAGTCCCGTTCGGATGAGAGGGTGCTGTTGATAGGCAAAGACGGCGGTATCAAAAGCCGCGAGCCCAGTCTCGACCTTGAGGCTATTTTCCGCCGTATCGACGCCATGCCCATGCGCATTCGCGAGATGCGCACCGATTGACGCAGCAGTAGCGGCTGGAAAATAGATCTGACCCGGTTTTCCACAAAACCCTTAAGACCTCCTTTCAGGTGGCATTCTGGTTTAATGTGATTCTCTATATTGCGGTTCTTGGCTGGCTGCTGATGTGGCCGGATGCCGAGTTTGCCCGGCAGGCGCTGGGTACTAAACCGGTCATGCTTATCAGGATTTAACAGTGCAAAACATATCCTCAGAAGAGGCCTTATCGGAATTGCTACAGTCCAGCCCTGCGGTGCTGCTTCTTTATGGAGGCGCAAGTTGTGGCGTCTGTCAGGCTATCAAGCCCCGACTGGAGAAGCTTGCCGGCGAGGAATTCCCGAAACTGGTCACTGCCTACGTTGATTGCCAGGAAGCCGCCGGCAGCCCGTTATGTGCGGCTCGCGGTATTTTTTCTCTACCGGTTGTTCAGCTGTGGTTTGATGGGCAGCGATTCGCGGAATTCGCAAGGGTCTTCTCCATGGGCGATGTTCGTTCGGCGCTGGAGCGGCCTTATGGGCTTTTGACTTAACACCAGGTCTCAAAAATAGATTTGTCCCGGTTTTGCCTCAGGCCGTGTTACGAGGCTTGGGTCGGATCAGACTGCTTGTCAGCGTGCGACTGCAGACCTATATTGGGCGGCAGGATGCGGGTGTAGCTCAATGGCAGAGCAGAAGCTTCCCAAGCTTACGACGAGGGTTCGATTCCCTTCACCCGCTCCATCTGCCCCCTAAAGGTCTGGAAACCCGAGCAAGAAAGCCGGGACACATGCCGATGCGCATTCGCGAGCTAATTGAAGCAGCACCCCCGATCAATAATCCCACACAACGCATCCAGCCCCTCCCTCTGCGCTGTCCGGGTAGGAAAACTGGGACACCCATTAGCCAGCCAGAGTCAATAGGCCGCACGAAACACTGACAGCCTTCTACCTTTGAAAGCTAATTGCTCACTATGCGTGGCTGGATGCTGGCCTTCGTAGCCTGCTGGGCTATGCTTGCCTTATCTGCAGGCGGCCGCGAGGCGGCTTGCGGGAGTATCAATCTAAAAAGAGCAGAGTAGTGGCTGTAACAGGAGGTTCTTCCCAAGCAAATCGAAAAGGAATTTGTCATGAAAGACCGCTTGAAAGGCGCCCGTTTTGCCCTTGTGATCGCAATGGTTGTGTCACTGTCGGCCTGTATTTCTCATCAGCGTTACCGTACCGAATCTGGCTTGTGTATTTCCGCCAACCCTCTTGAAGAATGTTCTCAGCATACGCTTCAAGTGTTTGAGTCTCCCGAGGCGATTGACGAAAAGTACCACTTGGGCTTTGTCGAATTCGACGACCAGGGGCAGCTCTGGGATCGCCGGCAATTGAGGGAGGTGATCGGCCAGGTCAATACCTTGGCCGCCCATCACGAACTTTTAATGGTGGTGTTTGTACATGGCTGGAAGCACAGTGCGAAAGCCGGAGACAATAATATATCCAGTTTTCGAGAGTCGCTGCGTCGATTGAGTGCACTGGAATCAGCAATGAGCGACAGGACCGGTACGTCGTCAAGGGAGGTGGTCGGCATTTATCTGGGCTGGCGCGGCGGCTCCGTGAGTCTGCCTGGATTGAAAGAGCTGACATTCTGGGAGCGCAAGAATACCGCCCATAAAGTGGGGCGCGGCGGCGCTACTGAATTACTCAGCCGCCTGGAGCTCGTGCAGAAAACAAAACGGGCCCAGTCGCTTGCCGATGGCAAACCCCACCGTACCCGTTTTGTCGTCGTGGGGCACAGCTTTGGTGGAGCTCTGGTCTTTTCCGCGATGAGCGAGATTTTAGAGAACGGGTTTGTACAAACTTATGGCCCGGACGGCGTGGTGAGCGATACAGTAGGCTTCGCGGATCTGGTGGTACTGATCAACCCGGCTTTCGAGGCTGCACGCTATTCGGCGCTCAGTGACATGGCAAATGAGCGGCGGCGGTACTTTGCTGGCCAATTGCCAGTATTAGCGGTACTCACCTCTGAGGACGACGATGCCACCGGCACGGCATTCCCCATGGGTCGGTGGTTTTCCACATTGTTTGAAACCGAGCGGAATGCCGAGCGATTCAATCCCGTTCTTGGATATAGCGAGACAATAGACCAGGGCTCAGCGAACGTGACCGCCCTGGGCCACTTCGATCCCTATCTGACCCATTACCTCCGTGCAAACGATACCTTGGCGGACCGTGAGCAGGCCAGTTTTGATCTGTCTTCGGAAGTTCAAGCTTTCGTTCAAGCCAGCAAGGGCTGGGAGGCGGACGAGAGCGGGAGTCGCATTTCATTTGACGGCGCGGTGCTCGAACGCACGGAGTCCTCGGCCGGGCGCAATCCCTATTTGAATGTACGGGTGGATGGTGAATTGATTCGGGATCACAACGATATCTATGATCCAAGAATTGCAAGCTTTATTCGCCAACTGATTCTGATTTCTTCCCAGAGCCAGAATAAGGAAGATAGGATCGATGCCCGGATAAAGATGGCCACCCCCTAGAAACCGGGACAGATCTATTTTCCTAAGAGACAGGGATGCCGCGAAAATAAATCACGTTTTCGCTTGGCGGCAGGTTGGGCGGCTTCCTGGCCCCGACGGTTAATCCAGAGGGACAGCTGTAATATCTCCGCCTCGGCCTATCCCGACGACAACCGGAAATGACACAAAGTGGAAACGCGTCGTGACATTGTCGTCATGCACGGCAAAGCCGAAGGTATAGGTGTTACCGCGCATCAGGGAGATGTCGTCGTAATGGCCGGTGTCGAGCGGTCTGACCCAGGTCACAATCCAGCTCCCATCTTCCCACTTGCCGGTAACCCTGTTGTTGTCCGCCGCCGACCCCCGGGCGTCTGCACGACTCAGCAGTCGGCCTGGAAGCACGTCGCCTTCTTTCCACCCGGCGTCGGGGTCATAGGGAACCGAGTTATCTTCGCGGATCAGGGCCGCAGGTTCCGGGCCAGTCTCTATATCCGACACGGTGAGGGATTTCCGGCCTACTTTCTTAGGATCGAACATGAATTTGGGGGTCATGGAGTCGCGATCGACGTTCCAGGAGAACGGGTTTTTCCCTTCGTCGAAAAGGCGGTATCCGAGTACAAAGCCGTCGTCTGCCATGTTGACCGGGTTGCTCCGGGCCGCACGCCACTGCATCAGATCCAGAAAAACGCCCTTTTCCTTGAGCTCCGCCAGAACCTCGGGGGATTCAACCTTGTCCCAGCTCGAGGATGTGTCGGTACGGGAGACGGGAAGGTACTTGCGCACGTCATTGCGGCCCAGGCCACCTTCGCCCAAATACGGGTGAGAGCGGACCGCTTCTGATGTAGGTTCGCCCGGCATGTCCCGCATGCCGGTGTGGCAACTGATCCAGCACCCCTGCTCGGCAAAACGATGTACATCGCCATCGTCGATCATGATCGCAAGTCGGTCTTCGTAGAGGGGCGGCTCCTCTCCCTGACGCACGCGCTTTGCCGATCGGGGGCCGCCGTAGAATGCCCATGCCTGCCCATCGTAGCGCATGTAGTTGTGCATCACGCCGGGCCGTTCCGCCTGCGTCTTCCAGCGGAACCGGAGATACAGGTTTTCCTCGTCGTGAGCAGCCTGGACAGCCAATTGTAGTGCCCCTTTCTTGCCATCGATCGGATTGGGTTCCAGGTGGCCACCCGAGACAATATCGTTACCCATGTCTCGTTCCGAGTCACGGTGGCAGTCCTTGCAGGCGTTGCCGCGTTTCAACTTACGCGCACCGCGATGTTCCGGGCTATGTAACCACTGGAAGCTCGATTGTCCGGGATAGAACAGTGTAACCTCTTCAACCGGAACCGATGTCCAGTCGATTGGTGTTGTGGCGTCAGCCAGGGCGGAAGATGCAGTAAAGTTAGCGGCAAAGGCAACCACGGTGAGGTATCTCAGTGAAGTCTGCAACATGGTGCATCCTCGGCAGGATAGGTGGGCTTCGACGGCGGGACTTTTAATCTGCCCTGGAAACGCTCGTCCATGTCCACAACATAGACTACGATGCTTGTTTGTGGAGAAACCGGGACAGATTTATTTCCCAGTCTTACTCGTAGACATCCCGCAAGGAAAGCAGGGTGAAGTCCGGGACAACGCCGAGCCCGGGTCGATCACTGAGCCACATTCGGCCGTCCGCCACTTCCGGGGCACCCGTGGCAAGCTGCACTGTGTTGTAGTTGTGCAAATCAGTGGTATTCAGCAAGGCTCTGGGGGATGTGCTGGCGGCGAGGTGTGCATAGGCAGCCGTCGCGATGCCACTGCCCCAGGCGTCTTCAATGGTCATGGGTATGCCGGCGTCTGCACACACATCCCGGACGATCCGGGACGGTGTCAGCCCTCCGAACTTGCTGACTTTCAAGGCAATGGCGTCCATGGCGTCGTCCCTGAGGCCACGCTGTAATTCGTTCAATGTGTTGAACGCTTCATCCAGTTTGACTGGGTGCCTCGCGCGCCGCCTGACCGACAGGCATTCTTCGTAACTGCGGCAGGGTTGCTCGAGGTAGATATCCACATCCTCGATGGCCCTGGAAAATCGCAGCGCCTGATCACGCCGCCAGGCGCCATTGATATCGCCAATCCAGAGCTCATCAGGTTGTTTGAGTTTGCCTAGCCTGCGAACCAGTTCAATATCCTCTTCTACCCCATGGCCCAGTTTGATCTGAATGTGCCGAAAACCTTCCGTGCGATAACGACGCAGGGACTCTTCCATTTCCCCTGGTTCGGCCAGTGGAACAATCCGATGCAAGGGCATGGATGGCGACTGAAGCCCGCCAAGCAGCGTGTAGACGGGAAGCCCGCACGCTTTGCCCAGGAGATCCCAGCACGCAATATCGATGGCCGCTTTGGCTACAGCCTGGCCGGTGAGCGCCTGATTCATACGCTCCTGAATCACCGACACTTGCCGGGGGTCCTGGCCAAGTATTTCAGGAGCCAGTAGTGATAGACAGGAAGGAAGGCCCTCGGCAAAAGCTGGCATGTAGTTGGGGCCGCAGGGGCACACCTCACCATAGCCCTCCAGCCCCGTGTCGGTAGAAAGGGCAACAACCGTGGTCTCGAATCCCTGATGGGAGCGGCCGCCGGCAAAGGCATAGGCTTTTCCGGTGTATTCCAGATTGGCCGTGTATACCGCCATTCGCTCAATTTGCATAGGTAACCCAACCATAAGTGGAACTGTGATGGACTTGAAACCGGGACAGATTTATTTTTCCGGCTAGGGTGATTGCGCCCGGTTTTCCAGACGTGGGGTTTGTTCAGGCATGGGCCAGCGCTCGCACACAGCGGCGGAACAGTTCTGCTGAGAAGAATCGGTGTTCGCCTGGTTGGTCTGCCACGAACAGCTGACCACCGGAGCCATGGATGCCGCCTTCGATCATCAGGTTGTCACGCATCTCAAAGTCCTCAACGGTATGGCCCAGCTCGTCCAGTTCGGTTGCGCCCGCCCGCTCCCGGTAGTATCGGCGGTCCAGGGTAAACCCGAAGGCGGGCTTGCCCTGTCCGGTCATGTAGCCCACCTCAAAAACGGTGCCCGGGTCCGCGCTGATGCCGCGAAAGGGAGTCAGGTTGGCGATGATGGCATCGCAGCTGTCCATCAGTTCGCGGTTTGCCCGGAAGATCCGATGACCGCGCCTGAGCTTTGCCTCATTGCCTGAAAATGCCAATTCCGTGTCCAGCGGGTCCACACCCTCAAATCCGTACTCCCGGAGCAGGCGTTTTTTCTCGGCGACGATGGCCTGGTGTTCTTCGGCCGGGAAGAAGACTTCGGGGCCGGCGAGGTAGATTCGTTTTGGCTTTGCCATTGCGGCCTCTTAGAGCTGATAAAACTGCGGGATAGCATCCAGTATTTCCGGGGTAGGGCGCCGGGCTCTATTCCTTGAGTCGGATGAGTAACCGCCCATCCTCGACCTGGATATAATCCACACCTGCTGCAAAGGATTGCCAGAATCCCGGGTTGGCACCGAACTCGTTGACGAGGTCCACATTCTTGAGGTTGCCCAGCCAGGCATTCGGAATGGGGACGCCCATCAGGCTGACACCCCTTAACTTAACCAGCGGGCGCCCGTTGGCAAAGGAGAGTTCTACCCCCGCATTTACTCGTAGGGTTCTGCCACCGAGTAAAGGGAAACCCTCTTCAAGAGGCACTAGAAGCACGGCGCTCAGGAGGTCATCCGAAAGGTCGACGGCGAGTCTCTGAGCCAGATCGGTGTTATTGGCCAGCATACCGTTGAGTTCCCGCTCGCTGAAGCGTACCTCCCGGCTGGCGCCGTCTTCACTGTAGGGCTCCGGCCGCAACGGGCGGCCAGATTCGGCGTCTTGGGTGTCGATACCCAAGGTATTCAGTTTAGTGTTGAGTGAATCCTGTTCACTGGCATTAAGAGTGACGGGTTCGAAGTTCTCAGGAAACACGTAGTGGCTTAACCACCAGTAACCAACGCCGATGGTGGCAACGAGGGTGAGCAGGACGATGCCAAAGACCTGCAAACCACTGAAGCCCCTCTTTGCGGGCGGCGCTGCTGCTCTTTTATCCTCGATGGGCTCACTCATTTCAAATGTTACCTGGTTGCGTCTGAATTCTCTGCCAGTTTTCGCGAATCCAAGGAAGCGGTACGAGAGGGGTTCTCGTATCCGTCGCATTTGACGATCCAGAACATGACAGGGCGCCAACAAATGTGGCGACTTGAAGTGCTATTTTTTTCATAGTTATTCTTTATATCAAGCACTAGTGGTAACACGACTTACTCATCACTATAGATGACTATGTTTAAGTCGCAGATGAACTCGCCGACAGGAGCGCCATAATGACATCGCCCAGTGAAAATGTCCGGAGCCCCTGGATCAGCTTTCTGGCGCATCTGTTCCTGATCCTCGTGGCCTGGACCATCTTTATCAAATACCTGTTCCCGATCGGCTTTGCGCTGGCCAGCAATGAGGCTTGGTCAACCTATATCTACTGGGACCTGTGGCCGGTTGCGCATCTCTGGCTGGCCTGGGCGTTATTGGCGAGGCCACGGTACGCACGCATGCTGGCCATTGGCATGTCTGTGGTTGAGATCCTGATCATCACCACTCTGTTCATCTGGTTCCTGGCGGAGCCGGAGTGGTCCATCTGGCGCACGAACTGGTTTGTGAATAAGGTGTTCGTGTTGGCAGCGTTTGTTCTGGTGTTGAGTACGGCACTGTTCCGGCCTGAGACGTTGAAGACGTAGACAACCGGGACCGTCATTGCGGAATTAGAAGAGGCGTAAGCATGCAAATCGGAGTAATCGCAGACACCCACGGTAAAATGCGTCCTCAAGCCCTGGAGGTTTTGAAAGGCTCGGATCTGATCCTTCATGCCGGTGACGTGGGGCGGGACGAGGTTCTGGATGCGCTGGAGGCGATCGCCCCTTTAGCTGCGATCCGTGGGAATATCGACACAACCGGCCGCGCAGCGACTCTTCCCGATATTCAGGATCTGGAGTTCTGCAGGCACGCTTTCTACATGCTCCACGACGTTAAAACCCTCGACTTTGATCCGCAAGGCCGTTACCGCGTGGTCATCGCCGGCCATTCCCACAAACCCCGTAATGAGTGGGTTGGCGATGTGCTTTATTTCAATCCAGGTGGCGCCGGGCCTCGGCGTTTTACGCTCCCGATCACGGTAGGGCGGTTGCAGGTGAACGAAGACGGTGTGGTTGGTGAGATTATTGAACTGCCGGTTTGATCCGGTTTCCGTTCTCTATTTCGAACATGTATACAAAAAACGCAACAAGCGCCTCTCGCTGGTTAACCTATGGACGCCGGCCAAAGATCGCTGCACTCCCAGAAAATTATCTTCACCCTCACAGGTGATGAGTGCGTCTTTTCGTTTTTCGCGAGCATCGTGCCAACGTTTAGACAACCGAGCACAATTCTCCGTGGTATCACGGGCTTCAAGCAGCTTGAGACCGGATTCCTGTATTAATTGCTCATTGATACCAGGGGGGGGGCTAAAAAAATACAGACCGTCCGGGCAGCGATTCTCAAGCTCTTCATACGAAATCAGTCCCCCAATCACCAAAGCGTCACTAAAAACGAACCCCCCACCAGATTTGAGCAACCTTTGTGTGTTGGAGAGAACTTCTTTGCGAAGAGGGACATGACACAGGACATCCGCGCACTCATCAACGCAGTAGAGAGTGATTGTGAAAAAATCGGGACGGTTCTGGATGTTATTCGGGGCGTTGCCGAGCAAACCAATCTGTTAGCCCTGAATGCCGCCATAGAAGCAGCGCGTGCAGGGGAGCAGGGCCGTGGCTTTGCAGTCGTGGCAGATGAAGTGCGAATACTTGCGAGCCGAACCCAGGAATCGACACTTGAAATCGCAGAAGTTATTCAGCGCCTGCAGAAAGGTGCGCACGAAGCGGTTGAGGCAATGGAGGCGAGTCGACAAAGCAGTCAGCAGAGCGTTGAAAGAGCCGCACATGCCGGTGAATCTCTGGCCTCGATCACCCGGCAGAAGGGTCCAACCAAACATCCATGTCAGGTAATGAGTTGGCAAGACTGTCTAACGAGCTGCAGGAATTGGTTAACCAGTCCAGGACTTAAACGGCATAGCTTGGGAAGGTCAGAAAAACCCTGCTCCAGAAACAGCCCTGAGGCCTCCCAAACACTGCAGATCTTTAAGGCCTCGAATTCCCGTGCTTGGATCCGGATCTCTGAGGGCCTGACCGGGATCGCAGAGCATATTGGCACTCTTCTACAGTATCTCCAGAGGTGAAAGCCGCGATAGAAACTTAGTTGATCGTTCCGTACTGAAAAACGGGATGATTTAATGGTTTACAAATATTGGATGGGCGCAAGTTGCGGCGTCTGTCAGGCCATAAAGACCCGGCTGGAGACGCTGGCCAACGAGGAATTCCCGAAGCTGATGACCGCTTACATTGATTGCCAGGAAGCTGCAGGTTCATTGTGTGCGGCTCAGGGCATTTTTTCTCTGCCGGTTGTCCAGCTGTGGTACGAAGGGCAGCGATTCGCTGAATTTGCCAGGGTGTTTTCTATTGGCGATGCACGCTCTGCCCTGGTGCGGCCTTATGGACTAATGACGCAGAAGTGACTCGGGGCATGCGATCTGTCCCAGTTTTTACGGTTTGCAGCACACCAACGGCCCTGGTTGGTCACGAAATGCATTGAAAGCCCGGCCAGATTTATTTTTGCCAAACGAAGGCCACGCTTTCAGGGTAATTGAGCAGATTGTGGAGATTCTGGCACCAGTCCCAACTCATCAAGTATCCGGGGGGCATCAAAGTGTCGCTGACCGATGAATGCAATGGCATGGGTACCGTGAATGCGCATGCCGCCAGGACTCGGAATGCCCATTGGCCAGAATACGAAGCGTTCCGGCCGCCGGGACTCGGGGATCAGCCCCTGAGAGTTGAACGGACTATAATAGTGTCCGTCCGGGCCGGCAAGAGCTCTTAATTCCGCGTATGGCAACACCTTCAGAGGTTCTACGGACGTCAGCATTTTAGCGGGCAATACACCCAGCAAATGATGAGTGTTGGATTCCAGCCACAAGGTAAATTGTTGTCCCGGAGGTAGCGTTCGCCCGATATTGAATGGCTCCTGAGTAACAGGCAGCGTTGGCTGAAGGCTGAAACCGCTGGCGGGGAAAAACTGATACCAACAGCCACATTGATGCATCTGGTCATAGCCCAAAACGGTGCCTGAAGAGGACAGGTGAACACGCCAGGTGACACCATCGAACTGGCCCGCGAGCAGGTCCAATGGTTGGCCAGCCCTGCGTTCTGTAAACCAGACGCTGTAATTCAGTTGTATGGTTATCTTTTCATGATAGCGCCCGAAGCTGATATGGGTATAAATTGTGGGCTGGCTGATATCCCGAAGAATGGCCCCGGAGGCGTCGGCTATGAGCCGCATCGGGCGGTCATTGGCAGCCAGGCCATTACCCGTGTGTTGGATCGCCAGCGCAGGCATAAAGGCGTCAAGCAATTGCTCCTCTGTCGCTGGAGCCAGAATTGGTATACCCAGCGCATCAGGCTCCTGCCGGCCAAGAAGTGCCAATGCCTCACCCGGTGCGAGGGAAGGCACCTGCCGGTCATAATGCGTCCACTGCCCGATTTTTTCGGGACTGGCATCGGCGAACTCGCGCTGTTTTTCCTGAAAGTACTCGTGCTCGTTAACAACACCCAGATAGAACGGTATAGCCGTCAAAGGGTAAAGGCCAACCCATCGTTTCCAGCTCTGATAGTGATCTTCGGGAGTTACCCCGGTTAATCGGGGTAGGGCAGCCTGACGTTCTACAAGTGCCCCACCACACTCACCCAATGCGCGCTCCACGTCTGCCTTGGTGCCCGGCCAGTACTGGCTCAGCCGCCTCTTGTTTACCGGTGGCAGCCGCTTCCATTCCATCAGCAGGCCTTCAACGGCCTTGTCATTTTGACGCATCAACCAGCGCAGGTATGCGACCTCAGACAGCTCACCCGAATCGAAACTTGCCAGAAATCGTGACGTGCGCAAGTGGGGGAAACCCTGCACCCGCTGATGCCGGGCATCCACAATGCCGAGTTCTCGTGCCGTTGTTTCCAGAGCATGGAATCCGTCCAGGCACTCAGCGATGTCTTCCTGCATCAATGCCTGGCTTTGTCGCATCGGCCCCTGGTCAACAGTGGCGACATTGATACTGGCGCAGCCTGCCAATACCGCGAGTGATAGAGTTGCTGCTATCTTCAAACAATGTGTACGGAAGGTATCCGGCATGTATCGAGAACTCTATTGAACGCTTGAATTGTGGCGATCACGGCTGCAATTGCCGGTATCAGTACCGCCGGCATAGTTCTGCAGAGCACTCAGCAGTTCGGCCACGTGTGCCATACCAATGTGATCTGACAACCACTGAGGCATTTGCCCACCCGGTTCGACACGCTGTAGGTAGTCGACACGGGTGGCGTCAGAAAGTTCGGTGCGCAGCGTCCAGCTTCCCTCGCTAAACGGAATTCTCTGGTAGCCAGCCATTTCAGGCATAGCGTTCGGCCGAGACTGCATATCCAGGGTTATTGGCGGACCTTCGTGACGGGTGAACAGTATGACATTGTCGCGGGGGAACATAGGCCAGGCCGGGTCCGTCGCCATATATACCAAGGTCTGGTTCTCCCGCGGCCTTGCCAGGATTTTCAACGATGCCAGTTTCGGCACCCATCGTCGTAGATGACAAGGTTCTTCGAGGACTGCCAATACCTGCTTTACGGGTGCCGGAACCAACACTGTGGCGTGGATCTCGTCCGGGCCTTGACGGGGTACACGTTCGACTTCCACCGCCACCGCATAGCCCGACACACCGAACGCCAGGGTAGTCAGGAAAACAAGAGGCATGGCCTTCAACAGGGCTCTGTAAAACATGGCCGACCCACCATGGGACCGAATCGTCATTTCGGTGATAGCCACTGATTATTATCCCGCGCAACTCAGGAATGGAGGTACTGACGCCTTTCGCTAGTTTGTTGAACAGGAAAACGGTTCGCAGTCAGGTGAATTGATTCGCTCGGCGATCAATAGTAATAAGCTGACGGTTTGTCACAGCGCTTTTCCTGTCTCAATACGATATCAAAAAATCGAAGAAAACCCATTCCTTTGGTGCAGCGTAAGCGTATCTTGTCCGTCAGCCGGTTTTTTGAGGAGTAGCTATGTTTCGCATTCACGTCGAGCGGGTTCTTGGGAAGGATGTTGGCACGGTCTTTGAGGCTATCGCAGACCATGCTCGCTACGATCGGTTCCCAGGGGTTAGCAAGTCTCTGTTGGTCGAAAAAGGAAAAGACGAGAAAAATGGCACCGGCGCGCTCCGGGTTATCGGCGCCGGCCGGCTTGAACTGACCGAACGTATTACGCAGTTTGAGAGGCCAAACAGGATGCACTATCGCATTGAAGAATCGAGCCCGTTCGCCGTTAAGCACACGAAGGGGGAGATCGTTTTAAAGCCCGAGGGTGAACAGACTCGTGTGACTTGGATTTCAGAAGGGCACGTGCAAGTGCCATTGCCATTGCCATTGCTTGGCCGGATGATGGATCGATTGGCTGAGCGCAGCTTCTCAAAAGCGTTCAGTTCACTGCTCAAGGCAATTGAGCGGCTTTAGACCGGATTTCTCATAGTACCTCGGCGAGCGCTGTGAATGGCCATCATTAACGCCAAACCCCTGTCATTGCCACTTAGATTGCTCGATATTTAATCAGTTTCTGGAGCCTACACACACCTCCCCCTTTCCCCCGTTGAGTCGGGCCGGGGGAGTCCTGGCAGCGAGTCTGGAACCAGCCGCCGAACCAAGGCGGACAGTTCGTCTTTGTAAGGATAGCCATCACTCATCAGGACCCGGATGCGCCGGGTATTG
Organism: Marinobacter vulgaris; assembly: GCF_003344045.1. Classification (GTDB taxonomy): domain Bacteria; phylum Pseudomonadota; class Gammaproteobacteria; order Pseudomonadales; family Oleiphilaceae; genus Marinobacter; species Marinobacter vulgaris. The sequence continues at coordinate 13,387 of NZ_QFWX01000006.1, forward strand.
CGGATAATGACTGCACCAACCTTGATCAGTTTGAGCCTCAGGTTGCTGGCACTCATGCGCTCGAAGGGTGTCTTCTTCAAGTGGGTTCGCAATCGCTCGAATAGCGTGTAGGCGAACCCTGACAGGGCCAGCCGCCACTGGTTCGTCCACCACTGACTATTGGAGGTGCGATCGGCAAACAGGCACAACTGCTGAACCTTGATCCGGTTCTCCATGTCACCCCGGGCGCAGTATTGCTCGCAGTAGAGTTTGAAGCCGTCGTCGTAACGGGAGCTGATGATGAACCTTGGATTGGATCCCAGCTCGCCTTCTTCCGGGCGCGCCACCACCCACCGTGGGTGTTTCCAGGTGCGAGCCTGATACTGGAATCGGTAGGTGGCAGAAACTTTTGTTCCCAGGTTCTGATGAGCTTTACGGACCAACGTCGAGGGCACGTCCACGTCTTTGATCAGCCGGCTGTTTTTGCTGATGCCCACCAGGTAATCCACGTTGTTCCGGTCGCAAGTAGCAATGATGATCGTAATAGGCATTAAAGAACTTGCCGGGCTGGTCGCCATGCACTGGCACATCGGTGCCATCAAAATCCAGCACGATCTCCCTGGGTGGTTCGTCATGCTGTTCAATGAACTGATGCCACAGAAGTTCGTGGGCTTTTACCACCGATTGCCGATTTACTCGCTGCTCCATCCGGCAAAGAGTGGACTTGCCCGCCAGTGTGTCATCTGCGCTCATGGCTGCCTGAAGCGCCTGGTCAAAGCGCAGCGCTTCGTGATCGTTCAGGTCTTCGTAACCGGCTGCCACCCCGAATACCCGTTGTCGGGTCATGGTCTCGAGAAAGCCGGGTTAGGGTGGGAAAACCGGCACAGACCTACTAAAGCAATGCTTGCCTGCATGGCCACGCGCACGGGTCGGGCGGGCGCCATTGAGGGATGCGTGGCAATATCGACAAAACAGGCCGCGCAGTGATCGCCGGCCATTCCCACAAGCCCTCTAATGAGTGGGTTGGCGATGTGCTTTATTTCAATCCAGGTGGCGCCGGGCCCCGGCGTTTTACGCTCCCGATCACGGTAGGGCGGTTGCAGGTGAGCGAAGACGGTGTGGTTGGTGAGATTATTGAACTGCCGGTTTGATCCGTTGGGACAAACGTGACAGATTTATTTTCGCGCCTGAGAAATAGCGCACAGATGAAATCACCTTTAAGGATTTCCCCATGCCCTACGATTTATCGGATACCTTGGTGGTTGGCATCTCAGCAACGGCGTTGTTCGATCTGAGCGAAGCGGATTCCGTATTTCGTCGTAAGTTCGAATCCAATCGTGAAGAGGCCATCGAGGAGTACCGTGAATACATGGCGGCCCGTGAGTCCGATGGACTGAAGCCTGGCACAGGGTTCTATCTGGTAAAGGCCCTTCTCTCCCTGAGCCAGTTTTAGTCCGGCGACAAAGCCCCTCTGGTGGAAGTTGTGGTTATGTCCCGCAACAGCCCGGAAACCGGGGTGCGAGTGTTTCATAACATTCGCGAGTACGGCCTGGATATCACACGCTCTGCGTTCACCGGTGGTGAGTCTGTTGTGGATTATCTGGACGCTTACGATGTGGACCTGTTCTTGACCACTGATACCAAAGATGCGCAGCGTGTGATTGATAGCGATAGCTGCGCCGTGGCCCTGGTGAAGGAACCACCCGCCAACATGGAATCCATTCCCGATGGCCAGGTGCGAATCGCCTTTGATGGTGATGCGGTGCTGTTCAGCGACGAGAGTGAAATCGTGTTCAAGGCCGAGGGCCTGAAGGGATTTCATTCGGCAGAGGATAGAGAGCAGGACAATCCCCTGAACGACGGCCCATACGCAACGCTGCTTCGTAAATTGTCGCGGTTGCAGGACCGGCTTCCTCACAAGGTCGACTTTTCACCCGTTCGTGTGGCCATCATTACCGCAAGAAACAGTCCGGCTGAGATGCGGGTAATCAAAACCCTGCGGCATTGGGGTGTGTATGTGGATGAGATTTTTTTCCTGGGCGGGCTGGATAAATCGAAAATCATCAAGGCGTTCAAGGCGCACATCTTCTTCGATGATCAGGATGTGCATCTGGAGCCTGCTGCCAGATATACGCCTGCGGGGAAGGTGCCTTACAGGTCCGGGTCGCCGTTGAAGGATTCTGAGCAAAATTAGAAAGCCGGAACAGATTTATTTTCCAGTCCTGTTTCAGCCATGAATGTCTGGTGTTCCTTCGCAAGGCGTTACAAAACTCCTGAGGTGCTGAAGCAAAGACTGATTTATCTTTCAGATCGGATTGTTCGAAGGGCGCAAAACAAGGATGTCTGAGAAATGGATTTTAGTCCGGTCTACCAAGAATTGATTACTGCACTCTGGTATCTGGTACCGCTTCTCATCATCGCAGGCCTGATCAGGTCACCCTGGTTCAAAGGTAAATTCGGTGAGTATCTGGTCAACCTCTCGGCGCGGTGGTTCCTGGATAAAAGCCGCTACCATCTTATCAAGAACGTTACGCTCCCCACGGCAGATGGCACCACGCAGATCGACCATGTTCTGGTTTCGGAGTTTGGGGTCTTCGTTGTCGAGACCAAAAACATGAAGGGCTGGATCTTCGGAGGCCCTCATCAGCACACCTGGACGCAGAAGATTTATCGATCCAACCATAAGTTCCAGAACCCGCTGCACCAGAACTACAAGCATGTAAAAACGCTTCAGACGCTGCTCGGGCTGGGTGGTCATCAGGTGCACTCGGTGGTGGTGTTTGTGGGGGACAGCACCTTCAAAACCCCCATGCCAGAAAACGTGACTCAGGGGCTCGGGTATGTCCGCTACATTAAGTCCCAACGTGAATTGGTGTTGAGCCCAAAGCAGGTGTCGGAGGTTCGGGATAAGGTGGCTTCCGGTCGCCTCAAGGCATCATTTGCCACTGATCGGGCCCATGCCCGCTATGTGAGGGGTCTGGTGGCCGGGCGTTACGGTGATACGCGGCGTCGACCGAGTAGGGGGCTCCTCAAACTCCTGGTTTTCCCGGTCTTGCTGTTGGGAGTCGGTGCTATCGGCGTGAATGCCTATTCGAATTTTGTCGTGGGGGCAATGGCAATAGGCATGAAAACGAACGCTGAGCAGCGGGTTGATAGCGTACCGAAACCAACTCCGCGGCAATCTGAAAGCAAACCAAAAGCTGAGTTGAGAGCCGCGGATCCAGTGGCCTCATCAGATATCGATTCTCGGCGTGTTCACCAACCTCCCTCCGGCCTTTTTTTAGCACGGCAGGAATGTAATTCCCTGATCGCTGCCGCTATTGGCAACCAGGATCCGCGCCTTTTGAGAGACAGGGACAAGGCATGTGCTCGGTATAAGGCTCTGCAGGGAGACGTGCATTGAATGGACGAAAACCGGGACAGATCTATTTTCGATGGAGTTAACAGCATAGAATTGGCAAATGGCATCAACTGGATGTTCATGTGGCACCCAGGTAACAGGCGCAGCGACAGGCTCTATTATGCATTTGGATAAAGCAAAAAAGCGCATTGCAAAGCAGATTAAGAAGGGCTTTCATGGCTATCCGTTGGTTTCGCTAGAGTACTTTGGTAAAGCGCCGGATTCAGCCACCGAGGTCGTTGTGTCATTTACTCAGGAAGAGGGCGTCGAGCCGCAGAAGCAAACGTTTGTAAGTGGCGGTGATGCCCGGGAAGATGAAACGATCCAATCCACCTTCGTGAAAATTATTGAGCGGGCGGATGCCAAAACGGTGACCGAGATCGACGGCATTTCCACTCTATAATTACAACTGAGGTGTTAGCGCCATGATGACCTGTTCATGCAAGCACAGAGCTCCTCAGAGGTAACCTTGGCGAATAAGGGTCTTTTGGCAGGATTTACGGCGTTGTTTCGCCTCGCGTTTCTGGCTGCACTCCTGGCTTTGCCCGGTGTCTCGATGGGAAGCAGCAATCTGAAATTTGCGTTCGGCGAACAATCACCGCCTTACAGTTCCTTGTTTGACGAGAGAGCTGTCGGGTTGTTTCCGGATTTGGTGCAGCTGGCGTTCAGTTTTATCCCCGCCTACACCACGGAAAATGTGGTGGTGCCTTGGTCCAGGGCGCAGTACAACGTCAGACTGGGCCTTACCGAAGGCTTTCTCACGTATCCGTCGGAGGAGCGAGAGGAATACGCCATCTTTTCAGCCAAGCCACTCTTCACGCAGAACTTTGGCCATCTGGTTTACTCGGCTGATAACCCCAACAAAGATCTGATCGAATCGGCCACCAGCTTTGCTGACTTGTCCAGTCTGACGGTGATTATTGAGAGGGGCTCGCAATGGGAGGAGGACAATATTCCCGACTATCTGGAACGTGTGCCGGGCAGTGACATGAGTGCGATGATGCATCTTCTTATGCTACGGGAGGCCGGAGATTTTTTGGTGCAGCCTGCTGAAGACGCCCGATTCATTGCTCGACAACTTGGCTATTCGAAGACGCTTAAAGTTCGCAAGGTTGATTTTATTCCGAATGCCCGAATTCCTTTCCACATTGGCGTTTCGCGGCAGCTTCCGTCCGTTATGGACGTGATCAACCAGGTTGATGCGGTCATGCAGGACCCCGAATTCCAATCACAACTGAACACTTTGATTGAAAGTTATCGATAAGGCTGTATTTGCACCGGTTTTTCATATGCATACGCGAGTGACTGACCGAAGGAGACAAGCGATATGAGCACCGCTTCAGCATCCTATCCAATTGGTACGCCCGGCACTCCCTGGGGCAACGCGGAACGTGCTGAGTGGCTGTCACGGCAGACCCGTCACCGCAGTTACGAGTCCGACGTGTTGAGCGTGATCGAGCGGCTGCGTTCGCGCTTCGACGTGCAAGAGTATGGCCGCCTGGAATACGGCCCGGGCGTTTATCCGCTGATGGCGATCCGCAGCCGCGACTGGCGTGCCGATCGGCCGGTGGTGCTGATTACCGGTGGAGTGCATGGCTATGAAACAAGCGGTGTCCAAGGGGCGCTGCAGTTCGTTGAACAGCAGGCACTGGATTATGCCGGTCGTGTAAACCTGCTGGTCGCGCCTTGCGTCAGCCCTTGGGCTTACGAACGCATCCATCGCTGGAACGCGAACGCGATTGACCCCAACCGCTCGTTTCGTGATGACGGCCAGGCCGGGGAGTCAGCGGCGCTCATGCAACTGGTCGCTTCGATAGCTGAGCCAATATTGCTGCATATCGACCTGCACGAGACCACCGATACCGACGAAACCGAGTTCCGCCCGGCGCTTGCGGCCCGTGATGGCAAGCCGTTTGAGCCGGGGGAGATTCCTGACGGGTTCTATCTGGTGGATGACACCGAGAGCCCGCAGCCGGAATTCCAGCAGGCGTTGATTGAGGCGGTGGAAAAGATCACCCATATCGCGCCGGCGGATGACAACGGCGAAATCCTCGGCTCACCGGCGGCCGCTCGGGGCGTTATTCAGTATCCGCTGGCGCAGCTTGGCCTTTGCACCAGCATGACCAACGCCCGCTACAGGACCACCACCGAGGTCTACCCGGACAGCGACCGGGTGACCCCCGAGCTATGCAATGCCGCGCAGGTTGCCGCGGTGTGTGCCGCAATCGACTATGCGCTGTCAGAGCATCTTACAAGTCCGCACGGCGCAGTGCCTCGGGCGTAATCTCGCTGATAGACTTGCACCCGGAAAGCCCCATGGTGAGCTCGAAATCCGTTTTCAGGTTCGCAATCACTTCCCGCACCCCGGCTTCGCCGGCAATCGCCAGCCCGTAGACCCAGGGTCGGCCCAGGCCAACGGCGGTGGCACCCAATGCCAGCGCCTTGAAAACGTCAGCGCCGGTGCGGATGCCGCTGTCCATGATCACCGGCACCCGGCCGGCAACGGCTTCGACCACCTCTGGCAGGGCTTCGAGGCTGCCGATAGCCCCGTCCACCTGGCGCCCGCCGTGGTTGGATACAATGATGCCGTCCATGCCATAGTCCACCGCTTTGCGGCCGTCGTCCGGATGCTGGATTCCCTTCAATACGATCGGCAGGCGGGTGTGGTCGCGCAGCATCTTCAGATCGTCCCAGGTTAGCGAAGGTTTGGAGTAAACGGCGATGAATTCCTGTACCGCCGCCATAGCCCTGCCGGAACTGATGCCGTCAAGGGCACCACCGGGCCAGGATTGGCCGATCTGCTTGAGTGTTTTAAGCGTTTCCAGCGACAGTTTCGGCCTGGCCATGTTGCCCGGCTGGCTGGGGTTTTTCAGGCTTTCCAGGAAGACCGGGTCACTGGTGTACTGGGCAATGCCTTTGCCACGGAGAAAGGGCAGGTAGGCCAGGTCCAGGTCCCGGGTGCGCCAGCCCAGCATGGTGGTATCCAGGGTGACCACGATGGCTTCGCAGCCACAGCTCTCGGCCCGGCTGACCAGGCTCCGCACCAAATCGTCGGATTTGCTCCAGTACAGCTGGAACCAGCGCGCGCCATCCCCCATGGCGTCGGCCACCTGCTCCATGGGCTGCGACGCCTGGTTGGAAAAGATCATCGGTATGCCCTCGGCTGCGGCGGCGCGGCCAACGGCCTGGTCGGCGTCCCCATGGGCCATTTCCAGCACGCCGATCGGGCTCAGCATAAAGGGGCTGGGCAGGGTGCGGCCGAACAGATTCACGGTGGTGTCGCGCTCGGACACGTCGTTAAGCATGCGCGGAACAATGCGCTGGCGGTCAAAGGATTCCCGGTTCGCACGCATGGTGCTTTCCAGACCGGCCCCGCCGGCGATGTAGGCGTAAGCCTCCGGGCTCATGGCGTCGCAGCCCTGGCGTTCGAGCTCGTGAAAATCCACCGGAACCAGTGGTTTTTCTCCGCCCAGGCCTTTGCTGTAAATGTCCTGCTGGCGGTTGATGGTCGGTGCTCGGCGACCGGCGGGGCTGTCGTTCATGGTGCTACTCCGTTGTTTTTGTAGAGTTCCACTATAACTCTGGGATGAAGAGCCTGTAAAAAAGCGGGAAATTTTTTTGCTCAACAACAGCGAAAGACGAACCGGGACAGCATTAGTTGCCTTTTTTGAATTTTGCTTTGCAATTGCCGCTCATGCACATTGCACAGTAGTGCTCACGGTCCTCGTGTTTCGTGCCCTCAGCGATAGTGATGCCGCAGCTGTTGCAGAGCAGGATAGCAACGTCTCCGTCAAATTTTACAATTGCGTGCTCATAATTCATAAGACAGTTCGCGAGAAACCCCATCCTTCGCGGTGGGGAGGGATAGCTTGTCGGCGGAGGCCGACCCTTCTCTCACATTCCTTTCGACTGAGCTATCAGCTATTAATGTAACTGCTGTCGGTGCACGGCTTTCACGCACTCTTATAACATTACGATGCTTGCCTCGGGTCAGACTGCTGGTCGGTCATCACCCCTGGTAAGCTGTAACTGAAACTTGGGCAGGGTTATTTTCATTCTTTCCGCCAGGCCATCAGTGCGATGGCGCACAGACACTTAAGCCCCACCCAGTTGATCTTTATCAAGTAGTGTTTTGCCGAAGCAGGCAGAGTAATGGAAGCAAGTGAATAAGCCATTCCGTGTTGGCGCTGACTGAGAGGGAAATCGACCGTGAAAAAAAATCCAGGAATGCTGGCGGCCCTCGGGCTGGTTATCTGCTCCGGCCTGGCGTTTGCCGAAGTGGAGGGCGATGCCGAGAGGGGTGCAGCAGCGGCAGGCGTCTGCACCGCCTGCCACCAGGCCGACGGCAGTGGCAAAAACGTGCCCGATGGAGAATCCTGGCCGCGGCTGGCAGGGCTGGACGCCGCCTACATTGCCAAGCAACTGCACGACTATCAGAGCGGTGAGCGCAGCAATGCCAGCATGATGCCTTTCGCCAATATGCTGGACGAACAGCAAATCGCAGATGTCGCCGCATATTATGCCAGCCTGCCTGCCACCCAGGGCGCCGGTGGCGAAGATGCTGACGAAGCGATGCTCAAGCGCGGCAAACAGCTGGCCGAGCGGGGCGACTGGTCCGCATACATTGTTTCCTGCAAAAGCTGCCATGGCCCGGGCAATCGGGGCGCTGGAGAGGTCTTCCCCGGCATTGCCGGGCAACACGCCGGTTACATCAAGGCCCAGCTGCAGGCCTGGAAAGCGGGTACCCGGAACAATGACACGCAAGACCTGATGGGCTCCATTGCCCGTCGGATGAGCGATGACGATGTACAAGCAGTAGCCGCCTGGCTTGCCGGCCAGAAACCTGTGGCCAACTAAGAGGATTCCGACGTCATGATTCGTACATTAACTTACGCTGCACTGTCCGGAACCCTGCTGTTTTCCGCCAATGCCACAGCAGAAGACAAAACCACCCAACAATACATCGACACCCTGGCGGAGCTTGGCTACCCGGCTCCGGAAGAAAACGAGCTGGTGCACATTCCACCGACGATGGAAGACCTTGAAGACGCCAAACTTCACCCGGAGCTCAAGCGGGTTATTCGAAGAGGCCACGACCTGTTCACCAACACTCAGCAACTGCGCGGCGAGAACGTATTCAACAACATGAATTGCTCCAGCTGCCACCTTGGGGAAGGGCGCATGCCTTTCAGTGCCCCAATCTGGCCGGCTGCTGTGACACTGCCGGGCTTCCGGGGAAAGAACGCCCACGTAAACAATCTTGAAGAGCGCATTGCCGGCTGTTTCACCTACTCCATGAACGGTAAGCCCCCCGAGTATGGCAGTGATCACATGGTTGCTCTGTCTGCGTATCATCAGTGGCTGGCCAAAGGTGTGCCGGTTTATCCGCAACAGCCCATCTACGGCCGCGGTTTTCCGGCACCGGAGCGCCCTGAAGAACTGAGCTATGCCCGGGGCGAAGCCGCGTTCCAGGAGAAATGTTCTGTTTGCCACGGTAACGATGGCGGCGGCCTCCGTGTGGATGGCCAGACGGTTTTCCCGGCTACCTGGGGCGACATGTCGAACAACTGGGGTGCGGGCATCGTACGGGTTTTCACGGCAGCGGGATTTATCAAGAACAACATGCCGCTGGGCCAGCCCAACAGTCTGGATGACCAGGAAGCCTGGGACATTGCCTACTACATGAGTAGCCAGGAACGCCCGCAGGACCCCCGCTATACGGGTGATGTAAAAGAAACCCTGGAACAGACCAGAGAGCCCTTCCACAAACACTCGATGTATGGGCGGACCAGGGAAACTGACGGCCATGTGCTGGGGGATCACCGCAACCTCGGTGATAAGCCGTTCCTGAAGCCGGATACGGTGCGGCCAAGAACATTTGAATAAAAACAAAGGGGGAAAACCGGGCCAGATTTATTTTTGTTGGTTGTGCCCCCTTTTGATTTCTCGGCGAATTCGCCAACTCATTTACAGGCGTGAACCTCGTCGCCAAGGGCAATGTCACCCCCCTTCAACCACTCGCGTCGTAATACCCCCATGCCCGCGCATGGCGTTGTAACCGCCGGGCCCCAGCGCCGTTTCCATTTTGCTGCAGGGGTGGCAAAGGCCGGTGTATTCCAGCACCACATTACCGATGCGGAATCGCTTGCCTTTCAGGGCCAGCAGGTTCAGGCCAGAGATCACGATGTTGCGGCGGAAAACTTCGGGTGCGATGGCCTCCCGGTGCAGGCAGGAGGCGATGGCTTGCAGGTGTTCTTTCTGGATTAGGGTCACCTGCCGCTTGCTGGTCTCGCGGCCTTTGAAGCGGTCACCTTCCAGGCCTTTGCCTGGGTTGACCGCTACGCTGTCGAGCGCTTCCATGGCCTCACCACGGGCGGGGCGAATGCCGATCCATTCCACCCGGCCGGTTTGGGGGAGGGTGTCGAACAGGGTTTGTAATGGGGTTTGTTCAGGCATGGGCCAGCGCCTGCACGCAGCGGCGGAACAGTTCCGCCGAGAAGAACGGGTGTTCGCTTGACTGCTCGGCCACGACTAGCTGACCACCGGAATCGTTGATACCGCCTTCGATCATCAGGTTGTCACTCATCTCAAAGTCCTCAATGGTGTGGCCCAGTTTGTCCAGACCGATTGAGCCCGTCCGTTCCCGGTAGCGACGGCTGTTCAGGGTGAATCCGAAGGCGGGCTTGCCCTGTCCGATCATATAGCCCACTTCGTATACCGTGCCCGGGTCGGCGCTGATGCCGCGGAAGGGCGTAAGGTTGGCGATGACGGCATCGCAGCTGTCCATCAGTTCGCGGTTGGCCTTGTAAATTTGCTGACCGCGGTCGGGTTTTTCGTCATCGTCTGAAAATGCCAGCTCCGTGTCCAGTGGGTCCGCCATAAAATGGAGATAGTCGGCTCTGCCCGGGATTGGAGGGCAATAGTAGAGTGGGTCCGGTTTTAGAGTATTTCCTCAATCGGGTAGACATATTGCAGGTACAGATAGAAGAACAGCAGCGAGATCACCAGGATGACTACACCCAGCACCGGTGAACTGACCTTGATGCCGGAGGTCGACGCTTCCAGCGTGGAGACGCCCCGGGCCCCCTCGTTGCCGGTCTTTTTCAGGTCCGCCCGGAACTGCAGCCATGAAAAATAGATGCCGGCTCCAACCAGGGCGATGACAACGACAAAGATGATCCGCGACGACAACAACTGCCACTCGAAGACGCGTTGACGGTGGTCGTATCCTTCGGTGCGGTAGTCGTAGTAGCCCTTGAGGGCGGCCTGCATGGCGGCTAGCCCTTCGGCATCCAGTAACTCGCCAGAGATCATTGCCGGGGCCTGCAGGGGTCGGGATCCGTTCTGATTGTCTTCCGCTTCGAGGGCGGCTTCCATGGCATCGATCCGTGAAGTATCCGCCGGTTCGGGGGTGTTGTCACTGTCCTCGCCCAGGGCCGTCGACATGGGTCCCAACAACAGGCCACTCACGATTAATGCATGCCAGAGCCGCATCATTCATCGTTCTCCAGAGCGGTCAGAAACTTGATGCTGCGCAGGCGCCAGTTGATGCGTTCGTAATAGCCTTTGTCGGCTTCAGTTTGCTGGTAGGCCTCGAGTTCGGCGTCGGTCAGGATGTTGCCGAGGATCGCCAGCAGGTCGTTGGAGAGGAAGCTGCCCCAGCCGCTCAATTCCTCGGGCAGCTCCGGCAAATCGGCGACCTCAACCTGGATGGCTATGGGAGACATTATGGTGCCATCGGGACTGACGTATTCAACCAGGCCGTCCGGCCTCAGGCGCCGTTTTGAGCCGTCCGGCCATGTCAGGACTATAGACCCGTCTTCAAGAATGGTTCGTGTAGCGTCGGATGTCTCGACCGGCGTCTCCGGCGTGGCGGGAGGCGGAGCGAGGTCGACCTGTTCCGTTTCGATGACGCGCAGTTCCCGGTCCCGATGCTCGGGCAGGAGCATTTCGAATCCCGGCAGGGCCCGAATCAGCATGGGAGACAGGTTAATCGAAAGGCTTTGGCAGTAAGTATTGTTGTCTTCCCTGGCCTCGGGGATTTTATTTCCCGGGTCTACACGGGCGCAGAGCTGGTAACGGCCGGGTGGAATGTCCGTTGGCAGTATTGCGGAGGTCTGATAGCTAGCGCGTTGCAGTGGGGGTAAATCATCGGTATTGCTGACGCGCCCGCCCTTGAGCAGTACGCCATCGAAGTAGTGTTCATCGTAACGGGCATAGCCGGCGGGCATGCTTCCACGGGTGATGAAAATGTCGATCATATAGCCATTGTCGGACGATCGGGTCCCCCGGGCCAGGCGATCGCCGCGGTTGATGACATTCAGGGTAAGGGAAGTGCCGATATCGTCGCCGGCGTTGGCGTTATCCGGCGCTTCAAGTCCGATCATCAGGTCCGCCCGAGCCCAGGTCAGTGCAGGCAGCAGGGACAGGCCGACAACCATCATGAGGTATACGCACCAGGGCGGCCGGGCCTGGATAACAGCTTGCGACGGGCATCGGATGCGTGTCATACGGCACCTCCTTCCATGGGGCCAAAGTGGGACTGCCACTTCATCAATCTTAGTAACAACAGAGGGGGACTGCCAGGACAGGCCAGGATAATTGTGCCCCTTTTCCCCGGCCAGGCCTGTTCAGAACTTGTAGTTAAGACCTACGGCAAACAGATAGGAAGACTCATCATAGAAAGTCAGGTTGGATTGGGTGTCGTCATAGCCGGCAAAGGAAATGAACGACCAATCTTTCCATCCCATGAATTCCGCGTATTCGTAGGCTGCGAACAGGCTGAATTCGTCATCCGAACGCTTTTTGTTGAACAGCGTGCTCGCGCTGTCGTAGTCCCGACTGGCGTACCCCGCCGTTAACACCAGGATGTGCCTGCCCAGAAGATTGAGCCAACTGACTTCGGCACCGTAGGAGTCGAAGCTGTTGGCACTGCCATCAGCATCATGTTGGATGTAAACGGCAGAGGGTATGACGAAGCTGGTGGGCGAGACCGTAAAGCGGTAGCTGCTTTTTGCGTAGTAGCTTTCAGCATCGCGGGCCAGGTCCGTGCCGGCGTTGATATCATCCTCGACATCTGAGATGGCGTAGGCGAGATCGACACTGAAGCCGGATCCCGAGATGCTATTCAGCTGCAGGCGGTAGGCATTGCCTGTAACGTCCGTCTCTTTTCGGGCTGTGTTGAGCTGATAGGGATTCTGCCAGGTTTCCCCGGATATCACCGTCGGTAAAAAGGAAACATCCACAACCGTGCCGGAGCCGAGTTGGTGTTTATATCCAAGCTGAACGGCCAGTGTGCCAACGGCAATATCTTCCCGCGTGGTGCCAAAATAGATCTGCTGCCCCAGGTTCTCGCCAAAGGTATAGGCAATGTTGCCAAGCGGCGCTATCAGGCCTTCTGACTCGCTTTGTGCCTTGTTGTCCAGGGAATCGATGGTTGCGTCACCGTCGACGTTAAAGTTGGAAGTTGAAGAGATAACCCCCGCGTTCAATGAGATCTCTCCACTGATACCCTCCTGAGGCGCGAATTGCGCATAGCCGGGCAATGCGATGAACAGGGCGGGAAGGGCGAGGTACTTTTTCATTTCAGAACTCCGGGATTGCGACGGATCGGGTATCAATAGGCCTGAGGTATACAGCCAGTGTCTTGCCCACCGGAGAGAACTACGCTGGCAAGGCACTGTTCGATTTCAGACAAGTCGTTTTCAGATATACGATCACTATTCACCTGAAAGGCAATGGTAACCCCGTGCCCGGCGTAGTGACGGAGGCTCGAACTGTACCCGGGGAGCGATCACTCAGTTCCTGGCAATAGGTCCGCCCCCGCGTGCAGGAACGACTTGGGTAATGCTGCATTTGCGCGTGAACATGGTCTTGTGGTTCAGCCATACGATAACGAGGGCAACCAGCGCAAAGAGATAGGTGTCGTAGGGCTGGGCATCTGGCCAGACGGGATTGATGAGGATGAAGTGAAACAGCGCGGGAAGGAAAATGCTTCCCCGGGACGCATTGAATAGCGGCGTGACAATAACGCTCAGGGCGATGGTGCCGGTGAAGAAGGGCAAGAATGACCAGGCACTTTGCTCGGTGCCGCTCAGAAGGAAAGCCGGTGTGTGCCAAAGGCCCCAGATTACGCCAATAATGAGGGCCGCCCAGATGGGGGCCATCTTGCGCTGGAGCAGTGGCAGCGCCAATCCACGCCAGCCAAACTCCTCGATCGGGCCTTTTGTGGCAATAAACCCAAGCGCGATCAGGAAGGAGGAAGCTGAACTAAAGGGAAAGACAAAATCCGGGAGGTTTCCCTTGAGGAGTGAACCCGCAAAGAATACGAGGGGGACTCCGAGCAACAAAAAAGTATACCAGTGCCATGAGCAGCGCCATAGCAGGGCGCGCCCGATGTGCCTGCGCAATCCTTCCAGGCCGGACCATCGAAAAACCACAATAAACGCCGATATGGCCGGTGCCCAGACAGCAAGATAGAACAGAGGGTGCTGGCCGGTAATTTCGCCGAACAGGCCAACCATAGTCTCCGGAAGAAAGATAAAGGCAGCTAGGATTCCCCAGGCGATGGCGAAGGTCAGTACCAGGAATAGCGTCATGGCCCGGAACGGGACGGCATCCGGTTGCGTTATTTTATCTCGAGAGGGCATCGTCCTGTGTCCCCGATGGGAGGGGCTTCGATATCAAGCTGGTCCTTTGAAACATTGTAGTAATCGGTGTGTTGATACAAGAGTAAAAATTGAGAATTACACGAATGTGAAAAAACCGGGATTTATTTTTCTCGGGCGCGCCCTCACTGGATTCCTCATTCGGAACCGCTTGCCCTTCAGGGCTAGCAGGTTCAGGCCAGATTCATGCTCTATCTATTTTCAGGCAACATAAACAGGCGTCATCTCCGGGGTGGCTCAGATGAATGTCCAGGCCAGGACCCTGGTAATCTTGTTTCCCTGCTTCATCTCTATTTCCCGCATATCAACGGCACCAAGCTTACCGATCAACTTCTTTGCAGGCTTAATATTGTCGGCTTTTGAAACCAGGCTGGTGAACCAGCGGCATTGAGTTGAATACGCCTGGCTTTCTCTGATCAGCTTTTTCAGAAACAGCTGTTCACCTCCCTTACACCAAAGCTCTGCTCCCAGCCCGCCAAAGTTCAGGGTGGGAGATGCGGTTTTTGCTTTTTGTTCACCGCGGCTACGGGCAAGGTTGTTGTGTTTAAGTCGGCTGCCTTTCACTGCTTCATCGGGCGAGGCGTGAAAAGGTGGGTTGCAGACGCTGACGTCGAAGAATTCCCCGGCTTGAATGATCCCTTCAAACATGTGGTTTTTGTCGTGCTGCGTGCGCAGCGTGAAGCGTTCTTTGAGTGCGGGATTGTTGGCGATAATCGTGGCTACGTTTTTAAGCGACTGAGTGTTAATGTCGCTGCCGACGCACTGCCAGCCGTAAATCTGACAGGCCAGTAGCGGGTAGATTCCATTGGCTCCGGTCCCTATATCGAGCAGCTTGATGCCGGGCTGTTCAAGCCCTGAACCGAGCAGGTCCGCCATGTAATGGATATAGTCGGCTCTGCCCGGTATTGGCGGGCAAAGTGCACCCTCTGGAATATCCCAATCGACAATGTTGTAGTACCGGCTCAATAGCGCGGCGTTAAGGGCTTTTACCGCCGATGGGTCTGCGAAATCGATGGAAAGGCCGCCATGAGCGTTCGCTTTCACATGGGAGGCCAGTGCCGGGTGGCTTTTAACGAGAGCCGGGAAGTCATAGCCCTGGTTGTGCAGATTCCTTGGGTGCAGGCCTTTGCGAACAGGTTTGGCTCGGCTTTTCTCACTTCGATGGAAGGTGCTCACAGTAATAGGTCCGAGGCTTGGAGTTTGAGAACAGGTCTGCCCGGCGAAAACCGGGAAAGATCTGGTTTCTAGCCTGAATGGTGACGGCTGTCTATGATGAATCCGACTGCAGCGTCAAGGATGAACAGGACAACAAACAGGAGATTGAACATGATCGAAATGCCACTGGAATTCCAGAGCCAGAGTATAACCTGCCGCGGTGTTCTTTATACCCCGGATGCTGACAGCCGGAATTTGCCGTGTATCGTGATGGCGCATGGTTTTGGGCTGACCCATGCCAGCGGTCTTGCATCGTTCAAAGAAGCCTTCTGCCAGGCGGGCTATGCGGTCTTTGCTTTTGACTACCGGCATTTCGGTGAAAGTGATGGCCAGCCTCGCCAGACGCTGAGCCCCCGCAAGGAAGTGGCTGACTGGCTGGCGGCCCTGTGTTTTGCACGGAAGCTGGATCGTATCGACGGAAGCCGCATTTGCCTGTGGGGAACGTCGTTTTCTGGCGGTCTCGTGATTGCTGCCGCGGCAAAGGATGGAAATGTGCAGTGCACCATCTCCCAATGCCCGATGATGGATGGTCTGGCGTCTTTGCTGGGCGTAATCGGTTATGCCGGCATCACGCAGGCGCTGCGTCTGACCTGGCATGGAACGGTTGACTGGATTCGCCGTGGACTGGGGATGTCTCCACGATATATCGCCTCTGCGGGCCGTCCCGGGGAGTTAGGCATGATGACAGCTGATGATTGCCGGGACGGGTATGTTCCCTTGTTGGCCGATAATGCGCCGAACTACGTTGCGGCGGGCGTGAGTTATACGATCCCTCTTTTCCGGCCCACCCGCCTTGCCAGCAAAGTCATCTGTCCGGCACTGGTGCAGATTTGCGATCGCGATACGGTCGCTCCGGCGAATGCCGCGGCCAAAGCGGCCGAAAAAATGCCGAACTCGGAAGTGAAGCACTATTCGGTCGGGCATTTTGACGTGTATCGGGGCGAGGCTCTGGCTCAGTCCATAGAAGACCAGCTTGAGTTTCTTGGGCGGCAGCTTCCGGTTTTCCATTAATCCACTGACAGACAGGCTTGTGAAAACCGCGACAGATTCAGTTTCGCGGCTTCTTCGAACCACCTTCTTCATACCAGTCAACCGCATTCAAGACGCCTTCAATAAACTTGATCCCGGCGAAACGCAGCATCTTACCCGGTGGCAAAGGAATTGCCCTGCGGTTCACGATCCAGAATTTGGCCAGGCCGGTTTCCCTCCCCAGAACCAGGTCGGCTATCAGTCTTCCATTGAGCTGGGTTAGCGACACGCCGTGGCCGATGCAGCCGGTCGCGTAGATGATGTTGCTGTCGCCAATAAACCCGATCTCAGGGGTCATATCGACGTTGGCTGAAATACATCCACCCCATTTGTAGTGAATGTCGATATCTGCAAGGGCAGGGAACATCCATTTCAGATGCCGTTCCAGGGCACGCCATACTTTTTCGTTCTTCCACAACGCCATTTTCCTGTCGTTATATTCAACGCCGATGCTGCCCCCGCCCATGGTGATCCGGCCGCATGTGGTGATTCGCATGTAATGGACGAGTTGGCGGTTGTCCTCAATCGACATCCTTTCCTTCCAGTTGATGCGTTTCCATTGTTCTGGCGTTAAGGGGGCTGTCACGATTTGGTAGGTCCATACCGGCGCCTGGACGTTGGCAACCTTGGGGGACGTCTTCAACTTGTGGGTCCAGGCATTGGTGGCGATGACCAGCTTTTTCGCCCTGATCGTGGCGACATCCGTCTGCACCACGCTTGCGCCGCTCTGCCGGGATAGGCCTATGACTCTGGTGTTCTCGAAGATCTCAGCGCCTTCCCGCTCGGCCAGCATTTTTAGTGAGCGTACATGCTTGCACGGATCCAGGATGCCGGTTCCCGGTTCAAAGATGGCAGCCTTGATGTGCGGGCAATTCACTCGTTTTTGCGTTTCTTTACCACTCCAATATTCAAAGCTGCCGGGCTTGGTGATGTCAGATAGCAGGGCGTAGGTTTTCTTTAATCGGTGTGCCTGTTTATTGGTATAGGCAATTCTCAGCATGCCTGTGTGTTGGTAATCGGAATCCAGCTTTTCAGCTTCGATCAGGTCCTTCACATACTGCACGGCTTTTTGCATATAGCTCTGGGCTTCGCGGGTTTTTTCTTTTCCCCAGCGTAGCATGGTCACCTCTGGCTCAATGCCGAACAACGTCATGTTGAAACCGCCATTGCGGCCGGACGCGCCAAAGCCTATTTCGTTGGCATCAAACACCATCACGCGCTTTGTATGGTCGTCTTTGCGGACTTCCCGTGCGCAGGTCAGGCCGGTGTAGCCCGCTCCAATGACCAGCACGTCGGTTTCATGGGAACCCGGGGGAAGTGCGGCGTTCGCGGAATAGTCGCCGTATTTGTATTGCCAGAAGGAGTGGTTGTTCATCATGGCTTCGTTCAGATCCGGCATCCTGTCGCTCCCTTATTCTCACGGGTGGTTCCCACCACTGCAGTCACTGCCGTTGCTGGCTATAATGGCACACCTATTGTTTGAGGAGGAAAACCCCGATGAGCTGGGAAGGTAAAACCGCACCTGATTTCACGCTGCAAGACCAGGAAAACAAGGAACATACTCTGTCGGATTATCAGGGGCAGAAAGTCTTGCTCTACTTCTACCCGCGTGACAACACGCCCGGCTGCACCATCGAAGCGCAGCAATTTCGGGACTGTTTGGACGAGCTCGGTCGTCATGGCGTGCAGGTACTGGGTGTGAGCCGGGACACGGTCAGTTCACACCAGAAGTTCGCCCGTAAAGAATCGCTGAACTTTCCGATTCTGGCGGATCCGGAAGAAGTGGTGGTGAACCGATACGAAGTGCTCAAGCAGAAAAATATGTACGGTAAACAAGTGATGTCCGTTAACCGGGAGTCATTTCTGATTGATGAGAAGGGAGTGGTTCTGCGCCATTACGGCAAGGTCAAACCGGCCGAGCATGTGCAGGAAATATTGGATGACTTGATGTAAGGACATCCAGCCGCCTGGCGGGAGATCGCCGCTGGGTGTGCGGCCAGGCAAGACAATTTGCAGGGGGCTGCCGGGGCAAATGCTGCGGCAGTCTATACTGGCGTTTCATGAATTCTTGAAGAGATATCTATGCCCATTAAAAAAGATCAGGTGGTCCTGTTCCACTACAGCGTTCGTGATGAACAGGGCAACGAAGTTGAAAACTCCCGTGGCGGCGAGCCGAATGCCTACCTGCATGGCCGCGGGGGCATTATCAAGGGGCTGGAAGAAGCCCTGGAAGGCCGCGAGGCCGGCGATACGTTCAGCGCTACCGTCACTCCGGAAAAAGCCTATGGTCCGCGCAAGGCCGATGCCATCCAGCGGGTGCCGATCAAGCATTTGATGGGCGCCAAACGCTGGAAGCCGGGCATGATTGCCCAGGTGAAAACCGAGAAGGGCCCGCGCCATGTGATGGTCGCCAAGGTCGGCCACAAGTTTGCCGATGTCGACACCAACCATCCGATGGCCGGTAAAACGCTGACCTTCGATATTGAAGTTATCGAAGTGCGCGATGCTGACGCGGAAGAGTTGGCCCACGGCCACGCCCATGGGCCGGGTGGGCATCATTGAACGATTAGGCCCTGCAACCTGTGCGCTGCTTTGAACGCCCGTGTGGCTGGCAAGGTACGTTCAGCCCCACACGTGATCAGGTTGGGGGACGGAGCATTATCCGAACGCAGGCCGCTGAGGCTTGCTGCCATCAACCCGTTTCATCCACGCCATGTCCAGTGGAACCAGCACGTTCAGGGCGAACAGCACCCAGCCCAGGGGCTGCAAGCTGCCTGCAAACCACACCATCAGGGCAAAAGACAGCAGGCTCCAGGTTACATCGCCAGCAATCATCAGGTTGAGGAATTTCTCCTGCCACCTTTCATTGAACGCCATGGCGGCCATATTCACGCACGACAGCAGCATCACAATGCCGGCCACCAGGTAAAAGGTTGCACCGGGGCCACCCGCCCATTGGGCGATAGGCTCTGCAGCCAGAATGAGCGCCAACGCGAGGGGCGTGGATAGGGCTACATCGCCCAGGAGGATTTGTTTAACGCTGAATCGACGAACCAGGTTTTTCATGGGATCACCTCAATCGATTGCTGGAGCAGGCACTGACTGTGCCCGGCGTTCCAAAAAACTGGAAAAGCCACGTGGTGGAGCACCTGGACTACCCGGCGATTCCTTTTGCCTTGAACCTGGGGGACCAACAGCTCAGGATCTTCTCCACCATCGCAACCATCGGCACGCCCCTGGATGTCACCGCTCAGAGTTTGCGGATCGAGCATTTCTTTCCGATGGATGAGCGCAGTAAGGCTTACTGGCAAGGCTGAGGTGTCCGGACGGAGCTCCGGTTGTCATGGGTTGTTTGCTTTTCGTACAGGTTGAACCATATTGATGAATGCGCTTCTCTAAAAAAACTGGAGAGAGGGAATTCACCATGAGGTTGAAGCTGCTGTTCACACCCCTGATTATCATCCTGGCGGTGGCCTGGCTGCCGCTTACAGGCCATGCGGCCACCCCCGACTACGATCTGAAAGTGCTTTCCAGCTCGCCAGACCAGGTGACTGGTGAGGATGTGCTGGTACAGGTCTTGTTCAAGGACCACCCCATTGGGTCAAAGCCGGCGGTGAAGTCACGTCTGCGACAACTGACATTCTGGTTGAATGGCCAGCCCGTCAACCCGGAGATTCGGGCCGGGCGCCATGGGCATGAGGTGTTGGTGTCCGGCCTGCGGGAAGGCGAGAACCGGCTGGAGCTCCACCATCGCAGGCAGGGGCCACTTGCGTCCGTCGATCTCACGGCTTACCCCGTTACTGGCCCCATTTTCTCCGGGCCCCAGCAGTACCCGTTTGTATGTACTGTCACCACGGAACTGGGAAAGCAGCCTCTTGTGGATACCGATGGCAACACAGGTTTTCCTGTCCTGGATGAGCAGGGCAGCCAGGTTGGCCTGAGCCGAGACTGCTCTATTGAATCCTATGTCACCTTTGTGTACCGCACCACCGGCGGGAGCTGGGCGATATTGCCGGATGACGGCAGTCGCCCGGACGATATGGCCAAAGCGCAACTGACGGATGGCCGCACCGTGGACTTTATCGTTCGCCAGGAGCGGGGCACCATCAACCGCTTCATTTACAGTTTCGCGACCCTTGCCGAGGCGGGCGACCAGCCCTGGGAAGCATCTACCGCGAACTGGAATGGAAGGCTGTTGTTCCACTTCCAGGGCGGTGTGGGGATTGGCCATTCCCAAGGCTCAATCAGCAACAGCCGGGCGTTGCAGCCGGATACGTTGCAGAAGGGTTATGCCGTGATCTACTCCACCGGCACTCGCACCAGCCCCCATTACAACCTGCAGGTGGGTGGTGAGACTGCGCTCATGGTGAAGGAGCATTTCATCAAGCGCTTTGGCATGCCGGATTATACCGTGGCGATCGGCGGCTCTGGTGGTGGCATCCAGCAGTATGTCTACTCACAGAATCATCCGGATTTGCTGGATGGCGGTGTGCCCCAGTATTCCTATCCGGACATGGTGACTCAGACCATTCACATCGGGGATTGTGAGCTGTTGGAGTATTACATGGATGCTACCGACCGGGGCAATTCCAAGTGGCAGACCACGTCCAACAGAAGTTGGCTGGTGGGCCTGAATTCCAACGATCAGTACCCCGATCCGTTTGCCCAGATCAAGCAGATGCTGGGCTATAGCACCGCGCCCGGCATGACCGAGTGCATTCCGGCCTGGCGTGGGCTGACGCCGCTTGTGATGAACCCGCACTTTGGCTGGGCTGAGAATCAGGAACTGATGCAGCCCGAAGGCGTTATGGATGATGTGCGCTGGACTCACTACTCGGACGCGAAAAACATCTATGGCGTGGATGAAAACGGGGAGCCCCGGACCCTGTTCGACAACGTTGGCGTGCAGTATGGCCTCAAGGCGCTCAGGGAAGGCAATGTCACCAGGCAGGAGTTCCTCAAGCTCAACGCTCAGGTGGGAGGATGGAAGCAGCCTTCGGAGATGGTCCAGGAGGGCTTTCCGTTCCTGGGTTCGGTTTCCGACGTATTGGCGGATCCGACGACCTTTGATCCCTGGAGTTCGCGCAACATGAATCTGAGCCCGGACGGTGGGGCAACACCTGCACCCCGTACCGAGGGTGATTTGGAGGCCATCCGCGCCGCCTATAACTCTGGTCTGGTGTTCGATGGTCAGCTTAATATGCCGGTCATCGACTGGCGGCATTATCTGGAGGAGGTGCTGGACATGCACAACAGCCATCAGTCCTTCTCTGCCCGCCAGCGCATCATTAACCGGATGGGCGATGCCGGCAATCAGGTCATCTGGTTTACGGACGCTCGGCCAACGGACTACTCAGATCCGGATGAACCGGAACCCCGGGAGGAGTTCAATCAGACATGGATGGCGCTGGAAGTACTGCACGACTGGATCACTAACATTCAGCAGGATCCGGGGTTGGGCATCGCCGCTAACCGCCCGATGGAAGCACGGGACGCCTGTTTCAACACGGACGGCACGTTAATCGATGCCGGTGATACAGTTTGGAACGGCATCCTGGATGATGAGGCGTCGGGAACCTGTACCAACCGGTTCCAGACCTACACCACGTCGAGGATGGAAGCGGGTGGTTCCATTGAAGGCAGCGTTTTCAAGTGCAGCCTGAAATCGGTAGATACCGCTCTATCGGACGGTACCTATGGGGCTGTCTCGTTTACAGCCGAGCAAATCACCCGTCTGAACGCAATTTTCCCGGACGGGGTCTGCGACTATAGCCAGCCCGATCAGGGCCGGCCCGCGGGCTGAGACTATGTCCCGCGACCTCCATGGGCACCCTTCGGGGTGCCCTCACTGAATCAGGAACAGGGCTATGGCGACATAACGCCAGTGACCGCCCTGGGGGTAGTTCATCTCCATGATGATCATGTTGACCGGCTACTCGATTATTGCGCTTCCCGCTGAGCTGGCACGGGCTCGCCGCCTCCTGATCAGGGCCTTGTGCAGTTCCGCCACACCGAGAAGGCTCATGGCGAATGCGAGCAACTGCAGCCATTCCTCCACTGAAATCGGCTGAATCTGCAGGACATCGGAAAGCACCGGGGTGTACATGGCACCAATGTGGGCCAGTTGCGCGAGGGGAACAGCCAGCATCAGGAAAGGATTACGGAGCAGAGGGATGCTGAAAAGCGAGCGGAACTCCGAGCGGCTGTTCAGCGCGTGAATGTTGCCGAAGAGCACCATCAGCATCAGCGTCAGGTTACGGGCTTCCTCGATACTCTGGCCCTGTTCGAGCGTCCACTGGAAATTGAGGAAAGCCACGAGACCCATCCATGATCCCACCACCAATACATGCTCAATGATCGGTCTATCGAACACGGGCTCTTGGGGCGAGCGCGGCTTTACCGACAATTCACCGCCTTCCTTGGGTTCAAAGGCCAGGGCCACGTCCTGGAAGCCGTTCGCAACCAGGTTAAGCCAGAGTAACTGCACCGCGATCATGGGCATTGGCAGACCGGCCAGTACACAGAAGAAGAAAAGCAGGATCGCCGAGAAACCCGTGGCAACCAGCAGCCCGATAACCTTGCGGATGTTGTTGTAAACCACACGTCCTTCCTCGATGCCGTCGACAATGGAGGAAAAATTGTCATCGGTAACGATGAGGTCCGCCGTTTCCTTGGCCACATCCGTGCCGCGCTTGCCCATGGCGATTCCTGCGTGGGCCTGCCGCATGGCCGGAGCATCGTTGACGCCATCCCCGGTGACCGCGACAAAGTGCCCGTCCCGCATGAAGCTGTCCACAATCTGGGCTTTCCTGGCGGGTTCGATGCGGGCGAAAACCCGGGCCTGGCGAATGAGCTGGTCGACGGCAAATTGGCCCTCCGTGCTGGCTTCATCAAGCATGGGGCCCGTGACAACCGTTGCGTCCGCGTCACACAGGCCCAGTTCCAGGGCGATCGATTTTGCGGTAGCGGGATGGTCGCCCGTGACCATGGCCACCTCAATACCGCCGGTGCGGCATTTTTCGATGGCATCAAAGGCTTCATGGCGAAGCGGGTCAATCATGGCGACCATCCCGAGAAAGATCATATCGGCCATCTCATGGTCGCCGGATGACGAGGTTTTCTTGGCCAGGGCTATAATCCGATAGCCCCGGGAAGCGAGCTCGGTGAACTGGCCTTCGAGGGCTGGTTTGTCGATTACCGCAGAGCCATCAGCGGTTGCCATCCGGTTGCACATGGCCAGCATCTTTTCAGGGCTGCCCTTGGCGTAGATGACGGTTTGATCGCCAACCCGGTTGACCACGCCGCTGTAAGCCTTTTCCGACTCATAGGGGATCAGCGCCACCTGCTCCTGCCGGGTTCGCAGGTCGGTGATGGACATGCCCAGCTTCTTGGCCATGACCAGGAAGGCGATGTCCACGATATCACCCTGGGAAACCCATTCGCCGCCGCTGTAGTCCAGGTGACTTTCATTGGCGAGTACGCCTGCGACACAGAGCTCCCTGAGTGCATCCGGGCCCGTATCCACCTGGGCTCCGGTGTGGCCTGTGATCTCACCTCCAGGGGCGACGCCCTCGCCAGAGACATCGAACTGGCGTCCATCAGGCAGCATTACCTTGCGAATAGTGAGTTCGTTGACGGTCAGGGTGCCGGTCTTGTCGGAGCAGATGAGGGTGCAGGACCCCAGGGCTTCCACCGCCACCAGCTTGCGGATGATCACATTGCGCTTTGCCATCCGGCTCATGCCGATGGCGAGGGCGACGGTCAGTGCCGCAGGCAGGCCCTCGGGAATCACCGACACCGCCAGGCCGATGGTCATCAGAACCATGTCTTCGATGGAGTAACCGCCATCCAGGATCATCAGGCAGGCCAGGGCGGCAATGGCCACCAGAATACCGAAGGCAACCTGGTAGGTGAACTTGCGGATCCGAATCATCAGCGGCGGTTCGGCAGAGGTTTTGCCGGTGACTCCCTGGGCAATCCTGCCAAGCTGGGTATTCGAGGCGGTGGCTATCACCCGGCCGCGTCCGCGCCCGTGGGTGATGATGCTGCCTGCAAAGCACTGGTCAACGCGCTCTGTGAGCGGCGTGCCGTCGTCGCTTGCCGTACCGGCATTCTTGGCAACCGCCAGGGATTCCCCCGTCAGCATGGATTCATCCACCGCCAGGCTGCTGGTGCTGAGCAGCTGGATATCGGCCGGCACCTTGTCCCCTGAGGAAAGCAGAACAACATCGCCTGGAACGATCTCTTCAACTTCAACGGTTACAATTTGGCCATCCCTAAGTACATGGGCTGTGCCTTTCATCATTTGCTTCAACGCGGCGGCCGCTTTCTGGGCCGAAAACTCCTGGACCGTGCCGATAACCGCATTGATCAGCAGGACAATCAGGATGAAAACTCCGCTGGGGTTCTGGCCGAGTGCAAATGATACCGCGGAAGCGATCAGCAGGATGTAAATGAAAGGACTGAGGAATTGCCGCGCAAACAGCTGCACTACACCTGGCATGGGCGGGGCAGGCAGCTGGTTGTAACCAAATTTCTCCAGGCGTGCACTGGCTTCCTGGCGGGATAGCCCGTTGTCAGCGGGATCCGGTGTGGTGGATAGCTCTGGGGCTGCGCTGCTCATAGGGAAAACCGGGGGCAGATTTATTGTTTAGCTTACGGGTAACGGCAACCGCATTTGCTAGTATGGCCCACTTTTCACCCTGAAAATGATTAAGCACCGAAAAATGAATGCTCCTTTCAAACTCCGGCCCTACCAGCAGGAAGCCGTCGATGCCACGCTGGACCATTTCCGAAAATCGGATGAGTCTGCCGTTATTGTGCTGCCAACCGGTGCCGGTAAAAGCCTGGTCATTGCTGAGTTGGCCCGCCTTGCCCGGCGCAGGATTCTGGTGCTGACCCACGTAAAAGAGCTGGTCGAGCAGAATCACGCCAAATACCAGAGTTACGGGCTAATGGGCGGCATTTTCTCCGCCGGGCTGAAACGCAAGGAGCGCGGGCACCAGGTGACCTTCGCCAGCGTGCAGTCGGTATCGGCGAACCTGGATCAGTTCCGGGATGAGTACTCGCTGGTTATCATCGATGAGTGCCACCGGGTCAGCGGTGAGGAAACCAGCCAGTATCAGAGGATCATTGAGCTGCTGCGGCAACAGAATGACTCCCTTAAAGTCCTCGGGCTGACCGCCACTCCCTATCGGCTGGCCATGGGCTGGATCTATCGCTATCACTACCGGGGCTTTGTCCGCGGCTCTGGTGAAGATCAGGATAAGCCCTTCGTGAATTGCATCTATGAACTGCCGTTGAGCTACATGATCAACCGGGGCTATCTCACCCGGCCTGAGTTGGTGAATGCGGCAGTGACGCAATACGATTTCTCCGCGCTGCCTCAGGACCGCTTTGGCGAATACGCCGAGAAAGACGTCAACCAGCTGCTGGGCAAACACCAGCGTGTGACCCGCGCCATCATTGAACAGGTGATGGAACTGGCCGTTGAGCGCAAGGGAGTGATGATCTTTGCGGCAACGGTGGATCATGCGTGGGAAATCACCGG
Source organism: Marinobacter vulgaris (assembly GCF_003344045.1). GTDB lineage: Bacteria > Pseudomonadota > Gammaproteobacteria > Pseudomonadales > Oleiphilaceae > Marinobacter > Marinobacter vulgaris. Next base: position 39,227 of record NZ_QFWX01000006.1, read on the forward strand.
TTATCTGCCGGAGCACCAGACTGCGCTGGTAACGGGCGCGACCGATCTGAAGGATCGGGATCTGCTGATCCAGCGATTCAAGCAGCGGCAGTTGAAGTACCTGGTGAATGTGTCCGTGTTCACCACGGGCTTTGATGCGCCCCATGTGGACTTCATCGCCATTCTTCGTCCTACTCAGTCGGTCAGCCTGTATCAGCAGATCGTGGGCCGTGGCCTTCGCCTGGACGAAGGCAAACAGGATTGTCTGGTGATTGATTACGCGGGTAACCATGTAAATCTCTATCACCCGGAGGTGGGGGAGCCGAAACCAAACCCCGACAGTGAGCCGGTGCAGGTGTTCTGCCCGGGCTGTGGTTTTGCCAATATTTTCTGGGGCAAAACCGATAGCGAAGGTGGTGTTATAGAGCATTACGGTCGCCGGTGCCAGGGCCTGCTGGGCGCTGCGGAAGGGGATGAACCCGCCGTGCAGAACGGGCGCCGGCAACAGTGCGATTACCGTTTCCGTTTCAAGGAGTGCCCACACTGCGGTAGCGAGAATGATATCGCGGCCCGCAACTGTCACCAGTGCCACACAGCCGTCATAGACCCGGATGATCAGTTGAGAGATGCGCTGAAGCTCAAGGATGCCATGGTGATCCGTTGTGCGGGGATATCGCTGCGTGCTGATGGCAGCAAACTGAGGATCACCTATCACGGTGAAGATGGGGAAGAGCTCAGCGAGTCTTTTGATTTCAGCAAGCCGGCACAGCGCAGCGTCTTCAACAAACTGTTCGGGCGTCGTTTCGCGAATGGCCAGGCCCCAAAAGTGTTCAGCAGGGTGGATGAGGTGCTTGAGGTACAGGCCTTGCTCTCTGCGCCGGATTTTGTGATTGCCCGCAAGCAGAAGCATTATTGGCAGGTGCAGGAAAGGATTTTTGATTATCAGGGCAACTATCGGAAGGCGAATGAAGCGTAAGGCTTTTAGCATTCCTGCTCTTTGATCAGACCTAAAACTTCCAGATTATTTTTCCAGCTTACCCGCTCTGTTGACCTCTCCGCAGTCAGGGAAAATGCTCGACGACGGGGCTGCTCGCTAGTCTCAGCGCCGCCGACTTCGGGCGAGGCGGGGACTTGAACTGATCGCAGATCGCCCGGTTGAGCCTTACAAATCAAAATGTGTATTATAGCGACGGTTCAATGACGAACCTTACATTTCAATGGAGCTGATAATGAATAAGGGACTGTTTTGCCTGCCCCTGGTGTTGGCGCTCGTAGCGTGTTCGAACGACGAAAGCAGCGACGCCGATACCCCAACCGACGACAACCCCACTACTGTTCAGGAACTGGAAAACTCCGGCGCTATTCCCAAACTTGCTCGGGGCTCGGATCTCGAAGGTGCGGACGTTGATAACAATGGCATTCGGGATGATGTAGACGACTACATTTCAAACCATTTCTCTGAGAGTTCCCACATTAGTGCCGCCAATCAGGCCGCCCGAGCCAATCAGGCAGTGCTGAATACTGACCTCCTTTCTTCCACGGCTGTACGCCAGACCAACCAGAAGATTTCCCGGGCAACAGCCTGTATCTATGAGGTGTTTGAAGTACCTGGATCGGGATCCGAGCCTGCTGAGGTTTCAAGAGATCTTGAGGCCATTACTTTCAATACCGCCAGTCGCCTGAAAAAGTACATGGAGTTTAACAAGGCACTTGATGGCGCTTCCTGGTCACTGCCGGAGGGAAGTAGCTGTGAGTAAACCAACACGGACGTTTCTGAGTTTTGCGATTTCTTTATTCATCATTACCTCAACATCTCTCAATGCGTTTGCGCAGCCCTACGAAGCACGTAATTTTTGTAGGGATTCGGGAATTATCTTTGCGTTTTTCAATGGAGTGCAGACAACCATTGGCGAAGCCAACCGAGCACTGAATGAGTTTCGTAGAATTCATGGGAATGAGCGGGCCGATGGAGAGAACATCCGCTACGAAGTGATGTACAACTATACAGATGGTCTTGACGACTTTGTGGAGACTTTCGAGCAGCGCGTCCTTGAGCAGGAACAGATTCTTGCCGGCCGATATGAGCTGGCTCTCGAAATCATCAACGGTGGTGGCAAATGGTGGCAAAGGCTGGCTGAATTAGCGACCACACTCCCTGAAACACGCGACGATTTCATTAACTGGTACCAGGCAAAGATCGTCCAGTCTCTGACTTCCCTTGCTGGGAACCCACCCACTATTACTAATTACTCAGAGCATCAGTCCCGGGTCGATACCTGGATCGTCGAAGGTAAGCAGATCCTTATGGTGGCCCACTCACAGGGTAATCTGTTCGCGAACTCGGCTTATGGTTATGCCAGTGACAAAATAGACAACGAAGCACTGAATCTCGTCCACATAGCACCAGCATCTCCAACCACTAATGGCCCCCATCGGCTTGCTGACAAAGATCTCGTCATTAATGCCTTGCGGGCGTCCGGCAGCGTGGTCGGCATAACAGATATCATCCCCGGGTACCTTAATCGCCCGGGTGGCCTTAATGGGCAAACCGACATTCTTGGTCACGGGCTTCTGGAAATATATCTGAATCCTGCTCTCGGTTTAGGTGCGGCTGTAGTTCAGAATATCGAAACTGAGCTTGCTAACCTGCAACCTCCGGAAACAGAGTTTGAAGCTGAAACTGGGTTTTTCACTGCGACGCTCACATGGAATGGCGCGGGCGATGTTGACCTTCATGTGTATGAACCGTCTGGATCCCATGTGTTTTATCAGGCGATGACGGGCACTTCCGGGTACCTGGATGTTGATAACACGGTCGCAAATGGCCCAGAACACTATTTTGCCGCTTGTGAAGCTGAGAAGCTGCAAGCCGGCACCTATCAGGTAGGTATCGCAAACTATGATCGAGCCGATGGTCGGACCGCGAGTCTTCAGATTGCTTCGTTTCGTGATGGTGTTCTCGGGACACGAAGTGTAACGCTCGGACCGCCAACGGGCGACAATCCCTCTCATATAATGTTTGATGTAGAGGTGGTCGAGGATAGCGAAACTGGCGAGTTTGAGGTCATAGTCCAATAGAAATTTTTCTCTCGCGGGGGAGCTGCTGAAAACTGGGACAGATCTCTCTTATCGGTGTGGTTGGTGAAATCATCGAGCTCTCGGTTTGATTAATCCGGTAAATAGATCTGTCCCGGTTTTCCCAACTAATCCAGAACCTTGGGCCAATTCGCATCCGCCTGGCGAATAAACCCGTCGGCGTCGTCCAGCCATTTATCCTGCACGGACTGGTTGTAGTTCAGGTATAGCCGGCCATTCCGGATATTCCAGTGCTTCGGGTCCCCTTTTGCAAGATAGCCCTGGCTCACCGCCCAGGCGCAATAGCCGCCATAGGCGGGCGCATAGCGTTCAGGGTTGGCTTCGAAGCGGGCAAGATTCTCGGCGTTGGCAAAACGCCAGTTGGCCCCCTGCCACTGGGTAGTGAAATCGCTGGAGCCTTTTGTGGGTTTCCCTGTTTCGAAGTAACTGACGGTGTCGTACCCGCCTGCGCCGGTATTGCTGAGAAGACCGGTATAGACCGGTGGCTCGGAAGCCCATGCGGTGGTTGTGAAAATCAGGGCCGTGGCGATCAGCACTAAGAGGAGCCTGTTCATGTCATTCTCACTGTTGTATTGGAGCTACATGCACTACGACAACGGTGATAGCAGTTTGTTACACGGGAAAATCTGAAATGGAAAACCGGGACAGATCTATTTTATCGGTGAGCGTGATGATGTCCCCGCTCTGAAAGTCGGTCACTCCGGCGACCAAGCTTCCCCATGTTGCATGATCCGGAACACCGACTCACTCAGGCCCTGTCTCTCCAATGCCAGCCGCAGTCGCCGGGGTGGCTCGTCCATGGGTTCATCGGTGAGTACGAAGGTGCCCCAGTGCATGGCTACCGACTGGCGGGCGCCAATATCCTGGTGAATCCTGACCGCTTCCTCCGGCGCCACGTGCACCGGGGCCATGAACCAGCGTGGGTCGTAGGCGCCGATGGGGAGCAACGCCAGGTCAATGGGCGCGAATAGCTCGCCAATGTCGCGAAATACTTCGCCATAACCGGTATCACCGCCGAAATAGAACCTAAAGCCATCCATTTCCAGGAGCCAGCTACACCAGAGCGAGGTGTTGGTGTCGGTAGCGGTTCGGCCGCTGAAGTGCTGGGCCGGGAGGCAGAACACTTTATTTGCGCCGGCCAGGGGCGCGGATTGCCACCAGTCCAGTTCCACCAGGTTGTGGATGCCGCGCTTCTCGAACCAGCGTCGCAGATCCATGGGAATACAGAAGCACAGGTTATCCCCGAAACGTCGGTGCAACTGGTGTACGGTTGCTTCATCGAGATGGTCGTAGTGATTGTGGGAAATCAGCACCAAGTGGATGGGCGGCATGTCTGCCACCGTCAGGGCGGGGGGTGTGAACCGCTTTGGCCCGACCAGCCGGAAGGGGCTGGCACGATCCGACAGCACCGGGTCTGTCAGTACGTTCAGGCCCCGGTATTGGAACAGGAATGAGGCATGCCCCAGCCAGGTCAGCTGCGGAGCTTCCGGCGGTTTCATCAGCAAGTGCGCATCCGGGCGCAGCACCGTATAGCGTTTACCCTGCGGGAAGCGGCGGCCGGGAGCGAGTTGCCAGCGAAGGAGGTCCCCCAGACCACGATGGGGTATGCGCTCCAGGTTATGATACCTGCCCCGATGGAAGTGGGGTTTCGCGGCAAGGGCTGCCAGGCGTTCACGGTCGATGGTCATGGATCGGGCTCATCAGTTTTCAATGAACGCAATTTATGATGCATAACTCCAATAATAACGATAGCCGCCCCCAGTTCCGCCATATCCCGATTGTCTAATATACTGAGTTATGGAACTTACGGTTTGGATTACCCGGATAAATCCGCCACAAGAGGATTGGATATGCCCCACGTTCGTTTTACCTACCTGCTCGGTTTTGCTGTCCTTGCTGCTTTTCTCGCTGCCTCTGCTGTCCACGCTCATCACGGTTGGGCCTGGGCAACGGATGAAGAATTTGAAATCACCGGTGTCATCCAGTCTGTGCGCCTGGGTAATCCCCATGGCGAGGTCACCATAGACGTGGATGGCGAGGAATGGGTTGTGGAAGTTGGTCAGCCCTGGCGTAACGACCGTGTTGGGCTCAGCGCAGAGATGTTGATCCAGGGGCGTGAAATTACCGTGCATGGGCATCGCTCCGCGAAGGAAGGCGAACGGCTGATCAAGGCTGAACGGGTAGTGATCAACGAGGAAGACTACGACTTGTATCCCGGCCGCACGTCCTGAGCGCGGGGATGATTGAGCAGGCGCTGGTCTCTGTCGAGAACCTGGCTTTCGTCTCGGCCTTGCGCAACTCAACGTACATGTACCCGCTGGTAAACGCCGGCCATATTCTCGGGATTTCGATGCTGGTCGGCGGCATTGTGCCGCTGGATTTGCGTTTGCTGGGGCTCTGGCGACATTACCCCGTGATGGTATTTGTCGATGTGCTGCGGGTCACGTCGGCGATTGGTCTGGGTTTTGCGGTTGTCTGTGGAGTGTTGTTATTCGCTACGGCGGCCGTGGACTATGCCGCATCGCTGTTGTTTCAGGCGAAAATGGCGTTGGTCCTGCTGGGTGTGTCGAACGCGTTGATCCTGGGGCGGGTTTTGAAGCGCCAGGATATACGAAGTTTCCCGATGAAGGCCCCCATGCCTTTCTCCCTAAGGGCAGGGGCTGCGTTGTCTCTGGTGGCCTGGTTAAGTGCGCTGCTCCTTGGGAGACTGCTGGGATACTTCTGAGCAGGCGATCCCATCTTCAATCAGCTGACTTTTCGTGGCTCGGTTCCGAGTGCAGATCATCGGCCTTCGTGCCGTTTGTTGGCGGAGAATTCATGTGGTTCTTGTTCTGCATGCCAGACTGGTCGCCCATTTTCGAATCAGCTGGTTCATCAGTATTGTATCGGGACTTGGTGACTTCCTTGTCGTGCTCGGGCCTCTGCGTCGCAGGATCAGCGTCGTGGCCCATGCTTTGCTCCCCCAGATCCGTATCCCCGTTGCTGCCTGGGGAAGCGAGCACAGCACCTGAACCCAGGGCTATGGCCGGTGTGAGCAATGCATAAAACAGGAGTGAATGTCGTTTGTTCATAGGATTCTCCTTGAATCGCATGGGTATCGAATTCTGGATGAGTTCCTATCCTATGCTCAGGGAGTTGTTCAGTCAGTGCGCTAGAGCGCTTAGCGGAAACTCGGGCGGATTATTTTCGCGGCTTATCTGACGGGGCTAAAAAATGGGTTCGCCTGTTGCCTTGACCGCATAGAACAGACAGTCACTTTTCGCAATGGCTGGGTTGGTGGTAATCATAAAGGCTTTGATGGCCTGAGCGGGGTAGATCTGCCCATTTTCGACTCGCAGAACCTGCTCCATGTTCTCGCTCCGGTTGTGGCCGATCGCTGTGAGTATGCCCAGGCCTTTTTTACCGACCCATCCGAGAGGCTCATCCGGGGAGACAATGCCAAAATTGCGGTGCTCGATGTCTGGTGGAAACGTCAGGTCAGCATGGCCGGTAGGCTTAAGGCGGTATTCTATGGTCGCGTCAGGTGCCAGCTCCACCCGAATCGGGTTGCGCAGTACGGCGACGTCCCACTCCGCTTTTTCCAGTGCCAACACGTCGGGCCTTGAGGTGTACCGAACGAGCCCTTCGTACGCGAGTGCATGCGCCTGATCATCCTGGGCTCCACCACACTCGATGGTGACCGTGGGCACTTCCTGCTCGGAGTATTCCATCAGCGCACCCAGACGAAGGTCGGTCATGATGAGGCGGTCGGTATAGAGTGAGGTCAGCGCCTGATGTTCGGCGTCATTGGTGATGGTTACAGCGAAGGCCGGGCCTGTGCCCGAGGTGTTGTGCACGTCCAGCAGGCATTCGGGTTTCGCCTTATGAAGCTCTGCCAGCATGGCTTGTGCGATGGCCCCTTCTTCGCCTTCGAAAGGCTCTTTGAAACACCGATTGAGATCGAGGCCTTTGGGTAGCTGGCGAGATGAGAACCTGGGTGGGATCTTCGCCGGATAGACGCCTCCGAGGAGAAACAGCATGTTGACTGCGGGCGTGTGCTGCTCTAGCAGCCACCGGTGCAGCGCAAACAGACCAGAAGGCTCATTGCCGTGCAGAAGCGTTGCCATGGCCCGGGTACGGGAGCGGTCGCGACCGGTGACGTTTACCACTGTAGGCTTGCGCAGTCGGTCCAGCCACTCAAGGGGAGAGCGACCCAGCGTCCGGGGTGACGGGTCATTCAGGTAATCAAGTAAATTCGAGTTGCTCACGGCGACAGCTTCCATTCATGCAGCGGGATGTTTTTCTTCTGGTTGGCCATGTAAAGAGACAGCATGCTCCGGAACGCTTCATCGCGACTCAGGGATTTGAACAAAGACTCGGTGATGTGGCGCTGCCACCGCGCGCCCGACATGGCCGTTTCAATGCGGCCTTCGATGATTCCCAGCAGGCGGTAAATCTCTGTCTCATCCACGGCGGTCTGTTTCAATGCTTCCCGGGCGCGGGGCAGCAGATCTCGAGCCACAGTCAGCAGGGGCGTATCCTGCAACTGAACCTGATCCTTGTGCGGCCAGATGATTTCAGCGCCAATGCCATATTTGGCTGCGCGGTAGAAATTGTGTTCGGTGTAATGGAACGGCAGTATCGACGTCAGGTGGCGGATGTCACTGAGCACCGCCAGCGCAGCCCCGATCACGAACAGGCCATTCGCACACATATCAGCGGCGGTCGGGCCTGCAGGCATGGAACGGATCTCGATGCGCAGATGGCCGCCGTCGGCGTGATCATAAATGGCCCGGTTCCAGGGCCAGGTGGTTCCCTGGTGCAGGCGCAGTTCGGCGAGCTTGGGCACTTCGCCAAGATCAATCACGGCCATCGGATCTTCATCAGACATTAGTGGGATGATCGGTGGGTACAGTGATGCCGATGCTGCAAACAGTTCCCAGGCGCTGCGTGTCCAGCCGTTTCCGTAATAGACCCGTGGTGGATGGCGCCAGGTTTTATGGTTGGGGGATCGGCTGTCAATGGATTGCTTGAACAGGGCAATGCGGGTTTCGTCCCAGAGGTGGTGGCCAAAAAGGCTGGGTGAATTGCTGGCCAGAGCGAGCACAACCGGGGTGACCAGTTGTACCGCATTGAAATAATCGGCAAAACGATGGGCGGGCACACGCCAGTGCAGCTGGAACGACGTATTGGCTCCTTCCATGTAGACGTCGTCGGCCTCCAGATCGATGACATCGTTGCCACCAATATGGATGCTGAATGGCTCACCCCGTTGCTTGAGCAGCGCGTTCGATAGCGCATGATAGCGGGGCTCGTCTGTCATCACCTTCGCGCCCATATCGGACTGGCGAAGGGTGGGCAGAATGCCGATCGGCACCAGTTCCCCAGCCAGTGGCGCGGCGTGCTGGTTGATCCGTCGGATCGCAGCGAGCAGCTCCTGCTCCGTCCTGGCAAACGGAGATCCCCTGAACGCCTGGGGGCTGAGATTGTATTCGAGATTGAAGCGGTTGAGCTCAACCGTCAGTTGGGGGTCCTGAACGCTGGCGGCGATTTCTGTGTTGATGGGTTGCACTTGCAGGTCAGGGTTTACGATGTAGAACTCGACCTCGGCGCCAATGGAAGTCTCTCCCTCACCAAACCCTGGCCGGTTCAGAAGACGAGTGAGCGCTTTAAGGTCCATCCGGACCTTGGCTGCAAAACGCTCAAACTCTTCCGGCGCAAATTCTGTTGTCTTGATTGACAGTCCCACGGCAACGTCGACTCTGGCACTCACTTACTTTGATAGTAGTCAGTTCTGGGAGTCTTTCATGCAAATTTCGGAAGTCAGTGTCAGCAGTTCCTGCAACATGCTGTAGCTCAGCCCCCAGATGCAGGCGTCCTGGTAGTGGCAGCAGGGCAGATTCAGGGTGCCGAGGGGCGTGCGCCAGGGAAGCTGACCCTGGTTCTCGCCGGCAGCGAGGTAGTCCAGGGGAACCCAGACCGCCCGCTCGACTTCATGATTGGGTGCGACGGCCTTTGGCCCCAGCCATTCGAATACGTAGGGGGTCACCACCATGGGGCGCCAGCGGCTGTGATGGCGGGTGATCAGGTCTGATAGCCGGGCCCGATAGTGGCCGTGGCGGCTGAGATCTATGCCGGTTTCTTCCCGAGTTTCCCGCTCGGCGGCAGCCCGCGCCGACGTATCCTCAGGTTGCAGTCGGCCCCCAGGGAAACCTATGTCGCCGGACCAGGGATCACCTTCCCGCAGGGCCCGCTGGATGAAGAGCAACTCTTTGCCACCGTCTTCCGTTGTTCGAAAGATCAGCGCGACAGACGCCCGAGCGAATCGGCGCCGGAACGGAATTTTATGGGGGCGAAAACGACTGACCCATGACTTTGGGGGCACGAAAATCTGTCCTCTGCTGACTAGGACTTACAGTTAACCATATTACTCGGACTTGTGGTGGTCTCATCGCAGCGGCTTTGCCAAGGGTTCTATGGAAGACTAGATTAAATGGACAGGGGACGTGAAATAGGCCCGAAAGATGAAACTGCTGTTTTTGATTGTTGCTTACCTAGTCGCTGTCACCTTGCCGTTGGTTTTATCCTCTCTGGTCGGAGGGCCCCCTCGTCAGTTCCACCAGGAATTGGCATCGGGTCTGGGCATTCTCGCCTTCTCGATGATTCTGGTGGAATTCATTCTGTCCGGTCGTTTCAAGACCATTTCAAATGGTGTTGGACTGGATGTGACCATGCGGTTTCACCAGATCATGGCCCGTACGGCGCTTGTTTTTGCTCTATTGCACCCGTTTTTGTACCAGGGGACGCCGTCGGGTGGTCCCCGCCCATGGGATCCCACGCGCCAGTTGACGCTCACTACCGATTTTTCTCCCCTGTCGACAGGTATTGCCGCCTATCTGCTTCTTGCAGGTCTTGTTGTCATGGCTATCGGGCGCACGCAGCTGGGCTACAAATACGAGACATGGCGCCTTTTACATGGGGTCGGCGCCCTCTTGATTGCGGTTCTTCTATTGCATCATACCGTGTATGCCGGGCGTTACGGCTCGCAGCCTGTTATGACCTGGTGGTGGCTTACAATGACTGGCGTGGCTGTTGGTTCACTGCTTACGGTTTACCTTCTGGTTCCTCTTCGGCAGAAGGCTCGTTCCTGGCGCGTAGCATCCGTGGTCCAGTTGACGCCAAAGCAATGGGAATTGACTGTGGAGCCGGTCGGTCACCGGGGGCTGAATTACCGGGCCGGGCAATTCGTTTGGCTAAATGTGGGGCACAGCCCTTTCTCGATGAAAGAAAACCCGTTTTCCATTTCCTCAGCGCCGGCGGCTGGGCCAGAATTATCTTTCATGATCAAAGAGCTCGGTGACTTCACGCGAACAATTAGCCAGATAAAAACTGGAACTGTTGCCTATCTCGACGGGCCCTACGGCAATCTGTCTGTTGATGGTCGTGTTGAACCCGGGGTGGCTCTCATTGCAGGGGGCGTTGGCCTCGCTCCGCTGCTGGGCATACTCCGGCAACTGCGCCTGACCGGCGATTCGCGCAAGCACAAGCTGATCTATGGCAATCGGGTGATCGATCAGATTGCCTATCGCGAAGAGTTGGGTGAGGAGGGCGTGGTCTATGTACTGTCAGAACCCCCAGAGCACTGGCATGGAGAGGCAGGCTTCATAGATGGGGGGCTGGTAGATCGCGTTTTTTCTGAGAGGGAGTTCAGCGAATGGGCCTTTGTGATGTGCGGGCCGACGATCATGATGAACATCGTTGAGGATCACCTGATTAAAAGAGGCACACCCTCTCATCGGATTCTGTCGGAGCGGTTTCACTATGACTAATGCACTCAAACGTTTGAGCCACCGGCAACGGGTTTCTTTGACCTTCTGGGTTGTGAACATCACGATATGCGTGACTCTTCTCGTTTTTGTATTGCGCTAATTCATGCTGATGGACTCTTGAGGAGGCCAAGTGACCTTTGAACACCTTGTTCAGATCAACGACCTGACGAAGCCGGAACTGCCAGCCCTGACCCGCTTCCAGATATGGGAAGGCCTGGTGCTCCGGGCAAGGCGCCCGGACAAGTTCCTGATAGGAGTCGACGATTACGAGATCCTCGAGCAGGGACCGGCCTACATGAAACGATGCCTGCAACTGCCGGGGCTGCAGGTAGTTGACGAAGTCACGCTCTGGTCGGAGGCCAGAATCGAGTACAGAACTTTGCCAACGGACACGCTTCCAGAGGCAACGCTCGTCATGGATATTGAGGAGCCGGAACCCGGGTCGCTTTTTGTCCGCTTCCGATATCACACAGCCAGCATCGAGGACCGGGGTGATTCGATGCCCTATGACCAATTTCTCCACCAGGCCTATGTGGCCACGGACATTGAAACGATTCAGATCATCCGGCAGCTGGCGGAGACGGGGGTGTTCTGAACCTGCGTGGCCAATCAAAAACGGCGTAGCGATAACTTTTGTTCGGCGCGCCCGTAAAGTCAGATCTGCATTTTGGGCGTAACTCGGTGTCTGTGCCTGCTTCAAATAAAGTAGGCCACTGTAGCCACTGTATGTAACTTCAGGGCGGTCGAAGTCGTCCAGACACTGTCAGTCGCAAAAGAGCCAGACCTGAAGACACTGACAGCCGCCATTGATAGGGGTAAATCACTGGGTGTCGATCTGGTACTCGGTATGGGTGGTGGCTCTGTGATGGATTCGGCCAAGGTTCTCGCGGCCATGTTGCCGGGGCAGACCGGATTGATGGCTCACCTGGAGGTGATCGGGGACGGGCTGCCCCTTTCGGCCATGCGCCTGCCGCTAACCGGGATAACGTGGTCAACTCTGAACAGAAGGCTCGTATCGACCAGGTGATTGGCTGGATTGGCGAGGTGTTTCAGACGTCCAGGGACCACGCCTTGCCGGATTTCCATGAATGGATTGCCCGGAGTGGCCTGCCGGGGCTTGCGTCAACAGGCGTGACGGAAGAGCAGATTATCTCAGCCTCGCAAGCGGCGGCCAGCTGCGGTTTGCACGGGTTGAAGTCCTCCGGTGCGCTTGATCGTATAAACTGATCATTAAAGCCCTAATGTGAGGAGGAGACTGATCATGAGAACGTTCGTTTCAATGAAGGCCATCCTGATAATTCTGTTGCTGGTGTTTGCACCGACGGTAGTGCAAGCGAAGTCGGTGTGGATTGATGTCCGGACGGAAGCCGAACATCGGCAGAATCACATTGATGGTGATCCGCTTATTCCACACACAGGCATTGTCGCGCAGGTCACTGAGCTGTTTCCGGATAAAGATACGGAGATTCACCTGTATTGCCGCAGCGGCAACAGGGCCGGTAAAGCAAAGTCTGCCCTGGAGAGTGCGGGCTATACCAATGTGAAAAACAAGGGTAGTGTTGCAGATGCGCGAGAGGCCCGTGATCTTTAGAGGAGCCGCGATTTTCAATTTTGATTCACAGGAGGTACCAGACTTTGCGATACCCGTTGCGATTACAGGCCGGCGCCCTGCTGTTGGCAATGGTTATGCCGCTGGCCCCGGGGCACGCCGCAGAGAATGACGGTGATGCAACCGAGGAGTCGTTACGCAAGGACTTGCAGAGCCTGGATCAGGAGCTGACCGATTTCAGCAGCGAGCGACGGGAACGATTGATGACGGACATCGAGGAGGTTCTCGGTGCCATTGAGGCCCGTATAGAAACGCTGGACAGTCGCCTGCAGGATAACTGGAATTCGGCCGACAGGTTAGAGCGGGCCCAGGCGCAGACTGCGGTGGCAGCGCTCCGCCGTGAACGGTCACGGGTAATGGAATGGCGCCAGCGTATGCAGGACAGCACTGATGTTACCTGGGCGTCGATGAAGGATGGTTTCAACGACGCCTTCGACGAACTCGTCGAGGCCTGGCAGAGTGCCGAGCAGAATGTTCGTCAGGCGGTGAAGGAGAACTGACAGGGCGCAGGAATTCCTCCGGCGTGACAATGGGTACCCGCGCCCGTTTGCGACCTGCTAACAGATCGTCGTCGTTGCTGATCAGGGTGGCGCCGCTGGCGTCCGCCAGGGCAGCGAACTTGCGGTCGGCGGGGTCTGGCACGTAACGGAATTGGCCCGGGTCGGTCCGGCCCCGGAAGCGCGCGTCCTTGCGGAACAGGGCCTTGCTGTCGCGCATCGACAGTGGCGGGATCTTGCGAAGGATATACTCGATCTCGCCCCGGGTCTCGTGGTTCCAGACTACTCGCAGCTTACCCTTGCGGACCAGCCCGAGGATTTTCGCAGAGGCGCTGTGGCGGTTGAATCCCCCCGCCACCAATACGTTGGTGTCCAGGATAACGTCCGTTGCCATCAGCGCCGCCTTTGCCATTAGCGCCCCGCCGCCCAACTGTCTTTCGCCAGCTCCATGGCGCGATTCACTTCGTCGGCCGGCACCTCGCCCGGCTCGCCCTTTTCGAGGGGGTCATAGTGAAAGACGTACAGGCGGGAGACGAACTCGGCCACCGGTAACGAGGCTTCGCCAAAACGTTCATTGTGGCCGTGGGTTGAGGTGACGATGCCCTGGCCCCAGTTCTGCCCGCTGTCGTTGTTGGGGTTGAAAAAGTAGACGCGCATGGTTTTGTCCGAATCCAGCGCCAGGCGCTGGATGGTGATGGCGTGCCAGCCAAGAAAGCGCGTGGCGCTGTCGGTCACAGCAATACCGGCCGGTTGTGGATTGATAACCGGGATGTTGCCGTTGTAGAAGGGGTGATAGGCAGCGTAAAAATCGCGAATGAAGCCGTCGAAGTCTTTGAGGCCGCCCGTGAATACGTCGACCGCAATTCGAAATCCGTGGCCGACATGATCGCCATGAAATTCTGCGTTGACCCATTTGTGCGGATCCTCTCCGCGCCCGACACTGCGCCGCCCCATTTCAAAGTAGATGCGATCCAGATGAGGTACGGTCAGTAGGGATACCGCATCCACATTCACCGGTGGCTCGGTCGCCAGGCCGGCGCCGAGTTCCCGCGAGGATATACTGTTACCTTCAAAGCGCATCACGATTTCATCATCGCGCGCGGCCCAGGCAAGGATCCGCAGCAGCTCCGCCGGCATGTTGTAGGCCCACATGGACAGGGCGCGCGTGGACTGGCAGGTGGGATAGTTTCCCTGTCCGATTCCCAGCGGGCGCCCGAGCACATTGAGCACGTCGGCGAGCAGAAAGCATTCGGGGGAGCGGCTGCTCCCGAAGACGGCCACAATCTTCCCGGCGGCAGCGTCGCACAGCGGCAGGCGTATCTGGCGCCACAGGGATGGCGCCACAGGGGGCGAGTAGAGAATGCCCCGCTCCAGCATCATGGCCAGGCCATAGGCACACTGGCTGGTCTCTGGAAATACGGCCTCATCGATCAGGCGGTGGATCAATGCGGGGTAGCAGTGAAACGCGTCGGCACCTGTATAGCTCAATCCAAGGGCCGTCGGGATCAGTTCGTTCCAGCGGCCACGCAGATAGCGTATGAACACCGGCATGTAGGCGGACACCAGGCCGGTACTGTGCATGGCCTGGGCAAAGGCGATGGCCTCCTGTAGCAGGGTGGCATCGTCCATTTCCGCCAGTCGTTCAGAATAGATCTCAAAGCCGGGATCCTCACGGCAACCCTCGGTGGGGCTGAACACGGCGTTAATCAGTTGCACCGCGTCGTCGCTGACTTCGCCACCCAGCGCGTCCGGTTTTTCCAGGCAGACCGCTATCTGGGTCACCATGTGCTTGACGCCCTCTACCTGAACGGGGCGTTGCGCCAGAATACGCCAGACTTCGGCTACCAAGTGTTCCAGGAGGTCTTCGTAGCCCAGATGCCGCAACAGGTAGTGATACAGGTTCTGAACCGCGTAGCCGAGCTGATCGGGTCGCAGCCGGTCGCTCTCCTGGAGATCACTGACCACCAGGTCGAGATTCATTGCCAGTACCTGGGCGAGAAAGTGATGGGCGTGTTCCGCCGAGATGGACGCGTGGGTGTAATCGCCTTTGGCGACGGCCAGAAGGCGTATCTGGCTCAGGCATTCAACCATTGTTGCCGCCGGTTCCCCGTGGCGAACGGTGCGTGCCGCCAGCGAGGGGACCAGTGTCTGTGGCAAGTCCCAGTCGCTCCCACCAAAGAATCCTGCCGACTCAATAGCTGGCACGCGCTCGTAAAGCGCCTCCACGCCTTCGGGGCTGAACATCAGCGGTTTTGCCGCGTCGATCACCTCGAATACCGGAGAGACACCCTCAATGGCATTGGTTTCAGCAAGGCGGTTGATGGCCGCGTCGAGTGGCTTCAGGAGCTCGACTGACGCGCCGTTATACTGGTTTTCAGGTTCGTTGTTGGCTCTGGTCATAGCGTCCTATCCTTCAGTGAACCTCAGGACATGTCAACTCGGCCCTCAGAGTCATCGCAATGCTGCACTAGCATGCCATCAGGTTCTGCTTACGTATGGAATGCCTCCTTGATATCTTCAATGGAGGAATGCGCCTTCGTCGACGACGGGCTCATGGCGAGGGCAGTTGTCACCTCCGGTGCCACCATCGCAGGCTCCAGTGACAGGATAACGTAGCCGCCAACGGCCCCGGCGCCGAAGCCGGGAGCAAAAACCAGCGAGCGTTTGTCGATCGCTTTATCGAAGACGGCGTCGGCGAGCGCGATCGGGATGCTCGCGGCAGAGGCGTTGCCGACCTCGGAGATGTTGAAGTAAATGTCGTTGGCGTCAATGCCCTGGGCCTCGGTGATCTCGGTGATCATGGTCTTGTTGGCCTGGTGAGGTACGATGATGTCGATATCGAGTCCGAGCCCGGACAGCTCGCCCATCATCTGGTTCAGGTAGCGCTTGACCAGCGCCTTGACCTCGGGGCCGTAGACCGTGATGTCGTTGTCGAAATCGTGATTCGGCCAGATGATCGAGTTCACTTGGCTGGCGGGCCCGCTGGCATAGGTCTGGACCACGTGGATGTCGCGTTCACCATCGGATGGCGCGATCACCACGGCGGCGGCGCCGTCGCCAAAGATCATCCGCGACGGTCGGGCATTGCCGATCTTGTCCGAGAACTTCTCGGCCATGACCAGAAGGACCGGGCGTTCGATCTCCTGCAGCAGGCGGACCGCTTCGGCGACGCCATAGGGAAAGCCGGCGCAGGCCGCGACGATGTCGGCGGAGCAGTGGGTCTGCAGGATGCCCAGCTGGCCGGAGAGCCAGGTGGCGGTCGACGGGATCAGTCGGCTTGAGGTGCAGGAGCAGAATAGTACTGCACCGATCTCCTCGGCCCCGCGACCGGCATGCCTGAGGGCTGCCCGTGCGGCCTCAAGAGCGATATTCTCCAGTGGCTCGGCGGTATAGCGGCGCCGTTCGATGCCGGTTTTGTCAGCGATTTCCTTCGCGCTCATCGGTGACCACGAGGACGGGGAATTGCGCACCACATCCTCGTTTGAGCAGATGACCTCACCCTTGCGGACGGCCAGCGCCTCGATCTTCGGCTGGATCGGCGAACTGTCACCGATCACCGTCGGCGGATAGGGCCGAACGGGCTCAACGGCAGGATCCGGCGTCGGCGCCTGCCTGGCAACGGTGGCACCCTTCTTTTCGCGGTTGATGAATTCAAGCACGTGGCGGTTTTTCGGATAGAACAGCACGACGATGTCGTCATCCTGCATCTCGGCCAGCGGCTTCAGCCGGGCCTGGCTCCGGTCCCAGGGCTGCTGGTTGTGCAGCACCATAGACCAGCGCCGGAGCGCCTCAAGTTCAGCCTGCTGGTCGGAAACATCGAGGATGTCGTCGATGCTGAAACGCGGGTGGTCGGGATCATAGTTGCCAAGGGTGGTCGTGCTGGCCCCGGCAGCGGCAAGCGCTTCGGCAATCGTGGCCTTGATCGGCGGCAGTGAGGTTGCGTGATAGAGCTTGTTGGAAAAGCAGTCGAAGAGCAGGTCGAACAGCTCGTCTTCAGCGGTTGCGCTCCACTTGGCAGGCAGCTGCGCGTAAGCTTCGCGGACACTTGCGGTCTTGGCTTCCCGTCCCTCCCAGGGCTGCAGCAGGGGCACAAAGACATCGTCGCGGTTCCGCGGGACATCACGCCAGCGCATCGGCTGCTTGTCATACATTACCAGCGCGTACCGGTTTGCCCAGAACAGGTGCAGACCGATGTCGCGCAACAGGTCATAGCGCGTCCCATAGCTCCCCGCAGCGGCCCGCTCGGCGATTTCGGTACCGGTCGGCGCTTTGACTTCGAAATCGCGCCGGATAATCGCTTTCAGCTGGTCAAGATTGCTGATGGTCGAAAAGTCGAGCTCGGTAAAGATGCTTGAGGGAAACACCAGTTTTCCATGCTTGTTCAGTCGAAACGGCTTCATGAATGCTCCTTGCTGATACCCGGTAATTGCCAGCTTCTCGATGTGGTGTAACAGGCAGTATAGGAAAGATCGGGAAAGATTTATTTTATTCGGGCACTTTGTGTGGTCGTCCATCCTGGTCTAAGTTTCAGCTTGAGGTGTCAGAGTTACCCTGGACCGTTTGCAGTGGTCCCGTCTGAATCAACCAGGGAGGGATTGGCTATGAAATCTAAACTCTTACCCGCCATGCTGGCGGGTGTCCTTTGCCTGGGGGCTGGCTCAGTATTTGCCGAATCCCATGGCATGACCAGTATGCAGCTGGCCGAGGAAAAGAAGTGCACGGCCTGCCATGCTGTCAATGAAAGTGAAGCCCTATCAGTAGCGCCATCGTTCCGGAGTATCGCCCAGAGGTATTCGATGAATGAGTCTGATCGGCTGGTTCAGGTTGTGCTGACTGGCGGAGAGGATCACTGGGGCAATACCGAAATGCCGGATATGGGGGTTCGCACTGACGTCAGTCGTGAAGATGCTGAAAGGCTCGTGAAGTGGATTCTGGAGATGGAGGAGTAAACGATTAGCGAGAAAGAAAAACCGGGCGGTTTGGGAATCAAAACCCGCCTGTTTCAGATCATTTTCGAATCAGACACCCGCTTGGCCAAAGGCTTTGATATTTTTCTGGCTTTGCTGATATTTCTCAGCGTCGGAATCATCTTGCTGGATAGTGTCCCGGAATATCATGACCGCTTCGGTGACATCTTTTATGCGCTGGAATGGGGGGTAACGCTGCTGTTCACTGTTGAGCTCGGCCTGCGTATTTACTGTCTGGAGAAACCGACGCTCTACCTGAAAAGCTTTTACGGGGTTATCGACGTTCTGGCGGTTCTGCCTACCTGGCTGGCACTTCTGTTCCCCGGTGCGCAGACCCTGGTAGTGGTGCGCCTGCTGCGGACCTTGCGCCTGTTCCGGGTGCTGGAAATGATGGCGCTGGTGGGCGAGGGCCGCCTGCTGATGGACGCACTGGTTCGCAGCCGGGACCAGATCCTGCTTTTTCTGTTCACAGTGCTGATACTTGTCACCATTTTTTCTTCTCTTCTCTATCTCATTGAGCCCGCCGAAGCGGGCTTCAGCAGTATTCCCAAATCCATTTACTGGGGAATAGTGACGCTGACGACGGTGGGCTATGGCGATATAACGCCGATTACCCCCTGGGGGCAGTTCATTTCCATGATGATTATGCTGACAGGCTACTCGATTATTGCGCTTCCCGCTGGCGTCTTTTCCGCGGAAGTCATTCGTGCCCTGCGGGCGGAACGTTATTCCGACGAAGCCTGCCCGGGGTGCGGTAAGCACCAACACGAAACTGACGCCAGGTACTGTAAATATTGCGGAACCTGGCTTGACGAAGAGAAGCCGGAGCCGGTCGGTTCCGGCTGAAAACCGTGACGGCGCCATGCTCTCCGAAGCCAAGGCACCCGGACATTGCCGATGGCCATTTGTTACTCAGCAAGATCCTGAAATGTGTCCTACCATTGGAGATGTAGCACCTCACTCAAGGAATGGGTCATGAACATAATCAATAGTGCACAGCGTTTGCTTTTCTGTTCTGTTCTTGCCGCATCGATGGTTTCCGGGGCCAATGGAGCAACGCCTGCGCCCGAAGGAGCGGCGGTGTATTTTGTTACGCCGCTTGACGGGCAGACCGTGAGTTCGCCGCTGACGGTGAGGTTCGGCCTCGAAGGCCTGGGAGTGGCGCCGGCCGGCGTGGAACGCGAGGGCACCGGGCACCACCACCTGCTGGTGGATGTCGATGAGCTGCCGCCGCTGGACGAGCCGGTTCCTGCCGATGACCGCCATATTCATTTTGGCGGTGGACAGACCCAGACCACCGTGGAACTGTCGCCGGGGGAGCATACTCTGCAATTACTGGTAGGAGATCACCTGCACATACCTCATGAGCCGCCGGTCATGTCCGAGAAAATTACTGTCACGGTGGAGTAACGGCAGAGCGTCACGACTGATAGAACCGTTGGATGGCATCCAGCAGTTGATCCACATCCTGGCGGTTCACATCCAGGTGCGTCACAAAGCGGATCGGGTCTCCTGCTGTGATCAGAATGCCCTGGCCAGCCAGGTAATCCCGCAGTTGCTCGGCCCTGCCGATCCGGCAGCGGGCATAGACGATGTTGGTCTGGGTACTGGCGGGGTTGATGTCCAGTTGCGGAATTCCAGCCAGGCCGGCGCCCAGGTAGTCGGCGTTGGCGTGATCCTCAGATAGCCGCAGCGGCCCCTGCTCAAGGGCGATTCGCCCGGCAGCGGCGAGTATGCCGGCCTGGCGCATGCCGCCACCGAGCATTTTGCGCAGGCGTGTTGCGCGCTCAATAAAGGTTTTTGTGCCCAGTAGCAGCGACCCGACCGGTGCGCCCAGCCCTTTCGAGAGGCAGACGCTGACCGAATCATAGTGTCTGGTTATCTCGGTCACATCACAGCTGGATTTTACCGCGGCATTGAATACCCGGGCGCCATCGAGGTGCAGCAGAAGTTTATGCTCGTTGCACAAGGCGCGGGCCTGGCGCTGATAGTCCAGTGACAGTACCTTGCCGCCGATGGTGTTTTCCAGCGAAAGCAGGCGGGTACTCGCAAAATGGATGTCATCGGCCTTGATGGCCGCTTTTGCTTTGTCGAGGCTGATGCTGCCGTCCGGCTCGTTCTCGATCGGTTGCGGTTGCACGCTGCCCAGTACGGCGGCGCCACCGCCCTCGTAGCGGTAGTTGTGCGCGGACTGGCCGCAGAGGTATTCATCCCCCCGGCCACAATGGCTCATGATTGCCAGCAGGTTGGCCTGGGTGCCGGTGGCGGTGAACAGGGCCGCTTCGAAGCCCAGGCGGTCAGCGGCGGAGGCCTGCAGGCTGTTCACGGTGGGGTCGTCACCGTACACGTCGTCTCCCACCTCGGCGCTGGCCATGGCATCGCGCATTTTTGCGGTCGGGCGGGTAACGGTATCGCTGCGGAAATCGATCATGGTGAGGCTGCTCGTGAGTTATCGGGGTTGGCGCATTCTACAAGCCACCACACAGATCGACCATGTTCAAAATATTCTGCTACCAAAGTGCTGCTGATTCCGCCATTTCGTACGATGGACATCGGGGGATTGTCTTTGGGACAGTGGTGGCGGCACAACAACAAACAAAACAAACAAGAGAGGCGATCATGAGCGAATATCAGGGAAGTTGTTTTTGCGGAACCGTTAAGTTTCAGGTGTCCGGGGCGCCGGAGGCAATGGGGTATTGCCACTGTGATTCATGCCGTCGCTGGTCTGCCGGGCCGGTAAACGCCTTTTCCCTCTGGCCCATCAAGAACTTGCAGGTGTTATCCGGTGCCGATCAGGTTGGCGAATATCATCTTACCGAGCAGAGCTACCGCAAATGGTGTAAGCATTGCGGTGGGCATGTGTTCACAGATCACCCGGCGTGGGACCTGGTGGATGTGTACGTCGCCAATCTCCCTGGCCTGACATTCGAGCCGGCGTTGCACGTGCATTATCAGGAATCGGTGCTGCCGATCCGGGACGGATTGCCAAAAATGAAAGATATGCCCGCTGAAATGGGCGGGTCGGGTGAGACGTTGCCGGAGTAGAGCGCTGCAAGTTCTGCAAAATGGGGGAGGGCATGGAGCCCTCCGCCAGCATTCAGGCAAAGTCGTATTCCCCGCCCTTTTCGAGAGCCTTCTGGTAGGCCGGCCTGGCGTGCACTCGCTTTACCCAGGCGGTGATATGAGGCCGGTTCTTGCCGGCAATGCCCCGCGCTACTGAGGCTTCCAGCGGAAAACTCATCTGAATGTCCGCCCCGCTGAGGTTGTCCCCGAGAAACCAGGTGTTTTTCGACAGGTGGGATTCGACAAAATCCAGATGCGTCTTGATCATCGGGCCGATGAAGGTTTCATTGGTTTTGTTTGCAATGCCTTTTGCTATGGGCTTTACGAAAAACGGCATCGGGCTGGTTTTTATCTTTTCAAATACCAGGCGCATCACCAGTGGCGGCATCAGTGAGCCTTCGGCGTAATGCAGCCAGTAGGTGTAATCCAGCCACGCCTGGCCACCGCCCTCCGGCAGCATGGTGTCTTTGCCATAGGTGTGGGCAAGGTATTCGATAATGGCGCCGGACTCCGCCACCACCAGATCGCCGTCGGTGATCACCGGTGATTTGCCCAGCGGATGTACTTTTTTGAGGCTTGCAGGGGCCAGCATGGTTTTGGGATCACGCTCGTAATGCTGGATCTCGTAGGGTACTCCCAGCTCTTCCAGCATCCAGAGAACGCGTTGTGAGCGGGAATTGTTGAGGTGATGTACTGTAATCATGCAGATACTCCGTATGCATCAAAAGAAGGGGCAGGTTAGCAGAGTAGGCTGAAAAAGGGTTTTTGGTTCACACGCATTCCCAATATCCGGCTTAACCGGTAGCCTGAGATTGAAGCGGTTCAGGCTGACCTGATGCCCGCAGGGCAGGCTCTGGCGCTGGCAATGCTTCTTCAATCATCAACCTTCCTGGAGAAACTGGCCATGGAAACCCTGCTGGTAATTCTCGCTGTGCTTTTTCTGGCCCTGATCATAATAATTCCGCTGGCCGAAAAATACGCGCCCAGGGGTGAGCCGCGGGACTACAGCAAAATAACCCGGTGGATCATACCGCTGATGGCACTGGCTATTGTGCTGCAACTGGTCAGGCACTACTTCATGTGAGGCGTTTCAGGCCTTTGAGAACCTCGGGCACCTTGAAGGGCAGCACTTTCCCGACCGCTTTCACCAGGCTGATAACGACATTCATCCGCTTGTACCAGAGCACCTGGCGAATTTTTTTCAGCATGGGTCGATAACCTTCCATGTAAAGCTCTTCCACACAGTCGGCGTTGTTGGTGAGGCTGTAACGGCTCAGGTCCAGCGGAACCGATATGTCTGCCTTTTTCAGTTGCTTGCGGGTGCTGAAGTCGATAGCGATGTTGATGGCATTACTGATTACATCAAATGTATCTTCCGGTTTCGGATAACGGCTGACATGGCTCAGATCCACGGCCACGGTAATGCCGGCGCCCATTTGCGCCAGGGGCGATATCGGGACGTTTTCAACCAGCCCGCCGTCTACCAGAATCCGGCCATTGATCTCCACTGGAACAAACAGGCCTGGCACAGCCATGGACGCACAGACGGCATCTGCCAGGTTTCCTTCTCGAAAGACCAGCTGCTCACCGGTTTCGATATCCGTTGCGCAAATCGCCAGGGGAATGTCGGCGTCTTCGATCCGGCAATCGCCCAGATCCCGATGGATCATCTCCCGAATGGAGTCGGTGCTGAACAGGCCACCGGGCTTGAAGGTAAAATTGATGATCTTGGACAGATTCAGCGTGGAACAGATTGAAAGTATGGATTCGGCCGGGCGGCCGAAGGCGTAATAGCTGGCGATCAGCGCCCCTGCACTGGTTCCGGAAATACAGTGAATCCGGATTTTCTCTTCCTCGAACGCCTTCAAAACGCCAATATGAGCAATGCCCTTGGCAGCACCACCTCCGAGGGCCAAACCGATACGGGTATTGAAGGGGTTGAGTTTCATTTATGAACGCCTAATTATGTTGGAAAGGTCAATTTTAAATTTATTTTAACAGAGGTCGACCATGGCAGAACTATCCCTGAAGGAACAACTGAACGACGCAGTGAAAGACGCGATGCGGAACAAGGATAAAACCCGGCTTGTCACCCTGCGCATGGCTCAGTCCGCGGTAAGGCAGATCGAGATTGATGAGCGTCGCGACCTGGGTGACGAGGACGTTCTGAAAGTTCTGGACAAGATGCTCAAGCAGCGCCGTGATGCCGCCAGTCAATACGACGATGCCGGCCGCGAGGAGCTGGGCGACAAGGAGCGGGCGGAAATGGTAATCATTGAGGAGTTCATGCCCGATGCCCTTACCGAGGATGACCTGGACGCCCTGATCCGGATGTCAATCAGTGCAACTGACGCCCAGGGAATGCAGGACATGGGGCGTGTAATGAATGACCTCCGCCCCCAGGTGCTTGGCCGGGTCGATATGGGCCATCTCAGCAAAAAAGTGCGGGATGCCCTCGCAGGCTAGTCCTCGTAAATCATCCTGCGGGTCATGCCACCGTCGATTACGAAGTTCTGACCGGTCACAAAGCGGGCTTGCTCCGAAATCAGGTAGGCCACCATGGCCGCTACGTCATCGGGTGTGCCGACGCGGCCACTTGGGTGCTGTCCATGATCGGACGCCGACAGGGGCTCAGGCTCGGAGGGCGCATCGGCCTGCCAGGCACGCACATCAATCCAGCCCGGGCTGATGCTGTTGGCACGGATCTCTGGCCCGAGACTCACAGCCAGTGCGTGGGTCAGCGCGATCAGGCCGCCTTTGGTGGCGGCATAAGCCTCGCTGTCAGGCTCGGACTGAAGGGCGCGGGTGGAGGCCATATTGACGATGCTGCCCCGGGTTTGCCGTAGATGTGGCACCGTATGCTTGGCCATCAGGAAGGCACCGGTCAGGTTGACGTCGATTCGCCGCTGCCACTG
This sequence comes from Marinobacter vulgaris, assembly GCF_003344045.1. Lineage (GTDB taxonomy): Bacteria > Pseudomonadota > Gammaproteobacteria > Pseudomonadales > Oleiphilaceae > Marinobacter > Marinobacter vulgaris. The sequence continues at coordinate 63,161 of NZ_QFWX01000006.1, forward strand.
GGCCAGCTCAAGTGATTCGATCGGCCCGGTATCCGGATCCGCAAGCCCCGCATTATTGACCACCGCGTTCAGTCGCCCACCCCATCGCACAGCTTCAGCCACGCCGGAGGCTACGTCGGACTCGCGGGACACATCCGCTTTGATCAGGTGCAGAGTTTCTTTATTGCCGAGCTGCTGTCGGCATGCCTCAATGGCTTCGGCATCCTGGTCAAAGACCGCCACTCGCCAGCCCTTATCCAGGAAGTGGGCCGCAATGCCCTTGCCGATGCCTTGTGCGCCGCCGGTTACGAGTATGACCTGGGATTGCTGTGCCATGGGTTCTGGTTCCTTTTGATGAGAAAATGAACATGTTGTAAGAGCTGTTGCTTGCGGCCTGGGTCTACCAGCCCAACCTGATACTCCCCAGAAGGGCATCGCCCAGCCGCAGGTCCAGGGTTCCCGACTCCAGGTCCTGATACCTGACACGGGTATCCACGCTGGCGCCCAGCCCCAGAACCACCGCTGGCCACAAGTTTTCAGCCGAGCGGATCCGGTATGTCAGCTCCGCTCGCCACTCCCGCAGATACAGCGCGCCTTCGACCTCGCGGGCGCCATCAAGTGTGGCCCAGCGATCCCCTTTGCGTTCCAGCCTGAGCCCCCAGCGTTCACCGGAGCTTTGCCATTGCATCAGCACAGGCAGGTCCACCAGCCAGTGGCCGTTATCGTTCGTGTGTTTCCAGCGTACCCTGGGAAGCCAGCGGAAAGAACCGAAGCGATGGTCGCCGCCGACCCCCAGGCTCAGGGGCGAGCCCTCACTCACTTGCCGGAACATTGCCACACGACCATTCACCACATCGCTGTGAAATTCCCGATACTTGAATATGTTGGAGGTACCGGCAAAGCCGGCCCGCGCTTCCAGGCGATAAAGCCGGTGCTGCCACTGGCCACCGAAGGTCAGCCGGTGCAAGTGGCCGTTGTGCGCCGGTTCACCGGTACGTATGCGCAGCGGCTGATAATCGTAATCAGCACCGAACCCGCCTGCTGCACTCTGACTGTTCCAACCCAGGCCACGCTGGGAACGGCTTATCTCGGTGGCTGAGGGCACTTCTTCCGGCCAGTCATACGGCTGCCATTGGCGGTAAAGCAGATAGAAGTCACTTGCGGCCTGAACGGAGCGTGGCAGGGTGAGGGAGGCAAGCAGAAGAACAGTCACCGGAGAAAACCAGGATGTCGCGCAACCTTTGCTTTGGATACAACATTTCTTGAACACAATGCTGTCCTCCCGTCGTCAGAGGCATTGAGGCATGTCTGCCAACAATACCGTTTCGCCGGGGCGCTTGCGAGACGCTATCCTAAAGTGACCCGGCGCCTTGGCAGGCAAATGCCCGGGTAGGTTTGTAGACTGTTACCGAACCCGCCTCACACTACCAGCCGCCTTGGATCTGACAGCAGAGCTGAATAGCGTGCAGAAAAACGTGCTGCGTCAGCTCCATTGATCACCCGGTGGTCGTAGCTCAGGTCCACCGAAACCACCGGAGCAGGCTGGAAGGCGTGTCCATCCCAGACTGGTATGGTTTCAGGGCGGGTGAGACCCAGTATCGCCACCTCGGGTGGATTGACGATGGGGGTAAAGCCAACGCCACCGATGCCGCCCAGGTTTGTGATCGTCATTGATGCACCCCCCATTTCGTCAGCGCCGACCTTTCGTTTTTGCGCGCGCGACGCCAGATCAGCGATCTCTTCAGCGATCTGCCACAGCCCTTTGTTCTGCGCATCGCGAAGTACCGGAACCATCAGGCCGTGGGGGGTATCCACAGCGATGCCGATATGAACATATTCCTTGTATACCAGAGTCTTGCCGTCCGCTGAAAGCGATGCGTTGAATCGTGGGAATTCCTCCAGGCAGCGGGCCAGGGCGACCACGTGAAAGGCAAGCGCTGTCAGCTTTACGCCACGGGCCTGTGCCTCTGGTTTCAGTTCCTGCCGCCAGGTCTCCACTGCGCTGATATATGCACGTTCATGGTGGGTCACTGCGGGAATAAGTGTCTGCGCAGCCGCCAGATTGGCGGCCGCTACCTGCGCAAAGCGGCTCACTGGCTCTTCTGTCACACTGCCATACCGGGAATGATCCACATCCCAGTAGGATGTGTCCCCAGTTACCTCATTTACGGCAGCGGATTTCCGATCCTCAAGATCCTCACGCACGATATTGTTGCGGCGTAGATCCCGGGCAAGTACCCCGATGTCGATACCCTTTTCCCGGGCCAGCGCCCGAACGGAGGGCGATGCGATAATGTCTGTCATGATTGGCACTACTCCATAGCTCAGAGCAGGTGACGGAGCGGCTGCTCCATCCGGCCTGCGAAATCGGAAAGCAGGGCAATGGCTGCGGGAGCATCCAGGTGCTCAGCGGCGCATTCCAGCGTCAGTTTCAGGCCATCCCCCGCGTTCAGAACGCTCAGTACCGGGGTGTCCTCGGGGCCGATCTGAAGAGCGCTCACGCGGCCAAACCGCAAGTCGCGCAATTTCAGATCAGGCGCAACGCCAGGCTCTGCCTCGTCCATGTCGACAAGTCGTCGCCCACGAACTGCATAAAGCTGTGTCTTGCCAAAGGTCTCCAGCGCTACGACCACACTCTTGCGGCCCATGCTCGCCCCCCCGAACGCCGCCAACAGGGCGCCGGTGCTGGTCAGGTCAGTCTCCCTGGCAGCCCACTCGGCAAACTCATGGAAGCCAGCTGCAGGCACCTCGGCGGACAGGTAACGGGCGGGTGCTGCACCGGAAAGCTGTGGGGCTTTCGCTGCGGGCAGCTTTTCCAGCACATCCAGGTCCCTGACGTGATAGGGCTGCGGGTAACCGTGTTCGGCCAGGCGGCCAAGGTCCAGGCCGCGCTCAAGGGCAAGCCGACGGGCCTTGGGTGAGGCAAGAATGCGCCCCCCCTCTGCGGGAACCTCCTGGGCCGGTCCTCTTTTCTCTGGCACCGGAGACTGCGACGGGGCAGGTGCGGGTTTAACCGATTCCGCTGGTTTCACCGGCTCTGCGGTTTCCGCCGACTTGCCACTGGCTTTCAGGCTAAGCTGGACAGGCGATTCCGGTTTTTCGCGGGTGATGATTGCAATCACATGGCCCACCGGCGCTTCTTCGCCCTTTTCCGCCAACAGGGCCGCGACAAATCCATCATGACCGGCCTCGACTTCCACGACGGACTTATCCGTTTCCACTTCAAACAGGATGTCGCTGGCGGTTACCGGATCACCGGGAGACTTGCGCCACGCAACGATCAGGCCGGCGTCCTGGGCCATACCCAGCGCCGGCATAATGACCTGTTCTCCTTCAGGAATTGCCGGACTGGCCTGATCGTCAGTTGCGCTGGACTTTTCCTCTGCGACCTCATGCGTGGTTCCGGTGTTTTCAGGTGTTTCCGAGATGCGCGCAACGACACGCCCCACCGGTACCGCTTCGCCGGCGGCGGCCGTAACATCCGTCAGAAAGCCTGTGCCCTGCGCTTCGACTTCCATCACAGCTTTATCTGTTTCCACTTCAAACAGGGCGTCCCCTTCTGAAATTGGGTCCCCGGGTGATTTGCGCCACGCAAGAATGACACCACTGTCCTGCGCCATCCCGAGTGCTGGCATGATGACGTCAAGCGGCATGGATCATCTCCCCGGCGCAGAGCCTGCGCGCATTTTCGGCGACGCCTTCAGGTGTCGGTACTGTCAGATCCTCGAGCACGGGGCTGAAGGGTACCGGCACATCCATTGCCCCCATGCGCAGCACCGGAGCATCGAGATAATAGAAGGCTTTTTCGTTCAGCCGGCTGGCGATTTCGCCGGTTATGCCATAGTTCTGGTGGCCCTCGTCAATAACAATCGCGCGGCTGGTTTTGCGGACACTTTTCAGCAGGGTCTCTTCATCGAGCGGCACAATTGTGCGGGGGTCGATCACTTCGGCGCTGATGCCTTCGGCTTCCAGAATTTTTGCGGCGGCCTCGGCGACCTGCACCATGGAGGACGTACCGATCAGGGTGATGTCGGTGCCTTCACGTTTGATATTGGCCTCACCAAACGGAATCAGGTATTCCTCCTCGGGCACCGGCGCCTTGTCCTGATACATCAGCTTGTCTTCGATGATGACTACCGGGTTGTTATCCCGGATCGCTGTTTTCATCAGTCCTTTGGCTTCATAGGCGGAAGATGGCAGTGCCACTTTGAGTCCCGGAATATGGGCGACCAGTACATGCAGCGACTGGCTGTGCTGCGCCCCTGATCGGCGCGTAGCACCCAGATTGGTACGAAGTACCATGGGCACGCTCAGCTTGCCGCCGGACATGTATTGCTGCTTGGCCGCCTGATTGCACAGTTGATCCATTACCAGGTAGATGAAGTCGCCGAACATCAGATCGACAATCGGCCGGGCACCGGTGAGGGCAGCCCCTACGGCGAGTCCCACGAAGCCGGGTTCGGAGATGGGTGTATCAATCACTCGTTCGGTACCGAATTCTTCAACCAGGCCTGACAGTACCTTGAATGGCGTGCCTGCTTCGGCCACGTCCTCGCCTAGAATGAAGGTTGTCGGGTCACGCCGCATCTCTTCGGCCAGCGCCTCGTTTACAGCCTGGGACAGTGTAATTTCTCTCATAATATGATCTCCCTCAGTTTCCGGCTTGCAGCGTGGCAGTATCGGTTTCCGCATAGACATGCATATCTACCTCTGCGGCGTCCGGATAGGCGGCGGCTTCGGCATAGGCGACGGCTTCTTTAGCATCCTGCTTGATCTGCTCGTTCAACGTCTCGATCTCTTCTTCGGTGGCGATGCCCTGTTCGACCAGCCAGCCACGGAATCGGATGATGGGGTCACGGTTTTCCTTCCAGTCGGCCTCTTCTTTCTTGGAGCGGTAATACTCGCGGTTGATGTCGCCCACATGGTGGCCGTGATAGCGGTAGGTCATCAGCTCAACGAAGAAAGGCCCTTCACCATTTCGGCACCGTGCGACCAGTTTCCTGCTCAGTTCGTTGACGCCAAGAACGTCCTGCCCATCAATGGAGAACGCCTCGATGCCGAAAGCCTCTGCCCGCGCTGTGATTGAGCCGGCAGCGATCTCCTCGGTCTTGGTATATTCTGAATAGCCATTGTTTTCGCAGGCGTAAATAACCGGCAGGTTCCACAGTGCGGCCATGTTCATCACTTCGTACAGCAGGCCCTGTGCGGTGGCCCCGTCCCCGAAGAAGCAGACGGTCACGTCATCCTGGCCCAGCAATTTGGCGCGCAGCGCCGAGCCGGTTGCAATTCCCATGGAGCCGCCGACAATGGCGTTGGCACCCAGATTGCCGTGGCTCTGGTCGGCGATATGCATCGAGCCGCCCTTGCCCCGGCAGTAGCCTTCCTCCTTTCCCAGCAATTCGCAGAACATCTCTTTGTAGTTTGCACCCTTGGCTACGCAATGCCCGTGGCCCCGGTGGGTTGAGGTAATGCGGTCGTTATCGTTCAGCGCCTCGCAGATGCCGACAGCGACGGCTTCTTCGCCGGAATACATGTGAGTCAGGCCCTGCATCTTGCCGGCAAGGTAAAGCTGGTTTGCGTTGTCCTCGAAGGTGCGGATGCGCACCATCTGGGTATACATCCGCAGAGCGTCCTCCTTACTCAGATCCTTCCTGGTTGCATTACTGGTTTTGGTCTTGGTTCTGGTTTTGGCGTTCATTGTAATTGTCCAGTCTTCAGAGGTTAGCGATAGAGCAGTTCCGGCAGCCACATTGAGACGGCCGGAACATAGGTGATAAGCAAAAGCACGATAACTAATGGAATGAGGAACGGTGCTGTGGCACGTACTGCGCTCTCAAACTTGATATCGGCGACACGTGCAAGCACATACAGCACCATCCCGACAGGTGGTGTTAGCAGGCCAAGCATAAGATTCAGGATCATCATGATGCCGAAATGCACGGGGTCCACGCCCAGGGCTACCACTACTGGCAACAGCACTGGCGTGAGGATGGTGATAGCGGCCACCGGCTCCATGAAAAAGCCGACAACCAGAAGCACCACGTTGATGAGCAGCAACACCAGCACAACGTTCTGGGTATGGCCCAGAATCGCGTCCGCCACTAATGCAGTGACCTGGTTGGAGGTCAGGATCCAGGAGAAAATGGACGCAGCGGCTACGATCAGCAGCACAATTGCCGTGGTTTCGATTGTGTCGAGGGAGATTGCCTTTATTTTGCCGAAGTCCAGTGCCCTGTAGATAACCCCGCCCAACAGCAATGCGTAGGCACAGGCGGCAATGGCTGCCTCGGTTGGGGTAAAAAGGCCTGCCAGGATGCCGCCAACGATAATGACCGGTGTCAGCAGTGACAAAAAAGCCTGTCTGAACGTTTGCCACAGGATGGACCAGGCAAAACCCGCATCACTGCCATAGCCGCGAACCCTGGCGTACCAGGCCACCATGACCATCAGCGCCACAGCCATCAACAGCCCGGGCAGAACGCCGGCGGCAAAGAGCTCGCCGATCGAGGTTGATGACACCACCCCATAGACGACCAGTGGCAGGGAGGGTGGAATAAGCGGTCCGATAGTGGATGAGGCGGCGGTGATACCGACGGCGAAATCTCCGTCATACCCACCTTCTCTCATGGCCTTGATCTCGACGGTTCCAAGACCACCAGCATCAGCAACCGCAGCACCGGACATGCCGGCAAACAGCACCGAAGCGCCAATATTTACATGGCCCAGTCCCCCGCGCATCCATCCGACCAGTGCTTTGGCAAAATTGAAAATCCGATCCGTGATCCCGCTATGGTTCATCAGGCTACCGGCGAGAATGAAGAAGGGCACAGCCAGCAGGGGAAAGCTATCCACACCATTGATCATGCGATGCACCACCACGACCGCTGGCAGCGGGCTCTCTAGCAGCAGGAACGCCAGAGAGGCACCAGCCAGGGCCAGCGCAACCGGCATGCCGATGATCAATAGCAGAGCAAGTGTCCCGAACAGGATCAGCATAGTGCGCCCCTTACCCTGCCGGCCCGGTGGGTACGTCGGGCGAAACATCGGCTTTGCCGCTGACGATGTGTCGCCAGGCAACCATTGCCGAATACACCGTCATTAACGCAAAGCAGCCGGCAACAAAGCCGTAGAGGACGGATTTTGGCAGCTCAATCGCGGTCATCATCTGCCGGGTATTACCTGCAAGCTGAACACAAAGCACGGTAAGCACAGCAAACAGTCCGGTCCTCAGAAGATCTACCATAGTGGATAGACCGCGAGCGGCTCCCGGTGGCAGATAGCGATAGAAGAACTCGACCGAAATGTGGGTATTGCGGCGAACTGCAATACAGGCGCCGGCAAAGGTAACGACGATCAGCAGATAGCGGGCGAGCTCTTCCGTCCAGCCAATCGAGTCGTTAAGCACATAACGCGTGAAGAACTGGGTAAAAACCACCAGCGCCAGTAGCCAGAAAAGAACGATTACCACGCCTGCGTCCAGTGCTGGCATGCGGAAACGTTCTGCACTGTTGTCAGGAGTGGGAGTACGATTTGGCGTACTGAAATTCTCGTCGGCCATGGCGGATTACTCCAGGGCCTGCAGCCTGTCGAAGGTTTCGCGGTTCCAGCTCGCCTCTGGACCATTCAGCTCTTCAGCGACAGCAGCCCGGAAGGGCGCACGATCCACCTCGTTAACCGTGATGCCCTGTTCGCGGAACCATTCCACCAACTCCAGTTCAGAACTGCGGATATCTTCCGAGGCGCCCACGGCGGCTTCGCTCAACACCGTCATCAACGTGCCATAATCCTCTTCCTGCATGCTGTCTGACATCCGACCGGCAACGATCGTGAGCAGTGCGTCGGTGATATGACCGGTCAGGGTTATGTAGTCCTGGACCTCGTGGAACTTCTTGAACTGAATGGTAGGAAGCGGATTCTCCTGGGCATCCACAACGCCTTGCTGCAGTGCCAGATAAACCTCGGCAAATGCCATTGGAGTGGCGTTAGCGCCCACGGCCTCCGGGAACATCTTGTACAGTGACGCATTGGGTACACGAATCTTCATACCTTCCATATCGGCTGGCACGTTGATCTCACTGTTGGACGTCACGTGTCGTTGTCCGTAGTACACCAGTCCGGCGATATCGTCGCCGGTAGCCTTGGTGTATCCCTGGGAAAGATCCTGTAAAAGATCAGAATCGCGGTACGCTTCCCAATGAGCAAAGTCCCGGAACATGAACGGCGCACTGCCAATGGCCATTGGTCCGTAGCGGCGACCGGCGAAGAACTGCCCGTCATAGATAATGTCGACTGTGCCGAGCTCCAGGCCTTCGGCCAGATCCGTCTGCTTGCCAAGAGACGACGACGGATACACCTCAATTGAATACCTTCCGTCAGTGCGCTCTTCAAAAGCTTTGGCGGCCCACTCTGCCCATTCATGGTAGGGCGACTGGGACTCGTAGACGTGCCCCCATCTCAGCTCGGTCTGCGCCAAGGCGCTTCCAGAGCCAGCCATCGCAAAAATGCCGGCTGCAATAACCGACGGTATACCGAATATTTTTTTCATTTTCCCTCCCGGGAATTCAATAAATCCGAAAACGAGATCAGACTCAGGTGTTTAAAAGTTTGACTGGCAGTCCGTTGCCAGAAGCTTTTTCCCTCGTTATCAGAAGTACAAAGCACCTACGACGGTGAACTGAGTGTTCCAGGTGTCGTCATCAGGTCCGCCGTTTGCAAAGTCGGCGTTCTTGGACGTATACACACTGACCCAGGTGTTAAAGGCACCTCTTGAGAGGTGAACGCCAGCAATGCTGAACTGTGTGTCGTCAGCGGAGATGGTGTCTTCGCTGCCACTGTCGAGAAAATCGTAATCGTGATAGAACTTGACGGTGTCAAAGATGCCAACGGACGCTGGCATTGTGTAGGAGATCCGGGTTGAGTAGACATTGCCGCTTGCCGGAATCGGTTTGCCTTGTGACAGATAAACGGTGTCCGTGGTAGCTGGGCCACCGACAGGTGCTCTGTCCAGGTTGTAGTCGTACACCATGCCCTGGAGAGTCAATGCAAAGCCACCGGCGTTGTAGTTGGCAAAAGCAGTCGCTGCCCAGTGCTCACCCCCGCTGTCATTTGTCACCGTGTTGAACAGGTCGCCATATTGACCGTTGGAACCCAGTTGCAGAGTCGCTCCATCCAGGTCAATGGTGTAAGCACCGCCACCGTGAAAGGTATTATTTAATTCCACCTCGGACAGGCCGTTCTGGGCGATCAGATCAGGGCGAAAACGGGCCGTGGGTTTGCTGGTCAACTCGGCGTTTTTGGTGAAGGCGAACACCCAGTCGGCGTTGCCCTGGCTGAACATGGTTTTGATACCCGGCTCGGAGTTGTTTGCCAGGCCGATCCACAGAGGCACGTCACTCAAAAAGCTGTTGTCATAATAGGAGCCGTCCACGCCCGCTCCAAGGGGTTGAATAATCACGCCGGCTTCTGTCGACCAGTTGTCGTTGTGTTTCAGCCCGGCGTAGGTCCAGGCAGGGAAAAAGGCCTGCTGGGTTACCTGATAATCCCATCTGGAACGGTAATAGAGTCCGCCGTCGAAATCTCCGCTTATGATCAATTCGAACTTGTCGAGAAAATAATCACCGCTCTTTTCGCGACTGGCTTCGGAGTGGTCCGCAAGGATATAAAGTGTCTCGATCCCGACGCCGACTCTGAGAGGTATGGTGTTCTCAAGATCCGCGATCCGGTTTTCAATATCGTCCATCCGGTAACCGGCCGATTCTTGCGCCAGTATCGTTGAGGTGCAAAGCATTGCAAGCGCACCAGCGACAGCAGATAAGCTCTGAAACTTCAGCCTAGCCTTCGGTATCACACTAGTCATGGTTCTCTCCGTATTGTTTTTGTTTACATAGGATGTGCAACTGCACATTCAATTTTTAGCAAAAGCGCATCAATAATGCAAACGTTTGCATCAAAAAACAGCTATTCATGCCCCAGCTTGTTGATGAAAGACTGATGAATCTGGTGCGCAGAACTTTGCCGGTGATGGGCGCAATCGGAGAGAGAACTGAATAAAAAAGCGCCAGCATATGCTGGCGCAAGCTCCCTTTGACTGACAAGGAGGAGTGGAAACAACACAACCACAACAATGGAATGCCGGTTTAGCGTCAGGGCATCATCGACGAAGATCGATTTCGCAAAGATCTGTGGAGTTCGAGTCCCTCACTGGAGCACGATGCCGCCATCGATCATCAGCAACTGGCCCGTCATATAGTCAGATTCATTGCTGGCGAGGAAAGAGGCGGTACCCACGATGTCTTCCGGGTAGGAATAACGCTTCATGAGGATCATCTTTTCGGCCAGCTCGTCCATGGACTGCCCCTGTTTTTCAAACTTGCCGATGGCAACGAGATCCTTGTCCAGCTGCTCCCACAGTTCCGTTCGCACGACGCCTGGGCCATAACCGTTGACCGTTATGTTGTGGTCAACCAGCGCTTTGGCGCCACCATTTATCATTGCCTGAACCGCATGTTTGCTGCACGAATAGGGGATGACGTCGTCAAATGCCTGGCGGCTTAGAATTGAACCCACATTGATGATTTTATACGGGCCATTGTCCTTGCCCTGGGCAATCATCTGTTTCGCTGCCTCCTGCATGCCGACCAGGCAACCCCAGGCATTAACATCCATGATCTGCTGCCAGTTTTCTTCGGTGATATCAAGAAACATCAGGGGCTTGTTGATGCCAGCGTTATTCAGCATTACGTTGAGGCTGCCAAATGCCTCGACGGTAGCCTGAACGGCTGCTTTCATCTGGTCTCTCTTGGTTACATCCAGAGCAACTGCTATCGCTTTTCCGCCTTTCTCCTGTATCCGGGCTACAACTTCCTGACAGCCTTCAAGGTTGACGTCCGCGACACAGACTTTCGCGCCCTGCGCCGCGTAGTGCTCGGCAACCGCAGCACCAATACCCCTGGCTGCACCGGTAATCAGGCAGTTTTTGTTTTCTAAGCGTGTCTTATCCATATCTTCCCCTCGCGTATTGTCTTTGTTTGGGTTTCAGGTGATGTGACAAGTCTAGCTAAGCGGTTTTACAAATGCAAACGATTGCGCTACATTGATTTGAAGAGTTTTGCTCGCACTCAATAAATATAAGCAACCACAAAGAATTTACCAATTGGAGAACTTTATTATGACGTTGCATCCCGCTCCCGACCGCCTGATTTTGGAATTGATAGAGCAACGACACGAGTCTGCCCAGGGCATTGTCATGTCAAACAGAAGCTCTGGAGAGTCCCCGAAAGGGCGCGTTGTTGAGGTTGGCTATGAAGCAAGGTCCCGCCTTGAAGGCATGGAACCGGGCGATACTGTTTTCTTTGTACCCGGGCAGGGAGAAGTGGTGGCGGTCGCTGGTGTTAGCAGGGTGATTATTCACCTCAGCGATGTGCTGGCATGGGCCAGTGAACAATAAAGCCAACTAATCATTATTATTCAGGAGTTTATTGCTTATGTCAGCCAAGCATATCCAGTTCAACCAGGAAGCCCGAAATTCATTGTTGCGGGGAATAAACGCACTCGGTGATGCGGTCAAGGCAACTCTGGGCCCTTGTGGTCGGCATGTCGTGATCAGTAAAAAGGATCGTCTGCCATACGTGACAAAGGATGGTGTGTCGGTTGCAAAGGAAACCGAATTATCAGACGAGATAGAAGATACCGGCGCGCGCCTTGCGCGCAATGTTGCCTCCAAGGTTAATGAAGAGGTAGGCGATGGCACCACAACGGCCACTGTCCTTGCTCAGGCTCTCATGAACGAGGGGATGAGGGCGGTCGCGGCAAATATGAGCCCCGTAGCTGTCAAGCGCGGTATAGAGCAGGCAACAAAAGATGCGGTCGCTGCTCTCATCAGCATGTCGCTGCCCTGCAATGAGCCTGAGTCCATTCGCCGTATCGCGACCATCTCTGCAAATGGCGACAGAGCGGTCGGTGGAATGATTGCCGATGCCATGAGTGAAATTGGCATTGAAGGGGTGATCACGGTTGAGGATGGGACTGGTCTTGATCTGGAGCTGAAGTTGGTCAAAGGCATGCAGTTTGACCGCGGATACGCATCCCCCCACTTTATCAATGATCACAAAAGCATGTCGGTGGATTTCGAAAATCCACTGATCCTGGCCATCGACGGAAAGTTTGACTCATTCAATGACCTGGTCCCTTTATTGGAGATGGTAGGCAAGGGGCGGCGCCCACTTCTGATCATTGCCGAAGAGTTTGAGCACGACACTCTGCCCACGTTGATTGTTAACCACATGAAAGGTCGGGTAAAGGTTGCAGCTGTCAAGTCGCCGGGGTTTGGTGATCGGCGTAAAAATATGATCGCCGATATTGCGATATTGACAGGGGCCAGCCTGGTATCAAGTGACCTTGGCGTCACTATTGCTGATCTCCAGGAGGCCGATCTGGGGAGTGCCAGACGGGTCGTTATAACCCAGGATACCAGCACCATTATAGATGGCGCTGGTGACCCGGATGCGATCACCGACCGAATCGACCAGATCAAGCAGCAGATACCGGATGCGTTTTCAGACTATGACCGGGAAAAATTGATGCAGCGAAAGGCGAGGCTTTCCGGTGGTATCGGCATTATCAAGGTAGGCGCAGCGACAGAGGTAGAGCTGGAGGAGAGAAAGGACAGGATTGGGGATGCTATCCAGGCTACGCGTGCGGCTATCGAGGAAGGGTATGTTCCGGGAGGTGGCGTATCCCTGTTGCGGGCGATCGAGAAGATGGATCCGCCTGCAGAGCTGACGCCCGACGAAGCTGCCGGATACGCTCTTACCATCAGGGCGCTGGAGGCGCCGCTTTCGACGATCGCGGAAAATGCCGGTCTGGTACCGGGAGTGATTATCGAGAATATTCGCGGTGGCAGTCTTGACTACGGTTTGAACGCCGCAACAGGAAAAATAGAACACCTGTTCGAGTCAGGGATTATCGATCCCACAAAAGTCACGAGGCTGGCGGTTCAGACCGCATCGTCACTGGCGACGCTGTTGATTACGACAGAGGTTCTGCTTGTCGAGAAGGGGCAGGTAGAAGAGGGACACCAGCACTGACCGGTGGTCAAAAAAAGCACAAAAAGGGAGTGCAAACGATTGCATTATGGCTTGCACTCTGTAAAGATTACTAACGAGGTTTGATTAACACCCTCAGGTCCGAACAAAAACAAGCAACGGAGTCAAAACAATGAAAGTTGAAATTAAAGCAGTTCGCACTCTCCAGAATCTCGGCAAGGTTTCTCTTCTTGCCGGATCGATCATCAGTCTCGGGTTGTCAGGGATGGCCCAGGCCGAAACTTTCAGGATCGGTATTACCCAGAACAATGTGGGTGTGGACAGCTATCAGACTACCTATGAGCAAGCCTTTGAGGATGCCGCCGAGGAAGCAGATAACGTCGAAGTCGTCGTTCTCGATGCTGGCGGTGATGTTGCCCGCCAGATTTCACAGGTAAGGAATCTGATCCAGCAACAGGTTGATGTAATCATCATTTGGCCGACCGATGGCCAGGCGGTAGTTCCTGCCATTAACGGCGCCAGGAATGCGGGTATTCCCGTAGTGGTAACAAATTCCAATATTGCTGAGGCAGGTCAGCCTTTGATTGCTGCATTTTCTGGCCCGAACAACATTCAACAGGGCGCTTATGCGGCTGAAATGATGTGTGACCAGCTTGGTGGCGAGGGCAATATTGTCCAGATCACCGGGCAACCTGGTTATACAACGGCCATTGAGCGGCAGAAAGGCTTTGAAGACCGTCTTCCCGAAGTCTGCCCCGATGTAACAATTCTCGATTCACAGCCCGGCGACTGGAATCGTGCGAAAGCCCAGCGCACGATGGAGGACTTTCTGACCCGATATGACAGCATCGATGGTGTTTATGCTGCCGACGATAATATGGGGGTTGGTGCACTGAATGCTGCGAAATCCGAAGACCGTGCCGGAGAGATAATCTTCATTGGTGCGACCAACTTCGCGGTTGGTTATGAGGCCATGGCTCGGGGTGAATATCATGGCTCGGTATACCAGTCCCCCGCAGAGGATGCGCGCAATGCTTTAAGCATCGCTATTGCCGTTGCCCAAGGGAAAGAAGTAGACAAGATGAGTTATTTTGACACTCCGAAGATTACCCAGGAAAACATGGGCGAATTCGAAAAGCCTGTTTTCTGAGTCGGGATATCTGACAGTAAAAGGGGCCCTTGCACAAAGGGCTCCGGTTAGTGGGGTCAAATAATGAAAGCTTTGTTGGATTCTTTCAAACCAGGTTCAAAAGGTGGCGAAATATCTGCGCTTCAGTTTTTTGGGAAGCATGGTATTTCGGTGGCCTTCATTCTATGCGTCGTCATTTTTTCTCTGTCGACTCAAAAATTTCTCAGTACTGATAATTTCCTGACCGTAGTGATGCAGGCGTCCATTATCGGGACCATTGCGCTCGGTGTGACTTTTGTTGTCATCGGGGGAAACCTGGACCTGTCTGTAGGTTCCCTATTATCTTTTGCCACTGTTCTGGTGGTCGATCTTCATGACAAGGTGGGTCCCGGAACGGCAATCCTGTTGATGTTTGTCTTTACGTTGCTGATTGGCTCCGTTAACGGGTATTTAATCGGTTATCTACGGTTGAATTCACTGATTGTCACCCTGGGTATGTTATCCGCTATACAGGGCATTACCCTCGTTTATTCAGGTGGCAAAAATGTTGATATATCCGATCAGACAAATACCTGGTTTGCATTTTTTGGAAGAGAGGCGCTCTTTGGCGTTCCGGTTCCGGCAATAATATTTATAGTGCTGGGCATTATCTTGCAGATTGTGCTCCTGAAAACGGGTTTCGGCCGCAAGATATTTGCCATTGGCGGGAACGCAACCGCTTCATTATTCTCCGGCCTGCGCAGAAATCGTCTCGTATTCAGTACCTATTTGTTATCAGCGTTCACCACCGGCTGTGCTGCCCTGATTCTGGGTTCCCGCGTTATGGGGTCTCAGAATAATGTCGGTGAAGGTTACGAGTTACTGGTACTTGCCGGTGTCATCCTGGGCGGAACCAGCCTTCTGGGCGGCTCAGGAAGCATTGCGAGAACCGTCATCGGGGTACTGATTCTGGCGATGATTCAGAATGGATTGCTGCTGCTGGGCTTCCCCTACTATACCCAGTGGCTCGTTACCTGGGTGGTTATTATTGTAGCGGTATGGCTAGACATAGCTGCCAAGCGTGGCAAGCTTTTTAGCACTTATTAAAACCCGAAATATGACGGGGATAATGACAATGAATCGTATAATTTACTTGATAAAAAGACAGCCGATCTGGATATTTGTTTTTGTCTGTATTGTCTTCTTCAGTTTTTCATCACCTTATTTTTTCGACATCAGGAATTTCAGTAATATTCTGGTGCAGGCCTCGACAATCGGTTTGATTGCCCTTGGGATGACGTTTGTCATGATCAACGGCAATATAGATTTATCGGTTGGAGCGACCCTGGCCCTTGCGGCAAGCCTTGCCGTTGGTTTGCAGCCGCAACTGGGAATTATCGGAGCGGTATCGGTAGGACTGCTCTCCGGTATTCTGATTGGCGCGCTAAATGGAATAATCGCCTGGAAAACCGGTGTTGACGCATTCATTGTTACTCTTGGTGCAATGATAGGAGTGAGGGGGCTGGTATTCATCTATACCGAAGAGCAGGCTTTTTACGCGTACGACCTGGCCTATGCTAATTTTGGAGCCAGCTCGTTGTTTGGCATACCTGTGCTGGCACTGATTTTTGTATTTTTAACAATAATTGCACATCTGGTATTGAAATATACGATTCATGGACGAAATGTTTTTGCTGTTGGCGGTAACCGGGTCGCAGCCAAAGAGGCGGGCATTCGTGTCGGGCCGCATATGTTACTGAATTTTATTCTCATAGGTTTCCTGGCCGCCCTCTCGGGTATTCTGTTATCGACTCAAATGGGCGCATCAACGCCGAATCTTGGTCGCAATTATGAGCTTTGGACGATCACAGCGGTCGTCCTGGGAGGCACGCGCCTTACCGGTGGTTTTGGCAGCATCATCGGAACCCTTGGCGGTGTTCTTGCCATCGCAATACTCCGAAATGGTATGAATTTACTTCAGGTGCCATCGTTCTACGTGCTTATCATTCTTGGCTCTATTCTGATCCTTGTTCTGTTTCTCGATAAGCGCTTCGCCGAGCCGCAAGGAGTGGGAGCATGAACACACAAACCGAAATGAAAGAACCGATAAACTCGCAGCCCGAAGAAAAGCCCTTGCTGAAACTGAAGAATGTCAGTAAATCGTTCCCGGGTGTGAAGGCATTGGATGGTGTGGAACTGGATGTTCGCGCAGGAGAGGTGCATGCGCTTCTCGGTGAAAATGGTGCCGGGAAATCCACTCTGATGAAGATACTCGCCGGCATATATCAGCCGGATGGGGGGGAGGTCATTCTTGAGGATCAACTGGTGCATATGTCGAGCCCCCTGGAGGCCCGGGAGCACGGTGTGTTGTTGATCCACCAGGAGCTCTCCCTGGTGCCGGATATGACAGTGGCAGAGAATGTATTCCTGGGAAACATTCCCCGGTTTGCCAACATATTTGTTAATAATCGCCATCTGAATGAGCGATGTGGAGAAATCCTCACCCGCCTCAATTGCAAATTCAAGCCCACGGAAAAGCTTGGCAATCTGTCGATTGCCAACCAGCAGATGGTAGAAATCGCTCGGGCACTGGTTTTTCAGCCAAAAGTTGTTGTTTTTGACGAGCCTACCGCCTCTCTTACGGATTACGAAAAAGTGGTGTTGTTCGGTGTAATACGGGAGTTGAAGGAGAGTGGCACTGCCATTGTTTACATCTCGCACCGAATGGATGAGATCTTCGAGCTTTCCGATCGCATCTCGGTGTTGCGCGATGGCACCTACCAGGGCACTTTCTACACCCGCCAAACGAATGAAGACGAAGTGACCCAACGAATGATTGGCAGGGACCTCGATGCCGATATCGAGCATCAGCCGCCGGAACTTGGCGCCAAAGCTCTGCAGGTCAGCGGTCTTGGTATCGAAGGGTTGTATTCAGATATTTCATTTGATGTTCACGCCGGGGAAGTTGTTGGATTCTATGGCCTGGTCGGGGCTGGCCGTACTGAGATCATGGAAACAATTTTCGGTCTGCGTAAGCCTGATTCCGGAAGTGTTCAGATTAACGGCCAGAACCTGGCCATCAACTCGCCGAGTGATGCTATCGATCATGGCCTTGGTCTGGTGCCGGAGAGCCGAAAAGAGCAGGGGCTGGTTCTTGGGATGAGTTGTAAAGACAACACGACCCTGGCCAATATCAGCGAGTTTACGAAGCTTGGCTGGATTGATACTTCTGCTGAGAGAAAGGTGTTCGAAGAGTATATGGACAAGCTTCGCATTAAATGTCCGGGCTGGGAATATTCAACTCTTAACCTCAGTGGTGGCAACCAGCAGAAGGTGGTGATTGGTAAATGGTTGAGTACCTCGCCAAAAATTCTCATCCTCGACGAGCCTACCAGAGGCATCGATGTCGGCTCCAAATCAGAGATTCACCATCTCATAAGGGAATTGGCGAAAACTGGCCTGGCTGTGATCGTTGTCAGCTCTGAAATGCCGGAGGTGCTTACCGTAAGCGACCGGATTATCGCGATGTACGATGGCCGCATAACCCGATGCTTTGACCGTGGTGAGGTAACTGAAGACACGCTGATCAGAGCAATCACTGGCCAGACAGAACGCTAGGTGGAGGCGATCTTTTTCTTCCTCCGGATCACGGGAGCTGTTGACTGCCTGATAATGAGCTTGGGTTTCAGCAGCACCTCCTCATAATGGTCATCACTCTCAGGATCTATTCGTTTCAGTAATAGCTCGGCAGACCGCTCGCCCATCTGGAAATGGGGAATCGATATCGTTGTAAGAGGGATCGCAAACCAGTCAAGATAAGGCATGTTATTAAAGCCCACTATGGATATTCTCTTCGGGCAGGTATATCCAAACTGTGTCAAGGCGGTGAAGCAGCCCAGGGCAATCAGGTCGTTTGATGCGATAATCGCTGTAGCGTCGGGGTTTTGCCCAAGAAATACTGACATTGCCTTTTCGCCGCCTTCCTCTGTCAAAGAGTGGGCTTCGACAATGCGGTGTGGCTCTACCTCGAGATCATGCTCGGCCATTGTTTGAGTGAAGGCCCGCAGGCGGATGTATGACACCGAGATGTTCTTGGGGCCGGCAATGAAGCCGATTTTACGGTGGCCCAGATCAAGCAGGTGACCTACTGCCATTTTAATACCCAATGAGTCATCCACTTTCACCGTATCCACATTACCCTGATCGACCACCCGGTTGACCAGAACCAGGGGAATGCTGTGGCTCTTACACAGATCCACGACGCTATCCGTGCGAAATGCAGCCGCGTATATGATGCCGTCGACGCCACGGCTGATAAGCTTCTCCACCTCGGAATGAGCTGCACTTGCGTTATTTTCACTGTAGGCCAGGAACGCTGTGTACCCATACTGATTAAGGACGCTGTGAATGCCCCGAACGATAGGCGCAAACACAGGGTTCATCATGTCCGGAATAATGATGCCGATGGACTTGGTTCTTCCAACCTTGAGGGCGTATGCGGCGGCATTCTGCTTGTAACCCATCTCCTGGGCGGCTTTTCTCACCCGCTTTACAACATCAGGGGAAATCATTTCACTGGATTTCTCACTCAACGCGCGGGACACCGTGGAGGTGTTGATGTTGAGGTGTTCTGCCAAATCGCGAAGTGTTACCCGTTTCCTGTGCACCAAAACCAAAGTCCAGTATCTGAGAGGGAGTTGGAAAACGACGTGAGACTACGTCGTGAGCTTCTGCTTTCGATTATCTCGAATACCTAGTCTATTGAATTATACACGAACCTGGTTGCACGAACGCGTTTTCGCGCCTTTTTAATTGAATAACGCAAACGTTTGCACTAGAGTAAGACTTGAGAGTTTCCATAAGCAGAACAGGCTTATCTTTGCCGCCGCATTGAGGAGGAGTCATGGCTAAGACAGTAAAACCGAGCGAGCCAACCATTGTTCGTTCCGAGGACGTCGATCCTCACTGGGTATGGGGGCGCCCCATACCTGCACCGGGCAGGATGCATGTCGACTTTGAAGAGCGGGTGAACTATGACCGCCTGCATCGCTACAGGACAGGGAGGGCGCGGGAAGCTCTGGCTGGCTCCGACCTGGGGGCCATTCTCTGTTTCGACAACAATAACATCCGGTATCTCACCAGTTCCGTTATTGGTGAATGGACCAGAGACAAGTTCTGTCGCTACGCCCTGTTCACCGGCAATTCGGATCCCTATCTTTGGGACTTCGGTTCAGCCGCTGCCCATCATCGCATTTATGCCCCTTGGCTGAAGCAGGAGCGGTGTCGTGCGGGGATGCTCGGGCTGAGAGGCTCTATCGGCCAGGAAGCCGGCCTTTTCAAGCGTGCTGCTGAAGAAATCCGCGATATTCTGCGGGCCGAGGGCGTCGCTGATATGCCCGTAGGCGTGGATGTCGTTGAGCCTCCAATGCTGTTCGCACTCCAGGAAGTTGGTCTGGAAATCAGGGACGTGCAACAGGTCATGCTGGATGCCCGTCAGATTAAGAGCCAGGATGAAATAACCCTGCTGAACATGGCGGCCACGATGGTGGATGGCGCCTACGATCACCTGGCGGAAAAGCTTCGCCCGGGCACCCGGGAAAACGAGATGGTGGCCCTGGTCAACAAGTTTCTTTATGACAACGGCTCCGATGACGTAGAGGCAATTAACGCCGTATCCGGTGAGCGCTGCTGTCCGCACCCCCACAATTTCACTGACCGTATGTATCGGCCGGGTGATCAGGCGTTTTTCGATATTATCCAGGCGTTCATGGGGTACCGCACCTGTTACTACCGTACTCTGAATATCGGCAGCTCTACCAGGTCGCAGGAGGATGCCTACAAGCAGTGCCGGGAATGGATCGACTCTGCGATCGAGCTGGTTCGCCCCGGCATGACCACCGACAAGATTGCCGCGGTATGGCCCAAGGCAACCGACTTTGGCTTTGCCAATGAAATGGAGGCATTCGGTCTGCAGTTTGGCCATGGATTGGGAATGGCACTGCACGAGCGGCCGATTATAAGCCGGCTGGTATCGTTCGACAGTCCCTTCGAATTGCAGGAGGGGATGGTTTTCGCGCTGGAGACGTATTGCCCTGCTGCTGACGGTAATGGTGCCGCTCGTATCGAGGAGGAGGTTGTTGTGACTCCCGATGGCTGTCAGGTGATCACGCTATTCCCGTCCAAGGAATTGTTTGTCGCTAACAAGTACTGACCGGCAACAGATCCAGAGGCGATTTCAGAATCAGGAGTCTATGGTTTGAAAGAATATATTGAAGAAATTGGGCAAAGCATACCCATCGGGCTGTTTGTCAACGGAGAGTGGATAACTGAAACCAGTGGCAAAATTGAGGTGGTTAATCCTGCTACCGAGGAAGTAATCGCCATTGTCCCCAGTTGCACGTCCGAGCATGCAAGGCTGGCCCTTGATGCCTGCGATGGGGCCGCGAAGGAGTGGATGGCGCTGACGCCGAGAGAACGCTCGGAAGTCTTGCGGTCCGTTTTCGACACCATGCAAAAAGAAAAAGACATCATTGCCAGGTTGATCACCCTCGAGGAAGGGAAAACTCTCAAGGAGTCAACCGGCGAGGTCGATTATGCCTCGGAGTTTTTTCGTTGGTATGGTGAGGAATCCCTGCGTTTGGGAGGTGAAATGCGGCCATCTCCCAGTGGCAAGCATACGATTGTCGTGACCCATCAGCCGGTTGGCACGGCTTTGTTGATCACGCCCTGGAACTTCCCGGCAGCGATGATTACCCGGAAAATCGCACCGGCCATTGCCGCCGGTTGCGGCGTCATTGTCAAGCCACCGAAAGAAACTCCGCTTACCTCCATGTATCTGGCAGAACTGATGCAAAGATGTGGCGTGCCCGATGGTCTTGTCAACGTCCTGACGACTGATGACGCAGGCACTCTTACCGATGCTCTGGTGGCAGATTCCCGGCTGCGTAAAATTTCTTTTACAGGCAGTACCGGTGTCGGGCGCCTCCTGCTTGGTTCCGCCGCCAAAAGGATCCTTAACACATCGATGGAGCTTGGCGGAAATGCGCCATTGATTGTCTGCGATGACGCAAATATTGACACCGCTATTGAGGGAGCCTTCCTCGCCAAGATGCGCAATGCCGGTGAGTCCTGCATTGCCGCGAACAGGCTATATGTTCATGATTCCATATACGACGAATTTTGCCACCGACTGGTAGAACGGTTCTCTGACCTGAAAGTCGGCAATGGTCTTGAGGCTGACGTGGATGTTGGCCCCATCATTTCCCGTAAAGAACTGGAGAAGCTGCAGGCCATCATTGCTGAGGCAGTTAGCGACGGCGCCACCATTGAAACCGGCGGTACGACTCTTCACGAACAAGGGTTTTTCTTTGCGCCAACCGTGCTTCGCAATGTCAACCCGGATGCCCGTATTCTGGATCAGGAAGTGTTTGGTCCTGTTGCGCCTCTGGTGCGCTTCCGGGATGTGGAATCGGTTATCCAGCAGGCTAATGACACACCTTATGGTCTGGCCGCCTATGTTTTCAGCCGGGATGTTGGTAAGGCCATGCGGATTGCGCAAAGGCTTAACGCAGGCATTGTTGGCGTGAACCGGGGGTTCGTATCCGACCCGGCCGCTCCGTTTGGTGGTATGAAAGAGAGCGGTATAGGCCGGGAAGGTGCCCAGGATGGCATAAAGGAGTTCCTGGAGACCCAGTATATAGCCACATCCTGGTGAGGCGGGGCGCGTCAGCTACGTGGTGAGCGCGGGTACGAGTATCGGTGTAGCGGTCGCAGTGCCTTGAATTGTGCCTGCAGTGCACTCAGCTATAAGGGATACTCACGCCAATCAGGAGATCCACCATGCATGTGTTCATTGCAGGAGCCAACGGGCAAATCGGGCAACATCTGTTGCAGGAAATGGCAGACAGTGATCATGAGGCACGGGCCCTGGTCAGACATCAGGACCAGGGCCCAGAATTGCAGCAGATGGGCGCCACGGAGACCGTGCTGGGGGATCTCGAGCAGGACTGTAGCGAGGCCATGAGGGGTTGCGATGCGGTGATTTTCACTGCCGGCTCCGGCCCCCATACCGGGCCGGATAAGACCATTGATGTGGATCAGGACGGTGCCATCCGGCTGGTGGATACAGCCAGAGCCATGGGCATCAAGCGATTCATCATGGTCAGCAGCATGCGTGCCGAGGAGCCGGAAAAAGGGCCGGAAAAACTCCGCCATTACCTCTGGGCCAAGCACAATGCCGATGAGCATCT
Organism: Marinobacter vulgaris; assembly: GCF_003344045.1. Lineage (GTDB taxonomy): Bacteria > Pseudomonadota > Gammaproteobacteria > Pseudomonadales > Oleiphilaceae > Marinobacter > Marinobacter vulgaris. The sequence goes on from NZ_QFWX01000006.1 coordinate 85,540, forward strand.
CAAGAACAGCGGACTGAACTACACCATTGTCCGCCCGGGGCAACTGACCAACGACGATGGTACCGGCAAAGTGGCAATCAGTTCGAAGATGGAGGATTTCGGGAAGATATCAAGGCAGGATGTTGCCCGGGTCCTGCTGGCGGCGCTGGATTCGGATAAGGCCACCAATTGCGTTTTTGATGTGGTTTCCGGAGACACACCGATACTGGAGGCACTCTCAAAACTCTGACGGCGCCGCCCCGGCCTGAAGTCCTGAAGCCCAGAAAAGGATAATCAGGGCAGTCAAAATGGTTTGATGCCGGCAACAACAACTCCTACTCTGTAAAGGCTGGTTCCAGGCGCGCTACCGTTGGAGAACGTATCGTGAAGACCGTATCGAGCACAGGATTTGCTATTTTCGGCGCGGCGCTGATTGCGATCAGTTACGGTCTGGCCCGTTTTGCCTTCGGTCTGTTCGTACCACCCATCCGCGCCGAGCTCGGTCTGACACCCTACCTGGTCGGTATCATCGGCGCGCTTCCGCTTATCAGTTTTCTGCTGGCCACATCGGTTGCCCCGCTTGCCGCTGATCGTCTCGGCGCCCGTAACACAGCGGTTCTGTCGGGAGCGTTCGGGGCGGTCGGTCTGGCGTTGATAAGCCAGGCCACGGGCCCCTTATCACTCGGGGTCGGGGTATTTGCCTGTGGTATCTGCACCGGCCTGATGATGCCGGCGCTAACGGCCGCCATGCAGGTGCTGGTTGATCGCTCCGTACACGGGCGCGTCAGCTCGGTGATGAATGCCGGTACCAGTATCGGTGTGATGGTTGCCGTGCCCGCCGTTCTTTTCATGGCCGGCATCTGGCGCTATGCGTATATGTCCTTTGCCGTTATGGCGGTTATCGGGGTGTTTGCGGCCTGGTATTTTATTCCCTCGGTATCCCGGGTTGCCCCGTCGAACGCAGCACCGCCGCCTCCCATCACTGCGCTGCAGTGGTGGCGTCTGTTCAGGCTCTCGCTGTTTGCTTTTGTGATGGGCTTCATTTCTTCCGCGTACTGGATCTTCGCGCCCGACCTTGTGGTCACTCTGGGCGGGCTGCCGCCCGAGCAAACCGGGTGGCTCTGGTTGGCGGTGGGCGTCGCCGGGCTGGGGGGAGCGGTGGTGGCTGACCTGGCCGACCGCAACAACCCGCCGATCACTCAGGCGTTGATGCTGATGATGCTGGCGGCAAGCCTGGCGTTATTGGCGGCCAGCCCCGATCAACTGGCGCTTGCAGCATTCTCCGGACTGGTCTTCGGCCTGGCCTATATGAGTTTGACGGGGCTCTATCTGATGACAGGCATCCGGCTTTTGCCGGGCCGGCTGTCCATGGGTCCGGTATTGCCATTCATGGCAGTTTCGCTTGGTCAGGCCACCGGTTCGCCTATCGTCGGTATCCTGGTGAAGAACTTCGGCTATAGCGATGCGTTTGCCATTTTCGCTGCGATCGGCATCGTAGTAGCACTGCTGTCGCCGCTTTATCCCCGCAACATTGAGCAGGGGACCGAGGAAGCGACAGAGGAGGAGACCGGCCTCCAGGCAGCCTACGATTATCAGCTTCAGGACGAGAAGGGAGAGCCGTTCACGTATGACACGGAAGACGACAAAAACTAGCCAGGGCCATTCTGCCGCTGGCGGCGGTATAGACATTGCTCACTGCTATAATCGATTAGTATTCCAGGCGGCCAGATTGAGAAAAATGCCATGGGTGAAGAAAAGGACGGCCCGAAGTACGATCCGAACCGGAGGACAAGCCCGGCAGCCTTCTTGCGAGGATTCCTGCGGGAACCGCGTCAGGTGGGCTCGATTATCCCCAGTTCGCGATTCCTGGAGCAGCGAATCGTCGAGGCGTCGGAGCTGTCCGCTGCCAGCCGGGTAGTGGAGCTGGGGCCCGGCACCGGAGGCACCACAAGAACGTTCCTGAGGCACCTTACCCAGGATGCAAAGCTGCTGTCGATTGAGTTGAGCCCGTACTTCCACGAACTGCTTGGCGAGATCGCAGACCCGCGCTTCACCAACCACCTGGGCAGCGCCGAGGATCTCGCAGAGATTCTGGCGTTACACGATATGGGCCAACCGGATGTGGTTATCTCCGGCATTCCCTTCTCGAAAATGCCGGAAGCCGTTGCTACCCGTGTCGCCCAGGCGGTAAAGGACAATCTGGCCGAGGGCGGGCGTTTCATCGCCTATCAGTTCCGCCGGGATGTGGCCACGATTACCGGCCCGATCATGGGGGCGCCGGCCAGCTGTGCACTGGAGCTGCGGAACATCCCTCCCATGCGGGTGTACAGCTGGTTCAAGCTTGACGGTGGTTGAGCTGGCAACCGGCACGGTTTTATCGAATATGGCCGGCCTGCCACTGTGAATCCCGTTGTCTTTGCCCTACGCTTGTAGCGATACATTGGTTACCGCGGGCGGTTTTCAGAAGCTTATGTCCGACAAAGAGCTACGCAAAAAATCCGACAAACAGTCGATCGACCAGTTTATCCAGGAGGTCCGCAAACTGCCGGCGCAAAGCGGTGGCGGTAAACAGGGCCGGCTGATTTTCGCGCTGGATGCCACCGCAAGCCGGGAGGCCACGTGGGATAAGGCCTGCCACCTGCAAAGTGAGTTGTTCATGGCCACCAGGGATCTGGGCGGCCTGGCCATTCAGCTTTGTTATTACCGCGGCTTTCGTGAATTCCGGGCGACGGGATTTGTCACCGAGACCGGCCAGCTGCTGAACCTTATGAATGGCGTGTCCTGCCTGGGTGGTCGAACCCAGATCAGCCGGGTACTGAAACACGCGCTGAAAGAAACCCGCGCAGAGGCGGTAAGAGCGGTGGTGTTTATCGGCGATTTTTGCGAGGAATCGGTGGACGAGCTCTGCCATACCGCCGGAGAACTGGGCATGCTGAGAACCCCGGTGTTCATGTTCCATGAGGGTAGCGACGCCCATGCCAGGGCGGTGTTCCAGCAGGTGAGCAAGCTCTCCGGAGGTGCCTATGCCCCCTTTGATCGCAACAGTCCGCAGATTCTCAAGGATCTTATGGCCGCTGTTGCGGTCTATGCTTCCGGGGGAACCAAGGCCCTGCAGGACTTTTCCAACCGCAGCTCCCCGGAAGTCAAGCGCCTGACCCGACAGATCAGATAGTGCCTGTTCCAATCTATCCATGGGCCAATGAGCCGGGGTATCTGAGTGCCATTAACGTTATTGGTTATCGTATTGACGGTTGTTGCGTGGGTCTGGCTGCGCAGCCAGCCGGCGAGCCAGCGCAAACCGGCCATTCTCAAGCTGGTGTTGATTGCCGGGATCGCGATGGTAGTCCTGTTGGCCGTTACCGGTCGGCTGCATTTTCTGTTTGCACTGTTGGCGTTCCTTTTCCCGCTGTTGCGCCGGATACTGCCCTCTGTATTGACGGGAGGCATGGCGGGAGCGGGAAGAGGGGAGGCCAGGACCGGCAACCAGTCCCGGGTTTCCAGTGATATTCTGGATATGACCCTGGACCATGACTCCGGAACCATGAGCGGCGAGATCCTGAAAGGCCCCATGGCCGGCCGGTCGCTGGCGGATCTTGAAGAGAGCGAATTTATCGAGCTGTTGCAATACTGCCGTGCCAACGACGAAGACTCCGCCCGCCTGCTGGAAACTTACCTCGACCGCCGGTTTGGGGACTCCTGGCGTGCTGACGACCAGGCAGGTGCTGGCGGCGAGGAAGCTGCTGGCGGGGACAGCTCCGGTAACGCCGGCGGCCCTCTGACCGAGAACGAAGCCCTCGATATACTCGGGCTGGCGCCCGGTGCCAGCCGGGAAGAAATTATCCAGGCGCATCGCCGGATGATGCAGAAAGTGCACCCGGACCGTGGTGGGAGTAACTATCTGGCGGCCCGTATCAATGAAGCCAAAGAATGCCTGCTGAGTTGATGCCTTTACGCCGAACCCGCTTCCACCCGCGACAGAAACTCTCCGATATGCTCGAACGCTTCTTCCGCCTCCGGTAACAGGGGTGTAAACAGGTGCCATACATGAACCATGTCCGGCCAGGTTTCCAACTCCACCGGTGAGCCCGCAGCTCGCGCTTTCTCTGCGTAGCGCTGGGCGTTCTCCAGTAGAATTTCCGATTCGCTGACGTGAATCAGCGTCGGCGGCAGCCCGTGTAACTTCCCGCGCAGGGGCGATGCAATCGGGTTCGTGGGCAATACCCGCATGCCCAGAACAGTTCCCCACCACAAAAGCGGCGATGGTATACGGGCCAGCTTTTTTACGGTTGGCCCCAGCATGACATCGCTTTTCAGATTGGCACGTTTGCCCAGTGACGTCACCATCAGTTCTGTGGAGGGTGACAGGGCAATCGCAGCGGTTGGTGCCTGCAGACCCTGGTCCCGTATCCAGGCGAGCAGTCCCAGGGCATGGCTGCCACCAGCGGAGTCTCCTGCGACCACCAGGAAATCCGCTGTAGCTTCTCCGTCCGGGCCGTTCTCCAGCAGCCAGCGATAGGCCTGCCGACAGTCGATGACGCCGTCCAGGTAGCGGTTTTCCGGCATCAGCCGGTAATCAACGGCAAATACGCAGGCGTGGGCCAGCTGTGACAACCGGTCGGTAATGGCGCGATGGCTTTTGGGGCTGCCGGCGACCCAGGAGCCGCCATGAATATAGAGAATGCGACGCTCGGGTTCTGCCTCTGGCGCAATCACCCATTCCCCCCTGGGGGGGCCGCTGCCGGGGGCGCGAATTTCCGAGACCGGTTCCAGATCATCGCTCATGCTATCCATGTAGTTCCGCAACGCCTTCACGCGGGCGCGGCCATGGAGGCCTTCAGCCGCGGTATGCATACCCTTGACCCTTTCGATGACCTCCTGGCGCGCCTCGCTCTGCTGCTCGCGGGGGGGTGCTTCGTGGTCATCCCCGGCATCGTGATGCCGGCGCAGCAGGACCATCACGGCGGCAATCAGAGCGACCATGATCAGTCCGAACCACATCATTGCGAACCAGGCGATTCCAAACATTGTGTACAGCCTTTGTTTGTCAGGGGGTGATGGTAATGGGCAGGCTCAACGCTGCCAGCAGCTGTTCCGCACCGGGTGCGGTAAAGAGTGCACACTCGCGACTGATCACCAGTCGCGAAGCACGTTCTTCCCGGAGCGTCCGGGCGACTGTTATCGGATCAGTATCAGGCATGACTCGCAACCGGGTGCCAGCGCCGAGCACATCAAGATCCTGCCTGATGGCATCGAGCCGACTGGCAGTTGGCTCGCCGTCAGTGCCCAGAATAATCGTCACCGGCTGGTGATAGTGCCGGGAGATCTCGGCAGCTGTCAGCGCTGCCCGGTGATTGGCCCCGTCATGATCATTGAGGAAAACAACCACCCGGTTCGGGTAGGGGAGCTTCTGTTCGCACCACAGCAGCACCTGCCCGGGTGACTGTCGAATCAGCCCCTGGGCAGTGGAGCCCAGCCGGGCGCCGGCCGTGGAAGACCAGCCAGCACGGCCGAGTACCAAAAGATCATCCGGCCCCGCCAGGGCCAAGACCTCCTCAATCACATGACCGCGGGCAACACTCAGGGCTGCCTTGCCTCCGCGCCGCTTGACGGCGCCGGCAAGTGCCGCGCGGGCATGGTCCGCCAGCCGCCGCATGCGCTGCTCCAGAATGCCGGGGTCGAATGGCCGGCTGATGCCGGAGGCCGAGCCGACCTCGCGGGAGAAACCGTATCCGGCGCTGCGTACCAGGTTCAACTCCTCGACAAACACCCCGAGGATGTCAGCACCTCGTTTCCCGGCTATGTCGGCGGCGGCTTCCAGGGCCGCATAGCTCATCCGTGAACCGTCGATAAGCACCAGAACCCGCCCACGCGTTGCAGCCTGATCCTCAGGCTCTTGCGTATTAGTCACGATCTGCGCCTCCACTGCTGTCACTGCCTCCCTCGCCGTCTTCCGGTTTTTTGCTGACCTCGGCAAACCGGGACAGGCGGTTGGCGACTACCCGGTTGAAGGACGCCTCGGGAAACTCGCCGTTCTCATCGGGTTCGCCGGCTTCCATGCCCGTCAAAATTTCAATTGCCTGATTGATTTGGGAGACCGGGTAGATGCTGAAATCGCCATCGGTAATGGCCTTGCGGACCGCCTGGTTGAGCATGAGATGCTCGACATTGCTGGCGGGCAAGATCACGCCCTGGCCGTGAACCTTCCCGGCCTCGCGACAGGTATCAAAAAAACCCTCGATCTTTTCGTTGACGCCGCCCACGGCCTGGACCTCGCCGTGCTGGTTCATAGAACCGGTGACGGCAATGCTCTGGCGCAACGGCAGGCGGCTGATCGCAGACAGCAGAACACAGGTCTCTGCGACGGATGCAGAATCGCCCTCTACACCCCCGTAAGACTGCTCGAACGCCAGGCTTGCCGACAGGGACAGTTCGCCATCCCCTGCATATTGGCTCGCCAGAAAGCGTGAAAGAATCATCACGGCCTTGCTGTGAATCGGGCCGCCGAGCTTGGCTTCCCGTTCAATATCCACCACCTGCGCTTTGCCCGGCCGGGCGGTGGCGGTGATCCGGGTAGGCTGGCCAAACATGGAGGCGCCGAGTCTGAGCACCGATAGTCCGTTCACCTGGCCCACGGTCTCGCCTTCAGTGGCAATCATGACGATGCCGCGGGTAATCTGCTCCCGACTGCGGTCGCGAATGCGGCTGGCGCGGAATTCACGCTCGTCAATCGCCTGTTGCATGTGATCCGCCTCGATGGCGACGATACCTGCCCGATCGGCCCAATGGTCAGCCTCACTGATGAGGTCCCGAAGCGCCCGGTCGTGTGCCGTCAGCTTGCGCTGATCCGCCGCCAGGCGGCTTGCCTGTTCTATCAGCCTTGCCACTGCCTCCCGGGAAAGCGGGCGGCATTTCAGCTGCCGTGCCATGGTGGCAATCATGCGCGCATAGAGCCCGTAGCTATCGTCGTCCCGGTTGAGATCGTCCTCAAAGTCCGCTTCGACTTTGAAAAGATCCAGGAAATCAGGATCGTAGTGGGCCAGCAGGTAATACAGCATGCGATCGCCCAATAATACGACTTTAACCGATACCGGAATGGGTTCTGGCTGCAGGCTTATGGTGCTGGCCAATCCGTAGAGACGCTCCAGGGACTCGATCCGGATCTCGCCGGAGAACAGAATGCGTTTTAGGCTCTCCCAGGCCATCGGCTGGCCCAGTATCCGGCCGGCGTCGATGATCAGATAGCCACCGTTGGCCCGGTGAACGGAGCCACCCTTGATCAGGGTAAAATCGGTATAAAGGGTGCCCTGGCGGGCCCGGTGCTCAATCTGGCCCGCCAGGTGCTGATGATTCGGCAGGTCCTCGTAGATGACCGGCGCACCGGTTGTCTCTGCATTATCCACCAGCAGGTTGACTTTGTACCGCGCCAGCAAGCCACTGGGCGGACCGTTCTCGCCGTCCTGGAACGCTTCTGCGTGTTCCACCACATCTTCACGTATGGCATCAAGGTAGTCGACAACGGCGGGATTGTGCCGCCATTTTTCGCGAAGCTCGCCGATCGGGCCGCCAAGCGTGAGCTGAACCATTTCTTCATTCAGGGCGTGAATCCGCTCCCGGGCTTCCTTGCCCAGGCGTGGGAATTGTTGAATGGTCTGCTGCAGTTTCTTCTGGAGTTCCTCTATCTTGGATTCGACGAGCGCCTTTTCCTCGTCAGAGAACTTTTTGTAGTCCTCCGGATCAACAACTTCGCCATTGCGCATGGGAGCAAAGGTGAAGCCCGCAGGCGTCGTTATCATGGCGATATTGTTGGCGTTGGCCTCTTTCTGGATTTCAAACAAGCCCTGATGCTGGCGCTTTGTCATTTCCTCCTGCAACTCCTGCAGGCGGGCCTGATACTCCTCGCTTTCGAAGGTCGCCGGAATCGCTGTACGCAGCTCCGCCGCGAGATCGTTCATATCTTTCTTGAATTGTCGCCCTTCGCCGGCGGCGAGGCGAAGGGCCCTGGGCCGGTCAGGAAACTCAAAGTTGTGAACATGGCACCAATCCGAGGGCACAGGTTGCCGTTCGGTATAATTGGCCAGGAAGCGCTCGACCAGTTCGTGCTTGCCGGCGCCAGCGGGCCCCAGGACAAACAGGTTGAACCCGTCTGCCTTCATACTGGCCCCGAACTCGAGGGCCCGAAGCATACGCTCCTGGCCACAGGGCAGCTCCAGATCCTCCAGCGAGTCGGTGGTTTCGAAATCCAGCTGATCGATTGGGCAGCGGCGATAGACCTGTTCCGGGGTCAAAGGCGAGGGTAATGTCATCAGCGTCCTCCTGATGATTGGCTGGCAGCCTGGGAAACTGCGGAGAATTTCACTCAAGGATAGACCACTAAATCGCTTTATTTTGGTAATCCTTTCTGTAGTGCCATTGATTTCGACCCTCCTGTTTGACTTCATCAGGGGGTGGACTAATGTGAAAGATGATGCCCATCAGCGCACTGCAGCCTGAAAGGAACGATTAGCGTGACCTGGGTGGGATGCTTTTGATTCCTTTGTTAGAGCCCCGTGTCTTTACAATGACGCTCTTGCCGTCAGGGAATCCTCCGAATGTTCAGCCGGATGCTGGAAGGAGGGTTTGTAGCCATGAGTGAAGGCATAAAGCTCCATACTAACCTTGTCATTGTGGCGGTGCTTTTATTCGCCGCTTTTTTCACCTATATGATGCTCAGTAGTTCCGGCCCGGGCCTGTTCAAGGTGGAGACCAAAGGCGGGAACTCAATCGTTCTTGATTTCAGCGGCCGTGAGTATGAGCTGTCCAGCCTCTTCGACAATGTGATGGCAGACGAAGATCAGGCCGACATCGTCCGGGCGATGCTGCGGGAGCGATACGGTCTTTACAGCGTTCAGAGTGTCGAGTTTGTGGATTACTTACGCAGGCTTTCGCCACAAGATGAGGTTTCCAAAGAGATCATTGACCTGCTGGTGGATGGTGCAGGGCCGTTTGATCATCAGTTCCATACCTATCGAAACATCCATAGCCTCAGCGCCGCCCTTGAAATAATCGGACTGGACCGCGACTCTCCGGCCGCCGTGCGACTCAGGGAAGCCGCCAACCAGCAGGAGGGTATTTTCCAGCAGGTTGGCATACCTGTTCGCGTCACGTTTGTGCCTGACTCACAACTTTCTGATAATTCGGCCGCCGTCTGCTCGCCACGAAGGCACAAGTTCATCGGTCACGACCTGCTTCTGATCAATGGCGAGCAGACACAAAGAATGGTGTCTGTGTTCGCTGAGAGACCCTTTCACTGCGCCCAGCTTCCTGACCCGGACGCCACCGAAGTTATCATGATCAATGCCAACACTGCCGAGGCACTTTACGGGAGTGTCGGGCAGGAGCGGCTTCAGTTGGCGGTGGCTTACATAGTCCCCCTTGGCTACCAGGTAAAAATGGTCATCGGTCGGGAGGAGGTCGTTTCAATGGTGTTAACAGGGGTGGGAGGTGAAAAATGAGCGTACTTGTAAAAATGCGAGTAACTGTATTGTTGGCTGGCTTCTTTTTTGCGTCCGCGACGCTGGCGAATTGTGTCTATAACGGCCGCTCCTATCCAACCGGCACGGTTATCGGACCGCTCGTATGTCAGCCGGATGGCACCTGGAAACAGCGGTAAAAAATCAGCAGAGATTTACGTTCTGATTCTTCCCTGGAAAACCAATCCATGTTTTTGGTCGTAGCCCCTGATGCATGGCAAACTTCAATGCCTTTGATATGCTTGATTGCAAGCAGGTTTTTACAGTTGAAAAAAAGGAGCAGATATATGTCCAGCCCAGAGCACAAGCAGAAAATCTGGAGTCTCATCAAAGATATCAAGACCGGGATGATGACAACCCGCCACGGCGAAGAGCTGCGGTCGCGGCCCATGGTTCTGGTGCAGGATGAATACGACGGCGTTCTGTGGTTTTACACCGACCTGGAGTCGGAAAAAGTATTCGAACTGGAAAGCGATAACGATGTCTGTATCTCTTTCGCTGACCCGGACGACCATGTATATGTGTCGCTCACCGGTGTCGGCCGGGCCATTCAGGACAAGACGTTGATCGACAAATACTGGAATCCGTTCGTTGCGGCCTGGTTCCCTGACGGCAAAGATGCGCCCAATGTGGGTATGATAGAAATCAAGGTCGTGAAAGGAGAACACTGGAACAGCGACAGCAGCAAAATGCTGAAAAGTGTCAAAACGGCCAAAGCCAAGATGAAAGGCGAGCAGCCAGACCTCGGGGAACACGAGAAGTTTGGCTTGGACAAGTAGATTTCCCGGGGCGATTGGGCGATTCTACGCAGTCATGCATCTTAAGGGATCGTAACCATGTCGCCACAAGATAAGGCGGAGCGAGCCGATGGCTGAATCATTCTCCGCGGCGGTGGCAGAACAGCTGAGGCAAAACCTGGGCGCGGCTCTCCAGGCTCTGACCGGCGAAAATGTGGAGTGGGGAGAGTTCGCGGCTCAGTTATTGAGCCAACTGCTTATCTCCATTTTCTACCTCGCGTTATTTGTCACAGCCTATCTGCTGGTGATTGGCGCGATCCGCCTGGTGATAGGCAAACAGCGGGCGCAACAACCATTGTTCTCACAGGTTCGCAGCGGCGTCCGCTACCTGGCCGGGCTGGGCGCGTTGCTGGTGATCCTGGCCCAGTTCGGGGCCTCCCCCGAGTTCCTCAAGGCCATGGCTCGGGCGGGCTTGATGGTCCTGGGATTTTTTATCGCCTGGATGATTGTCGGGCGGTTGATGAAGGAGGCGGTGACTCGCTACCGGCTGGATCCCTCTATCCGCCAGCTGGTCGAAAACCTGTTTTCAGTATTTGCCGGCACCCTGGCTCTGGTGACAGTACTGGCCCAGTTCGGGTTTGATGTAATCTCCATTATTGCAGGTCTGGGCATCGTCGGTATTGCGGTCGGTTTTGCGGCGCAATCCACCCTTTCAAACTTCATTGCAGGCATTACCCTGCTGATTGAGCGCCCCTTCCACATTGGTGACTGGGTAACGATCAACGGCCAGGACGGCAAGGTCGTCAAGATCGCCCTGCGCACCACCTGGCTGCGCACCCGGGATAATATTTTCGCAATGATCCCGAACGACAGCGTGGCGTCATCGGATATCATTAATTACAGTGCCGAAGGCGCGACCCGCCTTAACATTCCGGTGGGTATTGCCTACAAGGAGTCCGCGAAAGCTGCCAGGGAGGTCCTTATGCCGGTTTTACTGGGCCACCCGGAGGTGTTGCAGGGACCGGGGAAGGAACCGCGGGTGATGCTCAAGAGCCTGGGTGATTCCTCGCAGGACCTGGAAGTCAAAGTCTGGATTACCCCCGACAACCTGGATATTCAGCCGCGAATCATGGCGGATATTCTGGAGCAGATGAAAGCGGCGCTGGACGCTGCCGGTATCGAGATTCCTTTCCCGCACCTGCAGCTGTTCATAGATGACGCCAAAGGACTTAAGCCAATCGTTGAGCCGCTCTATCCGAAGCTGGCAGGGGGTTGACCGATTAAACCGGGGCGGATCCCGAGTTAATCGGGCATCTCCTCTGAAAACTCCTGCACGAGCGGCTCCATCAGCCGATATACCCAGGCCGGGTCGCCATCCTGCAGTGTCAACTGCACCCGCTCGTAGCGGACACCCAGGCGCTCGTAGCGATCCAGGGCCCGGAGTTCCTCGGCATTCACTGTAATTACCTGTCCTTCGGTGACGGCCCCTTCGACCGGTTTGATGTCCAGCTCCTCCTTACGGAAGCCGGGTAGCTTGGCAGGTTCACCGTCCCCGGCGCGCCCCATTACCAGCCAGCGCACCCAGGGCTCCGTGAGGGTGCCATAGACGAAGACCGAATAGGTGGCGTCTTCATCGATGTCAGGCAGGTCTCCGGTGGGGTTGTAGCCATAGGGGCTGGCAAAGGTCAGCCAAAGGTAGCCAATGCCCAAAACAATGAGGGTTGCGATGGCGGCCAGGGTATAAAGGATTGGTTTTTTCATTGAACGTTACTCACTCTTTGCGGCATGAATTTCCACTTATGCCTATATAACCAATTCGGGAAGCATGCTAAAAGGTCTGGCCCAGTGGCCGCCAGTATTTCCTGAAGAGCCCGGGCGTCTCTCCATTCACCAGGATTTCAGCATGTCAGACAAGTTTTTCTTCAAAGGCCGGCAAGACGCCCGCCAGCATCACACCGCTTATGGCGGCTTTCAGACCAACGCCAGCCAGAAGAGTGGCAGCAAGAAGTTCCCGCTAACACTGGTGGTTACCAGTGAGGCGCGCAAACTGGAGATCAAGGCTCAGGTAGCCAGGGCCGGGCTGCATGCGAACATCAAAATGGATACCCGCGAGGGCGCTGTTGAATCCATTGCCGAACTGACCGCGCTCCAGAACAAGGGCTTGACCGTTACCACGGCGAAGGCACCCTCGCGCAATGACCCTTGTCGCTGTGGCAGCGGCCTGAAGTTCAAGAAATGCTGTGGCTGAGGGTAATGATCGCAAAGAGAGCAATGCCATGATTATCTGCGGAGTTGAACTGACCGGCAGCGATGCGGTGGTGTGTTTACTGAATCTGGATCGGGGACAGTTCAGCTTGCCGGAATGCAAGGTACGCAAGCTGTCACTGAACAAAAATCATACTCGTGAGGATCTGAAACAGTTCCAGACGGCTTTTGCTGCATTGATGGCTGATCACGAAGTAAACAGTATCGCCATCAAGGAGCGGATGCCGAAAGGCAAGTTCGCCGGCGGCGCCATCAGCTTCAAGCTGGAGGCAGCCATTCAGCTGATCGACGATATCGGGCTGGAGGTGAGGTTGCTCTCTCCAGCCCTGATCAAATCGACGTTGTCAGGGCACCCGCTGCCGATTGCTTTTGCTGACACCGGGTTGAAAGCCTTTCAGGAAACCGCTTTTACCGCCGCGTACGTGGCGCACCGGGCGAGCTAGCCGGCGAATCGCCCATTCGCCGGCATCGAACAGGCTTAATCAATGGCTCGCTGGACCGCCACATAATGCGTGGCCGTATCGCCATCCATTACCGGCGCGATTTTCCATTCAATGGTAAAAGCGGAGCCATCTTTGCGGTAGTTGATGGTGGTACCGTGGAAGGTCCGGTTGTTCTTGAGATCGTCAGCGAGCCGTTCCTTTACCCCACTTTCGGTCTCCGGCCCCTGAAGAAGGCCTGGCGTCTTGCCCAGTACTTCCTCGGCTGAATAGCCGGTCAGATTGCTGAAGGCCTGATTCACATAGACGATGACCGAATTTTTATGGTCGGCCGTCGCTTCGGTCACCATCACTGACTCGAAAGCCAGGCCTGCCACGGTTTTAAAGAGTGGAGATTCCAGCATTTCTTTGGAATTGTTCATACATGTCCCTTTGCGTTAAAGAAAGTTGATCCTGATAGATGGATCGCAAAGTGTTGTACGAACTGCACGCAGCTCTGTATCAGTTCTGGATCAACGCAAAACTGAGTAACCATCGGCTGCCGCGCTCGATCTTCGAAACCCGGTGCTGGTAAAGGTCTGGCCGGAACAGAATGAACCGCCCGAACAGGTTGAAGATGTTTTTCTCGCAGATGAATTGCCCGCCCGCTTCGGGCTTGATCAGCACGCAGTTGAATTTGTACAGCCGGCCTTCGGAGACCATATCAACGTGGGGCACGATCTTGTGGCCCTGGGAGTAACGGACCAGGTAAATATTCAGGCGTCTGGAATGGAAAAGGACCCGGGTTTTTACGTTCGATGGCATCGTGTGGGTGTTCACTCGCAAGTAAGTTACCTTGTTATTGTGGGCGACCGGCCCGCTAATTGAAAGTCATGGCCGGTAATGCCGTTGCTGACACCCTGCGAGGGCAAGGTGGCGTTGGTGGTTCATGGGTACCAGCTCACGAGCCCGCCGGGCTGGCGGTCAGGCAGCTCAGTGACAGGTCCTTTTCCAGCCGGTAGCTATCGAAATCCCGGGCCAGGAACAACTGGCCCCGGTAATGCTGCATGGCTTCAGCCGCCAGTTGGTTGATATGGGGTGCGCCCCCGGCACCGGACTGGTAGCGGGAACTGAAGTGGGTCAGCACCAGGTTGGGCACTCGGGCCTGTTGGGCGAACCGGGCCACCTGTCGGGCCGAGCTGTGTTGTGGCCAGGGGCCGACCCTGTCGGCCACATCCTGGGTGTAGGTGGCTTCGTGGATCAGAACATGGCTGGTGCTACAGACATCGTTCAGCAGTTCCGGGCTGTCGTTGTCGCCGGCTACGACCATGCGACGAGCTGCGCGGGGAATGTGAGTGTAATCGTCACTTCTGAGCAGGCGGCCGTTCTGGAGGGTAACGTCATTTCCTTTCTGCAACTCGCCCCATTCGGGCCCGGGTTCCACGCCCTCTGCCCGCAGCCTGTCCTGCAGTAGCTGCCGCTCCAGGTTTTGCTCGGTGAACACATAAGCACGGCAGGGTACGCGGTGGGACAGCGCCACGCTGGTCACCTGGAAATGCTCGTCCTGCCAGTGAAAGTCGCGGGCCTCGGAGTCGATGAAGTTCAGGGGGTAATTGAGGCTTGAGTCGCTGTTTTCGATCGCTGAATTGAGAAAGCGTTGAACCTGGGCAGGCGCGATGATAGCGAGCGGCGCGGTGCGGCCAAGCATCGACGCGCTGGTGAGCAGCCCCGGCAGGCCGAAGGTATGGTCGCCATGGATATGGGTGATGAAGATGGCCCGCAACTGCATGAGAGAGTAGCGGCTGCGCAACAGCTGGTGCTGGGTGCCTTCCCCGCAGTCCACCAGATACCAGGGTTTGGGGCCGGCGCGGCAAAGAGCCAGACCGCTTACGTTGCGAGATCGTGTTGGTGTTCCGGCGGAGGTGCCCAGGAAGGTGAATTCCATTGTTTATCCAGTCTGATATTGGTCGGCTTATATTCTACACTGAGCGAAGGACTCGCTTGGAGGCTCTGGATAGCCATGAATCAGCACGCTTATATACCGCCGGAAGTTACCGCGGGTGAAGAGGCACGCCTGGAGGAGCTCTATGGGCTCCAGCTTCTGGACACGGCGTCGGAGTTGCGTTTTGATCGTTATACCAGCCTGGTGGCGAGTCTGTTCGGATTTCCCATCGTGTTGATTACCCTGCTGGATCGCGACCGGCAGTGGTTCAAGTCCAGATTGGGCTGGAATCAGACCGAGTGCCCCCGCGATATCTCCTTCTGCGGCCACGCCATCAACCAGGATTCGTTGATGGTTGTACCCGATGCGCTGGACGACCCGCGCTTTGCCGGTAACCCGCTGGTCATCGGTGAGCCCTATATCCGGTTTTACGCGGGCGCAGTCGTGCACGGCCCGGCGGGGAATCCACTGGGCACGCTCTGCGTGCTGGACCACCACCCCCGGCACTTCAGCGAGGAGCAGTGTAGCCAACTGCGCCAGTTTGCCGACCTGGTGGAGAATGAAATTGCCCATGGTGCGGACTTGCTGGCCCTGAAGAGCTCCATTGAACGTTCGGCCTATTACGATCCGCTGACCGAGTTGCCCAACCGCCAGCTGCTGATGGACCGCTTGGGCCAGCTGCTTGAGCTGGCTGCAACAGAATCCCTTCAGGTCGCCGTGCTGCTGTTCAATGTGACGGGACTGCGCCTGATCAACCAGAGCCTGGGTACCCAGGGGGGCAATAAACTGCTGCAGCAACTGGCTGATCGCCTGCGGAATAACTGCCCCAAAGGTGGCTCAGTCGCGCGCCTGCAGGCGGATGAGCTGGTACTGGTGTTTCCGGTACACGATGAAAGCCAGCGGAAACAGGTCACCCATAAGATCCATGCGGCGCTGGATAGCCCCTACCGCTGCCTGGGCCGAGAGCATTATCTGAAAGTCCGGATCGGGGGAAGCCTGTTTCCCGACCATGGTGGCAGTCCCGAGGCGCTGATTGAGCAAGCTTCGGCGGCGATCCGGGTAAGTCCTGAGAGCATGGCCGAGCCGGTGCATTATTTCGATCTTGCCTACTCGGAAGCGTTCGCCGAGATTTTCAAAATCGAATCCTGTCTGAAGGGAGCGCTGGCGCGAGACGAGTTCTATTTGCTCTATCAGCCGATTTTTTCCTTGAGTACAGGACAGATGACAGGTGTTGAAGCACTGTTGCGCTGGCGTTGCTCCGAGCTTGGCCAGGTCTCTCCGGAGCAGTTTATCCCTCTGGCAGAGCAAAGTGGCCTGATTCTGCCGATTGGCCGCTGGGTCCGCGAGGAAGTCTGCCGGCAGTTGCAGACCTGGTATTCAGCGCCTGGCTGGGATATTACTGTCGCAGTGAATGTCTCCCCTGCTGAACTGGTGCAGCCAACTTTCTCGGAGGAACTGCTCAGCCGGCTGGCATTTGCGCAGGTTCCCGAAAAGCTGCTGCGCATTGAAATTACCGAGCACTCCCTGGTTCAGGACAATGAGGCCGTGGAGCATAATCTGGCCCGGCTGAGGGCGCATAACATTGAGATAAACATCGATGATTTCGGAACCGGATATTCGTCGTTGTCCTATCTTCGCCGCGTGCCGGTGAGCAGCCTTAAAATTGACCGCTCGTTCATTGATGGCCTGCCGACGAGCGAGGACGGAGCTACCATTACCCGCACCATTATCGAAATGGCCAAAGCGCTGGGGCTTGAACAGGTGGCTGAAGGCATAGAAAAGAGCGAGCAGCTGACGTTCCTGCACGGACATCACTGCGCCTATGGGCAGGGTTTTCTTTTGTCCCGGCCGTTGCCACCCGAACAAATTCCCGCTCTGCGAGCTCAGGAAGGGTTTAACTGGTACCGTATAAGAGACCAAAGGTAAGAAGGAGAGCGGAGTGCTAGGCGATCGAAACGTGAATGTCTTTTATGATGAAGTCATGTTGGGCCACGACCCCAAGGTGGATCTGCCTTTTGTTCCCAGTCGGGTGGAAAAACGCGTCAGACACATTCTGCAGGGCCTGGACTTCAAGTGGAGTTATCCGGAGCACCCGGGAAGGCTGTCCGCGATCATCAAGCACCTGGAGCAGCACCCCGTGCCCGGGGTCCAGTTCAGGAAGGGGAGCAATGCTACCTATAACCAGCTTGCCCGGGTGCATACCACCTCCTACCTGGATCACTTCCTCTCATTGTTCGGGAAAGCCGCCTGGGTAGACTCGGACACCACCGCGGTCTCCCCCAACAGCGTGAACGCCGCCCTGGCTGCCGCCGGAAACGCCATTGCGGCAGTGGAAAGCGTGGTCAACGGCGAGTGCCAGAGCGCCTTCGCCCTGGTGCGGCCCCCCGGTCATCACGCCGAGCCGGTCAGGGCAAGAGGCTTCTGCCTGCTGAACAACGTAGCCGTGGCGGCAGCCCATGCCCAGGCAAAACTGGGCTGCGAGCGGGTCTTGATCATCGACTGGGATGCGCATCACGGTAACGGAACCCAGGATATTTTCTGGGCAGACCCTGATGTCCTGTTTTTCGATACTCATTGTGCAGCGCCCTTTTACCCGGGATCCGGCGCACTGGAGGAAGTGGGCGCCGGATTCGGCGAGGGCTACACCATCAATGTCCCGCTTCCGGAGTCGGCCGGCGACATCGCCTTTGAAAAAGTGTTCCGGGAAATACTCGTGCCGGCCGCGGCCCACTTCAAGCCTGACCTGATTCTCGTTTCCGCGGGTTTCGATCCCCACCGCAATGACATGGCTCTGAACCTCACCTACGACGGTTTCAAGGTTATCACCCGCATCGTCCAGGAAATCGCCGACCAGCATTGTGAGGGCCGGCTCGCTCTGGTGCTGGAGGGCGGCTACAACCTCAGCTCGCTCTCACAAGGTGTCCATGCGGTGCTGGAGGTGCTTGCTGGCGGTGAGGTCCCGGAATTGCTCGAAGCGGGCGTAAAGGAAGCCAATGAAGCCGCGGAATTTCACCGCTCTGCGTTCAGCGACGAGGACTGAGGGGCCGGTAGGCCCCGGGGGGCGCGGCCCCTCCCCGTCAGTCGCTTTGTTTCAGCCCCATTTCCCAGAAATCGATCTCGAGCCGGGTAGCGTCGCTGAATATCCGGGTAAGCTCACTGAACCTGGCCGGGGAAACATCGGCCAGTCTGTCGTCCAGCCAGCGGATTTCCGCGTGCATGGCTTGCTGGAACTCGTCGCTTTCGTACATAGCGATCCAGGCGTCATAGGGATTGCTGTCGCCCCGTTTCGTTACCGCCCGACTGTTGAGCCAGTTGGCGATTTCGCCGTATCCCACCATGCAGGGGGAGAGTGCAACGTGCAGGTCCAGCAGGTCACCGCGGTTGCCCGCATCCAGCACATAGCGTGTGTAGGCGATGGTGGCCCGGGCCTCAGGCAAATTGGCAAGTTCCTGCTCTGAAATGCCCCATTCCTTGCAGTAGTTGATGTGCAGGTCCAGCTCCACGTCGAGGATTGCCTGTAATCCTTCCTTTGCCTGGCGGAGATCGGAAAGGGTCGGGCTTTTGTAGGCGGCCAGAGCAAACGCACGGGCAAACTGGATCAGGAACAGGTAATCCTGCTTGAGGTAATGCTGGAAAGCCTCCGGGGCCAGCGAGCCGTCGCCCAGCTGCGCTACAAAGCTATGCTCGATGTAGGCGCGCCATTCGCTATGGCAGCTCTTTTTGAGATCCTCAAATTGATACGGCATCTGGTCTCCTGAGTCAGGGAGCGGAGTGTGCTCAGTAGCAGGAATTGGGTGAGGTGTCCGGGTTGATTTCTCCGGCCACTTCTTCCGGATCAATCCCGTGGCTGACCAGAACTTCCCGCACAAAATTCACCTGGGCCAGGATTCGGTCAGCATCATCACCGTATTCAAAGCGGTTGACCTCCACCGGCTGGGGCATGAAAGTGAAGGCGGTTTTCAGGGCATTGAGGGTATCTTCGTCAGTCATGGGTAACGTGCCTAATCAGGAGTTGGTTCTTTGTCGTCTTTCAGGGCAAGTATACGCAAGGCTTTTATTGTAGTCTTTCTCATGCAAATTGGATCATGATTATCCATCACGTCATCACACAATGATAAGGGATGCATGCTTCACGAACTGGGTTTTGGCGGAATGCTGTTCAGTCCATTACTGGTGCTGGCGCCGCTGGCGTTTCTTCTGAGTGCTGCGACCCGGCTGGCGTTGCACCGCCTGGACCTTCGCCGCTTCATCTGGAAAGAGGCATGGTTCGATGTTGCCGCGTTCGTGTGCTACCTGGCACTCATTGTTTACCTGTTCGGGAGCTAGGGAAAACTCATGGGAAAGCTGCTGCGTGTCGGTATTACGTTGCTGGTGGTCGCGATAGCGGTGATTGCCGGTAGCTGGGTCTGGAACCATTACCTGTATTCGCCATGGACACGGGACGGCAGGATACGTGCCGATATCATCACCATTGCGCCAGATGTTTCCGGCTGGGTCACGCAGATGAACGTGCAGAACAACCAGGTCGTAAACCAGGGCGATCCGCTTTTTACCATCGACGATACCCGCTATCAGGCTGCATTTGCGGAGGCGAGGGCGAAGGTCGCAGAGAAATACAGTGCGCTAGAGCTGGCCGTGCACAGGTACCAGAGCCAGCAAGGGAGTTCTGACAGCCGGGCCACCAGCGAGGAAGATCTGGAAACCTACCGCATTGATATGGAGTCTGCCAAGGCCGGCCATGAGCTTGCCAGGGCAGAGCTGGAAATGGCGCGGATTGATCTGCAGCGCACTCAGGTGGTGGCGCCAGCAGATGGCACCATCAACAATCTCCACCTGCGACAGGGCAATTACGTCGATAAAGGAAAGGCGGTGTTGTCTCAGGTTAAAGCTGATTCGTTCTACGTCACCGGGTACTTTGAGGAGACCAAACTGCAGTTGGTGCAGGTGGGACAACCTGCCCGGATCACACTGATGGGTGGCGACCGGAAACTGACAGGCACCGTTGTCAGCATTGCCCGGGGGGTTGCCGATACCAACACCACCAGCAACGACCAGATGCTTCCCGAGGTGCAACAGGCGTTCAACTGGGTGCGGCTGGCCCAGCGGATTCCCGTGGATATCGTGCTGGACTCGGTGCCGGAGGATATACATCTGAGTGCAGGGATGACGGTCTCAATCTATCTGGACTCCGAGTAGCGGGCCCGCAACGATGTCTCTGCATCCGCTAATGGCGCAACTCCTGACACCCAACCGATACGCCGTGATCTTCGCCATCAAGGGTGTTGTTGCCATGGCATTGGCGTTGTTTGTGTCAATGGCGCTGCAGCTGGACCGGCCCTACTGGGCGATGGTTTCCGCGATTTTCCTGCAGATCCGCCCGGAAAGCGGGCTGGTAATCGAGAAAGCGCTTTGCCTGATCGTGGGTTCGGCGGCTGGCGGTGGCTTTGGTATTCTGGTGCTTGCGTTGCTGACACCGTATCCGCTTCTGGCGCTGGGCCTGTTAACACTGTGGATTGGCCTGAATTCAGCAGCCTCCTCGATGGTGCACAACCTCAATTATATCTATGCCTTCGCGATGGCAGGGATGACAGCCGGCCTGGTGGTTATCCTGGTGATGGCAGATGCCGGCACAACAAACAGCCAGGCGGTGTTTACCATCGCCCAGGCGCGCATCAGCGAGATTACGACCGGCGCCGTATGCGCCATGCTGGTCAGCCAGTTGTTGTGGCCGGTGACCGTAAAAGACGGCCTGCGCGTGAACGCCCGGAAGGTGATCAACAAAACCCTGGCATATCTTAAGCTGGAGCTCGAGCCAGGAAGCTCCCACAAACAGCGGCACCAGCATGCCGACGAGATTCTCGAAACCCTGGTGGCGCTTAATGACGATTCCAGCGCCGTTACCTACGAGGGCCCGGAAGGCTCTGGCCGGGGCAGGGCAGCCAATCTGTTGTGCAACAAAGTAATGTCGCTGCTGGCGGTTACTCAGATTCTCGGGCGCTTCCAACGCAACCATGGTGACCTGGTGTCGCCCGCATTCAGCGAGGTGCTCAGCCAGTTGCGCCACTATTTCGGGGCGATCGCCGAAGCAGACAGCTATCAGGAAGGCTACCGGCTTGCCCATTTGCTGCGCCGTTCTCTGCTGGAGCAGCGAAGCGGGTTCAGGAACGAGTCCGCCATCGTTGTGCGCCTGACCAGGACGGCACTGGAGCTGGTGAGTGACCTGGTGGTGGTGTTGCGGGCCTACAATGCACTGGAAAGCCGTGACAAGACGTTGCTGAAGGCGCCCATGCTGCAAACCCACCGGGATCCTCTGGTCGGATTGATCAATGGCTTTCGCACGGCCGTGATATTCGCAATCGGGGCGATGATCTGGATCCAGACGGCAAGCTCGGCGGCGTTGATGATCATGATCATGCCCGTGGTGTTTTCGGTGATGTTTGCCCGATTCTCGCTGGCGGAGCTGACGCCTATCCTGCGCCGGGTGCTGATTGGTGCAACGGTGGCGATTCCCGTGGCGTTGGTCTTCGGGCTGGGCCTGTTATCCCGTGCCAGTGGCAATGTCGAGCTGCTGATACTGGTTCTCGCCGGCCCCTATTTCTTCGGCCTGCTGGCTCTTGCCGATCGTGCCACGCTGCCCTACGGGCTGGGCTTCTGTATTCCGTTCACCATCATCACGCAGCCCAGCAACAGCATGACATTCAGTGGTGAAAGCGCGATCAATATTGCACTGGGCCTGTTTGTGGGAATCAGCATTCTCTATTGGGTATTCAAACTCATTACGCCGCCTGACAGCCGGTTTATGCAGCGCCGCCTGCTGAGGTCAACGGCCCGTGATCTGGCCGCAATTGACGATCACCAGAATCCGGAAAACTGGTTCAACGGTCGTATGGGGGAACGCCTGTTGCGGCTGGCCAATTATGACCAGAGTTCCGGGAGCAACGACCGCTACATGACAGACTTGGGGTTCACCGGGCTTAATCTGGGGCATGTGTCGATTCGTCTTCGCCGGCTGATTAAGGACCATCGCAGTCCCGCCGTTAATGTGCTTCTGGATGAGTGGCAGCAAACCCTGGCCGATACCTATCTCGCAAGCGCACGGGGTACCGTGAATCCCGCATTCCGTAAGGTGAGCGCCAGACTGCTTGAGGCGATCCATGCCCAGGGGGACCCGGATCAGAAAACCATCACCATCGAAGGCATGTTTGAGCGGCTGGCACTGACGTTGGAGCGGACCGCCAGAACAGTGGCAGAGGCAACGGGCAAGCCGGCGCTGTCCTCCGCAGCGCCGGATGCGGCCGAGCCCGGTTAAAACTCGAGGCAGATCTTACCAAAGTGCCTGCCGGATTCTTCGTAGCGGAACGCATCGGCAATTTCCTCCAGTGTAAAGGAGCGGTCGATGACCGGCTGCAAATCGTTGGCCTCAATGGCGCTTATCATTTCCTGCTGGTGAGCGCGGCTGCCGACGATCAGGCCCTGCAGGCGGGCCTGTTTCGCCATGAGCTTGGCGGTCGGTACGTCCCCGGCCTGGCCGGTAAGTATGCCAATCAAAGCAATATGGCCGCCGATGCGCACGGCATCTATGGATTCTGGCAGGGTTCCCGGGCCGCCCACCTCTATTACATGGTCAACGCCCTGGCCACCGGTCAGTTCGAGCACGCGCTGACCCCAGGCCGGTGTGGTTTTGTAGTTGATGGTGTGGTCGGCCCCCATGGCAGTCAGGCGCTCGAGCTTTTCGTCGGAAGATGAGGTGGATATCACCCGTGCGCCCATCATTTTGGCGAACTGCAAGGCAAAGATGGAAACGCCACCGGTGCCAAGGGTCAGTACCGTATCGCCAGCTTTCAAGCCGCCGTTGACAACCAGCGCACGCCATGCGGTCAGGCCCGCCGTCGTCAGGGTTGAGGCCTCCGCGTGGCTGAAGCCCCTGGGGGCATGGGTAAAGCCCTGTACCGGCGCAATCACCTGCTCGCGGGCGTAACCGTCGATACCGTCGCCCGGGGTGGTGGTGAAGTTGTCGATGGGCGCCGGGCCATTTTCCCATTTCGGGAAAAAGGTGGACACAACATGATCGCCTGTCTTGAATTCGCTGACCCCCGCGCCGACCGCCTCAACCACGCCTGCGCCGTCTGCCATGGGAATACGGCCGTCTTCGGTGGGTATGGCGCCAGCCACCACGGCATAGTCGTGAAAGTTGAGGGAATTGGCGTGGATTCGTACCAGCACTTCGCCCGGGCCGGGTTTTCCGGGCTCGGGCGCGTTGGTGATCTGAAGTTGATCCAGTCCGCCGGGTTTGCAGAGCGTAGCGAGTTTCATGGCGTGGCCTCCGTTAATTTGTTTGACGTGTGGGGTAGCATAGTCTCTTTGAGCTACATTGGATCATGTTTGACTGAAAGGGAGAATAGTGTGGCCGAGAGAGGTGCAGGGCAAACCGATTATGGCGCAATGAGAAGCGCGATGCTTGTCGCGCTCACGGCAGTCTGCTGGGGGCTCGCCGGTGGTATCGGCGGCATCCTTCTGGATGAGGGGTGGGGTTCATTCGTGGTGTCGTTCTACCGGGGCATTATCGGCCTGTTGTTCGTGCTTGCCTGGCTGCTCTTGCGTCCGGGTCACAGTGGGCTCGCCAACCCGCGGCTGTGGCTATGGTCGGTCGTTGCCGGCCTGGGGGTGGCGGGCAACTTCTCGTTCTATTTCCTGAGTATCTCGGAGGGCAGTGTCGCGGTTGCGGCGACTCTGATGTACTGCGCCCCTGTGTTTGTCTTTCTGGTTTCTTTCATCCTCAAGATTGAGCAGCTGACCGCATTCAAGCTTGCTGCCATCGTGGTTGTTATCATCGGTATTGCCCTGCTCACCGGAATCTATGATGTCGGAGGCAGCAGAATAACGCCGACCGGCATTGGCGCCGGCCTGCTTGCGGGACTTTCCTATGCAATGTTCATATTCGGTTTCAAGTACGCAGGAAGGTATGGAAGCCCACAGGCTATTCTGACCATTGCGTTCGCTGTTCTTGCCCTGGTACTGATCTGGCCGGCCGGCTCCGACCAGGTGGTGGCTGTACTGAGTACGCCCGACTGGCCGATGTTCCTGACCCTGGGCGTACTGGGCGCCGGGTTTTCTTTCATTTTCTATATCGTCGGGCTGAGTAATACGGCACCAACCGTGGCGTCGATCGTGGCCATGGTCGAGCCGGTCACGGCTTCACTGTTCGGCGTAATGCTGCTGAACGAGAGTCTGGCGGGCATCCAGTTTTTCGGTATGGGACTGATCCTGGTCACTGTCACCGCTTTGAGTGCCCACTCAAACTCAGGGTCCCGCTATGTGCCGCACTCACGTGGGGCGCACATTCTCCAGAAGCTGAGAAATCGTATGCGCCGCCATTGATCAGGCGGGCAAGTCTGCCACGCTGTCGACGACAGCAGCGTAAAGGTCCCGTGTCGAAGCCAGTGCGCCGTCGTGAACTGCCTGCGCGGAAAGCACTTTGCCATTGGCTGCCTGCAGCGGACGGGTTGCCGTTGCGCTGGCGACCACCGTGGGTGCGTAGCCAAGATTGAACCCGCCGTGGGCCGTGGAGTTCACGCACATATGGGTCATGAAGCCGGCAAGAATGATGTTTTTCACACCTTTGGCTTTGAGCTGCTCGTCCAGGTCGGTCTGCACGAATGAATTGGGGAAGTTCTTGGTAATGACTGGCTCGCCCTCTTTCGGGGCGACGATATCGGCGATGGCGCCAATGCGGTCGTTGACATCATAAGGTGAGCCCGGGCCGGAATCGTGGCGGATATGGAACACTGGGACTCCCTCTGCGCGTGCTTTCTCCAGCAGTTTACGGGCTTCCTCAAGGGCTTCTTCCACCCCTTCAAGCTTCATGATGCCTTCACGGTAGGTGTTCTGGCAGTCGATCATGATCAGGGCAGATTCGGACAGCTTTGACGGCTCCTGACCGAGGCCGTTCAGGTCCCTGAGTGTGGTGGAGGCTGTTGTCATGGTTATTCTCCTGCAGTTGGTTGTTGGGGGATCAGTGCATCATGCGCTGATCCCCCGGTACATACGACCATACACCCGTTTCGATGAGTCTTTAGTCGCAACAGGAGCTTTATTCAGATCTGCTTATGGACAACCTCTGACAGCCGGCTGCGATTGCCATCGGTGTCCAGGGTACGGATAGCGAAATACCAGGTCCCCTCGGTAAGTTCCTCCACCAGCAGTTTATCGACAGAGGCATCTTCG
This sequence comes from Marinobacter vulgaris, assembly GCF_003344045.1. Classification (GTDB taxonomy): domain Bacteria; phylum Pseudomonadota; class Gammaproteobacteria; order Pseudomonadales; family Oleiphilaceae; genus Marinobacter; species Marinobacter vulgaris. The sequence goes on from NZ_QFWX01000006.1 coordinate 110,615, forward strand.
ATGTCGATGCTCTGATCGAGAGTCTCCGCGCTGGTGCCGTAGACCACCTCAAAGCCGGCGATTTCACCCATGGCCAGGCTGACACCGTTTTCGCGGGTCAGCGGCGCGGTCCAGCTCAGCAGGGCGGTGTTGGCGGCAATGGTGACTTCCTCGGTCGTTTCGGTCGTTGACGTATCGCTGGTGTCGGTCCCGGTGCCTGTATCTGTATCGGCGATGGTGTCACCGCTGGTGTTGCCTCCGGTACCGGCGGTTTCCTCGACGCTGCCGGTAGTGTCCTCAGTGGTGTCGGTTACGGTATCAGTGGTGGTGTCGCTGCTGGTGTCCTCCGTTGTATCGTTGGCAGTTTCCCCGGTTTCGGCAACCGTGGTATCACTGTCTTCGTAAACATCCGCAATGGTTTTGAGGTGATGAACGCTCCGGGTCTTAATTAACCCCAGCCGCTGGCTGACAATGCTCGAATCCACCGTGACCTGAAGCTCAGCGGCCTGCACCGCTGCGACTTCAATCAGATCCGCCAGCGCCACGTTTGTGTCATCTCCCATCATGCTGATCTGGCCGGTTTCAGTGACCTGGGTGGCGACGTTGTTCAACACCTGGGAAATTGAGTCCCACCGGGCGCTGTCATTTACCAGTGCCAGAAACGCGGCGTTGGCAACGGCCAGCTGCAAGGCATCGGCGGACACGCTGTCGGCGTCTTCAAGCCGAGTCAGGTCCGGGGGGGGTAGCCGCAGGGAACCGGCAGCCAGGCCGAACCATCCTTCTACCGTGCCGTAAGACGCTGATAGGGCCTCCGGAGAAAAGCCGTCGGCACTGCGTTCCGCCAGGGCCACGGCCAGATGGGTCAGCGGGGTCAGGTTGATGGTTTCGGTGACCAGGTCGCCGGCTCCGCGCAGGCTGAAGTCGCTGTCCAGTGCCATGGGCTGGCCAAAGGCAACAGGGTTGGCGCCGTTCTGATCGCATTGGGGCACAACGTCGCAGAGCATGCGGGTATTGTCGTTGGCCTGGAGTTCTACCAGGGCCCAGCTATCCGCCTTTCCGCGCAGATGCCACTCATAACTGCCGTCATCAGCTGTTAATACGGGCTTTGCGGCCTGTCGATGAGGGGCATAATAGCCGTCTTTGTCAGAAATCAGCCGGTTGGCGGTCACCAGACCCTGCTGGATGACGCCTTTCATGGCCGCACCTGCGATCGCAACCGTCGGCTCGTTTGTGCTCTGGGATTGCGCTGCCGTGCTGCTGTCTTCAGAGCCCATGTCCAGACCGCAGCCCGAGAGCAGAGCCACCGTAGATAAGGTCAGCAGTCCATGCTTCGATAAAAATTTGCCGCAATATGACATGTTTCGCACCCGTTAATTGACGAATTCGGTCGAATCATACAGCGGCATTTTTTGGTTATATGCGGACTGGTTCCGGGTTTGTCGGGCTGGACTCGTCAGAAATTTGGCGCTTACGGAGGGATACACGTTGTGATCGAAGGTTACACATTCAGGAGGTCGGTTATAGCCATTAAGTTTCTGTTATTTATAGTTTTTATCGATCAGGCTGGGTGACTGGTATGATGCCCGGAGTTTGCAGTGATAGTGAGCGTTTACAATTTTAAACGACTGTAAAGATTGTTGACTGCGAGTTTACGGGGCTAGTGCCCAGGGGTCTTTCGGGCCGAACAGGTGTTTGAGCTTGCTCCGGCTCTCGATTGCAGCCGCAAAGTCCATTTCCGACCATTGCGGACTTGCCGGCACTAGAAGCACATGTCTTCCCTGCCAACTCTTGAGTACGGAGAGCGAATCGAGGGGTAGAGGTAGGAAATCCTCTCTGGGCATCAGAGAATCCCCGGGGCGTCGCCTCCATCAGGCAGCATCGCGCCCTTCGTCACGCATCAGGCGACGGATGTGGAGGTCAAGGCGTCGATAATCGTCGGATTGCAGGAATGCCTCCCGGTCGTTTTCCGGCAGCCCGGCTTTGAAATCCGGGTACAGGGTTTCCTTCAGCCGCCCCGGGTGCCGCGACAGGAAGAACACGACGTCACCCAGGTAGAGTGCTTCCTCGATGTCATGGGACACGGCCATGACGGTGGTGCGCTCTTTGCGAACCACGCTCAACAGAAGGTCCTGCATTTGCCAGCGGGTTTCCGGATCCAGGGCACCGAAGGGCTCATCCATCAGCAGCAAGTCCGGATAATTAGCGAGGGTTCGCGCGATGGCCACCCGCTGTCGCATGCCCCCGGACAGCTGGTGAGGATAGGCATCTGCGAATTTGTCCAAACCAACTGCACGGATGAAGTGGTCAACAGTGCCCTCGTTAAGCGCACTGCTGTCGCCATTGATTTTCAGGCCATAGGCAACGTTATCGCGCACGGTCAGCCACGGGAACGAGGTGTAGTCCTGAAACACCATGCCCCGGTCACGAGCGGGCCTGTAGACTGCCCGGTCATTGAGAGTGATGCCGCCTCCCGATGGTGTCTCCAGGCCCGCTATCATGCGAAGCAGCGTGGATTTGCCACAGCCAGAGGGGCCGAGCAGAACTCCCACCTTGCCCGCAGGCAACGACAGCGAAATGTCGTCCAGTGCAAGGATGGTCCGACCACCAGACTGAAAACTTTTGCTGATGCCGGACACTGAAAGACCCCTGGCTGAAAGCATGGCAATCGCTCCTTTTATTGAGTGGACTCAAGAATGGCTTTCAGCGGTGTCATATCGACCCCTGCTTCCAGCGGATGACGCTCGTCAATGAGTCCGAACTTAAGCCACCAGTCGGTGACTGTTTCCCAGTTGTTGGTAACCTGGCCATTGGGCAGGCCAAGCGGCAGCTCGCCGGGTACCAGTCCCATATACTTCGCGGCCTGGGTCTTGTCGAAGATCCAGATGCCGCCCTTATGGATTTCGCCGGTTGACCCGATGACTTTCTCGACGTCGGACACCGGAAATCTCAGCGCCTTGGCAATGATTTCATTGGCTTCGGCAGGGTTGGCTTTCCAGTAGTCCACTGCATCGAAGTAAGCCTGCATGACCCTGGTAGCGGTCTCCGGTTTCTCTTCAAGGAAAGAATCGCTCATGTACATGGCATCTCCCAGCAGGGCTGTTTCAATCCAGCCCGGTTCCTCTGAGGATGCAACGACGGTTGAACCGGGCAGGGCAGCCAGCGCCTGGGAGCCAAACGGTTCCCAGAATTCAGCGGCGCTGACGTCACCACCCACCAGCGCGCCTACAGCGTCGTCCATAATCAGGTTGGTGAATTCGACTTCATCAATACCCACGCCATTTTCTTCCAGCCATATGCCCATAAAAATCTGGGTCAGGCCGCCTTCAAGTACGGCAACCGATTCGCCTTTCAGATCCTCCGCGCTTTCGAAGCCTGGCGCGAGCACGATCTTGTCGGTGCCGTAGGAAGGATTGGTGTAGGTCACCATTTTTACGGGCACGCCCTTGTCGGCAGCAATCGGCGCATATTCGGCGGTGCTGGAGGTGACATCCAGAACACCTGCCGACATCAGGGCAAAACTCTCGTAGGGATCCTCGATAATGGTGATTTCAAGATCGAGATCCGGTGCCAGATTCTTCTCCTGGGCAACAAACCAGAAGCCATACCCCGGCCAGGAGAACAGCGACAGTCTCACGGTTTCAGCCGACAGGGCATTGCCCGAGAACAGTGTGAGTGCGATCAGAGAGACACTGCATTTAAGCCATTTCATGTTCTATTACCTCTTGGTTTCAGGAAGAAAGTCGAGTGGTGTCATCAGGATTGCTCGCGGCCGAGATAGGGAAAGCATTTGCGGTAAACCAGCCTGAACAGAATGTCAAAAAGCAGCCCGAGTACCCCGATGGTGACGATGCCCGCCATAATGTCGTCCACATGCACAAAGCGTTTGGCCCGCATCATCATGGCTCCAATGCCATCGGTCGCAGCGACAATTTCGGCGATCACAAGGTAAGTCCAGCTGACGGCTAGCATCTGTCGGCAGGTGTCGACGTAGCCAGGCAGCGAGTGGCGGAACAGCACGGTCCACAGAATAATACGGCGCCCGCCGCCGAGGGTTTTTGCAGTTTCGATAAGCACCCTTGGGGTTTGCCGGGTAACATCGGCAAGCATGATCACCAGAAAGAAAACCACACCCATCAGCAACAGGGTAATTTTCTGGGTATCGCCGGTGCCCAGCCACATCAGCAGCAGTGGAATAAAGGCTGGAGCCGGAAGGTAACGCCATGCGCCCAGAAGCGGATTAAGAAGACTGTCTACCCGGGCGAATGAGCCCATCAGCAAGCCAAGGGGCAGGGCAATCAGAATAGCAATGCCGAAGCTGATCACGATGCGGGTAACACTGGAAACCACATCGCTGAAAAAACCTTTCTCGAGAAACAGTTCCTGTAGTGAGCTGAAAACTGCGGCTGGACCGGGATAAAGGCGATCCGGAGCAAACTCCAGCTGGGAAGTCACCTGCCAGAACAGAAGGAAAGCGAGCCAGCCAACTGTTCCCAGCATGAAGCGCTGTGCGCCCGGGATAGTCTGATTGAAGTCGAACCAGTGATCCGACCGTTTTCCGGATGGCGCTTCGGTGGCCGTTTTCGGAATCATCGTGTGCCGCGTCGCTGTTTCAGAGAGTTTTGCGGTCATGGGGATTGCCTCAGAAGGCGGTCAGGAAGCTGAGTCCGTAAACCGGAACGGCTTTTCCGTCCCGCAGGGCCGCTGGCACTTCAACCTGGCCGTAGGTTTCTGCGTAGATACCGGCGATGCGGTTGCGGTGATAGCTCTTGACCTGCCCTTTCATACCGACGGTGCGGGTGTAGGTATCGCCGAAGAGCTCGTTATGAAGCGCTGGCAACTTGTACCAGGGCATGGTCGGCTTGGCGTGGTGAGCGTTGTGGTAGCAGAAATTAAGCACAAGCAGGTTAAGCACGGGCCAGCGACGGGAAACGAGGTTGCTGTACGTATTGTTTTGCTCGTACTCCCGATTTCCCTTGTGTGGCAGTTCCGCGTGCGGGTCATTCAGGTTGACCACGATTTCATAATTGTGTTGATAGGCGTCGAAAAAGCGTAACACCGTGAGTGCCAGCCCATAGGCAAGAGCGTAGAGCAGAACAGCCTTGACGCTCCAGACGGCCAGAGTTGCAAGTAGTGCAAACCGGGTCACGAGAACCGCCGCCGCACGTTTCCGGTGGGCGGGATTACCGATGGGCGTGAATGGTGCCACCATCAGAACTGCATGCATCAGGATGTCGACTGCCGGGATATAGCACCACTCCAGTGCAAAGATTACTTTTTCGATTTTGGGGTGGGCTTTCAGCCAGGCGCGGTAATCGAATGAAATCGGATCGGCGTTATCAACGTGGTGGCGCATGTGCTTGTAGCGCAGATCCTCGTAAGTACCGTAACTGCCACCGCTGACCCAGTTAAGCCATTTACCAAGGCGGGTATTGTGTTCGGTCTTTTTGAAAAGGGCGTTGTGAGCGCAGTCATGCACCAGGTAGGCGGCAATCACCATACCGTGTCCACAGGCGATAACGCCCAGGGCGGGCAGGAGAAATCCGGGGCGGGCCATGAGCAGCCAGCCGCCGATGTAGGTGATGAGGATGTAGGCCAGCACAAGCGTCAGCGGCCAGACACCGTCCGAATGGCGTAAATGCTGAGTCAGGTTAGGCATGGTCCTGGGTTCTCCTTGCTGTGCAGTTCAACTTGCTGTTTCAGGCGATCTTTGACGTTTTGGCCGGGGAAGATTGCCAGCGTTGAAAATGAGCAAGCTCTTCCTCGCCGATCCAGCGATTGAGAGACCAGAGATCGGCAATGGGCGCCTGGGTGAAGGGCAACAGGTGTAGATATCCGTCGGTGCCGAATTCAGGTGTCATGGCGGAGTAATCGAGTCCTCGCCTGGTCTGCGATTCCCAGACCGCCTCCCAGCAGGATTGATGAGAGACAAGGGCCTCGGCGTACTCAGGGGCGGCCGGGTGAGGAACCTGCGGGCCCTGGTCGTAGCCCACTCTGGCGTGGACATGCCGTGCCTGGCTGGCGGTGCGTTCGATGCAATCCCACTCAATATGGGGAAGGCGCTCGGAGACAACGGCCCAATGGCTGAAATCACAGGTGACATCGATCTCAGGAACTTTTTCCAGAATGGCGACCGTGTTCCAGGGGCTGAAGAAACTGCGACCCCGGTGGGTTTCAAAACTCACCGGGATACCAAGCTTGTCGGCGATGTTCTGGGCTTCCGAGAAAAAGCGCACCGAGTTGTCGATGGACCAGGCATCGCAACCGCCCATCACATTGACGAACTCGGGTTTCAGGCCGGTCTTCTCAGCGCTGCACAGTTTTGTCTCAAAATCTTTCAGGTGCTCCTCAATAGTGGCATCACGCCTTGGCACATAGCTGCCAGTGGTGCACACTTCCTGAATCCAGAGAAGGCCGTTTTCAGACATGGCCTTCCCGAATGCGTCGGCCTCCTCCCTGTTGTCAGGTGCGGGCGCCTCGATACCGGAAAATCCGGCTTCGTTGACCTGGTCGATGGCTTGCGCTAACGACCCCTCGTGCCCCCACAGGGTTTTGAAGCGTTTCAGTTGCACGGATGACTCCTTCACAATCTTGGTTGTTAACTGAGGTCACTACTGCAACTGCAACCGTTGTGCCATAAGCGCGAAAACGCTTTAAATATACAGGCAGGCATGTAAACGGGGTTCTTTGAACGGGTTATTCCCGTCTGGATTTATGGTTATGATTGGTGCAATTGCACATGGGCGGTGCGTTATCGAACGGCTGGCCTGCTGAGAACCTACTTGAAAGGAGCAAAGCGCTGTATGAGATCCATAGCACTGCTTGATGGTGGCCTGGGCCAGGAGATTTATCGCAGGGCAAGCAGCGTGAGTTCTCCGCTGTGGTCTGTTGCAGTGATGCTGGAGCAGCCAGATATTGTTACGGCGGTGCATGCGGATTTTATCCGGGCCGGGGCAAGAACCCTGACCCTCAATACCTATGCGGCCACACCAACACGGTTGCGCAGGCAGGGGGTGTACGAGCAGATGGGGGCCATTCACAGGCAGGCATTTCAGGCCCTGGAGCAGGCCATTGACGTTACCGGCGTAGCGGTGGATATTGCCGGCTGTCTTGCGCCTTTAGTCGGCAGCTATCAGGCACAGCCAGACCGCTCTTTTGAGGATCTCCGGAACGAGTACGCCACCCTGGTTGAGCTGCAGGCCAGCGCTGACGTGTTCCTGATTGAAACCATGAGCAACAGTTTGGAGGCGCGTGCTGCCTGTGCCGCCGTGCAGGGGTTGGGAAAGCCCTTTGGTGTGGCCTTTCGCCTCGAAGCCGATGGCAGGCTCAGGTCTGGTGAAACCCTGTCCGAAGCGGTTGCAGCGGTGAAACCCCACGCCCCCACGGCCGTGCTTTTGAATTGTTGCGACCCCGACCTGGTGTCTGCCTCTATGCCAGAACTGGTTGAGCTGTATCCGTGTGTTGGCGGTTATGCCAATGCCTTCAAGTCAGTGGAGCCAATGGCCAGCGGCGGTTCGGTGGATGAACTCGAGGCCCGGGAGGACATTTCTCCAGAAGCCTATGCCACACAGGTACGGCAATGGCTGGCGGACGGTGCGAGGGTTATTGGCGGCTGTTGCGAAATTACGCCGGCACACATTGGTCACATGGCCGGCGTGTTGGCGAACGAGTTCGAATTTATTCGTTTCTCGCAGCTTTCGGATCAATGCCGCTAGCGGTTGTGGTCATCAGGTTCTCCGGTTCCGGCGTTCTCTGCAACCTCCGCGTCAGCAGCTTCCTCCAATTCCGTGTATCTGGGGTCCAGCTCTGATACACCCAGGGCGGCTTCCGGGGTTGTGGTGTAGTAGTGCTCTTGCTGCGTCACTTCGGGATGGCTGCGGCCCGGTCCTATCAGCATGAACAGTATCAGGCACGCGAGGATAAGAGCATTGCTGATAAACAGTCCGTGGGCTCCCAGCAGCTCCATGAAAAGCGCACTGACCAGCGGCCCGATAATGCTTCCCAGCCCATAGCTCAACAGCAGCGCAGTGCTTGCGGCGGTCACCTGGTGGCTTTCCATCAGGTCATTGGTGATGGCAACCGCGATGGGGTAAATGGCAGCACTGAGCCCCATGTACAGGCCAACGAAAAGCACCAGCACGATGACGCTGTAGTTGCTGATGGCTGCCGCCACGAGGCTGCTGACAGCGGCGATAATTGCCACCACCAGCATGACACGGTAGCGGTCAAAGCGGTCGCAGATACGGCCGATGGGCCAGGCCAGTAACATGGCGGCGACGATGGCTGACGCCATGAAATTGGAGAGCTGGCCGAGGTCAAGGCCTATGCGGTTGGCGAACACCGGCCCCATGGCGTAGAACGCGCTGATCAGCAGCCCGGCAATAAGTGCGCCCATCGTGCCTGCTGGCGATTTGCGATAGAGACTGGTCAGTGACAGGCGTTCGCTCTGGGTGATGCTTGGCGATTCGCGACGGGTCATCGACAGCGGGGTCAGCGCCAGTACAACGAGAACCGCGGCAAGGGAAAACGGGATAAAGCCGGATGGATCGGCCACGCGGATCAGTACCTGCCCGCCTGCAGTGGAGAGAAAGAAAACGATCTGGTAAATGGCGAACAGGCTCGCCCGGTTGCGGTTGTCAGCCTTGCTGCTGAACCAGCTCTCCATGACGATCATCAGGCCTGCCATGACAAAGCCACCCACAGCCCGGAGGGCGCCCCACAGGTTGGCCTCAATCGCCATCGGGTAAATCAGTATCGACGCCGTCAGCACGGCCGCAAAGACTGCAAATGCCCGAATGTGGCCGACTTTTTCAATGATCCGACCGGCGTAGAGTGTGCCGGCCACAAAACCAATGGAATAGAATGCCAGGATCCAGCCGATGACGCTGGCACTGAACTCCTCGATACTGAGCCGCAGGCCCAGCAGGGTCATAAGGTAGGCGTTGCCCATAATGAGCAGGATAATACTGATAATCAGCGAAGACAGGCTGACGATGGTCCTTTGCATCAATCCTCCATCCCGGTAAAACAAGAATCAACGCGTTCTTCAAGGGACGCGTTAACCAAGTCTGTGGGGATGGATGCGGGGAATAAAAGGGCTGAAAATTAGACCGGTGCCACACCAAACAGCCACTGATGAGCCCAGATCACCATGACCACATACACCGCCAGGCCGCCGACAACCGCAATGGCATCATTCGCATTGCTGGCCGGCAGAGTGGGGATCGGCCGCTGAGTCCTTCGCTTCATGGAAATCCGGTCCACTATGGCCCACGCCAGGAAGGAACCGAACAGCAGCAGGTCATGGAGCATGCCGTTGGCCAGCAGATGAGCCAGTGCCCAGAGTTTGACGGCCACCAGCATCGGATGTCCCACCTTTGCCTTGATCCTGCCCGGGAAATAGGTGGCAAACAGGAGCGGAAAGACCGGCACCAGAAGCAGAAAGGACAGGTGCCTGAGCCAGCCCGGTGGCGTGTAGATCACCGTCGGATCCATGCGGGCAGCGCCGTAACCCCACACGATCAGTACCAGGCCGACGAGAGAAACCAGTCCGTAGAGCCCCTTGAAGGGGATCTCGCCCAGGGAGTCGTGCAGGCGATTCCGCAACGGTTCGTTAACGATGGAGAGTGAGTGCACCCCGAGAAACAGAACCAGACCGACGATCAATGTGGTCATAGACCAGACTCCTTGCAGTTTGAGTGATAGGACCGTTAACCGTTCCCGGCCCGAAAAGAAAATTCCCGGTCAGTATAGCTGCGCAGACCGAGACAGCACATGCCCCAGCGTTTATCATCCGCTGCCTGTTCCATCGGATTGAAAGGCGTTCATGAAGATTCCAAAGGTCACCATCGTACTGGTATCCGCAGCTCTGCTGTTTGTTCTGTGGGAGCAAACCCGGGACCAGCCGGAGCCGGTTGCTGCCAGCCGCTTCACAAATCTGGCCGCGAACCCGGTTGAGCGCAGTGTTGCCATGGACTGGGTGGTTACCCAGATCCCGGCACTTTGTGAAGATGCAACGGGACAGAATCGTGGCTCAGAGGTGCATACCGAGTGCGCCAATGAAGCGGAGTCCCGGACCTCGTCCTGCCGGCGCGCAATCTACGACAGATTTCCGGGTGTGATCGCCTCGGAGGCCGTATTCAGGGATATGTCCATTACGGCAATGAACTGTCTGGTTCCCCGCTCAGGAGTGGTTGAATAAAATGTCTGAAGATCCCCTGAAAGCCCTGGCCGACATGGCCAGCGATGCCCACGCCCGCATCCAGGCCGCTCATAAGCATATCAATCCGGTGGTGGAAGTGCGCCGGGGCATGCGTGATGCCGGTATACCTGCCGACGTCATGACTATCGACTGTCTGCGCACCCGTCGGCGAATTACGCTTATTCTGCACGATGAGCAGCCTGGTGTTCTTCTCTATCAGTTTGTCACCATCGACGATGAGGTCGGTGAAGATTTCAAGCAGGTGCCGCTGCCCGATGTGGACACAGCGACGCTGTTTCAGTGGATACAGGATTACTTTGGCTGAATCACTGCCCCTGTTTTACCGCCTGAAGAACCTGGGGTTGCGCTCGATGAAAGAGTCGATCCAGCGCTCCAGGAACGACCGCTGGTCCGGGTTTTTCAGATAACGCCAGCCCAGTACCGAGATCACCAGCGCCCCGAGGGCATCGACAATCAGGTCCCACATGGTATCTGTCAGGCCCGAGGGGTCGCCCAGCATGGGCTTTTGCATGTTCATGCCAAACAGCGAATCCATGGTGAACTCGAAAATCTCCCAGAGCGCGCCAACACCCAGAGCAAACATGAAGGCGAAGAAGGCCACGAAACCGGGGTTCATATGCACGTGGATTTTCTCGGTTTCGTTCATGATGTGGACCAGCAGGAAGCCGAGGATGCCCAGCAAAAAGCCGGACATGGTATGCAGTGCCATGTCCCACCACCAGAACCGGGTGTAGTAATCGCGGATCTCGCCCAGGAACAGGGAGGCAAATACGAAAACGATGGCAGCAAGCTGCAGCTCTGGCGGGATATGAATCCGGAACCGGCGCTCAAACAACAACGGGAAGAAGGTGATTGCGATAATCATTGCTGTCAGGAAGGCGGTAAACCAGCGCTGGCCCCAGATGGCGAACACGGTCTCGGCGAGCAGTACCAGCTGTAAGGCGATCGTAATCCGTTGATGAGTAACGCGAATGCGCATGGGCTTCAGGCTCTGTCGTCTGCTTTTTGTTGTGAGTGAAAGCGCCTGTGAAGATCACGAACCGCGTCTGATAGCGCCGGGAATGGACCTTCGGTCGGCACCCCGGGAACCACCTGATTGATCGGCAGCGTTGCCACTGCTGGTGGTGTTGCGTGCATCTCGTCGAGCCAGGTTGATAGTTGCTCCGAGGAACTGGCGTAAACGATTCGGCCCAGCCCAACCCAACCGTGGGCAGCGGCGCACATGGGGCAGTGTTCTCCGGAGGTGTATACGGTTGCCGCGGCGCGCTCGTCCGGTGTCATGTTGGTTGCGGCCCAGCGGGCTATCTCAAACTCGGGGTGGCGGGTATTGTCGCCGCCGGCTGTCTCGTTATGCCCCTCGAACCTCACTGCGCCGCTTTCATCCACAAGCACCGAGCCGAACGGCGGATTGCCGCTTTTAATCGCCATGGTAGCCAGTTCAATGCAGCGTCCCAGGTGTTTCATATCGGTTTCGTAAATCATGATTTCCTCTCTAGTGTCCTCTGGCGTCCAGATAGTGCATCCAAAGCATGCGGGCAGCCACAGCCCGCCATGGCGACCATTGGCGGGCAAACATCAGCTGTGCCTCCGGTGTGGGTCGCGAGCCTAGTTGCTTGATGTCCTGTATCGCTGAGGCCAGTGCCAGATCTCCCCGTGGCCAGACATCCGGCCGGCGCAGAGCCATCATATAGTAGATGTCGACCGTCCAGGGCCCCAGACCGGGCACCGAAAGCAGGCGTTTTCGTCCCTGCTCGTCATCAAGGGCGCCGAGTTGTTCAAGCTGCAGTTCCCCACTTGCGGTCTGCCGGGCCAACTCTGCGCAGTAACGGGATTTCTGTCGGGTCAGCCCGAGGCCTCTCAGGCCCTTTTCGCCAGCGTCGAGAATCGACTCCGCTGATACGTCGCCGAGCTGTGAAGCAAGTCGTTCAAACATGGTAGCGGCGGCTTTAATGGATACCTGCTGTTCGAGAATGATTCTGACCAGTGAAGCAAAACCCGGCTCCCGCGTCCACAGGGGAGGGTAGCCAAGCCGCATGAATATACCATTGAGGTCGGGATCCCGCTCTGCAAGGTTTTCAGTGCCCGACCGCAGAGTGTTTTCGCTGATTTGCTCTCGATGCATGGTATCTCTTGGCGTTTGGTGTCTTGAGACAGTTAGGACTTACGAGCAATCCGGCGAATGGTTCTCAGCGGTGATGTTTTCTACGGTGCGCTTCGTAAATAGACGGTGGGGCGAGGTTTTTAATGCAGCCTGCAATGTCGAATGCTCAGGCTTTATCAGGAGATTTAGTCCGTGAACAATGATTCTGCTTATTCACAACGTGTTGCCAGTGCACTAAAGACTCAGTTTGTCGCCGATGCCCTGGCAATGCCGGTGCACTGGTATTACAACCCGATGGACATTGAGAAAGCCTTCCCTGGTGGTATTCAACGGTTTGAGGCTGCTCCGGATTTTCACCCTTCCTCAATCATGTCCCTGCATTCGACCAGCAGTGGTGGCCGTCGTCAGGGCCGGAAAGCGCCCGATGAGTCGTCCTCGGCGATTGTAGGCGATGTCATTCTGAAGGGCCGGGCTAAGTACTGGGATGTCCCCAGCGTTCATTATCACCAGGGTATGGGGCCCGGCGAGAATACGCTGAATGCGCATTGCACCCGTGTTCTCATGCGTGCGCTGGCTGGTGCGGCAGGGGAATATGATCGAAAGGTGTATCTTTCAGACTATATCGGTTTCATGACCGCCGATCCCCCCGCGCACCCGGATACCTACGCCGAATCTTATCATCGAGGGTTTTTTGCCAACTTTCAGAAGGGGTTGGCTCCAGAAAAATGCGCGATGGTAACCCACGATACGCCGTCGGTTGGCGGACTTGTGACGGTGGCATCTCTGGTGTTCTCACAACGGCTCCGGGGTGCCGGAGTGTCCGAGATACAGGCCCTGTGCCGTGAGCATGTGGCGTTGACACATCCGGACGAGTCGTTGATGGCGGTCTGTAACCGCTACGTACGGCTGCTTTGTGGCCTGATGGAGGGTCCTGGCGAAGAGGGCGCAAAGTCACTTCTGGTAGAAGCCGGTAAAGGTTCGGATGGTCTTGATGTTGCTGGTCTGGTGAGCCGCAACCTGCCTGACCTGCAGGTGGTGGGCCGACTGTATTCGTCGGCCTGCTATATCTCGGATTCCTGGCCGGTGGTCCTGTATCTGGCCTACAAATATCACAAGGACCCCTGGCTTGCGCTTCGCGTGAACACCAATCTGGGTGGCGATAATGTTCATAGGGGCATGGTGCTTGGTGCATTGATGGGGTTATTGCATGCAGAGGTAGCCACCAGCTGGTTCGACCAACTGGTGGCTCATCAGGCGATCGGCCGGGAGATTGACGCACTGATCAGCGCGGCAGTCGCTCCCAGATAGTCACCTCAGAAAGGGTGTGCTGGAATTTGTGCTGTGTCTCGCGCATCACGAAGGGCACTTTCCTGGGTTCACCTACGAGCCGGAAGTAGCTGCCAAGATGAGCTTTCAGTCCATCCAGAGTAGTGTGGTTTTCGCCGTCTTTCTTGAAACCGCCGATCCACTCTTCCTTCGGCGTGTGTTCCTCCAGCCATGTATAGGGTGAGGCAATGACCAGAATTCCGCCATCGTTGATGCGTTCGTGGATGCTGTCCAGGAACCGTCCTGGCCGATACAGCCGGTCAATCAGGTTGGCTGCCAATACCAGGTCGTAACCACTGAACTGAGGTTTGAGATTGCAGGCGTCGCCCTGATGGAAGGAAACCTTGTCAGCGAAACTTTCCAGTCCCAGTTCTTTCAGGGTGCGGGTGTGGTAGCTGACAAGTTCTCCTTCTTCGGCAAGCGCGTAGCGGATAGAGCCCTGCTCGGCCATCTCGACGCCCAGGCGAATGAAGTTGGCGGAAAAATCGACTCCCTCCACCTGATCAAAGGTCCTGGCCAGTTCGAAGCTCGATCGGCCACAGGCACTGCCAAGGTCCAGGGCCTTGCGAGTCGTTTTGCCCTTCATGGATTGAAGTGCCATGTCTGCCAGCGCCTTGGGGAAGTTTTCCACGCCGAACCAGGCATCACCGAAGTGGAATTCTGCGTACTCGGTCAGTAACCGGTCGCTTTCATAATAGGCGTTGGGCTGGGCAACCGCGGCATCTGACGCGATATAGCGGAAGCCTGCATGCTGGAAAAAGTGCGGTCTGAATGCGTACCGTGCTGCCAACCGTGCTTCGTTGCCGCAGGAAATCCAGGAGCCGCCTTTGATGAGATTGTGCTGGCCGTCGAAAGTGGGTGTGGTGAAGTCGTCGTAAAGGGGATGCACCTTGAAGCCATCAAAGGGATAGGTCGGTGTCTCCACCCACTGCCAGACGTTGCCGACGACATCAAACCAGTCACGATGTCTGAAACGAGTTACAGGGCACGAGGATGCACCGTGGTCCAGGTGCAGATTTGCATTCGCCGGACTGGCTCCAACTTCCTCAACGCCCGCTACCGAACAGAGCCGATACCACTCGTCTTCTGTGGGCAGGCGGACCGGTTGGCCAGTCTGCTGGCGTTTCCACTCACAAAAAGCCTTGGCTTCATGGTAGTTCACCTCTACCGGCCAGTCCCAGGGCATTTCCACTTCTTCGGTCATCAGGCGAAGGTGCCAACCGTCATTGTGCCAGCGCCAGAAAGTGGGGTACTTGGCTCCGGCAAACCGGCGCCATGAGGCTCCCTCGTCGCTCCAGTAGGTATCCCGTTCGTAGCCGCCGGCCTCAACGAACTCCAGGAACTCCTGGTTGCTCACCAGATACTGGCTGGCACTGAATTCGTCAACACTCGCCTCGTGTTGCCCATACTCGTTATCCCATCCGTAGTAGGCGTCGTCAAAAGCTTTGCCGAGGTGAACCGTGCCCGCAGGAACCGTAATCAGCGCGTTCTCCGGCGCTTCACCAGTCTCACCAACGGGAGCCCATTCCGGCCGCGGCTGAACTCTGGCCAGATCGTGCTGGCGAATGAGAACGGAGGATGTTTCCAGGTGAATGCGCTCATGCTCGACGCCCATAACGATCGGCCACCAAGGGCTTTCCCAGTTAATGGGCAGATTCAGCGGCAGGGATTCGATCAGCTCGAGTACGCTGGCACGTACCTTGGCGCGGTAATCCATCACAGCAGAAACACTGGGCCACTCGTAGTGGTCGTCGTTAAGGTCGTCCCAGCTCATTTCGTCCACGCCGACGGCAAAAACAGACTCCATGTGTGGGTCAATACGCTCGGGCAGAAGCTTCGCAAGCACAAGCTTATTGATGAAGAACGTCGCGGTATGCCCGAGGTAAAAAATGAGCGGGTGTCTTAACGGAATGGATTTTTGGAAATAACCCGCATCATCGGCAAGGCAGTCGAAGAGCCGTGTATAAGTATCAAAAGTGTTCGTGAAATAATGGGCAATTTCCTCGCGCTTTTTCTCTGGAGCGCCCTCGACGAGGTTGGGGGTCCTGAGCAGCACTGGTCGCCAGTGCAACGATTCGGAGTGGTTGGCAGGCGATGGTTTCTCCTGAACTGGCAATGTCATGGTCGAACACGTCCTTTTTTGTGTTAGCTCACAAGCCAATACGGACCACCCATGTCTCGTGGTTCAATAATTGTTGACGAATTAAGACAACAACAGCGGTTTTCGCTTTGATGCATTCTCACAGCCCAACCGTAATTGAGTGCTGCGAAGTGCATGATTCTCACGTTTCCTGTAGCCTGCGCGGCTTTTTCCCCGAGAGACAGATCCTATGACCGCAAAATCTACGTCCGCGCCGCGGCCAAAATCAGGCGCTCTGGCTGACAGCGATCCGGTGGTGCTGGTACTCACCATCGGCTTTATTTTGCTGTTTGTTGGCGCTTCGATCGTAAACAGCGAGTATGTTAGCGACCTTATCGGCCGCGGCTTTGCATGGACCGCCACCTACCTGGGGTCTTTTTTCCAGCTTCTGCTGTTACTGACGTTTTTCATTGCGATCGGCACCGCCCTCAGTCGCGCGGGGTCGGCACGAATTGGCGGTCTTGATCGCCCGGAGATTGGCCGCTTCCGCTGGCTGTCGATGATTATGTGCACGTTGCTGGCGGGTGGCGGAGTGTTCTTTGCCGCTGGCGAGCCGGTGTATCATTTTGTGGTAACGCCGCCTGCGTTTGACACCGAAGCGGGCACGGCAGAGGCCGTAGCGCCTGCCATGGCCCAGTCTTTCACCCACTGGGGGTTTCTTGCCTGGGCGGTACTGGGGTCTCTGACGGCACTGGTGTTGACCCGGGCCCATTATGGCCAGGGCAAGCCTCTTCAGCCGCGAACACTGTTGTATCCGGTGTTTGGTGAAAAGGTGATTCAGGGCCGCCTCGGCGGTGTGATCGATGCCTTCTGTGTGATTGCGGTGGTCGCAGGCACCGTTGGCCCGATCGGATTTCTGGCAACCCAGATGAGTTTTGGTTTGCACGAACTGTTTGGGGTACCTGACGGCTATGGCACGCAACTGACAGTATTGGTGATTCTCGCCGGTGTTTACATGACATCTGCCATGACCGGGCTGCATAAAGGCATTCAGCTGCTCAGCCGCTTTAATGTGCTGCTGGCGCTGGCGATTGCCGCCGTGATTTTCATCTTCGGCCCTACGCTTTTCCTGGCCAACACCTACACCCAAGCCATGGGTGAGTACGTAAGTTCCTTCTTCGCCATGGCGACCATGACGGCAGACACCGCGCCGGCATGGTGGATGAAGTGGTGGACGGTGTTTTTCTTTGCCTGGTTTATTGGCTACACACCCCTGATGGCGGTCTTCGTCTCACGGATTTCCCGTGGGCGAACGGTACGGGAGATGATCCTGGCGGTGGCCCTGCTGGCCCCGATTGCCACCACCATCTGGTTCACCTTGCTTGGTGGTTCCGGCATTTATCACCAGTTGGCGGGTACATTTGACCTCACCGAAGCCCTGAACAATTTCCGCTTTGATGTGGCCACGCTGACGGTGGCCCAGGCGTTGCCCGGCAGTACCTGGATGGCGGCGGCAATTCTGCTGCTTACCACCATTTTCGTGGCCACCACCGGCGACTCCATGAGCTATGCCATTGCCATGGTCGGCGCCGGTCATGATGAGCCAAGCCCCTGGATTCGCGTGTTCTGGGGCGGTGCCATGGCGCTGATGGCGGCCATTCTTCTGTACATGGGCGCCGGGCAGATCGGGGTTTTGCAGCAGTTTATCGTGCTGACGGCGATTCCCGTGTCGCTGATTATTCTACCGTCGCTCTGGACAGGGCCCCAGGCGGCCATGGCGATGGCAAGGGAACAGGGGCTGGTGTAGTCTTTTTGTCAGACTGTTGCCAACACAACCTGACCCTAAAGGATATACCCGTTATGCCCACACAAACCGTTTGGATCACGGGCGCCTCCTCCGGCATCGGTGAGGCCCTTGCTGTTCGATTTGCGCAGGACAGTGCCCGGGTGGTTCTGTCCGCCCGGCGAGAAAGCGAGCTGCAGCGGGTTGCCACCCGTTGCCGTGAAGCAGGCCTTGCGGCCAATGAAGTGCTGGTGCTGCCTCTGGATGTGACAGACTGGGACTCCCTGCCCGCCGCGGTCCAGACCGTGCTTGATACTTTCGGCAGCATTGATCTGCTGGTGAACAACGCCGGTGTGTCCCAGCGCTCATTATGCAAGGACACGGATATGGCGGTGTACCAGAAACTGATGGATGTGGATGTGATGGGCCAGATCGCACTGACCAAGGCGGTATTGCCCCACATGCTGGAAAAGGGTGCCGGGCATCTTGCGGTGACCTCCAGTGTGGCTGGCAAGGTTGGTGCGCCGATGCGAACCGGATACTGCGCGGCCAAACACGCGGTGATGGGATTTTTTGACGCCCTGCGCGCAGAGGTGGAAGGGCAGGGTGTGAAGGTTTCCACAATCACCCCGGGCTTTATTCGCACGGACATCTCCCGCAATGCCCTCGCCGGAGACGGGGCTGCCTATGGAGAAGAAGACGAGGATATTGCCGGCGGCATGGATGTAAACGAATGCGCCGACGTTATCTTCAAGGGCCTGCAGGCGCAAAAGCGCGAGATTCCGGTGGGCAAGGGCAAGGAAATGGCCGCGCTCTGGATCAAGCGGATTTCGCCGGAGGCTCTGTTCCGGATAGCCAGGGCGTGATGAGCTACTCTGACTGCGCAGACAGAACCCGGCGTCACCTGGCGCTGGATAACGGAGCGCATGATTACACGGCGCTCGTTCACTACGCGACGCTGGCCGCGTCCAGCCATAATACCCAGCCCTGGTTATTCAAACCGGAGAAAAACCGGATCCGGATTCTTCCGGATTTTCGACGGCGTTGTCCGGCAGTGGATCCCGACGACCATCACCTGTATGCGAGCCTTGGCTGTGCCGCCGAGAATCTGTTGCTGGCAGCGGAAGCCGCGGGGCTAAAAGGTCGCTGTTCCTTCGACGCCGCCACTGCCGGGGTGCAGATTGACTTTGAGGAAACGACCCCTTTTCGGTCGCACTTGTTTGGAGCTATTCCCGACCGGCAGTGTAGCCGTGTTGAATACGATGGCACGCAACTCTCTGGGCAAGAGTTGCAGCAGCTGGAAGACGCCGGGCGGGGTGACGGCGTCTCCATCATGCTGTTCACCGGTGACGACCATAAGAAGCAGATAGCCCAGTACGTCGCTGAAGGTAATTCCGCCCAGTTTCGCGATGCTGCGTGGGCCCGGGAGCTCAAGTCCTGGATCCGTTTTAGCGGGCAGGAGGCAGTTGCCAGCGGTGACGGTCTTTATGGGCCGGTCATGGGCAGCCCCGAGGTGCCCCGCTGGCTTGGTTTGTTGGCGATGCGCTTCGGATTCTCTGCAAAAAAACAGAACCAGAAAGATGACCGGCACATCCGCAGCTCATCTGCCATTGCAGTCCTGGTATCGGATGTCGACGACAGGTCCCACTGGATCGAGGCCGGCCGGTGCTATGAGCGACTTGCCTTGCAGGCAACGTCGTTGGGGCTGAAGACGGCCTTTATCAATCAGCCGGTTGAGGTGGCTTCACTGCGTGCGGAATTTGCCCGTTTCCTGGGCGTCGGGAATCGAAGGCCGGATCTTGTTGTGAGGATTGGTCGCGGGCCTGAAACGCCACGATCCTTGCGGCGGCCCGTGGCGGAAGTGATTGAATAAGGGGTACTGGCGTTCCCGACAATCCATGTTAGGCTCCTGAAATATCAGTTAATAGATGAAAAGAGGCTGACCAATGACATCCGATATCCGACACCTGGTGTGTCCACACTGCCACAAAGTAAACCGGGTGCCCGCCGATAAACTGGCTTCCGGTGGTAATTGTGGCGCCTGTAAACAGCCGTTGTGGCCGGATCAGGTTCTGGAACTGACCGACCAGAGCTTCGCTGCCCATACCGGGCGAAGTGACGTCCCGGTACTGGTGGATTTCTGGGCGAGCTGGTGTGGGCCCTGCAAAGCGATGGCGCCCCAGTTCGAGCAGGCAGCGAAGGAATGGCGGGGAAAAGTCCGTTTCGCGAAGCTGAATACCGAGCAGGCCCAGGCACCAGCAGGCCAGTTGGGTATTCGCAGCATTCCCACCCTGATCCTGTTTCAGAACGGCCGGGAAGTGGCCCGCCAGAGTGGTGCCATGAATCAGGCGCAGATCAGCCAGTGGCTGCAGTCTCAAGGCATTCGATAACCCGGGAGCGATCATGACCCGTGCAGTAAAGGGATCAGGGTACGCCTTCCTGCTTTCGGGACTGACGCTTTCCGGCCCGGCAGCGGGGATCGAGCCAGACCCTGGCCGCTGCATTGCCAGCGAGGTGCAGCCAGAGTCAATTGATCTTGACCAGCCCCGGGACCAGCTCGCCCGCCAGGGCGATCTGGTGATCCCGGAAGGGGCCCGCATCGGCCAGATTCGCATCGTTCGCCGGCCCATCTTTGATGTCAGTGATCCTGACCAGGACAATTTCCTCTACCGCACCCTGAACACGCTCAATACCCCGACGTGGAAGTCTGCCCTACGCGCCCAGCTGGTGTTTAACGAAGGGGATATTTACGAGCCGGGTCTGCTTTCTGAATCCGAACGCGTGCTTCGTCAACGGGAGTATCTGACCGCCGCCTGGGTTGGCGTGACCCGTGTCTGCGGGGATGAGGTAGAGGTGAGCGTACTGGCGCGGGACACCTGGACATTGTTTCCCTCTGTCGGCGGCTCCCGCTCCGGTGGCGAGAATACCACCAACACCGGGCTTTCCGATCCGAACTTTCTCGGTTCCGGCAAAAGCCTGGGGATTTCCTATACACGGGACCCCGACCGCACCGAGACCAGCCTGGATTTTGATGACCCCAACGTTCTTGGTTCCCACTGGCAGACCGGGTTTTCTTTCGATGAACGCAGCGATGGTCGCGGCCGCAGCGCCTACCTGGAGCGCCCTTTCTTCAGCGAGCGTGCACAATGGCGCTTTGGGCTCAGTGGTGTGGACGACGTGCGGGAAGAATCCCGGTTTGTGGCTGCCGAAGCCATCGCGGATTATCGTCGAAGCCAGGAATTTGCGAGCATTGATGCGGGATGGCGGCTGGCAGAGCGTAATGACCGCCAGCTTCGGCTGCTTGCCGGCTTCCGTTACGACGCTCTGGAGTTTGAGCGCCTGCCGGACGAACCGGCCCTCGACCTGCTGCCGGACGACCGGACTCTGAGCTATCCCTGGATCGGTTTCGACTATCGCGAGAATCGCTTCCGGGAGATGACAAACCTTACCCGTCTGCAGCGGGTTGAGGACGTGCGGGATGGGTTTGTATGGCGCACGGAACTGGGTTACTCCTCTCCGGGCCTGGGGGCCACCGAAGACCGCGTTGTGTTGAACATGGATTTCGAGGATGCGCTTGTTGCCACCGAAACCAATTATGCCCGCTACGGGCTCAGCCAGAGTGGAACCTACCGACTGGATGAAGATCGTGTCGAGAATCTGCAGGGCACGCTCAGCCTGGAATACTTTTACGGTGGATCCGTGCGCTGGAACAGCTGGTATACCAATCTTTCCCTCACCGCAGCGCACAACCTGACCGTGGACCAGCAGCTACTGATCGGTGGTGAAAATGGCCTGCGCGGTTATCCCAGTGATTACCAGCAGGGTGACCGGCGAGCGCTGTGGACACTCGAGCGCCGATACTTCCCGGATTGGCACCCGTTCAAGTTGTTTCGCCTCGGAGGGGTGGTGTTTACTGACGTGGGGCGGGCCTGGTTCGAAGACGGTCGCAACAGTGGCCCGGATGACGGGGTACTGAAGGACGTGGGCTTTGGCTTGCGGCTGGCGTCCAGCCGCATTGAGGTCCAACGGATGGCCCATCTGGATTTTGCATTCCCGCTGGATGGTGATGACAGCATTGATCGGTTACAGGTACTGTTGCGGGGAAGGTCGAGTTTCTAGTAAATGACACCCCGCAGACAATAACCGGGAGTTCTTTTCCTTCAGAAAGAATGGCCCAGCAATCCCAGAACGCCGAGAACGATCAGGTAACCTGCCACGATGTAGTTGAGCAGCTTTGGAAATACCAGGATGGCAATGCCGGCGCCGAGACTGATCAGGGGAGCGAGTTCAAGATGAAGCGTCATAAGGCTGATCTCCCGTAATGATTATTTTCTGACGAATGCCAGAAATCCGCCGGCAACCACCGCTGCGGCGCCCCCAATCAGGTACCACATGGTTTCATCCGTAAAGCGGCCGGTAAGTGTTTCGGTGATCTGGTCCCCGACTGACTGTGTGGATTGATAGCCGAAGAAAAGCAGGGCAACGCCTACGACGAGCAGAACGAGACCAAGGAGTTTCGTGCTTGCCATTCCAATTTCCTTATAGTGTGCTTGTGGAACCATAATCCAGGACCCACGTGAGCCCTGAACATGAAAGTGTAGCAGGTGAGCGGGGCAAGCAATCTTAACGCAGCGTAACTGTTGGTGAAAACTATGAATAATGATGAGCTGAACCAGATCCTGGAGCTCAACGGTGAGGATCGGTATGACTACTTCCTGAGCCTGGTTGGTGAGGAGCGGGAGATCTGGATTCTGGTGAATGCGGAGAACCGTTTCCTGAAAATTGAATCCGGAGACGGCGATATCGCCCACCTGCCGGTCTGGCCCAGCTCGGCCTTTGCGGCCGAATACGCAAAGGGCTCTGATGACCTCTCACCGAAGAGCATTTCCCTGCCCGATTTTTTCAAAAAATGGGTCCCTGGCCTGACTAGAGACGGTCTGGAGGTGGGTGTATTTCCGGGCCGGGATGACACCCTGTGGATTACCGGTCCTGAAGAATTAAAGCGCGACCTTCAGGACGAGCTGGCGAGCCTCTGAAACCGGCAGCCAAATAGCGAGTACCGGAGGGTGGCGGGTTCCGGCAGAAGCTGGCAAAGTTCACCACCTTGAAAGACAACTTCAGCAAGAGGATATGCCGGTGACGGACCTTGTAAATTACCAGTTGGAAGATGGCGTTGCCACAATCACGATCAGTAACGGCAAGGCAAATGCCCTTAGCCATGAGGTGTTTGAAGCGCTGAATCAGGCCTTTGATCGCGCCGAAGAAGACAAGGCCGTGGTCATTCTGACCGGGCAGCCCGGGATTCTTTCCGGAGGCTACGACCTGAAGGAAATGCAGAAGGGGCCAAAGGAAGCGTCTGCCCTGGTCACGGTGGGGTCAAGGTTCACGCGTCGCCTCGCCGCCTTTCCGCTGCCGGTGATCGGTGCCTGCAGTGGTCACGCCATTGCCAAGGGCGCGTTTGTTCTGCTCTCGGTGGATTACCGCATCGGCATCGAGGGTGACTTCAAGCTGGGCCTGAACGAGGTAGCCATTGGCATGACCATGCACCATGCCGGTATCGAGATTGCGCGGCACCGCCTGTCGCCGGCTCACTTCTATCGGGCCGTGGTCAATGCGGAAATCTTCACACCGGAGGGTGCGGTACAGGCCGGCTTCCTGGATGAGGTGGTTGCGCCTGATCAGCTTATCAAGCGGGCGCATGAGCTGGCCCAGCAATTGCGGAAGCTGAACATGAAAGCCCATCAGCAAACCAAGCGTAAGGCCAAGGCCGGGTATCTCGAACTTCTGGATGATTGCATCCTGAAGGACGCCGAGAATCTTGGCCTTACGGGGTAACAACCCGGCGCCTGATCAAGCGTCTATGTCTCACTTTTATTGCGGAACCAGAAGCAATGCCAAAAGCAGGTGAAATCAAGAAGAACTCGGCAGTTGAGTACGAGGGCGGCGTTTACTTCGTCAAGGACATCGAGCGGTCGGTGCCTCAGGGCCGGGCCGGTGGCAGTCTTTATCGCATGCGCCTTTATGATGTCGTGACCGGTTACAAGATGGACCAGACCTTTAAAGATTCCGACATGCTGAATCTGGCGGATCTGGTTCGCAGGCCGGCGGTGTTTTCCTATTCCGATGGCGATGAGTATGTCTTCATGGATAGCGAGGATTACACCCAGTACAGCCTGAATGCTGAGGCGATTGCCGAAGAGCTGCTGTTTATCAACGAAGACACCCAGGGCCTGATGGTCGTTCTTGTAAGCGATGCGCCGGTCGCTCTGGATCTGCCACCGACAGTGGACCTGCTGATAGAGGAAACAGACCCCTCGGTGAAGGGCGGTTCTGCCACTGCCCGGACCAAACCTGCCAGACTCACCACGGGGCTGGTTGTCCAGGTGCCCGAGCACATTTCCACTGGCGATCGCATCAGGGTCAATGTGGAAGAGCGCCGGTTCCTGGGGCGCGCCTGAGCGGGACTCGCCCCAGGCCGGTTACTCAGCAGGCACTGGCAGCTGCGTGCTCTTGCAGAAATCGCCGGTGCTGCCGCAGCGTGCTGTCGATGCCGGCGGCCCGGAATCTCACGGCCTGGCCCGGCATGCACTGGGCCAGGCGGCTGGCAGCCATGGGTGTGAGGTTGCCCAGGCGGGGATAACCGCCAATGGTCTGTCGGTCATTCAGCAGTGCGATAGGCTGACCGTCTGGTGGCACCTGAACCGCACCCAGGGAAATCCCTTCCGATATCAGCGAACCAATGCTGCATTGCAGTGCGGGGCCGGTGAGCCGGACCCCCATGCGATCGGCGCGCTGGTCCACTCGCCATTCGGCATTGAATGCATCAAACAGGCTCCTGCCGGTGAATGCTGCTATCTGGGCTCCGGGGAGCAGGTCCAGTATGGCCATCTGGCGGTAATCATGACGCTCTGACTCCGGTGCAGCCCGTTGGGCTGGCGGGGTCCCGGCCCGGTTCACGGTCAGTGTGTCACCCTCGCGCAGGCTGTTTCCCTGGCCGTCAAATCCCCCGAGCTGTTCCCGCACTACGCAGGCGGAGCTGCCCAGAACGGTATCGCCACGGAAACCGCCCGACACAGCGAGGTAGGCGCGCAAGCCGTTGGCCGGTGTGCCGAAGGTAAGGGTGTCACCGGCTGCGACGGCCAGAGTCCGCCACCGGGGCGCGGGTTGCCGGTTGTGTTTGATACCCAGGTCGGCGCCGGTCAGGGCAATGGTCAAATCTCCCTCGGCGACCAGTTCCAATCCGCCGAAGGTGATTTCCAGCACCCCTGTACCCCAGGCATTGCCGGTCAGGCTGTTGGCCCAGGCCCAGGCGTGCAGGTCCGCCGGCCCACCCTGGGTTACGCCCAGGTGCCGGACCCCGAAACGCCCTGAGTCCTGGAGCAGGGCGAGGGGGCCGGCGCGGGATACACGGAAGCCGCTCAGAGTGCGCTCAATCACAGGCCCGCTCCATCGGCACGAAGCTAACCCGATCACCTACTCGAAGCAGGCTGAACCCGTCGCGGTTGCGATCGAACAGGCGCACTGGGGTGTGGCCGATCAAATTCCAGCCGCCGGGTGTGGCCATCGGGTAGGCGGCGGTCTGCTGCCCGGCAATGGCCACGCTGCCAGCGGGCACTTTCTGGCGCGGTGTGTCCAGGCGGGGACAGATCAATGCCTGGTCCAGTAATCCCATGAAGGCGAACCCCGGGGCAAAACCCAGGGCGAACACCCGATATTCCCGGCTGCTATGGGCTTCAATCACTGATTCGACCGACAGCCCAGACAGCTCGGCGACCCGCTGCAGGTCGGGGCCGGTTTGCTGATCATACCGGGTGGGCAGTTCGTGAAGTCTGCCGTCGGCACCGGCTTCCGCAGGTTTGAGGCACGCCAGTATGTCGACGAGCTGCTGCCTGGCCTCGCAGGGTGTCATGCGAAGCGGATCAAAAACCACCAACAGCGTGGTGTAGGAGGGCACCAGGTCTACCAGTGCGTCGCCGAAGGCCGCCTCGCAATCCTCGCCAAGGGCGGTCAGCCACAGCAGGTTGTTTTCTTCAATGGTGTTGAACAATCTCACCATCCAGCCATCGAGGCCGGCCCGTTCCAGGCAGGGCAGCCGCGGAGAGTTCATGCCCGACCGTAAAGGGTATTGAGCATTTGCCGGATGGCGCGCACGGACGCTATTGATTCCTCATTATCGCCGTGCACACACAGGGTGTCGGCAGTCAGGAGCAGGTCGCTGCCATCAATCGTGGTTAACGGCTGACCGCTGGCAATGCGCCGGGCCTGTTCAATGATCGTCCCGTGATCACGATGGACGGCGCCCGGATTTGCCCGCGACACAAGCAGTCCGCCATGGTCATAGGCGCGGTCGGCGAAGGCCTCGAACCACAGGTTGATGCCATGCTCAAGTGCCAGTGCCCGAATGGAAGACGTGTCGCGGGTTGCCAGGGTCATCAATGGCAGTTCGGGGTCGAGTGCCAGGATGGCCCGGGCAACAGCACTGAAAACTGCCGGATCGCTGGCCATGTCGTTGTACAAGGCACCGTGGGGCTTCACATAGCGGACCTCAGTGCCTTCCGCCCGGCAAATTGCCGTCAGGGCGCCAACCTGGTAGAGCACCAGATTTTCAATTTCTGCCGGCGAACAGGCCATGGGGCGACGACCGAACCCGACGAGGTCCGGGTAGGCCGGATGCGCGCCGACCCCGACCGAATGTTCCGCCGCCATGCGGACCGTGCGCCGCATGACATCCGGATCGGATGCGTGAAAACCGCAGGCGATGTTGGCCAGATCCACGTGAGGCATCACCTCGTGATCCAGCCCCATTACCCAGGGGCCGAAACTCTCCCCCATGTCGGCGTTCAGCAGTAAGGGTTTCATTACGTTCTCTCTGTTACGCGTGTCAAATTCCAGCATCCTTGACGTTTTCCATCACCACAAATGTACTGGTTTGCAATACGTGGGGCAGGGCGGATATCTGCTCTCCCAGCACCTGCCGGTACTCGGCCATGTTCCGTGTACGCACTTTGAGCAAGTAATCAAAGTTGCCGGCGATCATGTGGCATTGCTCCACTGCCGAGATCTGTTTTGCCGCGTTGTTGAAGGCTGCAAGGGCGTTGCTGCTGGTGTCGTTAAGGGTGACCTGCGCGAATGCAATGTGGCTTTGCCCCAGTTTGGATTGGTTGACCAGTGCGGTATAGCCGGTGATGTAACCCTGTTCTTCAAGGCGCCGCATGCGAACCTGGCAGGGCGTTTTGGACAGTCCCACCCGGGAGGCGAGCTCCGTCACGGTAATCCGTGCGTGCTTCTGCAGCTCGCGGATGATGGAGTGATCGATTCTGTCCAGTTCGACCATAACGTGTTTTCCCGGCTTGATTTAAGGCTGTTTATGGAGACGAATATAATCAAAATACCTGCATTTTAAAACGATATGGGCAAAGAGCCTTCGGGGAGTTGTCTATACTGGGGGTGTCCAGTCATACATACGCCATTTGATAGCCCCGGAGATTTCAGATGTCCCAGCCCGATTCGCGACAAAAACAAACCCTGCTGGAACAACTCTCAGATGCCCTTGAAGGCGAAGATTACGACCCTGACGACTCGCGAAACCTGCGGGAAATTGTTGCCACCATGCTGGAGGAGTCACGGTCCTGGGATGATGCGCTGCTACGGCAGTTGGTCGAGGTCCTGGGAGAGGGCCCGGGGAAAGGCTTTGCCGGCATGTTCAGCGGCGGTTTTCCGTCAAGCTACCGATCGAAATTTTCGATCGAGGAGGCTGTTGAAGACATTCAGCAGATCCAGTCCATTGCCGTGACTTCCGACGTTCCCATGCGATTCTATCAGCCCGCTGAACAGGGCGCACAGGAGTTGAGTTTCAAGCTTTACAGTCAGGGTAAGTCGGTCATCCTTTCCGATGTGATTCCGATCCTGGAGAACCTTGGCATGCGGGTACTGGGTGAGCACCCGTATCGCATTCAGCGGCGGGACGGAGAGCAGTTTGGTGTCAGTGATTTCACCGTGCAGTTCCATTCCCGTTGCCGTGATGCCGATATTGAAAAGGCCAAGCCCCTGCTGCAAGAGGGTTTTCGTGAAATATGGAATGGCTTTGCGGAAAACGATGACTTCAATCAGTTAATGATGGCAGCGAGCCTGGGATGGCGGGAAGTCAGCGTATTGCGGGCCTATTCCCGCTACATCAAACAACTGCGTTTCGGGTTCAGCCAGCCATTTATTGCCGACACCCTGGCCCGTCACCTGGATATTACCTCACTGCTGATTGCCCTGTTCAACGCCAGGTTCAACCCGGACGCCATTCTGGCGGAGCGCCGGGAGTCAGAGGCTGAGCGCGTTGAGAATGGCATTCTCGACGCCCTCGATGACGTGAAAAGTCTTGATGACGACCGGATTCTCAGGCGTTTTTATGTCCTTATCAAGGCGACCCTGCGGACCAATTATTTCCAGCATCAGGATACCGGCGAGTTCAAGGGTTATCTCTCGCTGAAGCTGGACCCATCTTCTATCCCGGATATTCCCAAACCCTGCCCGCATTTCGAGGTGTTTGTATGCTCACCGAGGGTTGAAGGGGTCCACCTCAGGGCAGGCCCGGTGGCCCGGGGTGGGTTGCGCTGGTCAGACCGCAAAGAGGACTATCGGACAGAGGTTCTGGGGCTGGTCAAGGCGCAACAGGTGAAGAACTCGGTCATTGTGCCGGTAGGTGCCAAGGGTGGCTTTATTGTCAAGCACCCGCCGGAAGACGGTTCCCGGGAGGCGTTGAGGGAGGAAGGCATCACCTGCTACCAGACGTTCATCCGTGGATTGCTTGATCTGACCGACAACCTCAATGAGGGCGAGGTTGTGCCGCCACCCGAGGTGGTCCGCCACGATGGCGACGACACCTACCTGGTTGTGGCTGCCGACAAGGGTACCGCTACCTTTTCTGACATCGCCAACCGGCTGGCCCATGAGTACGGCTTCTGGCTCGGGGATGCGTTCGCATCCGGGGGCAGTGAGGGCTATGACCACAAGAAGATGGGGATTACCGCCCGGGGAGCCTGGGAATCGGTCAAGCGCCACTTCCTGGAGAAGGGTATCGATACCCAGAGCGAAGCATTCACCGTGGTTGGCATCGGCGACATGGGCGGCGATGTGTTCGGCAATGGCATGCTGTTGTCGGACCGGATTCGACTGATTGGCGCGTTTAACCACCTTCATATCTTTGTGGACCCGGCACCGGAGCCGGTCGCATCGTTTGCGGAGCGCAAACGGCTGTTCGAGTTGCCGGTATCGAGCTGGGCGGACTATAACGAGCAACTGATCAGTGAAGGAGGCGGAGTCTTCTCCCGTGCTGCAAAGTGGATTCCCCTGTCCCCGCAGATGCAGGCCTGCCTGGATGTGAGGGTGGATCGCCTGCCGCCCAACGAGTTGATCAGGGCGCTGCTGAAGGCGCCTGTCGACATGCTCTGGAACGGCGGGATTGGTACCTATGTGAAATCGGCGAGTGAATCTCACGAGGACGTTGGTGACAAATCCAATGATGCCGTCAGAGTCGACAGCCATCAGCTACGTTGCCGGGTGCTTGGTGAAGGCGGAAACCTGGGCTTCACCCAGCTTGGCCGCATTGATTTTGCCCGGGCCGGCGGGGCCGCCAACACTGACTTTATCGATAATGCCGGCGGCGTGGATTGCTCCGACCACGAAGTGAACATCAAGATCCTGCTTAATGAGCAGGTGCGCCGGGGACAGATGACCCTTGACCAGCGTAATGAGATGCTCAGGGCAATGACGGGCGAGGTGGCGGAGCTGGTGCTGAGCAACAATTATCGCCAGGCGATGGCGTTAAGCCTTGCCCAAAGCGGCTCGGTTGCCACCATGGATGAGCACGAGCGCCTTATGAGGCGGCTGGAGGCAGAGGGCAGGCTCGACCGGTCTCTGGAGTTCCTGCCCGATGACGAGGAACTCACGGAGCGGCGCCAACGCGGTTCGGGCTTCACTCGTCCCGAGCTTTCGGTGCTGATTTCCTACGCCAAGATTGAACTCAAACAGGTGTTGCTCACAACGCCCATTGTTCACGATCATCGCTTTGCCCGGGCGCTGTATTCAGCGTTTCCGGCCTCGCTGCTGGAGCACTTTCCGGCGGCAATCGATGGGCATCCACTGCGTGCGGAGATTGTTGCCACCCAGATTGCCAACGACATCGTCAATCGAATGGGTATCAGCTGGGCGGATAAAATCCGTAATGCCACCGGCGCTGACTGCGGCCGGATTGCCGCGGCTTACCTGATCTCCCTGCAGATCCATGACGTAGAGACTCAGTGGAAGGCGACAGAAGGATTGGATGGCAGGATTGGTCCCGACGTCCAGGCGGAATTGTTCGGTGACATCATACGCCTCGTGACGCGAAGCACCAGCTGGCTGCTGCACGCCCGTCTTGGCGACCTGGATCCACGATCCTGCGTTGCGCATTACCAGGGACCCCTGACCGACGTATTGGCTTCGACCGAGAGCCTGGAAGCAGTGATTCCTGCAAGTCGGTGGAAGGAACGCTATGATAGGTACTGTAAGCAGACAGTTCCGCAGGGCCTGGCGGCATACTGCGCATCCGCTGAAAGCCGGTACTGGCTGATGGATATCATCGAGATTGGCCGCCAGCTTGAGCAGGATCTGGAGGCGGTGGCCCGGGTGTACTTCAGTCTCGGGGAAGGTCTTAACCTGACCTGGCTGGATCGCCAGATGCTTGACTTCAAGGCCCGTGGCCACTGGCAGGTGATGGCAACGCTTCATTACCGTGATGAGCTGGATCATCAGTTGAGGAACCTGACGTGGAGTGTGTTTACCGTGGCGCCTGAGGGAGAGGGCGACAAGGTATCGCCGGAGGATCTGCTGGAAGTCTGGCGTCACGAAAAGCAGGCGCCTCTGACACGCTGGCACCGGATGCTGGACGACATGCAAGCGGCGAACGAGGTGGACTGCGCGGTCTTCTCGGTGGCCCACAGCATGCTACGGGAGCTGGCGGCGAAGGCGGAATGATCTGTTGATTCAGTGATTCTGCCTGAACAGGGATTGTATGACAGGAAGAAACTAAAAATTGGCTTGTCAAAAAAGCCTTTAAGGTACGCCTGTCTGGTTTTTACAGTCAAATAGTCTTTGTCGTTCTCGGTAAAATGCGGGGAGTGACCAAAAAGATACATAAATATGAGGGTACAACTATGAGACCGCAGCAATCAGTGACGCCTGAACTCGTCGATAGCAGGCAGGCCGTTCGCAATTACTATCTGGCCGATGAATACACCGTCATCAGTGAAATGATTGCTGGCGCTCAGTTGACCCAGGAAGAGAGAAAAGCAATTTCCGCCCGCGCAGCGGAGCTGGTTCGTAGTGTCCGCAAAAACGCCAAGTCCACGATCATGGAGAAGTTCCTGGCGGAGTACGGGCTGACCACGAAAGAGGGTGTCGCCCTGATGTGTCTGGCCGAAGCCATGTTGCGGGTCCCGGACAGCGTGACCATCAACGATCTGATCGAGGACAAGATTACCTCCGGCAGCTGGGGCGATCACGTTGGCAAGGCCTCGTCATCGTTGATCAACACCGCAACCATCGCCCTGCTGATGACCAGCAACCTGCTGACGGAATCCGAGCGCCAGAGCGTGGGCGAAACCCTCCGCAGGCTTCTAAAGCGTATGGGCGAGCCGGTGATCCGTATGGTGGCCGGTCAGGCCATGAAAGAAATGGGGCGGCAGTTCGTGCTCGGGCGTGACATCAAGGAAGCCCAGAAGGCCGGTGAAGACTACATGAAAAAGGGCTACACCTACTCCTATGACATGCTGGGGGAGGCTGCCCGCACCGATCACGATGCCCAGGGTTATTACAATTCCTACTCCAACGCCATCGATAGCATCGCCAAACATTGCCAGGGCGACGTTCGCAAGAATCCGGGCATTTCGGTCAAGCTCTCCGCTCTGCTGGCCCGGTATGAGTACGGCAACAAAGAGCGGGTGATGAGTGAGCTGCTGCCCAGAGCCAGGCGGCTGGTCAAAAAAGCGGCTGCCGCCAACATGGGCTTCAATATTGATGCCGAAGAGCAGGACCGGCTGGACCTCTCGATGGACGTCATCGAGGAGCTGTTGAGCGACCCTGAACTGGCTGGCTGGAACGGCTTCGGCGTGGTTGTGCAGGCCTATGGCAAGCGCGCGTCATTCCTGCTGGACTGGCTGTACGGGCTCGCTGAAAAATACGACCGTCGCATCATGGTGCGGCTGGTCAAGGGCGCCTACTGGGACGCTGAGATCAAGCGTGCCCAGGTGATGGGCCTGGACGGGTTTCCGGTGTTTACCCGCAAGGCCTGTAGCGATGTGTCCTTCCTGTCCTGTTCCACCAAGCTGCTGAACATGACGGACCGCATCTACCCGCAGTTCGCGACCCACAACGCGCATTCGGTGTCAGCCATTCTCGAGCTGGCCAGGGTTCGTGGGGAAGCCAATTACGAATTTCAGCGCCTGCACGGCATGGGTGAATCCCTGCACAACCAGGTAATGAAAGAAAGTGGCGTACCCTGCCGCATCTATGCGCCGGTCGGCGCCCACCGCGAACTGCTGGCGTATCTGGTGCGCCGTCTGCTGGAGAATGGTGCCAACAGTTCGTTCGTGAACCAGATCGTGGATACCAGCATTACGCCGGAACAGATCGCCAAGGATCCGATCGACTCGGTCAAGGAAATGGGTAGCAACATTTCCAGCGATGCAATTGTGCATCCGTACAAGATCTTTGGTGAGAATCGCCGCAATTCCAAAGGCTGGGATCTCACTGATCCGGTGACCATCGAGGCTATTGAAAAGGGCCGTGGTGCCTTCAAGGAACACCACTGGAAAGGCGGGCCGCTGATCGCAGGCAACGTGGCGGGCACAGAAGTTCAGGTGGTTCGCAACCCGGCCAACCCGGATGATCTGGTGGGCCATGTTACCCAGGCCAACGAAGCTGATATCGACACGGCCATTTCCGCGGCCCAGGAAGGTTTCAAATCCTGGTCTGCCACCTCGGCAGAGGACCGCGCTGCCTGCCTGCGCAAGGTGGCGGACCTCTATGAAGAAAACACCTACGAGCTGTTCGCGTTGACCGGCAGGGAGGCGGGTAAATCCCTGTCGGACGCGGTTGCCGAGATCCGTGAGGCTGTGGACTTTGCCCACTTCTACGCCAACGAAGGTGTTCGCTACAAAGACAGCGGCGAAGCCCGTGGGCCGGTTGTGTGTATTTCGCCCTGGAACTTCCCGCTGGCGATTTTTACCGGCCAGATTCTGGCAAACCTGGTGGCGGGCAACGTGGTACTGGCCAAGCCTGCCGAGCAGACGTCCCTGCTGGCCACCCGGGCCGTAGAGCTGATGCACGAGGCGGGTATTCCCAGGGATGCGATCCAGCTTCTGCCAGGGACAGGCGCCACTGTGGGTGCGGGCCTGACCTCGGACTCCCGCGTAGCCGGTGTCTGTTTTACCGGTTCCACCAACACTGCCAAGGTCATCGACAAGGCCATGGCAGAAAACATGGAACCGGATGCCGTCATGGTGGCAGAGACCGGCGGCCTCAACGCCATGATCGTGGATTCCACCGCTCTTCCGGAGCAGGTGGTTCGCGATGTGCTGGCCTCCGCTTTCCAGAGTGCCGGCCAGCGCTGTTCGGCGCTGCGAATGATGTACATCCAGAAAGATATTGCCGATAGCCTGCTGGAAATGCTGTATGGCGCCATGGAAGAGCTTGGCATTGGTGACCCCTGGCTGTTGTCTACGGACGTGGGCCCGGTCATTGATGACCCGTCTGCCAAGAAAATCATCGATCACTGCAAGAAATTCGAGAGCAAAGACCTGCTTCTGAAGAAACTGTCAGTGCCCCACAAGGGCAACTTTGTGTCTCCGGCAGTGCTCAAGGTCAATGGCATTGAGGATCTGGAGGAAGAGATCTTCGGCCCGGTGCTTCATGTGGCAACCTTTGATGCCAAAGACATCGATAAGGTAGTGGATGACATCAATGCCAAGGGCTACGGTCTGACCTTTGGTATTCACAGCCGGGTAGATCGGCGGGTTGATCGCATAGCCAGCCGCATCAAGGTGGGTAACACCTACGTCAACCGGAACCAGATCGGTGCAATCGTGGGCTCGCAGCCATTTGGTGGCGAAGGCCTCTCTGGCACCGGCCCGAAAGCCGGTGGTCCCCAGTATGTGCGCCGGTTCATGAAGGGTGAGACAGTCCAGCGCCCGACGGAGTCCATTGACGAGAAAGTGGATGCGAGGAAGCTGGAGAGCCTGATCGGCAAGCTTGGCAAGATGGACACCCAGCAGCCAGAAGCGCGAATCGAGATCATGAAACAACTCTTTGATTCGGTTCCACAGCCACTGGATGCCCACGCCGAGGAAATGCCCGGGCCAACCGGGGAGAGCAACATTCTGAGCAACCACGCCCGTGGCACCGTGCTGTGTCTCGGCCCGGATAAGGAAACCGCCATCGAACAGATGACGATGGCTCTGGCTCAGGGTAATAAAGCGGTGGTGATTGCACCGGGTATCACTCACACCGTGGAGCGTGCCGCCAAGGCCGGCCTGCCAGTTGTCGGCATGGAAGGCCGCCTGGAGCCGGATGCCGTGGAAACGGTCAATGGCTTCGAGGCGATCGTGAGCTGTGCAAAGCCGTCACTGCTGAAGCCGTATCGTCGGGCACTGATGAAGCGTGACGGTGCGCTGTTGCCGCTGATTACCGAGCACAACCTGGATCAGCGATACGTGATTGAGCGCCACCTGTGTGTGGATACCACCGCAGCCGGCGGTAACGCCAGCCTGATTGCAGCCTCCGAGTAACCGTTGGTCTGTTGAATACCCCCAGGGAAGGGGGTTTTCAATGATGACTACCGGCAATGGCTCAGGCAGCCTCCGTAATCTCCCGGAACGCTTTTGTCAGTGTTTCCGGCTCCTGCGCGCCAGAAACCAGATATTTTCCGTTTATGATGAAGGCGGGTACCGCTGACACGCCAGCTTGCTGATAGCGGGCCTCGTCCTGCCTCACAGCATCCGCGTACTGGTCCGATGCCAGTATCTCGCGGGCTTCATCGCCGTCCAGGCCGATGGTTTCCACGCAATGCACGAGCACATCCGGATTCGAGATGTTTTCAGCGCGACCAAAATAGGCCTCGAAAAAAGCCATTTTCATCTCGGTCTGTTTACCCTTTTCCCCTGCCCACTTCACCAACCGGTGGGCGTCAAAGGTATTGCGGGTGTAGCGTTCCTGAAGTTTTTCGAAGTTCAGTCCCAGTCCGTGGGCGATCTCTATCATCTGGGCCTGGTTGGCTCTCATTTCGTCTTCACTGCGCCCGTATTTTCGGCTCAGGGCCGGGAGGATAGGTTCGCCGTCGCCGGAAGGATCCGGGTTCAACTCAAAGGCATGCCACTGAACATCGAACACCATCTCGTCCTTCAGGGCTTCCATAGCCTTTTCCAGGCGGGCATAACCGATGGCGCACCAGGGGCAGGCAATGTCAGAAACAATATCGATTTGCACGGTTGTCATGGGAACTCCCGGTTGGACTTTCGAAGCGTCAGGTTACCAGAAAGCCCGCCGCTGCGTCGCCCTCAGGACTCCTGGGGCACCGGCTCCGAGGGTAGCCGTTTGCCGGACCAGTTTTCCATCAGGCGGCAGGTAACCAGGTCTCCGGTTACGTTAATCGCCGTACGGCACATGTCCAGAATCCGGTCCACCCCCATGATCAATGCAATGCCACCCGGCGGAATACCGACAGTCTGCAATACCATTGCCAGAATGACGATGCCCACGCCTGGGGTTGCCGGCGAGCCGATGGAGGCGCCCACAGCCATGGCGACGACCAGCGCCATACTGCCCATGCTGAGATCAATGCCATAGACCTGCGCCAGGAAAACCGTCGCCACAGCCTGATACAGTGCCGTGCCGTTCATGTTGATGGTAGCGCCGAGCGGAATGACAAACTGGGAGACGGAGGGGCGCACGCCGAGTTTGTCCTCGGCGGTGCGGATCGACAGTGGCATGACAGCCGCCGAGCTTGAGGTGGAGAACGCAAGCAACAGGACGTCGCGACTGTCCTTGATGAACTGGACAGGCGGCTGTCCTGCCAGCAGCTTCAGGATCAGCATGTATACGCCCAGCAAAAGCAGTAGCCCCACCAGAACTGTTGCTACGTAGGAAGCCATGCCCACCATGGCCTGGAAGCCGATAGTGGTTGTCAGCTGTGCCATCAGTCCGAATACTGCGTAAGGCGCCAGCCGCATGGCCCAGCGTACTACCGTCATGCAGACCTGTTGCAGGGAGTCCAGCAGGTCCAGCAACGGCCGGGATTTTTCAGGGGCCATGCTTACCAGGGCGATGCCGACGATGATGGAGAAGATCACCACCTGCAGCATCTGGCCCTCGACCATGGCGTCCAGCGGATTGCCCGGCAGCAGGCCGATCAGGGTTCTGGGAAGCTCATCCACACTGGGCATGGTTGCAGCGGCCGTCGTGCCTTCCCCGGCTGGAACGGTGTTGGCCAGGCTGGTCATCATTCCGCCGGGATTCATCAGGTTGCCAATCCAGAGCCCGATGGACGCGGCGATGGCGGTGGTGACGACAAAGAAACCGGTCACCCGCAGCCCCATCTTGCGGAGCTGGTCCAGATCCTCGCTGGCGGCAAGGCCTCGCACCACAGAGGCGATGACCAGGGGGATCACGATCATCTGGATGGTGGCGAGGAAGAGCTGTCCCGGAAACGCCAACCAGTTACCGATGAGCGTGCCTGTCGCCGGCTCGACAAGGCCAACGGAAGGGCCGAGCAAGGTGCCGGTAACAAGGCCCAGGAACATGCCAATGAGGACTTTCAGCCAGAGCCGCCCCTCCACCAGCCCGGACAGATAGCTGCTCAGATGTCTCAGTGGGCGAGGGTAATAGCTTGAACTGTTGTCGTATTCGGTCATGGCGAGGGACGTTCCGTGTTTGGTGTTATCACTTTCAGGAAAGCTTAGCGTATTTTGCCATCCTGCAATGCCACCAGCAGCTGAGCTGGGTCAATCCAGTGTCAATCCACCAACCGGTTGTTAGCGGACAGAGCGTATCTCCTCTTCTGTCAGACAGCGATAGGCGCCCGGCGAGAGCCTGTCATCCAGCTGAATGTCGCCCATCTTTTCCCGGTGCAGGGCGGTTATCCGGTTGCCGACCGCATGAAACATGCGCTTTACCTGGTGATAGCGGCCTTCGTAGATGGTAACCCGCGCTTCCTGTGGCCCGAGCAGTTCAAGTCGTGCGGGGGAGGTCCTGAGCTTCTCGAATGCAAACCAGATCCCGTCAGCGAAACGTTTGGCCGTCTCCGGGGCAATGGCACTGGCGGTAGAGACCCGGTAAACCTTCGGCATTTTGATTGCCGGTTCGGTCAGCCGGCGCGACCAGGTGCCGTCATTGGTCAGAATCAGCAAGCCGGTACTGGCCCGGTCGAGCCGCCCGGCGATATGGAGGTCGTTATGCAGGTGGGGGTCGATCAACTCCATGACGGTTTGGTGAACGGTATCCGTCGTCGCACTGAGGTATCCCGCGGGCTTGTGAAGCATCAGGTAGCAGGAAGGCTCACCCGGCTGGACAATACGGCCTTGGCTGGTTACCTCTGAGAAACGGTTTATCTCACGTGCAGCTTCCTGACAGATAATGCCGTCCACCATGATTTTCCCGGCAGCAATCAATGCGTTGGCCTGTTTGCGGCTGACACCGTTCTGGTTACTGAGAATCCGGGAAAGCTTCATAGGGGTAATGTGATAGTCTTTTGGCTCTTTTCCGGTTTCATCAAGAATCCATAACCAGTTGAAGATAACACCGTGGCGAGACACTCCCTGATCCGAAAATACCTGCGTTCGGTTGCCTGGACCCTGGCTGGGGCTTTCCTGCTTATTATCGCAATGATCCTGCTTTTCCGGTTCGTGAATCCACCCACATCCACCTTTATGCTCGGACATCTGCTATCCGGCTCCAGCCACGAGCTCAGGCAGCAATGGGTAAGTCTGGATGATATCTCACCCTGGATGCCGCTGGCAGTGGTAGCCAGTGAAGACCAGCGTTTTCCGCACCACCGGGGCGTGGACTTTGGTGCCATTCGCAAGGCACTGGCGGAGTACCAGGCGGGCCAGGGCCTGAGGGGGGCCAGTACGATTACCCAGCAAACCGCAAAGAACCTGTTCCTGTGGAGTGGGCGCAGTTTCAGCCGTAAGGCACTCGAAGCAGGGCTGGCATTGGCGATCGACGCACTCTGGCCAAAACGGCGGATTATTGAGGTGTACCTGAATATTGCCGAGTTTGGTCACGGAGTCTACGGGGTTGAAGCGGCCAGTCGACTCTATTTCGGCATTCCTGCCAGCCAGCTGTCCCAAACCCAGGCTGCCCGGCTTGCGGCGGTGCTTCCCAATCCGAAGGTGCTCGATGCTGCCAGCCCCTCTGCCTACGTGTGGGAAAGAGTGGCGTGGATTCGCGGGCAGATGGTTCAGCTTTCCGGGTTGCGTTATCTGCAGGGGCTGTATAATTAACGGTTTCGCATCCCCCATCGTGAGAGTCTGTTTGTGGTGACATTGAATCTGGCCCTGCTGTATGCCTTTATCCCGACGTTCTTCATGGTGTCCATCACCCCGGGCATGTGCATGACCCTGGCACTGTCGCTGGGCATCACCATTGGTGTCAGGCGGGCGTTATGGATGATGGCAGGCGAGCTCGTCGGCGTTGCTGTGGTGGCGACAGCCGCAGCGGTGGGTGTGGCAACGTTTATGCTCAAGTACCCGACAGCGTTTGCCGTGTTCAAGTACGCTGGCGGCGCCTACCTTGCCTGGCTGGGCGTCCAGATGTGGCAGTCCAAAGGCAAAATGGCAATGCCGGAAGAGGACTCGGCGCCGGTTGAAAGCTCACGGCTGCAGCTGGCACTCCAGGGGTTCGTTACGGCGATTGCCAACCCCAAGGGCTGGGCGTTTTTCATCGCGCTGCTGCCCCCGTTTATCGACAGCAAACTGCCGCTGGCGCCACAATTGACAGCGCTGATCCTGATCATCCTAGGCCTGGAGTTCCTCTGTCTCCAGCTCTATGCCCATGGTGGCAGGACCTTGCGCAAGGCCCTGAAGCAGGGCGGAGGTGTTCGAACCGTTAACCGGGTAGCGGGTAGTCTGATGATACTGGTTGGGGCCTGGCTGGCGTTTGGTTAACGCCGCATCAGTTGCTTGCGTAACGTTCGTGCAGAATGCCCACCCGTTCCACGTAGGCCCGGGTTTCGGCGTAGGGCGGTATGCCGCCATGGCGGCCAACAGCGCCCGGGCCGGCGTTATAGGCAGCGGTTGCCAGTCGGATATCACCGTCAAAGCGCTTGAGCATGCGTGCCAGGTAATTGACGCCGCCGCGGATGTTTTCCGGGGCCACCATGGCGTTACCAACGCCCAGCTCTTCTGCGGTGGCGGGCATCAGCTGCATTAACCCCTGGGCGCCTTTGGGGGACAGGGCCTGGTCATTGAACGCAGACTCGGCGTGGATGACAGCCCGCACCAAGGCCGGGTCAACATTGAATTCCCTGGCGGCAGTCCTGATTTCGTCGCGGTAGGGTTGCAGGAACAGCGGTGTGGTGCGCCAGTCCACGGTGGAGTCCGGGTCGCAGGCGTAACAGTGAAAGCGGATAACGTCGAAATTCGTGCTGGCCGGTTGCACGCTGCTGTAGGCAATCACGCCGTTATCGTCCCGGTAACGGTAGACCACTTCATCCTTCGTGGACGCCCGTTTCTGACCGCTGCCGTTTACGTTGGTGTACTCTACCCTTCCGTCCGGATGAACAATGCGCTTGATACTGTCCGCTGCCACCGGCGCAGAAAAACCCAGTAGCAGAAGCGCCAGCGTGGAAGTGATAAAGGTTTTGCCGCTTGTCATTGTTTGCTCTTGGACTGCCTGATCAATAAAACCGGCTGCTTTCGCCAACTTCCGGCCTCTTAGTTGATTATACGGCTATAGTTGGCTGAAGAAACCGCGATGGTTGTCGGCGAAGCATCAGTTTTCCCGTATAGCCGGCCAGTTCTCATTATTGCCAGATTCTGGAGGAACAATGTCCGCCCATAAAGCAGCCAGTAATGTTGTGCTCATTGGAATGCCGGGGAGCGGTAAAAGCACGGTCGGGGTATTGCTGGCCAAGCGTATGGGGCTGGGGTTTATTGATACCGACCTGCTGATTCAGCAGGAAGCCGGCCGCACCCTGCAGGAGATTGTTGACGGCGACGGCTACCAGGCGCTGAGACGAATAGAGGAAAAGGTGTTACTCAGCCTGGATGTGCGAGGCCAGGTTATATCCACCGGTGGCAGTGCGGTCTACAGCGAGCCGGCGATGCAGCATCTGAAAGCCGGCGGCGTGGTGGTGTTTCTCGATATTCCACTGGGACTGGTGCTTGAGCGCATTGGTGATCACAGCGCGCGAGGCATTTCACGTCGTCCGGACCAGTCGCTGGAGGAACTGTTCACTGAGCGTTTTGCGCTCTATTCTGGTGTCGCCGATATAGCCATTGATTGTGTGGGCAGGAACCATGAAGAGGTTTGCGAGGCCGTGCTGGAGGCATTGGCAGGAGCCGATAGCTGAATGCCGGCCTGAAAGATTGCTATGATCCACCAAATAAACCCGGGAGAATTCTAATGTACTTCAAACACTGTTGTTATCATCTGGCACTGATTCTGGCGCTTGGCATGTCGGGCAACCTCCATGCGGAAACATCCGAGGAGTCATCGGTCGAGTCCCTGAAGAGAGAAACGCGGGAACTGGGCGAAGCTCTGGAGAAGTTCGGGGCGGACCAGAAAGCCGAGGCGGAAGCGACCATTGAAAGTACCCTTGAAGCCCTGGATCAGCGCATTGAAACGCTGCAGCAGGAGCTGGACCGGAACTGGGACGACATGAGTGACAAGGCCCGGGAGCGGTCCCGGAAGAGCCTGGAGTCGCTGCGGGAGCAGCGGGAACGTGTGCAGAACTGGTATGACGAACTTCAGGCCAGTTCCTCCTCGGCATGGGAGCGCGCCAAGAAAGGCTTTTCTGATGCCTACGAAGCGCTGTCCGAGCAGTGGAATGACACTGAACGCAAACTGACCGACGAGTCTGGCAAGGAAAAAGACAGCATCTGATCCGTTTCCAAACACCTCTGACTCGCGGTTGAACCCATGCCCCAGGTTTTCTATTCGTTTTTTGTGCCCGCCCTTTTCGTCTGGTTGTGGAGCACGGGCTTCATTGGCGCCAAATACGGTCTGCCCTTTGCTGAGCCCTTCACCCTTCTGCTGATACGCATGTTGTTCACGCTGACATTGCTCAGCGTGCTGGCATGGGTCATGAAGACCCGTTGGCCCGGGTGGCGTGGGGCAGGACATCTGGCGGTAACCGGGTTGCTGGTGCATGGCTGCTACCTGGGTGGCGTGTATTACGCCATTCAGGGCGGCATGCCCTCGGGGATTATCTCGTTAATCGTTGGTTTGCAGCCATTGGTGACCTCTGCAGTGGCTATCCTGGTCCTCAAGGAGAGTGTGTCGTCCCGCCAGTGGCTGGGACTGGCCCTTGGCCTGGTCGGGGTGACCCTGGTGCTGCTCGAGAAATTCGGTGGTGGCCCCTCCACCACGGACTTCCCGCTATGGACATTGATCTGGGCGGCGCTCTCCCTCGGCGGCATATCCCTGGGTACGGTGTATCAGAAGCGCCATGGTACCCAGGCGGATCTGGTGGCAGGCACCTTTATTCAATACAGTGCCGCGGCAACGTTTTTTGCGGTTGGCGCCTTCGTTTTTGAAACCCGTGAGGTGGAGTGGGCCCCGCCGCTGATATGGTCGATGGTGTGGCTGGTTTGCGGGGTCTCGATCGGCGCAATCCTGCTGCTGATGTGGCTGATTCGCCGCGGCGCTGCTTCCCAGGTGGCAAGCCTTTTCTACCTGGTGCCACCGGTGACAGCCCTGGAAGCGTTCTGGCTGTTCGATGAGCGGCTGGGCGTGCTGGCGATGATCGGTGGTGCCATATCCATCACCGGGGTTGCGCTGGTGGTAACGCAGCGCAAGGCCTCGCCCTAATCCCAGGGGTTCACCCGGAACAGGGTGCCCAGGTGAGGCTGGGGGGCGAGCTTGCCGCACAACCTCAGCGCCTCCCAGAAGCTGACCAGATTGGCGGTCAGGCGGCTGCTTAGATCCTCCAGCTCCCTATTATCAAGGTGGCGGGCACCCTCGATAAGGCGTTGCGGGCTCCCCATCTCGGTGAGAGCTGCCACAGTGTGGGCATCCTCACCGAAACGGCGTTACCCTGTCGCGTCCCTCATGCTTTGAGCGATAGAGCGCCTGATGCGCCTTTTGGAGGAAGTTCTCGGCGGAATCGCCCTTCACTGGAGCGGCAGCATACACCCCCATACTGATGGTTAATCCGAGTGGTCCGGCTCGTGTATTGACAGGTTCGGACGCGACACTCGACCTGATTCGCTCGGCGATCTCCTTCAGGCAGTCATCTCCGGCCTGGTGCCCATAGGTGTCGTTGACTGGCTTGAAGTGGTCAATATCAATCAACAGCACGGCCACAGGCTTCCGGTCCACGAGTGCCCGTTCGAAGGTATGCTGGAGGTAGCGTTCCAGTGAGCGGCGATTACTGATCCCGGTTAACTGGTCGGTGTCGCTAAGCTGCTGAAGTTTGCGGTTTGCCTCCCGCAGTTCTTCGGTACGCTCGCGAACACTCTTTTCCAGTGTCTCGTTGGCACGGCGCTGGATTTCCAGCGCCGTGGCCTGTGCCTGCTGCGCTTCGTATTGCAGCCGGATCCGTTGCCGGCTTTCGTTAGTAATGCGGTCGGCGATCGCCAGTGACAGGAAAATGGCCTCGATGGCTGCACCAATCTGCCAGCTGTGTTCGGTGAAGGCGTTACTTGGAAGCAGCCCCCAGGATTTAAGGCTGTAGGTCAGTCCGCCGACAATGAGTGATGTCCAGGCAATGAGGAAGTACCGGGCGGCAGGGTGGTCTTTGCGCAGAGCGTTCCAGCCAACGACCCAGACCGCGAGGGCCGTGACAGAGCCATGAAGGTTGGCAAGGCGGATGGACAGGTAATAGTCGACAAACAGACTCAGGCCGGCGATTGCAATGGCAGCGCACTGGATAGCGGCGATCACCCGGTCAAGGCGGGGTTGCTGATTCCTGGTGTCCAGGAGAACCCGTGTGAATTGCATGATCATCAGCATTGTCAGACTGACCAGTATCGACAACGCCTCCCTCGACCACCAGGGATTCTCCAGGCCGAAATACTGGTAGCCCAGGCCATTGAACAGGGTAAAGAAAAGGCCCTGATGCATTATGATGACGCCAATGTAGTAGCCGTAGACCCGGTCGCGCAGTGTCACTAGCAGGAACAGGCTGAATACAGCCATGGCGGCAATCAGTCCCTGAAAGAAGCTCAGCCAGGAGCGGCTGGTTAACACGGTTTGCTGCAGCCCGGTATCGGTATGCAGATAGAGCGGGATAGTCAGGGTATCGGCACTGTCGGCATACAGGTAGTAAACGGCGTCAGCGCCCGGTGACAGGGTAATCGGAAAAACAAAGTGCCGGGATGGGTGCGGGCGCTCTGGTGGTGTTACCAGCCTGCCGGATTCGGTTTTCCCGTAACCGGTTCGCTCTTGGGGATGGTAAAGCGTCAGTCGATCGACGAACGCAGAGCGGAACTCCAGGTACCGGGTCTGCGGCTCCGTGCCGGTATTGGTAAGCCGGAACCGCACCCAGTGGCCGGCGCTGGTGTAGCCGATGTTGAGCACGTCACCGGTGTGGGGCGTGAAAAGTTCGTTACTGGCACGAACCTCGGCCAGGTCCTCACGTCGATCCGGGTCTTTGAGGTACTCAAGGTACGGCCCGAGCTGGAGGGTGTCGTCTGTCTGCGTAATATCAACCGGAGCCAGTGCCGACGCTGCGGGAATCGCAGCCACCAGCAGGCACAGCGTCATCGCCACCCGGCAGAGTGTCGCGAGTGATTTCTGCAATAATGGCTGGTAACCGATGGCGCGGGGCAAGGGGAACTCTCAGGCTGTCCGTTGGAACCTGTGATCAATACTAGCCACTTACCGCGAAAGGTGGGTTTTAAACGGTAGGTCAAGTGTTGGTTTTATGTAGCAGAAAGGTAGAAAACAGCAAAACCGGCAGTCTCACAGGCATTTTATGAAAGCCGCAGGATAAAACCCCCTCAGGGATCGCAACTCGGGGGGTACGGGTTTGCTGACTGCTATTCTGGTTTGCTATCGGTTTTTGATTAAAAGGTGGTCTCCAGTACGGTGCCCATTTTTTTCTGGCCCAGTGATTCGTCGAAATCCGTTCCCTGCCAGGCCGGATGGCCGGCAATCATCACCAGGGGCACCACGCCATCGGTGCGGTTAACCAGTTGTTCATGCT
This sequence comes from Marinobacter vulgaris, assembly GCF_003344045.1. Classification (GTDB taxonomy): domain Bacteria; phylum Pseudomonadota; class Gammaproteobacteria; order Pseudomonadales; family Oleiphilaceae; genus Marinobacter; species Marinobacter vulgaris. The sequence goes on from NZ_QFWX01000006.1 coordinate 154,495, forward strand.
GGAACTCCTCTCGGTACTGGCGTCTCACGGTTCTGTTATGGTCCATGCGGCGCAGTGCGGAGGGATCCACCAGGATCAGGTCCGCCTGGTCACCCACTTCGATGCTGCCGCCCTTGACGCCAAATATGCGGGCGGGATCGCGAGTGAGACGGCGGACTATATAGGTTACATCCATATCGCCGCCATCCGATGCCAGTTTCAGGGCCCGCAGGTTGCCGTCGTAAAAGGCCATGTTTGTCAGGTGGGCGCCGCTGTCGTTGAAGCCGGGCAATAGCTGGCGGTCCATGAGCAGGTTGCGCACTGTTCGTTCGTCCCGGTTGGCGGAGATGGTGTACCAGCTCAGGTCACGGTCGAAGGCCCGCAGCATCGCCAGCACAAAGTCGCCTTCGTCCTTAACCTGGCTAAAGTAGTCCTGCAGCAGGGCTTTTTCGGCATCGCTGCCCTCAGGGCGTTTACCCGCGTTCACCGCTTTAACGCGCATGAAAACCTCAGCAAAGGTCTTGCCTTCCCAGTCCTTCAGGGGGCAGACGTCGATGGTCATGTCCTCGAGACTACGGTTGAAGGCGTAATCCTCAAGGCGCACCAGACGCTTCAGGCGTTTGGGTCCAAAACCGGTCTTGCCACTCATCCACATGGCCTTGAACTGCCTGATGTAGTCCGGGTCGTTGAGAATCTTCAGCCTGCCTTCGCGGTCTTCCAGTTCGGTTTCATTGAGGATGCGCAGCTCTTCAATCTCCTCCGAGAGCGGCGTAACTGCGCCATCGGACCATACCTTGAAGGGTGCCGCCAGGGCCTGAAGGTGGAAGTCTCCTTTCAGCAGCCGGGAATTGAGCACACGGGCCAGCAAGCGTGCCAGCCGCACGATCTTGCGGTTGCTGTGTACATCCAGCGCTGCCACAACGGTGGTTTTCAGTGGCTTACCGTGGAAAAGACCGCAACTGAGCAGGAAGGTCTTGATGGTGCCAATGGTACTGTCTTTTGGCGGTGTGGCCTGCCAGACACCACCTTTGCGCCGGACCACATCGGTCAGCCGCTTGATTTCCGGGTATTTCGCAAACTGGGTGGGTATGGTCTTGCGGGTGTTGGGCTGGTTGGCCAGGTAGTGGAAGGGCAGGGCGTCAGTAGAGAAACCTGCATAGCCGTCGTCCAGTGCCTGTTCCAGCAGGGATTCCATGGCCTGGAGTTCGTCTTCCGTGGGGTCACGGGAGATGCTGGCCTCAAACCCCATCACTTCGATGCGCAGCATGGAGTGGGGCACCAGGGTGACCAGGTTGGGGCCCAGGCTGAGTTTGTTCAGGTGCTGGATGTATTCCTTTGGGGTCTGCCAGTCGACCCGGTCTGCCGTTGCCCTCAGCACACCTTTGGGGATGTTTTCCACGCGGGCGTAGCAATCCACGATGGGGTCTGCCCCATCCTTGCGCTGGGCGCCAAAGGCCAGCCCCAGGCTGCAGTTGGCGATGACCACCGTGGTGGTGCCATGGCGCACGGATTCCGGCAGGCCGGGGGCGACTTCCAGTTCGAGGTCGTAGTGGGTATGGATATCGAACAGTCCCGGCATGGCCCAGAGCTCGCTGCCATCGATGACCTTGCGAGCCTTCTGGGGGTCGAGACTGGCTCCCCGTTCGGCAATCCTGCCGTTGGCTACAGCTATGTCCTGGTAAGCCGGCAGTTTGCCACTGCCATCGAACACTTTCGCGCCCTGGATAAGATAGTCCCAGGTGGTATTGGTTGTTTCATCGCTCATGGCTGTTTCACCCATTGTTGTTCTGGTTTTCGAAGTAGGCCGCCAGTATCTGTGTGCCCCTTTCAATCAAGTCGTCGCGCTGAACATCCTGGTGCCCCTGGAAAACATGCCGGTGCACCATGCCTTCGGCCATGGAAAACAGGCAGAAGGCGGTGGTTTCCACACCATCCCTGACATAGCGCGCTACAAAGGCGCGTACCCTTTCCATCAATACGGTCTCGCCGTTATCCATCAGTTCGGCCAGGGCAGGATCCACCCGGCGGCGGTATTCCAGCACCTCGTGAAGGCCTGATTCCTGCTGATGGAAATCGTAGAGAAAGCCCAGCGCCTGGCGGAAAATACCGCGAATGTCGGCGTTATTGTCGGGAGTAACCCCGAGCCTGGCTTCCGGAACCTGAAGGTGCTGCTGCAGCTGGGCAAAACGCTGTTGGGTGATTTCCAGCAGCGCATCCTGCTTGTTGTGGAAGTACTGGTAGAAAGTTCCGGTAGCAACACCGGCGCGATCAGCAATGGACTTGGCCGTGGTGGCTTCAAAACCCTGGCTGGAAAACTCGTCAAACGCGGCCGCAAGCAACGCATTGCGTTTGCGGATGGCTCGCTCCTGTCTGGGTGCTGGCTTCATGATTGGTCCCCGATTGGAACCAGAATAATTAACAAAAATCAAACTTGACGTCAAGTTCAGGTTTTCGCATGATCCTTGGACAATAACATCAATAAACCGCCAGACTTGGCACCCGGAGACAAGATGCGCCCAAGCGAGTGGCAGTCCAGGGGCAAGACCCGGACTATCAATGGATTCAGGATATTCACAATGGATGAGGGGGAACCGGGGCAGGAAACCATTCTGTTGATTCACGGTTTCCCCACGGCAAGCTGGGACTGGCATAAAATCTGGCCCGCCCTGCGCCAGGCTCACCGCGTGGTCGCCATGGACATGCTGGGTTTCGGCTTTTCCGAAAAGCCCGCATCACACCGATACTCCATTCATCAACAGGCGGACATTGTAGAGGGCGTGGTCAGGCAGCTGGGGCTGGACCGCTTTCATGTGCTTGCCCATGATTACGGCGATACGGTAGCGCAGGAGTTGCTGGCGCGGCAGAAGCTGGAACTGCCGCTGGCCTGGTTTGGTGAACTGCCCGGTATCGGCCACTATCCCCAGGTAGAGGCACCGGATAACGTGGCCCGATCCTATCTTTCCTTTCTGGAGAAGGTGTCGGGTTAGGGGTTTATCTCGGTGGTGTCGCCGGCCGGATTGGCAGGTTCGTCTTTGGCAATGATGAACACCGCTCCTATGACAATAACCAGAGCCGCGATCAGTACCGTGGCTGCGCCCAGGATCATCTTGAACCTGGACGTTTGAAGGCTGCCGCACTCCGGGCATTTTTTGCTTCCCGCAGGGATGCTATTGCCACAGTTGGAGCAGATGTTCTTTGCCATGATGATTGTCCCCTGGATTGGTTAATGTATATTTCCCCAAGGTTAAGCCTTGATGGCTGCAAGGCACAAATCCGTCGTGCCCCCGGGTCAGAGCGCGACAACCACAACCAGGGCCGTCAGCCCGGATAGAATGGCAATCATTGTCAGGAACTGCCGCCAGGGAAACGTTGGCTTGGGCTGCGGGCGCAGCTCGGCCTCGAGGTGTTCACGTAGCAGTTGCGCATTGCGGGCGTTGGCTTTCCAGGCAAAGTCGAAGGCGTCCCCGACGACGGGAATAAGGCCACCAACAAAGTCGATTGCGATATTCCGGACCATCTGCCCTTTAACGCGGGTGCTGGCGCCGGCCCGCTGTGCTTCCACAAGTACGTAGCCCGACATGATCAGGCCGGCAAAATCACCAAGCACTGGAACCAGGCCGATGACAGGCTCGAAACCGATCCGGAATCGGGTAAACGGTATGCCGATGGCGTTGTCTGCCATTCGGCTGAACCTGTCGAGGCGGGCCAGGGCCGCCAGCTTTTCTTCCCGGCTTACCGGTGTTGCTGCCATGACACGTTATCCGCTAGTCCCAGGACTTGTTCTTCAGCCGGTAGAACTCCTCAACAACTGCGTCCATCGCGTCTGCGTCGTATTCACGCAGGCCACTGACAACCAGCTTCTTGGAAACCTCGCCGGCAGTCTTGCCACCGGTAAGCACCCGGTAGTCCAGAGAGACGTTGCCGCGCTTTCCTTCCGGCTTCAATTCGGCGTTATGGAGCTCCAAGTCAGGGTGGGGTGCATCCAGGGTATCCAGGGTCAGGTTCATGCTTTGATACATGATCATGGGCCTGTCCGGATTGAACATCACGCCCTCGCTTTCCATCAGCGGTTTCAGGGTGTGTGGAAAGTTCTTACCGGAAGCCGCGACATAGCAGCGGGTGAAATTCTCGATGACAGTGTCATCGTGGGTGCGTTCGCCGTTGCGCTCAACCTCGATATAGACCCTGCCCTTGTCGTCGTAGACCCGGATCAGGCCGTCATTGTCTTCTCGAAATTCCAGGGGGACATTTTCCCCCAGCAAGCTGCGGAAATGGAACGTCATATTCCGGGACAGGCCGAAGTGGGCCACCAACAGGGCAAAAAGAAGGTCTCCGGGCACACAGAAGCGCCGTGCATCAGGGTTGTGGATCGGGTTGAAATCCCCGGCTACTTCCTTGGCAAAGCGGCTGGCCTGGGTTGCGCTGATCAGCACGTGTCCGTCCTGGATTGAGTGGTAGCGTTCGAGAAACATGCGGTGCCTTTTCGTTTTCGCAAATATGGATGGTTACGATAGTGGCCCTAAAAACGGCCTGCAGCAAGACGCAACGAAACCAATGTCTAAGATAAACGCGAAAATAGCGGGAACGCCAGGTCCGGTTGCGGGCCCTGTTTTGATTCGAACCCTGCCAGTGATTGGCTACACTATCCACTTCAGCAGGCATGGGATAAAAGGCGGAACCAAGTGATGGATCTAGGCGTTGAATTCAGAACCGCTCGTATCAGGACCCCGGGGGCAGACATCCACCTTGCCCATGGTGGTGAGGGGCCGCCGCTACTGCTGCTGCACGGCTACCCCCAGACCCATGCCATGTGGCACCGGGTGGCACCGGCCCTGGCCCGGAACTTTCACGTGATCTGTCCCGATCTTCGGGGCTACGGTGACAGCTCCAAGCCCCCGTCCGGTACCCGGCACGAGGCCTATTCAAAACGGGAAATGGCCCGGGATATGGTGGAGGTGATGGCCGCGCTGGGCTATCAGCGGTTTGCTGTTGCCGGTCATGACCGTGGTGCGCGGGTGGCTCATCGCCTGGCGCTTGACCATCCAGCGCAGGTGGCCCGTGTTTGCGTGATGGATATTGCGCCCACCCTGCACATGTTCAGGCACACCGACCAGAATTTTGCCACCGGCTACTACCACTGGTTTTTCCTGATTCAGCCCGGTGGATTGCCCGAGCACATGATTGGCGCTGATCCGGATTACTTCCTGAAGGAGAAGCTCGAGCGCTGGAGTGGACCGGAGGCCACGTTCGACCCGGACGCCGTTGCCGAATACCTGCGCTGTTTCCGTGACCCGGAGGTGATCCATGCCTCCTGCGAGGATTACCGCGCCGCCGCCACGATCGACCTTGAACATGACGAGCGCGACCGTGATCGCAAGGTCGGATGTCCGCTGCTGGTGCTATGGGGTCGCAAGGGATTTGTTCATCGCACCTACGATGTCATGGAAGTGTGGCAGAACTACGCCGATGAGGTCGAAGGCAGGATCATGGATTGCGGGCATTTTTTACCCGAGGAGGCGCCCGCTGATGTTGTGTTGGAACTGCGCCGCTGGTTCCTGCCTTCGGGGCAATCTCCTGGCCAGTAAAGAGACGTACAACAAGGATACGTTTTGTCACTGAAATTTTGCATCAAAGTCGCAATGATGGTCGTATTGGCGTATTCGCTCATACAGATTGGCCAAAAGTGCCAGAAAAGGGTCTTTGCATCCATCCATGACCAACCACGATCCATCGCTACGAGGATAAAGCAATGACAGTCAAATCAGGTCCCGAGGTTCCGGCCCCCCTGAAGTCGATCAAGCGTGTTGCCCAGGGCCTGTTATTGCTGGCCCTGATGCCGCCAGCCGTTGCCAGCGACAAGCTGTATATCTATACCGAAAACTACCCTCCCTATAATGCGTCAACCACCGGTCAGGGCTTTGCCCATAACGCCGGGGATATATCAGGGATCTGTTCGGATATGGTCAAAGAGATGATGGCCAGGGTGGACTACGACTATGTCATGAAGATGCGTGACTGGAGCCTTGCCTATAACCGGGTGCAGGGCCGCGAGAACCATGCCCTGTTTTGTACTGCCCGGACGGATGAACGGGAAGACCAGTTCCAGTGGGTCGGACCATTGGCACCGATCAAATGGACACTGTTTGCGGCACCCGATTCCGATATCAAAATCAGCTCCCTGGAAGAGGCCAGGCAATACACAATTGCCGGCTATAAAGGTGATGTGATGTCGGATTACCTGGTGGGCGAGGGTTTCGAGGTCATTATGGGAGTGTCCGGTCAACAGAATCCCCGCAGGCTGACCCTGGGTCAGGCGGACCTCTGGGTAACCGATGGACTGGTGGGTCCGCTGGTGGCTGAAGAAGCCCACGGTATTACCGGTCTGAGGCCGGTCCTGGTCTTTCGGCAAACACCGATGTACCTGGCGGTCAGTAATGAAACCGATCCCGGGGTTGTGGAAGACCTGCAGCAGGGGCTAGATGAAGCCCGCGAGAGTGGCGCTCTGGACAGCATTGTCAGCCGTTACCAGCGCTGAAGTTAGCGGATTAACAAATACTTAACCCGCCAAAGACGGGTAAAGTTCAGCAGGGGGCCGGGGCTTGTGCTAGCTTTTACCGTGTTTCCCCATAAAACCGGTGGTGTTAATGAGCAATCCCAAGCATACCCTTTTCTGGATGACACTGTTCCTGGCCGTGGTCGGTGTGGTTTGTGCGTTGATTTACAAGCCGCTCCAGACGGCGTTCATGGCCAACTGGGTCTTTAACCTGCTCATCCTCTGTGTGCTTCTAATCGGCATTGCCATTACCTACCGACAGGTGTTCGTGTTGTTCCCGGAATTGCGCTGGGTTGCACAGTTCCGCACCGGTAATGCCGGGCTTTCGGTGTTACAGGAGCCCCGCTTGCTGAAGCCTCTGGCACGCCAGCTTGATGACGACTCCAAGCGGGACCGGTTCTCCCTCTCGACCATGTCTCTGCGCACGGTGCTGGATGCTATTCACAGTCGCATGGATGAGCAGCGTGAAATTACGCGCTATTTCATCAGCCTGCTGATTTTCCTGGGCCTGCTGGGTACCTTCTGGGGCTTGCTGGGTACCATTAATTCCGTGGGCGAGGTCATCGTTAACCTGGATATGGGGCAGGAAGACTTCGGTGAGGTGTTTGCCGGGCTCCAGTCGGGGCTGCTGAAGCCGCTGGAGGGTATGGGAACGGCGTTCAGTTCATCACTTTTGGGGCTGGGTGGCTCGCTTGTGCTCGGCTTTCTGGATATCCAGGCAGGGCACGCCCAGAACCGCTTTTACGACGGCCTGGAAGAGTGGCTGACTGGCGTCACCAACCTGGTGGATCGGGTTGATGATGCACAGCACTAACAGGCCGGCGCCATGATTGGCTCCAGACGTCGCACCCGCAGCAACATCAACGTATGGCCCGGCTACGTGGACGCGCTTTCGGCCTTGTTGATGCTGATTATCTTCATGCTGCTGATCTATGTGGTCAGCCAGCTTTATCTTTCCCAGGTGCTGTCGGATCGTGATTCGGAACTGGCCAGGCTGAACAGCCAGCTGGAGGAGATTTCACGGCTTCTGGGGCTGGAGCGTGCACAGACAGATGCATTGGAAGAGGAGATGGCCGCTGTCCAGAGCAGTTACAGTGAGAGCCTGGCCCTGAATGATTCGCTTCGCGCGGAACTGGAAGAGGAGCGGGCACAACGGCTGGCGCAGCAGTACAATGCCGAGGCCCAGGCCATGCGGGTAGAAGACCTGCAACAGGCCGTGTCCAGCGCCGAGGCGGAACTGGGGGACGAAGAACAGCTTACTGCCTCCCAGCGGGCAATCATTCAGCAGCTGTCAAACCAGATTGCGGCCCTGCAGGACCAGCTGAGCCGCATTGCCGCCGCGCTGCGACTTCAGGAAGATCTGACCGCCGAGAAGCAGGCGGAACTGGAGGAAGTGGGTAAACGGCTGAACAGGCTACTGGCAGAGCGGGTCAATGAACTGGAACGCTATCAGTCCGAGTTCTTTGGCCGGTTACGGCAGATACTTCAGGATAATGAGAACATCCGCATTGTCGGCGACCGTTTTCTGTTGCCTTCCGAATTGCTGTTTGCGTCCGGCTCGGCGAGCCTGGGGCAGGAAGGCCAGCGGGAACTGGATAAACTGGCAGACGTGCTTCTGGATGTTGCCTCGGCTATTCCGGATGATATTGACTGGATTCTGCGGATCGATGGCCATACCGACCGCATTCCGATCAACACCGAAGAGTTTCCATCCAACTGGGAGCTGTCCACTGCCAGGGCGGTGGCCGTGGTGCGCTACCTCGCTTCGCAGGGTGTCCCCGAGACCCGCATGGCAGCGGCCGGATTCGGTGAGTTCTTCCCGGTTGCCGAGGGCAGTTCCGCAGAAGCCTTACAGCGGAACCGCCGTATCGAGATCAAGCTTACCGATCGCTGAGGAAAACTCAGCCGGCCCGTCCGAAGACGCGTTCGAAGAAGCCCACTTCCCGAACGTCCGGAATCGGCAGGTCGGCGTTGCTTTCCAGCGCCTGGCGCCAGAAACGTTCGGGATCGTCGAGGTGCGCGACCTTCTTGCGCTCGTCCTCGCTGTAAGAGTTGTGGTCGCCGCCAATGCCCACTTCCATGAGTGCCTGCGCCCAGAGGTACAGGGCGCTGCGGATAACCCGCAGAAGTCTGCAGTAGCTGTCCCTGCTGACGGTGATTGCCAGCTCTGCCGTGAGGTTGATCTGACCCTGCAGGGTGGCCATTTCCTCTTTATCGAACACTATCCGGTTCCCGGTGCCTTTTTTGCAGCTGAGGCAGGTCTTCTCCAGGGATTTGATGCCCTCCGCCATATTACGGTGCCCGAAATCCCGCTTCTGCCTGTCGTCGACCGGTGCCGGAATCCAGCCGTACTGGGGCGAGCGGGCCACGATGTGGCCCGGTACGTCGCGGCGGTAGGGTGGTAATGACGAGGGGTCGCCATAGCCGTCAAATTCTGTGCGCAGCCAGGAGGCCATGGTTCGCTGGCGCAGCATCATGGCCAGGGTGATGGCCGAGGGCATGATTTCCTCAAGCAGTTCACTGCCGTCCTGAAGCCGCTCGTCCAGGTGTTCAACCGCTGCTGACATTGTTGTTCTCCCGTTACTGCAGGCAGGGGAGCCACCTTCCCTGCGTGGTTGTTGTTTTTGTCACACGCCTCCGGCAGCAAGACGCCGGCAGCGTTGTTTAAAAATTAGGCGGTATCCGGCAGATCTTCCGTTGTAGAAAAGTACCCCTTTGTTACTGGAAGTAATGGGTGGGTGACAGGTATCCTCGTACCCCTTCGCATTCGCGAACCTGTTTGCCGCAACCTGAGTATCGCTATGTCTGAGCTGGCGCTGTACCAGTATGTCCTGGTTGGCCTGATCTTTGTCTGGAGCGGCTTCGTTCGTTCCGGCCTCGGATTTGGCGGGGCGGTACTGTCATTGCCGTTTCTGCTGCTGGTACTGGACCAGCCGCTGGTGTTCCTGCCAATCATTGCCGTGCACCTGCTGGTGTTTTCATCGCTCACCATCTGGATGAACAACCGCAAGTCGTCAAGAACGGACGATCAGGGGCGCATCTCGGAGGGGACTGTGGACTGGCGTTACCTCTGGCGGATTCTGGGCATCATGATTGTGCCAAAACTGATCGGCGTATTCGGGCTTATCACCCTGCCATCAGACGTCATGAGTACCATTATCTTTGCCATCGTCGCGCTTTATTCCGTCTCCTACATCCTTGACCGGCCATTTCGCAGCGGCAGTCGCACCGTCGACACGGTTTTCCTGATGGTGGGCGGGTATGTCAGTGGCACTTCGTTGATCGGGGCACCGCTGATTATTGCCGTGGTCGCGCAGCATCTGCCAAAGGAGCGATTGCGGGACACCCTGTTCGCGCTCTGGTTCATTCTCGTGGTGATCAAGATGGCGGCCTTTATCTGGGTAGGCGTGGACCTTCAGCTGATCCACCACCTCTGGCTGCTGCCCTGCGCGGCAGTGGGACACGTTATTGGCCTTTATGTTCACGACCGCATGCTCAGGGCAGAGACCCCGGTGTTTTTCCGGATGCTCGGAGTGGTACTGCTGATTGTCAGCAGTATCGGGATGATAAAGGTTCTGTTCCCGGGCTAACCGAGTGTTGCGTCCAGGAACATCATCACCACAAAGCCGCCCAGCAGGGAAAACGTGGCCAGGGTCTTGAACTGGCCGCGATGGGTCTCGGGAATAATCTCGTCGCTGATAATGAACAGCATGGCACCGGCAGCAAACCCCAGGGTCCAGGGCATTATGGGTTCGGCAAGCCACACCATGGCGCTGCCGAAAAGACCGCCAATAGGCTCCAGCAGGCCGGTCAATACGGCGATAAAGAAGGATTTGGTCCGCGAGTGTTCAATGGCCAGTAACGACACCGCCACTGCCAAACCCTCGGGAATATTCTGTAATCCGATGCCGATGGCAAGGGCAGTACCATTGCCAATATCGCCCCCGGCGAAGCCCACACCGACTGCCATGCCCTCGGGAAAGTTGTGCAGGGCTATGGCAATGATAAACAGCCAGATGCGGCGTATTCGGGCGCTGTCCGGGCCCTCGCGCCCCAGGGTGAAGTGTTCGTGAGGCAGCCGCTGGTGAATGCTGAATAGTAGCCCCGCCCCCATGAGCAGGCCTGCAATAACCATCAGTGACGCACTCCACGTAGCGCCGGTAAGTTCCTCCCCGTATCTGATGCCGGGTAACAGCAGCGAAAAGAACGACGCTGCCAACATGACGCCGGCGGCAGCGCTGAGCATGCCGTCCTGCAATTGTGGTGTGAGTTTTCTCACCAGAAACACGCCGAGTGCGCCGACGCCGGTCCCCAGGCCAGCCAGCAGGCTGGCCGTGGCTCCCAGCAAGACTACGTTAACATCCTCCAGAATGAACCTCCCTATTGCCCCGATTTTGTTTTGATCAAGGTGTTGCCGCCAGATTAAACGTTAACCATGTTGATGGCGCGCTGGCGGTTTATAATTTATACGTAGGTACTCTCGATCGTAAGCACGATGGTAATAGCTACGCCCGAATTCGAATAGTGGCTCAGGAAGCATAGGAATGTCATGGTCTATTGGTTGATGGCAAACCCCAAGGCAGGGGAAGAGGGCAGTCGCGGCGCCGATTTCTGGCGCAAGCATCTGGAGGCGGCCGGTATTTCCGGTATACGGGATTGCAGTCTCGCCGATACCGGCTGGACAGGCGAGATTGCTGCCCGGGACATCCTGTTGGCGGCTGGAGGGGATGGTTCGGTGAATGCTGCGGCAGCCCTGTGCCTGGAGTCGGGAGCGACCCTTGCAGTACTTCCATCCGGCACAGCCAACGATTTTGCCCGCAATCTAGGGCTTCCGGAGGACCCCCGCAAGATCTGTGACCTGGTTTCCGCGGGCCGAACCCGCAAGGTAGACGTTGCCGTTGCCCGCCAGGGGATGTTTCTGAACGTTGCTCATATTGGCCTGGGAACACTTCCCGTGCGGGAGCCCTCGGGAGAAGCCAAGCGGTTTCTCGGTCGCTTCAGTTATGTTGCGGCTTTGCTGCAGAAACTGTCGGCTTATCGCGGGTTTCATGGCCGGATTGAAACACGAGCCGGCAATGTGACCGGGCGCTGGCTCACCATTGCCGTCTCGTCCGGTGCCTTTTTCGGCGGGGGGAACGAGATTCCCGAGGCATCAGCCGGTGATGGGCAACTGGATGTGATCGCGGTTCGCCCGCGTTCGATGTTCCAGCTTCTGCTGACCTTTATCACGGTCCGTCTGAGCAGGAGCTCACCGAAGCGCACCAGCACGGTGGTGCACCTTAAAAGCCCCGAGGTCAGAGTCATCACCCGCTCCCCGAAAACCATTACCATGGACGGGGAGATTGCCGGGAAGACGCCGCTGGACGCAAAGTGCCGCCCGGCCTGCCTGGAGGTTATCTGCGAAGAGCTGGTTACCACCTAATGACCGGTTAGCGGCTGTCGGTACTCTCAAAGATTTTGTCCGCTGAAGCGGCAACAAATCCGCTGTAAAGCTGGCCGTCAGGCTTCGGGTAGCGGAGCGCAAACTCATAGAAGCAGCTAGGTATGGCCACCGTCTGGTCGGAAAAGTGTACCTCGGCACGGTCCGCCATGGTGGAAGACTGCTCAAGCAGTTCTTCGGGCGAGCCCTTGATTTCCCCGCCGGAGCTGTTTACCCGGTACCCATGGTCTTTCAGCACCTGGTTTATCTCAGCCACTGTCCTGAAGCGGCTGAGCGCATTGATACTCACCGTGAAATGGTTGGCGCGGAAGCCCCAGGCGGCCACCCAGGCAGCGTACTCGCTTTCTTCCAGCAGAGCCTGGTAGGTGGGATAGTCGATGTCCCAGTGGCGCCCGGAATACAGGAAGTTGTCGGCCGTCACCGCGGCCGGATCCATCTGGCTCACCAGCTGGTGAATAATAGCCTGCGCCGGCTCGGAGCATTGTTCGACCAGCAGCTCGGAAATAAAGACTTTGGGGGCGGACGGGTCGGGGTGTTCATAATGCCTGGCGTAGAGCTTCTTCGCTTCAAAATGGTAGTCACCGCCTTCCTGGTAGCCCAGAGCCAGAAAGTGAGCTGCCAGCCTGTCCAGTCTGACCTTTTCGAGGTTGAAGGTGCGCAGGGCGATGTGGTCGTTCACAATCTCGCCGCCCTGGGTATCATCCAGCAACCGGTGTAGGTGCTCGGCAGACGGGGTCACCTCACAATAGTTGTCCCAAAGATGACTGAACAATGTGTCTCTATCGGTGTGCATGGAGCGCCTCCTTTTTCTGGTTCATTGGAATGGTCGCGGGTTGCCTGCCTGCGCTTGTGCTTGCCAGTTCCGTAAATCGGGCATGTCCATCGTTACCCAGTTGCAGTGCGTTTGCCAGTGCTGTCGGCACCTGCAGCAGGTTGTGTGCGGGCAGATATCTGGCGGCACTGGTGACGGTGGCGCGGAAATCCGCTGTTGCTGTATTGGTCAGGATCAACGTTCGTCCCTTGCCGCCGCTGTTCCATTTCTCCAGCGCCGGTTGGACATCATCAACAACCTGAACCCGGCATCCGATGGAGGTCGAGACGGTGCGGATGTCAGCCAGGCTGGCCTCGACCGTAGGCCCACCATCAAACGGGTCAATGTAACCGGTGTGGCGGAAGCCTTCGGCCTCGAGCATGTTCAGGGCCGGGCGGGTGTTGTTGTGCACCTGACCGATAACCGCACGGGCACTTTCGTCCATCAGTTGGGTATAGAGGGGGTGCCGGGGCATCAGGTCTGCTACAAAGCCATTGTCTCCGGTACCGACCATGCGCGTCACGGTGTCAAAATCAAGGTCCACGAAATGCGTGCGCAGCCAGTTCCAGAACGGGGACTGTCCGTTTTCGTCCGACACGCCACGCATTTCCGCGATGACTGTCTCTGCAAATCGTTGGGGGTGTTGCGCCATGAACAGGAAACGGACCCGTGACAGCAGCTTGCCGGCTTGCGCCCGGCGAAATTTCGGCCGCAGGAACAGCGTGCAGATTTCACTGCAACCGCCGTAGTGGCTACACAGGTTCAGGACTTCCATTCGCCGGTGCAGATTCAGTTCCGGTGAATGATGAACCACCAGGCCGCGGTGATAATGATACAGCGGCCGCCGATTGCCCATCGAGGCTTCGATACCGGTCGTTCCCATGATCTCGCCGGTTTCGCAATCTTCCAGCACAAACAGGTAGCCTTCGTCACCCGGGGAATTCACGGCGCCCCCGAAGCTTGCCATGGAGCGATGGATCCTGCCGGCCAGAAAATCAACATCGTTCACCAGCGAAGTAAAACCGGGCCCGGATTCCAGAGCTATCTGCTGCAAGGCGGGAAGATCGGTCATGGCAACCGGGCGAATAATCATGGTGACATCCTCATCTATTTTTGGCTCTTTTCTGGTGACCATTAACAGGGCCAGTATGATGAAGGCAGGTGTCAGTTTGTAGTTTCAGAATACCCAGAATGATATGTTGTCGGTACAAAATAACGTAAGGGCTTGGCAATATGCTTGGTAAACAGGATCAGGAGTTGCTTTTGCGGCTCCGCCAGAATGCCCGCTCCAGCATTTCCGACCTGGCCCGTGCCCTCAATGTCTCGCGCTCAACCGTGCAGAATCGCATAGCGAAGCTCGAAGCCAGTGGTGTGATTCGCGGCTATTCCGTTCAACTGGGTGGCGAGTTCTCGACCAGTCAGGTGGAGGCGCATGTGTCGGTCAAGGTTTTTCAGAAGCTGACAGCACGGACCAATACCGCCCTTGAGCGGATCAGTCAGGTGTCGCAGCTGTATTCGGTGAGCGGCGAGTACGACCTGATCGCCATTGTCCAGGCGCAGTCGCTGGAGGAGCTCAGTGCGGTACTCGATGAGATAGGTAATCTGGAAGGTGTGGAGCGGACCAACTCAGCGGTAGTGCTGGAAACACGTTTCCGCCGCTGAGCGGCCGGGCAGAGAGCTCAGTCGGAAGCCGGCTGGGTCTGCTCGTTCAACAGGGAGGGTTTCTTGAGGGCCCTGCCGAACAGATCTTTTTCTTCGGCAATGGCCAGCGCCGCCTTTTCAGCCATGGCCTCATCCATACCTTCAACCCGCGCCTGAAGAAACTGGGTAATTTCCTCTGCCAGTTCCAGTATCTTGTCCCGGGCGTCGGCTTCGGCTTTGGATGAGAAGAGCATTGTGTCAGGATGTTTCAGTGCCATCTCCAGTCCGTCCCTCTCCGAATAATACAGCGCTTGTACGGCCATGATGTTCTCCAGTGTGTTCCCGCACGTTGTCGTGTCTGGTGGGGTTCATTGAGTCGAGGCGAGTATAACGAAGAGGTCTGTATATGTATACAGTATCCAAGGTGGCATAGCGAACAGATGCAAGAGTAGAAGTATGTTAGTGTCAATGGCCTCAGGCAACTGGCCCGTTAATCATCAAGGAACCGATACGTTATGCAATACACGAGCACGGCCACGGCCACGCCAGGCCGATTCAGCTTCCGTTTGGCGGCCATGGCATTGTTGGCCCTGTTCCTGACCGGGTGCGGCATAAACAACATCCCCACCTACGATGAGCAGGTAAAGGCCGCCTGGTCGCAGGTAGAAAACCAGTATCAGCGGCGGGCCGACCTGGTCCCCAACCTGGTTGAAACCGTCAAGGGTTTCGCCAAGCAGGAGCAGGAAACCCTGACGGCGGTGATTGAGGCCCGATCGAAGGCCTCATCGATCCAGGTGGATGAAAGTATTCTCAACAATCCTGAAAAGCTCCAGCAGTTCCAGCAGGCCCAGGGCGAATTGAGCAGTGCCCTAAGCCGGCTGATGGCGGTATCCGAGCGCTATCCTGATCTGAAGTCGAACCAGAACTTCCTGGCGCTGCAGTCTCAGCTGGAAGGCACTGAAAACCGCATTGCGGTGGCCCGGCGGGACTTTATCCAGGCGGTCGAGCGCTACAATACCGAGATTCGCACCTTCCCTGGCCGGCTTTGGCACAGCTTCCTCTACAGCGATATGGAGTTGAGGGCCAATTTTGAGGCAACAGCCCCGAACGCGGAAGACGCACCTCAGGTGGAATTCTGATGCCGGTACTGTTGAGCCGGATAACCGTATTGCTGGTCCTGGTCCTTTCTGGCCAGGTCGCAATGGCCCAGTCTGCCCCGGATTTTCCCGAGTTGACGGGCCGCGTGGTCGATCGCGCCGACATGCTTCCCGAGAACCTTGAGGCCAACCTCGGTCAGATGCTGGAAGCCCACGAGCAGGCAACCACCGAGCAGGTTGTGGTGGTAACGCTTCCTGACCTGCAGGGTTATGCCATCGAAGACTACGGCTACCGGCTGGGCCGGCACTGGGGTATCGGCCAGGAAGGCGAGGATAATGGCGCCCTGCTGATTGTCGCTGAAGACGAGCGACGAATTCGTATCGAGGTGGGATACGGAATGGAAGGGCGCCTTACCGACGCCGCCTCCGCGACCATTATCAACCAGATCATCAGCCCGGCCTTCCAGGAAGGCGATTTTGCCACTGGTATAGCCAATGGTGCTGCCGCTATGGTCCAGGTACTCGGTGGAGAACCCCTGGCAGTGCCTGATTCACGGGAAGCTCGCGGCGAAGGCGACAAACCCCATCCCGCCCTCGGCATCCTGTTTTTCATTATTATCCTGCTGGCGTTTTTCGGGAGTGGCCGGCGCGGCCGAAGTGCCATACTGGCAGGCGCTCTCCTCGGAGGGCTTGGTGGTGGCCGCGGTGGTGGCCTTGGAGGCGGTGGCTTCGGCGGCGGAGGCGGCGGCTTTGGCGGTGGTGGAGCCTCCGGCGGCTGGTAACCCTTTATCTACCCCAAGGTCCACTAATACGGAACCCCTGATTCAGCAATATCGGAACTGACATGACGCTATTAACAAACAAGGAACAGCAACAGGTGGCTTCGGCCATCTCTGAGGTTGAACGGGAGACCGACGCGGAACTGGTGACCGTGCTGGCCGATGCTTCCGATAATTACTCCTACATACCCCTGCTTTGGGCGGGGATCATTGCGCTGCTGATTCCTGGCACCATCAACTACTTCACCGGCTCCCTGGGTGCGGACTGGCTGCTGATGGTGCAATGGGCGACGTTTATTGTGCTTTGCCTCCTGCTCCAGTTTCCGGGGGTAGGGCATCGTCTGATTCCGCGCCCTGTCCGTTTCTGGCGGGCATCCAATATGGCCCGGCGGCAGTTTCTGGAGCAGAATCTGCATCACACCGAGGGCGGTGTGGGCATGCTGGTTTTCGTCTCTGAGGCCGAGCACTATGTGGAAATTCTCGTGGACCAGGGGATCTCTTCACGGATTGGTGATGACGTCTGGGAAGGTATTGTCAAAACCTTTACCGAACGGGTGCGCAGTGGCGAGACCCTGACCGGCTTTCTGGAGTGTATTAAAAGCTGCGGTCAGCACCTCAGGGAACAGGTGCCCGCTACCCATGAGAAAAATGAATTGCCCAATCACCTGGTATTAATCCCCAAGCAATCGTGACGCCTGTCAGCCTGGCGCCGGGGGTCAGGCCGGTTTCACGGCGTAGCCCTGGCGCGGAAAGTGCACATGCACCTGGCCCACCCGTTGATGGGAGCGTCCCAGGACCAGTGTCCGGTCATCTGCATACACCAGTTTGCCGATGACCGGGTCGCGCCCGTAATCGTCCGGTGCGATTTCCACATTCCTTCCTGTCAGCGGTTCGTCACTGGTGGCCTCGATGGCCCGTGGCATGGCGTTCAGGGCAATGTCCAGGCCCTGATCAGCGGTGATTTCGCGGAATTCGCCATGGCCGAAGGCCCTCATTCGCCCCATCCAGACGTTTACTTTAGGAAAATTCCTCAGCCAGGGCTTGCCCGCCAGATCGCACACAAACCAGAGACCATGGTAGGCGGAAAAGTCCGCGACACAGGGTTTACTCCCGAACAGGAAGTCCTGGTCCAGCATGGCTTCCATGGTGCCGATATGGGAGATGACCTTTTGCTTGGCCTGAGGGCCACGCAGAGCCTTGAGCCGGGATTTTCTGCCCATGTTGATGCGGTCTTTGAGAAAGCGGAAAGCGTGGAAAAGAGACGTTTCCCTGACCAGCTTTTTCAGCATGCGGCCGTCGCTGGCTGCGATCACGCAGGCCAGGAATATGTCCAGATCAGTGCTGCGCACAAAATCGATGACTTCCTGCGGCTGACCGGCCAGGCTCAGTTCCTTTCTGCCGCTCAGGCGGGCAATGTGGTCCGCTATGGTACGGCTGTCGCAAAATATATCGGCGCCACTCTGGGCCACGGGGACTTTTCGGTAGCCACCGGCAAGTATCGAGAGCTCCGGCCTTGGCGGCATCTCTTTCACGGTAACTGACTGCCACGAAAGATCGGCATAGCCAAGCATCAACCGGATTTTCTCGGAAAAAGGCGACATGGCGTAGTGGTACAGAATGAAATCTTGCATGAGCGAAACCCTTCCTCGTTGACCGTGTTATCCGGCGAGATGAAGGAGGGTACGCTGCATACCTGCCTGGCGGAAGACCCGGACGCTGTCCGGGGGCGCCACTCAGGCGATCAGCAGGCCTGCTGACGCGCAATACAGAAATGCAACCGCACCGGCGCAGATAAGGGCCCAGGCCGGGAAAATCAAAGATGAGCGGGTAGTTGTTCTCACATGCACCTCCAGTGTGATCTTTTTTGTTGTTGTCTTTACGCTGACCCCAACACTCTAGACTATTCATGATCAATGTCACGAATGAAAACGTGTTGTCTGTCGCATTTGCCGTGCTTAAGGCCTCCTGTGCAGAGAGCTTGAGGAAACCGAAAATACAGGTACTATGCTTTAGTCTGATAAAAATAAAGCGAGTCCAGACGATAACAATAAGGAGCCGTCAATGGCTGTAGACAGTGCAAAGCAAACCTCCCTCCATTGCCTTTATCATTGGGCAGAGCACACTCCCGATAAGGTCTACCTGACCCAGCCTTTTGCCGACGGAACCACCGAAGACATTACCTGGAGGCAGGCAGCAGATCAGGTTTCCCGAATGGCAGCGCACCTCGGTTCCCTGGATATCCCTGAGCGCAGCAATATCGGAATTCTGGGAAAAAACAGCGCACACTGGATTCTTTGTGATCTGGCCACCTGGGCAGCGGGTCACGTGTCAGTTCCACTCTATCCCACGTTGAACGGCGATACGGCCGCCTATGTTCTCGAGCACAGCGAAGCGAAGCTGCTTTTCCTGGGCAAGCTGGATGGCAAAGCGGACGGCTGGAATGACATCAAGGAGCACATCCCCGACGACCTGCCGATTATTTCGTTGCCGATGTCGCCCCGTAGCGATACCCCTCAGTGGCTCGATATCATTGCTGACCAGCAGCCGGCCGAGCCCAAATTACCTGATCCGGACGACCTGGCGACCATTGTTTACACCTCCGGCAGTACCGGTCGCCCGAAAGGTGTGATGCACAGTTTCCGCACCATGATCTCCGTAGCGGATGGTTTGCAGCAGATCTTCCCGGTCAATCAGGATGAGCGCATGCTCTCCTATCTGCCGCTTGCCCATGTCGCCGAGCGTGCCGCGGTGGAAACCCAGTCACTGTATTACGGCTTCCACCTGTATTTCGCCAACTCCCTGGAGACTTTCCAGGAAGACCTGCAGCGGGCCCGCCCGACTCTGTTTTTCTCGGTGCCACGGCTGTGGATGAAATTCTACCTGGGTATCAACAACAAGCTGCCACCCAAGAAGCAGAAAGTGCTGTTCAATATCCCGCTGTTGAACCGGTTGGTAAAAAAGAAGGTGCTCAAGCAACTGGGGCTTGATCATTGCCGTGCAGCCCTGACAGGCGCGGCGCCTCTTTCCAGCGAAATTGTTGCGTGGTATCGCAATCTGGGCCTGGAGTTGCTGGAAGTGTATGGTATGTCCGAGAACTTCGGTTATTCCCATGCCAATCGTCCCAGCGCGGCGAAGCCCGGTACCGTGGGTGTCACCAATCCGGGCGTGGAGCATCGTCTGGCAGAGGGTGAGGAAATTGAGGTCAAAAGCCCCGGGCAAATGCTGGGCTATTACAAGAATGAGGAAAAAACCCGGGAAGATGTCACCGACGACGGCTTCCTGAAAACCGGCGACATGGGTGAGATCGACAGTGAAGGTTTCCTGCGTATTACCGGCCGCGTGAAGGATCTGTTCAAGACCTCCAAAGGCAAGTACGTGGTACCGGTACCGATTGAGAACCGCTTCAACCACCCGAAAGCTGAAGTGGTTTGTGTGGCCGGCGCCAATCAGCCCCAGCCGTGCCTGATGGTGCTGTTATCGGAGGAGGCGCGGGATGAGCTGGAGGCCGGTGGCAGTCGCGAACAGCTGGAGCAGGAGCTGGCGGCGGAGCTGGATGCGGTCAATCGCGAGTGCGAGGGCCATGAGAAACTGGCCTTCGTGGTCGTGGTCAAGGAACCATGGACCATGGAAAACGGAATGCTGACGCCGACCATGAAAATCAAGCGCAACGTCATCGAAGATTACTACAACCGCAAAATGGATGAGTGGTTCGGCAAGAAACGGAAAGTTATCTGGGAATTCTGAGCCCGCACACGAAAACACCGGTGGGCCTGACTACTCAGGGCCACCGGTGCTGATGGAATCTGTCTTCCCTTACAGGGGCGGGCTTAGTGTCCGCCCTGCATCATCTGGGGCATCTCCGGCGTTGCGGATGTTGCCTTCTTTCTCCAGGAACTCATTTTCCGGCTGATTACCTGTGCGGCCTGTTTCGCGGCTGCACGGGTGTATTGGCGCCTGACATCAGTACTGTTGTGGAGGATACTGGACGGCAGCTGGTGTTCGGTTGCGATATGGTGTTGAGTCATAGCGCCTTCCTCCTTATTCCGGTGGATTAAAAAATATTGGTTAGCTGACTATGCAAAGAACTATACGCCTTCTTTTTTGCAGCTTAAATACGTTAAAATCCGTACTCATGTTGCAAATATGCAGTAGCTATGGACTGGGATTATCTTCGATATATTCACGCGCTGGCAATAGGTGGAACCCTCGCCAAAGCCGGTGAAATACTGGGTGTGCACCAGACGACCGTGCTTCGTCGTCTGGATCAGATGGAAGAACAGCTGGGGGTTCAGTTTTTTGAGCGTAACCGCGACGGGCTTCAGCTAACGCCCGTGGGGGAAACCGCTTTCCGGGCAGCGGAAAGGCTGACTGGCGACATGGAAAACCTGGAGCGCCAGCTGAGGGGCCAGGATTCGGCCCCGGTAGGCAAAGTCAGGCTTGCCGCGACTGATACCATGGTCAACGCACTGATCAGCCCGATGATTGCCGACCTGCTTCGTGAATACCCGGATATTGAGCTGGAGGTACTTACCGATAACGATGTGCTTAACCTCAGCCATCGCGAGGCCGACCTGATGCTACGGCCCGTCAATAAGCCCCAGGCCACTCTGGAAGGCGAACGTATCGGCACCATCGAGTCGGCTGTCTATGGGGCGGCAAGGTACTGCAAGCGTAACCCCGCCATGGACCTTGAGAACGGGCCAGAGCAGCAACTGTGGATTCTGCCCGATGAAAGCTTCAGCCACCTGGCAACCGGGCGCTGGTACCGCAAAAATCTGAAAAATGCCTCATCCATTATCCGTTGTAACAGTCTCCAGGCCATGCATGCGCTGGCGCGAGCCGGCGCAGGCCTGGCCGCGCTGCCCTGTTATCTGGGTGACAGTACCCGGGAACTGAAAAGGCTGTCCGGGCCGCTTGAGGGTGAGGGTGTGGATCTCTGGCTGATGGTCAACCACGAAACCCAGCAGATGGCGCGGGTGCGTCTTGTGAAGGAATTTCTTACCACCAGGCTGGCAAAGCTTTCTCCACGAGTGGAAGGCGACGCCTGAAACGGTTCTACCAGTCGCCACAAAAAGGCCAGAACTGATAGAAACGCCAGCACTGGAACTCCTCTTCGCAGTTCTGTAACTGGCGATGGTAACGAAAGGCCCGGTTTTGCACCCGCTCGGCCAGCGCCATCACGGCCGGTTTGGCCAGGTAGCTTTGCCGCTGGTATCCGGTTCTTCCCTCGTGATAGGCGAGGTAGAGTTTTTCCGGGCTGGTAAGGGGAACGCCGACATGACGGTTGGTCAGATGATTGTACCAGCCCACAAAGTCCAGCGCGTGTTTCATGTTGGTGCGCACCACCGACAGGCCGTCGCCGTTTGCCTCCAGATATTCACCCCAGGCCGGGTCCAGGGCCTGGGCGTAACCGTAGGCAGAGGTCGGCCGGGCCCACGGGATGAAGCCGAACAGTTTGGTTCGGGGTGGACGGGCATGGCTGCGAAACGATGATTCATAGTAAACGAAGGCCAGTTGCGTGGCAATGGGGGTGCCCCAACGTTCCCTGGAGCTACTGGCATAGTCATACCAGACCGGGTGTTCCCGGAAAATCTCACAGACGTCTTCCGGATTGGCTGGCGGGTCCGGTTCCAGCAGGCTGAACCGGATGGTTGCCACGATCGCAATGGCCAGGCCCAGCGAGGGCAGTCCATACCAGCCGAGCCGCGACTTCCAGATTTTCAGTCGGTTACGACGATTCTTCATGGGCTGGTCAGGGCTCTCCCGCTCCATACTACAAAATGGTCATCAAACACCGGGCCGGTTTGCTTGCAGGCGGCGCCGGCGCCATGGCATAACAAACGTCCGTTCTCACAGGATACTAGGTTCATGCGCGCACTATCCCAAGTTAAACCGGCATTACTTTTTCTTTTGCTGGTATGTACTTCCGCCACGGCCAGCCCACTGGCCGACTCCGTACTCCGGGCTTCACCCGTTGATGCGATTGTCGCCCAGTATCCGGCGATGATGAGTCAGGGCGTCCGGGAGGGCCTGAATCAGAGTGGCCGGGTAGAGCCGTTCGTCGCCAATACCGTCAGCAGTATTGTCAGTAACGCGTTCAGCGTTGACGAGATTCGCGCACAGGTGGTTGAGGACCTGGATCAGGGCCTGAGTGACCAGCAACTGGACTCCGTGCTTGGCTGGTATCAAACCCCCCTGGCCGAGAGGATTACCCAGGCGGAGATTGCCGCCTCCAGGCCGGCAGCCTGGGAAAAGGTGGAGGCCGCCGCTGCGGATTTGCAGGATAACTACCGGGGCAGCGAGCGGGCAAAGCTGTTTGACCGCTTTGACCGGGCAGCCCGGGCCACAGAGAGCACGGTAGACACCACCGTTGCTGTTCAGTTGGGTCTTGCTTCCACTCTGGCGGTCTTCAATGGCAGCGAGGGCCCCACGTTCGAACAGCTGCAACAGAAGATTGAAAGCCAGAGAGACACGTTGCGGGCCATGGTCGCCCGACAGGTCTACATCGGGTACCTTTATACCTATCAGGATCTGAATACGTCGGAGCTGAAAGACTACATCGGATTTCTGGAGAGTGATTCCGGTTCAGCATTCGTGCGGGTGGTCACCAACAGCATCCAGCGCTCGATTACCGACCCCGTGGAATCGGTAGGCAGTCAGCTGACAAGATTTTTCAATCCCGGATAACGCTCCCCGGGGTTTGAAAAACCGCCGCTTTGGGTCCAGTCTCCAGTAGTAACCTTTCCTCCTCCCGGAGACGACCCCCATGGACTTTAACGCCTATCAGAAAACCCTTGCCAGAGAACTCAGGGGGCGGGAATGCCCGTTCTCTGCGGCTGAATACGAGCAACGGCTGCAACGTCTCAGAAGCCGAATGGCGGATGAGGGTGTTGGGGCATTGCTGCTGACAGACCCGTCTGATCTTTTCTACCTGACCGGTTACAGTACCTTCGAGGTTTCTGTTCACGTGGCGCTGGTGGTCACGCCGGGGTCCCTGATGCTGCAGGTGCCCTCCATTGAAACCGGCCCTGCCATGATCACCACCCGGGTTGATGAGGTCATCGGCTATCGCTGGGAGGGTATTGGCGATGTGCTGGACCCGCTGGCCGAGGTTCTCAGCGGTCATGGATCCACCGTGGGAATTGACTACTGGCACGGTTCCCTGCGCCAGGGTGTCGTGGAAGGATTGAAGCAGCGGCTGCCGGACACGCGGTTTGTGGACGCCTCCGGCATGCTGAAAAACATCCGTATCGTCAAATCGCCCGCCGAAATTGATTTTCTGAGGCAAAGTGCCCGCATTACCGGCCAGGGCATAGAGGCGGCTGCATCCGCGATACAGCCCGGCATGACCGATAACGACATCGCAGCGGTGGGCGCAGAGGCGCTTCTGGCCGGCGGCAGTGAATTCATGAGCATGCAGCCCATTGTGACTGTGGGTCAGCGAAGCAGTGTTATTCACACCAACCACAAGCGTTGCAAGGTGGCGGAGGGCGACCCCGTATTCCTGGAATTCGGCGCGGTCTGGCAGCGCTATACAGCGCCCATGATGCGTACCGTTGTGGCTGGTCAGCCTTCCGCGAAGATGCGATCTGTCTTCGATGGCTGCCGCCGGGTAGTGGATGCTTTACAGCGCGCCATGGTCCCGGGCCGGACGTTCGACTCCGCGGCCAGGGTTGCCGAGCAGGCGTTGGCGCCGCTGGCTGATGAGGTATTTTTCTCGGGGGTGTTTGGCTACACCGTTGGCGCGCAGTTTCCCCCATCCTGGGTGGAAGGCTCGGGGTTTATTGCCCGCGGTGAAACCGCGGTATTCCAGCAGGGCATGGTGTTTCACCTGCCGATCTGTCTGCGAATTCCGGGGCAGTGGGGTATTGGCTGCAGTGATACGGTTCTGGTGGGTGAAGACGGCGCTGACGCTTTGACGTCCAACCCCTGGCGACTGGACTGAATCCCTGTCGAACCCGCCTGGTGAGCATGCCACAGGTGGTCATTCCAGCCTGATATCGCGCAGATAGACAGTCTTTGGCTCCGTCAATCCGGAGGTGAATAAACCAAGCCGCCGGATTGCGCCCATGTCCATGCTGCGCCCGGCGGGCGCGTTTTTGATCAGCTCCAGATCCAGCCGGAAGCGGTGTTCGCCGGGGGCGAGTTCCAGGCGTGTGTTGAAGCGGTCGTTATAGGCGTTATTGCCGAGGTCATGCTCAACGTCATTAATGCGCAGGGTCATCGGCACTGGCTGATCCTGGGGGTTATACGTCACAACGATGAGGTGGCTGTATCCCCGCCAGTCACCCGGGAAATTGTCAAAAGAGACACCGGAGAAGCGGTTGGTGGAAAGGGATATCTTGAGTTGCCCCTGGCGGTTGCTTTGCCGGTTTCCCGAGGTCGGGGTGATCGGCCCGTTCCAGAACGGCGCCGGGTCCCTGTGGCTGAAATCATAAAGTGCCGGTAATAACTGGCTGACCTCGTATTGCCGGACGCCAATCCGTGCGGTATTGCCCACTTCAGCAAGCAGCAGTAAAGCAACGATGATTCGCAGAGCCCAGACCGTCGGAGGTGAAAACCCGCCCCTGATTGCCCGCGGCCAGACGGCAAGTACAGCCCACAGGCCCAGCAGGTTGCGGAGGATGTCGTGCCAGTCCATCTGACGGCTGAGACCGTACTGGAGCACTTCTATCCCCAGGCCAAGCAGGAATACAGCCAGTGTGGCAAACGCCCACAGCCTCCAGCCGGTCCAGATCCGCCAGGGTTGGACCGCAATCGTCATCAGGGCAAAGAAAAGGATGTGCCCGAGGTTCCAGGCAGACTTGTAGAGTGGCCCGTCAGTCCATCCTGGGCCACCAATGAAGAAAAAGGGCGCAATCAGGACGATACCCGCAAAGGCCAGATACTGGCATATCCTGGCTTTGCGGGCACGGCGGTCAGCTGGCAGATACGGAATCATCAGCTTCGGCTGGTGACTTCCAGCAGATGGTAGCCGAACTGGGTCTTCACCGGACCAAGAACCTTGTTCACGTCACCGCTGAATACCACCTTGTCGAATTCCGGAACCATCTGGCCGGGGCCGAAGGAACCCAGATCACCGCCATTGCGGCCGGAGGGGCAGGAGGAATGCTGCTTTGCCACTTCTGCAAAGTCCTCGCCGCCCTCGATGGCTTTCTTGAGCTCTTCACATTTTGCTTCGCTGTCCACCAGGATGTGGCGTGCCGTTGCCTTGGTCATGACGTCTGTTTCCTATAAAAGAGGTAGTGATAATGAGTGTGTTGCTACTCCGAGGCTGAAATGCTGCCCGCCGCGGCCGGCCGTGGCAAGCGCTTTTTATCCGTGTTTCTGCTGTCTCACGGTTTTGGCGGCAAACCTGTACAATGCCGGCTTTTCCTGTCCGGGCTTCACCCGGTACTCACTGTTGATAGGTTTCTTCTTGATTTCCACCGCGAACATTACCATGCAGTTCGGGGCCAAGCCCCTGTTTGAAAACGTATCCGTCAAGTTTGGCAACGGCAATCGCTACGGTCTGATTGGCGCCAACGGCTGTGGCAAGTCCACCTTTATGAAAATCCTCGGGGGCGATCTGGAGCCCTCCGCCGGGCAGGTCATGGTGGACCAGAACCAGCGGCTGGGCAAACTGCGCCAGGATCAGTTCGCCTATGAGGACTGCTCGGTTATCGATACCGTGATCATGGGTCATGAGGAACTCTGGCGGGTGAAGGCGGAGCGGGACCGTATCTATTCGCTGGCGGAAATGACCGAAGAAGACGGCATGGCCGTGGCCGACCTTGAAGTCCAGTTCGCCGAGATGGACGGTTACACCGCCGACGCCCGTGCCGGTGAGCTGCTGCTGGGGCTGGACATTCCCCTGGACCAGCACGACGGTCCGATGAGCGCGATCGCGCCGGGCTGGAAGCTGCGGGTTCTGCTGGCACAGGCGCTGTTTTCCGATCCCGATATCCTGCTGCTGGACGAGCCCACCAACCACCTGGATATCAACACCATCCGCTGGCTGGAAAGCATCCTGGTGGCAAGAAACAGCACCATGATCATCATTTCCCACGATCGCCATTTCCTGAACAGTGTGTGCACCCACATGGCGGATCTGGATTACGGCGAGCTGCGGCTGTTCCCGGGCAACTACGACGAGTACATGACCGCCGCCACCCAGGCCCGTGAGCGCATGTTGTCGGATAACGCCAAGAAGAAGGCCCAGATTGCCGAATTGCAGCAGTTTGTCAGCCGCTTTTCGGCCAACGCCTCCAAGGCCAAGCAGGCGACTTCCCGCGCCCGCCAGATCGACAAGATCCAGCTTGAGGAGGTCAAGCCCTCCAGCCGCGTGAGCCCGTTTATCCGTTTTGAGCAGACCAAGAAGCTGCACCGGCAGGCCGTTACCCTGAAAGACATGAGCAAGGGCTTTGACGGCGAAAACCTGTTCAACAAGCTCAATCTCAAGATTGAGGTCGGGGAACGGGTGGCGATCATCGGCCCCAACGGCATTGGTAAAACCACGCTGATGCAGTGTCTGGCTGGCAACATGACGCCTGATAGCGGCGATGTGAAGTGGACAGACAGCGCCCAGGTGGGCTACTACGCCCAGGACCATACCGCGGATTTTGCCGAAGACATGAACCTCACCGACTGGATGTCACAATGGACCACCGGCGGTGAGCAACTGGTACGGGGCACCCTCGGCCGGATGCTGTTTTCCGGAGATGATATCGGCAAGTCGGTGAAGGTGATTTCAGGCGGCGAGCAGGGGCGGATGCTGTTCGGTAAGCTGATCCTGGAAAAGCCCAATGTGCTGCTGATGGACGAGCCTACCAACCACCTGGACATGGAGTCTATCGAGTCCCTGAACCTGGCACTGGAAAACTACCCGGGCACGCTGGTGTTCGTCAGCCATGACCGGGAGTTCGTGTCGTCGCTGGCCACTCGCATCGTTGAGCTGAAGGCTGATGGCATCACTGACTTCAGCGGCAGCTACGACGATTACCTGCGCAGCCAGGGCTATTTCTGATCGCCCTGGCCCAAACTGGCCAGAAGATCGTTGACCGCGCAGGCAAACTGTACCGGTGAATCTTCCTGCAGGAAGTGGCCGCCGGTCAGGGTGGTGTGGGGCTGGCCTTTGGCACCGGGGATACGCTCCTGCATGAAACGATCACCGCCCCGGGTGATAGGATCGCCATTGCTGAACGTGGTCAGGAACGGCTTCTCCCATTGCTCCAATACCTTCCATGCGGCCCGGTTGGACTCACTGGCCGGATCGCTTGGCTTTACCGGCACCAGTTTCGGGAAGGCACGGGCCCCGGCCTTGTATTTCTTGGCCGGGAAAGGGGCGTCGTAGGCACGGCGCTCATCCGGGCCCAGTGTGCGGAAGCTGCCGGTGTTGATGATGCGGGAAATCGGGAACCAGGGGCTGTAAAGGGCGAAGTTCTTCCACAGCTGAAACGCCTTTGGCACTGGCTGATCGCCGGTTGGCAGCATGCCGTTGCCAACGACAATGGCGCGGAACCGGTCCGGGTTTTCCGCAGCCAGTCGCAGGCCCAGCAGTGAGCCCCAGTCCTGGCAGACCAGGGTGATGTCCCGCAATCCGGTCTGGTCCAGAAATGACTGCATCCAGTGCATGTGGCCCTGGTAACTGTAGGCGTTGATATCCGTAGGCTTGTCTGATTTGCCAAAGCCGATCAGGTCCGGGGCAATGACCCGATGCCCCGCCGCAGCGCAGATCGGGATCATGTGCCGGTAAAGATAGGACCAGGACGGCTCGCCGTGCATCATCAGCACGGGCATGGCGTCCGCAGGCCCTTCGTCGACATAATGCATGCGCAGGCCATCGACCTCCACATAGTGGGGCTTGAAAGGGTAGTCCAGCAGCCGCTCGAATCGTTCGTCAGGCGTTCTTGCCACGTCCATTTTTGATCTCCGGTATCAATACTGGAATTATTGTAAGCTTGCTTAACATATCACGACCCGCACTGGGCGTGTCTGTTCCGTTTATCACAATAGGGGAGTGTACCCTTGGAGCACAATTCAATTCTGGATGCCACCCGACGGTGGGTCTCAGAGACAGTGGTCGGGCTTAACCTGTGCCCGTTTGCGCGCAGGGAGCTGGTAAAGGAGCGGATTCGCTTCGTGGCGACCGATGCCGGCTCGGAAGAGGTGCTTTTGATGGCGCTGCAGGATGAGTTGGTGCATCTCAACGAACACCCGGAAGTTGAAACGACCCTGCTCGTGCATCCGGGCGCGCTGCGGGACTTTGCGGAGTATAATGAATTCCTTGCCGCCGCTGATGGCCTTCTGGAATACCTGGAGCTGGACGGAATTTACCAGATTGCCAGCTTTCACCCGGACTATCAGTTTGGCGGTACCGGGCCAGACGACGCCGAGAACTACACCAATCGCTCGCCTTACCCGATGTTGCACCTGCTGCGGGAGGAAAGCCTCGAGCGTGCCATTGCTGGCTACCCGGGCACGGAACTGATCCCCGGACAGAATATCGAATTGATGAATCGTCTGGGCGCGGAAGAGATGCGCCGCAGGCTTTTGAGTTTTTGAGCCGTTTCCCCCGCCGTGGCTATTGGCAGGGCGTTGTTTGCCCCCTAAGGTATAGGGGTTTGCCAACAGGGTGAGTCTGATGTCTGCAATTCGAAAGCCTGCCAAAGGCGTAACCATGCCGATCCATGATCAGCCGCTGGTGTTGCATGCCCCGCAAGAGGCCGGAGCGAGGCTGGCGGAGTTTATCCACCGGCATCCTGGACTGATGATACTGACCGGTGCCGGAGTCAGTACAGATTCCGGCATTCCCGATTACCGGGACGGCGACGGTGCCTGGAAACGCAAACAGCCAGTGCAGCACCAGGATTTCATGACCAGTGTGGCGGTGCGCCGGCGTTACTGGGGCCGAAGCCTGATCGGCTGGCCGGTCATTCGCAATGCCAGGCCCAACACTGCCCACCATCATGTGACTGAGCTGGAGTTGCGTAACCACAGCCGCCTGCTGGTTACCCAGAATGTCGATCGTCTACATCAGCGGGCCGGCAGCCAGGCAGTGACGGATCTTCACGGCAGGGCCGACGAGGTTATCTGCATGGGCTGCGGCTACCGCTGCAATCGGGACGAGGTGCACGAACGCTGCGCTGACATGAATCCGGGATTTGAACAATATTCCGCGGTTGCCGCCCCCGACGGAGATGCGGATCTTGAAGTGGACTTCTCCGGGTTCCGCATTGCCGATTGTCCCCGTTGCCATGGCATCCTCAAACCGGACGTGGTGTTCTTCGGAGACTATGTGCCCAAGGACCGGGTCTATTTCGCGCTGGACACCCTCAGGGCCAGCGACGGCCTGCTGGTCATCGGATCGTCGCTGATGGTTTATTCCGGATTTCGCTTCTGTCGCTATGCCAGGGAATGGAGCAAACCCATCGCCACGTTGAATCTGGGCCGTACCCGCGCCGACGCACTGGTGGACCTGAAACTCAACGCCGGCATCAGCGAAACCCTGGCCGCCACCCTCCACCAACTCTGACGCTTCGGCATCTACCTATACGCATCTGCCGCAAGTTTCATTAGCTTGCTTAGATGAACCCCAGCACCTATTCCTACCAGCTTCAGACCGGAAAAGTCCGTGCCGAATTTTTCCGGCTGCTACCCATCTCGCTATTTGTGGTGGCCTTTGGTGCTGCCTTCGGCCTGGCGGCAGTCCAGAAAGGGCTTGAGCCCCTGCAGGCCCTCCTGATGAGCTTCACTGTATTCGCCGGCGCCTCGCAGTTTGCCGCCGTGGATATGTGGGGCAGTGAAGTTTCCCTGATTCCATTGATTGCTGTGGTGTTTGCGATCAACTCCCGGCACCTGCTGATGGGCGCCTCGTTATATCCCATGCTCCGGGACATGCCCCCTGGCCGTCGCTACGGTCTGCTGCTGTTTCTGACCGACGCCAACTGGGCAGTCTCTGCCCAGGACTACCAGAACGGCAAGCGCAATCTGGAAGTGATCCTCGGAGGCGGCCTTGTCATCTGGATTGCCTGGATCATCGGAACCTGGCTCGGCGTTTACTTCGGCGGGTTACTGCAGGATCCAAAATCCCTTGGCCTGGACATGGTGCTCGGCTGTTTCCTGCTGGCCATGGCACTGGGTGGCAACAAGTCGCCCCGAACACTGGTGGCGTGGACTGTAGCTGCAATCTCATCACTGGCCGCCTGGAAATGGCTGCCTCCGAATACCCATGTGGTGGTCGGTGCATTAGCTGGTGGTGCTATCGGCTTCTTCTGGCTGGAAAAGAAAGCCGATGATGAAGATCGAGTGGGTGTGGAGGAGGAAACCTCTACATGACCATTGAAACTACCACCGCCGGCATCCTCGCACTGATCGCCATCATGACGGTTGTAACTGTAATCACCCGCTTCGGTGGCGTGTTCCTGATGTCCTTCGTGACCATCAATCCGAGAATCGAAAGCTTCATCAACACCATGGCCAGTTCCGTGTTGATAGCCATCATCGTTCCCATGGCGTTTAGCGGGGACGCCGGCTCGTTGGCGGCGCTGGTTGTTACCGCGGTTATCATGCTGGCGATCAAGAAACCTCTTCCCGCGATTGCGGCCGGGATAGCCGCAGCCGGCCTGGTTCGTTATGCGGGTATCACTTCGCTTTAATGCTGGCCAAAGAGGCAGGACGGGGCAGGGGCGGTCTCCCAAAAATGTGCGGAGCCATGGATGGCGGAGCCCAAGCGTACATGGACGTATTTAAAGCGTTTTTTGGGAGACCGTCCCTGCCCCGTCCGTCTTGGTTGCAGCGGGTTCAGGCATGGGATTTGTATTGCGCAGTGCCAGTTCGCCAATGCCCGGCAGTTTGATGCCGAGGGCCAGCGGATTGATACCCAGAGACAGCCCCAGGATATTCAGTTCAAGCCCCTCCCGAACGCCTGCGAGCACGCCGAAATAGCCACCCAGCGATAGCTGGTATCCGGCTCCACCTGGCACTTCCGAGATCAACCCATTGCCCAGGTAATCCTTGCCGATTGCATTACTGGGCAAGGCCACATCCATCTCCGGAATCTGGCGGATGACCCAGGCCACAAACGTATTGCTGTTGGGGCCTGGCCATGCCTCGTAGGTTGTCGGATAGGGATAGTTTTCAATAACGCCGCCAAGTTGCCCAATAATCCGTTCCGCCTGTTGTCCGCGAAAATCTGCAATCAATGCCGGTTTGGCGCCGTACCAGTTGCGGTCAGGGTCATCAGGTCGTGACTGGATGACGTAGTGTCGCCAGCCGGTAACCTGATGCACATAGTAGGTGTTGGCACCAGCCTCCTTGGTGCTGATCCAGGTATGCACTGAAAAATAGCCCCGCCAGTTATAGGCGCGCGCACCGTAGACCTGTACCACGGCGCCCTGCTCCTGTTCAGGGGTAGGGGCCAGCCCCGCGCTGGACCGGTCCGCGGTCCGCCAGCTTCCGGAGTCCTGAAAGCCGGCACAGGCCGCCAGTAGAAGCGGGCCTGCCAATAGCACGGCGAATGTCAGGGTAGCCCCGATAAAACAATGCTTGATTCTTCTCATAGAGATCCGGAGATAGTGGGTAACCCTCAGTTTACGACAAAGGAAATGTCAAAGCTCAGTTACCCCGTAAAGTTCCGTTGCAGAGGGCCTGGCTGTTTGCTGGTTATAGGTTACTGGTATAGGCTGAAAAAACAGGCATTCAGGTGATTCGCCTGACTATACACCGCATTGAAACAGGAGGTGCCATGTCCGACCATCATGTTTACAAGAAGGTAGAAGTGGTTGGTTCTTCGAAAAACAGCATCGAAGACGCGATTGAGAATGCGCTTGCCGAGTGCAGCAAAAACCTTCGGAACATTGAGTGGTTTGAAGTGCAGGAGACCCGCGGCCATGTGGTTGACGGCAAAGTCGGGCACTATCAGGTCGTACTCAAGATCGGCTTCCGGATTGAGAACAGCTGATATCCGGTGATCTGCACGAACGTCTGACCATGGGAGGACTTCTTATGAACACTGGACCACATGCTCTGTTGTTGGTCGATGTGCAGAACGATTTTTGCGAGGGTGGCAGTCTGGCGGTTCCCGGCAGTGACTCGATCTTTCCGGCCATCAACCAGTGGATTGGCAAGGCCCTGGAGGCAGGTTGGCCGATTCTCGCCAGTCGTGACTGGCATACCGTTGATCACATCAGTTTCCAGGAACGCGGTGGCCCCTGGCCGGTCCACTGCGTCCAGGACTCCCCGGGCGCTGAATTTCACCCTGAAATGAAGCTTCCGGATTCCGCTATCCGGGTCAGCAAGGGAACGGCATTTGATACCGACGCCTACTCGGCATTCGACGGCACCCAGCTGGACAGTTACCTTCGCCGTCATGGTATCCACCGTTTGTTTGTGGCGGGCCTGGCTCTCGATGTCTGCGTTCAGGCAACAGTGAAGGATGCACTGAAACTCGGTTTTGAGGTTGAGCTCATAACCAGCGGAACCCGTGCTGTCGAGGCGGATGAGGCACCCGCTGTCCTTGAACAGCTGCAGGACGAGGGCGCCGAATTGTGCTGAATCAACCTCCGGTTGTAAAAGAAGCTGATCTTTCGCTGTTGGTGGACCTGTACGAGCTGGCAATGGCTCAGGCGTACTGGTCCGAAGGTATGGACGATACCGCTGTTTTCAGCCTTTTCTTTCGGCAACTCCCGGACAACCGCAATTTTGTTCTTGCCTGTGGCCAGCAAAGCGTGGTTTCCATTATCGAAAGCCTGACCTTTACCGAGGAACACATCGGTCGGCTTGAATCCCTTGACCGGTTTCAGCCGGAATTCCTGGATTGGCTGCGCAATTTCCGCTTCAGTGGCTCGGTTCATGCGGTTGCCGAGGGTACGCCTGTGTTCCCCCAGGAACCTCTGCTGGAGATTGAGGGGCCAATCGCCGAAGTTCAGTTGCTGGAAAGCCTGGTAATGAACTACGTGCACCTGGAGTCAGTGCTGGCGTCGAAGGCTGTCCGCCTGGTATCGGCGGCAGAGGGCCGGCCCGTTGTCGACTTTGGCATGCGCCGTACTCACGGCCTCGATGCAGCTCACCGGGGAGTGAGGGCTTACCGGCTCGCCGGCCTCGCAGGTACCAGCAATGTGCTGGCAGGCCTGGATTTCAATATGCCCGTTCATGGCACCATGGCCCACAGCTTCGTGCAGGCGTGTACGGACGAGCTTGATGCCTTCAAGGCGTATGCGCGACTTTATCCGGGCACGACGCTGCTCGTCGATACCTACGACACTCGCACCGCCGTCAGACGAATCATCACCTGGCTTCAGGAAAACCCGGAGGTAAGTATTGGCGGTATTCGCCTGGATTCCGGTGATCTTGCCGCCGAAGCCAGGGACTGTCGGAAAATGCTGGACGAAGCCGGTCTCACCGACATAAAGATCATGGCAAGCGGTGGCCTCGACGAATACAGGATTGCCGAAATTGTTTCTTCCGGAGCACCCATAGACGGCTTCGGTGTGGGCACAGCTATTGGCGTGTCGAATGATGAGCCGGCGCTGGAGCTGGCTTTCAAGCTGACCGAATATGCCTGCCTTCCGCGTATGAAGAATTCCCCCGGCAAGCAGTCGTTTCCGGGACCGAAACAGATCTACCGGCGCCTGGGGCCGGATGGCCGTATCGCCCAGGATGTAATCGCCGGCCGGGATGAGGTGTTTGACGGCAACCCCTTGCTGAAGGTCGTGATGAAGCATGGGCGGGTAATTGAGGGCGCCATTGGCTCACTGGATGATCAGGTGTCTGCAGCCCGCAAGGCCGTTGACACCCTGCCCAGGCGCTTGCTCTATCTCGAGCCCGTCGTGGAGACGCCCACCGTGGTCAGTGATTTTCTGAAAGCATTGCAGCGGGATACCCTGGAAAAGGTCAGAAGGGGGTGGAAGCATACCCCGGATTGAGGCTACCTGAGCATTCTCTGCCGGATGGCCCTGACCAGCTGATCGAGCATGTCCCTGGACTGCCCGTCGTAGAGCATGCGGAACTTCTCTTTCTGCACGGCCCGTTCATGGCTGGTGCTGGATGACAGGGAATCCTTGGAGTCCTTGCTCAGGTCCATGAAATGACAGGCAGCCAGGTGAGCCTTGATCTGGTTATCGATCAACTGGGTGATCAGCTCGTCGATTTCGTCATGGCAGAAGGGGCGTACGCGGTTCAGCGATTTGCGGGCTTCCAGCGCCGCGTTGCGGGCCTCAAGACGCAGTTCGCCCGCGTGCTCCTCCGTCTCCACAGCCCGAAGAAACATGCCCAGTTTGTCATGCAGTGACCAGACCAGAGGCCAGATAGCCTCGTAAGCGGCTTTCTCCAGGGCAAAACGTTCACTGGAGGTGACATCCTGCTGAGCGCCTGAAGGCCCGGGACCATTGAACTGTGATACCCGCATCTCGTCCATATCCTGCCACAGGCTGTCGACCCGCTGCTTTAACACGTCGTTGTGCTCCGACAGCCTTCGCCGGGCGGAGGCGCCGCTGAATAAGGCAATGATCGCCACGATCAGGGCACCAACGGCGATCAGCAGAATAAAACGGTTGGTGCTTAAAAGCTCGAGAAAATAGTCCGGTTCCATGGCTGCCCGCTCCGTAAAATGTCAGTGAGTACTTGAGGCCTGCTACTGATCCGGTTCGCCTTGCCTGAAAGGCAGGGCGTCCAGAGCATCCTCCGCATAGGCCATGACATGCTCCGTCTCCTCCTGGATAAATCTCGCAATGGCCTCGCGAAATCCGGGGTGCGGTATACCGTGCCAGGAGTGGGTAATGACCGGTTCGAAACCCCGAACCAGTTTGTGCTCTCCCTGGGCTCCGGCATCGAATCGTGTCAATGCCTGCTCAATGGCCAGCTCAATGCCCTGATAGTAACAGGTTTCAAAATGCAGATGGTCGAATTCCTCGAGACACCCCCAGTAACGCCCGTAAAGCGTGTCCTCACCCTGCAGAAACAGGGCGCCTGCGATCATCTGCCCGTCCCTGGCCGCCATGATGATATGGAGCTGCTCGGGCTGTGTTTCCCTCAGTTGATGAAAAAAATCACTGTTCAGGTAGGGTCGCTGCCCCCGCTTCAGGTAGGTGGCCTGATAGAACACGTAGAACGCGGAGAGAACGTGATCGGGGATGTCCCGACCCGAGTACCGGCGGAACGAAATGCCCTGGTCCGCCACCTGCCTGCGTTCCTTGCGGATGGATTTACGCTTTCGCGAGGTCAGTCTCGCGAGAAAATCATCGAACGTTTGATAGCCATGGTTATACCAGTGAAACTGGCAGCCAACACGATGGAGCTCCTCTTCCATGCCCATCAGCTCCTGATCCTTGGGGTCGGGAAACAGCAGGTGCCAGGAGTGCGCGCCCAGTTCTTCGATGACCGAGTCGAGTGCCAGGTGCATTCGCTCTGGCGTCATCCACCCACGCAATGCTCCCGAAAATAACAACCGGGGTCCCTGGCAGGGCGTAAAGGGAATGGCAACGAGCAGTTTGGGGTAGTAGTTCATGCCATACCGCTGGTAGGCATCGGCCCAGGCCCAGTCAAAAACGTATTCGCCCATGGAGTGAGTCTTGAGATAGGCCGGGGCAGTCCCCGCCAGTTGGCCGTTCAGGTAGAACATCAGGTGGCACGGACGCCAGCCTGTGGCGGCGGTCGTGCAACCGGATGCTTCCAGTGAGAGCAGAAAGTCATGACGCAGAAACGGGCTGTCAGTGCCGCTGAGCTTGTGCCAGTCCTCGGGCTCAATGTCAGCGATGGAGTGGACGGTACGGATTGTAAGTTCAGGGGGGCCGGATTCTGGCATGGTCGCGGACTCTTCGTGGTTTATTCCTACCATACGCGAGAATCCGCCAGATAATCACCATGTAAAGGTTGTGCAAAGAAAAATGATGAAAAACAGACCTCTTGCCATGCCATGATAGACTGGCACCTGTTAATGGAGGTTTGCCATGCAGAACCGGGTGCTGTTGGTTGAAGACGATGACGAACTGCGGGAGCTTTTGTCCCGCTATCTGGCCAACCAGGGCTTTACTGTGCGTGAGGCGGCGAATGGCCAGGATGGACTGTCGCTGGCCATGGGGCAGCACTGCGATATCGTGGTGCTTGATATCATGCTGCCGGATATCAGCGGGCTGGAAGTATTGCGCCAGCTGCGGACAAAGACCCATCTTCCCGTTGTTCTGCTGACAGCCCGTGGCGATGAAACCGATCGCATCGTCGGTTTTGAGGTTGGCGCTGACGACTACATACCCAAGCCATGCAACCCCCGCGAACTCATCGCCCGCCTCCAGGCCCTGCTCAGGCGGGTAGCCTGGGATCAGCAGGTCGGACTGGACGAGTCCAGAAGCTATGGCGACCTTAGAGTGGAGCCTGTGCACCGGCGGATCTACCAGAGCGATGAAGCTCTGGATCTCACCGCCACCGAGTATGAGGTGCTGCAGGTATTGCTGGCCCACGCTGGCAGTGTGGTAAGAAAAACCGATCTGATGCAGTGGGCGCTGGGCCGCCGGCTGGAGGCTTACGACCGGACCCTGGATATGCATATCAGCAACCTGCGAAAGAAACTGGGAAATGATGACCCGCCACGAATTGAAACGGTCAGGGGGCTTGGCTACAGCTATCGGGTGCCGAATGATTAGGGGGCTGCGTTTCTCACTGTTCTGGCGGATTTTCATTTCGATCTGGCTGGCCATGGCACTCACCATGATCGTTGGTAATTTGGTGACCCACACCCTGAAAGATCGCGAAAGGCAGGCGATTGAGCGCCAGGCGGGCCTGCAGGAGCTTGCCGCCGAGGCCCTGTCAGTGCGGGAAAACGAAGGGCGGGGCGATGCCTGGCGCTTCCTGAAAGAGCAGGGCAGCAAGCTGGACCTGCACCTCTTTCTTATTGAGGCAGACCATAATGAAGGCAGCTTGCCAGAGTCTATCCGGGAACGGATGGAGTCTGGCGGCTGGTATCGGCAGCGGCCGGCGGTCATCGAAGTGGCTGAAGGCTACCGCCTGGTTGCCTGGCCACGGCTGAACGGTGATGCATGGCTGAATCCCCGGTTTTTCCAGTGGCTCGAACTCGGCCTGGCGTTTGTCATCATAACCCTGGCCTGCGTATGGGTTGCGCGCCTGGTGTCGCGTCCTTTGAAGCACATGGAGTCAACGGCACGGGCCATCGCGGATGGCGACAACTCTTTGCGGGTTAGCGAGGGCATTGCCAGTCGCCGTGACGAAGTGGGCGCCCTGGCGACAGCGTTTAATGCCATGACCGCACAGCTTTGCAACCTGCTGGATCGCCAGACCCATCTGCTGAGGGATATCTCCCACGACCTGCGGACGCCGCTGACGCGGCAGCGGATTGCCATTGAACTGGCCAGTGAGGGCGGCGTGGATGATGACCTGATGGCCTCTATCCTGCGCCAGAACGAGCGTCTGGAAGCAATGACGTCCCAGATACTGACCCTTTACCGGGTATCGGAACAGGGTGGGGATATCGAGCGCGAAGGCGTTCAGCCGGTCAGGGTCATCAATGATGTACTCAGGGATGCAGCCGATTACGCCGAACACCGGGGCGTTGACTGCCTGCTGACCGTCAGTCCGGACTGCAGGCGAACAACCATACTGGGAGACCGGGGGCTGCTGCAGCGCGCCTTTGACAACATTCTGCAGAATGCGCTGGATCACACGCCCCCGGGCAAGAAAGTCCATGTGGCCATGCGTTCAGAGCAACAGCAGCTGGTACTGGAAATCCGCGACGAGGGGCCGGGCGTGCCCAAGGAAGTTTTACCGCATCTGTTCGAACCTTTTTACCGCGCTGACAAGTCCCGTGGTGGCAAGGGCTGGGGGCTTGGCCTTGCTATCGCCAAAGATATCGTGGCGATTCACGACGGCAACATCGAAGCCGTTAACGCGGAACAGGGTGGACTGATGGTGGTATTACGCTTTCCGCTCTTCACGGATGGGGGTTGAGTTGCTGATGTGCAGGGATTATCCAGTTCCGGCCGGCTTCCTGGAGCGGGAAACAGAGGTCAAAAAGAGCCGGTTTATTGCCCGCGTTGCCCCGGTTTCGTCCCGGGAGGAGGTCAGGACCTGGCTGGAGCAGGCCCGTAAGGACCACCCGGACGCCCGCCATATCTGTTGGGCCTATCAGATTGGCCGGCCCGGGGCCGCTGCGGAGGCCGGCATGAACGATGACGGCGAGCCGTCGGGAACGGCCGGAAAGCCTATATTGAGCGTGATCCAGCACAAGGACATGGGTGATGTGTTGGTATTGGTGGTCCGCTATTTTGGCGGCATCAAGCTGGGGGCCGGCGGCCTCGTCAGGGCTTATGCCAGTGCGACCGAAGCGGTGCTGTCCGCGGTGGAGCGGGTGACCCAGAAGCCCCTGTCGCGGGTGACAGTCACCATGACTTTCGCCGACGAGCAGCCCATCCGACACTGGTGTGAGCAGCACGACGCCGGGGTGGATCAGGTAGATTACGGTCCGCAGGTGGTTGCGGATATTGTTGTGCCCCTCGACCGGGTCCGGGAATTGTCTGAATTTTGTGATGCCCGGGGAATTGGTTACAGTCTGGAGAGTTAGGCAACGTTTATCGAAACTCAGCCCGTCTGCCAGGCGTATACTGTCAGACAGACGGCCCAAAGAGAGGAAGTTGTCATCATGAGAGTTTTCTTTGTTTCCCTGTTGGTTCTGGCATTGAGCGGGTGTGCCAGCAACGTTGTAACAGATTATGATTCCGGCACGGTGTTCGGCAATTACGCGTCCTGGGCTTTTGCGCCCAAGGGCGAGGGCAAGAGTTTCACATCCCTTGACGGTGGCCGGATCGAGAGCGCGGTCGAGCGGGAGCTCAATCGCAAGTCCATGCGCAAGGTCGAGCAGGAACAGGCGGACCTGCTTGTGACCTGGGAAATCGTCGAGGAAGAACGTCTTGAGCGCACCGGTGTTGGCCTCGGTTTTGGTTTCGGCAGCGGTAACTTTGGCTGGGGGCTGTCTTCGGCGCCGCCAGTCCGGGAGATTCAGGAAGGTAAACTGGTGGTAGAGCTGGTCGATACGGATACTGACCGGGTCGTCTGGCGTGCAGCCAGTCGCCGTTACCTGAATGAAAACCAGTCGTCCGAAACGCGGCGCGAGCTGATTGATGAAGTGGTCGCAGACATGTTTGAAAAGTATCCTCCCGGCGTGTAAGGCTTCCGGCGAATTCAGTGTTGAGCAAGAGGACGTTATGAAAAACCGTTCTGGTGGCTTGGTTTTTTCCACGGAACAGGGGCGGATGTGCCCCGGTTGCCGACATCCCGTTGATGACTGTGTCTGTCGGACGCCTTCACCTCCTGTCGGCGATGGCATAGTTCGCGTCAGCCGCGAAACCAAGGGCCGCAAAGGCAAGGGCGTTACTTTGGTGACCGGTATTCCCCTGGGTGAAAAGGAACTGAAAGCCTTCGCCAAGGTGCTCAAGGCCCGATGCGGAACCGGTGGCACCGTCAAGGAAGGAGTGGTGGAGATTCAGGGTGATCAGCGGGACGTGCTGGTGCCGCTGTTGCAGGAGCAAGGCTGGCAGGTGAAAAAAGCCGGTGGCTGAGCAGGGTTGCCTGGAGCTGCCAAACCGTCTGGCACGCAATCCGCTACGCCGGACGTTACAATAGTGAGCCTATTCAGGTGCTGGCCACGGGAGGAAACGGATGCACATACTGGTGCTGGGTGCAGGTGTTGTTGGTGTCACTACCGCATGGTTTATGAAACAGCAGGGATATGACGTTACCGTTGTCGACCGACAGAGCAATTCAGGCACTGAAACCAGTTATGCCAATGGCGGACAGATCTCGGTCTCCCATGCCGAGCCCTGGGCCAATCCTTCCGCGCCTTTGAAAGTACTCAAATGGCTGACCCGTTCCGATGCGCCCCTGCTGTTCCGGCCTCGCATGGACCCTGCCCAGTGGCGTTGGGCCATTGCGTTCCTGCGGGAGTGCACGTCTGCCAGGGCTGCCCACAATATCCGCCAGATAGTGCGTCTTGGCACCTACAGCCGCGAACGCTTACAGGCGCTGCGTAAAGAGATCGGCATCGAATACGATCACCTTGAGAAGGGGATCCTGCATTTTTACACCAATCCCAGTGAGTTCGAGTCCGCGCTGAAGCCAGCCCGCATCATGCGGGAACTGGGGTGTGACCGTCAGGTGATCGGCGCGGAGCGGGCGGTTGAACTGGAGCCTGCGCTGGCACCGGTCAAGCATCGGATCGCCGGGGCCACCTATACCTCGGAAGACGAATCCGGTGACGCCCGTCAGTTCACCCAGGCGTTGGCCAGGAAAGCGCAGGAAGCCGGTGTGGAGTTTCTCTATGACACGGAAATCCTGGGGTTCGAGAACACCCGCGATCGCGTTCTTGGCGTCAAGGTTATTCGCGAAGGCCGGCACCAGACCCTGCGTGCCGACAGTTACGTGCTCAGCCTTGGCAGCTTCAGTGCCATTCTGGCCCGGAAGCTGGGTCTGTTGCTGAACATCTACCCGGCGAAAGGCTATTCCATAACCGTGCCGGTAAAGAACGAAGCGGCCGCCTTCAACGTCAGCCTTACCGATGACGAATACAAACTGGTGTTTTCGCGCCTCGGCGACCGCATTCGCGTTGCCGGTACGGCAGAACTGAGCGGCTATAGTCGGGAGCTGAACCTGACCCGCTGCCGGGCGATTGTCCGGCGAACCGCCGAACTGATGCCAGAGGCGGCCCATTGGGAGCAGTCCGAGTTCTGGGCCGGGTTACGGCCGGCAACCCCTTCTAACGTGCCTTATATCGGAAAAAGCCACTTCGGTAACCTCTACCTGAATACCGGTCACGGCACTCTGGGCTGGACCCATTCCTGTGGTTCTGCGGCAGCACTGGCGGATATTGTGGCGGGGCGCAAGCCCGATGTGGATTTTGCGTTTACCGGGCTTTAACAGATTTTGGCAGGTTTCGGGAGGTACGAAGACGCCCCCCGTTCGTTCCTCGCAGGGGCGCCTTGTCAGTTAGGTTTACTTCAACTGATCCCGGATCAGTTTCTTGTTGATCTTGCCAACACTGGTTTTGGGGATGTCCTCTACGAAATCGATCTGGTTGGGTATCGCCCACTTGTTGATTTCGCCGGCATCCACAAACTTCTTCAGGTGGCTCTGGATATCCTCAAGAGTCGCTTCCTCGCCAGGTTTCAGGGTCACCATGGCATGGGGGCGTTCACCCCACTTCTCATCCGGTATACCGACCACTGCGGCGCCTGCGACAGCCGGGTGCTGGCTGATCAGGTTCTCCAGATCCAGGGATGACAGCCACTCACCACCGGTCTTGATCACATCCTTGATGCGGTCCTTGATGGTGAGAGTGTGGTCAGGCTCCATGCTGGCGACGTCGCCGGTGTGCAGCCAGCCACCTTCCCAGAGCTCCTCGCCTTTTTCAGGCTGCTTGAAGTAGCCCTGTGTCAGCCAGGGAGCGCGGGCAACAACTTCGCCTTTGGCTTCGCCATCATGGGGGAGAGGCTTGCCCTCCGGGTCCACAATTTCAAGTTCCACCATCGGCACCGCAACACCGGTCTTTACCCTTTTGGACGTCTGCTGCTCCAGGGGCAGCTCCATATCTTCCGGCTTGATGTGCGATGCGCTTAGCAGCGGACAGGTCTCAGACATGCCGTAAGCGGTGTACATCTTGATTCCCAGCTTTGCCCCGGCATCGCAGAGGCCCTTTGTCAGTGCGCTACCACCGATCAGCACGTGCCAGTTGTTCAGGTCGGCCGTCTTGATGGATTCGGTCCCCATCATCATCTGCATAATGGTTGGTACGCAGTGTGAGAAAGTGACTTTGTGTTCCTTCAGAAGGTCGACAAGCAGCTCCGGCTCGTACCGACCGGGGTAGACCTGTTTAACGCCGAGCATGGTGGCAGCGTAGGGTACGCCCCAGGCATGAACGTGAAACATGGGCGTCAGGGGCATGTAAACCGATGACGAGCGCAGTAATGGCATCTCATCAAACGCTGCGGTAACCCCTGTCATGGTCAGAGTGTGCAGCACCAGCTGGCGGTGGCTGAAGTACACGCCTTTGGGATTGCCGGTAGTGCCGGTGGTGTAGAAAGTGGTTGCTACGCTGTTTTCGTCAAAGTCCGGGAAGTCGAACTGATTGTCTGCTTTGGCCAGTAATTCCTCATACTCACCAATGGTATCGACAGGCGCCGCCTTGGCCTGGTCGCTGTCGGTGAGCTGGATCCACGTCTTGACGGTTTTGATTTCGTCCTTCACGCCTTCGATGATGGAAAGAAAGTCATCGTGTACCAGTACCACATCATCTTCGGCGTGGTTCATGGTGTAGACAATCTGCTCGGGAGACAGGCGTACGTTGATGGTGTGCAGAATGGCACCAATCATCGGTACGGCAAAGAAGCACTCTAGGTAACGAGGAGTGTCCCAGTCCATGACAGCCACGGTATCACCCGCCTGTACGCCGGCATCTGTCAGCGCGTTTGCCAGGCGATGGATGCGATCCACAAGGTCGGTGTAGGTGTACTTGCTGCGGTTGGCGTACACGATTTCCTGGTCCGGGTTGTAGCGGGGGCCGGAGAGCAGGAGCTGCTTGATCAGGAGTGGATACTGATAGGCGTTGTCTGCCGGTGACAGGATGCGGGTCTGTGCCATAACTCGATGCCTCTTTCTCAATTGTTTAATTTATAACGAGAAGAGCCCTAAATCTGACACAGTTTTACGACAACGGAAACCTTTGGCTGATAAAAAACGCAGGACAGGAGTCTCAGGCCCGATTGGCCTTGCTGTCCCGTTCTGCGCTGTTCCCTGATACGTCTAGCGGTTATTCGTAGGTGCACAGATAGGCGGTGTCAATGTCGGTCTTCGCCTTGAAGCTGGCCTGCCCGGCCACTTCAAAAAACTCGCCGGAACCGTAGGTCATCCAATCCTCCATACCCGGCAGCAGAACCGTCAGAGCGCCGCTGATGACGGTCATGGTTTCCCTTTTGCTGGTTCCGAATTCATACTCGCCCGGGCTGATAACGCCCACCGTGGCCGGCAGGGTGGAGGTCTGGAAGGCAATGGATTTGGCCTTTCCATCAAAATATTCATTCACTTTCAACATGAAAGCTTCTCCTTATAGTCGATGGGCGCAGGATACGCGAAATTGGTTTGCAGCACTGTGAAAAGCAGCGCGGCAACGGTAAAAAGACTCTCGCCTAGCGCTCGTCCGGCGACTCCGACTCGGGGGGAGGCGTCACGCTCTCCGGGCTACCCTCGTAACCGCTGCTGAGCTTGTGGGTATCTGGATCGTAGTTTTCTCTGAGC
The DNA here is from genome assembly GCF_003344045.1 of Marinobacter vulgaris. GTDB lineage: Bacteria > Pseudomonadota > Gammaproteobacteria > Pseudomonadales > Oleiphilaceae > Marinobacter > Marinobacter vulgaris. Next base: position 198,062 of record NZ_QFWX01000006.1, read on the forward strand.
TCATCCTTAACGGTTCCATCCCACAACGACGTGCCCATGAAGTAACCGGCCCTTCCGATGACGTGGGCTGCAACCGGAGAGGTGATCAGGATAAACACCACGATGGCAAATGCCCTGGCGGCCACAACACTCTCGGCAAAGTAAAAAGCGACACCGGCCATAGTGAACATGGCTCCCATGGCGCCCGCTTTCGTCGAGGCATGCATACGAGTGGGCAGGTCTGGCAGGCGTATAATGCCTACGGCAGCCAGCAGCATGAAGGTGGCTCCTGCGAGAAGGCATATTGCTACGATAAGCTCCATCATTTGCGCGCTCCCCGTTCGAGGAATCGGGCGAAACCAATCGCGGCCAGGAAAGCCGTCAGGGCAATAACGATAGCAACGTCCAGCAGGCTGGAAACGCCCGTATCAATGGCATGGACACCCACATAGCCCACAACGATGGACGCGATGAGCTCAAGAGCCACGACCCGGTCGGGCAGTGAGGGCCCCCTGGTCAGGCGGATGAATGCCAACAGAAGTGCCACTGAGAGCATAAAGTAGACAATGTTGATGACAATCGGAATCACGCGTTGGCTCCTCAGCGCAAGATCTTCAGGATTCGGCGCTCAAGTTCCCTGAGATCCTGACGCAGCTCTTCTTCGTCCTGAAGAAACATGGCATGAATAAAAAGTACCTGACGGTCGTCCGACACGTCCAGGCTCAGGGTTCCCGGTGTCAGGGAAATAACACTGCTCAGGAACAGGATTTCGACATCTGTGTGGGCTTCGAGGCGAAAAGCGATCACTCCGGGCTTCATATACCAGACCGGCGTGGCAACGTCATAGGCCACGCGAACGTTGGCCTTGACCAGTTCCTTGATGAAGAACACCAGAAATGCCACCACCCTGGGAATCCGGCGCGAGTAACCTTTAAGGACGGGAACCTGCCTTTGCAGGACCATCAGTGCCAGGTAGGCAAAGAAAAAGCCGGTAATGAAATTCATGGCGGTAAAATTGCCACTCAGCGCTACCCAGGCAAGCGCCAGCATGATGTTCCAGAAGAAACCGATCATTGTTGCGCACCTCCCAGAACCGCCTCTATGTAGAGCTCAGGATTCATCAGCTGATCTGCCGCCATCTCTGCCAGTTCGTAGATAGGCTGGCCGTTAAGACCGATGTACAGGGTACAGGCTGCAAGGCCGACAACAGGCACATAGTAAGCCCACATGTGGCTTTTCTTGATGTCGCCCTTCAGGAGGCTGAGGGACTTGACGTGTTCCGGTGTTTTTTTCCAGAACACCTCGGCCCAGATCTTGATCATTGAATAGAGCGTCAGCAGGCCCACCAGCAGGGCTATGGCGGTCACCACGTAGGCTTCCGCTTCCAGACCGGCGCGGATCACCACAAATTTCGCGAAGAACCCGGACAGGGGTGGAATGCCTGCCAGTGACAGGGCAGGAATCAGGAACAGCAGGGCGAGCATTGGCCGTTCTTTGTAGACGCCGCCAAGATCTTTAAGTTCGTAGCTGCCGAGCAGCCGGTAGACAATGCCACTGACCAGGAACAGGTTCGTCTTAACAATGATGTGGTGCATGATATAAAACACGCCGCCGATGATGGCCAGCGGGGTGAACAGGGCAAGCCCGAGGATCATGTAGCCGATCTGGCTGACGATGTGGAACGACAGGATCCTGCGGAACTCGAACTGGGCTGCCGCTCCGAGCACACCGGTCAGCATGGTGAGTGTGGCTGCCCACAGCAGAATGGTATGGGTGTATTCCACATCCTGGGTAAAGATCAGGGTGAACACCCGGTACAGCGCGTAAACCCCTACCTTGGTCAGTAGCCCGGCAAACAGGGCGGACACCGCCACCTGCGGGGTGTGGTAGGACGCTGGCAGCCAGAAAAACAGCGGGAAGGCGGCCGCCTTGATGCCGAAGGACACCATGAACATCATGGATACCACCGTGACCATGCCGGGGTCTTCCAGCGTTGCCACTTTCTGGGCGATGTCCGCCATGTTGAGCGTGCCAACGGTTCCGTAAAGCAGGCCCACCGCCGACAGGAAGATCGCGGAAGAAAACAGGTTCAGGGTGACGTATTTGATCGCCCCTTCCATCTGCGCCCGCTCACCGCCCAGGGTAAGCAATGCAAAAGAGGCCAGCAGCATGACCTCAAACCAGACGAACAGGTTGAAAATGTCGCCGGTCAGGAATGAGCCGGCCACTCCGGCCAGCAGCAGGTGCATCAGGGGATAGTAGCCGAACTTCTCGTGTCCACTGGGTGTGGAGGCCAGTGAATAGATGGCGATGGCAAGACCGATGATGCCGGTCAATACGATCATGATGGCACTGAGTATGTCGGAGACAAACACAATGCTGAAGGGGGCCGGCCAGCTGCCCATTTCCATGACCAGGAACCCCTGGTCGATGGTCGATCGCAGCAGCCAGACGCTGGCTGCGAGAAGAAGAGCCGTCGCCAGGACGGCCAGGATGCGCTGGTAGCGAACCGATCGCCACAGCGCCACGGACAGGGCGCCGGAAATCAGCGGAATAAGAATCGGTAGGGCGAGTTCCAGGTTCAAGTGTCCGTATCCTTCATCTGGTCGAGGTCATCGGTTCCCACTACTTCATACGCGCGCCGTATGAGAACCACTGCGAAGGCCAGAACGCCGAAAGCGATAACGATGGCAGTCAGTATCAATGCCTGCGGCAGCGGATCCGCAACCGCACCCAGAGGCGCATCGGCACCTTCTGGTATCAGGGGGGGAGCACCCCTGGTCATACCGGACACAACGAAAATGAGAAGGTTGGCGGCGTTGCTGAGCATTATCAGGCCGATGACCAGTTTGACAATGGAGCGTCGCAGCATCATGTAGATCGCTGCTGCGAAAAGGATGCCGACGACGTAAGCCATCAGGCTTTCCATAAAGGCTCTCCTTTCAGGCTGAAGGTTTGGAGTGCAATGTGCTGGTTCATTCATCCGACTCCATCAGGTTGATGACAAACGTCATGATGGTGCCAAGAACCGCCGCGTATACGCCAATGTCGAAAATCAGGGGTGTCGACAGCTTGAGGTAGTTACCACCGGGAAGGGGGACTTCCCACCAGTGGGCGGTCAGCATCGGCTGGCCTGCCAGGAACGCAGGAACGGTCGAGGCAATGGCGAATAACAGCCCGGCAGCCAGCAGATCCCTCGGGGCTACCCGAAGGATGCGCCGAGTAGGTTCCGAGCCAAATGCAAAGGCGTAGAGCACAAAGGCGCTTGCCGCTACCAACCCCCCGATGAAACCGCCGCCAGGCTCGTCGTGGCCGCGGAACAGCAGGAAGACGGAGAACATAAGCTGCAAAGGCATGATAAACAGCGCAGCAGTATGCAGAATGAGGGTATTGGATTTCATGATTTGTACTGATCCTCCGCCCTCAGCTTGATCATCGACAGTACGCCCAGGGCCGCCAGCGACAGTACGAAGATCTCCCCCAGGGTGTCCAGGGCCCGGAAATCCACCAGGATGACATTGACGATGTTGCGGCCGTGACCCAGCGTGCCGCTGTTCTCGATGTAGTAGCTTGAGATGCTCTCGAAGTACTGAACATCCAGGGCCGCAAGAATCAGCAGTGTCATCACCACGCCAGCAAAGATCGCCACCGCGAGGTCCCGGAAGCGTTCAAAGGGCGAGGACAGGTTGACGAATTCGGGCAGCCTGAACAGTACCAGCACCAGCAGAATTACCGTCAGGGTTTCTACCAGCAACTGGGTGATGCCCAGATCAGGCGCACTGAACAGAATAAAGGTTAGGGCGACACCGAAGCCAAGCACACCCATGGATGCCACCGAACCCAGGCGGGAATGGGTAGAGCTGGCGAAGGTGGCAGCGGCAACCAGCAGAAGAGCAATGCCCCACTCATAGAAGTGGCTGTCAGTCAGGTCCAGGGTCAGGTGGATGCCATGGTGGGTCAGCAGGGTGTATCCGGTCAGGCCAAAGGTCACCGCCACCAGCAACAGCAGGTAAAGACCGAGCACGCCGTTCTGTAGAATCCGGGTTTGCCAGGCTGCCACAATGGTTATGCCCTCCATAAAATGGAAGTAACCGGCCTCCGGGCCAAACCGGGCGGCGTAAGTATTGATCGCGTAGAGCGCAGGCTGAAGCCGGTGCCAGCCGGACAAAAGACTTAATCCCAATACCAGACTGCCGATTGACAGAACCAGCGGCACGTTGACGCCATGCCAGAGCGCCAGATAGGTTTCTACCGGTGTGCCGAAGACGCTTCCGACTGCAGACTGAAGCAGGGCTCCCTCAGGAAGAAAAGGAGCCAGGCCGAAGATCAGCGCAATCACCGACAGCACGGCGGGACCTATCAGCATGCCAAACGGTGCTTCGTGGGGAGCTTTGGGCGTGTTTGCGACCTTGCCGAAGAACGGCTTGATAGCCACCAGGCCGGCGACACCAACGATCAGTACCGCCGCTGCAACGGCAGCCGTCGTCAGGCCGATGGACCAGAACGGGGCGTCCAGCAGTGATTCAAGCAGCAGTTCCTTGGCAATAAAGCCGAACACGGGCGGCAGCCCCGCCAGAGACAAGGCGGCCAGGCACGCAATCGCCGCGGTCACCGGCATGGTCTTTCTCAGGCCGCCCATCCGTGAGATGTCCTTGGTGCCGGTTTCGTGGTCCAGGGCACCGGCGATCATGAACAGCGCGCCCTTGTACAGGGAGTGGGCAACCAGGAAGCAGACAAAGGCGGTCAGGGCCAGTTCTGTACCCACCCCGATCAACATGGTCAGGGTGCCAAGGGCCATGATGGTTGAGTAGGCCAGTACTTTCTTGATGCCGGTGCTGCTGAAGGCCAGGTAGGCACCAGTAAACATGGTGGCGGCACCGAACACCATCAGTGCCTGGCTCCACAGGGCACCCTCGCCCAGGGAAGGGTTCAGGCGCGCCATCAGATAAATTCCGGCCTTGACCATGGTGGCCGAGTGCAGGAAGGCGGAAACCGGTGTGGGTGCCGCCATGGCGTTGGGCAGCCAGAAATGGAACGGCACCTGAGCGGATTTGGTAAAGCACCCCGCAAGGATGCAGATGACCGCCCCGGTGTAGAAGGCGTGGTCTTGGAGGGCCAGATCCGATGACAGAATTTCAGCCAGCGAGTAGCTGCCGCCCATGATCGCCAGAAGAATCAGCCCTGCCATGAGCACGAGGCCGCCGCCAGCGGTGACAAACAGGCCCTGGAGTGCACATTTGCGGGCTTCCATATCTTCATGGTTGAAGCCGATCAGCATGTAGGAGGTGATGCTGGTGAGCTCCCAGAACACAAACAGTGACACCAGGTTATCGGAGAGCACAAGCCCCAGCATCGAAGCCATGAACGACAGCATGATCACGAAGAAACGAGCCAGGTACTGGTGCCCGGCCAGGTAGGCTCCCGCATAAATCAGGATAAACGTGCCGATGCCGCTGATCAGCAGCGCAAATACAAGGGAGAGGCCGTCGACCAGGAAGTTGAGGTTGATGCCCAGGCCCGGCATCCAGGCATATTCGATCACCAGCGAACCACTGGCCTGGACCGCGGGGATCAGGCTGGCGAAGTAGGCGGTCAGGCTGGCGGGCAGAATGGCGAGTGTCCAACCAATGTACCTGCCCGTGACCCGGTGCAGTGCCGGCGCCACGAGCGCCAGCAGGAATCCTGATAACACAGCCAGTAGCATGGTTCGATTGCGCTCCGGTCAGGCACGTTAAAGTCGGCTGGATCGCTCCGAAGATGGAGGCGGACCCGAAGGGATAGCTGATAGTCCCCTGTATTCAGACGCCTGAGAGCCTATCCGACACCTTGATCAAAGGCAAGATGGTTACAGCACGTCAAACTAACAGGATAGACACTCAGATACGGTTCTGCAGGGGGAGCAAGATCAACGACAAACCTCAAAGCGCCAGTGCCTACGCTCAGAAATTCCGTCGATTCCGATACGGCGTCTCAGGCGACCCGGAGTTCCGCGCGACAGCAACGCGCTGGTTGGCCCGGCCCAGCACTTTTTTCTGCAGCCTGGTTTCCCAGTCCAGCGCGACCTTGTCGGTCGCGTTCCAGCTTCGATTGAACAGCAATTTGCTGGCCGCCACGGCGTCCGGAGAGCGACTGGCCAATTCCCGGGCAAAAGCCAGCGCGTCGGCCATCGGATCATCGCTGACGCGGGTGACAAGGCCCATGGCTTTTGCTTCGGTGCCATTGATTCGCCGTGCCGTCATGGTCAGTTCCTTGGCCAGGTCAATGGCGACCAGCTCGCGGAGGGTAACGGTCAGGCTCATATCCGGGATAAGGCCCCACTTGCTCTCCATAATGGAAAACTCGCAGTCGCTGGTGGAAAACCGGAAATCGGCGCCAAGTGCCATCTGGAAGCCCCCGCCGAAACAGTAGCCGTGGGTGACGGCAATCACCGGTGCCGGCACATCCCGCCAGAGATAGCCCGCATCCTGTGCCAGATTGCTGATCCTTCGTCCCGGCTTGATCAGCAGCTTGAGAAAATTTACCGGGTTTTTCGACACGGTTTTTACATCCAGCCCTGAGCAGAAGGCCTCTCCTGCGCCCTTCAGGATGATGGCACGCACGCCACGGTCTTTCTTCAGCGTTTTGGCGGCGCCGGTTATCGCCTCAAACATGGGCATGTCCAGACCATTGTATTTATCGGGTCGGTTCAGGGTAACGATGGCGATGCCATCCTCGATATTGACCAGCACCCGTTCTGAATCACCTGCGCTCATAGTATCGTTTCCGTGTCATACGTTCGTCGTAGGGCGCTATGCTACCATGTTGCCTGCTGATGAAAACCGCCTTCGAAGGACAAAGGAAACCACATGACCCAAGCCTATCCGAACCTGCTCAAGCCCCTGGATCTGGGCTTCACCGAGCTGAAAAACCGCGTACTTATGGGCTCCATGCACACGGGCCTGGAAGACCGCTTCTGGAACATTCACAAGCTCGCCCGTTATTTCGCCGAGCGTGCAGAGGGTGGTGTGGGGCTTATGGTCACCGGCGGCTTCTCGCCCAACTTCGTTGGCCAGCTTTCGCCCCTGGCGTCCACCATGAACCATCGCGGCACTGCCATCCTTCATCGCCATGTTACCAACGAAGTGCATGATGCCGGTGGCAAGATCTGTCTGCAGTTGCTGCACGCCGGCCGTTACGGTTACCAGCCCTTCAGCGTGTCGGCTTCTGCCACCAAGGCGCCGATCACCCCTTTCAAGGCCCGCGCGCTGTCTACCAGGGGCGTGGACAAACAGATCAACGATTTCGTCAATGCCGCCAGGCTGGCAAAACTGGCACGGTACGACGGCGTTGAGGTGATGGGCTCCGAAGGCTATTTCATCAACCAGTTCCTGTGCGAACGTACCAACAAGCGCACGGACAAATGGGGTGGACCCTTCGAGAACCGCATGCAGTTGCCGGTGGAAATCGTCCGCCGTATGCGGGAAGCCGTTGGCCCCGATTTCATCATTATTTATCGCCTGTCAATGCTGGACCTGGTGGACGGCGGGCAGACCTGGGACCAGGTGGTAAAGCTGGGCAAGGCCATCGAGAAGGCCGGCGCCACGATTATCAATACCGGCATTGGCTGGCATGAAGCCCGGGTGCCCACGATCGTAACCTCTGTGCCCCGGGGCGGATTTGCCGACGTAACCGCCAAGTTCTATGGTGAGGTGGACATTCCGGTGTGCACTACCAACCGCATCAATACCCCGGAAAAAGGCGAGGAAATCCTGGCCGCTGGCAAGGCCGACATGGTGTCCATGGCACGGCCCCTGCTGGCGGATTCGGAGTTCGTTCGCAAGGCGGAGCAGAACCGCAGCGACGAAATCAATACCTGTATTGCCTGCAACCAGGCGTGCCTGGACCATGTGTTCCAGCTCAAGCGCGCTTCCTGCCTGGTGAACCCGCGGGCCTGTCACGAGACTGAACTGGTCCTCACCGTGGCGTCGATCAGCCGCCGCGTCGCCGTCGTGGGCGCAGGGCCTGCCGGGCTGGCTGCGGCCACCACCGCTGCCAAGCGTGGACACCAGGTGACCCTGTTTGAGGCCGATGGCGCAATCGGCGGCCAGTTCAACTACGCCAAACGCATCCCCGGCAAGGAAGAGTTCTTTGAAACACTGCGCTACTACCAGCGCCAGATCGAAATTCTGGGTGTCGAACTCAAGCTCAACACCCGCGTGGACTCGAATTCGCTGAGTGAGGCGGGCTTTGACGACGTCATCATTGCTACCGGCGTGAAACCACGGACGCCGGAAATTGACGGTATCGACCATCCGAAAGTACTGGGCTACCTCGACGTGCTCCGCCACAACAAGCCCGTGGGCCGGTCAGTCGCCGTGATCGGTGCCGGTGGCATCGGTTTCGATGTCAGCGAATTTCTTGCTCACGAGGCCGGTCATCACCCGGAGGGCGAGCAGGTCAGCGTTGCCGAGTGGCAGGCGGAATGGGGTGTGGATCCGCAATTCGAAGGGCCCGGCGGGCTTGCCGAGCGTAAACCTGCAGCATCACCCCGCAAGATCTACCTGATGCAGCGCAAGAGCAGCAAGGTCGGTGGTGGCCTTGGCAAGACCTCTGGCTGGGTTCATCGCAACAGCCTGAAGCACCGGGATGTGGAAATGCTCCGTGGCTGCAGCTACGAGAGGATTGATGATGAAGGTCTGCACATCACCTTGTCCGACAAGGATGGCAAGGTGACAGAGAGCCGGGTGCTGGCGGTGGACAATGTCGTTATCTGCGCCGGCCAGGAGCCGTTCCGGGCCCTGTTTGATGATCTGGCGAATCGTGGAGTTCAGACCCACCTGATTGGCGGGGCGGATGTGGCCGAAGAGCTGGATGCCAAGCGGGCTATCCGCCAGGGGACGGAAGTGGCTGCCCGGATTTGACCGATGGCGACAAATTTGGTCACTAAGTGAGCGCCTTTTTCCCTCAGGCGCCGGCGGCAGTCAGTTGCTGCTAGAGGAGCTGGCCGCCGGTTATCGAATGGCCTTCAGGGCTGCGCTGATGGCGTCGGCTTCCGCAGACAATACCTGGTAACGCAGGCTGTCGACCTGTTGGCTGGCCTGTACCTGTAACAGCTGTTTCTGCTTCATATCGTAGAGGCGGTTCAGCAGTGCCGATTGCTGGTCTCTTTGTAGTGCTGTCATGGTATTACCCTCCGCGGGAAATAGCCTGTGTCGATAATTTTTACGTTTGGTGCCGGGTTCTGGCCCTGTCACTAACACGAAGCATAACTCGGGCCAAACCGGTCCGTCGGTTCGCTAGCGCCCAAACCGGGCCCGATAAATGCCAGGCGCCAGGCCGGTGTGTTTCCGGAACAGGCGGCTGAATGAACTTACGTCCTCATAACCCACCATTCGCGTCACTTCCTCTATGGCCGACCGTGAATTTTCCAGGTGCTGCCGGGCAGCCTCGATTCTCAGAATCTGCAGATAACCGGTGGGGGTGTCTCCGGTCGCTGCCTTGAACCGACGGATCAGGGAACGTTCCGTCAACCCCGCCAGTCCGGCAAGCGTTTGCAGGGTAACCGGCTCGGTATAATTTGCATCCAGCCAGTCCTGCAGCTTCAGAATGGCGGCATCGGAATGGTATCGCCGCGCCTGAAGGGCACCATATGGCGCCTGACTGGTCCGCCCGGCATCAATCACGAACGCCTTCGCCAACTCACGCGCTATCTTTGCCCCGGCATATCGCTCTACCAGGTACACCCCCAGGTCCCACCAGGCCATGCCGCCCCCGGCACAGGCAACGTGTCCGTCCACCGTGATCAGCCTGTCTGGCTGCAGGTCCACCGCCGGAAAACGCTGGCGGAACTGATTGCCGAAGCCCCAGTGCGTCGTCGCCTGCCGTCCGTCCAGCAGCCCCGCCTCGGCTAGCAGAAATGCGCCGGTGCAGTTACTGGCCACCCGAACCTGCCCGGACGCTGTCTGGCGAAACCCGCCGAGCCACTGAATCAGCTCAGGATTAGCCGTTAACACCTGCCCGATCGGCGCCCCGATTGTGGGGACAATTACCAGATCCGCCCCGGAATCGCCGGCAGGATAGTCCTGCCAGTCTCCATCCGCAAGCAGTGTTATCCCATTGATGCAGCGGCAGGGCTTGCCGCCGTCGGTCAACAGCCGCGTCGTAAACTCCTGCTCCGGCGGCATGTCATTGATCCGCGCCCAGGTAACTCCTGCCAAGCGGAACAGGTCAATAATCCCGGTAATTGCACTCGCAAGAGCGCCATCAAAACCAATGATAAAAACAGTCCGCATGCCAAATCCGAAGTAGGGTAATTACGGGGATAGGTTGTCCGGGACTGTTGGCAGCAGGGAGGCTGCCGTCAAGCTTACATGGACGTATTTACAGCGTGCCCCGGACAACCTATCCCCGTGATTGGCCGGTCGCCCGGAATGAAAAGTGGCGGAATCAACCATGATTATGTCATTAACGCCGGTTTCAACCAAAACAACCCTGTGAGAGGCTATAGGCCATTAACAGGAGACCACCAATGACAGACACCCTGATAGACCGCCGCGACCTGGCGTTCCAGCTCTATGAAGTACTTGATACCGAACGCCTCAGCGAACGGGAGCGCTTCAGTGAGCACAGCCGCGACACCTTCGATGCTGTCATCGAAACCGCCGACAAAATCGCCCGCGACAAATTCGCCACCCATAACAGTGCCGCTGACAAAGACGAACCCAGATTCGTGGACGGCCAGATCGAAATGCTTCCCCAGGTAAAAGAAGCGTTTGATGCCTATGCCGACGCAGGCTTCATTGCCGGCCGGTACGACTATGACCTCGGCGGCATGCAACTGCCGGAGTCCGTCATGGCTGCCTGTAACGGCTTCTTTACAGCAGCCAATCCGGGCACCGCCGGCTACCCGTTTCTCACCACCGCCGCTGCCAACCTGATCCGCGTATTCGGCAGCGACCAGCAGCAAAACACCTTCCTGCCCCACATGCTCAGCGGCCGCTTCAGCGGCACCATGGCGCTGACCGAGCCTCACGCCGGCTCCTCCCTGGCAGACATCCGCACCTCCGCGTCACCGACGGATGAGGGCCACTACCTGATCAAGGGTGCCAAGATCTATATCTCCGGCGGCGAGCAGTCCATTACCGAAAATATCGTTCATATGGTGCTGGCCAAGATCAAGGGCGCGCCGGCCGGAGTGAAAGGCATCTCGCTGTTTATCGTGCCGAAATTCACGGTTGATGACCAAGGCAACCCGACAGAGCGTAACGGCGTAAGCCTGGCAGGGCTGATTCACAAGCTGGGTTATCGCGGTACCACCTCTACTGCCCTGAGCTTTGGTGATGATGCTCCCTGTCACGGCTACCTGGTTGGTGAGCCTCACCAGGGCCTGAAGTACATGTTCCAGATGATGAACGAAGCCCGTATTGGTGTCGGTTTTGGCGCCGCCGTGATTGGCTACCGTGGCTACATGCACAGTCTCGAATACGCCAGGGACCGCCTACAGGGCCGCAAGCCCTCGGAAAAGAACCCGGAGGCGCCTCAGGTGCCCATCATCGAACACGCTGACGTGCGGCGTATGCTGTTAGCCCAGAAAGCTTATAGCGAAGGCGGCGTGGCCCTGTGCCTGTACGGTGCGCGACTGATGGACGACCAGCACACCCACCCGGATGAACAGAAACGGATGGAAGCGGGCAAGCTGCTGGACCTGCTGACACCGGTGATCAAGGCCTGGCCGTCCGAGTACGGCCCGAAGGCCAACGACCTGGCAATCCAGGTCTATGGTGGCGCCGGCTATACCCGGGAATATCCGGTGGAACAGTGCTGGCGGGACAACCGTCTCAATCCGATCCACGAAGGCACCAACGGCATCCAGGCGCTGGACCTGCTCGGCCGCAAGATCTGGCAGGACCAGAGCCACGGCCTGCAGTTGCTGATGCAGGAAATGCAGGTGGATCTGGAAGCGGCGACTACCGACCGTTGCCAGCAGTGGGCCCTGTCACTGAGCGAAACCCTGCAGCAGGCCGTCAAGGTCACCCAGAGCCTGGGTAAATCCCTGATGTCGGAAGACCCGGACCGGGTTCTGGCCAATGCCTCCTGTTACCTGCACCTGTTTGGTCACATTATCGTGTCCTGGATGTGGTTGCGCCAGGCTAATGCCGCCGCAAAGGCTCTGGGCTCCGCCAACAGCGACGACGAGCGTGGTTTCTATCAGGGCAAATTGCAGGCTGCCCAGTACTTCTTCCACTGGGAGCTGCCAACGGTCGCCCAGGATCTGGTGCTGCTGAAGAATCAGGACGACACCTGTATGAACATGAAGCCGGAGTGGTTCTGAAACTGGAAGACTGACGGAATCTGGACCAGACTGTAGGCATGCCCCGGCTCTGACGCTGCATCAGGCGCTCCGGGGCATTTTTCTATCCCGTCGGTATCCACAGGGAAGAGCCTGCCATGACATCGGGAAATGCCTTTAACGCCTACCAACCGGTGCGCTGTGAAATTCACTGTCTGCTCAGGGAATACCACAGCACTTCGAGGCTTGCGGAAATCGTCTACCGCGACGAGGCCGGCCAGATACAGACCACCCACGATGCCATCCGCGACCTGTTCAGCAGGGCCGGCCAGGAGTTTGTTTTGCTGGGGCGCGGACACATGGTCCGGCTGGACCACGTGTTAACCCTTGACGGCAAGACGGTGGCTTGTACCGATTGATATCAGCAGGTTGTTGCTTTTTTTAACTTATTGTCGCTACTAACAAAAACGTAATCAGCGGGTAATTGTGCCAGGGTCAGGCAGGACCGTAGACTTGTCGTTGTTGTATTAACACGTCAAACCAAATAAGGGACATGGTTATGAACAAGCTGACATTGAGCGCACTGGCACTGCTGATGACGCTGGGCCTTGCGGCCTGCAGCCAGGACGACAACGAGGGAGCGGATTTCGAGGAAGCCGGCGATAACGTCGAGGATATGGCGGACGACGCCGGTGATGCTGCCGAAGAAACCTACGAAGACGCCACCGGCCAGAATGACAGCGCCTGGGATGAAACCAAGGACGCTGCCGGTGATGCTGCCGAGGAAACCGGCGAAGCAATGGACGAAGCAGGCGAAGAAATGGGAGAAGCTGTTGAGGAGGCAGGTGACTCCATGGAGCAGTAAAGCGTTGAAATGCTGCAGGTAACATAGAAACTGGGGTATTAGTACAGCTGATCCTGCCTTAGAACGGCCACCTTAACGGTGGCCGTTTTGCGTTTATACTGGTTTTCCTCTTCATCTCCGCGGGTAATACCCAAAGTCGCCGAGTTTGGCCGGATACCTGCCTCGCCAAACTGTATGGCCTCCCAGTTCTCTCCCTGAATTTAAAATCAATGCAAAAGGATTCGTGCCACCCGCCGTTAAATGATCCGTGGCATGGTAAGAGGGTGCCTGGTTACCTGACGTTACGCAGACGAATTGGTAACAGGTTGGCAGAGGTTTTATGACGGGATCTGAGCCGAAGCGTGTCATTTTGTGAGTGTCGGTTCAGGTTTACTAAAGTATCAGATATAAATAATCGGTAATTTAATACCATCAAAAACCGGTATTTCTAAAATGTGTTCATTAACAATGATAATAACGAGGTGGCCATGGGTTTGCTCAGTCGACCTGTACTGTTTGCGGGAATGTCGGTTGCGGTTGTTGTTGCCGTCGCAGCCACTTTGGGGGCGCCGTTGATAGGACTGGACGGGTCCTCGGTTCTGGTTGGCCTGATTATTGGTCTGGCGGTTGCCACTGCCTATCTGGTACTGCGGGTACTGGAGCCGGTCGAGCGTTCTATCAAGCAACTGAATGACGGGGACCTTTCGGACGATAGCCCACTGGGTCAGCAGTGTGCGGGCCTTATTGCGGAGGCAAAAGCCGGCCGCGCCCTGATTGAGGCGTTATCGGGCAGTGCGGACAAGAGCGCGATTTCCGCGGCGCAGGTGTCTTTCGCTGCGGATCAGTTAAAGGTTCGTCTGGACCGCCAGGTCAGCGAAACCGTCCAGATGGCAGAATATGCCGGTCAGATCACCGAGAGCGTGCGTGAATCCGCCCAGCAGGCGACGGATGCTGCCACCATGGCCTTGCAGAATAGGCAGGTGAGCACCGAAGGCCGGGAAATGCTGACCTTTGCCATCGACAGTGTACGGGCCGTGCATCAGCAGTCCAGTGAAAACCTGCGGTTGATTCAGGAACTGAACGAGAAGTCCAACAAGATCCAGGGGGTCACGACGACCATCCAGGGTATCGCGGAACAGACCAACCTGCTTGCATTGAACGCGGCCATTGAAGCGGCCCGTGCTGGTGACCAGGGCCGGGGCTTCGCGGTCGTTGCCGATGAGGTCCGGCAGCTGGCCGGTCGAACCGCCCAGGCAACCGGTGAGGTGGCCGAAACGCTTCAGGAAATAAGGTCCGACACCTCCCTGATCGTGTCGCGGATTGAAGATCTTGCCAAAAGCGTGGAGACCGGCCTGGAATCCGTCGAGAGCGTGGGTGAGCGCCTGGATCAGATCCGTGATCAATCCGACCGGGTGCAGCAGCAGGTGGCGCGCATCGCCGAGATTGACCAGAACAACGAGCAGAGTCTGCAACAGGTCTCTGGCGCCATTGAAACCGTTCGCGACCAGATCACCGAGAGTGACTCCAGTGTGGCATCCCTGGCCCAGCAGGCCGCTACCCTGATGGAGCTGGCGGAACAGGCCAACGCCGCATTTGCACTGAACAGCGACGAAAGTTACCACCGGGCCTTCTATAACCAGGCCCGTCAGGGAGCCGACCGGATTGGGGAACTCTTTGAACAGGCCGTTCGCGACGGGCAGCTGTCGGAGAGTGCGCTCTTCGACAAAAAGCGGGAACCCATTCCCGGCACCGATCCTCAGAAATACGCAAGCAGCTATGACCGTTATACGGACCAGCAGCTCCCTACCGTGCAGGAAGCCGTAAAGGCAGCCGATCCGTCCATGGTGTATGCGATTGCCATCGCGCCGGACGGCTATGTGCCTACCCATAACCGGGATTTTGCCCATGCACCCACCGGTGATCCGAGCGTGGATCTGGTGAAAAGCCGCAGCAAGCGGTTGTTCAATGACCGCACCGGCGCCCGTTGTGGCAGTCATACCCAGAGTATGCTGCTGCAGACCTACCGTCGGGATACCGGCGAGATCATGCATGACCTGTCAGTACCGGTCTACGTGAACGGTAAGCACTGGGGTGGTTTCCGCCTGGGTTACAAACCGGACAGCCACTGAATCACCCGGCCGTCAGGCTCGGGTGCTGTGATATACTTCTGGTACGTAGTAAAAGGAGGAATCACTTGTCCGAGCCTGAATACATCCCCGCTGACGAGAACCCGCTGGCCCGCCGCGCGGAGCCAGGCCGCAACCTGGCCGTGCTGGTTTATATACTGCAGGCGCTGTCCTTTTTCGTGGGAGGGATCACCGGCCTTGCCGGCGTTATCATCAACTACGTGAAGCTCGATGATGTCAGGAATACCTGGATAGAACCCCATTTCCGTTGGCAGATCCGTACCTTCTGGATCGGCTTGTTATGGACCGTTATCGGTATCGTGACCGCGCCACTGATCATTGGCTGGTTTTTTCTCCTGGGCATCGCCATCTGGATAATCTATCGCATTGTGAAAGGAGCCCTGGCTCTCAACGACGGTAAAGCCCCTCTTTGACGGGCGAGCACCGGAATCAGCTGTCGGTAACTTCTTTCAGGCGCATGGCGCTGAGCATTCCGGCCAGCCCCATCAGCCCCAGTACCAGAATCACCGCGACTTCCGAGACCAGGGAGATCAACGCCGTCAGGCCACCGGTAGCCAGTAGCAGAATGCCGATGACGGTGTTGCTCACCGCGGTATAGTCGGTTCGCTTGTTGCCCCCGGCCATATCCACAAGATAGGTTTTGCGTCCGAGCCGCACTCCGGCATGGGCGATGCCCAACACGAAAAACGCAATGGGGTAGAACCAGACGCTGCCGATGTCTGTGCCGAGCAAGAGCGCGGTCACTCCGACCACCAGGCATATCCCGCTGGCCATGGCGCCGCTGCGTATCATCACCTTGCGGCTTGATGTGTCCGCCGCCCAGCCCCAGAAGCTGGCACTGAGCGAGCTTGCAAGGCTGCTGGCCAGCAGGAAAACCCCCAGCATCCAGCCAGTATCGGATTCTTTCTGTGCCAGCACCACGAAGTAGGGCGAAGCCAGGGCCGAACCGAGTAGCAGCGCCCGGGTGATCACGAAATTCCGGAACGGGACGTCATCCCGGAGCAGAGAGAGGCTTTTGATCGCCTCTGACATGGCATTTCCGCCGCCGCCGGTTTCACCCTGGTATTCGTCAACGCCGGCAAACAGGAAGCCGGCAATGATCCAGAACGCAGCGGCCAATAGCAGTAGCAGCGCATAGAAGCCGAGCGTCGGATCACCGCGGTCCCAGAACAGCAGCGCGGTCAGAATCACCGTGGCGGTGCCACCGAGGGTGGACGCCAGGCCCGACAGCCGACCGCGGCGGGTTTTCGGAATGCATTTGCCCTGCACGTCCTTCATGGATACCGAGCAGAAGCCGCGGGCCAGTGAAAACACGACGAGTGCCGCTACGATGCCGCCGCCGGCGGCGTACCCCTCGAGAAACCAGACGCTTGCCGCCATGGCCACGACACTGGCAGCCTGTCCGAAGCTCCCCAGGGTCCAGAACCACTTGCGAACCGCCCGCCGGCGAACCCAGGCTGCGATGACCATTTGCGGCACCATTGAACCGGATTCCCGGATGGGAACGAGCCAGGCGACCAGAGCCGGGGCACCCACGGCGCTCATCAGCCAGGCCAGCACGGTTTTCGGACTGATCAGCAGGTCGCCCAGCTTGGTCAGCACGTTACTGGCAAGAATCAGGAAGAAGTTGCGGGGCACTTCCCGGCAGGCCTCCTCCGGGATGTCCTTGCAGACCCGCGCGTCTTCCTCATTGGCAATCAGGCTGTAGAGCTGGTCAATGGTATCTCTCTTGGGCGTGGATTCTTTTGTGGACAAACGGACATCCTCCCGGAAAATGAGCGCAGAAGCATAGCAGTTGATTCTGTCTGGCTTAAGTACCACGTTACGGGGAGGGTGTTATCGTAGACCACCCCGGGGCTTGACAGACCCGAGCCCGGACCACACAGGAGTCCCCATGCTGAGCTATTTGCACGCCTTCCACGCCGGTAACTTCGCCGACATACAGAAACACGCAGCGCTGGCACTGGCGCTGTCGATGATGCATTCGAAGAAGTCCGGCATTGCCTGCTTTGACACCCATGCCGGCAGTGCCCTCTACGACCTGCAAAGCGAGAGAGCCCGGAAAACGGCAGAGGCTGACAGCGGCGTGCAAAGGCTCTGGACGTTTCGCGATCGGCTGGGGGCAGACTGGAAGCCGGTGCTGGAGGTTTTCGGACAGTCCAATGTCGGCCTGGGGGAATTGGCCGTCTACCCGGGGTCACCGGCCTGGTTCCGGCATTTTCTTCGTCCACAGGATGACCTGACCCTGTTTGAGCTCCATCCTTCTGAAAGTCAGCAGTTGGCAGACTGGGCGTCTGTGGGACGGGCCCGTGTTCTCAGGCAGGATGGGCTGGCCGGACTGCTCAGTCGGTTGCCGCCAAAACAGCCACGCCTGCTGTCTTTGATTGATCCATCCTATGAGATCAAGTCTGATTACCGGGACGTCGCCGATACCCTCGTCAAAGCCTGGCAAAAGTGCCGGCATGGGGTCTATCTGGTCTGGTATCCGCTACTGACCAGTGGCCTTCAGGAGCAATTGAAAGACACACTCAGGGCTTCCGCTGTCCGCAAGGTGCTGTGCAGTGAGGTGCACCTGCTCACCCCGCCGGAGCGGGGTATGACGGGCTCGGGGATGTTGGTGGTTAATCCGCCCTGGGGTTTTGACAGCAGGCTCAACGCAATGCTGGAAGCGGTTTCCGGCAGTGACTGCCTTGGCATTACCCCGGCGATGGACTGGCTGATTCCTGAATAGCGTGGCCTGTCAGTCGGGTCAGGCGTCCGGAGCCTCTGGCTCCGCCTCCTTCACCATCTCGATGAGCTGGTCCAGAATCGCTTGTCCCCGTTTGCCTGCAATACGGGCATAGGTTTCACGGACCGGAAGACTCGCTTCGCGGAAGCGCTCACGCTGTTGTTCTGTGAGCTCGATAATTTGAACGTTGCTGTTTTGCCGAATGGTCTCGAGACGGCTGGCATTGAGTTCTGCCTGTACGTTGTAGGCAAGCGGTGCCACTTCGTCCAGCGCATTTTCCAGCCACAGCTTCTGGTCACCGGGAAGGGCGTCAAACCACGCCTTGTTGGAAACCACAGAGGTCACAAACTGGGCTGGCCTTGCGAATGTCATGGTGCTCTGGACTTCGTAAAACCCCATCTCCTCAATGGCAAAAACCGGGTTGGCCTGGCCGTCAATTCGGCGTAACTGGAGATCGCTGTAGACCTGGGAGAAGGGCGCCGGGGTGGGGGTTGCTCCGTAGGCCTTGTAGGCCTCAGCCGCGATCTGTGACGTCATGGTGCGGAACGCGAGCCCCTCGAAATCGGCGGGTGTTTTGAGGGGCCTGTTTGCGGTCCAGACCATCCAGCCTTCGGGGACGAAAGCGAGCAGCTTGAGATCCTGCTCTGCATAGGGCTCGCTGAACTGCTGCACCAGGGCGTCGCTTGCCAGAATGTCCCGGTTTACGGTCTCGTCGTCTGACAGCAGGTAGTGGAGGGTGAACACTCCGGTTTCCGGGATCACGTCCGCCAGATGACCGGGAGAAGCGAAGGCCAGATGAACGGAGCCCTCCCGGGCCAGGTCGGTCAACTGGATGGATGTTCCGATCGAGCCATAGGGGAAAATGTCGATCAGGATATTGCCGTCGGAAATTTCTTCGATACGCTCTTTCAGCTCCAGTGCGTACTGGTGCTGGACACTGCCCTCGATTTCTTCCAGGGCGAACCGCCAGGTGACAGGGTAGCTGGGCTTTTCACTTTCATTGCCGCTGGTTGTGGTTGGGGACGGGCTGTCTGAACAGCCTGCCAATAGCAGAATGACCATTGCAAACAAGGGGGTTCGCCAATGGCAAAGTCTTTGCATTTCCTGTCTCCGGGCATTGTTAACGGGTCCTCGGGTGAAAGGTACCATAATACGCCGGCACAATGGTCGTTCCTGCCCAGCAACGCCATCAAAAAGGCCCCGCAAAAGCGGGGCCGGACGACACGATAGCGGGGCGTCTTTTACATCAGCGCATCAACGCGGTTCCTTACTTGCGGCTCGCTGTTGTAGGCAGTTGCAATTGAGTTGTAGGTCGGAATATCCATCCCGGCATCCTCAATCACGCCTACCATCTCATCATTAGCTTCCATCTGCAGTTCCTGGGCGAGTGCCGGGCCGGCGGCTAGCAGGGACAGTGATGCGGTCAATGATACGAGAAGCTTGTTCATAACTGTCTCCTTGTGCTTTTATTGAATCGCCTGCGATTTCTGCAAACAATCTGTCGAACCTGAATCTGATGTTCACCGGATTCGCACTTACAAATACTATGCGTCAAACCTGTGCCAGCTTTTATTAAGGTTGTTAAGTCTCTTAATATCAATAACCTAAATAAAAACGAAGGTTAGCAGTACGTTATGTCTATTGTGGCAAAATGACACATGTGGCACAGATGTGTGACACTTTGTCGGAGTTGTTTATGAAACGGTCCATGCTGAACGCGCGCTGAACGCGCGGGAAATGCTCCGCTCGCTGCGCCTGACCCTCGTGCTGCGTATTGTCGTTCCCCTGATGGTGTTCAGCGGTGTCGCTATCTACCTGGGGCCGGGCGCCGTCGAGAAAACCTGAACTATCGCCTGAGAGAGGATCTTGAACTGGTGGCCCGCGCGGACAGTGCCGAGCACGACGGACTATGGCAGTTGAGCGTGGATGACGACGGCCCGGCAATAGCGGGAGGCGGCTATGCGCAGTAATCCATCCTCGATCCTGCTGGTGGAGGACGATGCCAGTTTGCGAGCATTGCTGGCTGAAGAGCTTGAGGTGGATGGCTACCGGGTAAGCTGTGCCGGCACCGCTGATGAAGGTAGCAGGCTCGCCCTGGACACCGGCCCTGACCTGATTGTCTCCGATCTCCGGCTTCCGGACGGCGACGGGCTGTCGATACTCCGGCAACTGCAGGCGGAGGGCAGGTCGGTGCCCTTTGTCATTATCACCGCCTTTGGCACGGTTGATCAGGCAGTGGAGGCCCTCAAGGCCGGTGCCGATGATTTTCTCACCAAACCCCTGTCCACTGATCACCTGCGATTAAAGGTCAGGCGTTTGCTGGCCCATGCGGCCATTACCAGCGAACTGGCCCGCTACCAATCACCGAGCGCCGAAGACGCCTCATTGGGCCTGGTGGGTGACGTGGAGGGCAACAAGCGGCGGGCCGCACAGATCCTGGGGGTTAATCGCCGGACCCTTTATCGCTGGCTCGACAGCGAAAAGGATCAGGCCAATGACTAATCAGAAGCAGGCCATGCTCTATGGTCTTGGCACGGTGCTGCTCTGGTCGACGGTCGCCACGGCTTTCAAGCTTTCGTTGCGGGAGCTTGCCCCGATACAGATGCTGGTTATTGCCTGTTCGGCTTCGGTGCTGGTTATGGCACTGGTACTTCTGGTCCAGCGTCGCTGGCACCTGGTTTTCCAGCTGAGTGGGCGCCAGTACCTGCAGTCAATCGGCATGGGCCTGATCAATCCCTGCCTTTACTACTTCCTGCTGTTCGGTGCCTTTGACCGGCTTCCCGCCCAGGAGGCGCAGCCGCTGAACTATACCTGGGCACTGGTGCTGGCGTATCTCTCGGTGCCCTTTCTGGGGCAGCGTCTGAAACGTGCGGATATTATTGCCGGGCTGGTGTGTTACAGCGGTGTCGTCGTCATTGCGACCCGTGGTGACGTCCTCTCCCTCACGTTCTCGGACCCACTCGGGGTGGCCTATGCCATTGGCAGTACCCTGGTGTGGGCGTCCTATTGGATTATTGCTACACGGGACACCCGGGATCCGGTGGTGGGGCTGTTTCTGAATTTCCTGTTTGGTCTGCCGGTGATTGTGGTGATCTGTGCCATGACCTCGGGTTTCGACGTCAGCCCGGGCACCGGGCTGACCGCCGCCATCTATGTGGGGGTGTTCGAGATGGGGGTCGCCTTTGTGCTCTGGTCCTATGCCATGAAAAAGGCGGAAAACACCTCCCGGGTGAGCAACCTGATTTTTATCTCGCCGTTTCTGTCCCTGGTCTTTATTTATTTTATCCTTGGCGAAACAATCCTGCCGTCCACTTACATAGGCCTGGTGCTGATTGTCGCGGGCCTGTGGATCCAGCAACGCAAAGCCCGGGAAAAAATGGTGAGGGCATCGTCGGCATGAGCCAGTGGTTTATCTACATGGTGCGGACAGCCCGAGGGGCTCTGTATACGGGGATCACAACGGATGTTGCGCGCCGATTTACCGAGCATCAGGCAGGCGCACCGAAAGGGGCCCGCAGCCTCCGGGGCAAGGGGCCCCTGGAGTTGGCATTTGCTGCCGAAGCCAGGGACAGGGCTGCTGCTTCGAAGCTGGAGTGGCAACTCAAACAGTGGCCGCGCAAGCGTAAGGAGGCGTTGATTCGCGGGGAGGTAACGCTTCCCGATATCACTGGCCGACTCAATGAGTGATTCAGGGTCTCAGATGCTGGCGAATAAACGCACCTGCGGTGTTCAACGCCCCGGTTGCCCGCGCCAGCTGCCCCGCATGCACCTGGAAAACGTGCCAGAGACTGTTATAGATTTCCAGCCGGGTATCGACGCTGTCCCGGTTGGCGGCATCAGCCAGTCGCCGTGCGTCGTTCAGCAGGATTTCCTGGCTGCCCGCCTGGATCAGCAGCGGCGGCAGGCCGGACAGATCCCCGAAAACGGGAGAAATGTAAGGGTTGGCAACCGGCTCATTGGCGCAGTAAAGCCGCGCCGCCTTGTCTATCCACGGTCTTTGCAGCACCGGTTCGTATTCCGGTGAATAAAGTCGGGTATTGGAGAGGTCGGTCCAGGGAGACATGACCATCAGCGACGAGGGCAGGGGAAACCCCTTGTCCCGCAGGCGCATGGCCAGTGCGATAGCCAGCCCCCCGCCGGCGGAGTCGCCCGCAAGGCTCAGTGACGTTGGCGTATGTCCCTCTTCAAGCAGGGCGAGAAAAACGGTTTCTGCATCATCCAGTGCTGCCGGGTAAGGGTTTTCGGGAGCAAGGCGGTAGTCCGGAACAATCACCATGGCACCGCTGGCTCTGGCCAGATGACCGGTAATCCCCCGGTGGGTCCGTGGGGAGCCAATGATATAGCCGCCGCCGTGAAAATACAGCACGACACCGTCCGGGTTGTCACCGTGGCAAACCCTTGTCATGGCCAGGCCCTCTGCCTCGATGTCTTCAAAGCGGGTGCCACGGGGCGGGACAGAGGTCAGGTAGGCTTTACTGATCAGGCGACGCTGAAGTCTGACCGGGACGGAGGGATGCAGCAGCGGCCGGACCAGTCGGGTCATGGTCTGGCGCAGTCCGCTTTCCAGTACGGCTTGTATCATGGTTCACTCCGGTAACACCGCTTTAACCCCTATAAGGCCATCTGGTGTGCTAATCTTACGGCCAAGCTCCCGGCGGGCACCTTGCCACTTCTGTACCCATTGATAACAGGCGTTTAACTCTACGTGTACTGGAAAACAGATTCCATAGAAATCCCCAACTGGAACAGGGCGTCGCTGCTGGAAAGGCTGGAGCCATTCGATCCGCAACGCCGGGGGGCGCTGGACGAGGACATGGTTGCCTATTGCCGATTCTACGGGCTGGACCTTTGGGTGGAGCACCCGGCTGTTTGCTATCATCAGGGTTATGTCATGGCAGATCGACACCAGGTGATGGTGCACTATTTCCAGTTACCGGAAAATGATCAGCCCCGTGGCACGGTGTTCATCCTGCACGGCTACTTCGACCACGTGGGCCTGTACAGCCAGTTGATTGACCGTTGCCTCGGGGCAGGGTTCAATGTTCTGGCCTATGACCAGCCGGGTCACGGGCTGTCCAGTGGAACGCCGGCAGCAATTGGCAGTTTTCTGGAGTATCAGGCGGTGCTCACAGACGTAATGGCCAACGTCAGAGACAAGGTGGAGGCACCCTGGTACGCCGTGGGGCAGAGTACCGGTGGGGGCATCCTGATTGATTACCTGCTGACCAACCACCATACTCCGGAAACGTCCGACTTCCGCCGCGTTGTGCTGCTTGCGCCCCTGATACGCCCCGCGGGCTGGCTGGGGGCAAAAGTACTGCACAGCATGGTCAAACCGTTTGTGTCTCGGTGGGCCCGGGTGTTCGGTGCCAATAGTGGAAACTCGCGTTTTCTGACCTTCCTGAAAGAACATGATCCGCTCCAGGCGAGGGCCGTCCACGTGGACTGGGTGTCGGCGCTGAGGCGGTGGGTGCCCCATATCGAGTCCGCTCGCCCGGTGGATTTTCCGGTCACAGTGGTGCAGGGTGAGAAAGATCTGACCGTCGACTGGCAGCACAATTTGCGAATCATCCGTAATAAATTTGCCGCCGTTGAGGAACTCAGAATACCGAACGGTCGTCATCATCTGGTAAACGAAGCCCAGGACTTGCAGGCAACGGTGTTCAACGCAATCGTTGATACCTTTAAAAACGACCAGGGCGGGGCTCTGTCAGAGGCCCGTCAGGGAAAAGCAGTGCGGTAACTTGCCGTAGAAAGTCATACCGTGGAAAGACTCTGGAGAATATCGTGAAAAAAACAATTGTTGCTTTTGCTGTCGCCACTATTGGTTTGGGCGGCTGTATGACATATGACCCCTACACAGGGGAAGAGAAAACCTCGAGTGCAACCAAAGGCAGTATTATTGGTGCACTTGGTGGCGCCGCCGTTGGTGCCGCCACCTCCAGCAGCAGTGACCGTGGCAAGGGCGCTTTGATCGGCGCGGCATCCGGCGCAGCCGTGGGCGGTGGTATTGGCTACTACATGGACAGGCAGGAAGCTGAGCTGCGTCGCAAACTTGAAGGCTCCGGGGTTCGCGTGGTGCGTAATGGCGACGAGATTGAACTGGTCATGCCCGGCAATATCACCTTTGACGTGGACCAGTCCACCATCAAGCCCTCGTTCAGCGATACGCTGGAGTCTGTGGCGCTGGTGCTGAAAGAATACGACAAGACCATAGTGCAGATCGAAGGCCACACTGACAGCACCGGCTCCCGGGACTACAACCAGTTACTGAGCGAGCGTCGTGCCAGTTCAGTGCGGGACTTCCTGCTGAACCAGGGTATTGAACCCAAGCGCACCCGTGCCGTTGGCTATGGCCCACGCTATCCGGTGGCTTCCAACGATACTGCCTCCGGCCGCGAACAGAATCGTCGCGTTGAGCTGACACTGGTTCCGATGCAGTAACAAAAAGCCCGGTATCGCGCTGCTCGCGATACCGGGCTTTTCACTGCCTTACAGGCGTTTATCGGGTTACTTTTCACTGCCTTACAGGCGTTTATCGGGTTACTTTTTGCTGCCTGGCAGCCAACCTTCAATCCTTTCCTTAAGATCCTTCAGGTGCTCTTCCCCTGAATCCCGGACTTCAGACATCTTTTTGCGCGCTTCATTGACGTTGTCTTCCAGTTCCTGAATGCGCTGGGAGAAGTCTTTCTGGATTTCGGCTTCCGCCTGCTCATCTTCGGCTTTTGCCTTTTTCTCTTCAGCGTCAGCCTGCAGCTTCTCGATCTGTTTGCTCCAGTATTCGGTCTGGGTTTCCAGTTTCTTCTGCAGTGATTCCTTCAGTGACATAGCATGCTCCTTGAGTCGATGAGTAAAGCATTTTAAAAGCTTACACCTCTATCATGGTTGCACCTGATGACATCTCAAGGTCCGAACGCTAAAAAAAGCCGGAGCCTGCTGGCCGGCCCCGGCTATCATTATTCCTGAAGCGGTCAGAATCAGAACAGCACACGGCAGCGGATGGTGCCTTTCACTTTCAACAGCTTTTCCAGTGCCAGCTCGCCGTATTCCTTGTCGACGTCGATCACCACATAGCCAATATTTTCCGTGGTCTGCAGGTACTGGCCACAGATGTTGATGCCGTTCTCCGAGAACACCTGGTTGATTTCCGACATCACGCCCGGCACGTTTTCGTGGATATGCAGCAGGCGATGCTGATTCGGGTGCGAGGGCAGGGCCACTTCCGGGAAATTCACGGACGACACCGAGGTGCCGTTGTCGCTGTACATGGCCAGCTTTTCCGCCACTTCGCGACCAATATTTTCCTGGGCCTCGATGGTGGAGCCGCCAACATGCGGCGTCAGGATCACGTTATCGAACTCCCGCAGCGGGGAAATGAACTCCTCGTCGTTGGACTTGGGCTCAACCGGGAAAACGTCTATCGCGGCGCCGAGGAGCTTGCCGCTGCGCAGTGCATCCGCCAGGGCGTCAATGTCCACCACAGTTCCCCGGGAGGCGTTCATCAGGATGCTGCCCGGTTTCATCTGGGCAAACTGCTCGGCTTTGAACATGTACTTGGTGGCGGGCGTTTCCGGCACGTGCAGGCTGACCACGTCGCAGGTGTTCAGCAGCTCCTGCAGTGTGCCGACCTGGGTGGCGTTGCCGATAGACAGTTTGGACACGACGTCGTAGTAGTACACATCCATTCCCAGGCCTTCTGCCAGAACACTGAACTGGGTGCCGATATTGCCATAGCCGATGATGCCCAGCTTCTTGCCGCGGATTTCATAGCTGTCCTTGGCCGACTTCAGCCATTCGCCGCGATGGGCCTTGGCGTTTTTCTCGGGCACGCCACGGAGCAAAAGAATTGCCTGGGCAAGAACCAGTTCGGCCACGCTGCGCGTATTGGAGAAAGGCGCGTTGAAAACAGCGATGCCGCGGCGGGTTGCGGCCTGGAGGTCTACCTGGTTGGTGCCAATGCAGAAACAGCCCACGGCCACCAGCTTCTGGGCGGCGCTGAACACCTTCTCGGTCAGCTGGGTACGGGAACGGATACCCACGAAATGAGCATCGGCGACTTTGTCGACCAGCTCGTCTTCGCCCAGAGAGTGAGTCAGGTACTCGATGTTCGTATAACCTGCGGCGTTGAGTGTATCAATGGCGGACTGGTGTACGCCTTCCAGCAGCAGGATGCGGATTTTGCTCTTTTCAAGAGACGTATTTGACATGGGCTTGCTTCCGAACCTTTCGTCACATGAAATGACCCGTGAGCGCCGCGGTTGGCGGGTAGGCTCACAGAACAGGGGCGGTATGATACCATAAACGCAGACTTTCACAGCGCGCCGGGTTACCTGAATCAACTTCGTCTGCCGGCGCCCTGAATCACCCATAGTGAGATCGGATAATCCATGAATTCTGAACAGATCGTTGCCTCCCTCAAAGCCCTGATGGAAACGGGCCAGACCCCCGGAAAAGTACTGACCGACGCGGCTGACCTGGAAAACTACGGCAAGGACTGGACGAAGATCTATCCGCCGAAACCGGTGGCTATTGTGCTGCCAAAAACCACCGAGCAGGTGCAGGCGCTGGTGCATTTTGCCAACGACAACCAGGTGGCTCTGGTGCCCTCCGGCGGCCGTACGGGCCTGAGTGCCGGCGCCGTGGCTGCCAACGGCGAAGTGGTCGTGGCATTCGACAACATGAACCAGATCCTGGACTTCAGCGCCAGTGACCGCACCGTCAGGTGCCAGGCCGGTGTGGTGACCGAGCAGCTGCAGAATTTTGCGGAAGAAAACGGCCTTTACTACCCGGTGGATTTTGCATCCGCCGGTTCCAGCCAGCTGGGTGGCAATCTGTCCACCAACGCCGGTGGCATCAAGGTGATTCGCTACGGCATGAGCCGTGACTGGGTCGCCGGCCTCAAGGTGGTCACCGGCAAGGGCGATATCCTCGATCTGAACAAGGACCTGGAGAAGAACAACACCGGCTATGATCTCCGCCACCTGTTTATCGGCGCGGAGGGGACCCTGGGCTTTATCACGGAAGCCACCATGAAGCTGTCCCGCACGCCGGACAATCTCACCGTGCTGGTGCTGGGTCTGAATGACCTGACCAACACCATGGACGTTCTGCAGACGTTCCAGAAGCAGATCGACCTCACCGCTTACGAATTCTTCTCCCACCAGGCCATGGGGCACGTACTGGCTCATGGGCAGGTGCAGGCACCGTTTGAAACCGAGGCGCCATACTATGCGCTGCTGGAGTTCGAGGCGGTGTCTGATCAGGTGATGGACGACGCCATGACACTGTTCGAGCAGTGTGTCGAGAATGGTTGGGTGCTGGATGGTGTTATAAGCCAGAGCGAAACCCAGGCCAGGAACCTGTGGCAACTGCGGGAGCGCATTTCCGAGTCCATTGCGCCGCGTACCCCGTATAAGAATGATATATCTGTGGTGGTTTCCAGGGTTCCGGGATTTCTGCAGGAAATCGACGCGGTGGTGACCGAGCATTATCCGGATTTCGAGATCATCTGGTTCGGTCACATCGGAGACGGCAACCTGCACCTGAATATCCTCAAGCCGGAAGACATGGCCAAGGAAGATTTCTTTGAGAAATGCCAACAGGTAAATAAATGGGTTTTCGAGATTGTCGAACGCTACCAGGGCAGTGTATCTGCCGAACACGGCGTTGGCATGACCAAGAAGGCGTATCTGGAGTATACCCGCAGCGCTGCTGAGATTGCCTACCTGAGGGGCATCAAGCAGGTCTTCGATCCCAACCGGGTTATGAACCCCGGCAAGATCTTCGACTGAAGTCATTCCGGTGACGCGGGTGGTTCCCGGGAGTAACCGCAATGGTAGAGCAGCTTTCCCGACGTGAAGGCGACTGTTTTCTCCTGACACCCAATCGTTCCATGAGCTGGAAGGGGAACATCCGCATCTGGCTGGCAGCCTTCATTCTTTCTATGTTGATCTCCACCGGTATGCTTCTGGTCGGAGCCTGGCCGGTGTTACCGTTTGCAGGCCTGGAACTGACGGCTCTGGCGGCCGGTTTCTACTACACCTCCCGCAAGTGCCAGAAGCGGGAAGTGCTCACCTTCTCCCAGGAATTGATACGCCTGGAAAAAGGCCTGACCCATAAGGAGAAAGAGTGGGAACTGCCCCGGCAGTATACCCGCGTCTGGCAGGATGTACCCCGGCATCCCTGGACGCCTCCAAAGCTTCATCTCCAGTTCCGGGGCGAAGAGATTTCCCTGGCGCCGTTCCTCAATATTGATGACACCGAGGAACTGGTTGCTATCCTTGAGAAGAAGGGGCTCAGAGTGGAAAAACGGCGCAGGCCGGAGAAACTCTGGTTCTGAGGCATATCCCGAAAACAGTGAAAGCGTTGCTCTATGAAAGATCACATCGTGGTTCTCACCGGCGCCGGCATGAGTGCCGAAAGCGGGCTCTCCACCTTCCGTGACAACGGCGGGCTGTGGGAGCAGTACAGCGTGTATGACGTTGCCACTCCGGAGGCTTTCGCCCGCAACCAGGAGCTGGTGTTGCGCTTTTACAATGAACGCCGGTGCCAGCTCGAGTCCGCACAACCCAACGACGCCCATCGCCTGCTGGCGGAGCTGGAGCAGCATTGCCGCGTCACCATCATCACCCAGAACGTGGACAACCTGCATGAGCGCGGCGGGTCCAGCAACGTCATCCACCTGCATGGCGAGCTGACCAAGGCCCGCAGCTCAAAGCATCCTGAACTGGTCTACGACATCGGGTTTCGGAATATCCATCCCGGCGACACCTGTGAACGCGGTGCCCAGCTTCGGCCCCATATTGTGTGGTTCGGGGAAGAGGTTCCGATGATTGAGGTGGCAGCGGAGATAGTGCCCACCGCCGATCACCTGCTGATAGTGGGCACATCCCTGCAGGTCTATCCCGCGGCGGGTCTGGTGGACCTGGTGGGCTTCGATGTGCCGGTTACGGTGATTGATCCGGGGGAGCCGGCAAGCCTCTCCAGGGCGAAGGTGATTCGTAAGGGTGCCAGTGAGGGTCTCGCGGAATGGGTGAGCGGGCTAGGACTCTAGCCCGAGGTATTGTTCCAGCTCTTCGCGGAACGCTGCCTGCACTCCCAACCGCTTCATCATCCAGTAATGCCCGGCAATCATGCGGTCGATAAAAATGCTCTCTACCGGTGGCTTGAAGTAGTCCAGGTACTTGAACACGGTGGTGGTCTTGGCGGCGACGTCCTTGTGGAGCTCGGACTCGGCGAAGTCGTAGGGGGTATCGCTGTTGAACGGCTGGATGAGAATATCCCGCCACATGGCGTAGTAGGCCTCGTCCACCGCGGGCTGGCTTTCCACACGCGCGCCGAGAGCAATCAGGTGACGGTCCAAGGCGGCGTAGTCTTCCTCCAGCGCGGATACCAGAGCGTTGCGATAAGCCTCAATGATTTCCGGCTTCAGTTTCTTCACGCAGCCGAAGTCGTACAGAATGACGGTGCCATCCGGGCGGTACGCGAAGTTACCGGCGTGAGGGTCGCCATGGATGCACTGGTAGCGGAACAACTGGTCCGCCATCATGGTAAAGATGCGGTGGCCGATCAGGTTGATGGTGTCCTGATTGTATTTTTCAGGTGTGACCTGGCTGATGTGATCACCTTCCACCAGTTCCATGGTCAGAACCCGCCGGGAAGAGTGACTTTCAAATACTTTCGGGATAACAATCCAGTCGTCATTGGCATGGAATGACTGGAACAGCTCCAGGTTGCGCGCCTCGTTCTCGTAATCCAGCTCTTCTTTCAGCCTGACCCGGATTTCGCCGAACAGCTGGTCCACGTGTTCCTTTGGCATCCTCAGCAGACCGCCCAGTTTCAGGGCCATGCGCAGTTGTTTCAGGTCGCTGTCGCAGGACTCGTCCACCCCGGGATACTGGATCTTGACGATTACGTCGGTGCCATCGTACAGGCGGGCCCGGTGGACCTGACCGATTGATGCGGCGGCGTAGGGTGTTTCCTGCAGGTATTCGAACAGCTCAGACACCGGCTTGCCCAGTTCACTCTCAACCTGGGCAACGATCACCTCAAAAGGCATGGGTGGCGCTTCTTTCTGGAGCCGCTCCAGAGCGTCGGAGAATTCCTTGGGCAGGAAGTCCTGGGTCTGGGACGCGATCTGGCCGACCTTCATCACCGCACCCTTGAGCTCACCCAGGGTGTCGACAATCTGATCCGCCATGCGGGTGTAGCTTTCGGAGCGGGCGCCTTCGTTGTCCTCCTCGCTGCGAAAAATTCGGCGCGCACGCTGGCCGGCATATTGCCCGGCCACGGAAGCCGTCATGCCTGCCAATCTGAAGAATCGCCCGCTACGGGTGGTCACTGGTTTTTTTGCCATGCCTGATATACGTCCTGAAAAGCCGATGGACCTGAGGTTAGTCGTAATCTTGCGCGACCGGGCTCCAGACTAAAGTACGGTGGTCTCCACAAACAAGGCATCTTCCAGTTCCAGTGATAATATCTGCCCCGATTCCAGCGGCCCTACGCCTTTGGGCGTGCCGGTCAGGACCACGTCGCCGGGCATCAGGGTGAACTGGGTGCTCATATGCGCAATGAGAGGCACGATCGGATTCAGCATGTCCCGGGTGTCTCCGGTTTGCTGGCGTTGCCGGTTGATGTCGAGGGTGAAGATGAGGTGATCACGCCGCAGCAGGCCAATGGGTACAAATGGTGACAGCGGGCAGGCTCCGTCAAAGGACTTGGCTCTTTCCCAGGGCTGGCCCTTTTCCTTGAGCCGGGCCTGCAGGTCCCGCAGGGTCAGATCCAGAGCCAGACCGTAGCCAAGAATGGCGCCCTCGGCCTCGCTGACAGAGGCGTTGGTCAGCGGACGGCCAATCAGTACCGCCAGTTCGGTTTCGAAATGGACCGCGCCACGATCGCGAGGAAAGTCCAGGGGGCGGGTAATATGCACCGCCGATGTTGCCGGTTTGATAAACAGCAGGGGCTCGTCCGGCACCGGGTTGTTCAGTTCCCGTGCATGCTCCGCGTAGTTGCGGCCAATGCAGACAATCTTGCCCAGCGGCAGGTGCACCGGGGTCCCGTCTTTCCAGTGGTGCTGATAATCAGGCATGGTTGCCCTCTAGTCGCCCTCGAATGAGCAGACAGTATAAACCTTCAGCCCTTCGTCCTGCAGCTTGCGTGATCCGCCCAGGTCGGGGAGGTCAATCATCGCCGCCACTTCCACGATCTCTGCGCCAATGCGGCGGATCAGGCGCGAGGCAGCCAGCATGGTGCCCCCCGTGGCGATCAGGTCATCCACCAGCACCACGTTGTCGCCGGGTTTGAAGGCATCCTTGTGCAGTTCCACCGAGGCGGTGCCGTATTCCAGTTCATAGTCCTCCACCAGGGTATCGAACGGCAGCTTGCCTTTCTTGCGGATCAGCACCAGTGAGGCATTGAGCTCGTAGGCAAGGGCAGAGCCGATAATGAAACCGCGGGCATCGACTGCGGCAACGGCATCGATCCGGTGGCCGTGGTAACGGTGAACGAAGGCATCAATCAGCTTGCGGAATGCGGTTCTGTCCTGCAGCACGGTGGTGATATCGCGAAAGGCGACCCCTGGCTTGGGCCAGTCAGGCACCGTGCGAATGGCTTTCTTGATGCTTTCTGCAAAGTAGTCCATAGCGGGTCCGGGCTCTGGAGACGCAGCTTAAGCCACGTCCAGGAAGGTGAATTTCAGGATGAAGACGATCGCGATAATGACCACGCTGGCGTTCAGATCCGACCAGCGACCGCTCAGCGCCTTAAGGATGGCATAGGTGATGAAGCCCAGCGCAATGCCGTTGGCGATGGAAAACGTCAGCGGCATCATCAGTGCCGTCACAACCGCCGGTGCAGCTTCGGTGACATCGTCCCAGTCTATCAGTTTCAGGCCGCTGGCCATCAGCACGGCCACATACAGCAGGGCAGGGGCTGTGGCATAAGCCGGGATAATGCTGGCAATGGGCGACAGCAGCAGGCACGCCATGAACAGGGCGCCCACCACGACAGCGGTCAGGCCGGTGCGGCCACCGGCGGAGATGCCAGCGGTGGACTCGATATAACTGGTGGTGGTGGATGTACCGAGGGCGGCCCCGGACATGGTCGCCACGGAATCGGACATCAGGGCACGGCCAAGGCGCGGCAGCTTGCCGTTTTCATCCAGCAGTCCACCGCGTTGGGCTGCGCCGATCAGGGTGCCTGAGGTGTCGAACAGGTCGACGAACAGGAAGGCAAAAATAACGCTGATCATGCCCACATTGAACGCACCGGCCAGATCCAGCTGCATGAAGGTCGGGGCCAGGCTGGGCGGGGCGGAAACAAAGCCGTCGTATTCCACCATGCCCATTGCCATTGCCGCGGCGGTCACGGCAATGATGCCAATCATCACCGCACCGGTGATCTGGCGGAACGACAGCGCGCAGATCAGTACGAAGCCGCCGAAGAAAAGCAGGCTTTCGGCCACTTTAACGTCGCCAAGACCAACCAGGGTGGCGGGGTTATCAATAACGACCCCGGCATTTTTCAGTGCAATCAGCGCCAGAAAGAAGCCGATACCGGCTGAAATGCCGAAGCGCAACGAAAGCGGGATGCTGTTGATGATCCATTCCCGGACCTTGAAGAGGCTCAGCAAAAAGAAGATGAAACCGGAGATGAACACGGCTCCCAGTGCCACCTGCCAGCTGTAGCCCATGCTGCCGACCACGGTGAACGAGAAGAAGGCGTTCAGGCCCATGCCCGGTGCCAGGGCAATCGGGTAGTTGGCCCAGAGTCCCATGATCAGGGTGCCAATGGTGGCCGCCAGACAGGTGGCAACAAACACAGCACCGAAGTCCATGCCGGTGGCAGAGAGAATGCTGGGATTAACCACGATGATGTAAGCCATGGTCAGGAAAGTGGTAAAGCCCGCAATCACCTCTTTACGAACGGTGGTACCATGGGCCTGGAGCTTGAATAAACGTTCGAGCATGACGGATGCCTGCCTCACAGGATGCTGAATGGGGGTTGGGCAAATCTTTTCAGGAGCTGGGCTAAAAAAACGGCAATGTTACCGTCTGGAGCCGCCAACGCCAAGGAACGATTGAGTGTTGGCAGGGTAGACCAAAAGGTTAGCCGATTCACCCCCCCGGAAAGGTGTAGGGGTGGAGCATTTTGAGGAAACCCGGTAGCGCCCGGTAGGCACCGATATACGAATGTCTATGATCCATCTTCAACGCCGGGCACGTATTTCAGAGTCAACTTGAACGTTTCCCGCAGTCCGGAGTGAGTATTATGTCCCTGATTCGCCTGGCTTATGCCAGTGAAGCCACCTTCAAGGCAAAGCCCGTGGAAAAGGGCGTAGAGCCCAATGTCGCGCGGATTCTGATGGAATCCCGAAGAAACAACGCGAAAAATGAAATTGTTGGCGGGCTCTACTATGGCGACGACCAGTTTTTTCAGTATCTGGAAGGCGAGGAGGAAGCCGTTGGCAGGCTATATGACCGGATTGCCAGGGACGAACGGCATCGCAATGTGGTCATTCTGCTGGAAGAGCCGATTAAACAGAGAACCTTCACCAACTGGTCCATGAAGTACGTTCCGCTATCATCCGATGTGAACCGGTTCCTGGATAGCCAGGGAATGGACACGTTCCGCCCGTCCGAATTTAATCGCAGTCAGTGCGAGGAAATGGTCACCCTGATTCGCAACTCCAGCCAGGAAGGTCGGGTGGTCAGCCATGATGGCGCGCGCAACGACCGTAACAAGCAGTCTGTTATTCCCAAAGGTATTCTGATGGGGCTCATCGCGGCCGGTATATGTCTGGTGGGTGCCATGGCCTACGTAAGCACCATGCTTTAGTAGCGGATCACCGGGAATATAAGTAAAGCTTATCCGGTTGGATAAAACTTCTTTATTTGCTTCATGGCGCGACTCTGTTTAGGTTGATGACCATCAACTGCAGTCATCCTGTATCGACCGTCGATTAACGGAGTCAGAACATGAGAGCGATTCTCTGCAAGGAATACGGCCCCGCGGACAAGCTGGTGATCGAAGACATCGCCAGTCCCGTTGCGAAAGGCCATGGCGTCAAGGTGCGGGTCAAGGCCGCCGGCCTGAACTTTCCAGACACCCTGATCATCGAAGGCAAGTATCAGCTCAAGCCGACCATGCCGTTTTCTCCCGGCGGAGAAATGTCCGGCGAGGTGATCGAAGTGGGCGAGAAAGTAACCCGCTTCAAACCGGGCGACCGCGTTGCCGGCCTCACCGGCTACGGTGCCTTCGCAGAGGAAGTTGTGGTTCCCGAACAGAATATCCTGCCCATCCCTGAATCCATGTCTGACGAAAAAGCTGCGGCTTTCTCCATGGTTTACGGCACCTCCTATTACGCCCTCAAACAGCGGGCCAACATCCAGCCGGGTGAAACCCTGCTGGTACTTGGCGCCAGTGGTGGCGTTGGCCTGGCCACGGTGGAACTGGGCAAAGCCATGGGCGCCCATGTAATCGCAGCCGCCAGCACCGCCGAGAAGCTGGCGGTAGCCAGGGAAGCCGGTGCCGATGAGCTGATCAACTATACCGAAGAGCCACTGAAAGACGCCGTGAAACGGCTGACCAACAGCAAAGGCGTGGATGTCATCTACGACCCGGTGGGTGGTGAATTCACGGAACAGGCATTGCGTGCCATGGCCTGGAACGGCCGCCACCTGATTATCGGCTTCGCCGCCGGCGACATCCCCAAGATCCCGGCCAACCTGACTCTGTTGAAGGGCTGTTCGGTAGTGGGTGTGTTCTGGGGCAGTTTCACCCAGCGTGAGCCTAAAACCAGCGCCCAGAATATGATGGAGCTGCTAAAACTGTTCTCCGAGGGCAAGATTGATCCGAGAATCAGTGAGGTTTACGATTTCGAGGATTACGAGAAAGCCCTCGGGGCGCTGACCGGGCGCACAGCTACCGGGAAGATTGTGCTTAAGGTTGGTTCTTGAGGTCTGGCGTCAGAACTGGGCCCTAGCCTGTATGTTGTGGTGGTTGCACCGGTGGGGAGCCCCTCCCAAAAAACGCTTCAAGCACATCCATGTGCGCTTGGGCTCCGCCATCCATGGCTCCGCACATTTTTGGGAGGGGCTCCCCACCGGTACAGGCAAAGCATGGGAGGTATCGCCTTGCTATTGTAGGTCGGATTAGCGAAGCGTAATCCGACTCTTTTCGTGGCGTGGCATCCATTTGTCGGATTACGCTTCGCTAATCCGACCTACGTGGTTTGCCTTGACCGGTATATCCCCAAGGTTTGCAAGCTGTGGCTGAGGGGCCCTCCACAAAATGTCTCCGGCCAGGGACGGCCGGAGTCAAGCGCACATGGATGTGCTCGTAGCGTTTTTGTGGAGGGCCCCTCAGCCACAGCTATACGCCAAATCCGGCAGGCTAGGGCCAAATCAACCAGGCACCACTCAATTACCAGGAAAACTCAAAACCGAACCTCCCCGGCATCAATCTCCGCCACCAGCTCAGGTGTCAACGGGGTATACCCCTCCGTCCCAGGCAACCACGCATAAACCTGCTCCCCCGGCTTGTCGATGGAATAGCCGGCTTTCTGGATATCCACCTTGCGGTATTTGAAGGTGCCCGTCTTCTCGATGGCACTGGTCACCCGCACGAAAACCGGCACCGCATAGGGCGGCAGGTTGTCGGTCAGGTAACGGAACAGTCGGTTTGCATCGAACGCCTCGCCACTGCAGTGGGGTACTAGCGTTACCATGCCGGCCTTGCCGTTGGTGTCGGGGATCTCTACGCCGAAGACAATGGCCTCCTCAACCATGCCTGAGCCATCGAGGATGTTTTCCACTTCCGTGGTGGATACGTTCTCGCCTTTCCAGCGAAAGGTGTCGCCCATGCGGTCCACGAACTGCAGGTGCCCGCAGCCGATCTGTTTTAATACATCGCCGGTGTTGAACCACTGGTCGCCTTTGCTGAAGGCATCTCTCAGGATGGATTTTTCCGTGGCGTCCTTCTGGGTATAGCCTTCAAAGGACCAGGTCTTGGTGATCTCGCTGATCAGCAGCCCCGGCTCGCCTTTCTCCACCTCCTGCATAAAGCCATCACCATCACGGACCGGGTCGCGGGTACCATGGTGGAATTTCACCAGCTTGTAAGGTGCCGTGGAAAACCCGACGGTGTTGTCCAGGTTAAAGAAATTGCTGAAGCCGATGTTGCCCTCGCTGGAGGCGTAGAGCTCCGCCACGGTTTCAATACCGAAGCGCTCCTTGAACTCCTTCCAGATGGACGGCCGCAGGCCGTTGCCGATCATCTTGGTGAGCTTGTGATTCCGGTCCTGGTCGCTGGCTGGCTGATTGAGCAGGTAGCGGCAAAGCTCGCCCACGTAGCCAAAAGCGGTGGCGTGGAAGTAGCGTACGTCGTCCCAGAAGGCGCTGGCGGAGAACCTGCGGCGCAGGGCAATGGCGGAACCGCCGGCCAACACCGAGCCCCAGCAGATAACCAGTGCCGTGCCATGGTAAAGGGGCAGGGTGCAGTAGAGGATATCGTCTGGCTTCATGTCCAGGGACATCATGCCGAAGCCGCCATAGGCTTTCATAAACTTGCGATGGCTACCGGGCGCGGCCTTGGGCAACCCAGTGGTGCCGGAAGTGAACAGATAAACAGCGGTATCGCCCATGGTGGGCGGATCCACAGGTCTGGGGGGGGTGTTGCTGTAGGCGCTGACCTGTGCCGCCATGTTCACGTAGCCGTCCGGCGCTTCGCCAAAGATGTTCAGGGTGTTGGTGTCGGCCAGGTACAGGAAGGCTTTGGGATGGCCCGTGTGGATGTCGGCTCTGACACCGTCAAAGCTGTCCACCAGTTCTTCGCCGACAACGATCATCTTGGGACTGATCAGGTTGATACTGTGTGCCAGAACCCGGCCTTTCTGGGAGGTGTTAAGCATGGCGCAGGCCACACCAATCTTGGCGGCGCCCGCCACCACCGCCAGCAGTTCCGGACGGTTTTCCAGGAGGATGGCAATGGCATCGCCCTTGATCAGCCCCTCGGCTTTCAGAAAGCCGGCAATGCGGTTGCTCCACTGGTCGAATTCGTGCCAGGTAATGCTGCGGTCTTCGTACAGAATAGCTGTGCGGTGGCCGTGTTTTCTGGCGTTACGTTCCACCAAAGTGCCAAGGGTCAGGTCTTTCTTTTTGTCTTCGATTGAGTAGTAGTAATAGCCTTTGGCAATAGCGGGTAACCGCCGGAGTATTCCCGGCAGGCTGCGAGCAATGTCACGTGGGGATATGCTGTCCCGGGTCATGGGGTCATCCATCAGGGCTCCGGGGCTAATCCAGGAACAGGTCCGGCATCAGCGGCTTGTCGCCAGCCTGGTACCGGTAATGTTCAAAATCCGTGACGCCATCGGCTTTCAGAATATCTTCATCAATGACCGACTGGCCGGTCATCCTTTCGGCAGGGCGGCTGAGAATGCTCAAGGCCGCGTCTGCCATGATTTCCGGCTTGCGACCCTGGGCCATCATCTGCGGGCCGCCCACTTCAAACTCGATGGCGGCGGTGGCGATCAAGGTTTTTGGCCAGAGGGTGTTCACGGCGATGCCATAGCGCCGGAACTCTTCGGCCATGCCCATGCTCAGCATGGTCATGGCGTATTTGGTGGTGGTGTAGGGTCCGTACTGGGCGAACCACCTGGGGTCGAGATTCAGGGGCGGTGACAGACTCAGGATATGGGCCTGGTCCGATTCTTTCAGCCAGGGCAGTGCTGCCTGGCTGCAGACAAACACCGCGCGGGCATTGACCTGATGCATCAGGTCGTAACGGCTGACCTTCAGGTTCTCCACGCCGGTCAGTTTGATGGCGCCGGCGTTGTTCACCAGCGCATCAATGCCGCCAAAGTGGGCCGCGGCTTCGTCCACACGCTGGCGCACCAGGTTTTCGTCCCTTACATCCAGCACCAGGGGCAGGGCCTTGCCGCCGGCTTCCCGAATTTCCTCAGCCACACTGTGAATCGTGCCTGGCAGCTTTGGATGCGGCTTGTCAGACTTGGCTGCGATCACCACATTGGCGCCCTCCCTGGCGCAGGCCAGGGCAATGGCCCGGCCGATACCCCGGCTGCCGCCGGTAATAAAAACGGTTCTGCCTTTCAGTGTGCTCATTGTCCGGTCTCCTCGGATTTGGCGTCAGCAATGGATTCGCCGGCAGTGATGTCCACCAGCAGCTGACTGCGTTTTACCTGGTCGCCTTTCGCAGCCAGGATCTCACTCACTGTGCCATCGCGATCTGCTTTTACCGGGTGCTCCATCTTCATGGCCTCCAGTATCACCAGGGTGTCGCCCAGTTTCACCGCCTGGCCGGCCTGCACCAGAACATCGATAATAGCGCCGTCCATGGTGGCTTTGATGCGGCCACTGCCACTGGCGGCAGACCCGCTGGCAGGCTGATGGGTAACGTCTCGCAATGCGATCGCCTGTCCGGATACCTGCAAATACAGTTGGTCGCCGCGGCGGTAATACTGGCATTGCTGGCGAATGCCATTGTCGGTAATGCAAAGCAGGTCATCACTGATGCTTTCAAGGTCGAGTTTGTACTGGTGTTCGCCACTGGTTACCGTAAAGTGGTTGCCGGCACGACGCACCAGCAGCTCCAGGGTGTTGTCTCCGGCTTCCAGCTTCATCGGCGTGACTGTGGCCGGCGCGTTGCTCCAGGACGTATTCATATCATAGCGAGCCGCACCGGGGTCTCGATGGCCATGGCTGAATACGCAGGCGGCCAGCGCCAGTTCGCGAATGCCGGTCTCCTGCGAGGTCAGCGATGGATCGTCGCGGAATGCCTGTTGCAGAAACGCCGTGGTGGCTTCGCCTGCGCCGAAGGTGTCATCGGCAATGATGCGGCTGAGGAAATAGCGGTTGGTGGTCACGCCAAATACGGTGGTGTCTTCAAGCGCCCGCAGCAGCCGGCGGCGGGCTTGGTTGCGGTTGGCTCCCCAGGCAACCACCTTGGCCAGCATGGGGTCGTAATGGGGTGTTACGGCATCGCCGGAGCGAACACCGGTATCAAACCGCAATCCTTCGCCTTCCGCAGGCCGGAACTGGTGCAGCGGTCCGGTCTGTGGTGTAAACCCGTTGGCCGGGTCTTCTGCGTACAGACGTACTTCAATGGCGTGGCCGTTTAACCGGATCTGGTCCTGTGCCAGCGGCAATGGCAGACCTTCGGCCACGGACAGCTGCCAGGCCACCAGGTCCTGCCCGGTGATCAGCTCAGTCACCGGATGCTCCACCTGCAGGCGGGTGTTCATTTCCAGAAAATAGAAGTTGCGGTCCTTGTCGACCAGGAACTCGACCGTGCCGGCGCCTTCGTAGCCACAGGCCAGGGCCGCCTTTACGGCCGCCTCGCCCATGGCTTGCCGGAGTTCCGGCGTAACGAAAGGTGAGGGCGCTTCCTCGACCACTTTCTGGTGCCGCCGCTGAACCGAACAGTCCCGCTCGCCGAGATAGACCGCGTTGCCATGTTGGTCGGCAAACACCTGGATCTCGATATGGCGGGGCTCGATAACTGCTTTCTCCAGGATCAGCTCATCATCCCCAAAGGCCTGCCTGGCCTCGGAACGGGCGCGCTGGATGTTGTCGGCCAGTTCCTCTCCCTTATCCACCAGTCGCATGCCCCGCCCACCCCCGCCGGCGGAAGCCTTGATCATCAGCGGGTAGCCAATGTTTTTGGCAGCGCCGATCAGTTCCGTATCGCTGGCATTATCACCTTCAAACCCGGGCACCACCGGCACGCCCGCTTCCTGCATCGCAATCTTCGACCGCCGCTTGCTGCCCATCAGCTCGATAGCCGCCTCGGGCGGCCCCACAAACACCAGCCCCGCATCTTTGCAGGCCCTGGCAAACCCGGAATTCTCCGACAGGAACCCATACCCCGGATGCACACAATCCGCCCCGCTCCTGACCGCCGCCTCTATAATAACCTCGGCCTTCAGGTACGAAGCCGACACCTGAGCCGGACCGATACAAACCGCCTTATCGGCCATTTCCACGTGCAGCGCAGTGGCGTCCGCTTCGGAATAAACCGCCACAGTGCGGTAGCCCAATGACTTCGCGGTCTTGATCACCCGTACGGCGATTTCGCCTCGGTTTGCTATTAGGAGCTTTTTTAGCATCGGTATGCTCTCTTGCTTGGGTGGTTGTCGCATTGTTGCGAAGGGTGCTTTGGTTCAGAACACGCCGTGAATACGTCCATGTAGGCTCGTAAAAAACATCCATGTTTTTTACGGTCCTGAACCAAAGCACCCTTCGCAACAACGCTCCTTCCAACTTTTGTTATTGCATGCCCGTTTGTTAATTTATGAGCGTTTTGCACGGTGCTCGGGGCGGGGTTGATCAGGCTTTCCGGGACTGTCAAAAACATGGATGTTTTTGTCGAGCGTACAGGGATGTATTCACCGCGTGTCCCGGAAAGCCTGATCAACCCCGCCCCTCCACCAAAGCCTAAAAAACGTCACTCACCAGAAGCCCACGACGGAGCACGTTTCTGCATAAAGGCAAGAGTCCCCTCGGAGCCCTCATCACTGCGAATAGCTGTGGCAAACTTCTCGGCCGCGCTGTCCAGAAGGCCGCTCATGGACTCATGGCCTGCGCGGTGCAACAACGCCTTGGTCTCCGCGGTCGCATTGGGCGCACACATCCGGACCCGCTCCACCGCCTGGCCCAGCAGCTCATCAATCTCTACTTCCGACTCGGCCATCTGATGAACAATGCCGAGCCTGCAGGCCTCCTCGGCATCCACCCGCAAGCCCAGCAACGCCAGTCGCCGCGCCTGGGTCAGCCCGATGCGCTCCACCACAAACGGCGCAATCTGCGCGGGAATCACCCCGAGGGTGGTCTCCGGCATCCCGAACTTCGCCGACGGCCCGGCAATGGCCACATCCGACACGCAGGCCAGCCCGAAGCCGCCGCCTATTACGGCACCCTCGGCGATCGCAATCACCACCTTCGACGACTCGTTCACCTGCTGAATCATCTGTCCAAACGCCCGCATCAGGCGGTAAAACGGATCTTCCTCGCCCTCGGCCGGCTTCTGCCCCCGGGCGCCCGCCATGTCCTTGATATCTCCCCCGGCACAAAAATGCCCGCCAGCACCACGAAGAACCACGGCACGGATGCTGGTATCACCCTCAATCTGGCTGAACACCGCCGAAAGCTCCGCTACCATTTCCAGGCTCATGGCGTTGCGAACGTCCGGCCGGTTAAGGGTGACATGCAGGGCGGGGCCCTGCTTCTCCAGAATAAGCGTTTCGCAGTGAAGTAATGTTTCCATAAGTTTGACTCCAAAACTGAAAATCAGTCGCGTTGCTTTCCAGGCAAAGTCCCCATCATCTTGCAGATAATGCCCAGCATGATTTCGTCAGCGCCACCCCCGATTGACACCAACCGCACATCCCGGAAAGCACGGGACACCGGGTTCTCCCACATATAACCCATGCCACCCCAATACTGCATGCAGCTATCGGTCACCTCACGCCCCAGTCGCCCGGCCTTCAG
Organism: Marinobacter vulgaris; assembly: GCF_003344045.1. Classification (GTDB taxonomy): domain Bacteria; phylum Pseudomonadota; class Gammaproteobacteria; order Pseudomonadales; family Oleiphilaceae; genus Marinobacter; species Marinobacter vulgaris. Next base: position 239,529 of record NZ_QFWX01000006.1, read on the forward strand.
TTTGGCCATCGACGCCAGCTTGGTGACATCCTTGCCTTCGATGTGAAGCTCACATGCCTGATAGGTCAGGGCGCGCAGTGCCTCGACTTCGGTTTGCAGTTCCGCCAGGCGGAAATGAATCACCTGGTTATTGATCAACGGCTGGCCGAAGGTCTTGCGTTCGCGGCAATATTCAATGGTCTTGGTGATGCACTGTTCCAGGGCCTTGATGACGTTGGCAGCACCCCAAAGCCGCTCCTCCTGGAACTGTAGCATCTGCATCATGAAGCCGGTGCCCTCGGCGCCGATGCGGTAACGCTGGGGTACACGGACATCGTCAAAATAGATCTCAGCGGTCTCGGACGAACGCATGCCCAGCTTGTTCAGGTGCGGGCTGAACGAGATGCCTGGCGTGTTCATGGGAACCACGATCAATGATTTGTTCTTGTGGGGCTTGTCGTCGGAGGTGTTGGCCAGCAGGCAGATGAAATCGGCTTTGGGGCTGTTGGTGATCCACATTTTGGAGCCGTTGATGATGTAGTCGTCGCCATCCTGCTTGGCGGTGGTCTTCATCCCGGCCACGTCGGAACCGGCGGCAACTTCGCTGACACCGATACACCCCACCATGTCGCCAGCGATGGCCGGGGCCAGGAAGGTGCGTTTGAGTTCATCGGAGCCGAAGCGCGAAATAGCCGGTGTACACATGTCGGTCTGAACACCGACGGCCAGGGGCACGCCGCCACAGTGAGCGGTGCCCAGCTCTTCTGCCGCCACCAGGTTATAGCTGTAATCCAGCCCCATGCCGCCGTACTCTTCCGGCTTTTGAATGCCCAGAATCCCGAGGTTGCCGAGTTTCTTGAAGATGTCGTGAATCGGGAACTCGCCGGCTTCTTCCCATTCGTCGCAGTGGGGATTAATTTCCTTCTCCACGAAATCGCGGACGGTTTTTCTCAGGGCTTCGTGTTCGGGGGTGAATTTCACTTTATTGTTCTCCTGATTGTTAGTCCGTGCCTGTGTTGTGTTGGTGCACGTTCTTGAGCTTGGGTGGCGGCTGTGTGGGCGGGCCTCATCAAAGACCGAATCAAAGGCGGGCCACACCAAATGAATTGGGCCGCAACTGCCGGGCCTCCGCCTCACGACAGACCGAGAGCACCAGGGCCAGAACCCGCCGGGTATCCCGCGGATCGATCAGACCGTCGTCCCACAGTCGCGCTGTGCCGAACAGGGCCGTGGAGCCGTCTTCCAGTTTCTTGGCCGTGGCCTGCTCCAGGAAATCCAGGGTTTTCGGGTCCGGCTCCATGCCGCCCCGGCGCTGTTTGTCTTCGGCCACGATGCGCATCACTTTGCCCGCCTGTGCCGGGCCCATGACCGCTGTGCGGCTATTGGGCCAGGCGAAGATGAATCTCGGGTCCAGGCCGCGCCCGCACATCGCATAGTTACCTGCACCATAGGAACCGCCGATGACAATTGCGACCTTTGGTACCCGACAGTTCGCCACTGCCTGGATCATTTTTGAGCCGTGTTTGATGATGCCGTTCTGCTCCGAGTGAGTGCCCACCATGAAACCGGTGGTGTTGTGGAGGAACAGCAAGGGCGTGCCGGCCTGGTCGCAGAGCTGTATAAACTGGGCCGCTTTGGTGGCACCAGCCGGGGTGATGGGGCCGTTGTTGCCGATGATGCCCACCGAATGGCCTTCAATTCGGATGGTGCCGCACACGGTCTGATCGTCGTAGCCGTTCTTGAAATCCATGAATTTCGAACCATCGGCGATGCGGGCCAGAATTTCGCGGACGTCGTAGGGCTTTTTGGCGTCGCTGGGGATCACACCTATCAATTCTTCAGCCGGGTAAAGTGGCTCTTCCCATTCCGGTTCCCGGGCCGGGGGCAATTGTTCGTTCCAGGGCAGGGCTTCGAGAATATTGCGGGCATGGCGGATGCCGTCAGCGTCGTCTTCAGCCAGGTATTCCGCCGTCCCGGCAACCTCTGCGTGCATCTGCGCGCCACCGAGTTCCTCGTCGGTGGCGACTTCGCCGGTGGCAGCTTTCAGCAGGGGAGGGCCGGCCAGGAACATCTTGGCCTGCTCCCGCACCACGATGACGTAATCCGACAGCCCCGGCTGGTAGGCACCGCCGGCGGTGGCATTACCATGAACCACCGTCACCTGCGGAATACCAGCGGCAGACATCCGCGCCTGGTTGGCGAATCCGCGGGCGCCCAGCACAAAAATATCCGTGGCGTAATTCAGGTTGGCGCCGCCGCTCTCGGACAGCGACACCACCGGCAGCTTGTTCTCCATGGCGATCTGCTGCAGTCGCAGGGTCTTGTCCAGGCCCGCCGGTGTTATGGTGCCGCCCTTGATGGCACTGTTGCTGGCCACCACCAGGCAGCGAACACCACTGACATGGCCGATACCGGCAATGATGCCGCCACCGGACATGCTGCCGTCCTTGTCATCGTGCATCTTGTAACCGGCCAGTGAGCACAGCTCCAGAAACGGCGTGCCCCGATCCAGCAAACGGTTGATACGGTCACGGGGCAGCAGCTTGCCGCGCTTGATAAACTTCTCCCGTGCCGCTTCGGCAAGGTCCAGAACCTTCTGTTCCACATCCCGGAAAGTGGCGATATGAGCTTCCATCACCTCCGCATTGGCGCGAAAGTCATCCGACTGGGGATGAACGGTGGACTCCAGTACCTGCATTGAATTCTCCTCAGTCGTCGCTCAGAACTTTAGGCGTGACCGCCCGATGGAAACCGTTGAAAGGCTCATTGTTCTTCGCCTTCGGGAAAGGCCAGACACGCCCGCCCTGGGACGCCGCCCCATCAACCCGCAGGCAATCCCCACTGATAAACGCCGCTCCCGGACTCAGCAGAAAACAGATCGCCGCACTGACCTCGGACTCCGTACCCATGCGCTTGATCGGCACGTTATCCCCCAGGCTGCGAATCCACTGCTTCATATGCTCGGGATAATTATCCATGCCACTGGAGGCAATCCAGCCGGGCGCCACCGCATTCACCCGCACTCCGGAACAGCCCCATTCGACGGCAGCCGTCTGGGTAAAATTCACCATCCCCGCCCGGGCGGCACCGGAATGCCCCATGCCGGGCATGCCGCCCCACATATCGGCCACAATATTCACGATCGCCCCGCCGGTTTTCGACAGCGCCTGCGTGTAAGCCTCACGGGCGATCAGAAAGCCACCGGTGAGATTGGTACGAACCACCGTCTCCCAGCCTTTCTGGTTAATGCTCGCAAGAGGAGAGGGGAACTGCCCGCCGGCGTTATTCACCACACCGTTCAGCCCACCATGTTCGTGAATAATGGCCTTGACGGTCGCCTTTACTGACTCTTCCTCGCGGATGTCACACACGTGAGCGGAAGCAACACCACCGTCCTCAGTAATCTCTGCCTTCACCGCCTCAACTTTCTCGGCCTTGCGCCCAACCAGCGCTACCCGTGCACCGAGTGCGGCAAGTTCATGGGCGGTACAACGCCCAATTCCCGAACCTCCTCCCGTGACAATGAAGACCTGGTCCCGAAAGAGATCCGGATGAAAAATAGACTGATAACTCATGTCAAAAATCCTCGAAAAGTTCAGGGCGCTCCGGTGGGAGGACGTGTCAGGGACCGTCAAAAACATGGATGTTTTTGTCGAGCGTACAGGGACGTATTCACAGCGTGTACCTGACACGTCTTCCCACCGGAGCGCGTGCACCCAAGCCAGATTAATCAAGCAGTTCAGCACGAACCGGCACAGGAAGCTCGAGCAACTGCTGGGCAAACGCTTTGCCCTGAGGGTCAATCCGCAAACTGGCCACGCCACCCCCACCAAGACTGTGCTCCAGCAGGAAGTTGAACCCATGGAAGCCCGGCATTGACCAACGGGTAACCCGACCATGCTCAGGGTCCAGGGTATGAACCATCCACTCCGCCACCGCCAGTTCCGTCAACGCCGCCTCGATAAACGGCACAAACTCCGGCTTGCGGGCAATCACCCCGATATTGGTGTGATCTCCCTTATCGCCACTGCGCGCCCACGCCAGCCGGATCAAAGGCACGGTCACATCGGTGGCTGGTGCTGCAGAACTGGAAGGCTGCGACTCAAGTTGAGCCGGCTCGAATCCGCCAGCGGTATCCACCGTGACGGACTGCCTGTTGCCGTCAAGGTCCACGGCAACCGAGACTTCCGTTTTGGGAACCAGGCAGGAATACAGCCGGATCTTCGGCCACACCGTTGGCCGTCCACCCACAATGCCGGTAATTCCCGGTGCCATCCCCGTCGCCGCCTGGGCAATTTCCCGGGAAAACAGCACCAGTGCCTCTTTCTTTGCATGGGCGGTACTGATCTTCACCACCACCTCACGACAGTCTCCCATGCGTCCGTGGGCACCATAAGTGGTCTCGGTGCCCAGCAACTCGATACTGGTGTCCGTGTAGTCCGGCAGGCCACGCTCGCTGAACATGCGCGACGTCTTTGCCAGGATTGCCTCGGCCACCGTCTGAGCTTTGGCCCTGGCGTTCATGCCAGCGAGCAGGAAGGTAACCGTGCACTTGAAACCGTCCGGCCAGGTGCCGGACACTTTGTAGCTGTCCGTCGGTGGCAGCCCTTTCGCGCCACCAACCCGCACCTGATCCGTTGCGACTTCTTCGAGAGTGACATCGGTAAAATCACAGGTCACATCCGGTAACAGGTAGGCTCTCGGATCGCCAATCTCGTAGACAAGCTGCTCCGCTACCGTACCCCGGGACACCTGGCCGCCGGTGCCTTCCGGTTTGGTCATGGTGAACTCGCCGGTCTGGGAAACTTCTGCAATGGGGAAGCCCATATCGGCATAGCCGTCTGCCACTTCTTCCCAGTCGGTAAAGTTGCCACCGGTGGACTGCGCGCCGCACTCCAGCAGATGTCCGGCAAGACTGCCCTGGGCCAGTCTGTCGTAATCGCTCCAGCGCCACCCGAACTCATGCACCAGCGGTGCCAGTACCAGGGCGCTGTCGGCAACACGGCCGGTAATGACGATATCGGCGCCCTGTTCCAGTGCGGCCACCAGCCCGGGCGCTCCCAGATAGGCGTTCAGGCTTACCATCATCGGTGGCATCGGCTGGCCGGTAGACATCTCGGTGGTGCCGGCGTCCGCCAGTTGCTTCTTCTTGGGTAACAGGTCATCGCCCATCACCAGGGCAATTTTCATATCCACGCCGGCCTTTTCGCACAGCACCTGCAGGGCGTCGCGGCAGGCCACGGGATTGACACCGCCGGCGTTCGCCAGCACCCGGATACCTTTCTGTTTTATTTCATCCAGTAATGGCCCCAACACCGTCTGCACGAAATCCCGGGCATAGCCCTGGCTGGGGTCCTTCATCTTCTGGCCGGCCATGATGGACATGGTGATTTCTGCCAGATAGTCCGCCACCAGATAATCAATGTTGCCTTTGCGAACCAGTTGAGCCGCGGCGGTTTCAGTATCGCCCCAGAAGGCGGCGGAGCAGCCGATGCGGACGGTTTCTGGGCTGGAACGATGGGGGTCGGGCATGTCTTCACCTGTTAGCGGCAGTCGCAAAGCTCCTGGGAGCGGCGTTGTCTAAGAGTCTGTCAGAGATGAGGCTGACAATACCAAGCAAGCGCTTGGTTTGTAAACAGGCAAAATCAGGATAGAATTGGCGTTCTTCTGTTCTCTGGCTGGAAAACACTGTGAATCAAGACTCTATCCTGCGCGCGCTGGTTGCTGACAACCTGGTTTCCGATCCCACCAGCGCCCGCGGCCGGCTGCTTCACGAGGCCGCCAGGCTGTTTCGTGACAAGGGGTATGAGCGCACCACGGTGCGGGATCTGGCGGCCGCCGTCGGTATCCAGTCTGGCAGTCTGTTTCACCATTTCCGCACCAAGGAAGAGATCCTCAAGGCGGTAATGGTGGAAACTATTCGCCTCAATACCGCTCTGATGCAGGCGGCAGTGGATGCGGCTGAAACTGATCGCGACAAACTGCAGGCACTTGTCCGGGCGGAGTTAGAGTCCATCAATGGGCAGACCGGTGAGGCCATGGCGGTATTGGTGTTCGAGTGGCGCAGTCTGTCAGAAGCCTCCCAGGCCTATGTGCTGAGGCTTAGGGACATTTATGAACAATTATGGCTGGATGTTTTGGAGGCCCTGCGCCACGCTGGCATGCTGGCTGCGGAGCCGTTTGTGGTGCGCCGCATGCTGACCGGAGCCCTGAGTTGGACCGTGACCTGGTACCGGCCCGATGGCGGGCTGACGCTGGATGATCTTACCGAGCAGGTGGTTGCCATGATGGGTCTGAAAGCCTCCCGGGCGTGATTGCAGTCTTTGGGTCTGATGAAATGTTTGCAACGTACCCGATGTTGCAATGTTAATCAGATAGTATGCGGGACAGTAAAAGCAGTTGTTTTCCCGTGTACGTGATGTCGATTTGGTGAATTAATTATGATTCGGATTATTCCTGTTGCCGCCGGCCTGGTTTCTGGGGTGATGTTGTTGTCCGGCTGCGGTGGCGGAGGAGGATCGGGCGGGGACTCTGGAGAGCCACCACCCGACCTGGCCGGGATTATCGAGATCGAGAGCGGTACGCGGGTGGATTCTGACACGGCTGATGACATCTTTTTTGAGCAGCAGACGGATAATGGTTCACCCGGATCCGCCCAGACTCTGCCTCCAGGAGCAACCGTGGGAGGATATCTCAGTTTCTTCGACGGCATTTACGTCACTGACACCGCGGATGTATTCCGTTTCTTCGAGGATACGGAAGATTTCTATGTCACGGAGCTGTCACCGGGTGATCGAATTACGGCTCAGGTTTTCCTGTCGCCAGAGGAGTTCTTTTCTCCAGGTCTGCCGCTGCCTGACCGGACATTGCGTGTTCTCCGGCAGCAGGATGGGGGACTGGTGCCGGTTGACATCGATAGTACCTCCACTGACCTGGGGGCACTGACCGTTTCCCTTCCAGATGGTGCTGAAACCGGCTCCTATCTGATTGAAACCAGCACAACAGGCGGCCGCCCCTTCCGTTACGTTCTTACTCTGGCTGACCAGGCATCCCCCGCTGTCACGAATACCCGCTATATCAACCCTTCTTTCATGGTGGACGAAGCCATTGTGAGCCTGGCATCAGAGCCCGACGGCGGTGCCATGGCGGCCATGGCTGTGTCGGAGCGGCGGGATCTGGGGCGTGGAAACTGGTTGATGCGGAGGAACGGGGCGCGAAATCCGGTGGCCATGTCCGCCAACCAGTTGAAAGAAGTCCGCGGGGATACGCTGGAATGGATAGCTGATCTGCGGGAGCAGTCAGGTGTGATCGGGGCCGAACCCAATTATCTTTACACTGCACAGCAGGTATCTCCTGGAAACGACACCTTTTTTAATCGACAGTGGAACCTGCCGCTGGCAAGGGCGCCTATGGCCTGGCAGGTTGCCCCTGAATTAGGAAGAGGGGTTGGTATCGCGATTCTGGACACTGGCATGTTCAGCGCCACTCCACAGACCGCTGAAAACTGGCATCCTGATCTGGACCCCAATGTTCAAACCATTAATGGCCAGACCATGGATTACGTCTCAGGTGATCTGGATATTGATGGGACCCCGGGGCGGGATGCCAATCCCGCTGACCCCGGAGACGGCATTGCCCAGAGCAGCAATTTTCATGGCACTCACGTCGCGGGCATCGCCGCGGCGGTGGATAACGATATTGGTATTGTGGGGATGGCGCCCAGTGCTACTGTCTACCCGGTCAGGGTGTTGGGGCGTAATGGCGTTGGCTCCTCCGCCGACCTGATTGCTGCGCTGAACTGGGCGGCAGGCCGCAATGAGATCGATGTAATCAATCTCAGCCTTGGCGGCCTTGGGCCCAGCACCGCCCTTGAAGCCGCCATTGATTCTGCATGGAATGGCGGCAACGGCAAGCTGATTGTGGCCGCCGCCGGCAATCAGGCGAGCGACGAGCCAACCTTTCCGGCTGCTTTCCCCAACGTGATCGGGGTCGGCGCCGTAGACGGTGCCGGTAACCGCGCCTCTTATTCCAATGTCGGCGAGTCCGTGGACCTCGTGGCTCCAGGTGGAGATGCGAGCCGGGATGCCAACCAGGATGGTGCCGCTGATGTTATTGTCAGCACATGGGGACGGGATGACGGTGGCGAATTCGAACCGGGTTTCGCCGGCTTGCAGGGTACGTCCATGGCGGCACCTCACGTTTCCGCTGTCTATGCCCTGATGAAGGGAGAGATTGGTGCGGCCATGACTCCGGCGAAGTTCCATAGCCTGCTGAAAAATGGCGACCTGACCGAAGAAGTTGGCCCTGCATTTGAGTACGGTGCCGGCCTGATCAATGCCCTGGCTGCGATGGATGCCGCCCTGGAAGGCAACTTTCCCGTTACCCTTGGCGCATCTCCATCGGCACTGCAGTTTAACCCGGCTGTTCTCAGTGCGAAGCTTGAGTTCGCAGTTTATCCCGAGGGGGAACCTGTCACTATCACAGGCGTTACCCCTGGAGCAGGCTGGCTGAATACTGGGGAAGTGACCACCGAGCCATCATTTTCGCTCCCTTTGTCAGTGGATACCACCGGACTCGAAGATAATCAGCGCTTCACCACAGAGGTGATTATTGACTATGACCCGCTTAATGGTGAGGCAGGCACCCTGACAGTCCCGATTTCCCTGCGACTGGGCACTTCGCCGGACGAGCGGGATGCAGGCAGGCACTACGTACTTCTGGTCAGCGCCGATGACGAACGCGATACCATTGAGCAGACAGTGGTTTCTGCAAGCGATGGTCAGTACCGTTTTGCCTTCGATGAGGTCGAGCCCGGAGAATACTTTCTGGTGTCAGGCACGGATATGGACAACAACGGCCTGATCTGCGAGAACGGCGAGGCCTGTGCCGAATACCCGGTCAATGGCCTGCCGGAGAAGATCGTGGTTGGCGACGAATCACTCGGAGGAATAACCCTGACCACCAGCTTCCGCCGCCCCACCATTGCAGCCATGGGCGGCCTGCCGCGGACCGGATTTGAAGGCTATCGCCTGAAATCCGCTGGTGAGAAAGAGCATAATGATGTGCCACTTCGCAGCCTGGAGAACGAACGTTGACTACCCGTTTCATACACATGACAGTGCTGGCACTGGCCATCACCCTGGTGGCAGGCTGTTCTGTCAACCGCTCGGCAACCGCCAGTGGTGCACCTCTGGCCCGCCAGGTGACGGAATCCGACCATTGTGGCCTGACAGCACCGGGGCTGGTTTACATCAGTAATGCCAGTGAGCTGGACAGGTTGCGGCGCCTGCCCTCCGGAAATCTCTCCATTAACCAGCTCCGGGCAATTGATCTGGAGCGGGAGCACCTGGTGCTTGTAGGGCTGGGACAGAAGCCCACCGGCGGCTACGGCCTGACCTTGAGGTCCGCGGAGATCGTTGATGGCGTGCTGGAGCTGACTCTCAATGCCCGCAAGCCGCCGCAGGATGCTATGGTCACCCAGGTGTTGACCACACCCTGCGCCGTCATCGCAATCACTCCTGAGGACTGGAAGCAGCTCAGGGTATCCGGCGAAGGTCTAGATACCATCACACGTCAACAATAGTGGCGCCCAGCGGCCCTGATCTGTACCAGCCCAAATCAACCGTTGATCTTTCTCCTCGAATCCCTAAGCTATGGCGCAGCTTAAAAAACAAACCCGTGGAGTCGCTTTCTTCCCATGAGCCAGAAACAGTACAACGCAGACGCCATTGAAGTTCTTAGTGGTCTGGACCCGGTTCGCAAACGCCCGGGCATGTACACCGACACCAGTCGACCCAACCATCTGGCCCAGGAAGTCATTGATAACAGCGTCGATGAGGCACTGGCAGGTCATGCCCGTCGCATTGATGTCGTCCTCCACAGCGACGGCTCGCTCAGCGTTGAAGACGATGGCCGCGGTATGCCGGTGGATATGCACAAGGAGCATGGGGTGCCGGGTGTCGAGCTGATCCTGACCCGCCTTCATGCCGGCGGCAAGTTCTCCCAGGGCAACTACAATTTCTCCGGTGGTCTGCACGGGGTCGGTGTGTCCGTGGTCAACGCGCTGTCGACCCACCTTGAGGTGTTGATCAAGCGCGACGGCCAGATGCACAGGATGACGTTTGCGAACGGCCACAAACAGACCGATCTTGAGGCCGTAGATACGGTTGGCAAGCGCAATACCGGCACCCGGCTGACGTTCACGCCGGACCCCAGCTATTTCGACAGTCCGAAGTTTTCTGTCAGCCGTCTGCGCCATAACCTCCGCGCCAAGGCCGTTCTCTGCCCGGGTCTGACGATCACCTTCCTGCAGGAGCAGACCGGAGACAAGGACGAGTGGTGTTACGAGGGTGGGCTGCGCGACTACCTGCGTACCGAGTTGGCCGACATTGAGGCGGTTCCACTGGAGCCCTTCACCGGCAGTTTCTCGGGCAACAAGGAAGCCGTGGACTGGGCCATCCAGTGGCTGCCGGAAGGTGGCGAAGCGGTGATGGAAAGTTACGTCAACCTGATCCCCACTGCCCAGGGCGGCACTCACGTTAATGGACTGCGCACCGGCCTGCTGGAAGCCATGCGGGAATTCTGCGAGTTCCGCAGCCTGCTGCCCCGCGGCGTAAAGCTGTCCCCCGAGGACATCTGGGAGCGCTGTGCCTACGTGCTGTCTTTCAAGATGCAGGAACCCCAGTTCTCGGGCCAGACCAAGGAGCGCCTGTCGTCCCGTGAAGCCGCCGCATTTATCTCCGGCGTGGTCAAGGATGCTTTCAGCCTGTGGCTGAATCAGCATACCGATGTTGCCGAAGCGCTCGCCGAGCTGTTTATCAGCAACGCCCAGCGCCGGCTTCGTGCCAGCAAGAAAGTCGCCCGCAAGAGGGTCACTTCCGGGCCGGCACTGCCCGGCAAGCTGGCGGACTGTTCCGGCAGCGACAGCAACCGCTCCGAGCTCTTTCTGGTGGAAGGTGATTCGGCCGGCGGTTCCGCCAAACAGGCCCGCGACCGGGAATTCCAGGCGGTGATGCCTTTGCGAGGCAAGATCCTCAACACCTGGGAAGTGGACTCCAATGAAATCCTTGCGTCACAGGAAGTCCACGACATCGCCGTTGCCATCGGCGTAGACCCGGGCTCCGACAAGCTCGACGGCCTGCGCTACAACAAGATCTGTATCCTCGCCGATGCCGACTCCGATGGGCTGCACATCGCCACCCTGTTGTGCGCGCTGTTCGTCAAACATTTCCGCCCGTTGGTCGCCGCCGGCCATGTGTTCGTGGCCATGCCACCGCTGTACCGGGTGGATCTGGGCAAGGAAACCTTCTACGCTCTGGACGAGCACGAGAAACAGGGCATCCTTGATCGCCTGGCGGCGGAAAACCGCCGTGGCAAAATCTCCGTCACCCGCTTCAAGGGCCTCGGTGAGATGAACCCGCTTCAGCTCCGGGAAACCACCATGGCCCCGGATACCCGCAGGCTGGTGATGCTCACCATCGCAGACGGCGACGACACCGACAGCCGCATGGACATGCTGTTGGGCAAAAAACGGGCGTCCGATCGCCGGGTGTGGCTGGAGACCTACGGCAACATGGCCGATATCGAGGTGTAATTCTCTTCATATTCTTATTGGTGCTTTAAACAGCATCCTTTATTCTTTCTAAGCTTCCGGCAAACTCGCTATCCTGCCCCTTTTGTTCAAGGGAACACCGGATGGAGTGGCAGGGCTGGTTTGCTTTAAGTCTGGCGGGAATGGCGCTGCTGCTGATGAGTGTCGGGCGCTTTGGCCCGCACCTGGTCATGATGGGCGTGCTCATCGTGTTGAGCGCCACTGGCATTGTAACGGCAGATCAGGCCCTGGCAGGATTCAGTAACACCGGCCTGATCACCGTAGTGGCCATGTTTGTGGTGGCCGCCGGCATTCACCATTCCGGTGGTGTCGATCTGGTGGTTCATCACCTGCTGCGCTCTCCCCGCACCGTACGTTCGGCCCAGGCCCGCATTGCCTTCCCTGTCGCCTTGCTGAGTGGTTTTCTCAACAATACCCCCGTGGTTGCCACCATGATTCCGGCGGTTCACGCCTGGTCGCGAAAAATTGGCATTTCGCCCTCGAAACTGATGATTCCCCTGAGTTATTCCGCCATCCTCGGCGGTACGCTGACACTGATCGGCACCAGCACCAACCTGGTGGTCAACGGGCAATACCAGCAGCTGACCGGGGAAGACGGGTTTTCGATCTTCTCCATCACTGCTGTCGGGTTGCCGGTGGCGGTGATTGGTCTGGCCGTGATGCTGCTGGTGCTGCCGAGGGCCTTGCCCGATCGGAAGGACCAGCAGAAGTTCGGATCCATGCGGGAATTTACTCTGGAGGTGGCGGTTGCCTTCGATGGGCCGCTGGTGGGCAAGAGTGTTGGCGAGGCCGGTCTGCGTGAGCTTGAACGGCTCTACCTGGTTGAGATCGAACGGGATGGCAGCGTGGTTACGGCAGTACCCTCGGAAGAACGCCTGCGGGGAGGCGACCGCTTGGTGTTTGCCGGCGATACCCAGGCTATTTCCGACGTGCTGCGGATCAACGGCATTGTCCCCTCCGTTCATGATGACGAGCCCAGCCTGAGTAAAGATCGTGCAGAGCGCCGGCTGGTGGAAGCCGCCCTCTCCCCGCAGTCGGAGGTGCTTGGCCTGACCATTCGCGATGCCCGCTTCCGGGATCGTTATGGTGCCGTGGTGCTGGCGGTTGCGCGGGGTGGTGAGCGGGTCTCCGGCAACCTTGGCAATATCCGGCTCAGGACCGGGGATGTCCTGCTGCTGGAAGCCCGCCCGGCGTTCGTCAGTCGTCAGCGGTACGCCAAGGATTTCCTGCTGATCAACGACCTGGAAACCGAAACACCGCGTCACGACCGGGCCTATCTGTCCTGGGGAATCCTGCTGGTGCTGGTGGGCGCTGCGGCCCTGGGCATGCTGAGCATGCTCAACGCGGCATTGATGGGGGCTGCCCTGATGGTTCTCAGTGGTTGCTGCTCGGTTGGCCAGGCCCAGAAGGCGGTGGATGTGCCTGTCATACTGACCATTGCCGCGTCCTTTGCGTTGGGGGCGGCGCTTCAGGAAACCGGCGCGGCCGCCTTCCTGGCCGAGGGGATATTGGATGTCAGCAGTGGCCATCCTCTACTGACAGTCCTGCTGGTGTATTTTTCGGTATCGGTTCTCACCGAAGTGATCACCAATAACGCCGCAGCGGTGTTGGTGTTACCGATCGTATTGTCGATGACGGCCACTTTGGGTATCGCCCCGGAGCCTTATGTGATTGCGGTAATGATGGCGGCTTCAGCCAGCTTTGCCACGCCGCTGGGGTACCAGACCAATATGATGGTATTCGGCCCGGGTGGTTACCGGTTCATGGATTTTGTAAAGGTGGGCCTGCCGATGAACCTGTTCATCGGGCTGGTCACTGTCTGGGTAATTTCGCTGGTTTACGGGATCAAACTTTCCTGACAGCGGTCTCGGTAGGGTTGGCCAGGACGTCGCAGGAAAGCACCCTCAGTTGGCCGTTGTGGTAATAGCCCGGTTGGGCGATCGCCTGGCGCAGGTATTGCTGATACCACGCGGGAAGACACCTTCAGAAGTAGCCAGTTCAGCTGGTCCTGGAAATCCGAATAGTTGCAAATGTGCAGATAGCGGCAGAGTCGGTCAGGTAGAAAGGTTTTAACCTCAGGTGAGGGCAAAGAGTGCCAAAACCTGCGGATCATTGCCGCGATTTCATTTAAAAACAGGTTTGTATAACAACAGGCGAGCCAGATACAGCGCAAGGGAGGGCGCCAAAAGGGGGAGTGGACGGCTCGCGGGGAGCCGCCGCGAATCAGTTGTTGCTAGGGACGACGACAGACTCGTCGAATTCCATTTCCATGTCTCTTCCTCTCGTTCAATGAGTAACCCGAACCGGGCATGCAGAATATAAGTAAAGTTTATCCCCGCCATGGTTTTCTACAATCAGTAAAACCCGTATCAGACCAAAGATATAGGGGGAAGTACCTGGTCGGTGTCCGGCAAGATCATCGGTCAGAATTTCTGACCTAAGTATGCAAAACATTTTGATTGGCTTTACGGGTGCCTGTTTCTACACTGCCCTCAGGTCATCAACGGGTATCAGGGCACTGAAAACGGAGAAATTTATGCAGGTACGCAATACGGCCACGGGTTTTGGGGTAGTCACCATTGCGATGCACTGGCTGGTTGCCGTTGCCGTCTTCGGCCTGTTTGGTCTTGGCTACTGGATGGTCGGGCTGTCCTATTACGACGACTGGTATCGCACGGCGCCGGACATCCATCGTAGCGTTGGTATTCTGTTATTGATAGTCATGGTCCTACGGCTGGCCTGGCGTCTCGCTAACCCGGTACCCCGTCCGCTGCCGAATCACAGCCGCTTCGAGGTGCTGGCGGCCCATAGTGCGCACCTGTTGATGTATGTGCTGGTTTTTGTCGCAATGATCAGTGGGTATCTCATTTCCACGGCGGACGGCTCATCCATCAGCGTGTTTGACTGGTTTGAAGTGCCATCAGTCACTGGAAGAATCAAAGGCATGGAGGACATAGCCGGGCTTGTTCACTATTGGGCAACCTGGGCCCTGGTGGTACTTGCTGGCCTGCATGGTCTGGCCGCCATAAAGCACCATCTGATTGACCGAGATGACACTCTTCGGCGTATGCTGGGGACGGACCGTCGCCAACACTGAACTGAACAACGTCGATAATTTTGCCTTCGGGCGGTTTCAACAAGGAGATGAACATGAAAAAACTGCTACTCGTTTCCGCTGTCTCGCTGACGATGGCTGGCGGGGCCCAGGCGTCCGAGCACAGTGGGACCTATGCGTTCGATACCAAGGGCGCGCACCAGTTTATTACCTTCAAGATTTCCCATCTGGGTTACAGCTGGCTTTACGGCCGGTTTAATGATTTCGATGGTGAATTTGTCTACGACGCGGAAAATCCGGAGAACAGTTCAGTCGAGGTGATCGTGGACACCTCCAGCGTTGATTCCAATCACGCAGAGCGCGACAAGCACCTGCGAGAGGAAGACTTCCTGTATGTCAGCGAATACCCGGAAGCGACCTTCAAGAGCACGCGGGTTGAGGTGGACGACGAAGGGGAGGCTGACATTATCGGCGACCTGACCCTGCGAGGTGTCACCAGGGAGGTCACCCTTGATGTGGAAATGCTTGGTCACGGGGAGGATCCCTGGGGAGGCTATCGCATGGGTTTTGAGGCGGGCACCGAGTTCAAGTTGACTGATTTCGGTATTCCCATGGATCTGGGTAAGGCGTCCGAGACGGTTGAAATGATTATTTCGGTGGAGGGTATTCGTCAGTGATGCCAGCAGTCTGACCACCGCCGGGCCTGCCGTAGGTGGTCAGACTTGATCCTGTCGTGCCCGCCTTCAGGCCACAAACCGCCTAATACAGATCACTGGACTGTCGGGAGCCACTGTTATTGCGGCAGAGATGGCGCTGGCGCCAGAACTGACCAAAGAAGATGACCAGCCCGATCAGAAGTCCAGCCCAGAGATAGGGCTCTGCCAGCTGGAAGGTACCGCTTATGGCGAACTCGACCAGAAGCATCAGTGCCAGAGCAAGAACAGCGTTCACCAGGGCCGTGATCATGGCCTGCCCGCAGGCTTTCAGGTCGGGTCTCATAGTTCTCCACTCTTGGGTGTCATGAAACGTATCTTTGTTTTACCGTTTGTGAGCATACGTCTCGGGTTACACTCGCTCCATGCGGGAATTCCGCTATTGGAAATCCGACGGGGTGTTGGAGTATCCGCCCCCGCCTCCATATAATGTGCCCTCCGGCCAACCAGCAGACTATGTAAAGCAACTCACGCAACTTACACCAAAGGGGCATCCATGCCAGAGTTTCAGACCACGGATGAAGGCTTTGAGCGGGTTTCATTGAGGGACTACACCGAGAAGGCCTACCTTGATTACTCCATGTACGTCATTCTGGACAGGGCATTGCCCAACGTAGGTGACGGCCTGAAGCCGGTCCAGCGCCGGATTATCTACGCCATGTCCGAGCTCGGTCTTAAGTCTACCTCCAAGTACAAGAAGTCCGCCCGCACGGTCGGTGATGTTCTGGGTAAGTTCCATCCCCACGGTGACAGCGCCTGCTATGAGGCCATGGTGCTGATGGCCCAGCCTTTCTCGTACCGGTATCCGCTGGTTGACGGCCAGGGCAACTGGGGCGCCCCCGATGATCCCAAGTCGTTTGCCGCGATGCGTTATACGGAGTCCCGTCTGGCCAGGTTTGCCGATGTCCTGCTCAGCGAGTTGGGACAGGGCACGGTGGACTGGGTGCCCAACTTTGACGGCACTATGGATGAGCCATCGGTGTTGCCCGCCAGGCTGCCGCATGTTCTGCTGAACGGTACCACCGGCATTGCGGTGGGTATGGCGACAGACATACCGCCCCACAACGTCCGCGAAATTACGGCGGCCTGTGTGCGTCTGCTTGAACAGCCCGATGCCACCACCGATGACCTGTGCGAACATGTCAAGGGGCCGGATTTCCCCACTTATGCGGAGATTATTACCCCTCGCAAAGACATCCGGCAGATGTACGAAACCGGCAAGGGTTCCCTGCGGATGCGTGCCCGCTGGATTAACGAGGGTGGTGAGATCGTCGTCACTGACCTGCCTCACCAGGTCTCCGGCAACCGGGTGCTGGAACAGATCGCCCAGCAGATGCAGACCAAAAAGCTGCCCATGGTGGCAGATCTGCGGGACGAGTCGGATCATGAGAACCCGACCCGGCTGGTGATTGTTCCCCGCTCCAACCGCGTGGACCTGGATGGCCTGATGGCCCACCTCTTTGCCAGTACGGATCTGGAAAAAACCTACCGGGTCAATATCAACGTTATCGGCAACGACGGCCGTCCCGGCGTGAAGGGGCTGCGGGTAATGCTGACCGAATGGCTCAGCTTCCGGCGCACCACGGTCACCCGGCGGTTGCAGCACCGGCTGGATAAGGTACTGGCGCGCCTGCACATCCTGGAAGGCCTGCTGGTTGCCTATCTGAACATCGACGAAGTCATTGCGATCATTCGCTATGAAGACAAACCCAAGGCGGAGCTGATGTCCCGCTTTGGTCTGTCGGCAGAGCAGGCCGAAGCCATCCTCGAGCTGAAATTGCGCCACCTGGCCAAGCTCGAGGAAATGAAAATCCGCGGCGAGCAGGACGAGTTGGCCGCCGAGCGGGATGAACTTCAGGCCATTCTGGGCTCGGAAGACCGTCTGCGGGAGCTGATCAAGGACGAGTTGCTGGCAGATGCGGAAACCTATGGTGACGACCGCCGCTCGCCGATTGTCGAGCGCCGCGAAGCAAAGGCCTTCAGCGAAACCGAATTGGTGTCCAACGATCCGGTGACGGTCGTACTGTCCGAGAAGGGCTGGGTGAGGGCGGCCAAGGGTCATGATATCGAACCCGAGGGGCTCAGCTACAAGGCCGGCGACAGGTTCGCCATGGCGGCAAAGGGACGGAATAACCAACAGGCGGTGTTCCTGGACTCCACAGGCAGGGCCTATTCCCTGGTCGCCCACTCATTTCCTTCTGCGCGGGGGCAGGGCGAGCCCCTGAGCGGCCGCATCAACCCGCCGTCGGGCGCGACCTTCTCCGGCCTGTTGATGGACGATCCCGCCCGCAAGGTGCTGCTGGTGACTGACGGGGGCTACGGGTTTGTTACCTCACTGAACGAAATGATCAGCAAGAATCGTAACGGCAAGGCGGTGGTATCAGTGCCTAAAGGGGCCAGGATCATGCCGCCGGTGGTGGTGCCGGATTCCGAAAAGCCGCTGTATCTGGGCGCCATTTCCAATGAAGGCCGGATGCTGGTGTTCCCTCTGAGCGAGCTGCCGGAGCTGGCCAAGGGCAAGGGCAACAAGATCATCAGTATTCCCTCCGCAAGGGTACAGAACCGGGAGGAATACGTGGTGGCCGTCGCGGTGTTTGCTGAGGATGACCAGCTGGAAATTCGCGCCGGTAAACGCAAGATGGGATTGCAGTTCAGCGACCTGGAGCACTACCTGGGCGAGCGTGGCCGCCGTGGCCACAAACTGCCCCGGGGTCTCCAGCGGGTGGATGCCATTGATGTCATCCAGTCCGCCAGCAACGCCGCTGAAGCCGCCGGTTCAGAGGAGCAGCCTGACAGTGAGTGAACTGGTTCTGATTAACGTGTCAGGGCGCGACAAGCCGGGCCTGACCTCTGAGATTACCGGCATCATGGGGCAGTACGATGTGCGGATTCTGGACATTGGCCAGGCGGTGATTCACGACCACCTGACCTGGGGCATCCTGATCGAGATCCCGGACGAGTCCAAATCGTCTCCGGTTATCCGGGACCTGCTGTTCCGGCTGCACGCCCTGGATCTGCAGGTGCGCTTTGCACCCATTACCATCGAGGCCTATCAGCAGTGGGCCGAGGGCCGTAACCGGGCCTGTTACATTGTCACCCTGCTGTCCCGGGATATAAAAGCCGAGCAGATCGCGCGAGTGTCGGCCATTACCGCCCGCCATGGTCTGAACATCGACAATATCAGCAGGCTTTCGGCAAGGCCGTCACTGAATCCTTCAGACAACCGCATTGCCTGTGTGGAGTTCTCCGTCAGGGGTACGCCCTCGGATCTGGAGCAACTGCGCGCCGATTTCCTGCACATCGCTGGCGAAATGAACGTGGACATTGCTTTCCAGGAGGACTCCATCTTCCGTCGTAATCGCCGGCTGGTGGTGTTCGATATGGATTCCACGCTGATAGATGCCGAAGTGATTGACGAGCTGGCGCTGGAAGCCGGTGTCGGTGAGCAGGTGGCTGAGATCACCGAGCGCGCCATGCAGGGGGAACTGGACTTCAGCCAGAGCTTCGCGGAGCGGCTGCTGTTGCTCAAGGGGCTGGATGAGTCGGTGCTTGAGGGTATTGCGGCGCGACTGCGCCTGACCGAAGGTGCCGAGCATCTGATTCTCAGTCTCAAGTCCCTCGGTTATCGTACGGCAATTCTTTCCGGTGGCTTCACCTACTTCGCCCGCCATCTCCAGCAAAAGCTGGGTATTGATTATGTTTACGCCAATGAACTGGAAATCGAGAACGGCAAGGTGACCGGTCGCGTCGCGGGTCAGGTTGTTGATGGCAAGCGCAAGGCCGAGCTGCTTCAGGAAATTGCCGAAAAGGAACACATCTCGCGGGAACAGGTGATTGCAGTGGGTGATGGTGCCAATGATCTGCCCATGCTGAGCCAGGCTGGTCTGGGTGTTGCCTTTCGGGCCAAACCGCTGGTAAAGGAATCGGCTCGCCATTCCATCTCGACCCTGGGCCTGGATGCCATTCTCTACCTGATCGGGTTCCGGGAAAGTGACAGTCTTCAGGTAGGGGAGTAATCATTGCGCGGGGGCAGGGCCGGAGCCTGCCCCCGCGCAATCTTGAGGGCTACTGGTCGCCGAAATCGTAGTTCATTTCCGGAACCGGCGCCTGCAGGTAGTAGCCCTGGATATAGTTCACGCCGGCCTGCCACAGCGTTGCCAGCACGCTGGCGTTCTCCACCAGCGGCACAATGGTCAGTTTGCCGGCGCTTTGCAGGCTCTTGATCATCTCCTTGACCTCTTCCTTCGCTTCGTCCTTCTTCTGCACTTCCTCGGTAAAGGAGCCGTCAATCTTCACGTAATCCACGTCGATGTGCTTGAAGGTATTGAAGGGATTCAGCGCGCATCCGAACTGGGAGATGGAGACCTTGGCATGCAATTCGTGAACGGCTTTGGCAAATTCCTTCGCCTGTCTCATGTGGTTGTTGGCATCACCTTCGCGAATCTGGAAGATCAATGAATCACCCGGCAGGCGGGCCGCTTTCAGCGCCACGCTCAACCAGGGTGTGAAGGTCCTGTCGTCGAGGGTCTCTGCCGTCACGTTGAGGAACAGGCGTGTGTCATGTCCCCGCGAGCGGTGGCTGGACAACTGCTTGATGGTCTGGAGGATAACCCAGCGGTCAATCTTGATTGCCATTTCCGAGGGGCCGACCGGCGGCAGGAAGTCGTAGGGAGACACTTCCTCGTTGTCTTTGTTCAGCATCCTGACAAAAGCCTCGTAATGTTCCTCGCCTTCGCCCCTCAGGTTGATGATGGGCTGGAACAGCAGCCGGAACCGGTTATCGTCGAGGGCTTTCTGTATGGCATCAGCGGAATTGCTTTCGTCCAGGGATTCATAGTCGGCCGGATTGTAGACCAGAACGCCGTTGCCCTGCTCGTGGCCCGGTTTCTTCTTCAGCTCCGAGGACGCGGTATGGGCGCGGCCCATCAGGTCAGGAGCCTTGGGCGCGTTTTCGGTAATGGCAGCGACACCGATGCTGAGGGTCAGCTGGACCGTACGACCGTTGATGTCGAACAGGTGGTCCTCGACCTTTCTGCTGATATCCTCGCACGCCTCAGCCATGGTGTTCTCTTCACAGGGCTGGCAGAGCAGGCAGAACGCGTCGTCGCTCAGGCGGGCCAGAATCATGTGCTCCGGTGTCTGTTCCTTGAGCAGGGCTGCCAGGTCTCCCAGCATCAGGTCCGCCCCGGCTATGCCAACCAGGGCCTTCAGGCTCATGAAATTATCAAGGGCGATGTAGGCCAGGGCGCCGGTCTGGTTGTCCTTGCCCGCTGTCGCGATGGTCTGGCTCAGGGCATCCATCAGGTACTGGCGGTTAAACAGGCCGGTGAGCAGATCCTGACTGCTGATCTGACGAATTTTTTCTTCCAGCTCAGCGTCGCTGTGTTCTGGCTGAATGACAATCTGGGTGCAGGTTTCGCCGTCGTAGGTGGCGGCTGATACCGACATGGTCACGTTGAGTTCCTGGTCGTCACTGCGGCGGGCAACGCAATTCATGGTCATTCCGTCTTCACCGCTTTCGGCAAAGGACTTCATGAACTCCTTGTACTTTTCCTGGCTTTCCGGAGTCAGGGTGTCGAGTACCGGTATGCAGATCAGGTCGTCGATATCGTCGTAGCCAAGGAATTCCAGGTAGGACTGGTTGGCATAAATGTGCATGCCATCATTGATGTAGGCAATGGCGTCCTTGGAGCTTTCCAGCAATAACTGGCAGCGCTGTTCGGCTTCACGAAGGTGTGATTCGAGGGTTCTGCGCCGTCGACGGTCGTCCAGCGAGCTCAATTCCCGGTTAACCACCAGCACCAGCTGATCGCTGTTCTCGAAGGGTACTGTGTCATGGGCGCCGGCCTTCATCACGGCAACCGTGCGCTCACGGTTGAATTCGCTGGTCAGCAGAATGGACGGGATGTCCTTGTCCATGCGGCGAATCATTGCCAGCGCGCCGTCAGGTCCGAATTCCTGATCCACGTCGTCCCGCGCCAGCAGCAAGTCCCAGTTGCCCGCTTTCAGGGTCTCCTCGAGATCTTCCTCAGACGTGATGCGATGGGCGCGGGTCGCCTTGCCCGAGTTCCGGAGCAGGCTGACGAGGGTCTCAGCGTCGTTTTGTGAAGGGTCGAGGATCAGCAGGTGTACAGTTGCGTTCTTTTTCTGCATTCGTCGGATGTCTCGTGATACGCGTTGGCTGTACCAGTTCTTTGCACATTTTGCACTTAAAGGACCGGTTTTTCACTAACGCTGAATGATGCAGGGGTTACCGGTTAATAACAACCCTTCGCCCCGTCCCGGGGACGTCTGGCTGCCTGGAACACAGCTCTAGAGTGATGGCCACAGCGAATCAAATTCATCCTCGCTGGTGGCTGCCGCGGGCGTGGTTTTATGCAGGCTGGTGGCAGCATTGTTGTGAAGCTTGAGCTCAAACTGGCTGATGCTGCCGGTGGCGGAGATCCGGCGGGAGAGGGTGCCCTGGTCTTCACGGCCATCGTGGAGCAGTGATATCCGGCTTCCGGACTGGAATGGCAGCCGTGGTGTAATCAGGGTTGCCGCCTTATTAACCACGCTGATCTCCGGCAGCAGCAGGCCCCGCAGGTATTCGCTGCTGTTGCCTACTTTCTGGATCAGCTGAACGCCGCAGGGCGCCGCACTGGGCGCCAGCAACTCGACACCAACCTGGGTGCCCTGGTTGCGAACCTGGCGGATCCAGCGCACCACGGCAATGCTCCAGGGATGGTTGGACTGCTCACGAACTCCGAGTATCTCACCGGCCTGGAGTGAGGCGGGTACGTTGGTCTCCCAGGCGACGCAGTAGCCCCCCGGGCTGGTATTGATAAGCAGGGCGTGATGGGACCGGGGCCGCCTGCGGTCATGCTCGCTGTCGGGTGCGGTGCCGATACCGTTGCGATAGTTGATCGGCGTGCCTGCTGGATGCAGCGGTTCGTCACCCTGGCCCGCGTCGTGGGCACCCGCCCATGCGTCTTCCCGGCGCCGTGACGGCATCAGGAACTGGTTATCCCGATCAGGGGTGCCGTTGTCATTGCCGCTGACAAACTCATTGAAGGTCTTGCCGCCGGCCACAAAATAATGGGCGGCCGTCAGTCCCACGCACATCTCGAGGGTTCCCTGACTGGTAATGCGGTTGAAGTTGCGCTTTGCCAGGATTCCCAGGGCCTGACTCAGGTGGGTCAGCAGCGTGTCGCTGACCCGGGACGGCAGCTCAAGACTGCTGGCCTTGTGGTCTTTGTTCTGTTGGCGGGTATGCAGTGATTCGGTGATTTGCTCTGACAATGCGCGGGTGTCGAAGTTGTAACTGTCGTTCCCCGGCTTCTGCTCCAGCAAACTGCGGTAAACGGGCGCGGTGTCCCGCTCCATGTTGACCACGAACAGACTGTCGTTGTCGGTCTCGGGGCCACAGGAAGCAAGATGGGTCCAGTTCTCGAACAGGTCGTACACTTGGGCCAGTTCCGATTGCCGCAACTGATTGGGCCGGGCGCATCCAAGCAGCAGGATACGTTTGTAGCTGTCCTCGACCGTGCTGGCATGACGGTGACTCAGGGTTTCATCGTTAACAGATAGCCCGCTGAGTTTGTTGCGATGGGCGAAACGGAAAAGGCGATGGCATTCCAGCCAGCTCTGTGCCGGGCTGGGACAATACAGCTGGTGGGACCGGACGATGGTGGCTGCTAGTTCCGAGATGGCCCGGTGAATAGCCGTTGCCACCGCTTTGCGGTTCTTTTCCGCCCCGCCATTATCCAGGAGCTCCAGAACACAGAGCTTGTAGCCACTGGCGGCATGGAGCTGCAGAGCCTGGGACAGGTTGGCGATCTTACGCTGTTTTTCCGGCAGCGCGACCGCCATGCCAAGGTAGTGTCTGGAGAGCTCGGAGCTGACAAAGTGTATTTTCGGGCGAATCAGTTCCAGCAGCTGCAGGCGCTGTTGCGGCGCGATGAACAAGTGGTTCAGTTCAATGATGGCGTGATAGAGCTGCCGCGAGGCCTCACCGATATTGGCCATGGGCAGCTGGTTGATCCAGTCCCTGAAGGCTTTTGGTGAAGTCTGGCAGAATGAGAGACTTGCTGTTTTCTGTTCTGGAACACGAAGCTCGGGTTTCAGGATCAAGCCTTCCATGAGTTCACGCCAATTGGTTGGGCCACGTTGGGTACTCTAATGCAGCAAACACGCAACAGAAAGCGGCAATAGCATGAGTTAACAAAATTTGACAAGTAAACCCGGGCCGCGCCGGCAACTGTGTCACGCGAACAGGTCGAGGGGCGTTTTGCCGGGGCGGTCAGGCACTTCCCGGACAAGTCTTGGCACCAAAAAGCCCGGGAGTGTGCCAAGCAGCTGCCGCACCAGCTCCCTGGCCCTGTCGTCACTGACGTTGAAATGATGGGCGCCCTCCACGGGATCAAAGGCATGGAGATAGTAAGGCAGAACACCGCATTCGAAAAGCCGCTCGCTCAGATCGCTCAGTACACTGGCCGTATCGTTAACACCCGCGAGGATAACGCTCTGGTTGAGCAGGGTGACACCGGCAGCTTTCAGGCGCTCCAGGGCGTGGCGGGTATCAGTATCCAGTTCCGCCGGGTGGTTGGTGTGGATCACCATTACCACCTGCAGCCGGCTCCCTGATAGCCATGCAAGCAGCGAGTTGCATACACGCTGGGGAATGACAACCGGAAGTCGCGTGTGAATTCGCAGGCGGCGGATATGGGGAATGTCTGCCAGTGATTCGGCCCAGGCTGCCAACAGCCGGTCACCGGCTACAAGCGGGTCGCCACCACTGAAAATGACCTCGTTGATGCGAGTGTCATTGGTCAGGGTGGCGAGTACTTCTGCCCGGTCACTGGGGGATAGCCGGTTTTCTTCATAAGGGAAGTGGCGACGGAAGCAGTAACGGCAATTGATGGCGCACTGTCCGGTAACCATCAGCAGGGCCCGGCTCCGGTATTTGCGAATAAGCCCGGTGGTTTGCATGGCGTCGCTCTCCTGTAACGGATCACGAACAAACCCCGGTTGCCTGTGGCTCTCGGCAGTCAGCGGCAAAACCTGTCGTAACAGCGGGTCTACCGGATCGCCGGGAACCATGCGCTGCAGATAGGGTTCCGGAACCCGTATCGGAAACAGACGGTGGCCTTCCCGGGCACCTGAAAGCCAGACAGCCGGGTCAAGGTTCAGCCGCCTGAGCAGGTCTTCCGGGCTGGTGACAGAGCTTGAGAGCAGCTGTTGCCAGCTGCGCAAACCAGGATCGATTGGCCGGGCTTCTATACGGGTGGCGGTTCGCTGTATCATAGCGACCTTCGAATTTTTATACGCATCTTTTCAGGTGATAATTTCATGGCTTCATATTCTACCAACGAATTCCGCGGCGGTCTTAAGGTTTTGCTGGACGGCGACCCCTGTATCATTCTCGAGAACGAATTCGTCAAGCCCGGCAAAGGCCAGGCATTCAACCGGGTCAAGCTGCGCAATCTGATGACCAATCGCCAGTGGGAGCGCACCTTCAAGTCCGGTGAAAGCCTGGAAGCCGCCGATGTCATCGATCTGGAAATGGAATACCTGTACACGGACGGCGAGTTCTGGCACTTCATGAAGACCGACGGCTCCTTTGAACAGTACCCGGCGGATGCGAAAGCCGTCAGTGATGCCCTTAAATGGCTGAAAGAGCAGGACGTTTATACCGTCACACTTTATAACGGCGCGCCGCTGACAGTAACGCCACCAAACTTCGTTGAACTGGAAGTGGTGGATACGGACCCCGGCATGAAAGGCGATACCGCCCAGGGTGGCACCAAGCCGGCAACCCTCTCTACCGGCGCCGTTGTCAACGTGCCGCTGTTCATCACCATCGGCGAGGTGCTCAAGGTCGACACCCGCTCAGGTGAATACGTCAACCGCGTGAAAAGCAGCTGATCGGTTTCCCCAGGGTGACTGAAACCCCTTCCTGGCAGCCTTCCGCCTCCCTGGCTGCCCTTGAAAGTCGCGCACAGCAGCTGGCCTGGGTGCGCGACTTTTTTGCGCAACGGGGGGTGATGGAAGTAGAAACGCCCGTGCTGGGTCGCTGCGGCGTCACCGATATCAATATCGACAGCATTGCCGCCAGCCCCACCCCCGTGGGGTCCAGCCCATCGAGAGCCTGGCTCCAGACTTCCCCCGAGTATCACATGAAACGCCTACTGGCCGCCGGTGTTGGCTCCATTTACCAGGTGGCGCGGGTGTTTCGTGACGGTGAATCCGGGCGAAGGCACAATCCCGAGTTTTCTCTGCTTGAATGGTACCGGCCGGGATTCACGGATTCCGACCTGATGGCCGAAGTAGCGGAGCTTGTGTGCGGTTGGCTGGGTTGTGAAGCGCCAACAACGATCAGTTACCGCGATGTCTTTCTCCGGTTTGCCGGTGTTGATCCGTTCCTGAGCAGTGACACTGAGTTGTCAGCCCGCTGCGAGCAGTGGATGGAACCGTCCCGGCTGCAGGCCTTTAGCCGGGACGATTGCCTGGATCTGTTGATGAGCTGCCAGGTAGAACCGGCGCTGGCGGAAGCCGGCCCGGTGTTCGTCACCGGCTACCCGGAGTCCCAGGCGGCACTGGCACGGGTGTCGGAACAGGACGGCCTGCGCCAGGCGCACCGTTTCGAGCTCTACGTACAGGGGGTTGAGCTGTGTAACGGGTACTGGGAGCTCACTGACCCAGGGGAGCAGCGACAGCGGTTTGCGGCAGATAACCGGGCGCGAGTTTCAGCGGGCAAGCCGGAAATGCCCGTCGACCAGGCCTTTCTGGCCGCTCTGCAAGCCGGCGTGCCCGACTGCGCCGGAGTAGCACTGGGGCTCGACCGCTTGCTGATGCTGAAGATGGGGGTGGATGATCTTGCCAGTGTTATCGCGTTTCCTGCGGAGCGGGCGTGATTCTTCCGAAGGCCTCCCCCATACGGACTCTTTCCCCGGCTTTCTGGTCGCTGTTCCATGTGACCGTGCCCTTGGGCATCACCACAATAACGGTTGATCCCAGGCGGAATCGTCCCATTTCCTCGCCTTTGTCAAAACGAATCGGAGCCTTGAGGCCGTCGTAGCGGGTTACGTCCACCCGGCGCTCACCGGGGGCAACAACTCCGGCCCAGGTGGTTTCAACGCTGCCCACGATCATGGCACCCACCAGCACGAAGGCCATCGGACCCGCTTCCGTGTCAAAAATGCAGGCGACTCGTTCGTTCCGTGCAAACAGCTCGGGCACATTTTCCGCTGTGGTCGGGTTGACGGAAAACAGCTTGCCCGGAATGTAGACCATCTCTCGCAGGGTGCCGGCCAGGGGCATGTGGATGCGATGATAATCCCGCGGAGCGAGATAGGTGGTGGCAAACTCGCCACCGATAAATGGTTTGGCCCGTTCCTCGTCGCCACCCAGCAGAGCGTTGAGGCTGAAGGACTGGCCCTTGGCCTGAAAAACCCGGCCGTCACTGATGCTGCCCAGCTGGCTTATGGCGCCGTCCACGGGGCTGACCATTACGGACTCGCCTGCGTCTATCGGCCGCAGGCCCGGCTTCAGGGCGCGGGTGAAAAAGGCATTAAAGCTGGGATAGGCATCCGGATCTGATTCGACCGCTTCGCTCATGTCCACGCCATAGCGGCCGATAAACCAGTTAATAACGCGGTTTTTGAGCGCCGGAACGCCCTCGTTGTCTGCCAGGCGGCCGGCCAGGCGCGAGATGGCCAGCTGGGGGGCTAAGTACTGGCCGGTTACAAATAGCTTGTCGTACATCAGGACTGATCCTTGGCGCTCAAAGGTGCAGAGTCTATCAAACCGCGCGGTGTGTATAGAAATTGTTTCACACCTTCGCGGTTACAGGCGGCGCTTGCTATTATCTGTGCCAAGCGGAATGGCAGCCAGGCTTCAGTCGCAGTTTCCCGATAACAATCACAGAAGGTATGCTCTCTCTCCATGTTACTCATAATCGGCGCAGTTATCGTAATTGCAAGCGTCCTGGGGGGGTATGTCCTCCATGGCGGCAATCTCATGGTGTTGTGGCAGCCTACTGAAATCCTGATTATCGGCGGTGCGGCACTCGGATCCTTCATCATTGCCAACCCCATGCACACGGTCAAGGAAGTGGGCAAAGGCATTTTCAATCAGCTGACCGGTTCGCCTTACAACAAATCCTTCTACATGGATCTGCTGAGCCTGATGTATGAGGTGTTCGACAAATCCCGTAAGCAGGGGGTCATGGCGATTGAGGAGGACATCGACAACCCCCAGGAAAGCCAGATCTTTACCCGCTACCCGGCGATCATGAAATCCAGGTATCTGCTTGCCTTCATGACGGACTATCTCCGAATCATCAGCTCCGGAAATATGGCGACCCACGAACTCGAAGGCATGATGGA
Organism: Marinobacter vulgaris; assembly: GCF_003344045.1. Classification (GTDB taxonomy): domain Bacteria; phylum Pseudomonadota; class Gammaproteobacteria; order Pseudomonadales; family Oleiphilaceae; genus Marinobacter; species Marinobacter vulgaris. The sequence continues at coordinate 267,255 of NZ_QFWX01000006.1, forward strand.
AAACGAGATCGACAGTCGCCAGCATGAGCTGGAAGAGCCGGCCCATGCCGTCAACAAGATAGCGGACGCATTGCCGGGCCTGGGTATTGTGGCGGCCGTGCTCGGTATTGTCATTACCATGAATTTCCTGACTGAGGGGCCGGAGAAAATCGGTCTCAGCGTGGCAGCGGCGCTCGTGGGTACGTTCCTCGGTATCTGGATGGGTTACGGCTTTGTCGGCCCCACCTCCATTGCCATGGAGCACTCTGCCCGTTATGAACTTAAGGCCTACGAGTGTGTGAAGTCAGCGATTGTTGCAACCGTCTCTGGCCAGGCACCGCAAATGGCCATCGAGTTTGGTCGTAAGGCGTTGCCCTCGGACAAGCGGCCGAGTTTCCAGGAACTGAACGACCACGTGCGTTCGAAATAATCTGAACAAAAGCCGTCTGGAGTAGTTGCTTGGAAGACCAGCCAATCATCATCAAGCGAAAAAAGGTCGTTGCCGCAGGGCACCATGGCGGGTCTTGGAAGGTTGCGTTTGCCGATTTTGCCACGGCCATGATGGCGTTCTTTCTCGTGCTCTGGCTGACGGCCACGGCATCCCCCGAGCAGAAACTGGCGGTGGAGGGTTACTTCAAGGATCCGGTCGGGTTCACCGAGGGCGGATCCGCGAACCCGGTGGATCTCGGAGGGAGTGCGTCTGTCATCAACGAGAGCAGCGAGGATATCGAGCGCAGCGATATCCGGATTGAGGACCGGGTGGTGGAAGAGCTGTCCCAGACCCTGGAGCGGCAGCAGATGGAGGAGCTTTTCCAGGATCTCAAGGACCGCATTGAACAGAACGAAACCCTGCAGGAGTTCAAGGACCAGCTGCTGATTGATATCACCAGTGAGGGGCTGCGTATCCAGATTGTCGATCGCTCCCAGCGCCCGATGTTTGATAGCGGCCGCGCCGAGCTCAAGTACTATTCCCAGGATATCCTCTTCGAGCTGGCCAAAACCTTGGGTGCAGTCAACAACAAGCTGAGCATCACCGGTCACACCGATTCCACCCCGTTTAGCGGTCGCCCCGGTTACACCAACTGGGAACTGTCGGCGGACCGCGCCAATACTGCCCGCCGGGCGCTGGTGGCCGGTGGAGTGCGGGAGGAGCAGATTGGCCGGGTCGTGGGACTGAGTGATTCCGTGCTGTTTGACAAGGACGACCCCCAGGCTCCGGTTAATCGCCGTATTTCGATCATCGTGATGAACAAGAAAACTGCCGAAGGCATCCAGAGCAACGCCGGCAACGCGAACGAACCGCTGATCGACCTGACTGCGCCCTCGGAAGCGGAGCAGCAAGAGGCCATGGAGCGGCTGGAGCAGGGTAACTGGTCCGACGAAAAGGAAGAGCCTCAGCCCGGTGAGCTGAACTGGTAGGCTGTTTTAGTCAGCCTTCAGCCCCCGGGACTGTTGCTCCGCCATATCCTGCAGGATCCGTTTGAAGCTTTTCATGCGTTCCATGCTGATACGTCCGTCCTCGGCGGCCTCGGCAATGGCGCAGCCGGGATCGCCCATATGGCTGCAATTGCGAAACCGGCAGTGACCGATCAGGTCGCGGATTTCCCGGAAACCATACTCGATCTCCTGCGGTGACATGTGCCAGAGGCCGAATTCCCGGATGCCCGGTGAGTCGATGAGGTCGCCGCCGCAAATGAGATGAAACAGCCTCGCGGTAGTAGTGGTATGAATACCCTTGCCGGTGCTTTCCGAAATCGCACCCACCCGGATCGACTCGTCAGGAAGCAGGGTCTGGATGATGGACGACTTGCCAACTCCCGACTGACCCACGAACACGCTGGTCTGGTCTTTTACCAGATCTTCCACCCGCACGGCCTGCTCGCCCGCCAGGGTTTTGGCGGAGGTGCGCTCAGTCCGGTAACCCAGTTTTTCGTATCGTGCCAGAAGTTTGTCAATGGTTTCCCGGTTCTGGTCAGTGAGCAGGTCGGTCTTGTTGAGCAGGATAATTACCGGGATATCGGTACTTTCCGCGGCTACCAGATAGCGGTCGATGAGGTTGTCATGGGGCTCCGGTTCCGGGGCAATCACCAGAATGATATGGTCGATGTTGGCCGCAACCGGTTTGAGGGCGCCAAAGTTGTCGGGCCTCTGCAGCAGGCTATTGCGATCGCAGCGGGCCACAATCACCCCGGTACCATCGCTGCCGGGCCGCCAGATTACCTTGTCGCCGGTCACCAGGCTGTCAATGTTGGCCCTCACAAAGCAGCGCAGCACCTTGCCGGCGTCCTCACCCTCCAGGGCTTCCACATCCAGCTGCTGACCGTAGTGGGCGATAACCAGCCCCTGCTGCTCCGGGCCCAGATCGCCGGCATCCAGTTTCTCTCCGATGGACACTTCCTTCCTCGCCGCCCGGGCAGCCCGTTCCTGCTGGACTTTCTTGATGCGCCATTGCTGCTGCTTGTTGAGTCGACGTTTAGCCATATCTTGAGTCGGTTAATTCCTGCTGGAGAATGGTGATTGCTGTAACATCATACGTGATTCATCCACAATAGGCAGACTATGTGCAGCAACGGCCGGGCAGGGCTTCCCGGGAGACGCTGCGAGCACATCCCTGTGCGCTTGTCTGAAGCCATCCATGGCTTCAGACACTCCCGGAAAGCCCTGCCCGGCCATTGCCCAAATCATGAGTTAACCGCTGGAGAACACTGAATGCCAGAAGCCAACTATCTTGTCTGGATTGATCTGGAAATGACGGGTCTGGACCCGGAGAAAGAGCGCATTATCGAGATAGCGACCATCGTTACGGACTCTGAACTGAACACGATTGAAGAAGGTCCGGTGATTGCCGTCCATCAGTCAGACAAGCTGCTCGGCGACATGGACGAGTGGTGCACCCGCACCCACGGCGAGAGTGGGCTCACCAAGCGGGTGAAGGACAGCAAGTTCAGTGAGATAGACGCCGAGCAGAAAACCTTGGAATTCCTGCAGCGTTACCTCGAACCCGGCCAGTCACCGCTTTGTGGCAACAGCATCGGCCAGGACCGGCGTTTTCTGGTGAAGTATATGCCCGAGCTGGAAGCCTTTTTCCATTACCGCAATCTGGACGTGAGCACCATCAAGGAGCTGGCACGCCGCTGGCGGCCGGATGTCCTCGGTGGGGTCAAGAAAAAGGGCAGTCATCTGGCTCTGGATGATATCCGGGACTCCATCAACGAGTTGCGCCATTACCGCGAGCATTTCTTCCGGTTATAGACCGTGCCGGCGCAGAGCCCAGTGGACGTGCTCCCGAACCATGTCCGACGGGTGATCTGCCCGCGCTTTGAGTGCTTCGATTACGGTAATGGTTGAAGGCGCATTGCCGAGACCTACTGCCAGGTTGCGAAGCCAGCCCTGGTAACCGGTTCGGCGGATGGCAGAACCTTCAGTACGCTTGAGAAATTCCTCTTCTGTCCACAGGAACAGGGTGGCCAGCTCGCTGTTGTCCAGGCCATGGCGGGGCTGGAAGTCCTTTTCTGCGGTGGGTTTGCTGAACTTGTTCCAGGGGCAGACCAGTTGGCAGTCGTCGCAACCGAACACACGGTTGCCCATCTTCGATCTCAGGTTTTCAGGGATGCTGCCCTTCAGTTCGATGGTGAGATAGCTGATACATTTTCGGGCATCCAGCTTATGGGGCCCTTCGAAGGCGTCCGTGGGGCAGATATCCAGGCAGGCTGCGCAGCTGCCGCAATGCTCTTTCTCGAAAGGTGCATCAAGCGGTAACGGGGCGCTGGTGAAAATTTCCCCGAGGAAAAAGAACGAGCCGGCCTTCGGGTGAATCAGCATGTTGTTCTTGCCAATCCAGCCCAAGCCCGCGCGCTGGGCCAGGGCTCGCTCAAGAACCGGGGCGCTGTCCACAAACGCCCGATAATCATAGCCCGATACCGCTTCGTCAATCCGTTTGGCCAGGCTCGCCAGGCGCTTACGCATCAGTTTGTGGTAGTCACGACCGACCGCATAACGGGTGATATAGGCTTTCTCCGGGTTAGTGAGCACCCGCCCCGGATTGTCCGGTGCCGGCAGGTAATCGAGTCGCACGGAAATGACCCGGCGGGTACCCTCCACCAGCGAGGTGGGGGTGTAGCGTTTGTCGCCATGATCTGCCATGTACGACATCTCGCCATGAAGTCCCTCGCGCAGCCAGTTGTTCAGCCGCTCGCCATGAATACCGGTGTCGGGAAGGGTGATCCCGGAGTCATTAAAACCCAGCTCATGGGCCCAGGAACGTATCTTTTGCGGCAGATCATTCAGGTTTTGGTCGGTTGCAGCGGTCATTGAATGCCAGTAACGAAGTTTAATTTGATTAAGTTATGACCTTTCCCAGAGTTTTGCTACTCTTTACAGGTATCTGGCCCTTTTTCTTAATCCGAATTCTGTAACGGGAGCGGTGGTTATGCGCCTGTCTGAAGATCACAGTTTACCAGAAGACCTCTACTCCGCCGATGCGGTGCGAGAGATCGATCACTATGTGATTGATCAGCAAGGGGTTGACGGGTTCGAACTGATGCAGGCTGCTGCTGCCAGTGCGTTCCGGCGGCTGGTGCGGTACTGGCCCGAGCCGGGCCGGATCTTGGTGTTGTGTGGTGCTGGCAACAACGGCGGCGATGGCTACTTGGTTGCTGCCAATGCAGCTCGGCACGGCCTGGACGTGGACTGCCTGGCTGTGGCACCGACTGAAAAACTGTCCGGCGACGCCCGCAAGGCGTGGCAAAAAGCCGTTGCGGACGGGGTTCGGGTAAGGGAATTGGCCGACACCGACGAAAGCGAAGTCGGCGAGCATTTCGCCAATGCCGGACTGATTGTTGACGCCATGCTCGGCACCGGTGTGACCGGTGCTCCTCGCGAGCCTTTTGCCTCAATGATCCGCCAAGCCAACGAGGCGCTTGCGCCGGTATTGGCAATTGACCTGCCTTCGGGGCTGAATGCCACTACCGGAACCGTGGCCGGGGAAACGATCAGGGCGTCGGCGACGGTGACCTTTATCGGCCTCAAGGCCGGTCTGTTCACTGGTCAGGGTCCGGAATGCGCCGGGGAAGTGGCGTTTGAATCCCTGGATACCGACGACTGGGCGACCGAGAGTGGACAGCCAAGGCTCGCACGCAGAGTGGATTGGGCAGGCATTCGGAAGTCGATCCCCCGCCGCCCCAGGGTTGCCCATAAGGGGCGTTTCGGGCATGTGCTGATCGTTGCCGGTGATCGTGGCTTCGGTGGCGCTGGCCTGATGGCAGCGGAAGCTGCGTCCAGGTCCGGCGCCGGCATGGTCACCCTGGCAACGCGCCCGGAATATGTGGCGCCTGCACTGGCGCGTTGCCCGTCAGTTATGGTGCAGGGGCTGATCCACGGTTCTGAACTGCCAGCGCTGATCAGTGCGGCAGACGTGATTGTCTGTGGCCCCGGCATTGGCCAGGGCGCTTGGGGGCAGCAGATGCTGCAGCAGGTGGTGGCCAGCGGCAAGCCGCGGGTGCTGGACGCGGATGCCCTGAACCTTATGGCGTCGCGGGTCGCGCAGCCGGCAGAGCACCAGATTCTCACGCCGCACCCGGGAGAAGCAGCAAGACTTCTTGAATGCGAGGTCGGGGATATTGAGAACGACCGGGTTCAGGCGGCGGAGGAGATTCGCCGGCTATTCGGCGGCGTGGTTTTGCTCAAGGGAGCCGGTACGGTCGTCGCCTCGGGACACTCGTCGCCGGATATCATCAGTGGCAGCAACCCGGGCATGGCCACCGGCGGCATGGGAGACGTGCTGTCGGGCGTGCTTGGCAGCCTGTATGCGCAGCTGGGAGACGCGCATCTGGCGGCCTCGGCAGCCGCCGCTCTCCACCTGGCGGCTGCAAACCGGGCATCGGGGACCTGTGGCTATATGGGGCTGCTGCCAGTGGATGTCATTGATGCGCTGCCGCGGGTGCTGATGGAATCAGAGTCGGGATCTGTACCGTGGAATGGCGAGCAAGGGGCGATTGCAGAGTGATGGCCGTGTCAGCAGGCGAACTCACACTCCACCTGGAGAACGAGCTGGAGACGGAGAAGCTGGGCCAGATTCTGGCCGGGCTGGCCAGCGCAAGTGGTCAGGGGCTGGTGGTGTTTCTGGAAGGTGATCTTGGTATGGGGAAGACAACCCTGAGCCGGGGGCTTATGCGTGGGCTTGGTCATGAGGGCGCGGTCAAAAGCCCGACCTACACCATCGTCGAGCCCTATGAGCATCTGAATCCGCCGGCCTATCACTTTGATCTGTACCGGCTTGGTGACCCGGAAGAGCTTGAGTACATGGGTATCCGGGATTATTTCCAGGGCCAGAATCTGTGCGTGATCGAGTGGCCCGGGCGGGGTCTGGGTATCCTGCCTGAGCCGGATCTTCTGGTCCGTTTGAATAAAAGCGGTGACGGGCGCGTTGCCCGGGTTTCGGCGCCAACGGCCAGAGGCCGAGGTTTGCTGGCGCAGGTTGGCAAGCAGTGGTCCTCGGGCAGGGACATTAATCGTGATTGATCAGTGCAGGTGTGCAGGATGATGATTATAAAAACGTTCTCCAGATGGTTTGTTGTAGCGGGACTGCTGTCAGTGATGGCGCCGCTGGCTGCGATGGCGGGCGTTACGGTAGACAGTGCCCGGATCTGGCCGGCGCCGGACCACACCCGGCTGGTGCTGGATATTGGTGGCAAGATTGACCACAAGGTATTTGCGCTCTCGGGCCCCTCAAGGCTGGTGATCGACCTCGAAAATGCCAGCCTCAAAACTGACTTCGAAAAGCTTGACCTGTCCGGTAGCCCGGTTCGTCGTATCCGCAGTGCGCCACGCAACGGCAATGACCTGCGGGTGGTTCTGGACCTCAAAAGTGATATCAAGCCCCGCAGTTTTCAGCTGGCACCCAATCAACAGTATGGCCACCGGCTGGTAGTAGACCTGATCGACGAGGATGGCCTGAAAGCCCGGAAGTCGTTCGAGCCGACGGTTTCCCAGAACAGCAATGGCAAGCGCGACATTATTGTGGTGGTTGATGCCGGTCATGGTGGTGAAGATCCCGGCGCTATCGGCCCCCGCGGTACCCTCGAGAAAGACGTCGTACTGAAAATGGCCAGAACCCTGGCGGAGCTGATAGACGCCAAGCCCGGATATACTGCCAAGCTAACCCGAACTGGCGACTATTACATTGACCTGCGCAGCCGGACTTTGCTGGCGCGCAAGCATAGCGCCGACCTGTTTGTTTCCGTCCATGCGGATGCGTTCCGTACGCCTCAGCCCAGTGGGGCCTCAGTGTTTGCCCTCTCGCAGCGCGGTGCTACCAGTGAGACGGCCCGCTGGCTGGCGAAAAGCGAAAACCGGTCGGACCTGATCGGTGGTGCCGGTGGGGTTTCCCTGGACGGGCGCGACGAGATGCTGGCGGGCGTACTGCTGGATCTGTCCATGACCGCAAGCATTAATTCCAGCCTCGGGGTCGGAAGCTCGATTCTCGGCAGGCTTGGTAACGTTGCGAAACTCCACAAGAAGGGTGTTGAACAGGCCGCGTTTGCCGTGCTGAAGTCGCCGGACATCCCATCGATTCTCGTTGAGGCGGGTTTCATCTCGAATCCCAAGGAAGAGCAGAACCTGTCCAGCTCCTGGTACCGGGATAAGCTCTCCCGGGCGGTGTTCGAGGGCATTGACGACTATTTCCAGAAAACACCGCCTCCGGGTACCCTGCTGGCCTGGCAGAAACAGAACAGCCAGCGTGCTGACAGTGTCAGCCAGTATCGCATCCGCAGGGGAGATACATTGTCGGGGCTTGCTAAAGAGAATCAGATCAGCGTCACTGAACTGATGCGATATAACGGCCTTAATGATGACCGTGTTATGGTAGGGCAAACCATTCGTATCCCCGCATCCTGAAACGAGGTATCCCGGTAGCATGCCCTCCATTCGATTACTGACTCCGCGCCTGGCAAACCAGATTGCCGCTGGCGAGGTGGTTGAGCGCCCGGCTTCGGTCGTCAAGGAACTGGTAGAAAATGCGCTCGACGCCGGTGCACGCCGGGTCGATATCGAGATCGAGCAGGGTGGTGTCAAACTCATCCGGGTTCGTGATGATGGCGGAGGTATTGATGAGGCAGACCTTCCGCTGGCCCTTAGCCGGCATGCCACCAGTAAGATCGAAAACCTCGACGATCTCGAGGCCGTTGCATCCCTGGGGTTCCGCGGCGAAGCTCTGGCGAGTATCAGTTCTGTTTCCCGGCTGGCGCTAACCTCCCGCACCGAGAGCCAGGAAGCTGCCTCACGGGTAGAGGTGGAAGGGCGCGACATGGATGCCAGCATCTCGCCAGCCGCCCACCCCGTGGGGACCACGGTCGAGGTGAGGGACCTGTTTTTTAATACGCCGGCCCGCCGTAAGTTTCTACGCACCGAAAAAACCGAATTCAATCATGTGGACGAGTGCGTCCGGCGTCAGGCCCTGAGCCGTTTTGACACCGGATTCACGCTCCGCCACAACCAGCGCGTGGTCCAGAGCCTGCGCCCGGCGGAAACCCCCCTGGACCGCGAGCGTCGGGTTGGCTCCCTGTGTGGCCAGCAGTTCATCGACAACGCCGTGGTGATTGATGCCGAGGCAACGGGGCTGAAACTCTGGGGCTGGGTGGCCCTGCCCACCTTCTCCCGCAGCCAGGCGGATCTTCAGTATTTTTTCGTGAACGGGCGGGTGATCCGCGACCGGCTGGTGGCCCATGCGGTGCGCCAGGCTTACCGGGATGTACTTTATAACAACCGCCATCCGGCTTTTGTGCTGTATCTGGAAGTCGACCCCGGGAACGTGGATGTGAACGTTCATCCAACCAAGCACGAAGTGCGATTCCGCGACGGGCGCCTGGTTCATGATTTTATTTTCCGCACCCTTCACAAGGCTCTGGCAGATGTGCGACCGGACGACCATCTGCGAGGCGCAATAGCCCAGTCCCATGGACGCGAGTCTGACGGGGCCGCCGGCGGGTATGGCACCCAGGCTGCCATGGCGAACCTGAATCATCAGCCTTCTCCGGACCCGTTTGCTGCGTCGCCCGGCCAGCAGTCGTCCGGTTTCTCCGGCACTCAGCGGCAGCCCCAGCATGAATGGCAGGCCCGCGATCAGATGGCGTTCTACCATTCCCTGAGCCAGGGTGGTGGTGTCAATGAGCAGTCTGCCATGGTGGAGACCAGTGAGCTGGCGGTTGCTTCTCCCACGCCGCCGCAGGGCAGCGGCGATGAGCCGCCTCTGGGTTATGCCATTGCCCAGCTACACGGGATTTATATTCTTGCCCAGAGTCGCCAGGGTATGATCGTGGTTGATATGCACGCCGCGCACGAACGCATCACCTATGAGCGCATGAAGCGGGCACTGGAGGCCCAGGATCTCAAGAGTCAGCCGCTTCTGGTGCCGGTGTCCCTTGCGGTCAGCCAGAAGGAGGCCGCTTTGGCGGAAACCCATGGTGAGGAGCTGCTTCTGTTGGGGTTGCGGGTTGAGCGGATTGGCCCCGAAACCCTCGCGGTCCGTCAGGTCCCTGCGCTTCTTCGGGGCGCCGACACCGAGCAGCTGGTAAGAGATGTGTTATCAGACCTGATCGAGAATGGTGAGAGTGACCGTGTTGAGGCCGTCACCCACGAACTGCTGGGTACCATGGCGTGCCACGGTTCGGTCCGCGCAAACCGTCAGTTGACCATTCCGGAAATGAACACCCTGTTGCGCGATATGGAAGCCACCGAACGCAGTGGCCAATGTAACCATGGCCGTCCCACCTGGACGGTGGTCACCCTTTCCGAACTGGACAAACTGTTCCTGCGGGGGCGCTAAAACCGGTATGACCGCAAGCACTGGAGATAACACCAGCAAGCCTCCCGTCATATGCCTGATGGGCCCTACCGCCTCCGGCAAGACGGATCTGGCGTTGGAACTCTGCCGCCGGTTGCCCTGCGATATTGTCAGCGTGGATTCAGCGATGATCTACCGGGGGATGGATATCGGCACCGCAAAACCCTCACCAGAGGAGCTTGCCCGGGCGCCCCACCGTCTGATTGATATCTGCGATCCCGCGGAAATATACTCCGCCGCGGATTTTCGCCGTGATGCCCTGGATGAAATGGCCGCGATCACCGCGGCCGGCCGGATTCCGCTGCTGGTAGGCGGCACCATGATGTATTTCAAGGCGTTACTCCAGGGCATGTCTGACCTGCCTGCTGCAGACTCCGCCATCCGGCGGGCCCTAGAGCGGGAGGCACAGGAAAAAGGCTGGGATGTCCTGCACCGGCAGCTGGAGCAGCTGGACCCGGTGGCGGCCCGGTTGATTCACAGGAACAACCGGCAACGATTGGTCCGGGCACTGGAGGTGATCCGCCTGACCGGCCGCCCGATCTCGTCGATCTGGGCGGATAAGCCCGGCAGCGGCCACGCTGGCGGCGACAGCAAGGGTAAAGACATTGAGGATTACACCTATTCAACTCAATGGCAGGCAGACGAAACGCTGTCTCTTCCGTATACTGTGGTGCAGTTCGCATTAGCGCCAGCCAACAGGCAGGTACTCCATGAAAGAATCAACCGGCGCTTCCAGGCAATGCTTGGTGCCGGCCTTCTTGACGAGGTCAGGGCGCTGATGGCCAGAGGCGATCTGCACCCGGCGCTGCCTTCCATGCGTTGTGTCGGTTATCGGCAGGCATGGTCCTATCTGGCCGGTGATGGCGATTACAATACCATGGCTGAGAAGGGCGCTGCTGCTACCCGGCAGCTAGCCAAGCGACAGCTGACCTGGTTGCGGAAGTGGTCCGGTCTGGACTGGCTGGACAGTGAAGACAAACTTATGTCAGACACTGCCTTGAAAATTATTGAATTTCGCACCACATTTAAAGCTTGAAAATGACGATCTGCCTTTACTTATAAACAGGAGAATACACATGTCAAAAGGGCACTCTCTACAAGACCCTTACCTCAATGCATTACGCAAGGAACGCATTCCGGTTTCTATCTTTCTGGTCAATGGCATCAAGCTTCAGGGCCAGATCGAGTCTTTTGACCAATTCGTGATTTTGCTGAAAAACACTGTCAGCCAGATGGTCTATAAGCACGCCATTTCCACAGTGGTGCCCGCGCGGAATGTTCGTATCCCGCCACAGGCGCCCGGCGGAGAAGAGTCTGAAGACTGATTTGCCCGGTACGATTTTACCCGGTACTGTCAGTTTTACTGCCCGCGCTCCCGAAGAACCGGTCAAGGTTCCGAGGGCCGCGGGTATTTGTTTTGATGACAGGTTAAACCTGACTGATTTGGAGCTATTACTACTTGTTTGAGCGTCCCGACGTTGGTGAACGGGCGATTCTCGTTCATATTGAGTTTCCCTCCCATGAAGAATCCGAGGACCTGGGTGAGTTCCGGGAACTGGTCTGGTCTGCCGGCGTCGAGCCGGTTGGTGTGGTTAACGGTTCCCGCAAGCAACCCAGTCCGAGATTGTTTGTCGGCGAGGGGAAGCTGGAAGAAATCCGCGATGCGGTGACCGCCAACGAAGCGGATGTGGTGCTCTTTAACCACGCGCTAAGTCCAAGCCAGGAGCGCAACATCGAGCGCGAGCTCAGTTGCCGGGTGCTTGATCGCACCGGGGTTATCCTCGATATCTTCGCGCAGCGGGCCCGTACCCATGAAGGCAAGCTCCAGGTGGAACTGGCCCAGCTCGAACACATGTCGACCCGTCTTGTTCGAGGCTGGACACACCTTGAGCGTCAGAAGGGTGGTATCGGGCTGCGTGGGCCTGGCGAAACCCAGCTTGAGACTGACCGGCGGTTGCTCAGAGAGCGCATCAAGTCCATCCATCGTCGGCTGGAAAAAGTCCGCAAGCAGCGTAATCAGGGGCGCCGGGCCCGCATGCGGGCGGATATTCCAACCGTCTCGCTGGTGGGTTACACCAACGCCGGCAAGTCCACCCTGTTCAACCGTATCACCACCTCCACCGTTTACGCGGCGGATCAATTGTTCGCCACCCTGGACCCAACCCTCAGAAGACTGGAACTTCCGGATATCGGTCCGGTCGTAATGGCCGACACCGTCGGCTTTATCCGTCATCTGCCCCATAAACTGGTAGAAGCGTTTCGCGCCACACTGGAAGAAACCACGGAAGCCTCCCTTCTGCTTCACATCATTGATTGCCATGACAATCGACGGGAAGAGAACATGGAGCAGGTGGAGGAAGTCCTGGCAGAAATAGGTGCCGACGAGGTTCCGGTGCTGCAGGTTTTCAACAAGATTGATCTGCTGGATAATTTTCAGCCGCGGATTGAGCGCAATGAAGAGGGTGTGCCGGTTCGCGTGTGGGTTTCTGCGATAACGGGCGAAGGGCTCCAGGGTCTGTTCGATGCCATCGTGGAGCGGCTAGCTGAGGATGTTATCCACCAGTTTGTGCTACTGGGACCGGAGGACGGAAAATTGCGGGCGCTTCTGCATGAGGCCGGCTCCGTAATCTCCGAAAATCATCGTGACAGCGGGGATTCGGTGTTGGAGGTTCGCCTGCAGCACCGTGACTGGTTACAGCTTTTAAGCAGAGCCGGCGTTCGCGAAAAAGACGTAAGACTCGACGATCAACGTATATAGACAGGCTGCGCTATTGCCGGGGCGCTTATAAATCCCTAGTATTTGCAGCAATTCGACACGCTTGAAACGGAGATAACTATGGCCTGGAATGAACCGGGTGGAAACCGCAACGACAATGATCCCTGGGGAACCGGGGGTGGTCGTGGTGGCAAGGATCAGGGGCCCCCAGATCTGGACGAGGCGTTGAAAAAGGGTCTCGACAAGCTTAACAAGCTGCTGGGCGGCAAGGGCAAAAAGTCAGGTGGTGATGGTGGCTCTTCCTCAGGTGGAGGACCCAGTGCCGGTAATATCGGGGCGGTTCTTGCCCTGGCGGCGATCATTTTCGTCGGATACGTTATATTTCAATCGTTCTATACCGTAAACGAACAGGAGCGGGCGGTGGTTCTCCGCTTCGGTGAGTACAGTCGTACCGAGCCCCCCGGTCTGCGTTTCAAGGTTCCGTTGATCGATAATGTGAATCTGGTGCGGGTGACCAGTGTTCGGAATACGGAATCCACCGGGCAGATGCTGACACAGGACGAGAATCTGGTGTCGGTAGACCTGCAGGTTCAGTATCGCGTTGGTGATGCCAAGGCCTACGTGCTCAACGTCCGTGATTCCAATCAGGCGCTGGCATTTGCGACCGACAGCGCACTGCGCCATGAAGTTGGAAGTTCGACCCTAGACGACGTGTTGACTGAAGGACGTGCCGAACTGGCCGTTCGCGTCGAGCAGCGTCTCCAGACCTTCCTTGAGGAATATGGCACCGGCTTGTCAATCGTTCGGGTAAACGTCGAGAGTACACAGCCACCCGATGCGGTACAGGACGCGTTCCGGGAAGTTCAGCGTGCCCGTGAAGATGAGCAGCAGCTCAAGGAAGAAGCAGAGACCTACCGCAATAAAGTGGTTCCTGAAGCCCGTGGTCGCGCCCAGCGTCTGACCGAGGAGGCCTCAGCGTACAAGCAGCAAGTGATTGATCGCGCTCGTGGCCAGACCTCGCGCTTCCTCGCGGTACTGGATGTTTACGAAACGGCACCCGAAGTGACCCGTGAGCGCATGTACATCCAGGCACTTGAAGGTGTGCTTTCAAGAACCAGCAAGGTGCTGGTGGATACGGAAAGCAGCGACAACATGATGTTTCTGCCCCTGGACAGGCTGACCAACCGAGCGGGCGCAATGTCTGATGGCCAGAACAGCTCCGGCTCCGGCAGCGGTAATGTCGATATCCAGACCCTGTCGGATCAGGTTGCGCAGGAGCTGCGTGGCAGGCAGGACAGTGGCGTTCGGAGGAGTAGATAATTATGGGAACCAAAAGCATTGCGGGCCTTGCAGGCGCCCTGATTGTCGTGCTGGTTGCGCTCTCAAGCGTGTACATCATTCCGGAAACCCACCGCGGCGTGTTGCTCCGGTTCGGGGAGCTGATCCAGACGGACATTGAGGCGGGCCTCCACTTCAAGGTGCCAGTCATCGATCAGGTACGGGAATTTGATGTTCGATTGCTGACGACCGACTTACCGTCGCGTCAGTATCTGACCGTTGAGAAGAAGCCACTGGACGTGGACTCGTACATCGCCTGGAAAATCCAGAATGTGGATCAGTTCTATCGTGCCACCGGTGGCGACGAATTCCGTGCTTCCGAGCTGCTGTTGTCCCGTGTGGACAATGGCCTCCGGGACGAGTTCGGTGTGCGTACCATGGTCGAGGTGGTTTCCGGCCAGCGTGACGAATTGATGACGACGCTGACGGAGCGGGTCAACGAAACGGCGCAGAAAGAGTTCGGTATCAGTGTGGTGGATATCCGCGTCAAGGCCATCGAATTTCCGGGGCAGGTGAGCCAGAACGTCTACCGTCGTATGGCCACTGAGCGTGAAAAGCTGGCACAGGAGTTCCGCTCCCGGGGTCAGGAGCTTGCTGAGGGAATCCGCGCCGATGCGGATCGCCAGCGCACTGTCATCCTGTCGGAGGCTTTCGCCAGTGCCGAAGAGATGCGTGGTGAGGGTGATGCCCAAGCAGCAGAGATCTACGCTGATGCCTACGGCTCGAACAGCGAGTTCTACAGCTTCTATCGCAGCCTCGAAGCCTACCAGAACACGTTCGCGAACGAGGACGACATCATGGTGATCGACACCGACAGTTCGTTCCTCCGGTTCCTCAAGGATCCCCAGGGAGCCCGCTGATCGGCGCAGCGATGACGACAAAACCGGAATACCTCGGTATTCCGGTTTTTTTGTGCCTGCCAACAGTGTAAAATTCCGCCGGTTTTGGTTCGGGTTTTTCTCTGGTACCGAACATCGCCCTAAATCCTGTTCACTCCCGTGGTCCGAGTTTTGCCCCGGGTCAAAACGGACAATCGAATCTCATGACAGTATCTGACCGCTGGCTATTGCCGGATGGCGTGGAAGACATCCTTCCGCCACTGGCTGGACAGATTGAATCCCTGCGCCGGGATGTAATGGATACCTGCCAGCGCTGGGGTTACCAGCTGGTTATCCCGCCGCTGATTGAATATCTCGAATCCCTGTTTACCGGTACCGGGCATGATCTGGAACTCCAGACCTTCAAGCTCACGGATCAGCTCACCGGCCGGATGATGGGGCTCCGAGCCGACATGACGCCCCAAGCGGCGCGCATTGATGCCCATACCCTTGGCCAAGAGGGTATTACCCGCTTGTGTTACGCCGGCCATGTCCTGCACACGCGCCCGCGCCACATGCTGACCGGGCGCACGCCTATCCAGGCCGGGTGCGAGTTGTTCGGCAGTGGGTCCGAATCGGCGGACATGGAAGTGATCAGGCTGATGCTGGAAGCCCTGCGGGTGTCCGGGTTGCCGAAAATCCACCTCGATCTGGCCCATGTAACCATTTACGAAAGCCTGGTGGGCGAGGCCGGATTCGACCGCGACACCGGCGCCGCCATTTTCGATGCCATGGCCCGCAAATCGGTGCCGGAACTGGACCAGCTGTTGGGTGACTGCCCGCCGGGGTCCGCCGGAAGCATGCTCAGGGAGCTGGCCAGGGTCAGTGGCGGAAAGCCGGCGCTGATGGAGGCGAAACACATTCTTGAAGGCGCGCCGGAGCCGCTTCGCCAGGCGTTGGAGCAGCTGGAGCGGGTGGCAGAGATGCTGGCCGATGATTATCCGGAAGTCAGCTTTGGTTTCGATTTCTGTGAACTTCGCGGCTACAACTACCATACCGGCCTGGTCTTTGCGGCCTATGTGCCGGGACACGGCGACGCTGTCGCCAAGGGCGGCCGGTATGACGCTATCGGTAGTGATTTTGGCCGTGCCCGACCGGCGACGGGGTTCAGTCTTGATATCCGTGCACTGGTTTCCCTTGGTCAGCGTCCCGGTCAGCCCGGCAAGGCAATCTGGGCGCCGGCAATGCAGGAGCCCGGGCTGGACGGTGTTATTTCGGGTTTGCGGATGACTGAAACCGTCGTTCGGGCCCTGCCGGAGGACGAAGGCGTCGATCCGCGGTCCCGCAATTGCGACCGCGTTCTGGTAAAGCGTGATGGCCAGTGGGTCGTGGAACAGCTGGGCTGATAACCGACCGGTATCGAGCCACTCATTTACAGGTAAATCTGCGGGGATTCCGTCGATCGGCGAAGCCGCAATGAGAGAGAGACATGGGTAAAAACGTTGTAGTGCTGGGCACCCAATGGGGTGATGAAGGAAAAGGCAAGATTGTTGACCTGCTGACCGACAAGGTTTCGGCGGTGGTGCGCTTTCAGGGCGGGCACAATGCCGGTCACACACTGGTTATTGAGGGCAAGAAAACCGCACTTCACCTGATCCCTTCCGGCATCCTGCGCAAGAACGTCCAGTGCCTGATCGGCAACGGCGTGGTCCTCTCCCCCGAAGCGCTCCTCAAGGAAGTCCGGGAGCTCGAGGGCAACGGTGTTGCGGTGCGTGACCGACTCAGGATCAGTCTTGCGTGCCCTATCATCCTCAAGACTCACGTTCGCATTGATCAGGCCCGGGAGCGTGCGCGAGGTGTCGACAAGATCGGTACGACCGGCCGCGGAATTGGTCCGGCTTATGAAGACAAGGTTTCCCGCCGCGGGGTTCGCGTAGGCGATCTGTGCGATCCGCAGAGCTTCAAGGAAAAGCTGAAGGAAATCATGTCCTACCATAATTTCGTTCTGACCGAGTATTTCCGCGAAGAGCCTGAAGATATAGACCAGGCGTTTACGGAACTGATGACCATGGGCGAAGAAATTCTGCCGATGTCGGCCGACGTCACGGATATCCTCCATGACCTGCGCAAACGCGGTGAGCATATCCTGTTCGAAGGCGCTCAGGGCTCTCTGCTGGATATCGACCTGGGTACCTATCCCTATGTCACCTCGTCCAACACCACGGCAGGCGGCACCGCCACCGGTTCCGGCTTCGGCCCGCTGTTCCTGGACTATGTACTGGGTATTACCAAGGCCTATACCACCCGCGTGGGCTCCGGACCTTTCCCGACCGAGCTGTTTGACGACATGGGGCAGCACCTGGCAGTGAAGGGCAACGAGATTGGTACAACCACCGGCCGTTCACGGCGGTGTGGCTGGTTTGATGCCGTGGCACTGCGACATGCCATCCAGATCAACAGCGTGTCCGGCATCTGCCTGACCAAGCTGGATGTGCTGGACGGCATGGACACGGTGAAGGTATGCATCGGCTATAAAACGCCCCTCGGTGAAATCACCCGTCCTCCCATCGGCTGTGACACCTACAAGGACATCGAGCCGGTTTACGCGGAATTACCGGGTTGGCAGGACAGCACGGTCGGACTGACCGCGCTGGATCAGTTGCCGGAGAATGCCAAGGCCTACATCCGTTTCCTTGAAGAGCAGATCGAGGCGCCTATCGACATTATCTCCACCGGCCCTGACCGGGTGGAAACCGTGGTCCTGCGCCACCCCTTCGGCGAATAGCTGGTTGATTCCATGGCGGCAGGCCTCAGGGCTTGTCGGCAATGATGGTTGCCCTTTTCGGGCCCGGATAGCCTTCGATGGTCTTTGTCGGATCGTCCGGATCCAGAAAGTCGGCCAGCGACTGGAACCGCATCCAGTCCGTTTTCCGCTGCTCCCCGGTGGTGGTTTCGGTCACGTCAACCACGCGGGCATTGCGAAAACCGGTTCGGTCGAGCCAGCGTAGCAGGGTGTCGCAGCTGGGCAGGAACCACACGTTGCGCATCTGGCCGTAACGGTCCTCCGGCATCAGGCTATAGCCCTCCGGCCCGTCCGCAATCAGGGTTTCCAGCACCAGCTCACCGCCCGCGCGAAGTGTGTCCTTGAGCTCCAGCAGGTGGTCCAGTGGCGAGCGGCGGTGGTAGAGCACCCCCATTGAGAAAGTCGTGTCGAAAGCTTCCAGTTTCGCTGGCAGATCCTCCATGCGCACCGGCAGCAGGTCAATCCGCTGCTGCGGGCTGACGTAGCGTTTGACGCTCAGGAACTGGAACAGGAACAGCAGCCCCGGATCGATACCGATGACCCGCCCGGCCCCTTCCCCCAGCATGCGCCAGCAGTGATAGCCCGAACCACAACCCACGTCCAGTATCTGCCGGCCCGTCAGATCCGACAGGAAGGGCGACACCCGGTCCCACTTCCAGTCTGAATGCCACTCGGTATCGATATAGGTGCCAAAGAAATCGAACGGACCCTTGCGCCAGGGCATCAGCCCCCGAAGCCCCTGTACAAGGCGCGTCGAATCGTCTGCTGTCAGGGGCTGATCTGTGCGCAGGGTGATCGCCGGACGGTTCAGGTCGGCGCCTACATCCCTGATGGCCGGCAAAGTATGCAGCGCCCGCATCCAGCGGGCGATGTCACCGTGGGGATTTTCATCGAAACGTTTACGGAGTTGCTGCTGCAGCAGAGCTCGCCAGTGCTCCAGACCACGGCTGTCCAGGTCATCGAGCAACGGGGCAAAGCACCCCTGCCAGTCGAAAGTTGTCATGAAGGCTCCGTTCAGGGCGATTTGATGGCGAGCATGGAGACAAAATTGAAGCACTGATACCACACCATGACCTCGCTGAAGCCGGCATTGGTCAGTCGTTGCCGGTGTTCCGCCAGGGTTTCGGGAATCAGCACCTGCTCCAGGGCGGAACGCTTCTGGCTGATTTCCAGGTCGGAATAGCCGTTGGCGCGCTTGAACTCGTGATGCAGTTGCGTCTGTATCGCCTGTTCCGTTTCGGACTCGAAGCGGATTTTCTCGGAAAGGATCAGTACACCACCGGGCAGGGTGGCATCAGCAATGCGGGTCATCAGTTGCGCCCGCCTTGCGGGTTCCACGAACTGGAGGGTGAAGTTCAGGGTAGTGACCGAGGCGTTGCCGAGCTCGGTATCGAGAATGTCCTCACAGCGCAGGGAAACCGGCAGTGGATGATCGTCCAGGGCAATGTAATGTTGGCAGCGTTCAATCATGGCGGGAGAGTTGTCGACGCCGGTGAGGATGCAGTCCCGGTCACCAATGCCATGGCGCATGGCCAGGGTCGAAGCACCCAGGGAACAACCGAGGTCGTAACAGTGGCTGCCGGGCCGGGCGTATTGTTCGGTAATCACCTCGATCATGGGGATAATTGTGGTGTAGCCGGGAACCGATCGGCGGATCATGTCCGGGAAAACCCGGGCTACGGCGGCGTCAAAACGAAACTCGCCGGCTTCACGATCGCTTGCAAACAGTCGGTCCAGCGCCTGCCCGGGCTTTTTGCTGCTGTCACTCATTGCCCGCGGGCTCCTGGCCTTCCTCTCCCGCCGCAGGGCCGCGGCTACAGCGGACGCCCCGGTTCTTGTAGTCCACAAGGATGCCGCGGAAGTCCGGATCCACATCGGCGGCAATGGCCAGATAACCCTGTTCACACACCGCGTGGAGCTCTGATGATTTGGGTGACATGCGGAATTCCTCACCCGGCGTGATATGAACGGCCTCGAACTCACCCACCGGTACGTGGTCCTTGTTGTCCGAGTGATCAATCCTACCACTGGCCTCCAACACCAGAACGGTCACAATAATGGTGCCAATGGCTGTTGCAATCAGGCTGCGTACCGTGAATCTGGCCTCACTCTGGCTCATCAAACAGTCTCCGGTCTATCGGTTTTTTCCGGCCTCAGTACTGGCCGGGAAGGTTAATGGAAGGGGTCTGCAGTGCGGCAAGTTGCTCCCGCAACGACAGGATCTGGTCTGACCAGAAACGGGGCTGGGCAAACCAGGGGAAGAAACGGGGAAAGGCGGGGTCATCCCAGCGCCTGGCCAGCCAGGTGCAATGGGAGATCTGCCGGAAACAGCGCAGAGGTTCAATCAGGTGTCGTTCGCGACGATTGAAGTCCCGGAACATTTCATAACCCTCGAGCAGTTCTCCGAACTGCTGGCCGCGCTCGATATCATCCCCGTTAAGAAGCAACCACAGATCCTGAATGGCTGGCCCGGTGCGGCAATCATCAAGATCGACAAACAGCATCTGCTCCTCACGGCAAAGGATATTGCCGCCATGGCAATCACCGTGGAGCCTCAGGGAATGCACTTCGCCGGCCTCGTCTATCCGGCGGGCGCATTGGTCCACCAGGTCGGGAATCAGCGATTCCCAGGCTGGGCGCAGATCGTCCGGGACCCAGCGGTTTTCTATCAGGAAGCGGTTGTTGTCCTCAATTCCCGAGAGCACGTCCATCACAGGACGATGAGCGAAACTGGCCGTGTCGCCGACATTGTGAAGCTGGCCCAGCCACTGGCCAAGGCGGTAAAGGGTGTCGGTTACGCTGGTATCAGGAGCCTGTCCGCCCCGCTGGGGGAAGACGGCAAACAGGAAATCGTCACAGCGGCCAAGGGTATCCCCCGACGGCATCACCAGGGGGGCCACCACCGGGATGTCCGCTGCCAGCAGTTGCGCGGTAAATTCGTGCTCTTCACGAATCTGCGCCTCACTCCAGCGCCCGGGGCGGTAGAATTTGGTAATGACCGGTGACTTGTCTTCTATGCCAATCTGATAGACGCGGTTTTCATAGCTGTTGAGGGCGAACAGTCGACCATTAACGATGAATCCCGCACCCTCCATGGCGTCGAGAATTTTATCGGGCTTGAGTGCATCGTATGGATGACTTGACGTTTCGGTCATAATTACGGTTTAGCGCCTTGAACTTTGTTGAGCCTGCATCTTTGCAAGGTGATACCAGTTTTCGTCCAGTTCCCAGCGAATCCGCTCCACGCCGCTGGCGCTGAGTACGATATCACCGGCCCTGGCCTGAACCTGGGCCAGTTCGCGTTCTGCCCTTTGCCAGTCCCGGTGATTGTCGCCCAGGTTGCGCATGCTGGGGAAAATGGTGCTCAGTGCCTCGTGAGTGGATGTCTGGTGGGATCGCAGTGAACTCATGATGGCGGTATTGCCCTCAACCCTCAAAACACGGTGCTGATAGGGGTAGTTGGCCACCATGTCATCGGCTTTCAGGTTCTGGTTGAGGCTGATAACCTCGAAACCCCGCCAGCCGAGCCAGCCGACAAATATGGCCGCTACCATCATTACAATTATAAACTGCTTCCTGTCAGACATCGCTTTACCTGCTCCGTGCACTTGTTTCCCTGGGCAAGTATAACGTTTCGGGGCAGTCACAGTAATGCGATTCGGGCAAACTCCCACAGACAGGCCAGGGTAAGTGAGATTCTGATGACAGACACAGAAGTGCTTCAGGCCGATACGGTGGTCATCGGTGCCGGCATTGTCGGCCTCGCCGTGGCCCGACAGCTGGCGATACAGGGCAGCGAGGTGCTGGTGCTGGAATCCGGTGACCGCTTCGGCGAGGGGCTCTCATCGCGGAACAGCGAGGTTATCCATGCCGGTATCTACTATCCCGAGAACTCCGCCAAGGCGAGCTTGTGCGTTCGTGGTCGCCACTTACTTTATGATTTCTGCCGTGAGCGCCATATTGGCCACCGTAAAACCGGCAAGTGGATTGTTGCCCGTGGCCACGCCCAACAGGAGGCACTTGCCGGTATAGCCCGGCAGGCAGGGAACAACGGGGTTGAATTGCAACGGGTGGGCCGTGAGGCACTCAGGCAAGCACTGCCCGGGGTATTGGCCGATGACGCGCTGTACTCTCCGGAAACCGGCATCGTGGACAGTCATGGGGTCATGTTGTCATTGCTGGGGGATCTTGAGGATCATGGTGGCCAGCTTGTTTGTCAGGCATCGGTGGAACATGCCGAAACCCAGGGTAACCGTCATCGGCTGTGGCTCGGCGGTCAGGCGCGGTGCGAATTGATTGCCCGGCGTGTGGTGAACGCCGCCGGACTGGAGGCGGTCTCGCTGGCGTCTCGCTGGCAGGGCGCTCCCGGGGTATTGGTGCCGCAGCAGTGGCTGGCCCGTGGGGTCTATTTCAGCTATTCGGGACGCCACCCCTTCAGCTCGCTCATCTATCCGGTCCCGGAGCCGGGTGGCCTCGGCGTTCACCTGACCCTGGATCTGGCGGGCCAGGCCCGTTTCGGACCAGACGTGGAATGGATAAGCCAGGTGGATTTTTCCGTGGACCCGGATCGGGCACGGCTGTTCGCTGACAGCATTCGCCGCTGGTGGCCGGATCTCGATGAAACCCGGCTGCAACCCGCCTATGCGGGTGTCCGTCCCAAGCTGGCAGGCCCTCAAGGCGGCTTTGCCGATTTTCGGATTGATGGCGAGCAGGACCATGAGGTTCCCGGGCTGGTACACCTGTTTGGCATTGAATCACCCGGTTTGACGGCATGCCTGGCAATTGCCGAGAAAGTCGCTGAAAAGCTGGGTGAGTGATGTCCTGCCGCTCATCCGGGCGTTCTTGCCAGCGCCCAGATCTGAACGTCTGTTGCGCCGGCGCCCAGCAGCACTTCAGCGAGACTTCGTGCGGTGGCGCCGGTGGTCACGACATCATCCACAATGGCGATTCGCGGCGGCGGTGTTCCGGTGACATCGTAAATGCCCCGCAGGTTGGCCAGCCGTTGTTCCCGGTTCAGACCACGCTGGGGGTGGGTGTGTCGGTTCCTTGTGACCAGCTCCGTGGTCCAGGGTATGCCTGATCGTTTGCTGATCTGTTCGGCAATATCCGCGGCCTGATTGAACCCCCGCTTGCGACGCCGGGCCGGGTGCATCGGGCTGGCCAGCAGCAGATCCGGCCGCAATTCCGGCGTGGTGTCCAGGGTTGCGATCAGGTGGTCTGCAAGGTCGTTGATAAGGGGGCGGGCAAACGCGCGCTGGCCGTTGTATTTGTAGCGCTGGATCATGCCGTCGACCGGGAAACGATAACGCCATGGGGCAATCACCCGGCTGAACGGAGGCGGGGCCTGGAGGCACTGGCCACAGAGCGTTTCGTTGCCGGCAAATGCCAGGGGCAGGGCGCAGCAACGGCAGTGCCAGCGATTGACGGGCAGGTCCTGACGGCAGGGATTGCAGAGTCCGTAGCGGGCATCAGGTGCCAGGCAGGCAACACAGTGGCCGCCTCCGGCAGGAAGCAGGTCGCGAATACCCTGCAATGCGGTTTGAATCCGTTCTTTGCTGTTAACCTTTGGTGTTAACAAGGTTGACAGCAATCTCAGTCCCTTTATCATCTGTTTCATCCGTAAACCAGAATCCCGGTAAAGTTAACAGGACTGAATCATGACTGCCACCTCGCTCTCCACTGAACTCTCCAGTGCACCCTCCAGCGTACCTTCCAGCCTGCCCCGTCACGACTGGACCATGCAGGAAGCCCGCGCCCTGTTCGAACTGCCGTTCAACGACCTGGTGTTCCGTGCCCAGAGCGTCCATCGCGAACACTTCGATCCCAATGAGGTGCAGATCAGCACACTGCTTTCCATCAAGACCGGTGCCTGCCCGGAGGACTGCAAATACTGTCCCCAGAGCGGCCACTACAACACCGGTCTGGAAAAGGAAAAGCTGCTGGAAATCGAAAAGGTGGTTGCCGAAGCCAAAGCCGCCAAGGCAAAAGGCGCGTCCCGTTTCTGTATGGGCGCAGCCTGGCGCAGTCCTTCGAAGAAGGACATGGGGTATGTGGTGGACATGGTACGCGAGGTGAAATCCCTGGGTCTGGAAACCTGTATGACCCTTGGCATGCTGCAACAGGAGCAGGCCGATGAACTGGCTGAAGCCGGGCTGGATTACTACAACCACAACCTGGACACCTCCGAGAAATACTACAGCCACATCATCACCACCCGCACCTACCAGGATCGTCTGGACACCCTGGAGAACGTTCGCAACGCGGGCATGAAAGTCTGCTGCGGTGGCATTGTGGGTATGGGTGAAGACCCGGATGACCGGGTCGGCCTGCTGGTGCAGCTGGCGAATCTGCCACATCATCCGGAGAGTGTGCCGGTCAACATGCTGGTGAAGGTGCCGGGTACACCCATGGAAGACGTGGAAGACCTGGATCCGTTTGACTTTGTCCGCACCATTGCGGTTGCCCGCATCATGATGCCGGCCTCCCACGTGCGCCTGTCCGCCGGTCGCGAGAACATGAACGAGCAGATGCAGTCCCTGTGCTTCCTGGCGGGTGCCAACTCCATTTTTTATGGTGAAAAGCTGCTGACTACTGCGAACCCGGAAGCCGATGCCGACCGTGAACTGTTCGATCGCCTGGGTATTCGCCCGGAATTGCGCGAACAGAACTGTACTGAACAGGAAGCGGAAGAAGCCATCACCGGGGCGGTGGAATATGAGCAGACCCGCCACATGTTCTACGATGCCACCCGCGAATCCGCATAAACAGGTAACCGTCGGTGAGAGCTGATCATGCGTGATTTTGCGGCCGAGCTTGAAAACCGGAAGCAGGCGGGGCTTTACCGTACCCGCCGGGTGATCAGCGGGCCCCAGCAGCCGGAACTGGTGTCCGATGGCGTGCCGCTGCTGTCTTTCTGCAGTAATGACTATCTCGGGTTGGCCAGCCACCCGGATATTGTTCGTGCCGTTAACGATGCCATGCCCCACACGGGCCTCGGTGGGGCGGCGTCCCACCTGATCTGTGGCCACCACGATGGCCACCACCAGTTGGAGGCCCGGCTGGCGGCATTTACCGGTCGCAGCGCTGCGCTTTTCTTCTCCACCGGCTATATGGCCAATATGGGTGTGATTTCCGCACTGGCCGGCCGTGGCGATACCGTTTTCTCGGACCGCCTCAACCACGCCTCCATTATTGACGGCTGCATCCTCAGTCGTGCCAGGGTGAGGCGCTATCCCCACAGCGACATGGGGGCTCTGGCGGATATGCTGGCAGTCACTGGCGGACACAAACTGGTGGTAACAGACGGCGTGTTCAGCATGGACGGCGACATCGCGCCTTTGAAGGAACTCGCTGACCTGTGCCGGGTACACGATGCGCTTCTGGTTGTGGATGATGCCCATGGCGTGGGCGTGCTTGGCCCCCAGGGTCGGGGCAGCGTTGCCGAGCTGGGGTTGTCGGAAAAGGATGTACCGGTGCTGATCGGAACACTCGGTAAAGCTGTCGGCACCAGCGGCGCGTTCGTTGCCGGTCCGGCATTGCTGATGGACTACCTGGTGCAGAAGGCACGGACCTATATCTACACCACCGCCATGCCCCCGGCGATTGCATTGGCGACCTGTGCCAGCCTCGATCTGATTGAGCGGGAAAACAGTCGCCGCAGCCATCTGCAGTCGCTGATTGAACACTTTCGCCGTGAGGCTACTGCGCTGGGCTATGAACTGATGCCGTCCCGCACCCCGATTCAGCCGATCATGGTTGGCGACAACTGGACAGCCCTTGCGCTGAGCAAGGCACTGGAACAGAAGGGCCTGCTGGTAACTGCCATCAGGCCGCCCACGGTACCGGAGGGTGAGGCGCGCTTGCGGGTGACCTTCAGCGCGGCCCATTCGACAGCGGATCTGGAAAAACTGCTCACGGCTCTTGCTGAGTGTCGCCCGATGTTAAAACGGGCTTCTGCCGAGGCCGTATGACGCAGACCGCTTATCAGACCCCTCTGGTTGTGGTTGGAGGCTGGGGCGTTGATGCCGCCATGCTGTTACCGCTGTTTGACGGCTGGCCGGGTGAAATTCACCTGGTGTCACTGACCGATACGCTAATGACCCGGTGCGAATCAGTCGCCGAAGTTGCGGATTACCTGCTGGATCATTACCCATGTCCGTCGGTGTGGGCGGGCTGGTCCCAAGGTGCGCAGGTAGCCATGGCTGCGGCGGCACAAAGTGATTTGCAGGAGGCCAGGGTGATTACCCTTGCGGGCTTTCCCAGGTTTACGGCGGGCCCGGATTGGCCGGTTGGTATGTCGGCTGAAAGCTTCAATACCTTCAGAGACGCCATTGCCAGCGAAACCGGCCCGGCCTGGCGCCATTTCCAGCAACTGTTGATTCATGGTTGTGAAGATTATCTCAAGGCCCGCAAGGAGCTTCAGCCCTGGCTGAAACAGGGGGCTTCGGTAACGTCAGCGAGTCTGATCCGGGGTCTTGAGTGGCTGGAAAGGGAAGACCAGCGGGGCTTGTGGCAGGAGCTGCCGGTGCCTGCGCTGCACCTTCAGGCGGAACAGGACGCCGTTGTCCGGTCTTGGGCCGGGTCCTTCGCGCCGGCCCGGAGCGCCAATGTGATCACCGTGCCCGGAATGACCCACTGGCCCCGGGGGCAGGCGGTTGCGCGCTGTCGTGAGGAGATTCATCGGTTCGCTTTCAGTACGGGGGATTCATGGCAGATCTGACGGTGCCCACAAATCCGGCGACAGCGTCCTCGCGCGGTGCTGCCAAAACCGCTGTTGCGAGGGATTTCGGGGCGGCCTCAAAAACCTACAATCCGGCAGCACGTTTACAGCGTTACATGGGCCAGGTCATGCTCGACCAGTTGTCGGAGCAGGGCTGCCTCCGGGAGGCCGGTGGTGGCTGCCGGATCCTGGACCTGGGATGTGGCACCGGTTGGTTTACCGGACAGCTCGCGGAGTTGGCTGGCGGTGCCGGGCGTTCCGTGACCGGAGCAGACCTGTCGCCGGGCATGCTGGGGTATGCCCGTGCCACTGGAGCCCCGGCTATTCGCTGGCTGGTCGCAGATGCCGAATCCCTGCCGCTCGGGGACAACAGCCTGGATGTGGTTTTCAGCAACCTGATGATCCAGTGGTGCGATGACACGGCCGGCGTGTTGGCCGAGTGTCGTCGGATACTGCGCCCCGGCGGGCAACTGTGTATATCAACCTTGCTGGACGGCACACTGGATGAGTTGCGTGGCGCCTGGCACCAGGCTGACCCGGGCCATGAGCATGTTAACCGCTTCGAAAGCGGGGATGGCTTTCGCCGGCAGGCTCTTGAAGTGCTGCCGGCGCCGCGCATTGCTACCGAATCCATTGTCCTGGATTATCCGTCGCCAATGGCCCTGCTGGCAGAGCTGAAAGCCATCGGGGCCGGTTTCAAGGGCTCGTCCCGTCGCCGCAACGCAACAGCGCCGGGACGTTTACGGGCCATGTGCCAGCATTACCCGAAAGGAAGTGATGGCCGGGTCTACGCAACTTACAAGGCAGCATGGCTGACCTGCCGCCTGCCGGACTGATATCGGAGTTACCGCGGCCATGGCCAGAAAAAGCTATTTTGTGACAGGAACCGACACCGGCGTGGGCAAAACCATGGTCTCTGCGGCCATCCTTGAGGCGGCGGCGTCTCTGGGCAAGCGCACGCTAGCCATGAAGCCGGTTGCCTCCGGGTGTGACGAAACGCCGGAAGGTCTGCGCAATGAGGATGCGCTGATTCTGATGAAGGCCATGTCCGAGCCATTGGGCTATGACCAGGTTAATCCGATAGCGCTGAAGCCGGCTATCGCCCCACATGTTGCGGCAGCCCAGGCAGGCCGCACTGTCACGGCGCAACGCCTGGTGGGGTTCTGTCGCGGCCTGCAGATGCGCCCGTCGGACCTGTTGCTGGTAGAGGGTGCTGGCGGTTGGCGAGTGCCGCTCAATGACCGGGAAACCTATGCCGCCATGCCGGTGGCGCTGCAAATGCCGGTGATACTGGTTGTTCCCCTGAAGCTCGGGTGCATCAATCACGCCCTGCTGACCGTCGAAGCCATCCGCCGTGACGGGCTGACTGTTGCCGGCTGGGTGGCCAACCGGCCGGGTCCGGAGATCATGACCTGTGAGCAGGAAACCCTGGACTACCTGGTCAACCATCTCGCGGCTCCCTGCATGGGGGTACTGCCATGGCTGGAACATGCCGACCCACAGATTCTGGCGACCAGCCTGAATGTGAATTGTTTGTTTGAAAATTGACCAGAAATGTGGCTTACTTGAGTCAATTAATGGTCATTGGACAAAGCAGTTATGATCAACAATACGCTGGGACTTGGTATTCAGGGCATTCAGAGTGGCATGCAGGGCATGGAGAATGCTGCCCGTCAGATTGCCCGGGGTGGCGCGGATGGCCCTCAGGGCACAGCCGAAGGGGCCGGGGGCCTGGTTGAGCCAATCGTTGATCTCAAACTCTATGAACGCAGCGTTGAGGCTTCTGCCCAGGTGGTGAAGACTGCCGATGAAACCCTTGGCACGTTGCTGGATATCAAGGCCTGAATCCTTCTGGCGGTGGCCTCACCGTCGCCTCTTCCGGTTACCTGAATCGCTGACATGATGATTCCCGGCTCTCTTCCCTCCGTGGCTCCAGTGTATCCCCTCCCGGGCGTCGGGGCCGCCGACCCAGCCCGGCAGACGGGCAGCGAACCTGCCTCTGCTGATTCTGAAAGAGCCCCCACAATCAGAACCATCAGCGACGACAGGAACGCCGGCGATGGTGCGCGCCCGCAACGCTCCGGGTCAGATAATGCATCGGGCCTGCAAGAGGCTGAGCTGCAGGAACTGTCTGACCTGAAAGCACGTGACCGTGAGGTCCGCGCCCATGAGACGGCTCATCAGGCTGCGGGTGGGCAATATGCCGGATCCATTTCCTACGTCTATGAACGTGGCCCCGACGGTGCTCAATACGCAGTCGGCGGCGAAGTATCCATTGACACCTCTCCGGTTCAGGGCGACCCACAGGCGACCATAGAAAAGATGCGGGTGGTCAGGGCCGCGGCACTTGCACCTGCGGAGCCTTCTCCCCAGGATCGGGCTGTTGCGGCCGAGGCCATGCAGCTGATGTTGCAGGCCCAGTCCGAATTATCGTCAGAGCTTGGCGGGCAGAAGGATGTTGCATCGCCCGGAGGCGGCGATGGTAGCGACCAGGCTAACCGGGAATCCCGTAACGCAGCCAGTGCCTACCAGACCGTTGCGGACTTCAACGAAAATAGCGCTGTCAACGAAGTAACCAACTCCCGGTTTATGGCAACCGCCTGATAACCCCAAGCTTTCACAGTGAATTGCCGCTCTCTCGCCCGCCAAACACGGTAAATCCCTCCACAAAACGCAACACAAATTTCGGGCACGGCTATTGACAATTCTGCCCCTCTAAACGTATGTTTCAAACAAGTGTTTTATTCGCGGTGCAGCATAATCGCTGCGCCGCATGAGCAAACCCCGCGGCAAAGTGCTGTGACCGTTTCGCAGCTGTTACCGAAAACCTGAGGTGGAATACCATGCCTGACTACAAAGCGCCCCTGCGTGACATTAAGTTCGTAATGAATGAACTGCTGGACAGCGAGCAGCACTACGCCAATCTGGAAGGCGCCGAAGATGCGACGCCGGATATGGTCGACGCCATTATCGGGGAAGGTGCGAAATTCTGTGAGCAGGTTCTGTCTCCGCTGAACCAGGTGGGCGACAAAGAAGGCTGTACCTGGAGCGAAGACGGTGTGAAAACGCCAACCGGTTTCAAGGAAGCCTACCAGCAGTACGTGGAAGGCGGCTGGCCCTCCATGACAGCGGATCCCAACTACGGCGGCCAGGGCCTGCCGCATTCCCTCGGTCTGGTCATGAGCGAGATGGTGGGCACGTCGAACTGGTCCTGGGGAATGTATCCCGGGCTGAGCCACGGCGCGACCAACACCATCGAAGAGCACGGTACCGAAGAGCAGAAGCAAACCTACCTCACCAAGCTGATCAGTGGCGAGTGGACCGGCACCATGTGTCTGACCGAGCCCCATTGCGGTTCTGACCTGGGCACCCTGCGCACCAAGGCCGAGCCCAATGCCGACGGCACCTACGCCATCACCGGAACCAAGATCTTCATCTCCGCCGGCGAGCACGACATGGCGGAGAATATTGTCCATATCGTACTGGCCCGTCTGCCGGGCGCGCCTGAGGGTACCAAGGGAATTTCCCTGTTTATCGTCCCCAAGCGCTTGCCGAACGAAGACGGTTCCTCCGGAGAGCGTAATGCCGTTTCCTGTGGCTCCATCGAGCACAAGATGGGTATTCACGGCAATGCGACCTGCGTGATGAACTTCGACGGTGCCAGGGGTTGGCTGATCGGGCCGGAGAACAAGGGCCTGAACTGCATGTTCACCTTCATGAACGTTGCCCGCATCGGTACCGCGATTCAGGGGCTGGGTGCGGCGGAGCTGGGTCTCCAGGGCTCGGTAACCTACGCCAAGGACCGTCTCGCCATGCGCTCCCTCAGCGGGGCAAAAAACCCCGAGGGTATTGCAGACCCGATCATCGTTCATCCGGACGTCCGTCGTATGCTGCTGACCCAGAAAGCCATTGCCGAAGGCGCCCGCGCGCTGATCTATATGACCGCGCAACAGGCTGACATTGTTCATAACGGCAAGACCGAGGAAGAGCGCAAGGCCGCAGACGAAGCCCTTGGCTTTCTGACGCCGATTGCCAAGGCCTTCCTGACCGAGATCGGCTATGAAGCAGCCAATCTTGGCATGCAGGTATACGGCGGCCACGGCTTCATCTCCGAGTGGGGCATGGAACAGAACGTTCGTGACGCCCGCATCGGCATGATCTACGAAGGTACCACCGGCATCCAGGCACTGGACCTGCTGGGCCGCAAGGTCCTGATGACCCAGGGCGAGTCACTGAAAGGTTTCACCAAGCAGGTTCACGTTTTCTGCAAGGAAAACGCCGATAACGAGCAGCTCAAGCAATTTATCGAGCCGCTGGCAGCCCTGAACAAGGAATGGGGCGACCTGACCATGAAGATCGGCATGACCGCCATGAAGAACCGGGAAGAGGTGGGCGCCGCCTCTGTGGACTACCTGATGTACTCCGGTTACGCCGTTTTTGCCTACCTCTGGGCCCGTATGGCCAAGGTGGCACAGGACAAGATGGAGGAAGGTACCACCGAGGAAATGTTCTATAACGCCAAGCTGCAGACAGCACGCTTCTACTTCAAGCGCATGCTGCCGCGCGCCAGGGGGCATGCAGAGAGCATGCTGGCCGGTGCCGACAGCCTGATGGACATGCCGGAAGAAGCCTTCGTCCTCTGAGGCGGGTTTCAGGAAACCGAGAAAGCCCGCTCTCCCAGGAGGCGGGCTTTTTTCATGAATTGGCCGCCGGTACCTCATGAGTTGGGGGCGTCATTAGGGTAGAATAGAAACCATAAAAATAACCCGAGCGGACACATAGCCGAGGAAGTGATCAGGGCCGGTGGCTCAAGTGTGTTCACTTCGCAGACTGACTGAATTGTGGAATTGTGGAGAGATTGTAGATGGCCGATTATCAGGCACCTTTACGTGATATGCGCTTCGTTCTGAATGAAGTTTTTGACGCGCCGGCGCTATGGGCATCACTGCCGAAAGTGGCAGAAAATGTCGACCCGGAGACCGCCGATGCCATTCTGGAAGAGGCGGGCAAGATTACCAGCGGTGTTCTCGCTCCCCTGAACCGCGAAGGTGACGAGCAGGGCTGCAAGTGGAACGATGGCGAAGTGTCGACGCCGGACGGCTTCCGTGAGGCCTACCAGACCATCGTTGAAGGCGGCTGGAACGGACTGGGTGGCAATCCGGAATTCGGTGGCATGGGCATGCCGAAAACACTCGTGGCCCAGTTCGAGGAAATGATGCAGGCGGCCAATATGGCCTTTGGCCTTGCCCCGATGCTGACCGCGGGCGCTTGCCTGGCCCTGGACGCCCATGGCAGCCAGGAGCTCAAGGAAAAGTACCTGCCGAACATGTACTCCGGGGTCTGGTCCGGTGCCATGGATCTGACTGAGCCCCACGCCGGTACTGACCTGGGCATCATCCGTACCAAAGCCCAGCCCAACAACGATGGCTCCTACAGCGTGACCGGCACCAAGATCTTTATCACCTGGGGCGAGCACGACATGGCGGAGAACATCATCCACCTGGTGCTGGCCAAGCTGCCGGACGCCCCCAAGGGCCCCAAGGGTATCTCCATGTTCCTGGTGCCCAAGTTCGAAGTGAATGAAGATGGCTCTTTGGGTGCGCGTAACAGCCTGAGCTGTGGCTCTCTCGAGAAAAAGATGGGCATCAAGGGCTCCGCTACCTGTGTGATGAACTTTGATGGCGCCAGGGGTTGGCTGGTCGGCGAGGAGAACAAAGGCCTGGCCGCCATGTTCACCATGATGAACTATGAACGGCTTGGCGTGGGTGTTCAGGGTATTGGCGCTGCGGAAGCGTCCCTTCAGAGTGCCCGGGAATACGCCCTGGAGCGAACCCAGAGCCGCGCGCCTACCGGTGCCCAGCAGCCTGAAAAGGCCGCTGACCCGATTCTGGTTCACCCCGACGTCCGCCGTATGCTGCTGACCATGAAAGGTTACGTGGAAGGCGGTCGTGCTTTCTCGACCTACGTGGCCCAGTGGCTGGATATCTCCAAGTACTCGGACGATGATGAGCGCCGCAAGCACGCCGAAGGCATGGTGGCGTTACTGACGCCGGTTGCAAAAGCCTTCCTGACGGACCGCGGCCTGGATGCCTGTATCATGGGCCAACAGGTTTTTGGTGGCCATGGGTTTATCCGGGAATGGGGTCAGGAGCAGCTGGTTCGTGACTGCCGTATCACCCAGATCTACGAGGGCACCAATGGCATCCAGGCACTGGATCTCATGGGTCGGAAAGTCGTCGGCAGCCAGGGCAGACTGTACGAACTGTTTGCCGAGGACGTGGCCGCCTTCATCGAAGAGAACAGCGGCGACGACAACATGCGCCCCTACCTGGAGCCACTGGCGGCCGCCTTCGAGCGGTTGTCCGACGTGACCGAGCATGTGATCAAGCAGGCCGGTGACAATCCCGATGCTGTTGGCGCGGCTTCGGTTGATTACCTCGACCTGTTCGGTCTGACCGCTTTGGGGTATATGTGGGCGAAAATCGTGAAAGCAGCTGCGCCCAAGGCCGAGGGCGATACCTCCGGCTTCTACACCGGCAAGGTGAAGAGCGCACGCTTCTACTTCGATCGCCTTTTGCCCAAGACAGTGGCGCTGGCAGAAGGGATTCGCAGTGGCAGCGGCTCCATGATGGCGCTGACTGCCGAGGAGTTCTGAGCCTCCTGGCGAAAAATGAAAAGGCAGACTCTCGAGTCTGCCTTTTTACGCATAGCCTTTTGGCGGATATCCCTGGCTATCTGTTAACGGGCTAACACCTTACTTCAGTCGGCTACGGATGTTCTGGTAGCCCGATTTCAGGTCTTCACCAAGCTTGTGGGCAGTCTGGCGTGCTTCTTTTGACGCATCATCGGCGCCATGCAGGATGCCGTCGAGTTTGCCACGAAAACGCTCCCAATCCTTTTCCAGATCATCCCATTCGTCTTTCACGTCTTCCCTGGCCAGATGCATCTGTACGCGAGCCTCGTCACGATACTGCTTTATTTTTTCCGACAGTTGTTTCAGGTCATCCTGGAAACCCATATCACACACCTCCTTTGATGGCTGGAGGCTATACCATGCTACCGAAAGTGAAAAACTGTCAAGTGGAGCGCGCGAGTATTGCGATTGTTTTGATGTGGGTCAGGCGGGCCTGGCCAGCAGGGTGATCATGTCCTGAAGGTAGTGCCAGGGCGGCAGGCTATCAAAGCCTTTGGCGGCGCGATCCGTGGCACTGCACAACTCCAGTGCCGCCATCAGTTGGCGACGGTTCAGGCGTCTGGCTGCCTGCTCGACAGCCCGCGCGCGCTGTGGCTGGAATACCCCCCGTTTTTTCAGGAAACCGGAGGTGTTTTCTCGTTTGGCGGTGGCGATAGCCAGTTCCATGGTCAGGTTCAGATCCCTGGCGAGCACTGTCAGCAGTCCCAATGGATTTTCACCTTCCTGCTGCAATACACCGATGATTTTCCGGGCGTGGGTCGCCCTGCCGGCGAGAAGCTCTGTGACCAGTTCAAATCCGTTAAAGCGGGAACTGTCCTGGACCGCCTGCTCCACGGTTTCTTCATCAATGGTGGTGCCGGACCCCAGCAAAGCCAGGCGATCCAGTTCCTGGCTTGCCGCCAGCAGGTTGCCCTCCAGACGTTCCGCGAGAATGTCGAGGGCGCCGCGGGTGAGGCTGAGGCCGTGGTTGCGGGCCCGTTGTTGCAACCATCCGGGAAACTTGTCTGCATCAATGGGCCATACGGGCACATGAACGCCCTTATTCTGGAGCTCCTTGTACCATTTGCGGCGGGTTTCCGCCCCATCGAGGCGAGTACTGATCAACAGCAGGACGATGTCGTCCGGTGGATTCTGCAACACGCTTTCCATGACCGCGCGGCCGTCGCCAAGCTTGCCCGTGGGCAGGTGTATTTCGATGCGCCGCTTTTCGGCGAACAGTGACAGCGCTCCGAATTCCTCGCCGACCCTGTTCCAGTCCAGTTGCTGGTCCGCGTGAAAGGTAACCCTGTCTTCAAAGCCGGCCGTGCGGGCCGCCTTGCGGATCTGGTCGCAGCATTCCTGAACCAGCAGTGGCTCATCCCCCGATATCAGATAGACGGGGGACAGGCCCTTTTGCAGCAATTGGGGGAGCTGATTTGCCTGTGTCTTCATGGAGCGGGTTCAGTATCTTCGCCGCGGGCCTCTTCTGCATCCCGTCGCATGCGTTGAATGCGAGCCTCATCGATCGGTGCCAGGCGGAAGATAATCTGCTGAGCCAGGCGATCGTAGAGCTTTTGCTGCAAATCGTCCTCTTCCCGTTGCTTGGCAAGCACATTGGACTCGTCGTAACGATAGGTTTCACTGCTGTTGAGATTGGCCGGTTCAATCAGCGGGATGTTATCGGCGGTAAGCACTTCCACATCGACGGTGTGTGTCAATGTGTATTCGGCGGCAGCGGCGCGCTGGGTTATCGCGCTGGCGCGGCGCTGCTGACGGAAATTACTGATTTTAAGAGCAAAGTCCGCCTCTGCGGCGGGCTTCAGCTCAATCCGGCCCAGCTCCAGTTGCTCCCGAACCCCGTCACACAGTTGCTGGGGAACGTTATCAGTGCAGGCCACGGCCAATGGCTGTAAAGCCGATGACACCGGCGGGGCTCCCCGCAGCTGGAAGCCACACCCTGCAATCAGCAGGGACAGGGCTACTGCCGCCGTGGAACGAATCAGGAAGCCGGCCGACGGTGTCATATCAGTTGGCCACCACGTTAACGAGTTTGCCCGGTACCACAATAACCTTGCGAACGGTCTTGCCTTCGGTGAAGCGCACGACATTTTCGTTTTCCAGGGCGAGGGCTTCCAGGGCATCTTTTTCAATATTTGCCGGGACCTCGGCCTTGGCCCGGACCTTGCCGTTTACCTGCAGCACGATCTGGATCTCGCTGCGAACCATGGCGTCCTTGTCGGCGGTGGGCCAGGAGGCGTCCACAACCGGCTCGGCATGCCCCAGTGCGTGCCACAGCTGGTGGCAGATATGTGGAGCGATGGGTGACAGCATCAACACGGCGGTATCCAGGGCTTCCTGGCGCACGGCCCGGCTTTGCGGCTCGTCGTCCCCGAGCTTGCCGACCTCGTTCAGCAGTTCCATCACGGCTGCAATCGAGGTATTGAACGTCAGCCGTCGGCTGATGTCGTCACTAACCTTGGCGATGGTTTCATGGGTCTTGCGGCGAAGGTTACGCTGGCCCTCATTGAGGACGGCGCTATCCAAAGACGGAACCGTGGGATTCGCGGTATGCTCGCTCACCATGCGCCACAGGCGTTTGAGGAAACGGTGTGCACCCTCTACGCCGCTGTCGGACCATTCCAGGGATTGCTCGGGCGGTGCGGCAAACATCATGAACAGGCGAACCGTGTCAGCCCCGTGCTCGTCAATGATGGCCTGGGGGTCAATGCCATTGTTCTTGGATTTGGACATCTTGGTCACACCACCGGAAACTACCGGCTGCCCGTCATCCTTGTGAACGGCACGGACCACCTGGCCCTTCTCGTCTTTTTCGGTTATTACATCCGCGGGGGAAATCCAGACCTTGCCGCCGTTGTCGTCTTCGCGGTAGTAGGTCTCAGCCAGCACCATACCCTGGCAAAGCAGACGGTTGAAGGGCTCGGAACTGTTCACCAGCCCCACGTCCCGCAGCAGTTTGTGAAAGAACCGCGCGTACAGCAGGTGCAGAATGGCGTGCTCGATGCCACCGATGTACTGGTCCACCGGCAGCCAGTAGTTGGCTGCATCCGGATCAAGCATGCCTTTATCGTAGTTGGGGCTGCAGAAACGGGCGTAATACCAGGACGACTCCATGAAGGTGTCGAAGGTATCGGTTTCCAGGGTAGCGGGCTGGCCCTCGTAACTGGTTTTGGCCCACTCCGGATCGGCCTTGAGAGGCGACTGAACGCCGTCCATGGTGACATCCTCAGGCAGGATAACCGGCAGCTGGTCGTCAGGTACCGGGCGTTCGGTGCCGTCTTCCAGAGTCATCATCGGAATCGGGGCACCCCAGTAACGCTGGCGAGAGACCCCCCAGTCGCGGAGACGGTAGTTGACCGTGCGTTTGCCGATGCCGTTCTCTTCCAGATAGTCGGCGATGGCGTCAAAGGCCTCCGCGCTGGTCAGGCCGTTGTATTTGCCGGACAGCACCAGAATGCCTTTCTCGGTGAACGCTTCTTCCTGGGTGTCGATTTCGCGATTATCAACGGGCGCGATCACCTGCTTGATGGGCAGGCGGTACTTGATGGCGAATTCATGGTCCCGGTCGTCGTGAGCGGGCACCGCCATCAGTGCACCGGTGCCGTATTCCATCAGCACGAAATTGGCGACGTACACCGGAATCTCTTCCTGGGTCAGCGGATGAATGGCCTTGTAACCGGTATCAATCCCCTTTTTCTCCATGGTCGCCATATCGGCTTCGGCAACCTTGCTGTTGCGGCACTGGTCCACAAATTCAGCCACTTCCCGATAACGCTCGGACGCCGCCCTGGCAATAGGGTGCTCCGCCGCTACCGCCATATAGGTGACGCCCATCAGGGTATCCGGGCGGGTGGTGTAGACATCCAGCACATCGTCACGGCCCTTGAGCGGGAAGGTCAGCTCGGTGCCGGTGGATTTGCCAATCCAGTTACGCTGCATGGTCTTGACCTGCTCGGGCCAGTCCTCCAGCTGATCAAGATCGTTCAGCAGTTCCTCGGCGTAGTCGGTGATGCGGATAAACCACTGGGGGATTTTCTTCTGTTCCACCAGGGCACCAGAGCGCCAGCCGCGACCATCAACCACCTGTTCGTTGGCCAGCACGGTCTGGTCGATGGGGTCCCAGTTAACGGTGGACATTTTTTTGTAAACCAGGCCTTTTTCGTACAGGCGGGCGAAGAACCACTGTTCCCAGCGATAGTAGTCCGGTTTGCAGGTGGCCAGCTCCCGGTTCCAGTCGTAACCGAAGCCCAGCTGTTTGAGCTGGTTTTTCATGTAGGCAATATTGGCGTGTGTCCACTTCGCCGGCGCGGTCTTGTTGGCAATGGCGGCATTTTCAGCGGGCAGGCCAAAGGCATCCCAGCCCATGGGCTGCATCACGTTTTTGCCCTGCATGCGCTGGTAGCGGGAGATCACGTCGCCGATGGTGTAGTTGCGTACGTGTCCCATGTGCAGTTTGCCGCTGGGGTAGGGGAACATGGACAGGCAATAATATTTGGGCTTGCCCGGTTCTTCCTTTACCGTGAAGGTGTTATTTTCTTCCCAGTAGGTGCGGGCTTGCTGTTCAACATCGCGGGGATTGTATTGCTGGTCCATTCCTGCCATTACCAAAGTTACCCTGTATCAAAAAGATGTGCGAAGCGGCCGGACATTCTAACGCACACAAGGCTTAACAGGTAGTCTGCCAATTTGCTCACACTGTGCCATGCTCAGTGGTGAAGGCGGGCAGGTGGGGCTGGCCGCCAAGACTCGTGGAGCAAGTTGCCAAACCAGTTCTATATAGGGGAGAGTGGGTATGGCAGATCAGGGATGTCAAAAACAGGGATGTTTTTGTCAAGCGTACACGGACGTATTCACAGCGTGCCCTGGTCTGCCATACCCACTCTTCCCGTACACCATTAGGGAGCAGCCATGACCGAACCAGAACGCAATCACCTCTCAGGCAAGGCCCTTGAGGCTTACGACCGCATGCTGGAACGAGTACAGTCCCGGCTCAGTGAGATGGAGGACACTACCCGCGATACCCTGGAAGAAGAAATCCAGCGGGCGGTGGAATTTGAATACGAACTGAAAGAAATGACCCGAGAGGAGGCGGACCTGCTGGGTGCCTACCTGCAGCGCGATCTGGAGCACCTGCTGCACTTTGTGGAGGAAACCGGCGAAGGCCTGAAAGAGTGGTTGCAACTGGACATCTCCCTGCTGGAGCACCAGTTGGCGGATATGCTGTTCTCAGTGGCAGACAAGACCAAGGTCGACACCCTCGAGCTGAGCCAGAAACTCGAGAAACACGCCCCCAGCCAGTACATCAGCGGCGAAGTGGCGACAGCGGGCATGTTTAAATGCCTCAACTGCGGTCATATGCGCTGCCTGACAGCCACAAATCACCTGGAACCCTGCGAAGCCTGCGGCTCCCACTATTACGAGCGCGTCACCAGCCGTTGGCCCCGTAAGCCGGAACAGGAGTAGGTGGGATAGCTCGGCGTAGGTCGGATCAGACGAAGTCGTAATCCGACCTGCGGGAGATCATTACGGAGCCGGAACGGACATGGGGTGGGGCACTCTTTTCTGCCAGAAAAAGGTGTCCGAGCGCAGCGAGTTCTTTTTCCAAAGAAAAGAGTGCCCCGCCCCGTGTCCAGGCACCCAGCAGGCAGGCTACCCGTTTACCCCGGGCCTAGAAGGTCAACGAAATCAGTTCTTCGGAATCACCCGCACCCGCACAAACACGATGAGAATGGCCGCCAGCGTCAGCACCGGCCAGGAGCTGGACTGCATGTAGGGCGTATTACCCTCCGCGGCGTAGACCTCACCCGTGAGCACAGCGCGTTCAAACTGGGGGATGGTTTCTGTGATCTGACCCTTGTGGTCGATGATCGCGGTGACACCATTATTGGTGCCCCGCAGCATGTAACGACCGGTTTCCAGCGCTCGCATGCGGGCAATCTGCAAGTGCTGCAGTGGGCCGATGGAATCGCCGAACCAGCCATCATTGCTGATCGTCAGTAACAGGCCGCTGTTACGGGCGTTGCTGGCGACGAAGTTCGGGTAGGCCACTTCGTAGCAGATGAACGGCATGACGCTGGTGCCATTGGCGTCCAGTGGCGACTGCTTGGAAGGGCCCCGGCTGAAACTGGACATGGGCAGATCGAAAAAACCGATCAGGCCACGCAGCCACTGTTGTAGTGGTACGTATTCACCAAAGGGCACCAGCTTCTGCTTGTGGTAGATGCCACTGCCATTGCCGATGGCCATGATGCTGTTGTGGAAAGTAAAGTCTTCCACACGGTCGCTGAAGCCATACCAGGGAATGCCGGTGATCAGCGTGCTGTTTTCGCCCAGTTCCTCACCGATGTGATCAATCACTTTTCCGGCCTGGTCCTGGGGAATGGGGATGGCGGTCTCCGGCCACAGGATCAGATCGCTGTCCCAGTGGTCTTCCGTCAGCTCCAGGTAAGCCACGATCTGGTCCCGAAGAAAGTCCGGGTCCCACTTGATCTGTTGGGGGATGTTGCCCTGCATAGCGGCGAAGGTGGTCGGTTCTTCATCGAGAGTGGTCCACTGCACGTTTGAGAGTGCCGGGCCGGTGATCCAGGGCAGCAGGGCCACAACCGCCACGATCGAGGCGCTGGCATAGCGGGTGTTCCTGGCCAGCCACCAACAGGCGATGATCCCGCAGCCGGTGACCGTGATCCAGAACGTGACGCCGTGAACGCCGACCAGGGGGGCAAACCCGCCCAGAGGGCCG
Source organism: Marinobacter vulgaris (assembly GCF_003344045.1). Taxonomy (GTDB): domain Bacteria; phylum Pseudomonadota; class Gammaproteobacteria; order Pseudomonadales; family Oleiphilaceae; genus Marinobacter; species Marinobacter vulgaris. The sequence goes on from NZ_QFWX01000006.1 coordinate 306,899, forward strand.
TCAACGTGCGCAGTGCCCAGATAGAGCCAGGGGAAGCCGGTCAGCAGCCAGCCGCGGATCCAGTCACCGAGAATCCAGACTGCCGGAAACAGGATCAGCCGTCTGACTGTGCTGTCTTTGGCCAGCTTTCCCCAGGCCCAGAAGGCCAGGCCGGGAACCAGGGCGAGTCCCGCCACGAAGATGGTCGTGAGAATGATGGCCAAAGGCACCGATGTGTTGCCGTGCTCGCTGATGCTGACGTAAACCCAGCTTGCGCCGGTGCCGAACAGCCCGAGACCCACCAGCCAGCCGGCCCGGAACAGTTTTTTCGGGGCCAGTGGCAAACAGCAGAGCAGGATCAGCGCAACGGATACCGGCCCCAGCCACCACCAGTTGAAGGGGGAAAAGGTCAGGGTCTGCATGGCCCCGGCGATCAGAAGAACGACGGCCCGAAGCCACGGTTGTTCTGACAAGGACGACCTCAGCGCTGCGGTTTGTCGAGGCGTGTTACTCGTCATCGACGCGTGTTACCTGCAACAGACGGATGACACGATTGTCGGCATTGGCAATGGTAAACTGCAGCCCGCCAAACTCCACCGACTCGCCCCGTCTGGGCAGATGACCGAATTCCTTGAGCACAACGCCACCGATAGTATCGAACTCCTCCTCGTCCAGCTCGGTGTTGAAGCATTCGTTGAAGTCGTCGACCGGCGTGACCGCCTTGACGGCATAGGTACCATCGCCACGGGCCTTGATGTGGGTTTCTTCATCGAAGTCGTGTTCGTCCTCGATTTCCCCGACAATCTGCTCCAGCACATCCTCGATGGTGATCAGGCCGGCGGTACCCCCGTATTCATCCACCACGATGGCCATGTGATTGCGGGTTTCCTTGAATTCTTTCAGCAACTGGTTCAGGCGCTTGCTTTCCGGCACGAAGGTGGGCGGGCGCAAAATTTCGCGGATGCGGTTCCAGTGGAGGTCGTTGTTCAGGGCCAGTGGTAGCAGGTCTTTGGCGAGCAGCACACCAATGACATCGTCCTGGCTGTCGCCAATGACCGGAAAGCGGCTGTGGGCAGATGAGATGATTTCGCCCAGGAATTCTTTCGGATCCTGAGATGCCTTGACGGTGACCATCTGGGAGCGGGGAATCATAATTTCATCAACCCGCATGTCGATCACCTGCATGGCACCTTCGATGATGCTCATGGCATCGGTATCGATGATGTTCTGGGACTCGGCGTCCCGCAGGATTTCCAGCACGTCCTCGACGGACTCAGGCCCGCTGGAGAAAGCCTGTGATATACGCTCCAGCCAGGACTTGCTGCTGCCCTGACTGCGACTCGACTGATCGTCGTTCATGAGTCTTTTTCCGTTTCCTCTGTTTCGTAAGGATTGCTGAACCCGAGTTGCCCGAGCAACCGGATCTCGAGGGCTTCCATGACCCCGGCATCGTCATCGTCAATATGGTCGTAGCCCTGAAGGTGCAACATACCGTGCACCACCATATGGGCCCAGTGTTCCGTCAGTGTTTTTTTCTGCTCGGCCGCCTCTTTCTCGACAACCGGGGCGCAAATGATCAGATCACCGGCCAACGGAACTGTTATACCGGCTGGCGCCTCAAATGGGAAGGACAGCACATTGGTTGGCCCAGATTTCCCGCGATACTGGTTGTTCAGCTCGGCACTTTCATCACTGGCAACGATACGAATTGTCACCTCTGATGGATCCTCGCCCAGCCATGCTGCCTGTGCCCAGTGCTCAAGGTCGGTGTCCGCCGGTAACCCTGGCGTCTCAACCACCCGCTGTAAATCCACCGTCAGCTCAATCACGCGCCTGTCGCACTCCCATCGTCCAGGGAATCGTAAGCCTCAACAATCCGCTGAACCAGCGGATGGCGCACCACATCCCGGGACTCGAATCGTGTGAAACCGATACCGGACACCTTGCTCAGCACCCCCGCCGCATGGATCAACCCGGAATTCTGGCCCCGCGGGAGATCCACCTGGGTGGTATCGCCGGTAATGACGGCTGTGGAGCCGAATCCGATCCGCGTCAGGAACATCTTCATCTGCTCACGGGTGGTGTTCTGGCTTTCGTCCAGAATGATAAACGAATTGTTCAGGGTGCGGCCGCGCATGAACGCCAGCGGTGCGATTTCAATCACGCTTTTCTCGATCAGTCGGGTGACGTGCTCGAAGCCGAGCATTTCGTAGAGCGCGTCATAAAGGGGGCGAAGGTAGGGGTCCACCTTCTGCGCCAGGTCGCCAGGCAGAAAGCCGAGCTTTTCGCCGGCTTCCACCGCGGGCCGGACCAGCAGGATGCGCTTCACCTGCTCGTCTTTCAGGGCCTCAACCGCACAGGCCACAGCCAGCCAGGTCTTACCGGTACCGGCCGGGCCAATGCCGAAGTTCACATCGTGGGTGCGGATGTTATGCACGTATTTCTGCTGGTTCTCACCGCGGGGCTTGGCCTGCAGCTTGGGAGTCTTGATGACCGTTACCGCGCCGTTGTAAGGCACATCATCCGCCAGTCGTTCGAAGCCGGTCTCGCGGATAAACAGATGGACCATGTCCGGCGAGATATCGTCAGTGGCCTCGGTTTCCCGGTAAAGATGCCGGATAACCTCGGTGGCCGCAGCCACGTGTTCGGTTTCACCCTCCACCCGGAAATGGTGGCCACGGCGGCCAATCTTCACGTTCATGCGTCGTTCGATGTGTTTCAGGTGCTCATCGAACTGGCCGCACAGCGTGGTCAGCCGGTGCTGGTCGACCGGATGCAGGTCAAATTGTCTGTGATCGTTGGCGTTCAAAAGTGCTCCGTTTTAATGACTCCCAGGACTTCAGGGAGTAGGCATTTCATGATTGGTGCTGTCGGACGCTGGCCGGAGGGCCTTTCCAAAAAACGCCCGTAAACCCGTCCATGGGGGCTCGGTCGCGCCATCCCTGGCGCTCCACGTTTTTGGAAAGGCCCTCCGGCCAGCGTCCTTTACATTCTATTTGCAGGCCCCCATGCACAATTACAAGTAGGTCGGGATAGACGAAGTTGTAATCCACCACTCGCCATTCACCGAAACCCGGACGAATGGGGCCCAATCCTAGAACATCTCCGAACTGACAGGCACACCCCGCAGAGAGTTAGGCATCGCCTCCCGAATCTCCACATCGATAAAGTGCCCTACCACCTCCGGATTTTCATGCCGGAAGTTCACAATACGGTTGTTCTCGGTGCGGCCGGCATACTCGCCCGGGTCCTTCTTGGACAGGCCTGTGACCAGGATGCGCTGGGTTGTGCCAACCATTTTCCGGCTGATGTCCATGGCCTGCTGGTTGATTCGCTCCTGCAGGATGCTCAGGCGCTGTTTCTTCACGTCCATCGGCGTGTCATCCGGCAGGTCCGCCGCCGGGGTGCCGGGTCTGGCGCTGTAGATAAAGCTGAATGACACATCGAAGCCGATATCGTTGATCAGTTTCATGGTGTCTTCAAAGTCCTTCTCGGTCTCTCCCGGAAAGCCGATGATGAAATCCGAGGAAAAACTGATGTCCGGGCGGATCTTGCGCAGGCGGCGGAGTTTGGATTTGTACTCCAGTGCTGTGTGACCGCGCTTCATGGCTGACAGGATGCGATCGGAGCCGCTCTGGACCGGCAGGTGCAGGTGGCTGACAAGTTCCGGCACCTGCTCATAGGCCTCGATCAGCGAGTCCGAGAACTCCACCGGGTGAGAGGTGGTGTAACGGATGCGGTCAATGCCGTCGATGGTGGCGATCACGGACACCAGCTCGGCCATGTCCATGACGTCGCCATCGTGGGTCTCGCCACGGTACGCATTCACGTTCTGGCCCAGCAGGTTTACTTCCCGCACGCCCTGGCCGGCCAGGTGAGCCACTTCCGCGATCACATCATCCACCGGGCGGCTGACTTCTTCACCGCGGGTGTAGGGCACCACGCAGAAGGTGCAATACTTGCTGCAGCCTTCCATGATCGAGACAAACGCGGAGGGGCCGTCGGCGCCGGGGTCTGGCAGGTTGTCGAACTTTTCGATTTCCGGGAAGCTGACGTCCACCACGCCGACACCGTTACCCTTGGCACGCACTTCGGTGATCATGTCCGGCAGGCGGTGCAGGGTTTGCGGGCCGAAGACCATGTCCACAAAGGGCGCCCTGTCGATGATCGCCTGGCCTTCCTGGCTGGCCACGCAGCCGCCTACACCGATGATCAGGTCCGGCTTGCTGTTTTTCAGCTTTTTCCAGCGACCGAGCTGGTGAAACACCTTGTCCTGGGCTTTTTCCCGAATGGAGCAGGTATTGAGCAGCAGAATGTCGGCGTCATCCGGTGAGTCGGTCATTTCGACCGCTTCACCGGAACGCAGCAGGTCTGCCATTCTAGATGAGTCGTACTCGTTCATCTGGCAGCCATGGGTCTTGATGTACAGCTTCTTGGCCATGTGTTTCAACGCTTTTGGTGCATGGTGGTGTATGGTTTGCGCCGGAAGGTCAGTACTGGCGCGCAAAAAAGTCAGCTGGCCATTATAACGGGGTGATCATTCCGCAACCACCTCTGTCTCGGCAATCCTCTAAATCGGCTGTGGTACTATTGGCTTCCTCAATTAATGTGCCAAACCTGATCCCATATAACCATGACCCCCGAACGCCTGACCCGAATCAAACAAACCCTCAATACCCGCCAACCCGACCTCAGCGTCCTCACTGACCAGGTCCACAAACCGCGTAACCTCTCGGCCATCATGCGCTCCTGCGACGCCTTCGGCCTGGCCAACATGCACGTGGTATGGCCGCGGGAAGGCTTTCGCGCATTCCGTAAAACCGCTGGTGGCAGCTATAACTGGGTAACGACCCATACTCATCCATGCATGGATGAAGCCGTGTCGGCGTTAAAAGGGCAGGGGCACAAAATCTACGCCGCACAGCTGTCTGATCGCGCAATAGACTACCGGGAAGCGGATTTCACCGTGCCCTGCACAGTGGTCACGGGCAACGAAGTGGACGGCGTCAGTGACAGCGCCGCCGAACAGGCCGACGAGCACATCGTGATTCCCATGATGGGCATGGTGGAGTCACTGAACGTATCGTCAGCCTGCGCCATTATCCTCGCAGAGGCGCAACGGCAACGAAAACTGGCAGGGCTGTATGACTACCGCCGGCTACCGGACGAAGAGTACAAACGCCTGCTGTTCTGCTGGTGCCAGCCGGTCGTAAAACGCTATTGCGACGACCGCAAGCTTCCCTATCCGCCTATCGACCCGGAAACCGGTGAACTGGTTGATGGCGTAGGCTGGATGCGGGAAGTCCGGAAACTCCGCGCAAACCGCCCAAGATGGACTGATAAAAAAGTCACCATCAACGAATCTGAATAGGGGAGATTAACTTGCATCGCCTAATCGGTCACGGTGTGGGGGTGCATTTTCTGCCGGAAAAAGGTGTCCGAGCGCAGCGAGTTCTTTTTCCAGAAGAAAATGCACCCCCGCGGCGGGGCCAGCCCCAAAGCCACCAGGCCAGAGAGTCTGCCTCAAAACCATCAGGTTGGCGGGCCAGCAACCTCAATCGTCGCGACTTTCCAGATACCGCTGCAACTGCTCCCGCAAAGCCTTCGGCAGCCTGGTAATCGTCAACGCATCGTTGTCACGGTCATAGTAGACCGCCTGATTCACCAGATCGGACGAAAACGATACACTCATGCCGCCACCGGACCCCGCAATCCGCACCAGCTTCTTCACTTTGCGATGATCCGGATGCAACACCCCGCTCTCCGGAAGCTCGGCCGTCTCACTGGCAAACTCCTTGAATCGCTGCGGCTGATCCTCATCCAGATAACCTGACAGCGCCTCGATAGCCACCGGTTCGCCCAGGGCATGCTGCTCCTTGGAAAACTCATAGGCCCGCGCACGAATCTTGCCCGCTTCTTCAGGCTCTGACGACTTGGCAAAGGCTTCCACCGCATCCATGAACGTCAGGGTTTCCTTCTCCACGTCCACCTGATTAGTAAAACCGCACAAGCGGATAAACAGCTCGCCCGGCTCCCCACTGCCACGGGCATGAACCAGCGTCAGGTAATTCTCCCCGGGGTTATCGTTCTGCCAGTCCTCCAGCTCGATACGCACCGCCAGGTTCAGCCGGGACAGGCTGAGCACATCGGTTGTGTCCAGCGACTGCTGGCCATCAAACCGCAGAGCGCTGTCGCTTTCCAGCACCAGCAGATACATTATCTCCCCATCCGCCAGAGCCTCGTGCACCAGCATCAGATGCCCCTCATGCTCCTCCTGACTGCCGTTCAGCAATTCCTGCCACTGGCCGAAAATGCGGTCGGTCAGGGAGGTAAAACTCTGCCTGTCTTCCAGATAATCCTTCAGCCAGGCACTGAATGGCGATTCGCCAATGTCCTCTGAAAAACGCCCGTATTTCTTGCCCGGCTTGCTGTTGAACAGACGCTTCATCTGCTTGTGAAGGGCCTCATAGTCGCCACCGGGCTCGGACAGGGCCTCACCGGGGCGAACCTGTGCCGGTTGTCCGGGCTGGAGCTGGCTGGCGAAGAGGGTGCGGAGGTGTTTGATGGCCATGGAGTTATCGAGTCCTTGCTTGGTAATACGAGAGAGGTTCTGAGGGTAAACCTTCAGGGGGTGGGATTGTAATGGATTTTCGGGGGTTTTAGGGAAGGTTGGAATGGGTGGGATGGTTGATCAGGTGCGATCGGTTCGGGGGTGGGGGTGCCTTTTCTGCCAGAAAAAGGTGTCTGAGCGCAGCGAGTTCTTTTTCCAAAGAAAGGGCACCCCCGCCCCCGAACCAGCCACTAGGCTGCAGACCAAAGGGGCTATCTCAAGGCCGGGCCGCCAGACTATACCCGTTTGTTCCGCATCAGGTCCTGAACCAGCGAATTGACCGCATCGGTGATTTCCTGATCGTCATCCGCAGAAACAGCCGCCGAAGCCACATCGGTGCCCAGATTCACCGCAATGGCAACCAGACCGTGAGCGCTCACCACCTGGGCGACGCGACGACGGTCGTCAGCATCCCCGGCATTGTCCTCGGTCAGCACGACGGACGTCTTACCCTGGTCAAACAAAGCACGCTCAACCGCCAGTGCCAACGCCGAAGCCTTTTTGCCATTACAGGCAATGATGGCCGGTTTCTGAGCCAGGCGGCGCTCACGCTCCTCGCTGGTCACCGGGTCCAGCGACTCAACCGTGCCTGCGGTGCCGGCGATCATGCCCGCGCCAATGGTCACGTTGGTCAGCCGGTCAATTACAATGAAACTGCCGGTGGCGTGGTTACGCGGGTAGGCGTCAAACGCAATGGGCTGGCTCAGGGTCAGCTCGCAAAGGCCAATCTCATTCAGCTGAAGGGCAGCAGGATTGTCGTTCTTCTCCAGCGTATTCACATCGGTCTGGTGATGAATGTTTTTGACCGTCCCGGAGGTAAACGTCGGGCCGAGCTTGATGTCGTAAAGCCGGCCGGTCTCCAGCGGGCCGTCAGTCATCCACACGATATTGGCGGTAAAGCGATTGCCCACTTCCGGCTCGTCCTCGGCCTTCACCAGCATATCGCCGCGGCTGACATCGATTTCGTCGGTTAAGGTCAGCGTCACCGCCTGATCAATGTAGGCTTCTTCCAGATTGCCGTCGAACGTCACCACATCCTTGACGGTGCTGGTGCGCCGCGAGGGCAGGGCCATCACTTTGTCGCCGGGGCGGACTACGCCGGAGGCGATGGTGCCGCAGAAGCCGCGGAAGTTCAGGTTGGGCCGGTTGACGTACTGCACCGGGAAGCGGAAGTGCTCCAGGTTCTTGTCGTGGGAAACCTGGACAGTTTCCAGAATTTCCATCAGTGGCTGGCCCGTGAACCACGGGGTATGCTCGCTTTTGTTGACGACATTGTCCCCCTCAAGGGCAGAAATCGGCACAAAGCGGATGTCCTTCAGGCCCAGCTTGTTGGCGAAGGCCAGGTAGTCATCCTTGATTTCATTGAAGCGTTCTTCACTGTAATCCACCAGATCCATCTTGTTGATGGCCACCACAATGTGGCGGATACCCAGCAGGGACGCAATGTAAGAATGGCGTCGGGTCTGGGTCAGCACCCCGTAACGGGCATCGATCATCAGGATCGCCACCTGGGCGGTCGACGCGCCAGTAGCCATGTTGCGGGTGTACTGTTCATGGCCCGGGGTGTCGGCAATGATGAACTTGCGTTTGTCGGTGGAGAAGTAGCGGTAGGCGACATCAATGGTGATGCCCTGTTCCCGCTCTGCCTGCAGCCCGTCGACCAGTAGAGCCAGGTCCAGCTTCTCGCCGGTAGTGCCCATCTTGGCACTGTCGGTCTTGAGGCTGGCCATGTGATCTTCGTAGATCATCTTGGTGTCGTGGAGCAGGCGCCCAATGAGCGTGCTTTTGCCGTCGTCCACACTGCCGCAGGTCAACAGGCGCAGCAGTTCCTTGTTCTCGTGTTGCTTCAGGTAGGCCTGAATATCTTCGGCAATCAGATCAGACTGGTGTGACATCTTAGAAGTACCCTTCCCGCTTTTTCTGTTCCATGGAGCCTGCCGAATCGTGATCAATCACGCGGCCCTGGCGTTCGGAGCTGGTGGCCAGCAGCATTTCCTGAATGATCTCCGGCAGGGTGTCTGCCTCGGATTCAATGGCGCCGGTCAGCGGGTAGCAGCCCAGGGTGCGGAAACGGATGGACTTCATCTCCGGCTGTTCGCCCTCTTTTAGCGGCATGCGGTCGTCGTCCACCATGATCAGCGTACCGTCGCGCTCAACCACCGGGCGTTTGGCGGAGTAATACAGGGGAACGATCTCGATGTTTTCCAGGTAGATGTACTGCCAGATATCCAGCTCGGTCCAGTTGGACAGCGGGAAAACGCGGATGCTTTCGCCTTTGTTGATCTTGCCGTTGTAGATGTTCCAGAGCTCGGGGCGCTGGTTCTTCGGGTCCCAGCGATGGTATTCATCCCGGAAAGAGTACACCCGCTCCTTGGCGCGGGATTTCTCCTCGTCCCGGCGCGCGCCACCGAAGGCCGCGTCGAACTTGTACTTGTCGAGGGCCTGCTTCAGGGCCTGGGTCTTCATCACGTCGGTGTGTTTGGCGCTTCCGTGTGTGAAGGGCCCGATACCCTGCCTGATGCCATCCTCGTTCTTATGAACAATCAGGTCCAGGCCGTACTCTTTTGCCTTGCGGTCCCGGAATTCAATCATTTCCTTGAATTTCCAGGTGGTGTCGATATGCATCAGCGGGAACGGCAGCTTGCCGGGGTAAAAAGCCTTGCGGGCAAGGTGGAGCATGACCGCGGAGTCCTTGCCGATGGAATAGAGCATGACCGGATTGTCGAACTCAGCGGCGACTTCGCGGATGATGTGAATGCTCTCAGCTTCCAGCTGTTTGAGATGCGTCAGATTGTATGTGGTCATCGTATCCTGTTACCGCTTCTGCGTGCCCCCGGATCAGACGGAGGCTGGGCGTGTGAATGCGATAATGATACCAGATCGGGCCGTGGCATAAGAAGGTGGCCAACTAGAGTTTGCTGCTATAACAATATAGCGTCGAGGTAGCCAGGCGAGTACGGTATTAGGCCTCAGTGCGGGACGTTGGAGAGCAGTTTACTGACGTAATTGTTGACGTACTCGAACCCGTTGCCTTCGAATTCCGCGAACTGAATGCCAAGCTGGAACCGGTCACGGGCAATGCGCCGCATATGAACGATATTGCCGCCGGCGACCACGGAGACTGGTTGCTGGGCGATCACTGGAACTGCGAAGGTGGTCGTGACGTGAATCCAGTTGCCGGGCGCGGGCGTCTTCTGGCCTGGGACAAGTGTTTTGATGGCCTTCTGGTCACACATGACCATTAGGCCGGTACGTGAAATGTTGGAAATTTCACAGTCAAGGCAGCTGCCATCCGCTTTTGCAATGGTGACCTCAGTGGTCACATCAACACGCTGCTGATTCCGAAGGTTTGGCTTGGCGGCAACTGGTTTCATAATGACTCTTCTGGCATCTCTTGTTGTAAAGAAGGCTGCCTTGCCATCGTTCAGTCCTTTTTGAATCTCGACGTTTTTATATTTTTTACACTTGCGATTAGCTCGCTCATAACCTCCTGAAAGTCTAGTTGTTTGTTTCCTGATCAGCAAGCTGCCTGTCGTCAAAGTTGTCAGATTTGTGAACTGGATAGGATCATGGCGTCACCGATTATGACGGCTATCACCACCGGTCAGTCGGAATTACCTGCGCGGGCTCACTGACGGCGGCAGGTCCGCTGGGGTAAACTACCGCCAACATTCACCTGGAGCCGATCAGGGCGCCATGATTCCGTGCAGGTTATGACAGACAAAAATCCTTCCGTTTCCCAGAGTGGCAAAGTAGGCTTTATCAGCCTTGGCTGCCCCAAGGCACTCGTTGACTCAGAGCGCATCCTTACCCAGCTGCGACTGGACGGGTACGACGTGGTGTCAACCTACAACGATGCCGATATTGTTGTGGTCAACACCTGTGGCTTCATCGATGCCGCCAAGCAGGAGTCCCTGGATGCCATCGGCGAGGCCATCAGCGAAAACGGCAAGGTGATTGTCACCGGCTGTATGGGCGTTGAAGCCGACAAAATCCGCGACACCCATCCCGGCGTTCTGGCTGTTTCCGGCCCCCATGCCTACGAGGAAGTGGTTGGTGCGGTGCACCAGTTTGTGCCTCCAAACAAACACCATGACCCCTTCACCGATCTGGTTCCGCCCCAGGGCATCAAGCTGACCCCCCGGCATTACGCCTACCTGAAGATCTCTGAAGGCTGCAACCATCGCTGCACCTTCTGCATCATTCCGTCCATGCGCGGCGATCTGGTCAGCCGGCCCATTGGCGATGTCATGGACGAGGCCCAGCGGCTGGTGGATGCCGGGGTCAAAGAACTGCTGGTGATTTCCCAGGATACCTCCGCCTACGGTGTTGACACCAAATACCGCACCGGCTTCTGGCAGGGTCGCCCGCTGAAAACGAAAATGCAGTCGCTGTGCGAAGCGCTTGGCGAAATGGGCGTCTGGGTCCGCCTCCACTATGTTTATCCTTATCCCCACGTGGACGACATTATCCCGCTGATGGCCGAGGGCAAGATCCTGCCGTACCTGGACATCCCGTTCCAGCACGCGAGCCCGAAAGTACTCAAGGCCATGAAACGCCCGGCCCACGACAGCAAAACCCTGGATCGCATCCGCAAGTGGCGGGACATCTGCCCCGAGCTGACCATCCGCTCCACCTTCATTGTCGGCTTCCCGGGTGAGACCGAAGAGGATTTCCAGCATCTGCTGGACTGGCTGGATGAAGCGCAGCTCGATCGCGTAGGCGCGTTCAAGTACAGCCCGGTGGAAGGTGCCAAAGCCAACGAACTGGAGGGTGCAGTGTCGGAAGAAGTCAAGGAGGAGCGCCTGGCCCGCTTCATGGAGAAACAGGCCGAGATCTCAGCCGCCCGCCTGCAGGCGAAAATTGGCCGGACGATTGATGTGCTGATCGACGAAGTTGACGAGGAAGGCGCTATCGGCCGTTCCAAGGCAGATGCGCCGGAAATTGACGGCATGGTCTACCTCAATGAGGAGACTGATCTGGTGCCGGGGCAGATTGTTCAGGTTGTGGTTGAGCATGCGGATGAGCATGATCTTTGGGGTCGGCTGGTGTGATTGGCCTCACGTTTAGGCCCTAGCCTGGGTATTGCGGAGGAGGGCGTTGGCGGATGCCCCCTCCCAAAAAACGCTACAAGCCCATCCATGGGCGCTTGGGCTCCGCCATCCCTGGCTCCGCACATTTTTGGGAGGGGGGCATCCCCCAACGCTGTTTAGCTCCGAGATAGCGCCAAAGCGTAGCTCGGATTAGGCGAAGCCGTAATCCGATAAATAGGATCGACCGTTAACTCCGAATCCAGGCAGGCTGGGTCCGCAGCCAAACGCCACGCCCCAGTGCCAAAAGGCTACCCCCCAAGCTTCTTAACAAGAATCTCGTTAAACAGCTTAGGATTCCCCTGCCCCTTGGAGGCCTTCATCAGGGGCCCCATGAACCCGCCGAGCATCTTCTTCTGCTTCTTGGGATCGGATTCCTGCTGATACTGGGCTACCTGGTCGGGCATGGAGGCCAGCACTTCATCCACCATCTTCTCTAGCTCCCCGGTATCCGATACCTGCTTCAGGCCCTTGGCGTCGATGATGGCATCGACATTGTCGTTTTCGCCGCTCCACAGGGCCTCGAAGACCTTCTTGGCGCCGGCAGACGAGATGGTGTTGTCGGCAATACGCACCACCAGATCGCCAAGTTGTGCGCCGGAGATCGGCGAGTCGGCAACGGACTTTTCTTCCGCGTTCAGTCGTGCTGAGAATTCGCCCTGGACCCAGTTGGAGGCCAGTTTGGCGTCTTTTCCGCGTTCGGCGGTGGCTTCGAAAAAGGCGGCCAGTTTCGAGTCACTGGCCAGCAGGCCGGCGTCGTAGTCGTTCAGGCCATACTGCTCCTTGAAACGGGTCTTGCGGGCGTCCGGTAGTTCCGGGAGGCTGTTGCGGGCTTCGTCGATAAACGCATCGTCGATTTCCACCGGTAGCAGGTCCGGGCAGGGGAAGTAGCGGTAGTCGTTGGCTTCTTCCTTGGTGCGCATGGAGCGGGACTCGTCGCGGTCGCCATTGTAGAGCCGGGTTTCCTGCACGATGGTGCCGCCCTCTTCAAGAATATCCATCTGCCGCTCCACTTCGTGGGCGATGGCCTGCTCCATGAAACGGAACGAGTTGAGGTTCTTGGTCTCGGTGCGGGTGCCCAGGGTCTCGGAGCCTTTCGGCTTGAGGGAAATATTGACGTCAAACCGCATGGAGCCCTGGGACATGTCGCCGTCGCAGATGCCCAGTGACGTCACGATACCGTGGAGCTTCCGGGCACAGGCTACGGCTTCGTCCGCGTTGGCCATGTCCGGTTCGGTGACCACTTCGATCAGCGGTGTGCCGGCACGGTTGAGGTCAATGCCTGTCATGCCGTGGAAGTCTTCATGGAGAGACTTGCCGGCGTCTTCTTCCAGGTGAGCGTGATGAATGCGCACCCGTTTGGTATCGCCGCTGGCCAGGTCAATATCCACGTAGCCGGGGCCCACAATCGGGCGCTCCAGCTGGGTGGTCTGGTAGCCCTTGGGCAGGTCCGGATAGAAATAGTTCTTGCGCTCGAACACCGAGCGGCGTTCGATCTCGGCGTTTACCGCCAGGCCGAACATCACGGCGTAGCGGAATGCCTGCTCGTTGGGCACCGGCAGGGTGCCCGGCATCGCCAGGTCCACGGCGTTCGCCTGGGTGTTGGGCTCAGCGCCATAGGCGGTGCTGGAGCCGGAAAAAATCTTGGTGCGGGTGGCGAGCTGAACGTGAATTTCCAGCCCGATCACAATGTCCCACTGCATAGTCATTCTCCTGTCCGGGCTTATTGCGGTTCACGCTGGTGCCAGTCGGTCACCTGCTGGAACTGATGGGCTGCATTGAGCAGACGCGCCTCGGAGAAATAGTCCCCGATAATCTGCAGGCCGACCGGCAAGCCGTCCACGAAACCGGCCGGCACCGACATGGCCGGAATGCCTGCCAGGTTGATGGCGACGGTAAACACGTCCTCCAGGTACATAGTGACCGGGTCGTCGGATTTCTCGCCCTGCTTAAAGGCCGGGGAAGGGGTGGTAGGGCTCATCAGCACATCCACCTCCCTGAAGGCGTCGATGAAATCCTGCTGGATCAGCCTGCGCACCTTCTGGGCCTTGAGGTAATAGGCATCAAAATAGCCCGCGGACAGGGCGTAGGTACCTACCAAAATCCGGCGTTTCACCTCAGCGCCAAAACCTTCGGCCCGGGTGCGGGTGTACATGTCCAGCAGGTCCTTCGGATCCGCGCAGCGGTAACCATAGCGGGCGCCATCAAACCGGGACAGGTTGGCGGAGGCCTCGGCCGGGGCAATCACGTAATAGGCGGCAATGGCAAGATTGGCGTGGGGTAGCGACACCTCCTTTACCGTTGCCCCCAGCTTTTCATATTCGCGGATGGCGGAACGAACCTCTTCCTCCACGGCGCCGTTGAGATCGCCGGCAAAGTATTCCCTCGGCAGGCCAATGCGCAGGCCTTTCAGGGGCTCGTCGAGCGTTGCGGTGTAGTCTGGCACCGGCCGGTCTAGGGAGGTGGAGTCCCTGGGGTCAAACCCGGCCATTACATTCAGCATCAGCGCGTTGTCTTCGGCGGTACGTGCCATGGTGCCGCCCTGGTCTAGGCTTGAGGCAAAGGCAATCATGCCGTAACGGGAGACCCGGCCATAGGTCGGTTTCAGCCCGGTTACGCCGCACAATGCCGATGGCTGGCGGATGGAACCACCGGTATCCGTCGCCGTCGCCGCCGGCACCAGTCGCGCCGCAACGGCGGCCGCCGAGCCGCCGGAAGAGCCGCCGGGTACGCGTTTCTCGCCCTTGCCCAGGCCCCAGGGATTGGTTGTTGCACCAAAATGACTGGATTCGGTAGACGAGCCCATGGCGAATTCGTCCATGTTGGTCTTGCCGAGACACACCGCCCCCGCCTTGCGAAAGTTCTCCGTCACCGTGGCGTCGTAGGGGGGCACAAAGTTGGCCAGCATCTTCGACCCGCAGGTCGTCGCCACTCCGTTGGTGCAGAAAATGTCCTTGTGGGCAAACGGCACCCCGGTCCACGGCGTGGCTTTGCCCGCCGCTCGCTGCTCGTCCGCCGCATGGGCATCCGCCAGGGCCTGATCTTCGGTGATGGTAATAAAACTGTTGAGCTGCTCGTCCTCCTGCTTGAGGTGGCCCAGGAACTGCCGGGTCAGCTCCACACTGGAAATCTTGCCGCTTTCCAGCTCGCGCGCGAGCTCTGCTACGGATTTGTCATGCATGATACGTCCTGCTTACGTCGCTGTTCGTCAGGTTACTCAGTTCACTCGATCCCTTTAATCCCGCAGTGCCCTTTATTCAATCACCCGGGGCACGAGATAAAGACCGTTTTCAGTGGCAGGTGCAATCGCCTGGAAAGCCTCCCGCTGATTGGTCTCCGTCACCTCATCCGGGCGCAGGCGCTGCACTGCATTCAACGGATGGGCCATGGGCTCCACCGCATCGGTATCCGCCGCACTGAGCTGGTCCACCAGATCCAGAATGTTGCCCAGATCCTTCTCCAGCGCCGAAACCTGCGCCTCATCCACTCGAATACGAGCCAGAACAGCGACTTTTTCAATGTCCTCACGGGAAATGGTCACATTGCCTCCCAGTAATATGAAGTTTCAGTAATTTGCAGGTCTCACTGACCGGCGGGTGTCTAAATATTGCAACAGGTACGAGGGTGCTTGGGAGGCTGCTTTCCAAAACTGTGCGGAGCCATGGATGGCGGAGCCCAAGCGCCACAGGGACGTGCTTGAGCGTGTTTTGGAAAGCGGTCTCTCAAGCGCCCATGCACCCAAGTCAAAAATAAAAGCGCATGGTAACAGATTCGAACAATCGCGGGAGGGGCCAAAACAAAGGCGCAAGTGTGAAAGACCCCGCGGGAGCCCCGATGGTGCCTTGCCTGCAGGGGTGCTCGCTGCTAAAGTTGCCGCATCATTTTTTGCGACTGCAACTCTCAGGTTGAAACTACACGAATGTTGAAAAGACTCAGAGGCTTATTTTCCAGCGACCTGTCCATCGACCTGGGCACCGCCAACACCCTTATTTACGTACGCGAACGCGGCATAGTACTTAACGAGCCTTCGGTAGTAGCCATCCGCACCCACGGATCCCAGAAAATGGTTGCAGCCGTCGGTGCCGAAGCCAAGCGCATGCTGGGCCGGACGCCAGGCAACATCACCGCCATCCGTCCCATGAAAGACGGCGTGATCGCAGACTTTGTGGTCACCGAAAAGATGCTCCAGCACTTCATTCATAAAGTGCACGAAAACAGCTTCATTACGCCCAGCCCCCGGGTCCTGGTCTGCGTGCCCAGCAAATCCACCCAGGTGGAACGCAAGGCCATCCGCGAATCGGCCCTGGGTGCCGGCGCCAGGGAAGTCTTCCTGATTGAAGAGCCCATGGCGGCCGCTATCGGTGCCGGTCTGCCGGTCGAGGAGGCCAGCGGCTCCATGATTGTCGACATCGGTGGTGGTACGACCGAAATTGCCATCATCTCCCTGAACGGCATTGTCTACGCCGAGTCTGTGCGAACCGGTGGTGACAAATTCGACGAGGCCATCGTGACTTATGTACGTCGCAACTACGGCAGCCTGATTGGCGATTCCACCGCCGAGCGCATCAAGCATGAAATCGGCTGTGCCTACGAAGGCCTGGATATCCGCGAGATCGATGTGCGCGGCCGCAACCTGGCCGAGGGCGTTCCCCGTGCCTTTACCCTGAACAGCGAGGAAATCCTGGACGCTCTGCAGGAGTCTCTGGCCCAGATCGTTCAGACCGTGAAGAGCGCCCTCGAGCAATCGCCGCCGGAACTGGCGTCCGACATTGCCGAGAGAGGCATCGTGCTGACCGGTGGCGGGGCGCTGCTGCGGGGGCTGGACAAACTGATCAGCGAGGAAACCGGCCTGCCGGTGATCATTGCCGAAGACCCGCTTACCTGTGTCGCCCGTGGTGGCGGCAAGGCGCTGGAAGTGATTGACCGGGGTGGAATCGGAATGTTCTTCCAGGAGGGCTGACCTTGACCCCGGCTTTACGCCCCGACAATGCCTCAACCCGGCCGCCGCTCGTGAAAACTCACGGCGGCGGTTGTCGTATGGACACCTGCAGAGGTTGCAGGAGGGTGCGCCATTAAAACCATCTTTGTGCAGGGTCCCGTTCCCGGTTTGCGGTTGCTGCTGATCATCGTGTTGTCGGCAGTGCTGATCGTGGCCGACAGCCGCTTTAACCAGGTTACCGAGATCCGCAGCGCCATCGGTACGGGTCTGGCACCTGTTCACTGGCTGGGCAATGCGCCCTCTGAGCTCAGCGACTGGGTTGCCGGCCTGTTCACCTCCAAGGATGAACTCCAGGCGGAGAACGAAGAACTCCGGGCACGTCTACTGATACTCGAACGCCGCGCTCTCAAATACGCCGCCCTGGCGTCGGAGAACAACGAACTGCGCAGATTGATGAACTCCTCGGAAGTGCTTGATGACCGGGTCATCGTTGGCGAAGTCGTCGCCGTTTCCCCGGATCCGTTTTCCCATGAAGTGGTGATTAACAGGGGCAGCCGGGATGGTGTTGAAGTCGGTCAGGCGATTCTGGACGCCAACGGGCTGATGGGGCAGGTCCAGCAGACCAGCAGCTTTACCTCCCGGGTGCTGCTGGTGTCCGACAGCAGCCATGCGGTCCCCGTAGAGGTGGTCCGCAACGGCTTGCGGGCTATTCTTCTGGGCAACGGCGACACGGATTCCCTGGAGCTGGTGCACGTGCCCGACACCGCCGATATCCGGGAGGGCGATCTGCTGGTCAGCTCGGGCCTTGGCGGACGCTTTCCCAAGGGATATCCGGTTGCTGAAGTCGACAGGATCACCAAAGAGCAGGGCGAGCCCTTTGTGAAAATCGAGGCAACGCCGTTGGCGAAGCTGAACAAGAGCCGGTTACTTCTGGTTGTATTCTCGCCGGAACAGGAGGCCACTGACCAGGCTCAGGAAACCGCCCCTGCAACCGGGGCCGATGTGCCCGAACAGGACGAGGTGCGCTGATGCTGTCGGTGATCAGTTATCCCGTCTTCGCATTCAGCATCGTGCTGGCCCTGGTGCTCAGCAGTTCGCTGTTCCCGGTGGAGTGGTTCGAATTCCGCCCGGAATGGCTGGGGTTGATGGTGTTTTACTGGACCTTCCGCGCGCCCGCACAGTTCGGCATTCTGCTGGCCTGGTGCCTGGGGCTGTTGCTGGATGTTCTGGAAGCCACTCCGTTGGGGGTCAATGCCCTGGGTATGGGCGTCATTGCGTTTCTGGTGCTGACGATCCACCAGCGCCTTCGCATGTATCCCATGCCGCAACAGTGCCTGATGGTGTTTCTGCTGCTGGGGATCAACCAGATGCTGGTACATTTCATCAAGCAGATCCTGGGCGCGGATGACTCCGGCTTCAGTTATCTCTGGCCGGCGCTGACCAGCGCGATTGTCTGGCCCATCGTCTGCGTCGTGCTGGACAACCTCAACCGGAAACTGGGATAAGGGAGGTTCGGGCATTCCATGACATCGATTGTTCTTGCCTCGGCTTCACCAAGACGAGCCGAATTGTTGAGGCAGATCGGGCTGTCCTTCCGGGTTCGTCCGGCCGATATTGATGAAACTCCGGGCCGCGGTGAGTCAGCGCGGGATTATGTGGAGCGGCTCGCCCGTGAAAAAGCACTGGCGGTAAAGGCGGCAGAACCCAATGCCATAGTGATTGGCTCGGACACGTCCGTCGTCCTCGGGGGCAGGATTCTGGGCAAGCCGGATGACAGCCAGCACGCGGTGGACATGCTCAGACAGTTGTCGGGCGTTACCCATCAGGTAATGACCGCTGTCGCCATCGCCAGCGTAAACCTCTGTCACTCCCTGGTTGCCATCACCGATGTCCGCTTTCGATCGTTGCCAGAAGATGAGATAGGCGCCTATGTGGCAACCGGGGAACCCATGGACAAAGCCGGTGGCTATGGTATTCAGGGTCGCGGTGGTATTTTTGTAGAAGAACTCCGGGGCAGCTACAGTGCCGTGGTTGGTTTGCCCCTGCAGGAAACCGCACAATTACTTGCCGGCGCCGGATGTCCGGTCTGGGAAACCTGGAACAGCAGGCAGGAGAGCCACAATGAGTGAAGAGATACTGATCAATGTGACACCGGTGGAAACCCGGGTGGCTCTGGTGGAGAACGGCATGCTCCAGGAGGCCTACATTGAGCGCACAAGCCGCAAGGGCATTGTCGGCAATATCTACAAGGGCAAAGTGGTTCGCGTATTGCCCGGCATGGAAGCGGCGTTCGTGGATATCGGACTTGAGCGGGCAGCTTTCATTCATGCATCCGACGTCGTTCCCGTCCAGCAACCGCCCAATGAACCAGCGGATGCGCCCAAAACCGTTCCGGATATCCGCACCCTGTTGCGTGAAGGCCAGTCACTGGTGGTGCAGGTCACCAAGGATCCCATCGGCACCAAGGGCGCGCGTCTGACCACCCAGCTCTCCATCCCCTCCCGCTATCTCGTTTTTATGCCCGGCGTCACTCACGTGGGCATTTCCCAGCGGATTGAGGATGAGAATGAGCGTTCGCGGCTGAAGGCCCTGGTAGAGGAGGGAGCCGCAGCCGACCCCGAGGTCAGCGGTGGCTTCATTATTCGCACGGCAGCGGAAGCAGCCTCGGCCGAAGAGCTCCTTGGCGACATGATCTATCTGCATCGCCTCAACCAGGCGATCGAGGAGCGCATTACCCGCTGTCAGGCGCCTGCGGTGGTCTATCAGGACCTGCCGCTGTTCATCCGCACCATTCGTGACCTGATTCGGCCCCAGACGGAAAAAGTCCGCATCGACAGCCGCGAGAGCCACCAGCGGGTGATGGAATTTGTAAACGAGTTTGTGACCGAATTCTCCGACAAGGTGGAGTACTATCCCGGTGAGCGGCCCATCTTTGACCTGTATTCTGTTGAAGATGAAATCCAGAAGGCTCTCAGCCGCAAGGTTCAGCTGAAGTCTGGCGGGTATGTGATCATTGACCAGACCGAGGCAATGACCACCATCGATATCAACACGGGTGCCTTTGTAGGCCATCGCAATCTCGAGGAAACCATCTTCAAGACCAACCTCGAGGCGGCCCGCGCCATCAGCCGTCAGCTGCGGCTGCGCAACCTCGGTGGCATTATCATCATCGACTTCATCGACATGTACGACTCGGAGCACCAGCGTCAGGTACACCGTATGCTGGAAAAGATGTTGGAGCGGGATCACGCCAAAACCAAGATAACCGGAGTTTCGGAGCTGGGCCTGGTGGAAATGACCCGTAAGCGCACCACCGAGAGCCTTGGCCAGATACTCTGTGAACCCTGCCCGATCTGTGATGGCCGGGGCTTCCTGAAAACCAGTGAAACCGTCTGTTACGAGGTGTTCCGGGAAATCCTGCGGATAAACCGTGCCTATGACGCAGAAAGCTATCTGGTGATGGCTTCCCAGAGCGTGGTGGACCGCCTGCTGGACGAGGAATCCGATAACGTTGCGGACCTTGAGACCTTTATCAGTAAAACCATTCGTTTCCAGGTTGAGCCTTTTTACAGTCAGGAGCAGTATGATGTGGTGCTGCTTTAACGCCGGAACGGCAGGCATTGCTTAGGCCGGGCGGTTCCCCCTGATGGTATCCAGTGTGGCTGATCCAGAAAACAGACATGTCCTTCTGCGCTTACTGTCACGGCTTGCCAGTATGATCTGGTGGCTGCTGCTGGTCATTGTCGTGCTTTTGGCTCTGTACGCGGGTATCGGGCGGCAGCTCACCACGAACATCAATGACTACCGCGACACCGTCGAGCAGTTGCTGTCCTCGGAGCTGGGTCAGGAAGTCCGTATCGGCTCGCTTTCCTCCAGCTGGAACTGGCTCAACCCGACCCTTGTCGCACGCGATATCGCCGTGCTCTCCGACGGTGAGGGCAACGCTGTGGCAGGCTCTCTGCAGAGTGTTCGCGTGGGTCTGGACTTCCTGGCATCCCTTGGCCGCCTGCGCATCGTGTTTACCAATTTCGAGGCCGACGGCCTGGAGCTGACCGTTAATCAGACCCGGCGCGGAGAAGTGGTGGTGGAGGGAGTTGATATCCCCGAACCAATGGCCAACGACATTGAGCGATGGCTTGACCTTGCCGGAGCCTGGCTTTCCGATCCTTCCGTAAAAATAACCCGCCTTGATCTTGGGGTCCGGGACAACAATGACCAGATACGGCATGTCGAGATTCCCCAGCTGGATCTGGTGTACCAGCGCGGTCTGTTTCACGCATCCGGCCGGGCCATGCGCCCCGGCACTACCGAACAGCTGGCCAGTTTCGAGCTGGTCGGCCGGCACTTTTTCCGCGGCGACTTTACCGGCCAGATATACGCCGATATCAACTCGGGGCGGCTTTTCGACGGGCTTGTTGAGGAATACACCTGGCGCGATATCCGGGTGGAAGGGTTTGATCTCGGCGGCCAGGTCTGGATGACGTTCCGTGACGGTCGGATGGAACAGGTCAGCGGTAACGTGCAAACCCCTTATCTGCAAATCGGTACTGGCAGCCAGTCGCTGGCGCCGATGGAAGATATCAGGGCCAGTTTTGGCTGGCGCCGGAAGGGTGCATCCGGCAGCCAGCAAACCGGCTCTGCAGCCCCGTCCTGGTTCAGAACCGGTGAATTCCACCTCAAGGGTCTGGAGTGGCGGTGGAACGGTGATTCGGTGCCGCCATTCAGCATCCGCTTCCGGCACAGTGAAGCCGGCCCCACAATCATTGCCGACGAGCTGGCGTTGCAACCACTGCGACGGCTTGTGACGGTTGTCGGCCTGCTGCCGGAGGTTGCCAGCGCGGCCCTCGAAAACTATCGGCCGTCCGGGAAGCTTAACCAGCTGGTGCTCAACCTGGCCCCGGAACGGGAAGGGCAAGAGGAAGGTGGCAGCCATTTTGAGCTGACAGCGCTCGTGCGTAACATTGATGTTCAGGCATTTCGCGGTGCGCCCGGTATATCGGGCCTCAACGGCCGTCTGTATGTGACCAATGAAGGCGGTTATGTGGATGCAAAGAGCGAGGAGTTAACCCTGGGGTTCCCCGCTCTGTTCCGCGGGTCCTGGAATATCCGGGACCTTCGGGCCCTTGTGGCCTGGCGCCTGGAGGGAGATATTATCCGGATCTACGGCGATGACCTCGCCATGGGGTATGGCGATGACACCGATCTGACCGGTGCCTTCGACCTGCGGCTGGATCGTAACGGCGAGGACAATCTCGGCCTCAGGGTCGGCGTCCGCAATGGAACGGCTGCCATGCTTACTGATTTTGTGCCGGACAAGGTGGTGCCCCCGGGCCTTTATGACTGGCTGACAACCGCGATAAAAGAGGTCGACGTCACCAGTGGAGAATATTACGGCCATGGACTGATCAACCAGGGTGCCCCACCCGGCTCCTTCGTCTCCTCGATGGTTTTCCACTTCAGGGATGCGATCCTGCGCTACGACGAACGCTGGCCCGAGATCACCGATGCCTCCGGTACCGTTCACGTGCAGGATGGCCGCACCCGGGTCGATGTGGACTCCGCCCGCACTGGCGGGCTCGAGCTTCGACCGGGGCAGGTAAGGATCGTGCCGGGAGATAGCGGAGCTCATCTTTATGTGGATGCCGCTGCACCGGTCCCCGGTGAGGCTGTGACCTACTGGCTGGAAAACAGTCCGTTGGGGCAATTGGCCGGAGAAGGCGGCAGGAATATACGGCTGGATGGCAATTATCACCTGGATCTTGAGCTAGGCCTGCCCCTGGGTTCAGACGCGTCTCCCGATGTCAGCGCCAGGGTTCGGGCCGAGTCCGGTACGCTTACGTACCCGCCGGCGGACCTGCAGTGGACGCAGCTCAGTGGCGAACTGGGCTTCAGCACCAGCGACGGTTTTTCCGAAAAGCCTCTGCAGGCGCGATTCATGGGGTCTCCGGTGACGCTAATGTTGCGACGAACCGGCGAAGGCGAGGCGCTGAGCATCCGCCAGTATGGCCTTGTTGATATCGGCACTCTGATGTCGCTGACAGCTTTGCCGGAGGGAAGCACCCTGGGCTTGAGCGGGGAGCTGAATTACCAGGCTACCCTGGAGGTTGCGCCGGACACGGTCTCCGCCGTGAGACTCTATTCGGAACTGTCCGGGCTTGCGATCAACTGGCCAGCGCCGCTGGCAAAGGAGGCTGACGAGGAGACGCCCCTGAGTGCCAGAATCGAACCGGGGACCGACGGCAGACTGAATGTCTCCGTTGACTGGCCCGAGCGCCTGAATGCGGAACTGCTCTGGCAGTCGGGCAACCTGGGAGTGGTTGTCCACCGCCTGTTTCTGGGTGATCAGCAGCTGACCGATATCGAGGTTTCCGCGCGCCAGGGCGACGGGCAGTGGTTCGTTGAAGCGGAGTCCGAATGGCTTTCCGGAGAGGTGTATTGGCCTGCGGATGACAGTCCGGTATCGGTGAATCTGTCGCGCCTAAGGCTTGCCCGGAGCGAGGAGCCGCCAGAACAGGACATACCTCCGCTACCGGAACCCGAAGAGCAGGTCCGTGCCTTCCGGGCGTTGGCAATGGATAACTGGCCCGACATCGACCTGCGCATTGCCAGCCTCCAGCTCGGTGATGACGATGCCGGAATCTGGTCTTTGGGGCTCCGGCCGGAAGCCACAAGGCTGCGAATCCAGGATATAGCAGGCACCCTGAAATCCCTAAACCTGGACGGGGATTTGACCTGGAGTATTGCCGGGAACCGGGAAACCACCCGTTTCGTTGGTGATATTACCGGGGATTCCCTGGCCGACATGGGCAACCTTTTCGGCACCGAAATCCCGTTTCGCAGTGAGCGCACAGCCGTCGATATGGATATTGACTGGCCGGGGCGGCCCAATGATTTTGACCTATCGGGGCTTAGTGGTTCGGTGAGAGTGCGCTTTGACGATGGCGTCATTCTGGAGGGAAACAGTACCGCCCAGCTATTCCGGGTGTTCAACCTGTTGAACTCCGATACTCTCTGGCGTCGGCTACAGCTGGATTTTTCGGATCTTTACGAAGCCGGTGTGGCTTTCGATGCCATTTCCGGCAAGGCAAACATCCTCAACGGTTTGCTGACACTGGATCCGGAGTTGCAGGTGGTGGGTCCGTCGGGCGCTTTCAAGCTCAGCGGCACGAGCAACATGGCTGAGGAAAGCCTCGACATGGAAATGGTGGTGGTTCTGCCGCTAACCCAGAACCTCCCACTGGCTGCCCTGCTTCTGGGGGCAGGGGCGCCGATAGGGGGCGCACTGTTCGTGCTGGATAAAGTGTTGGGTGATCCATTGAGTAAACTGACCAGTGCAACCTATAGTGTAACCGGGAGTTGGGACGAACCGGACGTTCGGCTCAGGCGAGTATTCGACACCGGCCAATAATGATTTTACCGGAGGACAGTCAATGTCAGCGCACGCAGACCAGGCAACGAACAGGCAGGATAACGGGGTGAGCAATCGCGTGGCAGCCATCCAGATGGTCAGTACCCACGACATTGCCGCCAATCTCAGGGAAGCAGGGCGCCTGCTGGCAGAGGCGGCCGCATCGGGAGCCAGCATGGCAGTGCTGCCGGAAAATTTCGCGGTGCTGGCAACCCGGCAGATGATTGGTTGCGGTCGCCGTGAAGCCGACCCTGACAATCTGATCCGTCACTTTCTGGCCGATCAGGCCGCCCAGCTGGGAATCTGGATTGTCGGTGGCTCCCTGCCGATTGCGTCACGCCCGGACGGCTCCACCGTGAGGGATCGGGTCAGGGCCTGTTGTCTGGTCTACAACAGTCAGGGCGAGGAAGTGGCCCGCTACGACAAGATTCACCTGTTTGATGCCATGGTTGAAGATGCCCAGGGCCAGTACCGGGAGTCTGACACCTTCGAGCCCGGTGAAGAGGTGGTGGTGATCGACACTCCCGCCGGGCGGCTGGGCCTGGCTATCTGCTACGACCTCCGCTTTCCGGAGCTGTTTCGCAAACTGCGGGAGCAGGGCGCGGAGTGGGTGTCATTGCCCAGCGCCTTTACCTGGAATACCGGCGATGCCCATTGGCACGCGCTGCTGCGGGCGCGGGCCATTGAAAACCAGGTCTGGATGGTGGCGCCCGGGCAGGGCGGCCAGAACAGTGAGCGGCGGCGCACCTATGGTCACAGCATGATCGTCGACCCCTGGGGCCGTGTCATGTCCGAAATTGGCGAGGGGCCGGGCGTGGTAACCGCTGAGCTGGACCGGCAACTGCTTGACGGGATACGGACCCGCATGCCGGTCTGGGAACATCGCCGGCTCTGAGCCGGCGGTAAGCTGGCAAGGCGGCCGTTAGTCGCTGGCCGCCTCAACATCATCAATGCACTCCCGCAGGTAGCGAAACAGTTTTCTTGGCTGGCCGGTGTTTTTCTCGTTCTGCATGTCCCGGCGGGCGTTCCGGGCCAGGTTGCGCAGGTGCTGGATATCGGCGGTTGTGCAGTAGTTCAGGAATTCCCCGACCGCAGAGTCCCCTTCTTCGATCATCCGGTCACGCCAGCGCTCTGCCAGATGGTGGCGGCGGGTGTGTTCCTCGCTGCCGGCGTCGAATGCATCAATGGCACGGGTCAGGCCTTCGGTATCGTCTTCCTGGCGAATGATCTTGCCAATGTACTGCAGGTGGCGCCGCTTGGCCTCGTTCTGGCGGATGCGGCGGGATTCCTCAATGGCCGCGCGCAGGGTAGTGCTGATAGGCAGGGTGTCGAGCTGGTCGTTGCTCAGCTCCAGCATGCGCTTGCCGAGATCCTGCAGCCGGTGCATGTCCCGTTTGAGCTGGGATTTGCTCGGGCCGGAGTATTCGGGGAGGTCGTCTTGGGTATCGTTCATCAGGAGTCCGTGCGGTTGCATTGGTACAATTTTGTCGGATTAGCGCAGCGTAATTCGACAGACCCTTCATCCATAAACTATCGTCGCCAGGCCCAGGAAGGCCATAAACCCGACCACATCGGTTACCGTCGTCAGTATAACGCTACCGGCCAGCGCCGGATCAATGTTGCGGGATTTGAGAAACAGGGGCAACACCGTACCCACCAGCGCTGCTGCAATCAGGTTGATGATCAGTGCGGCGGCAATAATGGCGCCGATCATGATGTCCTTGAACCAGAGGGTGGCGGCGGAGGCGACCACAAGGGCCCAAAGCAGCCCGTTCAGGGCGCCGGCGACAAACTCGCGGTTCAGCAGCCAGCCCACGTTGGCACCGCTGATCTGGCCTACGGCCATGCCGCGGATCACCAGGGTCAGGGTCTGGCTGCCGGCGATACCGCCCATGGAGGCCACGATAGGCATCAGTACCGCCAATGCCACCACCTTCTCGATGGTGGCTTCAAACAGGCCGATCACGGCGGAGGCGGTAAAGGCGGTGAGCAGATTGATGCCCAGCCACACAGCCCGGCGCCGGGTAGTCTTGAAAATCGGCGCGAAGGTGTCTTCATCCTCGTCCAGGCCAGCCATGCTCATCAGGGAGTGGTCGGCATCCTCCCGGATAACGTCAACCACGTCATCGATGGTGATCCGGCCCAGCAGCTTGCCTTCCTCGCTCACCACCGGTGCCGAGATCAGATCGTAGCGCTCGAACAGGGTGGCGACCTTGTTGTCCGAGAGCGTGACCGGTATCGGCTCGATGTCGGTGTCCATCACCTCCCGCACAGTCGCGGCCGGGTTGGAAACCAGCATTTTGGTAATCGGCAGCATACCGATGAATTCGTCCCGCCGGCTGACCACGATCAGGCTGTCGGTCATCGGTGGCAGGTTGCGGTGACGGCGCAGGTAACGCAAGACCACATCGATACTGATGTCAGGGCGCACCGTGATGGTGTCCGTGTTCATCAGGCCGCCGGCGGTGTCCTCCGGATAGGAGAGCACTTCCTCCACGCGCTGGCGGTCCTGCTCGTCCATGGTGTCCAGGACTTCCTGGATCACCGTATCCGGCAGCTGTTGCAGCAGGTCGGCTAGGTCATCCGACTCGAAATCCTCGATGATGTCCGCCAGTTCCTGGGCGTTCAACTGGCTCAGGAAGTAGCCGCGGATATCATCATTGAGGTACTGGAGGACTTCGCCTTCCAGTTGCTTGTCGACCAGATTCCACAGCAGCGCCCGCTGACGGGGCGGGGAAGATTCCAGCAGGTGGGCGATGTCGCTGGGGCTCAGGCCACCATTGAGGATACGGGCAACCTGTTTCAGGGCACCACTGTCCAGCGCTTCGCTCAGGGAGCGAAGGCGTTGGCGAGCCTGGCTTTTCTCCAGAATATCGGTCATGGATCACCCACAGTCAGAAAACTCCCTATTATAGCGAAGTTAGGTTGCATAGGTGAGAAAGAGTTGTAGGTGAATGTCTTGGCCAGGCCGGGTTGGGATCCCTGGCTATTGGCCCTCACCGAAATAGTCATCAATCAGCGCCACCAGTCCATCCACGGCTTCGGCTTCGTCAGGCCCGTCTACAATCAGCTCTACCTCCGTTCCCTGGCTGGCAGCCAGCATCATCACCGGCATGATGCTCTTGGCGTCTACCTGGCGTCCATTACGGCTGATCTGGATGCTGCTGTCGAATTCCGATGCCTTCGCCACCAGTTTGGCAGCTGCGCGGGCATGAAGCCCGAGTTTGTTGATGATGGTGACAGGGCGGCGGATCATAAACGTCTCAGCCTTCCCGGTTTTGCAGGTGGGGCAATTCCGTGTGCCGGACCTGCACATTACTGTACTTGCTCGCGAAAAGACGGCCCAGTTGCTCGCAGATATACACCGAGCGATGCTGGCCGCCGGTGCAGCCGATGGAAATGGTCATATAACTGCGGTTGCTGTCGGCAAAAGAAGGCAGCCAGCTTTCCAGAAACTGAGTCAGGTCATCCACCATTTTTCGGCTCAGGGGTTCCTTCTCCAGGAAATCGATAACCGGCTGGTCGGTCCCGATGAATTTCCGCAGGCTGGTATCCCAGTAGGGGTTGGGCAGGCAGCGGACGTCAAACACGTAATCCGAATCCAGGGGTACCCCGTGCTTGAAGCCAAATGACTGGAACAGCAGTGCCAGTTCCTGGTCCTTGCGCCCGGCCACCCGCTGTTTGATCATGTCCCGCAGCTCGTACATGGACAGGCCGGTGGTATTGATGTAGAGGTCGGCCAGTTTCGACAGGGGTTCGAGCAGCTGCTTCTCGTTACCGATGGCCTCCCGCAGTGAGGTCCTGTCGTCACTCAGGGGATGCTTGCGCCGGGTGGCGTGGAATCGCTGCAGCAGGGACTGCTCATCGGCGTCCAGGTAGATAACCTCGATGGCGACACCGGTGTCCTGAAGGCTGCGGTAGATGTCTTCAAAGTTACTGAGCTCGCCGGACAGATTGCGGGCATCAATGCTCACCGCCATTTTGCTCAGGCGGCCCGGTGAGCTCTGGGTGGCGGCTTCCCGCGTCAAAGGGAACAGCAACCCGATAGGAAGGTTGTCGATGCAGTAGAAACCCAGGTCTTCCAGCACATGCAGGGCCGTACTTTTACCAGAGCCAGAGCGGCCGCTGACGATAATCAGTTTCATAGCCCATATTCCTCGAATCCGGAGTGGTTCAGCTTCCCTCGACGGTCATCCGGCGATAGAGAGAGTCCGCGTCGGTACACTGGCGGAGCTGATCGCAGAACGCTTTTTCGTTGAACTTTTCGGCCAGTTGGCTGAGCAGTTCAAGGTGTTCGCTGGTCGCTTCCTTGGGAACAATCAGCGCAAAGACCAGGTCCACCGGCTGGTTGTCGATGGCGTCGAAGGCGACACCCTCTTCCAGTGTCAGCAAGGCGCCTACCACGCGATCGAGCCCTTCCAGGCGGCAGTGGGGAATGGCGATACCCTGGCCAATGCCCGTGCTCCCGAGTCGCTCCCGCGAGACCAGGTTGTTGAATATCTCGGTATCGCTGAGCGACGGATCGTGTTGCTGGATCTGCTCGGCGATGGTTTCCATAACCCGCTTCTTGCTGGAGGCGGGTACCCGGCAAAGGGCCAGCTCCGGCGCGAGAATGTTCTCGATAGTCAGGGGTGTGTCGCTCATGAATCGACTGCAGTTCCGTAAAAAAAGGCTGCGGCGCTGTCTATCCTGTACTCAAGATATCGGTCAGCACCGCAGCTCGATTAACTTTAAAGCACGGAGCGGGTTGGCCTAACGGGCACCGTTTCCATGCATCCGGTCAACATTCTTTTCCTTGTGCTTCAGGATCTGCCTGTCCAGCTTGTCCACCAATGCATCAATGGCGGCGTACATATCGCTGTCTTCGGCCTTTGCGTGAATTTCACCACCTATCACGTGAAGCGTCGCTTCCGCCATCTGGCGGACCTTTTCGACCTCCAGGGTGACCTGGCAATTGCTGATGTGGTCGAAGTGCCGTTCAAGCTTTTCAAACTTGCCTGATACGTAATCTTTCAGCGCGGGGGTCAGTTCTACGTGATGGCCTGAAATATTGAGTTGCATTGGCTTCTCCTGTTATCGGATTTTTACTACACCAGTCGCTTTCTCTCGTTGGACGGAGGAATATGCATTGCCTCACGGTACTTGGCCACGGTTCTTCTCGCTACCTTGATACCCTGTTCTCCTAGCATGGCTGCAATTTTACTATCGCTCAATGGCTTTTTCGGGGTTTCCGTTGCAATCAGCTTTTTGATCATGGCCCGGATGGCCGTAGAGGAACACTCTCCGCCCTCGTCAGTGCTGACATGGCTTGAGAAAAAATACTTGAGTTCGAATATGCCTCGCGGCGTGTGCATGTACTTTTGGGTAGTTACCCTGGAAATGGTCGATTCATGCATTTCCACGGCCTGGGCAATGTCCGACAGGATCAACGGCTTCATGTATTCCTCGCCATGGTCCAGGAAACCCTGCTGGTGCTCGACAATCCGGGTGGCTACCTTGAGCAGTGTTTCGTTACGGCTCTGCAGGCTCTTGATAAACCACTTCGCTTCCTGCAGCTGGTCGCGCAGATAGGTGTTGTCGGCACTGCTGTCGGCACGCTTTATCAGAGACGCATAGCTGGCATTGACGCGAATGCGCGGTGCAATCTCCGGATTCAGCTCCACTCGCCAGCGCTCATTGTGCTTGCGCACGATGACATCCGGGATAACGTAGTCCGGCTCGGCCTGGTCGAGGGTGTCGCCCGGGCGCGGGTTCAGCCCGGTAATCAGGGCCAGAACTTCCCGTAACTGGTCTTCCTTCAGGCGGCTGCGCCGCAGCAGCTGGGCGTAATCACGGTTACCCAGCAGATTGATGTAATGGGTAATCACCAGCCGCGCCTGGGCCAGCCAGGGCGTCTCCGGCGGTAGCTGGGCGAGCTGGATCAGCAGGCACTCCTGGAGGTTCCGGGCAAAGACACCGGGGGGGTCGAAATGCTGCAGCCGGTGAAGCACGGCTTCCACCTCGTCCATTTCAAGCGGGTCTTCGTCGGACTCGTCCACCATGCCCGAATGGATCTCCTCCAGCGGGGAGGTCAGGTAGCCGTGGTTATCAACCGCGTCCATCAGGGCGTGGGCAATCGCCTGGTCCCGCTCGCTCAGGGGAGTCAGGTTCAGTTGCCACTCAAGGTGGTCATGGAGGGTTTCCGTGGGCGAGTTGCGGGTTTCAAAATCGTTGTCGTTTTCATCATCGTTGCGGGCCGATGACGCCGGTGCCGACTGGTAGATGTCGTCCCAGGCAGTGTCCACCGGGAGATCATCGGGAATGGTGTCGGGGCTGTCGGTTTCCGACGACCAGTCGGGCCCGTTTTCAGACTCGTCCCAGTCTGGCGTCGACTCGGCGGCGGTATTCGAATCCTCGGATGATGAACTGTCTGCGGCATCGTTTTCGTTGGCCGCTGGCTCCGGATTCTGGTTGTCGTCGTCTTCGGAGGTTTCCAGCATGGGATTGGATTCCAGCGCCTGCTGGATTTCCTGCTGGAGGTCGAGGGTCGAAAGTTGCAGAAGCCTGATTGCCTGTTGCAGCTGGGGCGTCATGGTCAGGCTTTGACCCAGCTTTAACTGTAATGAGGCTTTCATAACCATAGTTCAGGATCCGTCACTCGGTCGCTCGCGGACTCACCAGGGAGTTTGGGTTGCACAAAAACTCTTTGTGTGCTCGATACTTGCCGTGCCAAGCAAGTTCTTTGCCGAGTGTACTACAGGCGAAATTCATTGCCTAGATACACTTCCTTGACCTGCTGGTTGGCCATTATGTCGCCGGAGTTGCCGGAGGCAATGATGTGGCCTCCGCTGACTATATAGGCGTTCTCGCAGATGTCGAGGGTTTCCCGCACGTTGTGGTCGGTGATCAGCACACCAATGCCCTTATCCCGCAGGTGCCGGATAATCTGCTTGATATCGCTGACCGAGATCGGATCCACCCCTGCAAAGGGTTCATCCAGCAGGATAAAAGCCGGCTCCATGGCCAGTGCCCGGGCGATCTCCACGCGCCGGCGCTCACCTCCGGACAGGGCCATGCCCAGGCTGTCGCGGATGTGGGCTATGTGGAACTCGGCAAGCAGTTCTTCGAGTTTGGCGTCACGATCGCTACGGCTGAGTCCGCGACGGGTCTCCAGAATTGCCATGATGTTGTCGCGCACCGTCAGTTTGCGGAACACTGAGGCTTCCTGGGGCAAATAACCGATACCCTTGCGTGCCCTGCCGTGCATGGGTAGCGGTGTAATGTCCTGGTTATCGATGGTGATCCGGCCATGATCGGAGGGAACCAGCCCCACGATCATGTAGAAGCAGGTGGTCTTGCCGGCGCCGTTGGGGCCCAGCAGCCCGACGATTTCGCCGCTGCGGATTTCCAGGGAAACGTCGATGACGACTTTTTTCTGCTTGTAGCTTTTTGCCAGGTTACTGGCTCTGAGAACTGCCATCGGTATCCTGTGTGTCTGGATTCGTGTTTGAGCCGCTGCGTGGCTGGATCACCATCTCGACGCGGCCGCGGCCACCGTCCTGGTCGGGAGCACCCTCGGCAGTGACGATGCGCTCCGCACTGTTGTAGTGGATAACATCACCGCGGAACAGGTTGCCATCCTGTTCGATAACCGCCTCGCGTTCAAAGGTGACCCTTTCCTCGGAAGCTGACCAGGTGATGCTCAGTGCGCGGGCATCGGTCTCTCCCTGTTCCTCTGTTGCCGGCTGCCGGTAGTGTGCGGGCCGGCCGGTTGCCTCTATGCGGGTGACGCCGGTCTCATCCTGGTAGAGCACGACCTTGTCGGCCGTCAGGTTGGTCTGGCCCTGGGTCATATCCACGGCGCCGGTGTAGGTGGCAATACCCTGGCCATCGTCCAGTCGTGCGCTGTCAGCTTTGACCCTGATTGGCGCGTCCGATTCCAGGTCAAACCCCTGGGAGGCGGGCGCGAACAACACAAGCAAGATGGCTGCCAGCGTCACCGGCTTCGAAGCAAGCCAGGAAGGCCTGCCGTGGGGCAGCAATTTATTTGCCAGGCTCATAGCGTCCTTCCACCTGCGATTCGAGTTCAAGAATGCGATCATCAATCCAGGCCTTCATTCCGGTAGCCGTGGTCAGGCCGATGGCATCGGTCATTTCTACCGGCTTATCCGTGTACACGGTGCGTTCCCGGTTGTTCATGGTCAGCGCCGTCGTTGTCAGGGTCAGCGGGCTGCCGCCTTGGGCTTCCCGGACGACCTTTACATCCCCGGTCAAATGAACCAGGTCATCGGTTTCCAGAAAGCGCCCCTTGGTGGCCTGAACCCGCCAGGGTGGGTCGCCTTCCTCACCATAAAGGGTCGCACGGGGAGACTCCATCACGGTTTCGTTGCGGGATTCGAACTGCTCGATCCGCGGGCTCCGGAACCGTGTTGTCAGCCGCCCCGTTTCGTCATACGACAGGTAATTGCCGTTAACCACAAAGCCGTCGGGTTCGGATTCGCCCCTCAGGTCCGCGGCCTCCATTGGCTCTGACGGGTCATCACTTTGCCAGAGCAGAAAGAACAGCGCCACTACCGTCGCTGCCAGGCACAAGGTTCTTACCACAGGGCGGTTAAACAGGGACAGGGCAGACATCAGCTGTGATCCAGATAGGCTTGCAGGCTGGCATCAAGCTGGCCGCAGGCGCTGAGCAGCAGCTCACAGGCCTCTCTCACCGCGCCACTGCCACCGGGGGCGACCGTACAGACGTCGGCGTGCTGGCGCACAAACCAGTATCCGTTGGGCACCGTAATGCCGAGGCCGGCATAGCGGATGGCGGGCAGGTCCGGCAGGTCGTCACCCATATAGGCGATCTGTTGCGCGGAGAGGCCAAGCTTGCCGGCCAGCTCCTCGAGAGCGATTTTTTTGTCTTCCCGTCCCTGCATCAGGTGGGGGATGCCCAGATCATTCATCCGCTTCGCGGTTAGGGGTGAGCGGCGACCGGTGATCACCGCGACGTCGATACCCGCAGCCATCACCTGCTTGATACCCAGGCCATCGAGAATGTTGAAAGCTTTCAGTTCATCCCCCGAGGCGCTGAAAAACAGTTTACCGTCGGTCATGATGCCGTCCACGTCCAGCGCCAGCAGGCGGATGGCAGCTGCTTTTTCCACAACCTCTGCGGGCCATTGGGGACGCTGCGCAATTGCCATCAGATCACCCCGGCCCGCAGCAGGTCGTGCATGTTGATGGCTCCGGTCAGCTTGCCATCACGGTCAATCACCGGCAGGGCATTGATCTTCAGATCCTCCATCATCTTGAGGGCTTCGGCGGCGAGCTGATCATCGTGGATGATGCGGCCGTTGCGCGTCATGACTTCCACGATGGGCGTATTGTGGATATCCACGGAGCGATCCAGGGTCCGCCGCAGGTCACCATCGGTGAACACGCCCACCAGGTCACCAGCAGCGTTGACGACCGTGGTCATACCCAGCCCCTTGCGGGAAATTTCCAGCAGTGCGCCGCTGAGGGTGGTGTCTTCCTGCACCCGAGGGATACGGTCACCCGTGTGCATGATTTCGGAAACCCGGAGCAAAAGCCGGCGGCCCAGGGTGCCACCGGGATGCGACAGTGCGAAGTCCTCGGTGCTGAAGCCGCGGGCCTCCAGCAGGGCGACCGCCAGGGCATCGCCCATCACCAGAGTGGCGGTGGTGCTGGAGGTGGGCGCCAGCCCGAGAGGGCAGGCTTCCAGTGCGACGCTGACATCCAGATTGGCGACGGCTTCCCGCGCCAGGGTGGAGCTGTGATTGCCGGTCATGCTGATTAAAGGGGCACCCATGCGTTTGATCAGCGGCAGTATGGTCAGCACCTCACTGGTGTTACCGCTGTTGGAGATGCCCAGCACCACGTCCTGGCTGGTGATCATCCCCAGGTCACCATGGCTGGCTTCGCCCGGGTGCACGAAAAAGGAGGGTGTACCGGTGCTGGCCAGGGTGGCGGCAATCTTGTTGCCGATATGGCCGGACTTTCCCATGCCGGTCACCACCACGCGGCCCTTGCAGGCCATGATGACCTCGCAGGCGCGAACGAAGTGCTCATCGATCCGGTCGGTCAATGCGTGGATGGCGTCACGTTCGATGGCGATGGCCCGCAGGGCGGATTCTCGGAACTTGTCACTCATTTCAGTGTTCATCTGGTACCCGGGTTGAAAATGTTAATGCTTTTCGTAGTGGCGAGAGTATATCACTTCAGTGCGTCTGGCTGCCTACATGACAAGACGTTCAGCAAAACCGGACACTGATATCACTTCATTTTACGAAGCATGGATTGAGGTTATCGGCGGCTTGGCATAATGTACGCACACATCGAGGGTGGCTGACTATCCGCGTCAGGCCCTGCAGCACCCAGGCGGTTACCGGAAACAGGCATGGACACTTCCCCCTACATCGAGCTCAGAGACGTGGTGTTCACCCGCGGTGATCGTCGTATTTTCGACGGAGTCAGCCTCGACATTCCCCGTGGGAAAATCACCGCTATTATGGGCCCCAGTGGCACCGGCAAAACCACTCTGCTGAGGCTGATCGGCGGCCAGTTACGGCCGGATTCCGGCACCATCAGGGTGGCGGGCGAGGATGTGCCGCGGCTCAAGCGCAAGGCTCTGTACCGCCTGCGGGAAAAAATGGGCATGCTGTTCCAGAGTGGTGCCCTGTTCACCGACCTCAGCGTATTCGAGAACGTGGCCTTTCCATTGCGTGTTCATACCGCGCTGCCGGAAGACATGATCCGGGATATCGTGCTTATGAAGCTGGAGGCGGTGGGCCTGCGCGGAGCCCGCGAGCTGATGCCCGCTGAGCTGTCCGGGGGCATGACCCGCAGGGTGGCGCTGGCCCGCAGCATCGCGCTGGATCCGGAACTGATTATGTATGACGAGCCGTTTACCGGCCAGGACCCGATCGCCATGGGGGTACTGATCAAGCTGATCCGGGATCTGAACAGCTCCATGGGTCTGACCAGTGTGATGGTTTCCCACGATGTGCAGGAGTCCCTGAGTATCTGCCACTACGCCTGCATTGTGGCCGATGGTCAGGTTATCGGGGATGGGTCGCCGGAAGAGTTGCGGGCGCATCCGTCGGAGCAGGTGCAGCAGTTTCTGCACGGACATCCGGATGGGCCGGTACCTTTTCATTACCCCGCGGCGGAGGCAGGGCAGGACTGGGGTATTGGCGGGAGCAGCCGATGATGGACAGGCTGGCGGCATTTGGCCGACTGGGGCTTGCGATCATCGCCTCCCTGGGGCGCTCCGGTCGTTTTCTGGCCGGGGTTCTGGGCGGCGTGTCAAAACCCTCGGTGGCCTTCCCGCTGTTGCTCAAGCAGCTGTATTCGATCGGCGTGCTGTCCCTGGCCATTATCGTGGTTTCCGGTCTGTTCATTGGCATGGTGCTGGGGTTGCAGGGTTACACCATTCTCAGTGATTACGGCTCGGAAGCGGCCATCGGCCAGATGATTGCCCTGACGCTGGTGCGGGAGCTTGGCCCGGTGGTGACGGCGTTGCTGTTCGCGGGCCGTGCCGGCTCGGCATTAACGGCTGAAATCGGTTTGATGAAAACCACCGAACAGCTTTCCAGTATGGAAATGATGGGGGTGGACCCGCTTCGCCGGGTGATTGCGCCCAGGCTCTGGGCAGGTTTTATCGCGGTGCCCATTCTGGCGGCGGTGTTCTCGGTGGTCGGCATCTGGGGCGGCATGCTGGTGGGCGTTGAGTGGCTGGGGGTTTTCGAGGGCTCGTTCTGGGGCAATATGCAGTCTTCGGTGAGTTTTACCGCGGATGTGCTCAACGGAGTCATCAAGAGCGTGGTGTTCGGGTTTGTGTGCACCTGGATTGCGGTCTACCAGGGCTATGACTGCGTGCCTACCTCGGCGGGTATCAGCTCTGCCACCACCAAGACCGTGGTGTACTCGTCGCTGGCGGTGCTGGGGCTGGATTTTGTGCTCACCGCCGTCATGTTTGGCGACTTCTGATCGCGGTATAATGAAACAACTGGACACAGGGGGCCGTCATGGCACAGAGAACAACAGAAATCATTGTCGGGCTGTTCATGATTGCCGGCATTGCGGCCATGATGTTTCTGGCGCTGCAGGTCAGCGGCTTATCGCCAAAGGCGCCGGAGAGTTCCTACACACTCTACGCCAATTTCAACGACGCCGGCGGCCTGACGCCCCGGGCCCGGGTGTCCATGGCTGGAGTAACCGTCGGCAGTATCCGCGAGATTACCCTCAACAGCGAAACCTTCCAGGCACGGGTGGTTATCGACGTCAACAAGAGCGTGGATAACATTCCTGCCGACTCCGCAGCAGTAATACGTACATCCGGTCTGCTTGGTGAGCAGTACATTGATATTTCGGTGGGCGGCGACATGGAATCCCTCAATGACGGGGATACCTTTTACTCCACGCAGTCCGCCATGAACCTTGAACGAATAATATCCAACTTTGCCTCCGGGCAGTAAAACGCAAGCAAATGGTTCACAGGAGATAACCATGGTTCTGATCAGGCACAGCCTGCTGCTAGTTGCATTAATAATGACCGCTGTGGCGGTTCCGGTTCACGCCAGCCCCGAGAAAGACCTGCTTGAGTACGTGGATGAAAATACCCAGCAGCTGGTGGACAAGCTCCACGAAGAAAAGGGCCTGTATGAAAAAGATCCCCAGGCCTTTTACCGCAGCATGGAGCAGGAGCTGGAAGGCTTTGTCGACTTTCGCAGGATTGCCGCGCGGGTGATGGGACGGTATGCGCGCCAGGCGTCCCCGGAGCAGCGTGACGAGTTCGTGGAAAAATTCAAGCGCAGCCTCTTTGACAGCTATGCTCAGGCGCTGGTGAGTACTGACGATTTTACCATCGAGGTAAAAGATGCCGTCATCAATCCCGACAATGATCAGCGGGCATCCGTGCGCATGGAGGTGACCAGCGCTTCGGGGAACCGCTATCCGGTGGCCTATTCCATGTACCAGACCAAGGACGGCCGCTGGATGATGGAAAACGTCATCGTTGAGGGCATCAACATCGGTCTGGCGTTCCGTGATCGGTTCAGTCAGGAGATGGAGAAAAACGGCGGTGAAGTTCAGGCCGCGATCGACGGCTGGGGTGACGCCGTTGACTCCCTGGACCTGGAAGGCGAAGCCGACAAATCATGACCTCTGCCGAGGCCATGGTCAGGCTCGACAATGACACGCTGACGGTCAGCGGTCATATTGACCCGCTGACCGTGGTTGCCCTCAGGAAAGAGGGTGAGGCACTCATTCTGGGCAGCAAAGCGGATCTGGTGGTGGATCTCTCTGCAATGGGCACCGCACACAGTGTGGTGCTTTCCCTGCTGCTCTGCTGGCAGCGCCTGGCGCGCGGGCGCAGTCAAAATCTCCGCTTTACCGGTGTCAGCGAACGGCTGGGTTCACTTGCCGCCCTGAGCGGCCTTGACGAGCAGTTGCCGGGCTTCCCATCGCCTGACTCCCCTGAAAACCGGGACCATAGCTGACCCGGGCGCCATAATTGGTTACAATCCCGCCCCTGATTTCAAAACGCCCGAGGATTTTTTATGGAAGCCACCGAAGTTGCCGAACTGGTTAAAGAGGCACTGCCCGATTGCGAGGTTCAGGTGCAGGTTGACGGCAACCATTACATGGTCGTTGTGGTTGGTGACGTTTTTGAGGGCTTGCCGACAATTAAGCGGCAACAGCTGATCAACAAGGCGCTTTTCCAGCACATTCTCGACGGCACCATTCACGCCCTGCATCCGAAAGCCTTTACCCCGGCTGAGTGGGAAGCGCGCAAGGGCTGATGCCCGCAAACAACAGGATATAACTGTGGATAAACTTCTGATCAGGGGCCGCAAGCCTCTGGATGGCGAGATCCGGATTTCCGGCGCCAAGAACGCTGCGCTCCCGATTCTGGCAGCCACTCTGCTGGCGGACGAGCCGGTTACCGTGGGTAACCTGCCGCACCTGAACGACGTTACCACCATGATCGAACTGCTTGGTCGCATGGGCGTGGAGTTGATGATCGACGAGAAGATGAGCGTCGAGGTCCACGCCAATACCATCAAGCAGTTTCACGCGCCTTACGAACTGGTAAAAACCATGCGCGCCTCGATCCTGGTGCTGGGGCCGCTGGTGGCGCACTTCGGCGAGGCAGAGGTGTCTCTTCCCGGTGGCTGTGCCATCGGTAGCCGGCCGGTGAACCTGCACATCCACGGCCTGGAAATGATGGGTGCCGAGATCAAGGTTGAGAACGGCTATATCAAGGCGAAGACCAATGGCCGCCTGAAAGGCGCTCATATTTTCCTCGATACCGTCACCGTAACCGGTACCGAGAACCTGATGATGGCCGCCGCGCTGGCGGATGGGACAACCATCCTCGAGAACGCAGCGCGGGAACCGGAAGTGGTGGATCTGGCGGAATGCCTGATCGCCATGGGTGCGGACATCAAGGGCCACGGCTCTGCGACCATTGAAATCAACGGCGTCGAGCGGCTTCACGGCTGCCATTACGACGTGCTGCCGGATCGTGTCGAAACCGGCACCTACCTGGTCGCTGCAGCCGCCTCCCGGGGTCGGGTGAAGCTCAAGGATACCCGCGAGGACCTGCTGGAAGCTGTCCTGCTGAAGCTGGAAGAAGCCGGTGCCCATATCGACACCGGCAAGGACTGGATATCCCTGGACATGAAAGGGAACCAGCCGAAGGCGGTGAATATCCGGACTGCGCCATACCCCGCGTTCCCCACGGACATGCAGGCCCAGTTTGCCGCCATGAACGCAGTGGCTGAAGGCACAGGTACCATTGTGGAAACGGTGTTCGAAAACCGCTTCATGCACCTGCAGGAACTGATTCGCATGGGCGCGGATATCACTCTGGAGGGCAACGCCGCCATCATCAAGGGCGTGGACCACCTCACCGGGGCACCGGTCATGGCAACGGATCTGCGGGCCTCTGCCAGCCTGGTCATCGCCGGGTTGGTGGCAGACGGCGACACCATCGTGGACCGCATTTACCACATCGACCGCGGTTACGAGTGTATCGAAGAGAAACTGCAGCTGCTGGGCGCCAGTATCCGCCGCCTGCCAGCCTGAACACATTGAACCGGAAGGACGCATGACCGACTCCATCACCATCGCGCTGTCGAAGGGACGAATCCTCGACGAGACCCTGCCGCTGTTGAAAGAGGCGGGGATTGAACTGGTCGACGATGTCAAAAAGTCCCGCAAGCTGGTGTTTCCCACTACGGATCCCAATGTGCGCATATTGATCCTTCGCGCGACGGATGTACCGACCTATGTGCAGTACGGCGGGGCTGACCTGGGCGTGACCGGCAAGGACGTGCTGATGGAGCATGGCGGTGAGGGGCTTTATGAGCCGCTGGACCTGAATATTTCCCGGTGCCGGCTGATGACGGCCGGCAAGAAGGATACCAAAGCCCCGGAAGGTCGGCTGCGTGTGGCGACCAAGTTCGTGAATCTGGCGCGCCGTTATTACGCCGCCCAGGGACGACAGGCGGACATCATCAAACTTTACGGTGCCATGGAGCTTGCGCCCATCCTTGGTCTGGCTGATGAAATCGTTGATATCGTCGATACCGGCAATACCCTGAAAGCGAACGGTCTCGAGGCTCGTGAGCTCATTGAGCATATCAGTAGTCGCTTGGTTGTGAATCGTGCGTCCATGAAGATGAAACACGCGGGTATTAATCCCATAATTGAGAAGATGTCGGCTGCTGTGGATAAGCGGCGGGCTTGGGAGTAAGAACGGCCCAGGAAGGGTTTTCCAAAACACGCTCCTTCGGCACATCCATGTGACGCTTGGACTCCGCCATCCATGGCTCCGTACAGTTTTGGAAAACCCTTCCTGAGCCGTTCCCCGGCCTTTGCCGTATCTTCGAACCAGTTAGACTTTTCAAACCGCGGCGGAGAGCTTCCGCAAACCAGGAAAGACGAAATGACTGATATCAACATCAAACGATTGAACGCCTCCCAGAGTGACTTTGACAGTGCGCTGGCCAAGTTGCTGGCGTGGGATGACAGTGTTGATCATCAGGTGAATGAGTCGGTTCGTCATATCCTGCATGAAGTGAAAACCCATGGCGATGCCGCGGTTCTGGAGTTTACCGAGAAATTTGACCGATTGAAGGTTGGCTCTGTTGCCGAGTTGGAGATAGGGCAGGACCGGTTGCAGAAGGCGCTGGAGTCAATTCCCCAGGATCAGCGAGTAGCGCTTGAGAAGGCGGCCGAGCGGGTTCGGGATTATCACGAGCGTCAGAATCAGAAGTCCTGGCAGTACGAAGACCAAGACGGCACGGTACTGGGCCAGAAGGTAACGCCGCTGGACCGTGCAGGTTTGTACGTGCCCGGGGGTAAGGCTGCTTATCCCTCCTCCGTGTTGATGAACGCAATACCTGCGAAGGTTGCGGGGGTGGGTGAGGTTATTATGGTCGTTCCCACGCCTGATGGGGTGGTGAACGATATGGTGCTGGCTTCTGCGGCAATTGCGGGTGTCGACCGGGTGTTTTGTGTGGGTGGAGCCCAGGCGGTTGGCGCTCTGGCTTATGGCACCGAGACCATTCCGGCCGTTGACAAGATTGTCGGCCCCGGCAATATCTTCGTTGCCACCGCAAAACGGGAAGTCTTCGGTACTGTTGGCATCGACATGATTGCCGGCCCCTCGGAAATCCTGGTGATCTGCGATGGTAAAACCGACCCGGACTGGATCGCCATGGACCTGTTTTCCCAGGCCGAGCACGACGAGCAGGCCCAGTCCATTCTGATCAGCCCCGACGCCGCCTTCCTCGACGCAGTGGAAACCAGCATCAACAAACTGCTGCCCACCATGGAACGGGCCGAGATTATCGCCGCGTCCATGGCAGACCGCGCTGCGCTGATTCACGTGGCGGATCTGTCAGAGGCCGCTCGGGTTTCCAATCGCATTGCCCCCGAGCACCTCGAACTCTCGGTGGAAGACCCGGAAAGCCTGCTGCAAGACATCCGTCACGCCGGTGCTATTTTCATGGGCCGGTATACGGCTGAGGCACTGGGTGACTACTGTGCCGGCCCGAACCACGTGTTGCCAACCTCGGGTACGGCGCGGTTTTCATCGCCACTCGGTGTCTATGACTTCCAGAAGCGGTCTTCCATTATCGGATTTTCTGCTGCGGGTGCAGACAGGATGGGACGGGTGGCTTCGGTTCTGGCCCGCGGTGAGGGGCTTACGGCGCATGCTCGCTCGGCAGAGTATCGGATTAAGGAGTAGATCGGATCAGGCAAAGCCGTAATCTGACCTGCGTTTTGAGAAGGCCACTGCTAAAGATTGCGACGGTGGTGCGGAGGGCTTCCCGGGGATGTCTCCGGCCATGGATGGCCGGAGTCAAGCGCACATGGATGTGCTCGTAGCGTGCCCCGGGAAGCCCTCCGCACCAGCCGTACCCCTCAGGAGTTGAAGAAAAGATGAGCAAATTCTGGAGCCCATTGGTCAAAAAGCTGACCCCCTATGTACCAGGGGAGCAACCAAAGATGGCCAATCTGGTGAAGCTGAATACCAACGAGAACCCCTTCGGCCCCTCGCCAAAGGTTGTCGAGGCCATTACCGCAGAGCTCAACGACAACCTGCGGCTTTATCCGGACCCTGAAGGTGAGGCTCTCAAGAGCACCATCGCCCGCTACTATAACGTCCAAAGCGAGCAGGTGTTCCTCGGCAACGGCTCCGACGAGGTGCTGGCGCACATTTTCTATGGCCTGTTCCAGCATGGTCAGCCCATTCTCTATCCGGATATCACCTACAGCTTCTACCCGGTGTACTGCAGCCTCTACAACATCGAAGGCAAAACCCTTCCGCTGACCGAAAGCTTCGAGATCAACCCGGAAGACTATAGGCAGCCCAACGGCGGCGTCATCTTCCCCAATCCCAATGCACCGACCGGGCGTTACCTGGCGCTGGACAAGGTTGAAGCCATAGTGGCTGCCAATCCGGATCGTGTGGTGGTGGTGGACGAAGCCTATGTGGATTTCGGTGGTGAAAGCGCGATCAAACTGGTTGGAAAATACCCCAATCT
Organism: Marinobacter vulgaris; assembly: GCF_003344045.1. GTDB lineage: Bacteria > Pseudomonadota > Gammaproteobacteria > Pseudomonadales > Oleiphilaceae > Marinobacter > Marinobacter vulgaris. The sequence continues at coordinate 348,972 of NZ_QFWX01000006.1, forward strand.
GCTGGTCAGCCAGACCCTTTCCAAGGCGCGTTCCCTGGCCGGGCTGAGGGTTGGTTTTGCGGTGGGCAGCGCCGAGCTTATCGAGGCCCTGAACCGGGTGAAGAACAGCTTCAACTCCTACCCTCTGGACCGGCTCGCCCTGGCAGGCGCCATCGCGGCCTTTGAAGACGAAGACTGGTTTCGGGCCACCTGCGAGGGTGTGATCGGCGAGCGGGACTGGGTTACCGCAAAGCTTGAGGCACTAGGCTTCGAGGTCTTGCCTTCGAAAGCCAACTTCATTTTTGCGCGCCACCCGGATCACGCCGGGGAGGTCCTGGCAAAGGGCTTGCGGGAGCAGGGCGTGATCGTGCGCCACTTCAACAAGCCCCGGATTTCAGAGTTTCTGCGTATCACCACCGGCACGGCAGACCAGAACAAACGGTTGATTGAATGCCTTAAAGCCCTGGTGTAAAACGATAAATTTCAGATACTGGAAACGGAGACCCCATGGCATCACGCAGCGAGATCCTCCGCACACTGAACCAATGGCTTGCGCCGGAAAACTTCCAGGACTACTGCCCTAACGGCCTGCAGGTTGAGGGCAGGGAACAGGTAAGCACCATCATCAGCGGTGTAACCGCCTCACAGGCGCTGATTGACGCAGCGATCAACGCCGGTGCCGACATGATCCTGGTGCACCACGGTTACTTCTGGAAAGGCGAAGACCAGGCCATCCGCGGCATGAAGCGCGAGCGGATCAAGCGCCTGCTGGATCACGATATCAATCTGGTGGCCTACCATCTGCCCCTGGACGACCACCCGGAGTATGGCAACAATCGCCAGCTGGCGGACGTTCTGGGCATTCTTCAACCGCGGCCGCTGGATGGCCTGGTGTGGCAGGGCGAACTGCAGAGCCCGATGTCGCCGGGAGCCTTTGCTGACCTGATCGGCGAGCGCCTGGCCCGTGCGCCCTTATGGGTAGGCGACGGAGCGGCCGAAATTTCACGGGTAGGCTGGTGCACAGGCGCCGCCCAGGGGTTCATCAACAAGGCGCTGGAAGCCGGTCTGGACGCCTATATCAGCGGTGAGATTTCAGAACCTACCACCCATACCGCCCGGGAGTGCGGAATCCACTACTACGCAGCCGGGCATCACGCTACAGAACGTTACGGTGTTCAGGCCCTGGGACGGGCCCTGGAGAAAACCTTCGGGGTCAGCCACCGGTTTATCGACTGCGATAATCCGGTTTAGATAACACTGGTTAGATAACCCGTTTAGATAACCCCGTTATACCCTCAAGCCTTCTGCTCTTTTTCAGCGAGCCCGAAATCTTCGGCCAGCGTGCCTTTCTGTTTCGGGTCGTTCTTGGGCGCGTAATCCCGCGGCGGCTCGGCACTGTCCTGGTCACCGGAGCCTTCGAGTCGCGCCCGGGCATTTTCCTTTTCCAGCTCAAGCAGCCATTCCTCGTCGTTACAGAGACGGTTGGCGCCGCGGGCCATATGCTGGTTCACATCACGATAGCTGTCGTTGAAACGGCGCAGCAGGTGAGCAGACTCCATGAAGTGCTCGTTAACCTGTGCCTGGTAACGGGTGTATTCATTTCTCAGTTCTTCAATCTGCTGTTCAGCCCGGCGCTGTCGCAAGGTGGAGCCCTGACCGGAGCGGCCAACCAGTACCCCAATGACAATGCCAACAATCAACGCGGCGATGGCTGCCAGAATCAGGTTTGTCATAAGCTGTGTCGTCCTTTCAATGAATCGACCATGCCGTTGAAATCGGTATCCCGGCAGGTGCTGAATACGCCAGATCCGCTGGCTGTGTAAAGTGTGGTCACAATCCCTTATCAGAGTATAACGCCCGAAAGCCTTTACGCACACGAGAGACGCCTGCGCCAATCGTCGTATTGCGTCGTATCTCTGGCCTGCCGCATCGGTTCCGGTGACTGCACAGGGCTCCGGAACATGGCAGAAAACGCCAAAATCGGCCACAATACGCCGCCGTTATGAATGACCATAGTTCGGGAAACGCCTTAATGACACCCCAAAAGTGCATCCATATGACCCCATGGGAACGATATCAGCAGGACCTTGAACGGCCGGAATTCCAGCACGATCCGGCCCAGGAAGATGCCGTGCGCCGCCTGCAGTCACTTTACGACAAACTGGTGGCGGCGGAAAGGGAGCGGGACAAACCGATGATCAAGCTCCGGCTCAAAATGAAGAAGGGCAAGGAAGACCCGATCAAGGGCTTGTATTTCTGGGGCGGTGTCGGCCGCGGCAAGACCTACCTGATGGACACCTTCTACGAATCACTGCCGTTCGATCGCAAAATGCGGGTGCATTTCCACCGATTCATGCAGCGGGTACATAAGGAGCTCAGGGCCCTGAAGGGCAAGAAAAATCCGCTGGAGCTGGTGGCAAAACAGTTTGCCGACGAAACCCGGGTAATCTGCTTTGACGAGTTTTTTGTTTCGGACATTGGCGATGCCATGATCCTGGCAACCCTGATGGATGGCCTGTTCAGCCGCGGTGTCACTCTGGTCTGTACCTCCAACATTGTACCGGACGGTCTTTACAAGGACGGTTTGCAGCGGGCCCGTTTCCTGCCGGCCATTGAGCTGGTCAAAAAGCACACCGACGTGGTGAATGTGGATGGTGGCGTCGACTACCGCCTGAGAAGTCTGGAGCAGGCGGAACTCTATCATTATCCTCTGGACGACGAAGCCGACAAGAGTCTGCAGAAAAGCTACGATAGCCTGGCCGTGGAAGCGGGCAGCCACAGCCTGGAACTCGAGATCAACGGCCGCAAACTCAGGGCCGTCAACCACGCAGACGATGTGGTCTGGTTTGATTTCAAAACCCTGTGCGATGGCCCCAGAAGCCAGAACGACTACATCGAACTGGCCCGGGAATTTCACGCCGTGATCGTGAGCAACGTGCCGATCCTCGGCAAGGAACGGGAAGACCAGGCCCGGCGGTTCATCAATATGATTGACGAGTTTTACGATCGCAACGTGAAGGTTATTATTTCTGCCGAGGCGGCTATTACCGATCTCTATGCCGGGGGGCGGCTGGCGTTCGAGTTTGAGCGCACCGAATCGCGGTTACTGGAAATGCAATCCCGGGAATATCTTGAAGCGCCGCACCGGGCGTAATCCAACACCTACAGACATCAACCAAACAGGTACAATTATGACCACAGACAACGTCGTAATCGTTAGCGGTGTACGCACTCCCATGGGCGGTTTCCAGGGCAGCCTGGCTGCGGTTTCCGCGCCGGAGCTGGGCGCGATCAGCATCGCCGAAGCCATCCGCCGTGCCGGTTTACAGCCGGCTGATGTGCAGGAAGTCATCATGGGTAACGTGCTGCCCGCCGGCCTCAAGCAGGGCCCGGCCCGTCAGGCCATGCGCAAGGCCGGCCTGCCGGATAGCACCGGTGCCACCACCATCAACAAGCTCTGTGGTTCCGGCATGAAAGCGGCTATGTTCGCCCATGACGTGATCAAGGCCGGCAGCAACGACATCATGGTCGCCGGTGGCATGGAAAGCATGTCCAACGCGCCCTACCTGCTGCTGAATGCCCGCAAGGGCTATCGCATGGGCCCGGGGGATGCCGCGCAGGACCACATGTTCCTGGATGGCCTGGAAGACGCCGAGACCGGCCGCCTAATGGGCGCTTTCGCCCAGGACATGGCCGACAAGAAAGGCTATACCCGTGAAGAGATGGACACCTACGCCATCAACTCCCTCAAGCGCGCCCAGAAAGCCATCACCGAAGGCCTGCTGAAAGAGGAAATCATTCCCGTAACCGTCAAAACCCGCAAGGGTGAAACGGTTGTAGCGGACGACGAGCAGCCGTTCAGCGCCAACATCGACAAGATCCCGACCCTGCGCCCGGCCTTCAGCAAAGACGGCACGGTCACCGCCGCCAATGCCTCCTCCATCTCCGATGGCGCCTCGGCACTGGTGCTGATGCGGGAGTCCGAAGCCGAAAAGCGCGGCCTGAAGCCCCTGGCCCGGATTGTTGCCCACAGCACCCAGTCCCAGCACCCGTCCGAGTTTACCTGCGCGCCTGTAGGCGCAATCGAGACCCTGTTTGGCAAAACCGGGTGGACCAAAGACGACGTGGATCTGTTCGAAATCAACGAGGCCTTCGCCATGGTCGCCATGATGCCCATCCGCGAACTCGGCCTGGATCCGGAAAAGGTCAATGTTCACGGTGGCGCCTGCGCCCAGGGTCACCCCGTCGGCTCCACCGGCTCCCGTCTGCTGGTCACGTTGATGCACTCCCTCAAGCACTATGGCAAGAAAAAGGGCATCGCCGCGCTGTGCATCGGTGGCGGTGAAGCCACCGCCATGGCAATTGAGATGCTGTAACCGCTGGCCTCCAGAGAAATTCCCGAATTAACCCAACTGGTTGCATTCGGGAATGTTGTCTATAGTGGTTCTGTGCGAGTAGAGCCTGCCACGGAGAGGGGTGTCATCGTAAAATCATACTTTTGACTGATCAAAGCGTCCGGTGGCGTTAGCTATAGTGGCAGCATCACGATTGCTGTGCATGTAGCGTCCAAACATCGTGAATACCAACAACGAGAGCAGCGACTCAGAATAACAATGGAGTAGTCTTCCAATGACAAAACAAAATCAATCTCGGTATGCATGGGTGAAACTGCCCCTGGCCGCAGCTATCGCAGCTAGCCTGTCGGCGCCTGCAGCCGCTTTCCAGTTTAGGGTAGGCGACGTCGATGCCGCCTTCGATACCACACTCAGCGCTGGCGCGACCTGGCGTACAGAAGATGCTGATAAGCGTCTGATTGGGCAAGGCAATCTTCAGGCACTGGGGGAAGATGCGGCTAGTGTTCAAGAGGGCGCGTCTACAACTAACTATGATGACGGTAACCTTAACTTTGACAAGGGCGACACCGTTTCCAAGATCGTGAAGGGCACCAGCGAGTTGTACCTGGATTACGCCGTTGATTCTGATGTGCTGACACGAGTTGGTGCGTTCGTTCGTGGACGTTACTGGTACGATTTTGAGCTTAAAGACGAAAACCGTCGCTTCACTCCGTTAAGTCCGGATGGCAAAGATAATGCGTCTGGAGGGGAGTTTCTGGATGCCTACGTCTTCACGGACTGGTACTTGGGAAATGTGCCCGTTAGCGCGAGATACGGTAATCAGGTGGTAAGTTGGGGTGAGAGCACCTTCATTCAGGGCGGAATAAACGCTATTAACCCAATCGACGTGCAGGCCTTCCGAGCGCCCGGTTCCCAGGTAAAAGACGCTTTGCTACCAGTTGAGATGTTCTATGTATCCGCAGGTATAACTGAGAACGTCACGATTGAGGGTTTTGTGCAGACCGACTGGGAAAAAACCCGGATCGATGATTGTGGGACGTTCTTTTCAACAATAGATTTTGTTGCAGATGGTTGTGGGCCTATTTGGCCACAAGGGCAGGTGCCTCAAGATATTGCTCAGGCGCAGTATGAGCAGTTAGCAGCGATGGGTATTGGGGGACGTGCAGCTATTGAGAGAGAGGGCGATAAAGATGCGGACTCGAAAGACCAGTTTGGTGTAGCTCTTCGCTGGTACGTTCCGGCCCTCAACGATTCCGAGTTTGGCTTTTACTTCATGCAATACAATAGTAGGCTGCCAAATATTAGCGGTGTTGTGGCCGATCCCACTAGTGGTGCTGGACTGCCCGGTCGGGCACTACCCCAGTATTTTATTGAATACCCGGAAAATATAAAGCTGTATGGTATCAGCGTCAACACAACAACTCCGGGCGGCTGGTCACTGGGGGCGGAATACAGCTTCCGTGAGGATGTGCCGCTTCAATGGAACGCTTTCGAATTGATTACTGGAGGCCTGCTAGCTCCTAACCCTGTGACAAACGAGCCTCTTAGCTTACTTGCTCAGCAGCGTGTAGAGGAAGCGGGTGTCGCGAGTGCTGCTGATCTAAGCGGGAAAGCAATCTCAGGTTATGATCGTTTTAACGTTTCCCAAGCCCAATTCACTTTGATCAAGTTTTTTGATCAGATAATGGGCGCAAGTCGGATGTCGTTCATTACCGAGTTTGGTGCAACTTATGTGCATGACCTGCCAGATTATGATGAGGCACGGTACGGGCGCTCAGGCACCTTTGGCTTGGGAACTGTTCCTCTGCCAGCGAGCGTGCCAGGGCTTGGTAATGATTTGTGCACTGCGGAGGCTTATCCGCTCTCCAATATCAATCCTGATTATTGCAATAATGATGGCTTCACTACCGACTTCTCCTGGGGCTACCGCGCCCGTTTCGTTTGGGACTACCCGAATGCGCTGGCTGGTGTAAACCTGTCGCCTCAATTGGCCTGGAGTCATGACGTTAAAGGTTACGCGCCTTCGCCCGGTGGTGCCTTCAACGAAGGTAACAAGTCCATCGGTCTGTCCCTGAACGCGGTTTACCAGAATCGAATCAGCGGCAACATTGGCTATACCAACTATTTCGGCGGCAAGCCCTATAACGTATCGACCGACCGTGACTTCGTGAGTGCGAGCGTTTCCTACTCATTCTGATGCGGCCCGAATTCGTTTAACGAGGTAATTTAAATGAAACTGAACAAGAAGCTACTGGTCACTGGCATCCTGTCCGCATGCATGTTTGCGGGCAACGCCTTTGGAGCAGTGTCCGAAGAGAAAGCTGCCCAGCTGGGCGAATCACTCACGCCGATGGGTGCCATAAAAGCCGGAAATGGCGATGAAATTCCGCCCTGGACTGGCGGACTGACAACACCACCGGAGGGTTACGAGGGGGATGGCATCTACGTAAATCCGTTCCCGGATGAGGAGCCGCTGTTTACCATTGATCAGAGCAACGTCGATGAGTATGCCGACAATCTGTCTCCGGGCCAGATTGCGATGATAGAACGGTACGATGACTACAAGATGCCGGTGTACGAAACCCATCGCACGGCCGCCTATCCGGAAGACGTGATGGAAGAGACCATCGAGAACGCCACCACCGTTGAGCTGATCAAGGATGGTAACGGACTTGGTAACTATGAGACGGCTACGCCGTTTCCGATTCCTCAAAATGGTCTGGAAGCGATCTGGAACCACATTACCCGCTACCGGGGTGGTTCTGTACAGCGTAACGTGGGCCAGGTGACTCCTACCGCGGACGGGGCCTTCAGTGTTGTTAAATTTCAGGACGAACTGACCTGGAAGACCTACCTGGAAGATTACGAGCCGGGCCAGGATGAGAATGTTCTGTTCTACTTCAAGCAGGCTATCACGGGCCCGGCACGCCTGGCGGGTAACGTCCTGCTGGTTCACGAGACCATTGATCAGGTTGCAGAGCCCCGCCGCGCCTGGGTATACAACGCCGGTCAGCGTCGCGTACGCCGGGCTCCGCAAGTCGCCTACGATGGTCCGGGTACAGCCGCTGATGGCCTGCGCACCTCTGACAACTTCGATATGTTCAACGGGGCGCCTGACCGTTACAACTGGGAGCTGCTCGGCAGAAAGGAAATGTACATTCCGTACAACTCCTACCAGCTGGTCGACCGTGACCTGAGCTATGACGAGATCATCAAGGCCGGGCACATCAATCAGGATCTGACCCGCTATGAGCTGCACCGCGTCTGGCACGTGCGTGCGACGCTGAAGGAAGGTGAGCGTCACGTGTACGCACAGCGTGATTTCTACATTGATGAAGACTCCTGGCAGGCCTCCATCATCGACCATTACGATGGACGTGGAGAGCTCTGGCGCGTAGCCGAAGCCCATAGCATGCAGTTCTACGATCAGAACGTACCCTGGTACGCGATCGAAACCCTGTATGACCTGCTGTCCGGTCGCTACCTGGTGCTGGGCCTGACCAACGAGGAAGTCAATCCGTACGAGTTCGGCGTCGAGCGTCGCTCACGTGACTATACCCCGTCTGCCCTGCGTCGTGCGGGCACACGGTAAGCTATATAAGCCAGTATCGTCCCGGAGGTAATTCCGGGACTGTAAAAAAACGGCGGGCCTCTGGTTCGCCGTTTTTTTGTGCACCTGCAAAACTTTGCAGCCCACCCCTGCTTTGGTTTAATCTCTCTCTTCTCATACTAAAGGCGTACCCCCACGCAGGTCGCCATGATTACAACAAGGTAGAGATCACATTTGCCGGATAATGGGTCACAGAATCCAGGCATTCCGGGTTGTCAATGGGGCAGAGAGTGAAATCATTTGATGATGGCTGTGCGGCCAATGATGAGTTCCAGTCGGTACTGGGCGGAGCACATCGTGGCGAGTTGATCAAGGATTTACTGCGTCAGCGGATACGAATGCCAGAACCCGTTCCCAATTACCTGAAAAGACGGGCGCTGACTGAAAAGCTGACAGCTGCGATCGGGCCGGCTAAGGCTCTGTTTGTTGAAGCGCCGTCGGGGTATGGTAAATCACACGCTCTCAGCGTTGCCTTTCGTGACAGTGACCGAAACCCGGAAACCCTGAGATGGCTTGCATTGACCGGGCAGGAGAACGACGCCGGTCGGCTGATGGCCCTTCTGGAGATTGCATTAACGCCACCCGGCGGAGTGTCCCGCCCTTCCGGCCAGCAAAAGGCGTCGAGCTACAGTGATGCGCTGGCACTGCTGTTGTCAGACCCTCACTGGAATAATCCCGAGGCTGACAGCGTCCTGGTCATCGACAACATTGGAATCGTCGTCAATCCTGCGGCCATTGCCCTGTTGCAGCAACTGGCGGCCAGCACACCCCAGGGGCTGGCGCTGGTTCTGGTGTCGAGAAAACCGCTACCTTTCGAAACCCACACCTACGAACTGGAAGGCCGCTTCAACCGGATCGGCACTGAATCCCTGGAGCTGACACGCTCAGAAACCTTCGATTTTTTCCAGACCGCGGTCAGCCGCAACCAGCTGACCACCATTGCCGTGGAGCACCTTTATTCTCTAACCGAAGGCTGGATTACGCCCCTGGCCCTGTATCAGCGAGAACTGGACTTCTCCGCCGAGGCGCGGCTGCCGATCCAGGAAACCTTCAGCGTTGAGCGCTTTCTCAGGGATGCGGTGCTTATCCATCTGACACCCGGGCAGCAGCGTTCCCTGCGGATCATGGCGGAAATGGAGATCGTCTCCGATGACCTGTTCCTGGCTCTGGCCGATGCCGGTTGTGATCATGCGTTCAGGCCCTCTGCGGCCGCCGAGACCGGCATACCCCTGCGGCCGCTTCCGGGTCGGGGGCGCTGGTTCCGCCTCAATCCCCTGTTGCATGACTGGCTGCAGACTCCTGCGCTGGATGGTTCGCGAGAGCGGGCCCTGAAAGCCAGCCGCTGGTTCGGCGAGCGCAACCAGTTTCCGGAAGCCCTGCGGTACGCCCTGTTAAGTGGAGACCTGGACGAGTCGGTGCAGATTGCCTCGGAGGGCTCAGAGGCGCTACTGATTGGCCAGGACACCGCATCGCTGCTGCGACTTCGCCGGTCGCTGCCGCCGGGCCTGCTGGAGAAGAGCGCACGCTTGAAGATTGTTTATGGCTGGGTCCATGCCATCGGGGGCCAGTTCCGCCAGGCGCGGGTGCTGATCAATGATCTGGACGGCGGCGCCCACCCGGAACTGGTGGGGCGCATTGATGCCGTGCGAGCGTTTATCCTGCGGGGCGAAGGCAGTGTCGACGAGGCGTTGGCAGTGGCAGACAGGGCCTTACAGGCTGAGGAACTGTCCACCCAGGGTCAGCTGGTGACGCAACTGGTGCGTTCCAGTGCCCTCTGTGCAGCCGGCGAATTCGCTGAAGCGCGCGAAGCCAACCGTATTGCGGCACGGCTGGCCCGGGAGGCCGGTGATGCCGGCTCGGAAATTCTCGCCGTCTACGCCCACGCGCGGATTGAGCTGGGTAAGGGCTCGCTGAAACACGCAGAGCGCCTTCTGAGGACCGGCCTGGATACGGCCATGAACGAGTCCTCCCGCCCGGCCCGGGTCGGCGAAACCCGGCTTCAGCTCAACCTGGTGATGGTGCTTTGGCATCAGGGCAGGGAGGTAGAGGCAGACCGCCTGCTGGTGACCTGCGTACGTCACGCGGAGCAGACCCGGGATCTGGGGCTGCTGCTGGCCATGGCCCTGAGGGTGCTGATCTGTCGCACCCAGAACCGGATGGACGACGCCTTCGCCTGGATCGGCCGGGCAGAGCGCATCATGCAGTCCTGGCAGGTGGATCAGTCAGTGTATGTGCCGGTTCTGGAAGCCCTGAAAATCAGCGGCTGGCTGGCACTGGGGCAGGCGGATACGGCAGCCCAGGCCATGGAGCGGCTGAAGCCTTGGCGGGGAGTGAATTGCGTGCCGGAAATGTTCCCGATGATGCCGGGCATGCTCACCTGCCTGCAGGCCAGGATCGAACTGGCGCGAGGGGACGACGTTAAAGCCGCGGAAACCGTCAGGGGCATCCGCAACAACAACGGCGAGTCACTCCCGTTCGGCCTGGACATACATTCTCGCTTGTTGGAGAGCGTTGTCAGCTGGCGGCAGAAAGGCCCGGCGGTAGCGCAGAAGATTCTGGCCACGGCCATTACCATTGCCGGGGAAGAGCACTACATCAGCCCCTTTGCCGAGCTCAGGGGCGAGTTGCAGGAGCTGCTGGAGAAGACCTGGCAGCAGTTGCCGGATACACCTTTCACCGAATCCGTGGGCAGGCTTTACGGATTGTCCGATATGAAGGAACAGGCACCACTGGCGGAGCCTATCAGCGACCGGGAGCACGGGGTGCTGGAACTCATCGCCCAAGGCCTGTCGAATCAGGACATTGCCGACCGTCTGCATATCTCATTGCACACGGTGAAGACCCATGCCCGCCGCATCAACGCCAAGCTTGAGGTGAAGTCCCGCACCCAGGCCATCGTCCGCGCCCGGGAGCTAGGCCTGCTGTAACGGTCAGGCGCCTTTTTTCAGCTCTTCAATGCGGGCGTCTTTCTCGGCCCACAGCTCGCTGACCCAGCGCTGGAAATCAACGCGGACCTCGCGGTTATTCTGATAGTCCATGCCCAGAAACCGCCGGGGAATTTCCCGGGTGCGTATATCAATGATGATTTTCTGCACCCGCCCGCACAGGTAGTCCCAGACCCCACACTTGCCTTCGGGGTAGACGATGGTCACATCCAGCATGGTATGCAGCGACTCGCCCATGGCCTCCAGTACAAAGGCGGTGCCACCGGCACGAGGTTTCAGCAGGTGTTTGTAGGGTGAATTCTGGTTTTTGTGCTTTGCCGGCGTCAGCCGTGTGCCTTCCATGAAATTGAAGATCGTCACCGGGGTGTAGCGGAATTTTTCACAGGCGGCGCGGGTGGTTTCCACATCCCGGCCTTTCAGTTCCGGGCGGCGGGCAATCTGTTCCTTGGTGTGCCGCTGCATGAACGGAAAATCCAGAGCCCACCAGGCAATGCCCAGAAAAGGCACCCAGAAAAGCTGCTGTTTGAGGAAGAACTTGAGCAGAGGAATGCGGCTGTTCAGGGCGTGCTGGATGGCCGGAATGTCGGTCCAGCTCTGGTGATTGCAGGTCACGAAATACCAGTGCTCCCGGCTCAGGCCCTCGGCCCCGCGCACGTCCCACTCAATATCATGGAGCACATCGGCCAGCAGGTTGTTGAAACCGATCCACAGCCAGGCAATGCGATTGAGAACAATGGTGCAGGCCTTGCGAATGCGGGTGACCGGAATCACCAGCTTGATGATCGCAAAGACCATCAGAATCGGGAAAAGCCACAGGGTGTTCAACAGCACAAGCGCAATTGCAAGCACACCTTTGACCGGTGCAGGCAAAAAACTGAGCATGGGCAGACGTCTCCGGAATACAGATCTCGGTGGTTATCAGGGCAGGATTAACCTTCGCTGCCGGTGGCTTCATCGGTAAGGTCGGTCCGCAGGGCCTCTTCCTTGCTGGCGGAGGCAAGCTGCAGCAACTCCTGCTGACTGCTGTCGCGGACGCTGCGAAACTTCTCATCGTAGTAGGTCAGGTTGTTGTAGCTGATCATGCTCCTGATTTCCTTCACGTATTCCTCACCGCGCTCGGAGTAGTCAAGCAGCCCGGAGGCCAGGCTTGAGCCGCTGGCATATTCACCATTGTTGCGGGCCTGCAGGCGGACATCCCGAAGCTTCTGGTAGGCGGGGTGACGATTCAGGTTCTGGATATAGGAGCGTACCGACAGATACGGCGAGTCGAAGTCGGCCACCTCATGGCTGGCGCCCTCAACGCGGCTCTGGGGCACCAGGCCGCAGCCTTTTGAGAAACACCACTGGCCGAACAGATTATTACCGCGGCGGGCAAAGCGGGAAGTGCCCCAGGCGGATTCGTTGGCGGCCTGCGCCATGATCAGTGAGGGGGGAATCACATCGAGGCGACGCTCCAGCAAACGGAACATATCATCGCTGCCGGGCTCCTCGTCCACCCGCAGGCGCTCGGCCTGGTTTTTCAGCCAGGTCAGCTCGGTCTGGCTGAACTGGTCTTTGTTGGCAAGGCTTTGCAGATACTCGCGTTCGATCAGGATACGGGAGTTCGCCAGCACGATGCGCGGGTACAGAAACGAGAAGAACGCCGCCTTCTTTTCCGTGGTATCGCTGTAGGTGGAGAAGTCTGGCAGGTCACTCCTGGACCAGCGGGGCAGGGGTGGCAACTGGGCCAGCGCTATATCGGCTGTTTCGTCACTGTTGCTGTTACGGTCAAGGTCCGGGTCTGGTGTGTGCAATGCACCCCAGAAGCCAAACACCACCATCGGAAAAACCAGCAAAAACGCCCGCAGTCCAGAAGACATAAAACCTCTCGTCACAGTTCACAAGATGACAATTATAACAGGTATTACGGCGACGTCGCCCCGGCGGTTTGGTGGCCGTCAGTCTGGCAGGGCTGGATTGGAAGGGTGTGAACCCCGCCGATCGGGTGACCGGCGGGTTGGACTATCGGTAGGTCAGGTGCCTGTCAGAAGAAGATCTTCATGCCGGCGATGACGCCCTCGTCCAGATTGAGATCGCCGCGGCCATCAAAATCGGTATTGAGATAGCGGTAACCGGCGAACAGCTCGGCGTTACGGATCACACGGTAGCTGCCTCGCAGCTCCAGGCTGGTCATTTCGTCGGAATCGCCGAATGACAGAATGCTGGGCGCATAGTGAAGCCCGCCGGTGAACGACAGCCCGGGCACGTCGGGAACATTCACCGTGGCGAAACCGCCCAGGGCAACCGCGCCGCCGTCACGATCGTCATCATCCCAGCCGATCGCACGCAAACCCAGGCCTGCGGTGGTCGGCAGATTGCCAATTGCCGTGCGGCCCTGGGCGTGAAAATCCACGTTGCCAATATGGCGGCTGCCTTCGTGATAGGTATAACCGGTACCGACCTGAATATCAGAGTTGGTATCGAAAAAATTCACCTGGCCCTTAACGGAGTCGCTGGTCAGGCTCAGGTCCGCGTCGGCAGCGAATACGGGGGCTGCCGCCAGGGACAGGACGATCAGAGGAATACGGGTCGCTTTCATTCTTCTACCTTCTCATTGATTGAGTGTAATCGGATCGGGTCTTACCCGCTTCAGCAGAGCGTTAACTGACTGAATAGTAACGGGTGGTCACAGTGGACTCAACTTAAAACGGGGTAAGGGATGGTGCAAATTAGAGGGCTCAGTGCGTTGTGTCATCGCCGCCCTGGTCGAGGTCATCGGGTGAGACGTTCTCAGCCGGCACGCGGTATTCTTCGTTGGCCCAGGCGCCAAGATCAATCAGCTTACAGCGTTCCGAGCAGAAAGGGCGAAAAGGATTGCTCTCATTCCATTCCACAGACTTTTTACAGGTGGGGCATTTTACGATCATGGTGGCCTTGTATTGACGGTATGACTTGTATTGAAGGTATGAACGGTAATCAGGTGGAAGCAGTTGCCTTGCAGTATTGTTCCAGAACCGCCCGTAGCATTTCAATATTGACAGGCTTGGCCACAAAGGAATCCATGCCGGCCTCGCGGCAGTGCTCCTCGTCCTGCTCCATAGCGCTGGCGGTTAAAGCGACCACCGGCACCCGGCTGCGATTATGGTCCCTCTCCCACTGGCGCAGACGGCGCGTGGCCTCGAAGCCATCCATTCGCGGCATCATGCAGTCCATGAACACCAGGTCAAACGGATGCCACTGCCACAGGCTGGAGGCCGCCTCGCCGTCATTGGCGGTCATTACATCACAGCCCAGCTTCTCCAGTAGCCGGCGGGTGAGTGTGCGGTTGACCGGGTTGTCCTCCACCAACAGAACCTTCATGCGGCCACAGGGCAGCGCCTTGCGGCGGGTGTTATCGCTGACCGCTTGCAGGGAAAACCGGGTCAGGAACCGACGCTCGTCCCGGGCGGCATCCGCAAACAGCTGGTGCAGAATCGGCGTGAGACAGGATTCCCGCAGGGACTTGCTCAGAAACGCATCGGCGCCGGCCTGGCGGAAATGTTCGGCGTCGCCTCGCTGGGGATTGGACGACAGGATCAGCAGCCGGGTATGGCTCCACTCCGGATTGCCGCGGATCTGGCGGCATAGCAGGTCGCTGTCCATATCCGGCACAAAGCCATCCAGGGCAATGGCGTCAAAGGGCTCCTGGGTATCCGAGGCCAGCCTCAGGGAGGTCAGTGCTTCGCCGGCGGATTTGACCGCTTCAATATCCAGCTCGTGGCGCGACAGCATCTCCAGGGTAATCTTGCGGGACAGTTCGTAGGAATCCACCACCAAAATGCGCTTGCCGCGGATCATGCTGGTATCCGGCCGGCTGCGATTAGCGCTTTCGGCGGCGACCGGGAGCGTCAACTCCATCCAGAAGGTGGAGCCATCCCCGGGTTTGCTCTCCAGATCCAGTGAGCCGTTCATCAGCTGGACCAACTGGCGGCAGATGGTCAGCCCCAGGCCGGCCCCCGGCAGCTGGCGCTGGAAGCGCTGGCCCAACTGAACGTAAGGCTCGTACACCAGCGGAATGTCCTCCGGGTTAATGCCAACCCCGGTATCTTCCACCGCGATCCGCAGCCGCACCTTGTCGTCTCGGCGGCCCAGCACCTCGATGCTGATCAGCACATGCCCGGAGTCGGTAAACTTGATGGCGTTGGAGGTCATGTTCAGCAACACCTGCCGCAGCCGTACCGGGTCACCCCGCAGCGCCCAGGGCAGGTTCTCGTCAATGCGCAGCTCCAGAGCCAGGCCCTTTTCCCGGGCCCGGGCGCCCAGCATGTGCACGAGATCGTTGAGGGTGTCCCGCAGATCAAAGGGGATATCCTCCAGCATCAGCTTGCCGGCTTCCATGCTGGAAATATCCAACAGGTCATTGATGATGGACGACAGGCTTTCGGAGGCATTGAGCAGGGTATGGACATACTCCCGCTGATCCTGATCCAGGGGCGTATCGGTCAGCAGGTTGGCGTAGCCCAGAACCGACTGCAGGGGAATTCGCAGTTCATGGCTGACATTGGCCAGAAACTGGCTCTTGGCGTGATTGGCGCGCACCGCCTCATCCCGCTCATCCTGGGACTGGATCGACGTCTGGCGCAGCGACCGGGTATCTTCCAGCAACTGCAGGCGCATGGTGTTCAGGGCCTGCTCTAGCTCGCTGAGTTCATCCCCGCGCTTGGGTGGCTTGCGCCGAAGCTGCAGCGGCTCAATCAGCGCATCCAGGTTCAGCCGCGCGGCGTAATCGGCAATGGTCTCGAGATGCCGCGACAGGGTGAGCCGGACAATCACCAGCAATCCCAGGGTGCCCAGCATCACGATCATCGACTGGAACAGCAGCGTCAGCAGGGCGCGGTCCATCAGCTCATTATAAACCGTCTCCACCGACGAGGTGATCGTCAGGGTGCCCATGGCCTCGGGGTTGTTATTGGGCGTATCGAAAGACGTGCGATCAAAAACGAGGGGGAAAGACCGGGAAATCACCCGGCCCTCCGGGTAGGTGCCGGTATTGAACTCTTCACCGGTGGCGGTGATCACCCGCGCGTGCTGGATAACCGGAATAGCACGCATGTCGTCCAGGCTGTTGGCCACCTCGCTGTAGTTCATCAGCCAGAGGTTATTGCTCATGGCCCCGGAAACCAGCTCGGCCGCGCGCTCCTGGGTGCTTTTTAGCTCCGACTTTCGGCGCTCGAATTCGCCAATCATCTGAACGCCTGTTGCTGCCAGCGAAAGAATAAGGCTGAACAGCAGAACATAAACCAGCAGCCTGGCAGCCAGTGGCCGTACACCTATTCGTCTGAACAACCGGATCGGAGGCAAGGCACGTATCCCTGTGTCGAAAAAACAACCGATCAGCAGTTTAACAGACCGTTAGCACTTCGACACGTTCCTGTGAATCGCCGTGCACAAAGCGAAAACGCACATTCAGATCGTACAAATGCGCCCCGTAAATCCGCGCCTCGTCCCGCCCCCGCCGAAACGACGGCCGCGGATCGTAACTCACCACATCCTCGATCAGCGCCCGCAAATCCGGGTAGCGCTCCACCGATAACGCCGCAAGCTGCGCCTCCGCCTCCTCCAGAAACACCACCGGCAACCGCTCCGTCGGCGCCGAATCCGCCCAGCCCAAAGTCGCCTCCGGCACCGAATCCGCAAACGGCAGATACGGCTTGATATCCAGAATCGGCGTACCGTCAATCAGATCATGATCCCGGATCCGCAACACCAGATGCCCGCCATCATCCCGGCAAAGCCCCTCATTGCGAACCACCGACAACCCCAGACTGTTAGGCCGAAACGGCGACCGACTGGCAAACACCCCAATTTTTTTGTTGCCCCCCAGCCGTGGAGGCCGAACCACCGGCCGCCACTCCGCCCGCACCGCCTCATGAAACTGAAACGTCAGCCACAAATGACTCGCCGTCTCCAGACCTCGAAACGCATCCTCCCGATCGAAGGGCGATTGGATTACCAGGTCTGCATGGGCATACCGGGTCAACCCCGGCTGGCGCGGTACCCCGAACTTGTCACGGAAACACGACCGGGTAATAGCAATCGGTGTGAGGGTCAAAGCCTCAACGGCGGGACGGGAAGGGTGACGGCTCATAAGCGCTTTAGATAACTCGAGTTAGAGATTCAGAGGATGGGTCCTTCCAAAAATGTGCGGAGCCATGGATGGCGGAGCTCAAGCGTCACAGGGATGTGCTTGAGCGTGTTTTGGAAGGACCCATCCGCTGAAGCTCGGCCGGGAAACAAACTAATCAATAGGGCCTCTCAATACTGCCAGAAAAAAACATTTCGATCCGCAAAACCAGTGACGCCTGATCCTTGAAGCTTTCATCCCGCGGAAACTCCAACGCCGGAATCACCTCCGCAAACAGCCAGTCACTGTGCAACCGATACCGGTACGTCACATCCGCAAATACCGACGTCGTCCGCCAACCCGGCTTGCTCTCACCCAGAACCCCCACCCGCGGATTAATGGTAGAGCGGTTATTGATGCGTTTGTAAAAATTCGCCGTCTGGGACAGCTCAAACTTGCGTTCATCGTGAACCCACTCTGCCTCTGAAGACAGCAGCGTATTCCAGCCATTGCCCAGGTCACGCCCGGCACCAAACCACGACCGCGTACCCCAGCCATCCTGATGGAAATAATACACCCGCTGCTCCACACCCAGCTTCCAGTCCTCGCCCGGCTGCCATTCCTTCTCTGCTTTTGCACGCCAGAACGCATCCGGCGGCAGTCGCAGGCGTACACCAAAATCGTTGCTCAGATTGATCGCATCCCCGACAGTCGTTAGATAACGGAACGCACCCGTGGCCTCGGTTTCACTGCGCTCATCCTCCGTCAGCTGCCGGTTCCGTCGACGCTCAGAGAGGGGGATCAGCTCATCGCTCTCGCTCTCGATCACCAGCTTCAGCTTTTCTTCGACCGTGGGAACCTCCAGCCGGAACCGAACCTCGGGATCGAACTGGGCCAGATCGCCATATTCCGATTCGGTGGCGAACCCGATCCGCAGGTAGCTCTCGTTATCCGGCAACGCCTGGTTGCTGCCTGAAAGCGTGCGGTCCGCCCATTCCCCCAGGGCCTGAACCCGGTCGCCGTGGCCCCGCTCCTGGGTCAGCACCCAGTTACTGAATTCCAGCCAATAGGAATCCCTGGGCTCGGCCCAGTATTCGCCGGGTGAGAAGGTAAAAAATGACGGCGGCAGGTTTTCCGGCCCCAGCACATCCGGCACTGACGGGTCATCTATGGAAAACATCCGGTCCTGTGCCGTGGACATGCCGGGAACTGAGACAAGCAAGGCAACACAGACGCGGAAAAAAGGGCGGAAACGACGAATGCTAGCTGCCAAAAGCCACCATAAACTGCTTGTGTAGTTCTTCGACGCGGCGCTCAACCTCAGCAGAGGGCCGATTATTGTCCACCACCTCATCCGCACGCTGCAGCCGCTGTTCCCGGGAAATCTGTGCATCAATAATCCGCTGAACCTGATCCCTGGCATTGTCATCCCTGGCCATCGTTCTCTCAATCTGGACATCCACCGGGACATCCACCACAACCACCTTATCCACCAGTTGGTGCTGGTCTGTCTCCAGCAACAACGGCGACACCAGCAACACATAGGGCAGGGCATAGTCCGCCGGGTGCAGCTGGCGCACCAATTCCTCGCGAATCACCGGGTGTAACACCCCCTCCAGCCAGGCCCGCTCCGCCGGGGCATCAAACACAACCCCTCGCAGAGCCGCCCGATCCAAGCCGCCGTCCGGCAGCAGGATACCACGCCCAAAATGCTCCGCAATCTGTTCCAGCGCCGGCATACCCGGCTCCACTACCTCACGGGCAACGTCATCGGCGTCAACCCAATGCACGCCCAGAGCGCCAAACATCCGCGCGACCGTGGATTTTCCAGAGCCGATTCCGCCGGTAAGGCCAACAACTGCCATCAAACCCCCAAATACCCGTACCAGGCTGCCAGAATCTCCGCGCCGAACCACAAGCAAAGCAACCCCGCCGCCGCCAGATAGGGCCCAAACGGAATCGGCACCTCACGCCCGTGCTTGCGGAACACCATCAGACTGATCCCCACAACCGCACCAACAATTGACGACAACAAGATCACCGCCGGCAGCAACTGCCACCCCAGCCAGGCCCCGAGCGCCGCCAGCAACTTAAAATCACCGTGGCCCATACCTTCCTTGCCAGTTACCAGCTTGAACAACCAGTACACTGACCAGAGCGATAGATACCCGGCCACAGCCCCCCAGAAGGCACTGTTAAAGTCAGTCAGCAACCCGAAATAATTCAGAATCAGCCCCAGCCACATCAACGGCAAGGTGATGCTGTCCGGCAACAACTGAGTATCGAAATCAATCACCGTCAGCGCAATCAGCCCCCACACCAGCACCAACGCCCACAACGCCGCTTCCGTCGGCCCCATGACAAAAACCGTCACCACCGAAAACAGTGCTGTTACCGCCTCAATCATCGGATAACGCGGCGAAATCCGGGTCTTGCAGGACGCACACCTGCCACCCAGTACCAGATAACTGATCACCGGAATATTTTCCCAGGCACGAATCTTATGGCCACAAGAGGGGCAGGTGGAAGCCGGGGAGGAAAGCGTAATCCTCTCTTCCTCCTTGCGCTGCCCCTCAGGAAGCTCCAGAAACTCCTCACACTGGCAACGCCAGTCCTGCTGCATCATCTTGGGCAGGCGCAGGATGACGACGTTGAGGAAGCTGCCTATGCAGAGGGAGAAGAGGGTGACTACGGTGTAGAGGAGCCATGGGGTGTCGAGAAGTGGAGCTAGGTTTGGCATTACTTATCCGGGTTGGGGAACGTTGGAAGCGGTGAGGGAAGTCAGGTTTGTTGGATTAGGCCCCTATGAGAGGCCGTAATCCGGCAGCAGAACCAGACAAATCAAACCACCTGACCCATCTGGAAGATCGGCAGATACATCCCGATAATCAGGCCACCCACCAAAACACCAAGAACCGCCATAATCATTGGCTCCATCAGAGCAGTCAGGTTATCAACCATATCGTCAACAACCCCCTCGTAATGGTCAGCAACCTTCTCCAGCATCTCATCCAGATTACCGGACTCCTCACCAATTGAGGTCAGCTGCACAGCCATCACCGGAAAGACCCCGGTCGTTTTCATAGAGGCCTGCAACTGAGTACCGCTGGAAACATCATCCTTAATCTTCATCACCGCATCGCGATACACCGCATTACCGGTAGCACCGGCAACCGAGTCCAGTGCATCCACCAGAGGAACACCGGAAGCGAAAGTGGTAGAAAGTACCCTGCCAAACTTGGCAACAGCAGATTTGTCCAGGATTTCACCAACGATGGGCAGTTTCAGCACATACTTGTCTACGAAATCGGAGAACTTCAGTGACTTCTTCTTGGCTTCCTTGAAAAGAAAAATTGTGCCCACAATTCCAAGCAGTACAACGAACCACCACTTCTGCATCCATTCGGATATCCCGATAATGAACTGAGTGAACACCGGCAAGTCCGCACCAAAGCCCTGGAACAGGCTCTCAAACTGCGGCACCACCTTAACCAGCAAAATGGCGGTTACCACAATAGCCACCACCACAACCGCAATCGGGTAGGTCATGGCTTTCTTGACCTTTTTCTTGAGAGTCTCAGTTTTCTCAAGATACATGGCAATCCGGTCGAGCATTTGCTCCAGCGCACCGGCTTTCTCACCAGAGTCCACAAGGTTGCAGTAGAGGTTATCAAAGTACTTGGGATGACGGCGCAAAGCATTAGCGAAGCTGGTACCGGATGCCACATCATTTCGCACCGCCGCAATCAACTCCCTAAGACCCTGGTTTTCCAGGCCATCGGTCACGATGTCAAAGCTCTGAACCAGTGGCACCCCTGCCTTCATCATCGTCGCCATCTGTCGGGTAAACATGGCAATATCGAACGGCGTGATCTTCTTACTACCACCAAACAACGGCTTGGGTTTTTTCTTTACCTTGTCCGGAATGATACCTTGTTTGCGCAACTGGGCCTTGACCAGCGCAAGATTCGTCCCGTTCACCTCACCCTTGGACTTGTTGCCCTTGCGGTCTTTACCTTCCCAGACGAACGCCTGAAGTTTCTCTGTTTTTGCTGCCATGCTTAATCCTTCGTCACGCGGTTGGCTTCCTCGAGGCTGGTCACACCCTCAATCACCTTTTTGAGGGCAGACTGGCGCAAGTTCGGAAAGCCTTCGGCCTGTGCCTGCTTTGCAATTTTAATGGAGCTGGCCTCTTCCATAATCATGCTCGCCAGCTCGTCGGTAATCTTGACCACCTCGTAAATCCCGACGCGGCCTTTATATCCTCCATTGCATTTATCACAGCCCTTGGGGCGGTACAACGTGAACCCTGTATCAATTTGTTCCTGTGTGAACCCCTCCGCTAAAAGCACGTCTTTCGGGATATCGGCCGCCTGCTTGCAGGAATTGCACAACCGGCGGCCCAAGCGCTGGGCAATAATTAGGCTCACGGACGTAGCAATGTTGAAGGCAGGCACGCCCATATTCATCATCCGCGTCAGTGTTTCCGCGGCACTGTTGGTGTGCAGGGTAGAAAGCACGAGGTGGCCCGTCTGCGCGGCCTTGATGGCAATGTTTGCGGTTTCCAGGTCACGGATCTCGCCCACCATGATGATGTCCGGGTCCTGACGCAGGAATGCCCTTAGGGCTTCGGCAAAACCCAGCCCGACCCGATTGTTCACGTTGACCTGATTCACGCCTTCCAGGTTGATCTCGGCCGGATCTTCCGCTGTGGAGATGTTGCGCTCTGTGGTGTTAAGGATATTAAGGCCGGTGTAAAGCGAAACCGTTTTACCGGAACCGGTAGGTCCGGTCACCAGAATCATCCCCTGTGGCTGCTCAAGGGCATCCATGTAGAGCTTTTTCTGTTCTTCCTCGTACCCCAGGGCGTCGATGCCCATTTTCGCCTGGCTGGGATCCAGGATCCGCAGAACAATTTTCTCACCCCACAAGGTAGGCAGGGTGTTCACGCGAAAATCGATCGCCTTGGTTTTGGACAGCTTCATCTTGATCCGGCCGTCCTGGGGCACCCGGCGCTCGGAAATGTCCAGTTGCGCCATGATCTTTATACGGGCTGAAATCTTCGGTGCCAGCTTAATCGAAGGGCGGGATATTTCCTTTAGGATGCCGTCAGTCCGGTAACGTACCCGGTAGGTCTTTTCATAAGGCTCAAAGTGCACATCTGAGGCGCCACCTCGAATGGCATCAAGCAGCATCTTGTTCACATACTTAACAATGGGCGCGTCATCAACATCCGTGGCCGCCACAACGGCATCATCGTCCTGTTCACCGCCTTCGGTCTCGACACCCTCCAGATCAGCATCGTCCAAGTCGCCCATGGTGCTGTCCTGGGATTCAAGGTATTTATCAATGGCGGCACGAAGTTTTGCATCGTCAACCAGGATGGCATCGGTACTCAGGCCGGTATTGAATTTGATCTCGTCGAGCGCCTGAATGTTTGTGGGGTCTGACACTGCTATAAAGAGTCGATTTCCACGCTTATAGAGCGGTAGCGCGTTATGCTTGCGCACAAGTTTCTCGTCAACCACCTTCTCCGGCATCATTTCCGGCAGGAAAGAGCTGAGGTCCAGCACTGATACTCCGAACTCCATGGCAGCAGAGAAAGCCAGTCCGCTGCTGTTTGCGAGGTCGTTCTGCACCAGGTAGGTAATTAGTGGGATTCTGTTCTGGGAAGCCTGAATAAAAGCATCTTTCGCCGTTGCTTCGTCCAGAAGGCCATCCTCGACAAATCGCCGGGCAAGACCTGTCAGCGTCACATTGGAGTTGTTAGTAGCCATAGAGGATTTAAGAATGCCGCCTAAGTTGCTGAAATTTTGTCAGGTGTGAATTAACCAGAGTTTAGATGGATGGGATGCGTTTGGAAAGTCAGTGTTTTTGTCTGGTGGAGGTGACCAAAATCGTCACTGGTTGACGGGTGCGGGCACTTGAGGGCGATCATAAATATGTAGTCATGAAGGGCATTTTATCGTCTAGGTCTCTGATAGAACCTAGGAAATTAGAAATTTATTACATTTGGCACGCGCCATGCTAGTTACAGATCAGGCTGCTCCCACTGGAGTGTGACTGACGAAATTTTGGAGATAAATTATGAAAAAAGTTCAACAGGGTTTTACTTTGATCGAACTTATGATCGTTGTGGCGATCATTGGCATTCTTGCGGCAGTTGCTATCCCCGCTTACCAGGATTACACGGTACGTGCGCAAGTTTCTGAAGGTCTGAGTTTGGCATCTGGTGCAAAAACTGCGTTAGCTGAATACTACAATCATCGTGGCAGCTTCCCATCCTCGAATAGTTCTTTGGGCTTGGAAGCACCCGGGTCCATTCAAGGCAGCTACGTAAGTCAGGTTGACGCAGGTGCGACTCCTGGTGTGATTGCTGTCACCTACGGTGGGTCTGTTAACGATGTTATCAGCGGTGCAATTCTGGATGTATCTGCTATAACCTCTGCAGGTAGCATAAAGTGGACATGTAGAGACGGTGGTGGCACAAAGACTTTGGAAGACAAGTATTTGCCGACCAACTGCCGGTAATGATATTGGACTTTCTAGCCACAAAAAAGGCCCGCGTTAGCGGGTCTTTTTTGTGGCTAGAAAGTAAAAGGGCGACCGGATAATCCTGACCTAATAGTAGCAATAACCCTCTGTTGATCTTCCCCGTAAAGTAGTCAAGCTCATTTGAAATTGTATTTTTATGCAGCATTGACTCGCTTCATTACAGGAGATTGTCGATAATAAGGGGGCGGGGGCCTTAACGACCAAACTTTAATTGAGAAGGTGTTAGTTTGACCATCTGCCGTTATAAATTACTGTTGGCGTCTTCAAGTTGGCTGATTTTGCTTCTTCTTGGCTTCGTCGTCTATTATCCTGGGCTCCACGGCAACTTTATATTTGATGATTTTCCAAACCTGAGAGCTCTCGGTTTTTATGGTGGTGTCACTGACTGGGATACTTTCCACTCTTATGTTTTTGGAGGTTTTTCGGGTCCAACTGGTAGGCCGATCTCCCTTCTTTCTTTTCTTTTGAATGCGAATAACTGGCCAGCAGATCCGTTTGGATTTAAGTACACCAATGTGTTGTTACATCTCCTAAACGGTACTCTTTTATTCACAGTAACATTGCAGGTCCTCCGGCTCAGAGAGTCGCTTGCCTACAGCCAGCGCGTATGGATTGCCTTGATTGTTGCGGGGTTGTGGCTTTTGCACCCATACCTGACGTCGACAACGTTGTATATTATTCAGCGTATGGCGATGCTCTCTGCGATGTTCTGCCTGATCGGCATTTGTTTGTATCTTCATGGTCGTTTTCAAATAATGACGGCTCCGACAAAAGGTTACGCGATTATGACACTAGGTGTGGGCCTAGGGACCGTTCTCGCAACGTTTTCGAAGGAGAATGGTGCAGCTCTTGCCCTTATGGTGTTATGCCTTGAATCGACGGTCGTTCGCGCAAATAGCCGCCTTCCCGCACTTAATCGGTTTTGGAAGTGGATTGTATTGGTTCTTCCATCTATCGCCCTTGCAATCTTATTGTTAAAGGGTCCAGTGGTGAACGGTTGGTTTCAAGACTACGGGACCAGAGATTTTTCTCCTTATGAAAGAGTATTGACTCAATTCCGAGTTGTTCTTTCCTATCTTCAAAATTGGTTTATCCCGAGCTCTTCTGGAGGGCAGATATTTTACGATGACCTCGAAATCAGTCGTGGAATTTTTGCACCATTTACCACGTTTCTTTCTGCTGTACTGGTAATCGGCCTCATCAGTTTTTCGATCATAAAACGAAAAACCTGGCCGATAACAGCATTTGCAATCCTGTTTTACTTCGCGTCTTTAGCAATCGAGTCCACAACGATTCGTCTGGAAATGAAGTTTGATCATCGTATTTACCTTGGTAGTGCGTTTCTCTTTCTGCCTATCATATGGTGGGTATCACAGAATTTGAGGCCATTGCTGAAATCTTCGCTCGGTATTGCTGTTATCGCTTTGTTTGCCGGGCTGACGTTTTCAGCATCTAGCCTGTGGGGGGATTATCAGAAGCTCACGATGGTTTGGGCAGCCCAAAAGCCTGGTTCTGTTCGTTCACAAACCGAGGCAGCCCAAATGTTATTCGCGAATGGGCGATTGCTTGAGTCCAGAGAATTGTTGAACGAGGCTGCAGACCGAATTCCTGATGATTTCCGTCTACGCCTGACGCAGGTGCTGGTTCAGTGTATGACTGGGGGGGCCAGTCCTGAGGACGTCATGGAAGTAAAGTCACTCTCTGAAGCAGGCCCTTACAGACATACCGACTTTAACCTTCTGAATAGTCTCATAACGAGCGCATCAAGCGATAACTGTAAGGGGATATCCTCTCAAGATGCCATGGTAATTACGGAAAAATTGCTCAATAGTTCATCATACACGTCTCCCGATGCGCTGGCGTACGCGCACCTACATTACTACCATGGGCTGGCGTTGTTACAGGCTGGCGAGCGAGAAAAAGGGCTTAAGATGCTCGAAAAAGCACTCAAGTCACGTTCGTCGTTGCATATGAGAATGAATATCGCCGCGTACAAAGCCAGTGCCGGGCTTTTTAAGCAAGCTCTGAATGACGCAAGATTTGTGAAGGAAAGGCTCGAGTCTGGTGAAATAGCCGGACGTGCAGCTGCGGAATCACCGCCGTTACACGAGGTTGAGCATTTTATCCGGGTAGTAGAAGATGACTTCGCAGGCGAGGATCAGTCGCCTGAAGATAGAAGCCGGTAGGGCCCCACAAAAATCTTTAAGGTAAACTCGTACATGGAAGCTTCTGTAGTAATTCCCGCAAAGAACGAATCTGGGTCACTACCCTCCTTGATCAAGAAACTTGTAGCTTTGTCTGGGCTGAAAGAGATCGTTGTTGTCGATGATGGGTCCACTGACGGCACCGGTGACATTGCAGAACAGCTGGGTGCAAGAGTTGTTCGTCATCCCTATTCAAAGGGTAATGGTGCTGCGATAAAGAGTGGAGCTAGAGCTGCCACAGGAGATGTCCTTCTCTTCATGGATGCGGATGGTCAGCATTCTCCAGACGATGTTCACCGGCTTTTGCAGAAGCTTGATCAAGGTTTTGATATGGTCGTAGGCGCTCGCCAAGCAGGCTCCCAGGCAAGTGTTGGCAGGGGATTTGCCAACAAATTTTATAATCGACTCGCAAGTTACATGACAGGCCAGAAAGTCGAAGATCTTACATCTGGATTCAGAGCTGTCAGGAGGGATAAATTCCTGCAGTTCCTTAGTCTTCTGCCCAATGGCTTTTCTTATCCTACCACATCCACCATGGCCTTTTTCAGGGCGGGTTATTCAGTATGCTACGAGCCAATTCATGCTGCACAACGCGACGGGAAAAGTCATATTAAACCGCTTCAGGACGGTATTCGTTTCCTTCTGATTATTTTCAAGATTGGCACACTTTATTCTCCTCTAAAGCTTTTTGTACCTTTGGCGTTTGCTCTGTTTTGTTTGGGGCTGGGTTACTATGGGTATACGTTCACTACCGAAGGACGATTTACCAATATGAGCGCACTTCTTTTGACAACATCCCTAACAATTTTCCTTGTCGGGCTTGTTTCAGAGCAAATCACTTCTCTGTTATACAGTAGTTCCGATAAATATAACGAGTAGCCCAAGGCATCAATATGATTCATATTTTCTTGGGCACAAAGGCGCAGTTAATTAAGATGGCGCCTATAATGAAACTACTGAGAGATCGCGGGATCCCGTATAACTTTATTCATTCGGGCCAGCATCAGGAAACAATATCAGACATCATCTCTGATTTTCAGATTCGAAGCCCAGATTATTACATCGCTAATGGGCCGGACGTAAAAAGCAAATCCCAGGTGCCCAAGTGGTTGTATCTCTGTGCCGCAAGAACCGGCAAGAATTCAGGATGTTGGGCAGGCCGCAAGAAAGGCGATAAAGATATTGTGCTTGTTCATGGGGATACACTCTCAACGCTAGCGGGAGCTCTGGCAGCCAAGCGAATGGGATTTCAATGTGCCCACATTGAGAGCGGGCTGAGGTCCTTCAATATCTTCCACCCCTTTCCGGAGGAGCTAATCAGGCTTGCGACGTTCAGGTTGGCCAGCGTCCTTTATTGTCCTGATGCGTCTGCCGTAGCTAATGTCTCGTCACTGAAGAAGGTTACGATAAACACTCAAGGCAATACCATGCTAGATGCAACAAGGTTAGCGGTTGAGGTTTCCAGGCGTTCTGGCTTTTCGGATTTTGGTATTGTCTCAGTGCATAGGTATGAGAATATTTTTAATGCAGAACGGTTTTCGTGGCTGGTTGACACAATTATCCGCATTTCAAAGCGTCATCGACTCTTTTTTATCATGCACCCGCCAACGGAGCAGAAGCTTCGTGCCAGTGGGCTTTACAGTAAACTTGAGGCCCAGCCAAACATCGAGTTGAAAAAGCGCTTGGGATATTTCGACTTTTCTGGCCTATTGGCAAGCGCGCAGTTTTTGGTGACTGACGGTGGGAGCAATCAGGAAGAAAGTAGTTATCTAGGGCTTCCCTGCCTAGTGATGAGAAAGGCGACGGAACGCAGTGAAGGCGTTGGTCAAAACGTTGTAATCTCCAATTACGAAAGCGGAACGATTACGAAATTTTTTGATAATCTGGCTAACTACCGCGCTGAACCAACCCTCAGTAAAAATTCGCCGACGGAGATAATCGTTAAGCATCTTGAAAATTTCTATGGAAATATAGGGTGATTTCTTGGGATCACTTTCTAGTCCCATTACACATATCATCGCAAACTCTTGCAGCTCTTGCTTTCCACGTGTGGTTTACCTGAAGTGATTTTAGCATCGTTCTTTTAGACTCCAGAATCTCAGGTTGTAGCACTAGCTCGTCAATAAAATTAGCAATTTCATCCGCACTTTTTACCCAGCCAAAGCCTTCCGACTCAACTATCCTAGCTGTTTCACCCCCGGGGGTACACAATATTGGCAATGCGAACCCTATTGATTCATAGATTTTGATTGGTACCGAAAAATCGACATAACTACCAGGATCACGAGCAACTGCAAAGAGGTCACTTTCCCTATACAGAGGTAACAAATCTTTACCGGAAAGGTGCACAATTTTTATTTGTTCATTTAATAACGGTTTATAAAGAGCACTCACCTTATTCCATTCTTTTTCACGACAACATATCGTTAAAGAAACTTTTGCTTTCGAATCTTTAATTGCAGCTAACAAAGGTCTTAAATCGTACGTTGGCGGCTCAATTCCTCCTACATAAAAAATTTTCAGGTCTTTTGAGTGTTGAGTTTTGTTATCCGTGTGGTCAATCTCTGCTCCAGGAGGTAGATAGCGCAGATTCGTGAATTTATGGATCCATGGTAGGACTCGTGCCATGGCGGCTGAAGGTAAGTAAAGCGTATTAAGGTATTTCGTATGATACCAGAGGTCGAACCAGTGGAGAGGAATTGTAACTAAACGCCCCCACCAAGGTAACATCTCCTTGTAAGAGACATCCCGCCAATAGACATCTCTGTTAAACAAAGAAACAGGTACTCCGTTTTCTTTACAAAAAGCGAGAAATCGATGATCAACTAGAGGATTTAATGGCAAACGATGCGATTCGGACATGGCGAACGGGATGGTTAAATTTTCAGAATAGGCGAAATCGAATCGCTCACCCTGCTGAATTCTGATCTTCACCTCACGCATTCGAGAAGTTCGGGTCCTCAAGTCCCCTGTCACTTCGATAACAGTAGCTCCAAGCTCTTTGAATGCTTTTAACATCTTGTAAGGTCTAACCTCACTTCCTGACTTTCCACTTTCAGTTATTGTCCTAGGATGATGGTAGATTATTTTAAGATTTGAATAGTCTTTAGTCATCGGGATAGAGTGTCCATGTTGC
This sequence comes from Marinobacter vulgaris, assembly GCF_003344045.1. Classification (GTDB taxonomy): domain Bacteria; phylum Pseudomonadota; class Gammaproteobacteria; order Pseudomonadales; family Oleiphilaceae; genus Marinobacter; species Marinobacter vulgaris. Next base: position 377,838 of record NZ_QFWX01000006.1, read on the forward strand.
AATATTTGCTCGCCATCTATTTATTCGTAGACCATATTCTAAAGCTGCTTCTTTTAACTTTTCAGAAATCGTAAGATCGTGCCTTTTGCTGATTTTAAAAATAGGAATTACTGGAGGAAGTATGCCCGTTATAACAAAAAAGCTTTGCAATTGGAGACTTTTTTGAATTATATAATCCACCCGCTGTTCGCAACTTTTTAGTGACGAGCTCTTTAAAGCAATTTCTCGCTGGATGAATTACCATAACACTGGGCGCGTACCCAATTTTTAGTCCAAGCTCAGTAGCGCGCACCCTCCAATCTACGTCCCTCCCCGAGAGCAGTGAGCTGTTAAATAAACCAACCTTTTTAAGCGATTGCTTGTGGGAAAACATATTTGCCGTCACAGAGTAAGAGCGCTCATTTAATATTTCATGCTGTTGAAATGCAAATACTTTCCCATAAATCTGTAGTGGTCAACTAATCCCGGACAGTATTTTAAGTTTTTCTTCCGCAATCACCGGTGGCATGCCT
>NZ_QFWX01000059.1 GCF_003344045.1 Marinobacter vulgaris
GCTGCAAGCGCTGCTGAGCCGTCACCTGCCACATCGCCTGATTGCGCGCGATCCGCTGCCAAATGCCAACACCATGGCGGGAGCGGCAATCCCCGCTTCCCTGACCGAGCGCTGCCTGAACGTGGCGGCGATGGATGAAAACGAAGTCTGGCGCGCCTTTGGCGGCCACCCGGAAGGGCTGAACGCGCAAGAAGTGTCAAAAATCCGCGCGGAACATGGCGATAACCAGATCCCGGCGCAGAAACCCTCTCCCTGGTGGGTCCACCTGTGGCTCTGCTACCGCAATCCGTTCAACCTGCTGTTGACGGTGCTCGGGATTATCTCTTACGCCACTGAAGATCTGTTTGCC
>NZ_QFWX01000060.1 GCF_003344045.1 Marinobacter vulgaris
ACAACCACTTCAACGACAACACCGGATAACGCTTGAAATCGTTATCACATTGAACCTATTTCTCTCGGAGATAATGAGAAAAATAGCTTCGTGTTCTATCTCGTCCAATTTGTTAAAGAGCAAATCTGACCCAGTGATCAGAAAGGAAGGCTTCATCAATCTGAAACATTCGTTTCTGTACACTGCTAACCGAAGTTAGTCAGTAAAGTTGTGGTGGAGCTATGCGGGATCGAACCGCAGACCTCCTGCGTGCAAGGCAGGCGCTCTCCCAGCTGAGCTATAGCCCCGTCTACTTGTCCAGCTTTCGTCACTCGTCGTTGCAGCACTCGCTCGCGTCAGTCATGACC
>NZ_QFWX01000061.1 GCF_003344045.1 Marinobacter vulgaris
CGGCGCTGTTTGGTTTCACCTCTCCGTCTGAACAGCTGGTGATGGCCTTCTGCGGCGCGCTGGCCGCCTCGCTGGTGGTGGCCTTTACCGGCAGCCAGGGCGGCGGACAGCTCAGCCCGGTACGTCTGACACTGGCGGGCGTGGCGCTCGCGGCGGTGCTGGAAGGCTTATCGAACGGCATCGCCCTGCTCAACCCGGACGTGTATGACCAGCTGCGCTTCTGGCAGGCCGGTTCGCTGGATATCCGTACCCTTGATACCCTGAAAGTGGTGGCATTCCCGGTGTTTATCTCTGCCGCCGTAGCGCTGTGTTTAAGCCGGGCGCTCAACAGCCTGAGCC
>NZ_QFWX01000062.1 GCF_003344045.1 Marinobacter vulgaris
TTCCGGCAGGCCGTACTTGAAGCGGATCATCTCACCCTGCTCGGTCACGCGCAGGCCGCCTTTCAGGCTTCCTGGTGGTTGAGAGAGCAGCGCTGCGTGTGCAGGCGCACCGCCACGACCAATGGAGCCGCCGCGTCCGTGGAACAGGGTCAGTTCAATACCGGCTTTTTCGCAGGTTTTGATTAGCGCATCCTGCGCCTGATACTGCGCCCAGGAGGCTGCCATCACGCCCGCATCTTTCGCGGAGTCGGAATAGCCAATCATCACCATCTGTTTGCCCTGAATAAAGCCGCGATACCAGTCGATGTTCAGCAACTGGGTCATCACGTC
>NZ_QFWX01000063.1 GCF_003344045.1 Marinobacter vulgaris
CAGCGCCTCAACGCGCTGACGTAACTCACTCTGATATATTTTCCCGAACGCAATCCGGTTCGCTAGCACGTTCTCGGAAAATCCGGTTTTCCCCACTTTGTCACTGCTCAGTGTCTTCCACTCGCCGTTATGCTGCGTGACATTAGCCACCACTACATGCGTGTGTAACTGTGGGTCCTGATCGCGACTGGTGTCATGGTTAAACAGTGCCATCACCAGATTACCGGTCAGCACCGTTTCTGACTGTCCGTCCGTCATCACCCGTGTGGAAGCCAGCGCCTCCACCTGACGGACAGCAAAATCCACGGCCTGGTTATGTGCATCAATAAG
>NZ_QFWX01000064.1 GCF_003344045.1 Marinobacter vulgaris
ACAAACTGATTTTGATTTATGCCACAACATTCCCGCTACAGTGACGAACACGTTGAACAATTGCTCAGTGAGCTGGTCAACGTACTGGAAAAACATAAAACGCCAACCGATCTCTCCCTGATGGTTTTGGGAAATATGGTTACCAACCTGATCAATACCAGCGTTGCTCCGGCTCAGCGTCAGGCGATCGCCAAATCTTTCGCCCAGGCTTTGCAGTCCTCCGTTAGCGACGACCAGGCACACTAAGGGAAACGAACAACAGTTTATGGTGACGAATCGTCAGCGCTACCGTGAAAAAGTCTCCCAGATGGTCAGCTGGGGGCACTGGT
>NZ_QFWX01000065.1 GCF_003344045.1 Marinobacter vulgaris
CTGACCCACAAGGCCCAGGCAGTGGGTTATCATCCGGATATTATCCTTGCGGGCCGACGTGTAAACGACAATATGGGCCCTTACGCTGCCTCTGAACTGGTGAAGGCGATGATCAAGGCTGGCCATACCATCGCCCATGCCCGTGTGCTGATTATGGGTTTCACATTTAAAGAAAATTGCCCGGATTTGCGCAACACTCGTGTTATTGATGTGGTTAAAGAGTTGTCGGAATTTGGGTGTAAAGTGGATGTTACGGATTGCTGGGCGAACAATGAAGAAGCCGAGCATGAGTATGGCATTTCATTACATCCGAATCCGGA
>NZ_QFWX01000066.1 GCF_003344045.1 Marinobacter vulgaris
AAAAAAATTATTACAAAAGCATGAGCAGTAACTATAACATTATATATATGATCATTTCCTAACAATCTACCAGGATTTCCTAATTCCATTCGAATCAAAACTCTTATAGCAGTTCCCATTATAGCCGATCAAACACCAAATATTAAATATAACGTCCCAATATCCTTATGATTAGTTGAATATAACCATCGCAGTATTATCTAATAGTTTAAAAACATTAAATTGCAAATTTAAAATTATAATTAAGAAATCATAAGATGATGAACTGTAAATTCATATAAGATAAAATTATTTTAAATATACACTTTTAAC
>NZ_QFWX01000067.1 GCF_003344045.1 Marinobacter vulgaris
ATGTCACTCAGTCCGCAGATAACGGCACCTGTCAGAAATATGTCGATAATCCGGCCTGTACGCTGGCCTCACGTCAGTGCGCGTTTTATTCCGATGAGGGAACCTGTCTGCATGAGTACGCCACGTACTCCTGCGAGTCCAGAACATCAGGAAAAGTGATGGTCTGTGGTGGTGATGTCTTCTGCCTTGACGGTGAATGCGATAAGGCACAGAGCGGAAAAAGCAGTGATTTTGGTGAAGCAGTATCACAGCTGGCTGCGCTTGCCGCCGCAGGTAAGGATGTTGCCGCCCTGAATGGTGTGGATGTCA
>NZ_QFWX01000068.1 GCF_003344045.1 Marinobacter vulgaris
CCAGAAGTCTGTGGGTTTTCCACGCGCTTTATTCGCTTTCATTGCCTTCAGTACACGACCTTCACCACTGTTATACGCCGCGACGGTCAATAACCAGTCGCCGTCAAACATCTTGTTCAGACGTTGCATCATGTCGAGAGCGGCTGTCGTTGAAGCGACAACATCACGACGCGCATCGTAGTTGCGGGTCTGCTTTAAACCATAATTTCGCCCTGTGCTCGGAATGATCTGCCAGATGCCTGCTGCATTGGCGCCAGACGTCGCGTGCGGGTCAAAAGCGCTCTCCACTATGGGTAGTAGTACCAGTTC
>NZ_QFWX01000007.1 GCF_003344045.1 Marinobacter vulgaris
GCGCTTCGCGATTCGTGAAGGCGGCCGTACCGTTGGTGCCGGTGTGGTCTCAAAGATCATCGAGTAAGTTACTCGATCGGTCTGAGAAAAAGGGGCTGGCACTCAGCCCCTTTTTCTTTTTCAGCCGCACAATCCGACCCGGTAGCGTCACTGCTTATCGCAGTTGACACTGCTGGGTATTATGCATACAATGCGGCTCCTTTTTTTGAAGGTCGGCTAACTAGTTAGTAGCTGCTACGAGTGGAGTTTGGGTGCATCATGCAAAGCCAAAAAATTCGAATCCGGTTGAAGGCGTTTGATTATCGCCTGATCGACCAGTCAACGCAGGAGATCGTCGATACCGCCAAGCGGACCGGCGCTCAAGTGCGTGGGCCAATCCCTCTGCCGACGCGGAAGGAAAAGTACACCATCCTGATCTCCCCGCACGTCAACAAGGACGCGCGTGATCAGTATGAGATTCGCACACACAAGCGTTTGCTGGACATCGTCGAACCGACGGAAAAGACAGTAGATGCTTTGATGAAGCTGGATCTGGCAGCAGGTGTAGACGTTCAGATCAGCCTCGGCTAACCGGACCGGTTAGTCTGTGTAACTGTCATAAGGCCATAGAGGGTGAGAGCCCCGTACACTTAAGAGGTGAAACATGGCAATTGGAATTGTCGGTCGCAAGGCCGGTATGACCCGTATTTTTACGGAAGACGGGCAGGCGCTGCCCGTAACGGTAATTGAGGTTGAACCCAACCGCATTACCCAGCTGAAAACTCTTGAAAACGATGGCTATCGTGCGGTTCAGGTAACCGTTGGAAAGCGTCGTTCCTCTCGTGTGACCAAAAGCGAAGCGGGCCATTACGCCAAAGCCGGTGTAGAAGCTGGTCGTGGTCTGTGGGAATTCCGCCTTGCCGATGGCGAAGGTGAGGATCTGGCCGCAGGCGGTGAGATCACTGCTTCCATCTTTGAAGATGGCCAGGTCGTGGATGCGATGGGTCAGTCCAAGGGTAAGGGCTTCCAGGGCGGTGTAAAGCGCTGGAACTTTGCCATGCAGGACGCCACACACGGTAACTCCCTTTCTCATCGTGCACCGGGTTCCATCGGTCAGAACCAGACTCCGGGCAAGGTATTCAAGGGCAAAAAGATGGCGGGCCAGATGGGCAATGCTCAGGTGACTGTGCAGAACCTGCAAGTTGTCCGTGTCGACGCCGAGCGCAATATTCTGCTGATTCGTGGTGCCGTTCCCGGCGCGACGGGCGGAAATGTTGTCATCAAGCCTGCAGTTAAAGCCTGAGGAGCGGTGCGATGGAATTGACTATTACAGGTAGCGGCGAAGGAATTTCTGTTTCCGATGCTGCTTTCGCCAAAGATTTTAACGAGTCGCTGGTTCACCAGGTGGTTACTGCTTATATGGCAGGCGCCCGCCAGGGAACCAAGGCTCAAAAGACGCGTTCCGAAGTCGCTGGTGGTGGCAAGAAGCCATGGCGTCAAAAGGGCACTGGTCGTGCCCGTGCCGGTACAATCCGCAGCCCGATCTGGCGCTCCGGTGGTGTTACCTTTGCTGCCAAGCCTCGCGGCTTTGAGCAGAAAGTTAACCGCAAGATGTACCGCGCAGCGATGCGCTCCATTTTTTCAGAGCTGGTTCGCCAGGAGCGTCTGGTCGTTGTTGACGACATCAATGTTGACAGCCCCAAGACCAAGGCATTCAGTGCCAAGCTGAAAGATCTCGGTGTGACCAATGCACTGATTCTGTCCGAGAACGTCGAGCAGAATCTGCACCTGGCCTCGCGCAACATTCCGCACGTTGACGTGCGTGATATTGCCGGTCTGGATCCGGTTAGCCTGGTTGCCTTCGAGAAGGTCATTGTGACTGTTCCCGCTCTGAAGAAAATCGAGGAGATGCTGGGATGAATCAGGAACGTATTTACAAGATTCTTCTTGGGCCCCACGTATCAGAGAAGTCCTCTCTGGTAGCGGAAAGCGGTCAGGTGGTGTTTCGTGTCGCCCCTGACGCAACCAAGCCCGAGATCAAAAAAGCCGTTGAGCAGCTGTTCAACGTCACCGTCGAAGGTGTTCAGGTTCTGAACCGTAAGGGTAAGCTCAAGCGTACCGTTCGCGGCTTCGGCAAGCGTTCTGACATCCGTAAGGCTTATGTGCAGCTTGCGGAAGGTCAGGACATTGATTTTCTGGATGTGGAATAAGGTAAAGGGGTCGTAAAATGCCGATCGTCAAAACCAAGCCAACATCTGCCGGCCGCCGTCACGTTGTTAAGCTCTTTAACCCTGATCTTCACAAGGGGCGCCCTTACGAGCCGTTGGTAGAAACATTGAGCAAATCGGGTGGACGCAACCATTTTGGTCGCATCACTACCCGTCATATTGGTGGTGGCCACAAGAAGCACTACCGTGTAATCGACTTTAAGCGGACCAAAGATGGTATCCCGGCGACAATCGAGCGCCTGGAATACGATCCTAACCGCTCTGCGCACATTGCGCTGGTCAAGTACGCCGATGGCGAGCGTCGCTACATTATCGCTCCCAAAGGCATGCAGATCGGTGATCCTGTGCGCTCCGGCATCGACGCGCCGATTAAAGTAGGAAGCACGCTTCCGCTCCGGAATATTCCGGTCGGTTCGGTGATTCACTGCGTCGAAATCAAGCCTGGCAAAGGTGCCCAGCTGGCTCGCTCCGCGGGCGCATCCGTACAGCTGGTTGCTCGGGAAGGGGCGTATGCCACCATCCGCCTGCGTTCAGGTGAAATGCGTAAGGTGCTTGTTGACTGTCGTGCAACGTTGGGCGAAGTGTCCAACAGCGAACACAGCCTCAAGCAGCTTGGCAAAGCGGGTGCATCACGTTGGCGCGGTAAACGTCCAACAGTACGTGGTGTTGCTATGAACCCAGTTGACCACCCACATGGTGGTGGTGAAGGGCGTACCTCTGGCGGGCGTCACCCGGTTACTCCGTGGGGTGTTCCGACCAAAGGGCATAAGACTCGTAAGAACAAACGTACTGACAAGATGATAGTACGTCGTCGTTCAGCCAAGTAAACGACTACATAGAGGTAAATGCTGTGCCACGTTCTTTAAAGAAAGGTCCTTTTATAGACCTGCATCTGTTGAAGAAGGTCGAGGCAGCTCTGGAAGCGAATGACAAGCGGCCGATCAAAACCTGGTCCCGCCGGTCGACAGTGTTTCCGGAGATGGTAGGCCTGACCATTGCAGTTCACAACGGCAAGCAACACGTGCCGGTTTATGTCACCGAAGATATGGTCGGACATAAACTGGGTGAGTTCGCGGCAACGCGTACTTATCGTGGTCATGCGGCCGACAGGAAAGCTAAACGCTGATTGTGAGGTATTAGAAATGGAAGTAGCAGCCAAGTATAAGGGCGCTCGCCTCTCAGCTCAGAAAGCGCGTCTTGTCGCTGACCAAGTACGCGGCAAGGCTGTTGAGGACGCCCTGAACATTCTGACTTTCAGCCCTAAGAAGGCAGCGGTCATTCTCAAGAAAGCTCTTGAGTCTGCCATTGCCAACGCTGAGCACAACGAAGGTCTGGACGTAGATGATCTGCGGGTTTCCACCGTTATGGTGGATGAAGGTCCGACGCTCAAGCGAATCAAAGCTCGAGCCAAGGGGCGCGCTGACCGGATTTTCAAGCGCACCTGTCATATCACCGTCAAGGTCGCCGACAAGTAGGAGATGCTCAGATGGGTCATAAAGTAAATCCAACCGGCATGCGCCTGGGTGTGATCAAAGAGCACAACTCAGTGTGGTACGCCGAAAAAGCGGAATACGCGAACAACCTGTTGAACGATATTCAGGTTCGCGAATTCCTTGACAAGCGTCTGGTGAAGGCGTCTGTCAGCAAGATTGTGATCGAGCGCCCTGCTCAGAACGCCCGTATCACGATCCATACAGCCCGTCCCGGTATTGTTATCGGTAAAAAGGGTGAAGATGTTGACCGTTTGCGTCGCGAAGTGAGCGACATGATGGGTGTGCCCGTGCACATCAACATCGAAGAAGTCCGCAAGCCGGACCTGGATGCCCGCTTGGTCGCGCAGAACGTTGCCGGTCAGCTGGAGCGTCGTGTGATGTTCCGTCGCGCTATGAAGCGAGCGGTACAGAACGCCATGCGCCAGGGTGCGAAAGGCATCAAGATCCAGGTAGGCGGTCGTCTCGGGGGTGCTGAAATTGCCCGTTCCGAGTGGTATCGCGAAGGTCGTGTACCGCTGCACACACTGCGTGCAGATATTGATTACTCGACCTACGAAGCGAAGACCACCTACGGCATTATCGGCGTCAAGGTATGGATCTTCAAAGGTGAGATTCTTGGTGGTATGGAGCAGGTCCGTGCTGACAAGAAAGCCTCTGGGAAGAAAGGTTCTAAGTAAAGGGGCACTCAAATGCTGCAACCAAAACGCACCAAATTTCGCAAGGTAATGAAAGGCCGTAACACCGGTCTTGCTCACCGTGCTAACAAGGTGAGCTTCGGTGAATACGGATTGAAGGCGACGACCCGTGGGCGTATAACTGCGCGCCAGATCGAAGCAGCGCGTCGTACCATGACTCGTCGCATCAAGCGGGGCGGTAAGATCTGGATCCGGATTTTCCCGGACAAGCCGATCTCCAGCAAGCCGCTGGAAGTACGAATGGGTAAAGGTAAGGGTTCTGTCGAGTATTGGGTGGCTGAGATTCAGCCTGGCCGGATGCTTTATGAGATGGAAGGCGTCTCCGAGGAAATCGCTCGCGATGCATTCACTCTTGCTGCGGCCAAGCTGCCCGTACAGACCACCTTTGTTACGAGGACGGTGATGTGATGAAAGCAACAGAGCTGCGTGACAAGTCAGTCGAGGAGCTGAACAAAGAGCTGATCGACCTCCTGAAGGAGCAGTTCAACCTGCGCATGCGTAAGGCGACAGGTCAGCTGAATCAGTCTCATCTTCTTCCGAAGGTGAAGCGTGACATTGCTCGCGTGAAAACGGTTATGAATGAAAAGGCAGGACAGTAACATGACTGAAGCTACCCAAACTGCCAGAACCCTGAGCGGCAAGGTCGTGAGCAACAAAATGGAGAAATCCATTGTGGTTCTGGTTGAGCGCCAGGTTAAGCATCCTCTGTACGGTAAGTACATGAAGCGCTCATCCAAAATCCACGCTCACGATGAGAGCAATCAGTGCAGCATCGGTGACACCGTTACAATCCAGGAAACCCGCCCGGTCTCAAAGACCAAAAGCTGGGCCCTGGTTGAGGTCATCGAGCGTGCATCCAAGGTGTAATTCGCCCGGAGAACAACCATGATTCAGACTCAAACAATGCTTGATGTCGCGGACAACAGTGGTGCACGTCAGGTTATGTGCATCAAGGTCCTGGGCGGTTCACACAGGCGTTATGCCAGCGTTGGGGATATTATCAAGGTGACCGTCAAGGAAGCCATCCCCCGCGGTAAAGTGAAAAAAGGCCAGGTCCTGAAAGCAGTCGTTGTGCGTACCCGTAAAGGTGTACGTCGTCCCGACGGGTCGCTGATTCGTTTCGACGGAAACGCGGCGGTACTTCTGAACAATCAGGACGCACCAATTGGTACCCGTATCTTCGGACCGGTTACCCGTGAACTGCGAAATGAGAAGTTCATGAAAATTATTTCACTGGCACCCGAAGTACTTTAAGGACCAGAGGCCGGTTATGAAAAAGATCAAACGCGATGACGAAGTAATCGTCACTACGGGGAAAGACCAAGGCAAACGTGGTAAAGTCCTGAAGGTTCAGGACGATGGCCGGGTTGTTGTTTCAGGGATCAATATGATCAAGAAGCACACCAAGCCAAACCCGATGGCGGGCTCCCCAGGTGGCATCGTCGAAAAAGAAGCACCTATCCAGGCTTCCAACGTGGCTATTTTTAATCCGCAGACCGGCAAAGCCGATCGCGTAGGCTTCCAGATCAAGGAAGACGGCGCCAAGGTGCGGATATTCAAGTCCACGAAAGAAGTCGTCGATAACCAGTAAGCGGTGGTGGTTACGATGCTTAACATGAAAGAGCAGTACAGTAAGGAAGTGGTACCCGCCCTGCAGAAAGAGTTCAGCTACAAGAACATCATGCAGGTACCGCGTATCGAAAAGATCACCCTGAACATGGGTGTTGGCGAAGCGGTCGGTGACAAGAAGCTGATTGAGAATGCCGTGGCGGATCTTGAGCGCCTGGCTGGTCAGAAAGCGGTTGTTACCCTGGCTCGTAAATCCGTCGCGGGTTTCAAAATCCGTGAAGGTTGGCCGATCGGCTGTAAGGTTACCCTGCGCGGTGAGCGCATGTGGGACTTCTTTGATCGTCTGGTTCACATTGCGGTACCCCGCATTCGTGATTTCCGCGGTCTGAATCCCAAGTCCTTTGATGGTCGTGGTAACTACAGCATGGGTGTGCGTGAGCAGATCATTTTCCCGGAGATCGAGTACGACAGAGTCGACAAGATCCGTGGGCTTGACATCACCATTACCACCACAGCCGGCACCGACGATGAAGGTCGCGAACTGCTGAAAGCTTTCGGCTTTCCGTTCAAGAAATAAGGAACGAGTGTAATGGCTAAGGTTTCCATGAAGAACCGCGAGTTCAAGCGCGAGAAAACCGTTGCGAAGTTTGCAGCGAAGCGTGCGGAACTCAAGGCGATTATCAAAAACCCGAATACCAGCGATGATGACCGTTGGGATGCACAGATGAAGCTGCAACAGCTTCCTCGTGATGCGTCTCCCTCGCGTCTTCGTAATCGTTGCCAGGTTACAGGTCGTCCCCACGGCGTTCTGCGCAAGTTCAAGCTGTCACGTATCAAACTTCGTGAAGCTGGCATGCGCGGTGATGTCCCGGGTCTGACCAAAGCAAGCTGGTAAGGCAGGTACTCTGGCCGCAGGTCAGGTACCCGTTGGTAAGCGGTGCGGCGCGCCGCTGCACAACTAAAAAGATCAGGAGCCTCATACCAATGAGTATGCAAGATACGCTTGCGGATATGTTTACTCGTATCCGTAATGCACAGATGGCACAGAAGGCCGACGTGGCCATGCCGTCTTCAAAGATGAAAATCTCCGTGGCCCAGGTCCTCAAGGACGAAGGTTACGTAGGCGATTTTTCCGTCTCAGCTGACGCGAAGCCCGAGCTGACCATTAACCTCAAGTACTTCGGCGGCAAGCCGGTTATTGAGGAAATCAAACGGGTCAGCCGTCCGAGTCTGCGCCGGTACAATGGCGCTGGGGAGCTACCGAAGGTATCCGGTGGTTTGGGAGTCGCGATTGTCTCTACGTCCAAGGGCGTAATGACAGACCGCGCTGCACGTGCTGCCGGCGTGGGTGGCGAAGTCATCTGCACCGTATTTTAGGAGATACACATGTCCAGGGTTGCCAATAATCCTGTCGTGCTGCCTTCCGGTGTTGAGGTTAAGCTGAACGGACAGGAAATTAATGTGAAGGGGTCCAAGGGATCGCTTCAATTCACCATCCACAACGTGGTCGATGTAACGCAGGAAGAAAACGTCCTGCGATTCGCCGCCCGTGATGGAGCCAAACAGTCCCGCGCTCTTGCTGGTACTACCCGCGCACTGGTCAATAACATGGTGACCGGTGTGACAACAGGCTTCGAGCGCAAGCTCGCGCTGACGGGCGTAGGCTACCGTGCCCAGGCGCAAGGTAAGAAGCTCAATCTTACACTGGGGTTTTCACACCCGGTCGTATATGAGCTGCCCGAGGGGATTACCGCTGAAACTCCGTCCAATACGGAAGTTGTCGTTCGCGGAATCGACAAGCAACAGGTTGGCCAGGTCGCTGCTGAGATCCGTGCATTCCGTCCGCCAGAGCCCTATAAGGGCAAGGGTGTGCGTTATGCGGATGAGCAGGTCAGACGCAAAGAAGCCAAGAAGAAATAAGGCGGGACTATGAGCGCGAATAACGAAAGATTGCGTCGCGCACGTAAAGTGCGCATGAAGATCCGTAAGTTGGGCACCAACCGCCTGTGTGTACACCGTACACCGCGGCATATGTATGCCCAGGTTACTACTGCAGACGGCAGCAAGGTGCTGGCGGCTGCCTCCACGTTGGATAAGGACCTGCGCCAGGGTGCAACCGGTAACGTGGACGCTGCCAAAAAGGTCGGTCAGCTGGTTGCTGAGCGTGCCAAGGCAGCAGGTGTAGAGCAGGTCGCTTTTGACCGCTCCGGTTACCGTTATCATGGTCGCGTTCAGGCTCTGGCCGACGCAGCCCGTGAAGCTGGCTTGCAATTCTAAGAGGTGGAGAAGATGAGCGTTAACGAACAGAAGGCGCCTGAGCTCCAGGAGAAGCTGGTTCAGGTCAATCGCGTCGCCAAGGTTGTTAAAGGCGGTCGTATTTTTGCCTTCACCGCACTGACTGTAGTGGGTGACGGTAAAGGTCGCGTTGGTTTCGGTCGGGGCAAGGCGCGTGAAGTGCCGGTTGCGATCCAGAAGGCAATGGAAGCTGCGCGTAAAAACATGGTTGATATTCCGCTGGACGGAACGACCCTGCAATACTCCGTAAAAGCGCAGCATGGTGGCTCCAAGGTCTACATGCAGCCGGCATCGGAAGGTACCGGAATCATCGCCGGTGGTGCGATGCGTGCGGTACTGGAAGTTGCGGGTGTGCAGAACGTACTGTCCAAGTGTTATGGGTCTACCAACCCGGTGAACGTGGTACGTTCCACCATCAAGGGTCTCCAGGCAACACAAGCGCCTGAAGATATTGCAGCCAAGCGCGGTAAATCCGTGGAAGAGATTCTGGGTTGAAGTCATGGCGAACGCAAAAACGATCAAAGTAACACTGACCCGCAGCCCCATCGGCTGTCAGCCCAAGCACAAACTGTGTGTAAAAGGCCTGGGTCTCCGTAAAATCGGTCACACCGTGGAAGTGGAAGATACTCCCTCCATCCGCGGCATGATCAACCGGGTTAACTACCTGGTGCAGGTACAGGAGAACTAAGATGCGTCTGAACGAACTTAGTCCGGAGCCTGGTTCACGTCCCGCTGCCAAGCGCGTGGGTCGTGGCATCGGTAGCGGCTTCGGCAAGACCGGCGGTCGTGGCCACAAGGGTCTGAAAGCCCGTTCCGGCGGCAGCGTTGCTCCCGGTTTCGAGGGTGGTCAGCAGCCGTTGGCCCGTCGTTTGCCGAAATTTGGCTTCACGTCGCGCCAACAGCGCTATGTTGCCGAAATTCGTCTCAACGAACTGGCGAAAGTGGACGGCGATGTCGCCGATCTTGAGTCCCTGAAGAAAGCTGACATCGTTCGCGAAGAAATCCGCGAAGCGAAGGTCATTCTGTCCGGCGAACTGAGCCGTGCGGTGACCGTCAAGGGTCTCAAAGTGACCAAAGGCGCACGCGAGGCGATTACGGCCGCGGGCGGTAAAGTCGAAGACTAAGGCGAGTCGAGGACTAAATGGCCAAGAACGCATCATTGCCTGCGGGCGCGGGTAAAGGACTGGCAGAGCTGCGATCGCGGCTCTGGTTTGTCTTCCTGGCATTGCTGGTGTACCGGATCGGTGCCCACATTCCGGTGCCGGGTATCAACCCCGATCGTCTGGCAGCACTGTTTGAACAGAATCAGGGCACGATCCTGAGCATGTTCAACATGTTTTCCGGTGGTGCGCTTGAGCGGATGAGTATCTTCGCACTCGGTATCATGCCGTACATCTCGGCCTCTATTATCATGCAGCTCATGACGGCGGTTAATCCGACGCTGGAGCAGCTGAAGAAAGAGGGCGAGGCTGGCCGTCGCAAGATCAGTCAGTACACGCGGTATGGTACGGTTATCCTGGCCCTGGTTCAGGGCTTTGGTATTTCTGTCGGGCTGGCGTCACAGGGCGTAACCTTCAACGACAGCTTCAGCTTTCACTTTGTGGCGGTTGTGTCCTTCGTCAGTGGCGCCGTGTTCATGATGTGGCTCGGTGAGCAGATTACTGAGCGCGGTGTTGGCAACGGCATTTCGTTGCTGATCTTCGCTGGTATCGTTGCGGGTCTTCCCGGGGCGATCGGCCAGACGCTGGAGCAGGCGAGGAATGGCGAGATGAGCCTGCTGGTGGTTCTGGGTATCGCAATCCTGGCAATTGCGGTTGTCGGTTTTGTGGTGTTCATGGAGCGCGGACAGCGCCGTTTGACCATTAACTACGCCAAGCGGCAACAGGGTCGAAAGGTGTTTGCCCAGCAATCCAGCCATTTGCCTCTGAAGGTAAATATGGCCGGCGTTATCCCGCCGATCTTTGCATCTTCCATTCTGCTGTTCCCGGCATCACTGGGACAGTGGTTCGGCCAGGGCGAAGGTATGGAGTGGCTGAGTGATATATCCCAGGCACTGGCACCAAGTCAGCCTCTGTACATCATTCTGTTTGCGGCAGCAGTGGTATTCTTCTGCTTCTTCTACACAGCGTTGATGTACAACCCGAAAGAAGTTGCGGATAACCTCAAGCGCTCAGGCGCGTTTATTCCGGGCATCCGTCCGGGCGATCAGACCGCCAAGTATATTGATGGTGTACTGACCCGCCTGACACTGTTCGGTGCAATGTACATAGCAGCAGTTTCCCTGTTCCCTCAGTTCCTGATGGTGGCCGGGAATGTACCGTTCTATCTGGGCGGCACGTCACTGCTGATTGTTGTAGTCGTGGTGATGGATTTCATGGCGCAGGTTCAGTCGCACCTGATGTCTCATCAATATGATTCGTTGATGAAGAAGTCCAATCTCAAGGGCTATGGTCGGAACGGTTAATCCCGTTCCCCTTGAAAACTGGAGTCGACAATGAAAGTACGCGCTTCGGTAAAGAAAATTTGCCGTAACTGCAAAGTAATTCGTCGCAATGGCTCAGTAAGGGTCATTTGCTCGGAGCCCCGTCACAAGCAGCGCCAGGGTTAATCCTCAGGGATTCAGCACTGGCATTGCAAAGGGTACGTTCAATAGCGCTTGACCTCAGGTGGGGTCAGGCGCTATTATTTCGCGCCCTTTTATAGTGGCGGAAAATTCACACAGCAAAGCTTTGAACGCGGAGTAATTTGGATGGCACGTATAGCCGGTGTCAATATACCCGATCACAAACATGCTGTTATCTCGCTGACTTACATTTTTGGAGTCGGCCGGACAGCAGCCCAGAAGCTTTGCGATGCAACCGGCGTCAAGCCGGACGTCAAGGTCAAGGACCTGTCCGACGAGCAGCTTGAATCACTTCGTACTGAAGTAGGCAAGCTGGCCGTTGAAGGCGATTTGCGTCGTGAAGTTCAGATGAACATTAAGCGTTTGAAGGATCTCGGTTGTCACCGTGGTCTGCGTCACCGTCATGGCCTTCCGGTCCGTGGCCAGCGCACAAAGACCAACGCACGCACCCGTAAAGGTCCTCGCAAACCTATTCGTAAGTAACAGGTAGGCAATCATGGCAAAGCCAGGTACACGTACCCGTAAAAAGGTGAAAAAGACGGTTGTTGATGGCGTCGCGCACATTCACGCGTCCTTCAACAACACTATCGTGACCATTTCTGACCGTCAGGGCAACGTATTGTCCTGGGCCACCTCTGGTGGTTCCGGTTTTCGTGGGTCACGCAAGAGCACACCTTTTGCTGCGCAGGTAGCAGCTGAAAGAGCCGGTAATGCGGCTGCTGAATACGGCCTTAAAAACCTGGACGTAGAGGTTAAAGGTCCGGGGCCCGGACGTGAATCCGCTGTACGCGCGCTAAATGGCTGCGGGTACAAGATCACTAACATCACTGATGTGACGCCGATTCCCCATAACGGTTGTCGTCCGCCCAAAAAGCGCCGCGTCTAACACAGGAGACAGTGAATTATGGCTCGTTACATAGGCCCGAAGTGCAAGCTGTCTCGTCGTGAAGGGACAGATCTTTTTCTGAAGAGCGGTGTTCGCGCGCTCGATACAAAGTGCAACATTGAGACTCCGCCAGGTATGCACGGCGCGCGTCGCAGCCGTCTGTCCGAATATGGCGTGCAGCTTCGTGAAAAGCAGAAGGTCCGTCGTATCTACGGCGTACTGGAAAAGCAATTCCGCAATTACTACAAAGAGGCCGCCCGCGGCAAAGGCGCAACCGGTGAAAACCTGTTGCAGCTGCTGGAAGGTCGTCTTGATAACGTTGTATATCGCATGGGTTTTGGTTCTACCCGTGCTGAGTCCCGTCAGCTCGTTTCTCACAAGGCGATCCTGGTCAACGATAAGCTGGTGAACATTCCGTCTTATCAGGTCAAGCCAGGTGATGTTGTGAGTGTGCGTGAGAAGGCAAAAAACCAGCTTCGCGTCAAAGGCGCTCTGGATCTGTCTTCCAGTCGTGCACCGGTGAGCTGGGTAGAGGTCGACGCCAGCAAGATGTCCGGCGTTTACAGGTCAGTACCCGAGCGTACTGAATTGCCGGCCGACATCAACGAGAACCTCATCGTCGAGCTTTACTCCAAGTAAAGCCCAGTTAGCAACGAGAGCAATTAGGGGCGTCTATGCAGCGTTCAGTACATGAGTTATTGACACCTCGTACCATTGACGTGAAAGAATCAAGCGCCATGCGCGCCAAGGTGACGCTGGAGCCTCTGGAAAGAGGTTTCGGCCATACCCTCGGTAGTGCACTGCGTCGTATACTCTTGTCCTCAATGCCGGGCTGTGCGATTACCGAAGCACAGATCGACGGCGTTCTGCACGAGTACAGCGCGATCGAGGGTGTTCAGGAAGACGTCATCGAGATTCTACTGAATCTCAAGGGCGTCGCCGTGAAAATGGGCAGCCGGGACGAAGTTGAGGTAACACTCAGCAAGAAAGGCCCGGGTGTTGTCACTGCCGGTGATATCAAGCTGGATCACGATGTCGAAATCACCAACCCGGATCATGTGATCTGCCACCTGAGTGATAAAGGTGAAGTGAACATGCGTCTGAAGGTTGCCCGTGGTCGCGGCTATGAGCCGGCCGATCAGCGGGGTCTGGACGAGGACGAGACTCGCGCCATTGGACGTCTGCAACTGGACGCAACCTTCAGTCCGGTTCGTCGTGTTGCCTATGCCGTGGAAAGTGCACGGGTTGAGCAGCGCACTGACCTGGACAAGCTGGTTATTGATCTGGAAACCAATGGTACTATCGATCCGGAAGAAGCGATTCGCCGGGCGGCAACCATTCTCCAGCAGCAACTGGCTGTGTTTGTTGATTTCGATCACGAGAAAGAGCCCGAGCGTGTAGAGGAGGAGGAAGAAATTGATCCGATTCTCCTGCGTCCGGTCGATGATCTGGAGTTGACAGTGCGTTCAGCTAACTGCTTGAAGGCTGAGAATATTTACTACATCGGCGATCTGATCCAGCGCACAGAAGTTGAGCTGCTGAAGACGCCTAACCTTGGTAAAAAGTCGCTTACCGAGATCAAGGACGTGCTCGCGTCCCGTGGTCTGTCACTGGGTATGCGTCTTGATAACTGGCCGCCGGCTAGCCTTCGTGGTGACGACCGGGTATTGGGCGGTTAATCGCCGATTAGTTTAAGGTAAGGAATCAGAGCAATGCGTCATCGTAAGAGTGGTCGTAAGTTCAGCAGGACCAGTGCGCATCGCAAGGCCATGTTTCGTAACATGACTGCGTCACTGGTTGATCACGAGCTGATCAAAACAACGCTGCCGAAAGCCAAAGAGCTTCGTCGTGTAGCCGAGCCGTTGATCACGCTCGCAAAAAATGATTCGGTCGCGAATCGTCGTCTGGCGTTCTCACGCCTGCGTGACGATGCAGCGGTTGCCAAGCTTTTCAATGAGCTTGGTCCTCGCTACAACGAGCGTCCGGGTGGTTACCTTCGTATCCTGAAGTGTGGCTTCCGCGCCGGTGACAATGCCCCCATGGCATTTGTTGAGCTGGTCGGTCGTCCGCTGGACATCGAAGCAGAAGAAGTGGACGAAAGCGAAGCGTAAGCTTTCGCCAGGTTCAAAAAAAACCGGAGGCCAACGCCTCCGGTTTTTTTATGCCTCTTTCTTTTACACTGGGTAGATCGGTTTAGGCTCAACAGGGCCGTAAACCGACATCAAGGAGCCAGCCGTCAACGACTATTGCGTTTTCCGCTCCAGAACCCCCTTCAGATACCGCCCGGTATGCGACCCGGCAACCTCGGCCACCGCTTCAGGTGTCCCTTTTGCCACAATCTCGCCGCCACCGGAGCCGCCCTCGGGGCCAAGATCAATGATCCAGTCCGCCGTCTTGATCACGTCCAGATTGTGCTCAATGACCACGATGGTGTTGCCATGGTCCCGCAATCTCTGCAGCACCGTCAGCAATTGCTGAATGTCGTAGAAGTGCAGGCCGGTGGTGGGCTCGTCAAGGATATACAGGGTCTGGCCGGTATCGCGCTTGGACAGTTCCTTGGCCAGCTTCACGCGCTGGGCTTCGCCGCCAGAGAGAGTTACCGCACTTTGGCCGAGCCGGATATAGGACAGCCCGACATCGATCAGGGTCTGTAGCTTGCGGGCAAGAAACGGAACCGGGTCGAAAAATTCCCTGGCTTCCTCTACCGTCATCGCCAGCACTTCGTGAATGCTTTTGCCCTTGTAGCGGACCTCCAGGGTCTCGCGGTTGTAGCGTTTGCCTTTGCAGACGTCACAGGGCACGTACACGTCCGGCAGGAAATGCATTTCAACCTTGATAACGCCGTCGCCCTGGCAGGCTTCGCAACGGCCCCCCTTGACGTTAAAGCTGAAGCGGCCCGGCTTGTAGCCCCGTGAGCGGGCTTCCTGAGTGCCAGCAAAGAGCTCACGGATGGGTGTGAACAGCCCGGTATAGGTTGCGGGGTTCGAACGCGGTGTGCGGCCAATGGGGCTCTGATCAATGTCGATAACCTTGTCGAGCTGGTCCAGGCCTTTTAGGGATTCATAGGGGGCGTGGGTCAGGCTCGTGGCCTTGTTCAGCTTTGCTGCGCAAACCGGATACAGGGTGCTGTTGATCAGGGTGGACTTGCCGGAGCCGGACACGCCGGTGACGCAGGTCATCACGCCCAGGGGCAGTGTGAGTGTCACGTCGCGCAGGTTGTTGCCGGTGGCGCCTTTCAGGACCAGGCTTTTGCCGTTGCTGGTATGGCGCTGTTCCGGGATAGCGATTTCTTTCTTGCCACACAGGTATTGGCCAGTGAGGGAGGCGTCCGAGTCAATGATGTCCTGCGGTGTGCCCTGGGCAATGATATGGCCGCCGTGAACGCCGGCGCCCGGCCCGATATCGATGACGTGGTCCGCAGCGCGAATGGCGTCTTCGTCGTGCTCCACAACAATGACCGTATTGCCCAGGTCCCGGAGGTGGAATAGGGTGCCCAGCAGGCGATCGTTGTCCCGCTGATGCAAACCGATAGAGGGCTCATCGAGAATGTACATTACACCCACAAGGCCCGCGCCGATCTGGCTGGCCAGCCGGATACGCTGCGCTTCGCCGCCAGAGAGGGTGTCTGCGCTGCGCTCAAGTGTCAGGTATTCCAGCCCCACGTTGACCAGAAACTGAAGCCTCTGGCGAACCTCCTTGAGGATCTTCTCCGCGATCTCGCCTTTGCGGCCGGGCAGCGCCAGTGTTCCGAAATAGTTGTGGGCGTCACCGACCGGCATATGAGTGACATCGGAGATGTTGTTCTTCTCAATGAACACGTGCCGGGCGCTGCGGCGAAGCCGCGAACCCTTGCACTCCTTGCAGGGCTGGGTGCTGAGATTACGCGCCAGCTCTTCCCGCATGCTCTGGGACTCGGTTTCCCGATAGCGACGTTCCAGGTTGGGCAATATGCCCTCGAAGGGGTGAGCCTTTTCCATGATGTGGCCGCGAGAATTCACATAGCGGAAGGGGATATCTTCCGTACCTGAGCCATAGAGCAGAACCTGGCGAAAATCATCCGGCAGGTCTTCCCACGGGGTGTCCATATCCACATCGTAATGGTCGGCCACGCTGCTCAGCATCTGGAAATAGTACACCGCCCGGCGATCCCAGCCTTTGATGGCACCCTCTGCCAGGGTGGCTTCAGGATGCTGGACGATTTTCTCCGCGTCGAAAAACTGTTTCACGCCAAGCCCATCACAGGTGGGGCAGGCGCCGGCGGGATTGTTGAAGGAGAACAGTCGCGGCTCCAACTCGCTGATGGCGTAGCCACACTGGGTGCAGGCGTAGCGGGCGGAGAAGGTGTGTTCCTCGCCCTCGTTATCCATGGGAGCGACTAGGGCAATGCCGTCGGCCAGCCCCAGTGCGGTTTCAAAACTTTCCGCAAGCCGCTGCTCAAGCCCCGGCTTTACCTTGAAACGGTCCACCACCACATCGATCTGGTGCTTGCGTTTTTTGTCCAGGTCCGGCACGTCGTCGATGTCGTAAACCCGGCCATCCACCCGCAGGCGGATGAAGCCCTGGCTGCGCATGGTATCGATAACATTCAGGTGCTCGCCCTTACGATCGCGGATCACCGGCGCAAGAATCATCAGCTTGCTGTCCTCCGGCATGGCCAGAACCTGGTCGACCATCTGGCTGACGGTCTGTGCTTCCAGAGGCAGATCATGGTCCGGGCATCGCGGTTCACCGGCGCGGGCGAACAGCAGGCGCAGGTAATCGTAGATTTCGGTGATGGTGCCGACGGTCGAGCGCGGATTGTGGGAGGTGCTTTTCTGCTCGATGGAGATGGCCGGTGAAAGGCCCTCGATGTGGTCCACATCCGGCTTTTCCATCATCGACAGAAACTGGCGGGCATAGGTGGACAGGGATTCTACATAACGGCGCTGGCCTTCCGCATAGAGCGTATCGAACGCAAGGGACGATTTCCCGGAACCGGACAGGCCGGTGATTACGATCAGCTTGTCCCTCGGTATATCCAGGTCAATGTTTTTCAGATTGTGGGTTCGCGCCCCTTTGATCTGGATATGGTCCATAACACCTCACTGTCGGAAAAAACGGAAATTATACCGTGTTTGGGCCCCGGCCGGCTAAGGCCTGAGTGCTTTTAGGCCGCTAAATGCAATATGCCCTGCCTGTGTGGCTTCTGTTACAATGCGCAGCGATTTTGTGAAGGGCAGCTCCCCTTCCGAACTCACGTTCCCGGAACCCATACCAGGCAAGGCACTGCATGAATTCACTGGAAAGACGCTCTGTTGCATCACTGGCATCCGTGTATGCCATGAGGATGCTGGGGCTCTTCATGGTTATGCCGGTGTTCGTCCTTCTCGGCGGCGACTTGAAGGGCGCAACGCCGGCCCTGATAGGCCTCGCCATCGGCGCCTATGGACTGAGCCAGGCGCTGTTGCAGATTCCGTTCGGCATGTTGTCGGATCGGGTCGGACGCAAGCGCATGATCTATATCGGCCTGGTCCTGTTCGCTGCCGGAAGTTTGCTGGCCGCGTCCACAGACTCCATATACGTCGTAATTGCCGGGCGGATTCTTCAGGGCTCCGGAGCCATCGCCAGCGTGTTGATGGCGCTGCTCAGTGACCTGACCCGGGAAGAGGAGCGGACCAAGGCCATGGCCACTGTCGGCATCTCCATTGGCCTGTCCTTTTCCGTGTCCCTGGTGCTGGGTCCATTGCTGGGTTCGGCATTTGGCCTTTCCGGCATCTTCTATACCACCGCGGTTCTGGCGGTGGTGGCGATGGTGATTGTCCATCGGCTGGTCCCCACGCCCCATGAACACAAGGCCAGTGCCGATACCCATCCGGCGCGGGAGATGCTGGGTAAGGTCATTGCCGATAAACGACTGGTGCGGCTCGATTTCGGAATTTTCGCCCTGCACCTGGTACTGACGGCCATTTTCCTGGTGTTTCCGACCCTGCTTCAGGATGGGCTGGGGCTGCCGTCGTCATCCCACTGGTGGTTTTACCTCACGGTCATGGTGACGTCGTTCTTCGCTATGGTGCCGTTTATCATTGTTGGTGAGAAAAAGCGCAGGATGAAATCGGTGCTTTGCGGAGCGATTGCCCTGCTGGCCATTTCAACCGCTGCCATTGGCGGGATTTCCGACAGCCTGACGGCGGCGTGGGCCGTACTGTTTTTCTTCTTTATGGCGTTCAACCTGTTGGAGGCGAGCCTGCCATCGCTGGTCAGCAAGGAATCTCCCGCAGCGGCAAAAGGTACCGCCATGGGGGTCTATTCCACCTCCCAGTTCTTCGGTGCGTTTCTCGGTGGCGCCGTGGGCGGACTGCTCCTGGAGCAGCTGGGATTACAAGGTGTGCTCTGGTTCATGGTCATCGTGTTGGTGATCTGGCTGGCAGTGGCACTGACCATGCCCAGCCCGGGTTACACGGCCAGTTTCGTGGTACAGTTGCAGCATGTGGCGTACAGCCAGTTTGATGAAATTGACGACGCCCTGCGGGGACTTCCCGGGGTACAGGACGTCGTCATCATGGAAGAGGCGGAGACGGCCTACCTGAAGGTGGATCGTCAGAAATTTGATGAACTGTCGCTTGCGGACTTTGCGTTTGTCCGGCAGGGTAGCAGTTCTTGAAAATCGGAAACCTGCAGGGAAGGCAGGTTATCCCTGAAAACAGAGTCAGGAGCGGATCATGGCACGAGGCGTAAACAAGGTTATTCTGATCGGGAACCTGGGGCAGGACCCGGACACCCGCTATACCCCGAACGGCAACGCGGTAGTAAACCTGAACCTTGCGACAGATGAAAGCTATAAGGACAGGCAGACAGGTCAGCTGGTGCCAAAAACCGAATGGCACCGGGTTGTGATGTTCGGCAAGATTGCCGAAGTTGCCGGCCAGTACCTGCGCAAAGGCTCCAAGGTCTACATTGAGGGCAAGCTGCAGACGCGCAAATGGCAGAACAAGGAAGGCCAGGACGTTTACACCACCGAGGTTGTGGTTGATATCAACGGCCAGATGCAGATGCTCGACAGCCGCGGCGGTGAAGGCGGTGGCGCAAGCCAGGGCGCACCTGCGGGCCGCCCGCAACAGTCGGGTAACGCAGCGCCTGCTGCTGCAAGTCAATCGAATCAGCAGTCTGGCGGTGGTGGTTACAACCAGCCTTCACAGGGCAGCATGCCAGAACCGGTTGATGACTTTGACGACGATATACCGTTCTAGCGGTTACACCGGATCGCTAAAAAGCCCTCGCCCTGTCGAGGGCTTTTTCTGTTACCGAGTTGCAAAAAGACGTCAAATTTTACAATAAAACATAGAATTACGTTCACTTTGTGAACTAGTATGCAAATCCCTGTGAAATCCGCTTATTTTTTAGACATCGAGGCTGGCGAGTGGCTCCAAGCTTTATAGCAAACATTCTGCGCCGCTCCCGTGAACGGCAACGCGTCTGCCTGGAGGTTCGACCAGACGGGATAGCGTGGGCGGAATCAGGAGGCCAGGCCGGGTTTCTGGATTGCTCGCCGGCAAAGCGGGAAAGCGTTCTCGGTGCCCTCTCAAGCGAGCGCGGATGGTCCGGGGCAGATACCACGCTGGTCCTGCCGCTTGACCAGTACCAGGTGTTCCAGCTGGAGCGCCCGGAAGGCGTCGATGAGTCTGAGCTTGGCGATGCCCTGAAATGGAAGCTCAAGGATTTTCTCGACTTCAACCCCTCCGATGCCGTATCCGATGTGTTTCCATTCCCACAGGATGCGTCCCGCGGACGGGGAAACCTGGTGAATGTGGTTGCCGCGCGCAAGTCCCTGGTCAGCGAACTGGTGGCGTTGACAGAGAACTGCGGCCTGGCACTGGTGTCCATCGATATTGCCGAACTGGCGTTGCGTAACCTGGCTCCCCGCATTGACCCTGAGCGCAGGGGCGCAGCTCTCGTTCACATGCGTGAGCGTTTCGGGCAGATGATTGTCTGCAAGGGCGACACGCTGTACCTGTCCCGGCGCCTGGACGTCACCTCCGATGATCTGCGGGACGCATCGAGCCAGGAGAATGCAGTGCAGTCACTGGCGCTGGAAATGCAGCGCTCCCTCGACTATTACGAAAGCCAGTTGGGGCAGGTGCCGCCCGCCGTCATCAGGCTGGTGGCCCGGGATAACGTACTGCCGCTGTCATCCATGCTGGCAACCTACGTGGCTGCCACGGTAGAGACGCTTGACTGGGAACCTTTCGGTCTTGAGCAGCCCCTGGACAGCCGCTGTCTGGTGGCCTGGGGTGCCAGCCTGGCAACTGACCGGAAAGGCGATGACGCACTGCAGCAGGTAAATCTCTACACCGATGAACTGCGGCCTCGCCGGGAAAAACTGCAGGCTGGAGCGGCCCTGTCTGCACTGGTGTTCGCTCTGCTGGTCATTGCCGTGGCTGCGGGTGTTGTTCATTACCAGGAATCCCGCTTGCAGGCCGAGGTTGTCGGCCTGCAACAACAGAATGAGCAGTTGCAGAACTCCGTCGAACAACTGACCGGCGAAGTGGAAGCTCGCAAGCCCGATCCCGATGTCAAAGCCGCCCTTGAGCGCGTGACGGCAACGCTGGCGCGCAGGCAGCGATTGCTGGACCGGGTGGAAAACCTGATTGCCACGGAGACGACCGGATTTTCGTCACCACTCTCAGCTCTGGCCCGCCAGGTGCCCGAGGGGCTGTGGCTGACGCAGATCCGGCTTGATGCCCGCCAGGGCAATGTTGGCCTGGCAGGCAAGGCGCAGTCAGGCCGACTGGTGCCGGTGTATCTCGAACAGCTGGGCGATGAGCCGGCCTTTGCCGGAAAGACCTTTGGCAGCTTCCGCCTTGACCGGGAAGAAGACGGCGCCTCGATCGAATTCCGGGTGGCCACGGATACTGACGGGGAGGTCGCCCGATGACTCAGGCTTTCCGTCAGCAGTTTGGCAGGGGTGCCGCCTGGTTCAACGCACGCCCTGTTCGCGAACGGGCGTTGTTGACCATAACGGCGTTTGTGGTAGTGCTGTTTGCCGGCTGGGAGCTTGCGATTGCCCCGGTTATGGCAGGCAACGAGCAGCTTCGCTCCCGTCAGGTGTCTCTGTCTGATACCCGCGCATCATTGATCGACCAGCAGGAGCGGCTGAACGAACAGTTGGCGTCGGACCCGTCACAGGTGTTGAGAAATCAGCTTGCGGCCCGACAGCAGCGACTGGAGCGGCTGAACAACGAGCTCGCTGAAACCACCGGCAGGTTGATTGCGCCCCAGGCCATGATGGTGCTGTTGCGGGATATTCTGGCGGCCCAGGACAAGCTGGAGCTGTTGGGCCTGGAGCTGCTGGCGCCAGTGCCCGTGTTTGACGGCCAGCCCGACAGTGCCGGTGATGGCAGCAGCAGTGGCAGCGACGAGCCCGCCGAACCCCTGCTGTTTGCTCACGACGCAGAAATCATCCTGCGTGGGGGCTATATGGACGTGCTTGCCTACCTGGAGACACTCGAGGCCATGGATACCCGCCTGGGCTGGGTATTGCTGGAGTACGACTCCGGCGACTATCCCGATAACGAAGTCCGTATCCGGGTTCGAACCCTGAGCCTCGATCGCGCATGGCTGGGAGTGTGATATGAAGTTTCTGTTGATCGCAGTGCTGGCTCTGGTAGCCTCCCAGGCTTTCGCTTTGCAGGATCCGACCCGCCCCAGCGGCTTCGGTGGGTCCGAGCAGATGCAGGCGCCGCAAAAAGAATTTACGCTGGCGTCGATCTTTATTGGCAGTGATCGCAGGGTAGCGGTTATCGATGGCGTGGCCCGCAGAGAGGGACAGACATTCGACGGGGTTCGCCTCAGGCGGATCCATCCGGACCGGGTAGAGCTGGTGGATCAGGGAAGAGCGCGCGTTTTAAGACTGGAACCACTTCCGCAGGTGCGGAGTTCGCAATGACAGACAAACGAGCCGCTATGACACTGAACCGAACGTTTCTGACTCTGCTGCTGGCCATGTTTCTGACTGCCTGCAGCAATAATCCGCTGATGCGCACCAGTCAGGCCACCTCCACCGATGCCGCGGCAGCGATTGACGATGCCCTGGCCGAGGCCGAAGCTGAGGCTGAGCAGCGCAGAAGCGCCAGGACACAGGACCTGTCCCCGAACGTGCCCGAGGACGTCAGCGCCGCACTGATGCCTTCGCTATCCTCCGCGACCGATGACGAAGACCGGTTCGATGTCAACGCGCGGGGGCTCGCTGCCGCGCCTTTCTTTGAGGCGCTGGTGGAGGGTAGCCGTTACAACGTGGTGATCCACCCCGAGGTCGAGGCTATCATCGACCTGCGGCTGAATGACGTAACGGTTCCGGAAGTCATGGATATTGCCGGCGACCTGTATGGCCTGGATATCCAGCGCAGTGGGCGCCTGTTCCGGGTGAGGGCGGACGGTATTCAAACTCAGATGTTCCCGATCGACTACCTGCATTTCAAGCGCAGCGGCAGTTCCGAAACCCGTGTCAGTTCCGGGCAGGTCACCAGTTCCCGCGACAGCTCAACCGGGGCCGGCTCCAGCGCCGGCAGCTCCGGCGACAGCAGCACCGCCAACCTGGTGGGTACGCGGATTTCCACGGAGACTGAATCGGATTTCTGGCAGGACATCGAACGCGCCCTGAAGATGATCATCGGGACCGACAATGGCAATCAGGTGATCGTCAACGCGGGGGCGGGCCTGGTCATGGTCCGTTCCGACGGCAAGTCTCTCAGGCAGGTGGACGAGTATCTGCGCCGCACCCAGTTGATCATGCAGCGACAGGTTGTGCTGGAGGCGAAGATCCTGGAAATCGGTCTGAACGAAGGCTACCAGCAGGGAGTTAACTGGTCCGATATACAGAGTGCCTCCTCGGTAGTCGCGAGCGACGGCTTGCCGGCCGATTTTACCGCCCAGTCACTGGCGGGCCAGGCAATCCAGACATCCGATATTGGCGGGTTGTTCTCGGCCACCTTCCGCGAGGGCACCTTCACGGGGCTTATTGAACTGCTGGGCGAACAGGGCAACGTGCAGATCCTGTCCAGCCCGCGGATCTCCACGGTGAATAATCAGAAAGCCGTGATCAAGGTGGGCACCGACGAGTTCTTCGTGACCGACATCGACTTCGATGACAACAACTCGGCGGTCACCGCCACGGACCGTACCTCCACCTCGGTGGAACTGACCCCGTTTTTCTCCGGTATTTCCCTGGATGTGACCCCGCAGATTGCTGAAGACGGCGCCATTACGCTGCACGTTCATCCTGCGGTCAGCGAAGTGAGCGATCAGCAGAAGGTCATCACCGTGGGCGACCGGGATGTAACCCTGCCGCTGGCCCGCAGCACCGTTCGCGAGACAGACAGTGTGATTCGCGCCGAGAGCGGGCAGATCGTGGTGATCGGCGGGCTGATCCAGGATACCAGTGAAGACAGCAACTCGGCCGTGCCTTTTCTCAGCGAAATCCCGCTGCTGGGAGAGCTGTTCAAACAGCGTCGCTTCCAGTCCCGCAAGAGCGAGCTGGTTATCCTGCTGCGGCCGGTGGTTGCCGGCAGCGAGCAGATGAGCGCCGATGTATCGGCCAGTCGTGAGCGAATGCAGGTGCTGCGGGAACTGCTGGAATCATCCGAGTCCGTCAAACCCCAGCCGGAGAAAGCCGCGCGCTAGCATGTACGAAGCCCATTTCGGACTGCAGGAAGCACCGTTTGCATTGACGCCCAACACCCGCTATTTCCTGCGGGCCCGCAGCCATAGCGATGCCCTGGAATTGCTGCTGGTGGCGTTGCGTGAGCGCGAGGGCTTTATAAAAATTACCGGGGAGGTGGGTACCGGCAAGACGCTGCTATGCCGGCTGCTGCTCAATGAGCTTGAGCAGAGCGCCCACACCGCCTACATCCCCAATCCGCATCTTACCCCCGACACCCTTTACGAAGCGGTTGCCGAAGAACTGGGCGTGGATGTGGCCCGCTGTGCCAACACCCACCAGATACTCAAGGCGCTGAACGAACGCCTGATTGCCCTGGCCATGGAACAACGGCAGGTGGTGCTGGTGATCGACGAAGCCCAGGCCATGCCCGAGGAAACCATCGAGGCACTGCGATTGCTGACCAACCTGGAAACCGAAAGTACACGGTTGTTGCAGGTGGTCCTGTTCGGCCAGCCCGAGCTGGATGTGCAGCTGAAGCGGGAAAGCCTGCGGCAGCTGCAACAACGCATTACCTTCCAGTTCCGCCTCTCGCCCCTGGACAGGATTTCCGTGGCGCAGTACCTGAGGCACCGACTGGCCCAGGCGGGCTACAACGGCGGTGATCTGTTTGCACCCTCGGCACTGAGGCTGATCTCCCGTTCCTCCGGCGGCATCCCACGGCTGGTCAATATCATCGCCCACAAGGCCCTGCTATCTGCCTGGGGTCGCGGTGATCATCAGGTCAGCCGCTGGCACGTAACCCATGCGATCCGCGATACCGACAGCGCCCACTTGCCCAATCTGCTGGTGAGGTGGTTATGAGCCTGCTCAACGATGCCCTGAGAGCAGCCGAGCAACGGCAGGACCGGCCAGAGCAGCCTGCCGCCTATATGGGTGGGCAGTCATCGTCTCGCGGCAGCAGGCCTTTACTGCTAATCGTCGTGGTGCTTCTGGCGCTGGTCATTGCCTTCATGGGTGGCTACTGGATGCTCACAAACAGCTCATCACCGCAGCCGATGGTTGTGGAGAGCGAGCCGTCGCAGGATCAGCGGGTGCAGAGAACGGCTGCTGTTGTAAGTGATCAGCAGCCAGAAGTGGCCGAGCCCGAACCAGCCCAGAGGCCGGAACCCGACCCCGAGCCGATTATCGTCGCGCAGGTAACGACCGAACCGTTACCCGCGCCGGCAGAGCCCAAAGCCTCCGAGCCTGAATCCGCCGCCCTCGAACTGGAAGCAGAGCCTGCGCCTGTGGTGGCAAAAGCTC
Source organism: Marinobacter vulgaris (assembly GCF_003344045.1). Classification (GTDB taxonomy): domain Bacteria; phylum Pseudomonadota; class Gammaproteobacteria; order Pseudomonadales; family Oleiphilaceae; genus Marinobacter; species Marinobacter vulgaris. The sequence continues at coordinate 24,706 of NZ_QFWX01000007.1, forward strand.
CCGCCAAGCAGGAAACCAGGCCTGCTGAAGCTGAAAAAGAAGACGAAAAGCCTGAGGAGGTCTCCACCGCTGGCGTCAAGCGGGTTCCGGAAACTCCGGCCGCGACCGATCGAAGCACCGCGAGGGAGCTGGAACGGCTGGTCTCTGCGGGCAACATCACCAGCGCAGAGCGTGGCCTTGCGGCACTGACCCAGGCCCAAACCGCGCCCCGCAGCCGCTATGTGGTGGCCAGGGCGCTGCTGGTGGACGGCAAACAGGATCAGGCCCTGGGCTGGTTGCCCCCGGAGATTGCTGCCGCGCACCCGAGGTTACGGTTGTTGAGAGCCAGGGCGCTGCACGCCAACAGCGATCTGGCAGCTGCCGTCGATACCCTCAGTTCAGACGTGCCGCCGGTGCAGGACCATGCCGAATACCGGGTCACCCTTGCCACGCTGCTTCAGCAGCAGGGGCAGAATACCGAAGCCGCCCGCCACTGGGCGGAATTGATTGCCTGGGATGACAGTCATGCCCCCTGGTGGGTCGGGCTGGCGATATCACTGGAGGCCCAGGGTGAGCCGGCCCGCGCCGCCAGGGCTTACCGGCAGGCCGCTGAACTACCTGGGTTACCCCGCTCGCTGGCGGACTATGTGCGCCAGCGGCTACAGGCATTGCGAGCAGGATGAGTCATGGCTGAGGCAAAGAAAAAAATCCGTATCGGTGACCTGCTGGTCCAGAACGACGTCATCACCGAGCAACAGCTGATGACCGCTCTGCGCGAGCAGAAAAGCACCGGGCGGAAGCTGGGCCGCACCCTGATCGACCTGGGCTATGTGGAAGAGGACAACCTTCTCAATATCCTCTCACGCCAGCTGGATGTGCCTTTTGTGCAGCTGCGCCATTTCCAGTTCAACAACGACCTGGTCAAGAAACTGCCGGAAGCCATGGCGCGCCGCTTCCGCAGCATTGTGCTGGCGGAACAGAGTGGTGAGCTGCTTGTGGGCATGGCTGACCCTCTCGACATCTTTGCCTATGACGAGCTGGTACGGGTGCTCAAACAGCCGATCAAGCAGGCGGTCGTGCGGGAAAGCGAGCTGCTCAACACCATCGACCTGGTGTACCGCCGCACCGATGAAATCGCCTCGCTGGCGGAAGAACTGGAAGACGAGCTGGGGGATGACGCCTTCGACCTGGCTGACCTCAGTGCCGAATCCGAAAGCGCAGAAGCCCCGGTGGTCAAGCTGCTGCAAACCCTGTTCGAGGATGCTGTGCAGGCCCGCAGCTCCGACATCCATATCGAGCCGGACGAGACTGTGGTGCGTATCCGCCAGCGGGTGGACGGCGTGCTGCAGGAACAGGTGATGAAGGAGAAGCGGGTGAATTCCGCCCTGGTGCTCCGCCTGAAGCTGATGGCCGGCCTCAATATTTCCGAGAAACGCATCCCCCAGGACGGCCGGTTCAACGTGCGGGTCAAGGGCCGCAGTATCGACGTGCGGGTATCCACCATGCCGGTGCAGTATGGCGAGTCGGTAGTGATGCGTTTGCTCGACCAGAGCCAGGGCATACTCAATCTGGATGTCACCGGTATGCCGCCTGTGCTGCTGCAGAACTTCCGCCGCATGATCAAGAAGCCCCACGGCATGATTCTGGTCACCGGCCCCACCGGCAGTGGCAAAACCACCACTCTGTACGGCGCGCTGACGGAACTGAATCGCCCGGAAGTGAAAATCATCACCGCGGAAGACCCGGTGGAATACCGCCTGCCCCGTATCACCCAGGTGCAGGTGAACCCGAAAATCGGCCTGGAATTCGCCAGCGTGCTGCGGTCCGCCCTGCGTCAGGACCCGGACATCATCCTGGTGGGCGAGATGCGGGACCATGAGACCGCCGAGATTGGCCTGCGCGCGGCCATGACCGGCCACCTGGTGCTATCTACCCTGCACACCAACGACTCCATCAGCAGCGCCATGCGGCTGATCGATATGGGCGTGGAGCCCTTTCTGGTGGCCAGTTCTCTGCTGGGCGTTGTGGCCCAGCGCCTGGTACGGAAGGTGTGCGACAACTGCAGCGAATCCTACGACCCCACCAGCCAGGAAAAGGTGTGGCTGGACCAGTTTGATCTCGACCCGCTGGACCTGGAAGCCGGCTTCGTGCACGGCCGCGGTTGCTACCAGTGTGGCAACAGTGGTTACCGCGGGCGGATGGGTGTGTATGAGATGCTGGAAATGAACGAAGGCATGCTGGACGCCCTGCGACGCAAAGACCTCTCAGGCTTTACCCGTGAAGCCCGCAAGAGCCACCTCTACCGCCCGCTCGGAATGTGTGCCATGGATTTCGCCCTGCTTGGCATCACCACCCTGGAGGAAGTGGCCCGGGTAGCCGCCACCTCAGAGGGTGACATTTCCCTGGAGGAAGCACCCGTGCTCTCCCGGTCGCAGAGCACCGCTGCGCCTTATTATGCGGAAAGTGAGGGCGACGTCTGATGCAGTTCAGCTACCGGGGCAAGGACAGCAGGGGTGCGGTACAGCAGGGTGCGCTGGCGGCGCCAAGCCCTGAGGCTGCGGCGTCCGAACTTATGCGCCGCGGCATCACGCCGCTGTCCATCCGTGAGCAGGATCAGAGCGAATCCGTGATCGAACGGCTGAACCGGCTGCCGATTTTCCGCAAGAAGATCACCCTGGATGAACTGATCGTCTTCTGCCGCCAGATGTACGCGCTGACCAAGGCAGGCATTCCGTTGATAAGAACCATGCGCGGCCTGGCGGACACCACCCGTTCACAGGTACTCAGCGAAGTGCTGGATGATGTGACCGACCGCCTGGAGGGCGGCTCCACCATGGCCATGGCCATGCAGGCGCATCCCAAGGTGTTTTCCGAACTGTTCATCGCCATGATCCACGTGGGTGAGAACACCGGCCAACTGGACGACGCCTTCAAGCGCCTGTCCAACATCCTGGAGCTGGAGCGCGACACCAAGCGCCGCCTGAAGCAGGCCATGCGTTATCCCATGTTCGTGGTGATTGCCCTGCTTGCGGCCCTGATGGTGGTGAACTTCCTGGTGATCCCCAAGTTTGCATCCGTGTTCAACAAGCTGGGCGCCGACTTGCCGTTCCTGACCCAGGTGCTGGTCGGCACCTCCAACTTCCTGCTCAACTACTGGTACGTCCTGTTGTTCGGCGTCGCCGCGACCGTGGTGCTGGTGCGCCAGTGGAAGCAGACCGAGCAGGGTCAGCTGACCTGGGACCGCTACAAACTGAAAATGCCCATCATCGGTCCGCTGCTGGAACTCATTACCCTGAGCCGCTTCGCCCGCAACTTCGCCAGCATGCTGGCGGCGGGCATGCCCGTGACCACCGCGCTCACGGTGGTTGCCGATGCCACGGACAACGCCTGGATATCCAGGCACATCAAGGATATGCGTGCCGGCATTGAACGTGGCGAAAGCCTGTTGCGTACAGCCCGCCAGAGCAATATGTTCACGCCCCTGATTTTGCAGATGATTGCCGTCGGCGAAGAAACCGGCTCCGTGGATGACATGCTGGTCAACGTGGCCGATTTTTACGATGAAGACGTAGATTACGGCCTCAAGCGGCTGGCAGAGTCCATCGAGCCGATACTGATCGTGGCCATGGGTATTCTAGTGCTGATACTGGCGCTGGGTGTTTTTCTGCCCATCTGGGACCTGGGGTCGGCCGCCATGGGGCGCGGGTAGACCTTGGCCCGGCGGGCAATATCGGATTCCGGCAGCCTGAAGAGTGCCCGCTGGTTCCGACACCTGGTGGCACTGGCCATACTGTTCGCCCTCTGGTGGTTCCTGCTGGGCGTGCTTGAACGGGAGTTGCAGCGGGCCGAAGAGCAGTCCGCCAACATGGTGATCAGCCAGTTGCGATCGGCACTGGTGATCAAGGGCGCGGAAGTCATGCTTGACCGGCAGCAAAGCCTGGAAGACCACGAAGGCATCAACCCCTTCGAGCTGATTGACCATCAGTGGGGTAGCTACGCCGGTCAGTGCGAGGGAGATATTCCGGAGCCAAGTAACTGGTGCTTCAGGGACGGAACACAAAAAGAAACAGTAAAGCAAAGCAGGGGGTGGTTAATCTACAACCCGAATCAGCCGATAACCCTACAGGACCGGCAAGCAAACGCAGGTGAGCCCCTGGCCTGGACAGTCGCAACCGAATTTGCCGACCGCAACCAGAATGGACAGCGGGAGCAAAACGAACGATCAACTGGCCTCAGACTGATGCCAGTGTCGTTAACAGAAGAATCAGCGGATACGCAGAGCGCGGCACGCTGACGAAACGAATCAGAAACCGGGAAAGAGGCTGAGTATGAAACAGGCAAACAGAGAAGAGAAACAACGGGGCTTTACCCTGATCGAGCTGGTGGTGGTGATTGCTATCCTGGCTATTTTGGCGGCGTTTGCGTTGCCTAGGTTTGCGCAGCTTTCGGAGCAGGCGCATGAGTCCTCCATTAAAGCAACTGCTGGAGCTTTGGCGGCTGGCGTCGCGCTGACCAAGACACAGTGGGTCTCAAATGGTCTTACAGCCGCTGCGGATGATGTAGTGGGCTTTGGCAACGACGACGTTGATGTCAGTGATGACGGGTGGCCTACAGCGACCAATGACGTTAACAGTGCCAATATGACGGAGGCGCGCTGCCGACAGGTATGGGAGGGCGTTTTGCAGTCGAACGCGCCAACGATCTCTGGAGCGACTCCGGATTACGCAGTGACCATACAGGGCGATGTCGACGGTGATCCTGGCGATGATTGCGTGTTTACCTATCAGCTAGATGATCAGGGAAGCACCATCGTCTACGACGCCGACACCGGCGAAATCACGAGTACGATCAACTAAATTAGCGAACCCAAAAGGTAGAGTGGAGTATTACCATGAGAGCGATGACAGCAATTTCGGCAAGAAAAGAGAAAGGTTTCACCCTGATCGAATTGGTCATGGTGATTGTGATTTTAGGGATTTTGGCGGCGTTTGCGTTGCCGCGGTTTGCGGATTTAAGTGGTGATGCAGAGCAAGCATCGATTGAGGGTGCTCGCGGTAGCGTCAAGTCGGCGATCGGTATAGTGAGAGCAAAAGCTTTGGCAGAAGGCCTAGGATCATCAAGCACTGGATCCGTAACATTAGAGGGTGCGTCTATTAGCCTAGAAGAGGGACACTTAGCAGCAACCTCCCTCAACGATGCAGCTCAGCTTGGCGATTTTCATGTATCTGATGATGGAACTGTTGTCGCTATAGAAAATGAAGACGGAAAACCCTGTTTTTCTTTTGCGGAGGCAACTGCTGACTCTGATGGGGATCTTACTGCCCCTGCAAGAGTGAGCGATATTGGAACCGCTACTGCTGACGACACTAATGGAGCATCTTGTAGTGAAACCGTGCCAGCTCCTTAGATAACAACGCCCGGGGAGATCTGTTGGCGCTTTCAAATGATAGTAAGAAGGACATGCATATTAAGAATGTCCTCCGGATGTCGGGATTTACTTTAGTAGAGCTCGTTATGGTCATCATCTTGATCGGCGTGCTCTCAGCACTCGGTATCGGGCTGTCCACCAGGAGCTCTGCCTTCTCTCCCTTGCTGGCCACCCAGCAACTTGCCTCCGCCACGCTGCTTGTTCAACAGGCAGCGCTGGCGGGCAATCCCTTTAATACACTGACCATCAGCCAGACCGGTGACCGGCTGGTTTTTGATTCGGGTGTTAGTCAGTTTGAGGTCACCCGCGAGGGGGCAACACTGTCCTACCGTATTGCGGGTGGCAGTTATACAAACGTGCCCGACACGGGTTTTGAAATCGAGTTCAGCCCGATGGGCCGAGTAGGTGGTCCGGTTGCCAGGGAAAGCATTGATTTCCGAATCTCCGGCGAGAGTCAGTTTGACCTTTGCCTGAGTTCGCTCGGTGCCGTTTACGCGGGAATTTGCCAATGAGTTCAAGGCGCCCGGAAACTCTATCAGATATTAACAAGACTGATGGCGCAACGCTGGTAGAACTGGTGATTACCATTGTCATCATCAGTGTGGCAATTGCCGGCGTAGTAGGAGCGTTCTCCCTTATTGCCGGACGCAGTGCCGATCCGCTTAATCAGACCCGAGCTGTCGCACTTGCTCAGCGATATATGGATGAGATCCTGTCGAAGCCGTATGACGAGCGTGCTCCTGCGGGCAAGCGTTATGACGGGGCATGCGAAATAACTTCAACCTCTAGCCGCGACAGGGATCAGTTCAGAGACGTCGATGATTACGATGAGTTGGACGAGGCCCCGTCAGAATACTGGGGTACTGGAGACAATGAATCCGGTTACGTTCAGTTCAGCGTTGCTATATCAGTCGTTTGCGATAGCAGTCTGAGTACAACTCCTGAGCCCAAACGAATAGATATAACCATCACTGATCCTTCTGGAAATAGCTATCTATTCAGCGCCTACCGGGGGAACTTGTGATTCAGCGGCAACAGGGCTTTACATTGGTAGAGCTCGTGATGGTCATTGTCCTATTGGGTATAGTCGCCACTATCTCCACCCAATTCGTAAGCTTATCAGTTCGCGGGGCGATTGATCTGGGCGACCGACAGCAGCGCGCACTGCAAGGCATTGTCATCAGCGAGCAGATCACACGGGAAATTCGCGAAGCATTTCCGTTATCAGTGCGGGAAAACGGTAAGTGTCTAGAGTGGTTGCCCATCTTGGGAGCAACCACTTACGGTGCTTTGCCAACTGGTTCAAACGACAGTTCGGTGGAAGTCGCACCTTTTGGTCAAAAGATCCGAGCGGGTGCTCGGGTGATTGTTTACGGCTACGGATCTGCACCATCAGACCTTTATGAGTCTGGAAGAGGCAGCAACCTTCCCAATCCGGGGCCAGTTTCTCCCGAAATTGAAGAAATAGATGATGTGGATGCTACTACTATCACTTTTTCTGGAGGTCAAACGCACCGCTTCCGCGAACGTTCTCCTCAAAAGCGAATCTATGCCGTGGATGGTCGCGTTAGCATTTGCCAAAGCATCAATAGTGAAAGGTTATACCGTTACAGCAACTATAATCATGGAACAGATCAACCCACGAGTGCTGAGTTAGAGGCTGACCTAAACCTAACCCGTGAAGTTATGAGTGCCAATCTCGACGACAGAAGTTTAGTGGAGTGGCAAGTAACACCTCCATTGCTTAGGCGCTCAGCAGTCGTAAATTTTGCCTTTGTTTTGAAAGCACTCAACAGTGCCGAGACCACCCGAGTCAGCCAAGAGGTGCAGATTCGCAATGTACCTTGAACGCAGCCCAAGATGGCAAACAGGCGCTGGTTTGCCCATTGCAATATTCATCATTACGGTGCTGTCCTTGATCGTGCTGAGTATGAGCCAGCTCCAGGAAAGTTCGGGGAGCGCGATCAGCCTGCAGATCCAATCCCAGCGGGCGTTTTTCGCGGCAGAAAGTGGAACCCAGGTCGCTATCGCCGATTTACTCAAAAAGGAAGCGGACGGTAACCCCATAAACTGCCCTGCAAGCTTCGAAGAAATTTATAGCAATACCTTTGGAGCTTCTGGGTTATCGGGATGCAACGTGGATGTGGAATGCAAAGGCGGTGATGGAGTGGTGACCATTAAGAGCATGGGCGTTTGCGGAAAAGAATCTCCAGAAGAAGCTCGCCGAACGATAGAAGTCAGGCTGAAAAATGACACATAAACGCTCACGTAGCTTCGTTTGGCTGAACCTTTTATGGCTCTCCGCTTTCGTTGTTACTTTGGTTGGCTCTGTCTTTAGGCGAGTTTCTCGACGGCTCTTTATTATTGCCGCATTTTGCTTGTTACCTCTGGATGCTCATGCTGGAATTTCTCTCTCCCAGGGACAGGTGCCTGTTGCAGAACTGGAGGCCCTCTGCAGTAGTAAGGATATATCCGTTAATGGCACCACTATTACGTGTCGCAATGGCAGTTTTGATATCGAAGAGCGAACCATTACAGCGGATGAGCCCTTCGAGCTGTTTGCTTCCAATGGCTTTGATGTCAGTGAGTCTGTGATTGGTGATAGCAGCTATCCAATTAATTTGACCGCACAAAACGGTGACGTAACTATCGAAGACAGCGAAGTCAGCGGTTCGGTTCAATCTAACAATTCAATCGATATCGATGGGTCGTACATTACCGGCGATGTTACATCTCAGAATGGCGAGATTGACGTTGACGATTCTGCGATTGGAGGAAGCTTGTCCTCACAGAATGGCAGTATTGCTGTGGAGTCCTCAAACATTGCGGGAAATGTTGGCACCCAGAATGGCGGAATTAGGCTTGAACAAGTAACGGTGGGCGGCTCTGTTACCGCTCCAAACAGGCTTATCGAGATTGAAAACACCACGGTAAGTGGAGATGTCACCACCCAGAACGGCTCGATTGAACTCAGCGAAGGGAGCATTGTGTTAGGGACATGCTCGCGACAGACATCCGGATGTGAGGAGCAATCGTTAGCGCAAGAACCAGTTTGTACCGATGCGTTTTCAGCATCAAATGGCCAAAATCCCAACAGTCGCCTTGACCTGAGTGGTGCGCGGTTTGGCAACGCTCGTTGGCCGGAGACCGGAGCTACGCTAGCGGAGGGGATTTACCGCTATCGGGGCGAAGACCTTTCGAGCTACACGCTCAATGTGGTTCCCGGTGAGCGGGTAGTAATATTTGTAAATGGCTCAGTAGATTTCAATAATAAGAGTAATTTAAACTCCGGAGATCCCGAAAACTTAGTCATTGTGGTCAATGGCGATTTTGTAGCTAATAACAATCTAAATTTAAACGGAATTGTTTATGCCTCTGGTTCCATCTCAATAAAAAATGGTTCAGAAATTCAGGGTATGCTGTCAGCGGCAGGCGATATTTCTATCGACGGTGGCGGCAAGCCAAGCTTTGATGCGGAGCCGGATTTGGCTCCGGGGTTATCTATTGAAGGCGTGTGCGGCCGTGGAAATGGACAGGGTGAAGTCGACCACTTCCGCATATTTCACCCCTCTGAGGGTTTAACCTGCACCCCAGCGGGCGATATCAGAGTTCAGGCGTGCGCCAATAGCGGTTGTACAGAGCTCTTTGATGAACCGGTCTCAGTTGAGCTTTCACCGGAAAGCGGTTGGTCGCGCTCTAACCCCTTCAGCTTTGTCGGGGATTCGGGCGACTTGAATTTGCGTTCGTTTGAAACGGACCAGCCGGTGCAGCTTGGAATATCAGGGGCAAGTGAAGTGCCCACTGGTAGTCCACAAGTGCGTTGTTTTGCTGACGGTGCAGCAACCCAGAGCGACTGCCAGATTAACTTCTCCGAGTCTGGGTTTTACCTTTACATCGATGACCATGTTTCCGGCCAGGAAGTGCCAGTATCCATTACTGCCGTAAAAGCCGGTGAGGAAGATCCCGGCCAGTGTGTGCCGGCGTTTTCGGGTGAAAAGGAAATCCAGTTCAGTACCTCCTATCAGAACCCGAATTCAGGAACACTATTCGTTGAACACTCAAATAATGATCTCAACGGAACAAACCTGTCTTTGGATTTTAATAACTCCGGCTTGGCAACTTTCCCAGTTCAGTATAGGGATGTTGGGAGCGTTTTGCTGAGGGCAAGGTACGAGGGAGCTGGTGAAGAAGCCGGTCTCGTGATGACCGGTCAGGACGATTTTGTGGCCCGTCCAGACCGCTTTGAAGTCGTTGTTCCAGAAAGCTCCGATACTCTGGATTTGACCATGGACGGGCAATTCAGAATCGCAGGACAGAGTTTTGGTGTTGAGGTCCGGTCTTTGAATAGTCTGGGTCAATTAACTCCTAATTTTGGGAATGAGTTGCCCATAGCAGAAGATGTTGTTTTAAACGTGGAGATAGCTCCGTCCGCACCGGTGCCTAACCTGCCAGAACTGGACGGTGCGTTGGGTTCATTCGGTGAGTCGTGTGCAACCCCGGAAGGGGGCAAAGCATGTGGCGAATTCTCTTGGTCAGAAGTGGGGGCCCTCGCGATCGAGCCAGCTTTGGTAGATTCGCCATATCTGGCATCAGAGCCAGTAACCGGTGAGCGTCTAGATTATGTCGGACGATTTGTCCCAGATCACTTTGCGCTTGAACTGGTCGATGAGGATCCTGGAGCTATTAACATGGCGTGTGGTGGCCTCAGTGGATTCACCTACAGTGGTCAGGATACCGGGTGGGCCGCTGTACCCAGAGTAAAGATTATTGCAAGAAATACCATTGATGAGCCGACACTGAACTACCTGTACAATCCTTTCATGCGCCTTCCCAGTGATCAGATTGTCAGGGAGTTGCCATCAACAGATGATGACCAACTATTGCGTGATGAGGCTACTGCGTATCCAGTCGTCGTGGAGAGTGAATTGGGCGCGATAGAAAGTCGTGCCGATGGCGAGCCAATTATTTATCGTTATGGAGATTTCAACGCGGATATCATCCGGTACCAAAAGAATGATGCAACCTCTAGGGTTAAACAGTTTACGCCAAGACTTACATTCGAAATCATCGAGGTAAGGGATGATGATGACAGAGTGGATAATCTAATTGACCCCTTTTCCATTAACCCGAGCGTCAGCGGCGAAATCTTTTATGGGCGATTGACGGCAGAAAATGTCTATGGGCCTGAGGATGTTGAAGCTCTCTCCATGCCTTTCAGGGTTGAGTACTGGGATGGAAATAGTTTTATAGTAAATTCATTAGACAGTTGCACGCGTTGGTCGACGGGTGACATCGAAAACCCAGAGAAATATCATGAATTGACTCCCGACGGTGGTGAGTTTGATGGCGGTGAGGCCGAGCCGCTCGAGCTGATTCCCTCGGGGGAGCAAGGGACGGATACGTTAGCCTGGACGGGCATTGGTGACTGGCTTCGAGATGATACTGATGGTGATGACTCACTGGATGACCCTTCGGCCACCGCCACCTTCGGAGTCTACCGCGGCAACGACCGCATCATCTACTGGCAAGAAGTTTTGAACTGACGGGCCAAATAAAAAAATGGGGGCAGAACCTGAGTTCTGTCCCCAAACATCAACGAACCCCGGAGGCTCGCCGATCGTCAATCGTCCTCATTCTCCGGATGATCCATCCCCAGTTCATTAATCTTCCGCGTCAGCGTATTTCGCCCCCATCCAAGCAGAATAGACGCATCCCGCCGCCGACCCCCGGTATGCTTCAATGCGGTCTCAATCATGATCCGCTCAAACTCGGGCACCGCCGTATCCAGAATCCCCTTGCGTCCCCGCTTTAATTCCTGCTCGGCCCAGTTGCGCAGGCCTTCTTGCCAGGTCTGGCCGGTGGGTGGTGCTTCGGCCTGTTGCATCAGCTCCGGGGGCAGGTCGTCGATGTGAACTTCGCGGCCGCTGGCCATTACCGTCAGCCAGCGGCAGGTGTTTTCCAGCTGGCGGACGTTGCCGGGCCAGGGCAGGGTGGTGAGGTATTCTTCCGCTTCGGGGCGCAGCAGCTTGGTTTCCACCGCCAGTTCCCGGGCGGCGCTCTTGAGGAAGTGGGCCATGAGCCGGGGGATGTCTTCCCGGCGTTCAGACAGTTTCGGCAGGTGCACCCGGATCACGTTCAGGCGGTGGAACAGGTCTTCCCGGAAGGTGCCGGCCTGGACGAGTTTTTCCAGGTCCTGGTGTGTGGCGGCGATGATGCGCACGTCCACCTTGATGGGCGTGGTGCCGCCAACCCGGTAGAACTCGCCGTCCGCCAATACTCGTAAAAGCCGGGTCTGGGTGTCGGCGGGCATATCGCCGATTTCGTCCAGGAACAGGGTGCCACCGTTGGACTGTTCGAACCGTCCCTGCCTGGCGGCCGCGGCACCGGTGAAGGCGCCTTTCTCGTGGCCGAACAGCTCGGACTCGATCAGGTCCTTGGGGATGGCGGCCATGTTCAGTGCGATAAACGGGCGGCTGGCCCGCGGGCTGTGATTGTGCAGGGCCTGGGCCACCAGTTCTTTGCCGGTACCGCTTTCGCCGTTGATCAGTACGGTGATGTTGGAGTGGGACAGCCGGCCGATGGCCCTGAACACTTCCTGCATCGCCGGCGCTTCACCAATGATCTCGGTGTTGCGCTGGGCGCTCTCTGCCTGGGGTTCGGCGGTGGCTTTGCGTTCGTGGCTATGGGCCACGGCCCGCTTCACGAGGGCGACGGCGTCGTCCACATCAAAGGGCTTGGGCAGGTATTCGAAGGCGCCGGTCTGGTAGCTGGTTACCGCGCTTTCCAGGTCGGAATGGGCGGTCATGATGATTACCGGCAGGTCCGGATGGGCTTCCACGATCTGCGACAGCAGGGTGATGCCGTCTACACCGGGCATGCGGATGTCGCTGATGATGGCGTCTGGCTGTTCGTGTTCCAGCCGCATCATGATGCTTTCGCCGCTTTCAAAAACCCGGGGTTGCATACCGGCCTGGTTCAGGGCGCGCTCCAGCACCCAGCGTATACTGCGGTCATCGTCAATTATCCAGACGTTTGCCGGTTGGCTCATTGATTGTCCTCCAGGGGCAGGAAGATGATGAAGTCGGTTTCGCCGGGCTGGCTCTCACATTCAACCAGCCCGTGATGTTGCCCGATGATGCTCTGGGTGATGGACAGGCCGAGGCCGGTTCCGCTCGCCCGTCCGCTGATCATCGGGTAGAAAACGTTCTGCAGCAGCTCCGGCGGTATGCCGGGCCCGTTGTCGATCACATCCACGCGGCACACCAGGCGATGGCGTTTATGGCCGATGGTGAACTGCCGCAGTGCGCGGGTGCGGAAGGTGATGGTCGGCTGCTCATCGCCGGTCATCTCCCGCTGATTCTCGAAGGCCGCTTCCATGGCGTTGCGTGCGATATTGAGAAAGGCCTGGATCAGCTGTTCTTTGTCACCCTGAAACTCCGGCAGACTGGGGTCATAGTCGCGCTCGAAATTCAGTCGGCCGCGGCTCTCCGCTTCCAGCAGGGTTTTCACCCGCTCAAGTACTTCGTGAATGTTGGTGGAGGCCAGTTTCGGCGCCTTGTTGGGGCCCAGCATCCGGTCCACCAGGGAACGCAGACGGTCGGCTTCGGCAATGATGACCTGGGTATATTCTCGCTGGTCCTCGCTGGTCAGTTCCCGGTCCAGCAGTTGGGCCGCGCCGCGAATGCCGCCGAGCGGGTTCTTGATCTCGTGGGCCATGCCCCGCACCAGAATCCGCGTGGTTTCTTGCTGGGAGATGATTTCCTCTTCCCGGCTGATGCGCAGGAGCCGGTCCCGGGGCTGTATCTCGATCAGCAACTCCGTGGGGTCCAGGCTGATGGGCGAGACCGAGTAGTCGACGGTCAGCCGCAGGCCACTTGTGAGCACGAACTCCGCCTCGCGGCGAGTGTAGGACTGGCCGTTCCTCGCGGCGGCATGCAGGGTCTTGAGGGCGTCTTCCGAGTCGATCAGGGTGTCTCTGATCGATGCCCCCCGGCTGCGGGTAATGCTGGTTTCAAACAGGCTTTCAGCCGCCGGATTCAGGTACCGGATTCTCAAGCCTTCCCCCAGCACAATGACCGCTGTGGTAAGGCTGTCCAGTATGCTTTTATATCCGGCCGGTATTGCCATGCTTCCATCCTGTTGGTGGGCAACGCTGAGTACTCGCGCACTTTTGCAAGAAAGCAAATTGCAAAAAGCGAACCACATTGGATGGCTGCTCCGCTGAAAATGCGCATTTTGCGGGCATTGCGGTTTGACGGCCGGTTCACGCGCCGTTGTGTAGTGCATCAGCGGTCGTTTGGCCGCCAGAATGCCAGCTGAGCGCCCTGTGAATGATCAGAGTATGGCTGCTTTGTAGTGCGGGTGCACTAAAATAGTGCGATACCTTAACAGGTATGGTCAGGGGCGAGGTAGGGCCGGCGCAGAATTCAGACGATTACGCCGGGTCAGGCCCGGCTAGAGGCGGCTTTGCAGGAGTGTTGGAATGGCCGTGTCAGTTGAGAACGCTGGGCCGATGAACAGTGAAGGTGATGGTTTCGCCACTTTTAATGGTGACGCCGTCGCTGTCAACGATGCTGACGCCGGCTTCGTGGGTGCCGCGATAAATGTTGCGCACCATAACAGTGTCGGATTGGCTCTGGCCCACGGGTTGGCCATCCAGGGTGACCTCGTATTTATGATTGTCCCGCAGGGAAGGTGAGCTGGTCACCTGGAATTCCACGTCGCCGCTGCCGCTGTAGAAAGCCTCCTCGTCGTCGGGCGCAACAAAGGTCACGCTCTCATAGGTCGCGCCTTCCTGCTCCACCTGTTCCCTGAGCCTCTCGGGCTCCCGGACGACTTCGGGTTTTGGCAGGGTCACGGTGGTCACCGGTTTGACGTCAACCACCTCGGCGTCGGTCCCTTCGGTGGGCTCATCGGTGTAGGTGACGTTGCCCTGGGCATCAACCTGGCGGTATACCTCGGCAGAAAGCGGAAAAGCGATAAAGGCGAGAATGCCTGCGACAAATGGGAGCCGTGGTTTCATAGGTACAACCTGTCTGTTGTTTTACCCGATTATCAGCGCCAGCCTGCTGTAATTCAACGCCATTCCTGTCGTGACAGGTTACATTCCGTTAAGGGTGTGGCGGTGGTGTGATGTCGGGCACAAAAAAGCCCTGCACGGGGCAGGGCTTTGATGACTGCTGGCGCCCGGGGGCGCGTCAGCAGAGCGTGCTTAGCAGGAGTAGTACAGCTCGAACTCGACCGGGTGGGTGGTCATGTTGAGGCGTTCAACTTCGCCACGCTTCAGGTCGATGTAGCCGCCGATCATGTCTTCGGTGAACACGCCGCCACGGGTCAGGAACTCGTGGTCCGCTTCCAGGCTGTCCAGGGCTTCCTGGAAGGTCTCGGCAACGGTGGGGATGTCCAGGGCTTCTTCCTTCGGCAGATCGTACAGATCCTTGTCCATGGCATCGCCCGGGTGGATCTTATTCTGGATGCCGTCAAGGCCGGCCATCATCAGTGCCGCGAAAGCCAGGTACGGGTTGGCGGACGCGTCCGGGAAGCGGACTTCGATACGACGGCCCTTCGGGCTGTTGACGTACGGAATACGGATAGAGGCTGAACGGTTGCGGGCGGAGTAGGCCAGCATGACCGGAGCTTCAAAACCCGGAACCAGACGCTTGTAGCTGTTGGTGGAGGCGTTGGTGAAGGCGTTGATGGCCTTGGCATGCTTGATCACACCGCCGATGTAGTAGATCGCCATCTCGCTCAGGCCGGCATAGCCGTCACCGGCGAACAGGTTCTTGCCATCTTTGTTCAGGGACATGTGCACGTGCATACCGGAACCGTTGTCACCGACAACCGGCTTGGGCATGAAGGTCGCGGTTTTGCCGTAGGCATGGGCGACGTTGTGCACGCAGTACTTCAGGATCTGAACTTCGTCAGCTTTTTTGGTCAGGGTGTTGGCGCCAACGCCGATTTCACACTGGCCGGCAGTGCCCACTTCGTGGTGATGCACTTCGATTTCCAGGCCCATGGACTCCATGGCCGCACACATGGCGCCACGCAGGTCGTGCAGGCTGTCAACCGGTGGAACCGGGAAGTAGCCACCTTTAACGCCGGGACGGTGACCGATGTTGTTGCGGTCAAACTCGTCGCCGGATACCCAGGCTGCTTCCTCGGAGTGCAGTTCATACATCGCGCCCTGCATATCGATTTTCCATCGTGCAGAGTCGAATACAAAGAACTCCGGCTCCGGGCCGAACAGTGCGCCGTCGGCAATGCCGGTGGACTTCAGGTATTCTTCGGCACGCTTGGCAACGGAGCGCGGATCACGCTCATAGCCCTGCATGGTGGAAGGCTCCACGATGTCGCAGGTGATGTTGACGGTGGTTTCTTCAGTGAACGGATCAAGAACGGAGGTTTCGTCCACCGGCATCAGGATCATGTCGGACTCGTTGATGCCTTTCCAGCCGGAGATGGAGGAACCGTCGAACATCTTGCCGTCGGCAAAAAAGTCTTCGTCGACCTCGGTGGCGGGCAGAGTGACGTGCTGCTCTTTACCGCGGCTGTCAGTGAATCGCATGTCGACCCATTTGACTTCGTGTTCTTTGATCAGATCAATCGTCTTGGACATTGTGCAAGCTCCGTCAGTTATCCCGCTCGGCGGGCGATTTCTGTGTACGTTGTTGCCGGATCGTTCAGCGCTGCTGAATTCCGATCTTTCTTTCAGGTCGGGAAGCTTATCAAAAGCTGTTCCCAGTTACCTGCAAATTCGGCTGCCTTAAGTGAAGCAATAGGCTTGCCAGTTTTTAAGGCATGCTCCACAAGAGCGCAATTACAGGGTTCCCGGGCTGTTTTGGAGCGATCACCGTTATAACAGTGGCTGACTCGCCCTCTTGTGGTGCATTAAAAGAGTGCGCGCACTGAAAAAATGCACCAGACCTGTGCGCGAGGTCTGCCAGCGCCATAGGCGTTTTTCTTCATATAAACGCAATGAAGTTTGCTATATACTGCGCGCCACTTCATTTTAGACCCGGAAATTCAGCGCAACCGCTGAGTCTCGTCAGGGTGCACCCGGGCTGCCCGGCCTGGCAAATGAAATTCATTTTACGGATTTGAGACGGCATGTAAGGGGCATAGCGCCTGCTGAAGACCGCTCAGGTCATTCAGTGCATGCTGCAGGAATATTGTTGTGATAGATAAACTTCGTAATATCGCCATCATCGCCCACGTTGACCATGGCAAAACCACGCTGGTAGACCAGTTGTTGCGCCAGTCCGGTACGCTGGACCGCAAAGAGCTCGAAAATGAGCGCGTCATGGATTCCAATGACCAGGAAAAGGAACGGGGCATCACCATCCTGGCCAAGAACACCGCGCTGAAATGGCACGACTACGACATCAACATCGTCGACACCCCGGGCCACGCCGACTTCGGTGGTGAAGTAGAACGGGTAATGAGCATGGTGGACTGTGTGCTGCTGGTGGTCGATTCCATCGACGGCCCGATGCCCCAGACCCGCTTTGTCACCCAGAAAGCCTTTGACGCCGGTCTGCACCCGATTGTGGTGGTGAACAAGATCGACCGCCCCGGCGCCCGCCCGGACTGGGTTGTGGACCAGGTGTTCGACCTTTTTGACAACTTGGGCGCCAGTGACGAGCAGCTGGATTTTCCGATCGTGTTCGCCAGTGCCCTGAACGGCATTGCCGGTATGGATCACGAGAAGCTGGACGACAACATGGATGCGGTTTTCCAGGCCATCGTTGACCACGTGCCGGCACCAAACGTTGATCGCGACGGCCCGTTCCAGATGCAGATTTCCCAGTTGGACTACAACAGCTTTCTGGGCGTTATCGGAATCGGCCGCATCAGGCGCGGAAAGGTAAAAACCAATTCCCCGGTGGCTGCTATCGGTGCCGACGGCAAGAAGCGCCAGGGCCGCATTCTCAAGATCATGGGCCACTCCGGCCTGCAGCGTGTTGAGGTCGATGAGGCACAGGCGGGCGATATCATTTGCGTAAGCGGTATGGATGAGTTGTACATCTCCGATACCCTGTGTGACCCGGCCAATGTTGAGGCCCTGCCGCCGCTGACGGTGGACGAGCCAACCGTGTCCATGACTTTCCAGGTCAATGACTCGCCGTTCTGTGGCCGCGAAGGCAAGTTCGTCACCAGCCGCAACATCAAGGAGCGTCTGGAGAAGGAGTTGCTGCATAACGTTGCTCTGCGCGTTGAAGAAGGTGATTCCGCTGACAAGTTCAAAGTGTCCGGCCGTGGTGAATTGCACCTGTCGGTACTGATCGAAAACATGCGCCGGGAAAACTTCGAGCTTGCCGTGGGTCGCCCGGAAGTGGTCATCCGCGAGATCGACGGCGTAAAGCAGGAGCCCTACGAGAACGTCATCATCGACATTGAAGAGCAGCACCAGGGTGCCCTGATGGATCAGATGGGCTTTCGCAAGGGTGAGCTGACCAATATGGTGCCGGATGGCAAAGGGCGTATGCGCCTTGATTACACAATTCCGGCGCGGGGCCTGATTGGCTTCCGTAACTCCTTCCTGACCATGACCTCCGGCTCCGGTATCCTGACCTCGACGTTCAGCCATTACGGCCCGATCAAGAGTGGTGATATGACCAGCCGTCAGAACGGCGTACTGGTATCAATGGCAACCGGTACTGCGCTCACCTACTCGCTGGAAACACTCCAGAGCCGGGGCAAGCTGTTCCTGGATCCGGGGCAGGAAGTTTACGAAGGCCAGTTGTGCGGCATTCACAGCCGCGACAACGACCTGGTGGTAAACCCCACCAAGGGCAAGAAGCTGGACAACATGCGCGCCTCTGGCAAAGAGGAAGTGATCGCTCTGGTGCCGCCCATCAAGTTTACCCTTGAGCAGGCGCTGGAGTTCATTGATGAAGACGAGCTGGTGGAAGTAACGCCGAAGTCGGTCCGTCTGCGCAAGAAGCTGCTTACCGAGAACGAGCGTAAGCGCGCGAACAAGAAGTAAGCCGTAGTGGAGTAAAGAACAGAACGGTAACCAGAAAGGGGCAGAGCGGATCTGCCCCTTTTTTCGTTCACTTCAGCTAAACTCCGGTTACATTCTTTTTCCGGAGCGTTCTATGCTCACCCTTTATCCCGAGATCAAGCCTAACGCCCAGCATCGTCTTGCGGTGGACCCGCCCCACGAACTCTATGTGGAAGAAAGCGGCAATCCGGACGGTATTCCTGTGCTCGTCGTTCACGGTGGCCCCGGCGGCGGGTGCGAGGACTATTACCGGCGTTTTTTTGATGCCGAGCGGTACCGGATCATTCTGATGGACCAGCGTGGCGCCGGCCGCTCAACCCCGCTGGCGGAATTCGACGGCAACACCACACAGAAGCTGGTGCAAGACATGGAAACGGTGCGTTCGTTTCTTGGTGTTTCCCGGTGGATTCTCTTTGGCGGCAGCTGGGGCTCCACCCTGAGCCTGGTTTACGCCCAAACGCACCCGGACAAAGTGCTCGGCCTGGTTTTACGGGGCATCTTCCTGTGCCGTCCCAGGGATATCCAGTGGTTTTACCAGGATGGT
This sequence comes from Marinobacter vulgaris, assembly GCF_003344045.1. Classification (GTDB taxonomy): domain Bacteria; phylum Pseudomonadota; class Gammaproteobacteria; order Pseudomonadales; family Oleiphilaceae; genus Marinobacter; species Marinobacter vulgaris. The sequence goes on from NZ_QFWX01000007.1 coordinate 43,660, forward strand.
GCCAGCCGGGTATTCCCCGATTACTGGCAGGACTTCGTTGCACCCATTCCCGAGAGTGAGCGGGGCGACCTGGTGTCCGCCTACTATCGACGCCTGACCAGCACCAACGAGCTTGAACAGATCCAGGCTGCAAAGGCCTGGTCCATCTGGGAAGGGCGGTGCGCCACACTGCATCCGAATCCCCGGGTGGTTGAGCACTTCGGCCATCCCCATGTGGCGATTGCACTGGCCCGTATCGAATGCCACTACTTCATGAATAACGCGTTTCTGGAAGATAACCAGATCGTTCGTGATGCCGCGGCACTAAAAGACATTCCGGGGCTGATTGTGCATGGCCGATACGACATGGTTTGCCCCCTGGATAACGCCCTCGCCCTGAGCGAGGCATGGCCCGAGGCAGACCTGAGGATCATTCGGGATGCCGGGCATTCAGCCTCCGAGCCGGCGATTGTTGATGCCTTGATGCGAGGCATTGATGAGGTGGCGGCAAAGCTTGATGACGATGCCTCATAACGCTGCAACCGAATCGGCGGCGAATACCCCCTAAGTGGGGTTGCGGCCAATCTGGCCCGTGGATAGACTTCGGCAGATCTTTGAGTCCTTCCCGGGGAGCCGAATGAAAGGGCTGATTCAGCGAGTTAGCTACGCCAGAGTTACCGTCGATAAGGAGATCTTCTCTGAAATCAGCACGGGGCTTTTGCTGCTGCTGGGGGTCGAGAAGCCGGATGATGCATCGGCCGCAGCAAAACTCTGCAGCAAAGTGATCCGTTATCGGGTGTTTCCCGATGACCATGGACGAATGAACCGCAGCCTGCTCGATATCGGCGGCTCCCTCCTTGTTGTCCCCCAGTTCACCCTTGCAGCCGATACCGGATCGGGCACACGTCCCGGTTTTTCTGTCGCGGCGTCCCCGGATTTAGCGAACGGGTTGTTCCGGGAGTTTGTGGCTGTCGCAGAGCAGCATCTGGGGAAAACCAGAGTAGGTCAGGGACAGTTTGGCGCGGATATGAAGGTAGCGCTGGAAAATGACGGGCCTGTCACGTTTCTTCTCGAGGTTGGCGGCGATAATTCGCAAAAATAATGGCACGCACCAGCTTTGTGCGCATGGCTCGCAGCTGGTCTGCGCTGGTGCAACTCAACCGTAATGTGGAAGGCGTTTCGGCCAAAAGAAGAGGGTTTTGGTTTTTAACTTTATGATTATAAGGACATAATGCCAGTTTGGCCTCGGATTTGAATGTTAGCCGTCCTGGAACGTTAGAGCATTTATAAGCATAAAGACTTGCTTTCCTGAACCGAATTACGCTAAAAAGCCCAAGTTAAAAATTTGCAAAAAAGCGGTCATTGTATTAAAACAGGTTCATCACTTTACGCATTAAAAGATGGCTGTAAGTGATTGACGAGAAAAGGAGCCTGCTCGCTCCTTGAATAAGAAGAAAAAACGAATTGTTATCGCTGTGTCATAAAACTGACATGGTGAGTACACAGAATAGGGCCCAACCAGCCCGACTGGTGAAGTCTGAAGAGCGGGATCCAAACCCGACGCTAAAACCTGAGTTAACTCAAGAAGGAAAACGCAACATGAAAAAAACGCTCATCGCATCCGCTATTGCAGCTGCTACATTCTCTGGTAGCGCGCTGGCACAGATGGAAGCTTCCGCATCTGAGCTGGCTGCTCGTATGGATTCCATGCCAACGGTTTATGGCAACATCCAGTATGCCATTACCCACACAGACTTTGAGAATGGCGGCTCTGAAGTCAGCCATTTTGATAACGGATCGACCATCGGGATCAAGCATGACCACGAGGTTGCACCTGGCATCACAGCATTTTTGAAGTTGGAGCTCGAGGGCATCAGTGCCGACAATAAAGCTGGCAATAAAAACAATACCGCCGAGATTGATTCCGCTGGTAACGTGACACGAAGTGATGACAGCGGCGGTCTGAACGAGCTGGATGAAGCCTACATTGGTATTAAAGGCGACAGCTTCGGTCAGATCTGGGTAGGCTCTGATGATTCGCAGTATGAGCAGTTGATTGGCGGTGTTGTCGAGTACTATGAAGTAGCGGGTCTGAATACTGGTTTGGATTACACAACTGGAGAGGGTGATCTTATTCAGTATGTGTCGCCATCTTTCAGTGGCTTTACTTTCCACGGTGCAGTTGCCTTTCAGGGTGACGGTGACCCTCAGTACGATGAGAAGGCTTATCCTTACCAGCTTGGTGCCAAGTACAGTGCTGACATGCTAACGATTGCTGTCGCAATGGATTCAAACGACGCAGATAGCACTAGCAGTGAGAACACATACGGCGTAAACGTTTCTGCTGACGTTACGAATGAGCTTACGGTCGGTGCGCTCTATAGCATGCGTGGTTCCAAAGAAGTTGGCGGGCTAGCTATTACTGAAGGTCAGAAAAATGCTCAAATTTACGCGCGTTACAGCTTAGGTGCGAATGGCTTCGCCGCATCGTACGAAATGTCTGAAGCTGATGCCGGTGATGACGAAGCCACTGTGCTGACGTTGCAAGCCCTGCACAACGTGTCTGACAACCTTTATGTCTACACCGAAGGTTATCTGCGCAATGATGACAACGGCACTACTGATGAAGACACTACTCAGTTGGCAGTAGGCGCTGTCTACTACTTCTGATCAGCTAACCAGCTAGTCAAAACGTAGTCGAAAAACCGGTAGCCTTCGGGCTGCCGGTTTTTTTATGTATGCTGATATCAAATTCCCCCCTGTGAGGAGCGGCAATGGCCCAGGAACTGGAAATCAAGCTCAGCGTGGCGCAAGCGGATCTCGACCGGGCCGTGAGCTGGCTTTTGGGCCAGCCCAACACCTGCGAGTCGGAGACCCTGCAGCTGGGCAATACCTATTACGACACGCCGGCCGGTGATCTTAATCGGCAGAAAATAGCCCTGCGTATTCGCAAGATGGGCGACCGGTATATCCAGACCCTGAAAACCCGTGGCGAGTTTGTGGGCGGCGCGCACCGCAGGCAGGAATGGGAGTGGCCGCTGATTGGCACAAAACTCAGGATGGGGCTGATTGCGGATACCCCGGTGGGGCAAAGTGTGAACCTTGCCGAGCTACGGCCGGTATTCGAGACCAATTTCGAGCGCCGCGTGGTCATGATCGAGCAGGGGGAAACCCTGATCGAGGTGGCCATTGATTCCGGTGAGATTGTTGCCGGAGGCGAGGCACGCCCGCTCAATGAGATTGAATTCGAGCTCAAGGGCGGGGACGCCGCTGCACTGCTCACCTGGGCACGAAGGCTGGCGGACGAGGTGCCGGTCTTCCTGAACCTGGTCAGTAAGGCAGAGCAGGGCTATTTCCAGGCGGGGCTTTATAAGCCGGCCATGAACGCCGGGACGGATTCAGAGCTGGCGGTGAATGATTTCCTGTTCCAGCTGAGTGTTTCATGGCTGACCGGTGAGCCCGTCCCGATTCACCAGGACGAGCTTGGCGTAATTGAACAGCTGGCGGATGAGCGTGGTGTCAGGGCGTTGTATCAGCATGTGACTGCTGCCCTGGCCGAGGGCAGATCTGTCCGTGAGCTGTTGTCTGGCAGGGAGCTCGGCCAGCTGCAGCTGGCCATTGCTGCCGGTTAGTGTGTTGCGTTCGCCAAGCTACTGGCCGGCTGTTTTGGCGGCTATGTCTTCCTCTTCCGCTGCCTGGTCCTGCAGGTCGTGCCATTTCTTGATAAATTCGCGATAGCGATCCAGGGCTTCCTCGACCACGTTCACGTTGGGGGTCTCGCTGGACTTGACCAGAACGATCAGGCCCTTGCCTTCAACCTCCTGGTCGGTCGGCGGATGGCAGACCACCTCGTTGTTTTCGTCAATGTAGGCCAGGGCCGTGCCTATGCCATGACGAATGAGCGCGCTGACGATGTCTGCCCAGGTCAGGTCGTCCAGGTCGATCTCATAACGATGGGGGTGGTCGTTCTGATAGTTGAACAGGTCCTCCAGCACTTTTTCCGAGCCCGGCGCCACCACCGAACGCACCATGATTTCCGGGTAGGTTCGAACCGGTCTGATCACCGTGCGCACGCCCATGGCGGTGAAGCGATCCCGGTTCTCATCGCGGACGCATTCAGCCGTGATTTTCTGTCCCAGATTGGACTCGCTCAACCGGTGGGCGATATCAAAGGTCAGGCTGTCGGAGGAAGGGTCGGCCTCGTCGGCGGCCAGAATGATGATGTGCCGGGCGCTGCCGGCGTGGACTGCCTTGAGCGCGAGCGGATCACTGCCGGTACCGTGGAAGTGCACCAGCCCGCAATCCTTCAGTTCCGGGGGTAGCCCGCCGGGGAAGTGCCGCGTCAGTATCATGATGGGAATCGTTTCATAGCCCGGCACCGAGCGCATCTGGGAGGCAAGGCGTGAAAAGTACTGCTCGCCGCCGGTTTGCGGTGTGTTGATGATGACGATGTGGTCTTTCATGGCGTATATCCAGCGTCCGGTTAAGATGCGTTCCCGGCGGTAGAACCGGTATTCGATGTAATCACTGACAATCAGTGTCAGCAGGGTGATGGCCCCCACGAACATCATCAGGATCGTGCTGATCCTGCCCACGTAGGTTTTCGGGGCAAAGTCGCCATAACCCACGGTCACCAGCGTGGTCATGGTCATCCAGGTGGATTCAAACAGGTTAAGATCTTCAGCCGCCCAGATAATCAGTATCTGGGCGGCCAGCAGGCCGGTAAGGATAACAAAGAGCCGCTTGATGCGAGACTGGATAAGCCCGGCCATGGGCAGGTGGGATAGCTGGTGTTCCGGGTTCAGCGGCCGGCGATTCCTCTGCATCGGTGTCCTTACAACGGTTCAGTCGGGGGAGAGTTCGTTATACAGTACGGGAAATATAACAGACACACAGGGGTTTGCATTATGTCCGAGCCTTGGCGCTCACTACCGACGATGTTGGCGGAGGACGTCGCTGCCGCCTGGCACTCGGTGTTCCCGGAAGGTGTGCCGGATTTCCTGAGCGCCTCTGGTGGCGTATCCGACGAGGACGTCGCCCAGGCCCTGGCTCGTAGCCTGTTTCTGCGACAAACCCTGGAGCGGCATCCGGAGCAGGTGCAGTACCTGTGCCAGTCGCGGCCGCTGACCGAACCCACTACCGCCGACTATTTGCGCCAGCGCTGGCAGGAATTCCTCGCCGAGGTGACGGATGAAAGCAGCCTCCACGCCAAGCTCAGACGCTTCCGCATGGAAATCCAGTTCCGGATTATCTGGCGGGACCTGATGCGCTGGTCGGACATGGCTGAAACCATTGCTGCTACCAGTGATTTTGCCGACATCAGCATCCAGGGCGCCCTGGACTGGCTGTATGACGATACCTGCGAGCAGTCGGGAACACCCTGGGGTGTCAATCCGGCCACCGGTGAGGAGGGCCCTCAGCCCCTGATCGTCCTGGGCATGGGGAAACTGGGTGGCCATGAGCTCAACGTGTCCTCCGACATTGATCTGATCTTCGCGTTTCCGGGTAAGGGCGAAACCCGCGGTGGGCGCCGGTCGATCGATAACCAGCAGTTCTTTATCCGCCTGGGGCAACGGCTGATTCAGGCGCTGGACCAGATTACCGCCGATGGTTTCGTGTTCCGGGTAGATATGCGCCTCCGGCCCTACGGGCAGAGCGGGGCGCTGGCCCTGAGCTTTGCCGCGCTGGAAACCTACTACCAGGACCAGGGCCGCGACTGGGAGCGCTACGCCATGGTCAAGGCCCGGGTAGTGGCCGGCGACCAGCAGGCCGGGCAGGTGCTGATGGACAGCCTCAAACCCTTTGTCTACCGCAAGTACATTGATTTCAGCGCGTTTGAGTCCCTGCGCAGCATGAAATCCATGATCAGCCGCGAGGTGCGTCGCAAGGGCCTGGAGAACAATATCAAGCTCGGCAATGGTGGCATTCGCGAGATCGAATTCGTGGTACAGGCTTTCCAGCTGATCCGGGGCGGCCGGGACCGGGAGTTGCAGCAGCGGGAACTGCTGGTGATCCTCAAAGAACTGGAAGAGCTGGAGCTGCTGCCGTCACCGGTGGTGAAAGAGCTGAAGGCGGCCTACATCTTCCTGCGCAACCTGGAGCACGCCCTCCAGGGTATCGAAGACAAACAGACCCAGCTGCTGCCGGATGATGACCTGTCCCGCGCCCGTGTGGCGCTGATCATGGGATTTGACGACTGGGCGTCCTGCATCGACGAGCTGGAAAAACACCGCGAAAGGGTCGCAACCCACTTCGCGGACATTATCACCATCGATGATGAGGAACACGAAGCCGCGGAGCTTGATGAGGGCTGGCAGGAACTCTGGCTGGGTGAAATGGACCAGGAAGCCGCGACCGCCTGGCTTGGTGAGCACGGGTTCGAAGAACCGGAGAGCAGCTATTCCCTGCTGAGTGAGCTGCGCGGAACCCGCACCCTGCAAACCCTGCAGACCCAGGGCAGGCAAAGGCTCAACAAGTTCATGCCGGTGTTGCTGGAAGCGCTCACTCACGTGGACGCGCCGTCCCAGACCCTGGCCCGGGTGTTGCAACTGGTGGAGGCTATCCTGCGCAGAACCGCCTACATGGTGCTGCTGCTGGAGAACCCGGGCGCGCGAACCCAGCTGGTCCGGCTGTGCAGCGAGAGCCCCTGGATTGCCAGCCAGCTGGCGGAGACGCCCCTGCTGCTTGACGAACTGTTGAATGCTGAGAGCCTGTACAGCCCGCCCGCGAAAGTCGAGCTCCAGGACGATCTGCGCCAGCAGATGCTGCGGATCCCCTTCGAGGATCTCGAAGAGCAGATGGAAACTCTGCGGCACTTCAAGAAGGCGCACATTTTGCGCGTGGCCGCCTCGGAAATCCGCGAAACCCTGCCGCTGATGAAGGTCAGCGACTATCTGACCTGGATCGCCGAAGTGGTGCTGGACCATGTGGTGGACGTTGCCTTCGCCAACCTGGTCAGCCGCCACGGGTATCCCCGGCGCAAGGACGGTTCCGCCTGCGATACCGATTTTGCCATTGTCGGTTACGGCAAGCTGGGTGGTATCGAGCTGGGCTATACCTCGGACCTGGACCTGGTGTTTATTCACGATGCGGACCCAGAGCAGTCAACGGACGGCGACAAGTCCATCGACAACGCGGTGTTCTATACCCGGCTGGGCCAGCGCATCGTGCACATCCTCAATACGCAGACGCCCTCCGGGCAGCTTTACGAGGTGGATATGCGCCTGCGCCCGTCCGGCAATTCGGGGCTTCTGGTCAGCACCCTGACCGCGTTCGAGAAATACCAGCGCAACGATGCCTGGACCTGGGAGCACCAGGCCTTGGCCCGCGCCCGCGGTGTGGCCGGCTGCGAGGAAACCCTGGACGCCTTTGAAAAACTACGCAGTGACATACTCTGTCAGCCGCGGGACCGGGACAAGTTGCGGGAAGAGGTGGTCGGCATGCGCGAGAAAATGCGCACCGCGCTGGGCACCCCGCAGGTCGAGGGCAGGGAGCCGGAGGTTTTCCATATCAAGCACGATTTCGGTGGCATTATAGATATCGAGTTTATGGTGCAGTACCTGATGCTGGCCTGGTGCTCCGAGCATCCAGAGTTGACCCAATGGTCCGATAACATCCGCCAGATGGAGGAGCTGGGCCGGGCCGGGGTGTTGCCGGTTGAGGATACCGAGAAACTGCGGGAGGCCTTTATTACCCTGCGCTCCACTATCCACCGCCGGGCCCTTCAGAACCTGAACAGCCAGGTGGCAGGGGATGCCTTTTCCGAAGAACGTGACTACATCCGGAGTATGTGGAATCGGGTCATGCTGGGGTGATCGCACCTCTTCGTAAGCCGGGGTTTTCCTGCTAGAATGCCGGATCCCCGAAAAGAGCGCTTTAGGAGCAGAAACAATGTCGATGGCTGATCGTGATGGCTTCATCTGGATGGACGGTGAAATGGTTCCTTGGCGGGAAGCCAAAACCCACGTGCTGACCCACACCCTGCATTATGGTCTGGGCTGCTTCGAGGGTGTGCGAGCCTACAGCACCGAAAAGGGCGCCGCGATTTTCCGCATGAAAGAGCACACCGACCGTCTGTGCCGCTCTGCCCATATCCTGAACATGAAAATGCCGTTCAGCAAAGACGAGATCAATGCGGCCCAGTGCGCGGCGGTCCGGGACAATAATCTGGACGAAGCCTACCTGCGCCCGATGGTATTCCTGGGTTCGGAAGGTATGGGTCTGCGCGCTGACAACCTGAAGGTTCACGTGATGGTGGCCGCCTGGAGCTGGCCGTCCTATATGTCGCCGGAAGCCAAGGAAATGGGCATCAAGGTTCGCACCTCGTCCTACACCCGTCACCACGTCAACATCACCATGTGCAAGGCGAAGGCCAACGGCAACTACATCAACTCCATGCTGGCGCTCAACGAGGCCATTGCCAGTGGCTGCGAAGAAGCCCTGTTGCTGGACAACGAAGGCTATGTGGCCGAGGGTTCCGGTGAGAACATCTTCATCCTGCGTGACGGTGTGCTCCATACGCCGGAGCTGACGTCCTGCCTGGAAGGCATCACCCGCCAGACCATCCTGGATTTTGCGAAAGAGCTGAATATTCCGGTCAAAGAGCGCCGCATTACCCGAGACGAAGTCTACATCGCTGACGAAGCCTTCTTTACCGGCACCGCCGCCGAAGTGCTGCCGATCCGGGAACTGGACGGCCGTGTTATCGGTGCTGGCAAGCGTGGCCCGCTGACCGAGAAGCTGCAGGGTATGTACTTTGATGCGGTGAAGGGCAAGTCGGCGGAGCACAGCCACTGGCTGACACCGGTAAACGGCTAACCCTTTATTTCATTAACTACACCTGCAGGAAGAGCAAATGGCAGACGTTATCAAAGTGCCGGTCTCCTTCGGCGAAGTGCTGGACAAGATCACCATCCTGGAAATCAAATCCGAACGGATTGCCGACCCGGAGAAGGTCAAGAACGTTCGTCTGGAACTGGATGAGCTGAGTTCCACCTGGAACGAGGCAGTGCAGGATCCGGCCGCAATTGCGGATCTGCGCAAGCAGCTGAAGGCCGTTAACGAGGAGCTCTGGGAAATCGAAGACGACATCCGCGACCAGGAAGCCGCCCAGGATTTCGGCCCGAAGTTTATCGAACTGGCCCGCGCCGTCTACGTGACCAACGACAAGCGCGCCGCCATCAAAAAAGAAGTCAACCTGGCGCTGGGCTCCCGCTTCGTGGAAGAAAAGTCCTACCAGGACTACACCGCCCGCAAATAGCGGTTGTGAGGAGGTATGGTATGGGTTTTTTCGCAAGTAGCCGAAAGCGGGCCAGGCAAAGAGCGGCGAAGGCGGAAGAAAAACAATTTGTCCGCTCGGTAATCCGGCAGGATTTTCCTGATCTTGAAGTGAGGCACGGCCCATTTCGTGGCATGAAATACCCCTGTGCTGACTCGGTAGGTAGTACCCTGTTCCCCAAATTGCTGGGGTCCTACGAATCTGAGCTTCATCCGATCCTGGAAACCGTGTTCGCAAGGGAGTACACCGATATTGTTGATGTTGGGTGTGCCGAAGGTTATTACGCTGTGGGGCTGGGGTTGCGTTTTCCGGACGCCATGCTGCACGCATACGATGTGAATGGTAAGGCCAGGGAACTCTGTCGGGAAATGGCAGAACTCAATGGTATCGATGCAAACCGTCTGCGGGTGGCCGGCAAGCTCGACTGCAGCAGCTTGCACGCATTTGAATTCGCTGGCTGCGCGCTAATCGTTAGTGATTGTGAGGGCTTCGAGAAAGAGCTGTTTGCTCCAGAAACGCCCGGATTCATGGCTCGACATGATTTTCTGATTGAGGCTCACGATATGGTTGATATCCATATATCCGGGTATCTGAAGAATATCTTCTCCTCGACTCACGATGCTGTGGTTATTGAGAGCGTCGATGATATTCACAAAGCCCAGCGTTACCAATACCCTGAACTGGAGAAGTTCTCTTTGCCCGAAAGAAAAATTTTGCTGAGTGAGGAGCGTCGGTCAACCATGGAATGGCTGCTGCTTCTTTCACGACATTCCGACTCGCGACGCTAGCGGGACAGCGTGGCAATCATTAGGTCGTAACTTATGATTGTACCCAACAGGAGCAATATCGCCCTTCTTTTATACCGGTAATCCGGATGTTGCCGGTAGTTGCGCAATTCTCGCTTCATATGCTTAAGGTCTGAAAGCATCCGGCGTAGCCGGACCGCTACTAGAAATCCAGCTGACTTTCGTTCATCGCTCGGGACAAACGCCAGGGCTTCGGGCATGGTGTGAAGCAGGTGGGCAAACTCCATTCTAGCAGAATGTCTGTGCCACAGCCTCGCTCGGGAAAGCTTGAAATCGATGAAAATGACGGCGCCGTCTTTTATCAGAAAGTTCTGTGCCTTGGGGTCTCCCCTTGTGTAGCCGGCTTCGTGAAGGCGCCTGAGCTCCCGGGCGACGATCCCAGCGTCGGCGGATGAGGCTGGTTCACCGTCCATGTACTCATACATGAAGACACTCCTGGTGACCACGCCAAGCTTTCTTGATTCCGCGGCGAGCACCGCAGAAGGGCAGGCGAATCCAAGTTTTTCCAGCTGTATATGGCTTTCGTAGAGGCGTCCTGCCTCTCCTTTACGGAACCATGTGAGCAGCCTTTCCCAGTAACGTCTATTTCTTTTTCTGGGTTCTTTTATGACTATATCGGGGCGCTGATAACGATTTATCCGAACCACATAGTTGTGATCATTGTTCTTTAACTCCTCGATAATCTCCAGATCACCCCGCAGATAGTCCTTTATCAGCAGCGTCGCCTCGGCTTTATCGAGAGAGCTCTCGACCAGATAGTCTTGGTAATTGAACATGACATTCACCATCAAGGATAAGTGTGGTAATCGGTATAAGTCGTGAGTCCAAACCAGAGTTTTGTGGGCATTAACCGGAGCCTTGCTCAGTCGTAAGGCATCTGTCGTGTCCTGCGGAGTCCTGCTGCCTGGCGCCTGCGAGAGACATTTTTCAGGTGATCTCGGATTGCCAGAAGGTATCGCCTCCTTTCCTTCGGGTCGCTCCAGGATGGATGAGGTTCAGCCCATTCTAGTGTTTTCAGAATCGCAAGGAACTCGTGCCGGTATGGATGAAAGCAGAACCGAAGCCATGGTTTTTTCTTGCCCGTAAAGTGAACAATTGCGGGCCAGGCTATGGCATCCTTCAGTTGCTCGATGGGGTAGCCGCTTCCTGCGCTGTATTTTCTCAGAATCTTGTAAATATTCGCCTGAGCATTCCAGCGTGGCGTGAGCCGCAGCCAATCCTTGTGAAGAACGGCATTCAGGCTGCACTGATCCACGTAGTGTAGACGGTGGGCATGCTCAGCTGCGTATTCTGCGACTTTCCAGTGGATGCCACCGGAGCGCCACAGCGTCAGATCCATTACAAGAACGCCGGAATTGAAGTATTCTCGGCGCGGAACACCGATTGTCGTGCAAGCGGACCTCGAAAGGTCCTCGACAGCACCAAGCGGGAGGCCCTCCAGATCCAGTGTTGCCAGTTTGGCGAGGTCGTCTCTTACCAGCAGGTCCGAATCCAGGTAGATGATTCGTGAGATGTCCTCTGGCAAATACTCGCTCAGTAAAATCCGCTGATAAACCGCCTGGCCAAATCTGTGAACGGGCAAACCATCGAAGGTACGGTTTGTGGCCTCGTAAATGTGGAGCGTGCTCCCCCGGCTGGTTATTTCCCTTTGCATGCGTTTTTGGGTTTCGGATTCTATACCATTGGATATCAGGTGAAATACCAGCCGTTGGGGACTACTTGCGTGAGCAATGGTCGATATCATCACCACCGTCGCGTAGGCCGTGTAGTTTTCATCACAACACAGTGCGGCATGAATAGGCTCACCTTTCGTTACCGGGCTTGTCATTGAAGTGCTCCATTGGTGCTTTCAGATCGAACGTTGGCGAGAGATATCAGACAGGCCACTACTACTGTAAACGCATACTTGCCACTTGAGAACAGCATGTAAGACTCGAAAAAGTTCACTGTAAGCCAGTAGGCAAGAAAACCGATGCCAAACAGATATGCCCCGGGCGATAGCGCGTCTTCTCGATAGCTGCGCACAATGAGGCGTGCAAACCAGGCGAGCAGGAGCAGATATAGAAGCAGGCCGACGAAACCGTACCTTGCCATAATATCCAGGTAAGTGTTGTGCAGATGTCCAAAATGGTCCCTCAGAGCTGCTGGCAGAGCGCCGGATTCCTGCATGATAACTTCGCTGCCGTCTGGCCCCCAGCCGAACCAGAATTTTTCTCTTATCCAGGGCAGTGCGTGATGCCAGGAGCGAAGTCTCACGCCTGCGCTATCTGCGGGTAGATTGTCAAACTCCCCTGCCAGGGCAAGGGAGATGGTGCCGGTTTCTCTTGTAAAGCGGTCAACGACGCTTGAGCTTGTGGCGGTCCAAAGAATGCCTGATAAAATCAGGGCAACCAGGGCGGCCGTGATCAGACCTCGGTCCTTTCTGACAGTAGCGTTTCTCTTTCCCAATATTGATGTAATGAGCATCACAATTGCGGCTATCGTACATCCAAGCCACACTCCCCGGGTTTGCGTGGCGTACAGAAGGAGAAGGCTCAGAATTGCCAGGATGGTGCCAGCCATCAAAGGCAATGCCGATGAGCTTACCGCTGTATTGCCGGGCAAGATCAGGCAGCAGGCAAGTATGAGGGTAAGTCCGGCAAGCATGGCTGCGTGTTGGGCATTCATGGCCCCGGCATCAATTCGTCGGTTTTCGAGGGCCTGGGTGAACTCAGAGAGCCCGTCGCCGGAGATCCAGGGGAGCGCAATCAAGCCAATAACGGCAGATGCACAGAATAAGGCTGGAGCGTGCCTTTTCCCACTGAGCCAAAATGCAGGCACTATAAAGAGAAACCATTTGGCAATTTCGTCAATTCTGGGTGCGGTCTCAGGCTGGAACCCATACGAGGTTGCCGAAAAGGAGGCAACCCAGGAGGTTGTCGATACCGCAATCGCGGCCCCCAAACCCAGCAACGGGATGAATAACAGTTTGTTCCGTTCGCCTTTTGCCAAGGCCAGAAGAGTCAACAGAATCAGCACAGTTTCGGCCAGGCGGCCGATGTAGGGAAGTGACAGCTCGAATAAGGCATAGACCATGCACGCGCCAACACCGATAGCTGAAAGGGTGCTCTTCGGATAGTGTGCCAGGGCCTGTAACCTCTGGTTTTTCGGGTTAAACATGGTTCGCGTCCGAATTCGGGGCAGCGAACGCCTCAGTCCAGCGATCAAGCATGATGGTTGCGTCGGAGGTCTGGATCAGTTTCATGGCCCCCTCAAACTCCGCTCTGGCTCCCCACCGAACGGTGTCGACAGTTTTCCCGGTATACCGTTTTATCGCTTCGGGATATCGGTTCACGCACCACGGAATTGAATTATAAGGGCCGGAGCGGTCGGGATTGCTGGCGGCGTATAACCCAAGGACATCAGTGCCCATGGCGTTGGCAATGTGGGCCGGGCCAGTGTCCGGGGCCACTACCAGGTCTGCCAAATCCAGTATTGCAGCAAGTTCCTTGAGGGTATCCTGCCCGCACAGGTTGGTTGCGCTCTCTTCCATTGCCTCAACTACTGACCTGCAGAAGTTCTGTTCGTATTGAGAGGGGCTGCCGACGAGAGTTACTTGCATGCCGTGAGTTTGTACGGCGTAATCGGCAAGTTCGGCGTATCTCTCTGCGGGCCAGTTTCTTAGGGGATGGCTTGCGCATGGGCTGATAACCAGGTTCTTTCGATCGACCGCCAGGTGCCTCCTGGCAAGATCGTAATCTGCATCGGCCAGCGGAATCCTCCAGACTGGTGGCGCAGGCTTCAGCCCGAGAGGCTCGATGAAACCGGCCAGGCAGTCGCGGACATGCTGTCCGCTCATGTCAGGTATCCGTTGGTTGATGAACAGGCCGTGAAGGTCCTTGCTCTGGGCACGGGCATAGCCAATTCGCTGATTCGCCCGGACGCAGGCGGATGCAAGGTTGGCGCGAAAGGCTACCTGCATGTGCAGTAGCGCGTCGAAGCGCCTGCTTTTCAGGGTGTTTCGGAGTCGCCTGTAACCGTTAAGCCCCGAGGTTTTGTCGAAAACGATAAACTCAACTCCTGGCAAGTCGCCAATCAGTTTCGCTTCAACTTTCCCGATAATCCAGGTGATTTGCACACTCGGGATCTGTTGCTGGAGGCTTAAAACAACTGGAACGACATGAGTTACGTCGCCAATGGCTGACAAGCGCAGGATACAGATTGATAAACTCAATTTGGCCGCCGAAATTATTGATAAAAAATTATGTTGTGGAGTCGTATGGGTCCACCTTGATAAAGTCGTGGAATTATACCTGAGTCACCCTCAATCGTCTTTGATGGTTCCGGGTGCGATGTCGGAAGGTGATCTTTGAACGCTCAGTCAGATGATGGAAATGGAGGCGGCGCAACGCGTCTTTTGGTTACGCCGGGTTGCGCTGACAGAATTACTCCCGAGTGGTGCTGCCCCGCTTACTGGGGAAACGATGCCCGACCGGTGGACGCCGGTGGTCGAGGGGGGGCGTGGTTCGCAGCGACGCCGGTTGGCGAGCTAGTGCTTCGCCAGTATCTCCGGGGCGGTTTGATGTCGAAGATATCGAGAAGCAACTACCTGTTCACAGGATACGATCGCAGCAGATCTTTTTGCGAGTTCAGATTGCTGGAGAAAATGATTGACTTCGGTTTGCCGGTTCCGCAACCGGTAGCGGCAGTCGCCAGGCGACACCATTGGTTATTTTATGAAGCCGCGATACTGATCAGACGGATACAGGGTGCGAGACCATTACCCGAGGTTAAGCCCCTGGAAAGCAGCTCGCTTTGGCGTGAAATCGGTCGCGTGATTCGGCGCTTTCATGATTCGGGGCTTAATCACGCTGACTTGAACTGCGACAACATTCTGATTGCTTCCGGTCAGGTCTATCTGATCGATTTTGACAAGTGCCGGCTATTAGAGACAGCTGCACCCGATGCGCCCTGGAAAAGGGATAATCTTTCCAGGCTCTGGAGATCGGTGCAAAAGCGTTGCCATAACCTGTCGGATAGGGTCCGGGAAGAGCTGTGGAGCGCGCTGCTTGAGGGTTACCAAGGGGCTTAGTGGTTTTTTGTTTGCTTCAGCCTGCGGTTATGGCGGCGTTGCCAGTATCTCATGCTGGCGGAGATAATCGCTTTCTGGCCACGGCTGTAAGTCGTTTTTTTGTCATAATGGCCAATGAATGCGGCAAACTGAGGCTCAGTGAGGCCACCCTCGATACCAAGCTTCGCAAGCTCCTTGCCGATATTGAAGAGCATAAGTGGATTGCGACTATGAAAGACTCGAGCCCGGCCAAAGTCAATGAAGCCAATATCCCTGTCTCGAAGGCTCGTGAAAATGAAGTTTTCCTTTTGTGGGTCAAGGGTAACAACCAGCCTCGAGTGGAAAGAAGACAGAAGATCAGCCAGTCTTTCAATGTCGCTGTTTGAACGCCATTGCACACCAGAACCCGGTAAAAGGCTTCGTACATGGAGAATGCCGGTGACATTCGCTGAATGTTGCACGGTTATAAAACCGGCTGATTGCGGCACATTCAATCCCCGGAGACGCACCAGGGCCCTGTGTTCCCGCTGCCATACCTTTCGGTAGTCCTTGCGACCAGGGAAATGACAGTAGCGTTTGGCCACGTAACCGGTCGGACTGAGAAATACTTCACGAAGTGTTCTGTGGATCCACCGTTCGCGAACCCGCTCGAGTGGAATGGCATTGATGCCTGGAGCCAGTGCCCCCTCTTGTTCCAGGAAGGAAATTTCATCCGGATGCCAGGCCGGGGGACTTTGAACACTTCGATTCATGTTATTCTCAGTTTTTTTCCGCTGGCTGGAGAGGCAGCCCTTAAACTCTCGAGTGTCACGATTATAATGCAACCAAAAGTTCTTATCATCACGGATCGTTCCGATCTGGCAGAGACGCAATTGATCATAGGCCTGGCGGCCCTGCCGCTGCCAGTGACAGTAATGGCTAACGATACAGGCCCCAATTACCGGCTGTTGCTCGATGCCGGGGTGCGAGCTATTCCTTTGCGACTCGCTGGTCGGTTTGATCGGTCGGGGACTAGGGCCATTCGCCGGGAACTTGAGTCCGGCGGTTATACCGTTATCTATGGATTTAATCCCCGAGCCATTGCTTGCGGGTTAAGGGCCAGTCGAGGGCTGAAGGTCAAGGTTATGGGATATAGAGGAGTGATTGGGAATGTTGGCCTACTGAAGCCCGAATCGTGGATTACTTTTCTGCACCCCCGGCTTGATCGGGTGGTCTGTGTTTCCCGCGCCGTTCAGCGTTATTTTGAAAGCCTTGGCTGGGGGCCGTTCAAACTTCGTGAAGGCAAAGCCGTCACGATCTATAAAGGGCACGATTTATCCTGGTATGAAGCACCGCCAGCCGATCTGGATTCTTTCAAGTTCCCTGCCGGCGCATTTGTTGTTGCCTGTATTGGCAGGGATCGTCCTGGCAAGGGCTTCGCAACGCTGATTGAAGCAATGGAACATGTGCCGGAAACATCGCCGCTCCATCTGTTGCTGGTTGGTGAACTCCAGGGTAATCCGGATTTAGCCCGCCGAGTAGAGACGAGTCGCCACCGCGACCGGATCCATTTCGCCGGTTTTCGCAATGATGCGCCTCAGGTGGCAGGAGCCTGCAGTGCCCTGGTTCTGCCTTCCGAAAGTGAAGGGTTGCCGCGGGTGGTGATTGAGGCAATGGCTTACAGTCGTCCGGTGGTGGTTACAGAAGTGGGAGGTATGCCGGAGTTGGTTGATGATGGGGTGGAGGGATTTGTGGTGCCCGTTCGGCACCCACAGGCGCTGGCCCAGGCTTTGGTGCGCCTGGCGAATGATCCGGAGCTTGCCACTTGGATGGGTGAGTGCGGCAGACAGCGAATCGAGAGGGACTTCTCCATTGAGTCAACAATCCGCCAGACTGCCAGCCTGATTCAGGAGCTAACCGATGAGCTCAAAGTATGAGGCGCTATCTTTTCTTTGTAAACCAATCCTACGCTTACGCCATTCTGAGGCCGCTACAAGACGAGATAACCAGGCGGGGTGACGAGGCAGCATGGTTCATTGCTGGCTGTAGCGCCGGGACACTGGAGTTCTCCGAGACCCGGCTGCACAGTCTTGAGGAGGTCAAGAACTACAATCCAGACGCTGTTTTTGCGCCTGGCGACTGGGTGCCGCCCTCGTTCCCAGGCCTGAAAGTCAAGATTTTCCATGGCTTTCCTATCAATAAAAGAGGCATGAACCCGGCAAGGCAGTCCCACTACCGTATTCGTGGCTGGTTTGATCTCTATTGCACCATGGCGGAGGTGGACACAGAGCGTTTTGGAATGAAAGCCGTCGAGCACCCGCACTTTATGGTAAGGAAAACCGGTTGGCCAAAGCTTGACGCGGTTCTCAGGCCAAGCCGGACTTTTGCCAAAGAAGACCTGTTCAATCAGCCAGAGCTGCCCGTGGTGTTCTACGCATCCACCTTTTCCGAAGGCGTTTCGTCCGCACCCTATCTGTTAAAAACTCTGGAGAATCTTCGGGACTCGGGCAGATGGAACCTGATCGTGACTCTCCATCCGAAGATGTCTAGAGAAATTGTCTCGCAGTACCGGCACCTTGCGGGAAATCGATGCCTTTTCCTGGAAAGCACAGAAGACTTCGTGCCTTACATGCGGCTTGCAGATGTCATGCTTTGCGACACGTCTTCAATAATGTATGAGTTCATGGCCCTCGATATTCCGGTCGTCACCTTCCGGACTCGCATGCCTGGGCCTGAGGTTATAAACGTTCAACAGGCCGAAGAGATCGAGCTCTCGCTTAACCAGGCGCTGGGGAATCATGATCACCTCAAAACTGCCATGCGGGCATTTTTCGGATCCTTGCATGCCTTTAACGACGGACACTCTTCGCGGCGGGTGCTTGATGCCGTTGAGGACATTCTTGATAACCCGCCGCGGCTGAGGAAAAAACCATTTAACCTGCTGCGCCGGCTCAGGCTGTGGTGGAAATTCCGGAGCGAGCAGGCCAAACAGGCCCGCATAGATCGAGGGCTGAGTCGCGATAACTAAAGGCCACCGGCGATGATTGCAATAATCAACCTCGCATTCGACGCTCGGTTCGGGTCAGCGTCCACAGACCGGCATATTTGTTGAATGAGCCCTGAGCGTAGGTCACCGCGACAAGATATCCGACGGCGCCATCGAGAAAACCAAAACGTATGAAGTAAACCTGGACAAAGGTCATGATGCCACGGATGGTAGGGTAAATCAGCGATCGCGTGCGCTTGCCCCTACGGTATTTCTGTTGCGAACCCAGCCATGCATACTTGGCGCTTTTTTCAAGGGCATGACCGAAATTGCGATGGGTGTAGTGGGTTAGCCTTCCCCGCATCGTTTTGACGACCCTTCCGCGGGGTAGCAGAATTTTCTCATGCACCAGGGCATCAGAAAAGCGAACGCCTTCCTTACGGAAAAGTCTCAGGGGGGCCCGGCCACTGCGGCCAAAGTCCAGACGTTTTCCGTAGATTGTTACAGCCCAGGGCAGCTTGTAGGCATCTGCACGGGCATCGGCGAGGGTGTGGTTGATTTCTCTGGCCAGCTCCGGGGTTATGCGTTCGTCTGCATCAATCGACAGTACCCAGTCTCCAGTAGCACGCTCGAGAGCCCGCTGTTTCTGTATGCCGAACCCCGGCCAGTCGGTCTGCTCGACAACGTCCGCGTATTGCCTCGCAAGCTCCACCGTGCGGTCGCTGCTGCCACTGTCCAGGACGATGATCTCATCGGCGATCAATCTCGCGGACTTCAGGCAATCGACAATGTGATCCTCTTCATCTTTGGTAATCACCGTTGCGGACACCTTTACTGCGCGCTGGCGGGTGTAGGATGCTGAGAGCGCGTTGAATAGTGCGGCAAAGGTTGCGGACACGGACAGAAGGTAAAAAGTCAGAAACAGGCTCCGGTCCAGCGTGGCTTCGGTCAGTCCAAAGATCAGGTAGCTGGCGGGAATCATTGCCCCGCCTCCGGCAAGACAAGCAATTTCAAGATTGCCAGAACGCACAAGACGTAGCGCTGTGACCAGGGGTATAAACATCAGAAAGATCCAGCTAAGGATGCCTGGAAGGCCCTTGGTCGCGGCCTGTTGCATGGTATCGTTATGGGCGTGGTCAGTGCAGCAGTCACGGAAGGCTTTGGATTCCTGCGCCTCAGCGATTTCGTGATAGCCGCTCAAGCCGGCACCCAACAGGGGATTCGCCACGAAAGCTGATCCTGCTACTTTCCAGGCCTGCAACCGAAGTTCTAGGCTTTTATCGAGGTTGCCTTCAACCAGAGCATCAAGACTGTTAGTGAAGCGCTCGCTATTCATGACGGATAAGGTGCCGACCATCGCCAGGACAATTATGCCCGGGATGATCAGTTTACGTGGTATCAGAAACAGCAGCAGTGCAAGTGCGGCGGGCAGGGCAATCAGGTTACTGCGCGTTTGGCTCATTAGTGCAATGGCAAGAGTGGCGAGTCCCACGATAACCGCAAAAATGGCCAGTTTGCCGCGCCGTGCTGCCTTGAAGTAAAACCCGCCAATCAGGCACAGCAGCGACGTCAGCATCGCCAGATTGCCAAACTGGATTGGGTTGATTCCGGCACCAAAACGTAGCCGCCAGAGCACATTCAGGTTGCCCGAGAGGTCAATTACATGCAGCGCGAACAATCCGATGACCACCAGACCGCCCACCACAAATGCCGAAAACACAGTGGTCGCCCGAACACGGGCGGCAATCAGGGCAATGGCGATGGGCCAGAATAGGATGAGGCGGGCGTGGGTGCCGAGGGTTTTGCCGCCTTCATACTCAAACCCTTCGAAGGCCCAGCTCAGCAAGCTGACCAGCACAAAGAACCAGAATGCAAAGTGCAGAAGGCGCAATTCTTTGGGGGTGTCCCAGTTCCTGCGCGGCATTTCTTTTTTCCAGATGGCGTAGCCGCCCAGGACGGCCAGCAACAGCGCGACACCGGCCAGGATGCTGGACGAAGCCAGTGCCCCGCCCAGGCCAGCAACAGCCAGGCCATGGGTGATTCTGTGTCTGATGTTCATGCCTAGCAAGTCCGGTTCGGGTAATAGGGGTTGATTTCACCGGGAGGTCTGTGCCGCATACGCTTGTATTCCCACTGATACTGCTCAGGAGCTTCCCGCACCACTGACTCGATGGACTTGTTCAGGGCCGTGGTGGCGGTTACCGGGTCGGGGTCGGCAATGCCAGGTTCGCACTCACGAATCACCAGCCGGAATCCCTGTCCGTCTTTCAGTCGTTCAGAGTAGGTAATCAAAGGCTTGGCGCCGGATTTCCGTAGCAGCTTGGACACCAGGGTCATGGTGCGTACATCTATCCCGAAGAAAGGCGCGTAGGCGTTGCCTTTTCCTCGTGGGCTCTGATCGGGGAGGATGCCGGCAACTTCGCCTTCACGCAGCAGAGTGATTAGCTTTGCAAGTCCGCGGCGGTCACCCCGAACCAGCTCCGAACCCATGCGGCCACGTACCCGGATCATGTAGTCTTCAAATTCCTTGATATGGGGTGGGCTGTAGAGGGCTGCCATGCGGTATCTGGACGAAAAATACAGGCCTGTGAGTTCCCAGTTCCCCAGGTGTGGCGCCAGCAGCAGCAAGCCCCGACCGTCTTTTTTAGCCTCGACGAGGAGTTCCTCACCCTCGATCTCCCGGATCAGCTCCAGGCAGCGTTCTACCGGCCATTCCCATATCAGGGGAATTTCCATCATGGTCTGGCCGGTATGGCGAAGGCTGGAGCGTGCCATGCGTTGACGCTGTTCGTTGGTTAGTTCCGGGAAGCAGATTCTCAGATTGATTTCAGTGACCTTGCGAAGTTGTGATTTGGATGCCCAGCTGATCATGCCCAGGAAGCGACCAATAAGCTGCGCGCCACGCAAAGGCAGTTTGCCGGCAAGCCGGAGGGCGGGGATCAGAAACGTTGCTTTGGAAAGGGACATAATTCGCAGGACAATCAACAGAAAACAGAGTTAGCGGAAGCTACCACCATCCGGGGTGTGCGGCAAGGTTAGTCGTACTGCTCGTCGTCAGTCAGAGCTTCTGCGAAGCTTCCCAGCTTTCATTACGGCTACCGGTTTCCCAGTGGATTCGCAGGTAAAACCGCCTGATACGGCGTTTTATATAGCGTTTTCGCCATGCGGGTATCCGGGCGAGTGTGTCGGGTATGGTGGGTGCGCCAAGGCCGTCTACCAGGAACAGCTCCGGTTGGCCGTTTCTGTCCGCAATGACCAGATTGTGGGGCAACAGGTTTCGGGTAAGGATGCCGGTTTCCAGAAGCCAGTTACAGAATCTTTCCGCGGCCTCCCGGATGGGCTGATCGAATCCGGCGCGTTGCAGGTAGTGCTCGAGGGTTTCTGCCGATGCGCCATCGCTTGCGCTGATAAATTCGCTGACGTTGGCAGTGCCGAGGGAGGTGTCAGCCGTGCCATGGAATCGGGGCAGATGTGCCCAGACCAGGGAGCTCCGGCCCTCTGCAAGCAGTTTCCTGATGGCTTGCTGCTGGTGGGCCCTCATCTCCTGGCGGTTGTCATCGATTCTGGCCTTGCCGAGCACTTTTTTAGGCCAGGCCTGGCGCTGAAAGCGGGCTTCGATGTTTTCAGGGCGCAGGACTTTGAGACACAATGCAGGATCGTCCGGGTGCCGGTAGCAGTGCCGGTTGGAGCCTGAAGCAAAAGGTGCAAGGCTCGACAGGTCAATCATTTTCAAGCAGCTCCCGATAAAACGCTTCGGTTTCCGACACCATAGTCTCCAGGCTGAGTTGTTCGCGGGCCCATGCGAAGCTCTGGCGTTGGCTCGCGGCCAGCAAGTCTGGCTGAGCCAGGTGAGTGCTGATCAGCGTGGCGATGTCCTCGACGCTGTCAGAGGCGGCGATACAGTTCTGCGACAGAAAATCTCCCACACCACTGACCGGTGTCGACAGAACCGGAGACTCTGCCATCAACGCCTCCACCATGATGTAGGGAAAACCCTCCCGGCTGGAGCTGATGATGCAGGCTGTTGCCGCCTGCAGCCAGGGAAAGATCCGGGGTTCGTGACCCGGCAGCTCAACGGTGTCTTCGGCGCCCAGTTCCCGGATCAATGCGTTGAGTTGCGCCCGTTGGCTGCCAGCGCCCAGAATCACCAGCTTGCCTTCACAATCTGCCTGGGCCCAGGCCCGGATCAGCCTGTCGAACTGCTTGACCGGTTCCAGGCGACCTGCCGCCAGCAACAGCGGGCGCTCCGCGGGGATGGGAATCTTCGGCACCTGAAGGGCGCTACCGTTGGTTTTTTCCAGAGGCTGAAGACCATTAAAGATCAGTCGCGTGTTCGGGTGCACAGCCGAATCGGTGATTTCACGGCTGACACCGATCACGCCGTCCAGTTTGTCGAAATCTTTGTGGGAGCTTTTGGTGCCATGAATCGTGCCCAGGGTGACCGGAACTTTCCGGCGAACGGCAGTGACCAGGCTGGCAGCCTTGTTGCCCTGGGCGTGGAGAACGTCCGGGTGGATGAAATCAAGTGTTTGGCGCAGGCGGTGTCGAAGCCACAGGTTGCGCCGGCCGAGCCGGAAGGGCAGCGGGTGGAAATGGACAGGGGTGGTAAAGCGTTCGCTGTAAGCGGGGTGAGCCAGCACGTGAACCTGATGGCCCTTTGCTGAGAGCGCGTCCGCAAGGTCCGCCGTATGCTTCTCCATGCCACCCCAGCCGGTACCGGGGGTGGCAATAACCAGGGCAACGGTCAGCGGACCCTGTACCCTCATTATTGCTTCTGCCTGGATGCAAGGACGTTCTCGTAAACTTTCAGCGTGGTTTCTGTTTGTGCTTGCAGCCGGAATCGCCAGGGAATCTCGATCTCTGGTCTGGGGTTATCAATTAGGGACAGAGCCGTCTGCGCAAACGTTTCTATATCATCGGGGGGCACCAGCCCCCCGGGAAAGCAGGCACGCAGGGTTTCAGCTGCGCCACCACGATCGAACGCGGCCACCGGCGTGCCAGAGGCCAGGGCCTCGGTAACGGTGCGCCCGAACGGCTCGGGTTTGGTGGACATGTGGCAGACCACATCCGCCAGCAGGTAAAGGGTGGTCATGTCATTGCGCTGGCCCAGAAAGCTCACCTTGTCGGTGAGGTTCAGCCGGGCCCGTTCCTTTTCGAGTTCTTCCAGGAAACTCTCCTTGCCGGGCTCTGCGCCGCCTACAATGATGCCGTGACAATCCGGCCGTTGCTGAACCAGTTGTGCCATCATGGCCAGGAAATCCAGCTGGCCTTTCCAGCGCGAAATACGCCCGGGCATCATGATGATTTTCTGGTTGGCCAGCTGCGGGTACTGCCGCAACCAGCGGTCCAGCCACTGGCAGCTGAGCTCCCGTTGCCGGAATGCGTCCACATCCACGCCACGCTGGATGACTGTCAGCTTCTCTTCCGCCACCGGGTAGTTGTTGAGAACATAATCCTTTACGCACCCGGAGACGGCGATGATGTGGTCAGCCCGGGTCATGATGGCGCTGTAGGGTGTAACGGAATACATGCCATGAAACGTCGAGACAATGGCCGGCCGCTGATTTGCCGGAATGCTTTTTAAGGCCAGGAAAATGATCCACGCTGGCATCCGGGAGCGGACATGCACAATATCCGGTTTCAGCGCCAGCAGCAGTTTTCGCATGGGCAGAATCTGGCCGAAAGATGCCGGCGTCTTGCGGTGTATGGGCATGAAAATGTGTTCCGAGCCCTGTCCGCGAAGTTGCTCGGCCATGGGTCCGCCTTTTGAGACGACAAACGATTTATGTCCGCGTTTGACCAGGTCGGCCGCAAACTCAACGGTTCCCCGCTCAACGCCCCCGCTATAGAGCGCGGGCAAAGCCTGTAGAATTCTCAACGCTTGCCTCCCTTCAGAAAATGGTTGATCAGCCATCGCGCTGCCCGGTCAGCTTCCCAGAGGCTGCGGGATTCAGACAGTTTGCCCGTCATTACCGAAGCATGATCACGCCAACGTGCAACGTATCCTTTTTCCACCAGACTGGCCATGCCGCGGGCAACTCGGCTGTTGCGTTTGGGGGCCAGTTCAAACAGGCCGGTAGGGACGCCAGAGGTGGCGGCTTCGCAGGCCATGGAGGTGCTGTCTGGTGTCACCCAGGCTGCACGGGAGGCGGCCAGTTGATGGGACAGCCAGCTGGCGTGGGTTCGCTGCGGGTCCACAACCGTGACTTTGGGGCCTGTCAGTTCCCCCAGTTTTTCCAGCAGGACTCCCGGTGTGCGGCGGGAGCCGCTGATGGTCCATCGCCACTCTGGGTAGCGGCCCATGAGTTGTGATATCTGATCGAGTACCATATCGTCGTCCCAGTCAAAATGAGGCGACGGCCCGCCGATCAGTACCAGGCCCTCGGGCTTGTCGGTGATGCGGGCCAGTGGCGTGATGGCGTTGATCACGCCTTCGGTTGTGAGGACATGTTGAGCCGGGGTGACGCCGTCATGTTCGGGAATAATGGCGGCGTCGACCCAACTGACGGGAAACCCCGGCTTCATCAACACCACGGTTTTTGCGTTCCGGCGCCGCCGGAGGGAGAGCAGCAGTCGATGGGTTACGCTGCCAGCTGCAATAATCAGGTCTGGTGAGGGCAGGGTTGCATCCATGGCCGGTGCAATACCCAGCAGCGCGCGCCACAGAGAGACCGGAATTTCCATTGCGTCAATCTCAGACACGCTGGCACCGGCCAGAACCCGGAGACGGTTACCCAGTCCTTTCAGCTGGTTTCGATGCCCGGGCTTTTTGTCGGTCAACAGCCAGATAATCGGTGCGGGTGAATCAAATCGTTCAGAGGTCATTGGCTGACCTGGCCATTGGCCATTTGAGAGTTCTCAATGTCCGTCCTCATTGTAAAGATCCGGATCGTCGCTGGATGGACGGGTCTTGAAGCGCCGGTGCATCCACAAGTATTGGTCCGGGTGCCTGCGGATCTCATTCTCGATGGTTCTGTTTACCAGGGTGGCGTCTGCCAGGTCGTCACCCGAGGGAAAGTCCTCCAGCGGAGGGTGAAAATAGATATCGTACCCTGGCTCATGTTGCCGGCGGAAATGGCTGAACGGCACCACAGCACAGCCGCTGCGATCTGCAATACGCGATGTGGCGGTAATGGAACCGGCGGGCACACCGAAGAAGGGGGCAAACACGATGTCCTTACGGCCATAGTCCTGATCCGTGGCGTACCAGACAATGCGGTTTTTCTTCAGCTGCTTGAGTAGCCCGCGCAGATTTTTGCTGTCCAGCACCATGCCATAGCGACGCTCCCGGGCGCGGGTCATCACAGCGTTCATCAGCGGGTTGTTGTGATCGCGCTGCATGACATCGGCCTCAATGTATTCCGTGACCAGGCTGCCGCCCAGGTCGAGGGTGCTGTAATGGCCGCCAAGAAGCAGAATGCCTTTGCCTCTCGCGAGAGCCGCATCCACGTGTTCCAGGCCGTGCACCTCGGTGATGGGAATGAATGAGGCAGGGTTGCGAAACCAGGCCAGGCCAATCTCCATCACCCCTATGCCATTGGCCTGGAACGATTGTTTCACCAGGACCTGCTGTTCCTGCTCGGACAGGTCAGGGAAGCACAGGCGAATGTTTACTTGGGTGATGTGGCGCCTGCGGGCTGCCAAGCGATAGGCGAGATCACCAATACGCCTGCCGAGCCACCACTGAAGCTTGATTGGGAGCCGGGCCGCCAGCCACATGGCAGCGATCCCTGCCCAGGTGGGCCACCAGCGCGGGTGGAGATAGCGGGAGTAACGGGTGTCGCGGGTTTTCTGCTTGCTTTTCTTCACTCGTTTAATTGCCTGATGCTGTAGGTGCCACAAGCACGGAAGTTTAGCAGGACGGTTCTCGTCGACTAAAGCCGCAATATCCGCTAGTTGCGGAATTGGACGGCTTTCTTGCAGCAGACTCGCGTACGCGCTTTATGTAGAATGACCGCCGCACCGACCCGGCCCGGAGTTAGTATGCTTCATTTTTTTTACTCCCTGTTCTTTCGCATCGCGCTGCCGTTCGTGCTGCTGCGCCTGTGGTGGAATGGCCGCACCAAACCAGATGCTTTCGTGCGCTGGCGGGAGCGGCTGGGTTACGCAGAACCCTCCAAAGAGCCGGTGATCTGGGTCCATGCAGTGTCCGTCGGTGAAACCATTGCTGCCGCACCTCTGGTGAAGGCCCTGCTGCGCCGTAACCCGGACATTCCGGTACTGATGACAGCGATGACTTCCACGGGCTCAGCCCGGGCAAAGGCCCTGTTTGGCGACCAGATTCGCTATGCGTTCTCACCCTACGATACGCCAGGTGCAGTGCGCCGCTTCGTGGACCGGGTTCGCCCCCGTGCGCTGGTGATCATGGAAACCGAACTCTGGCCCAACATGATCGCCCTGAGCAAGCAGAGCGATGTCCCCATTTTTTTGATTAACGCCCGACTTTCCGCGAGATCCGCGCGGGGCTATGAACGGGTGGCCTCCCTGGTAAAGCCCCTTCTGCGCAGTATCAGCTGGATAGCTGCGCAGGCGGATGAGGATGCCGGTCGCTTCCTGCGCATTGGCGCCCGGCCCGAGTCGGTATCGGTGACCGGTAGCATCAAGTTCGACGTGGAAATATCGGACGAGGTTCGCTCTGCGGCAGCGCGGCTGAGACTGAAGCTTGGGACGGATCGACCTGTCTGGATCGCCGCCAGTACCCACGAAGGCGAAGACCGTCAGATCCTGGAAGCCCATCAACAAATACTGGCCCAGTACCCGAACGCGTTGCTGGTTATTGTGCCTCGTCACCCGGAACGATTTGATAATGTGGCCGAACTGGCAGGCTCAATGGGGCTGGAGGTAGTGCGCCGCTCAGCCGCGGGTGACACCAGCGATAACGATGAACAGCCTTTTCAGGTGTATGTTGGCGATACCATGGGGGAACTGCTGATGCTCTATGGCGCCTGCGATATTGCCTTCGTGGGCGGGTCGCTGATTGAGCGGGGTGGCCACAACCCGCTGGAACCAGCTGCCTGGGGTATTCCGGTGCTTTCCGGTCCCCATATTTTCAACTTCGAAACCATTTACAACCGCCTTGAGGCAGGGGAAGGGGTTTATATCACCCCCTCTTCAAACGCTCTGGCGGAATGTGTGGTACATCTGGTTGCAGATAAACAGGCGGCAGAAAGTGCCGGGCATAACGCACTGGCGGTGGTCAATGCCAACCGTGGTGCGCTGGAGAAAGTGGTGGACGGAATCGTTGAGCGGATCTAGAGCGGGCCCCGGGGCCCGCTCACCACACCGGTTTGTTATTGCATTGGATCTTCTATGGTTTCTTTTTCCTCAGCGAGCGCTTCGATGCCGGGCGCTGAGGCACTGAGCCAGTTATTCAGAATGACCAGGTCCCGAGGACTCAGGGTGCCCGCCGCCTGCTTCAGGCTGAGGGTGTTGATCACATAGTCGTAGCGGGCATTGGCAAAGTCACGCAGGGCGACATAAAAGTTTCGTTCCGCGTCGAGCACCTCCACGATATTACGTGTGCCAACATCGTACCCTGCGAGTGTTGCGTCCAGAGCACTGCGGCGGGAGATAATCGTTTGCGCCAGGGCAGAGGCAGATTCGATGTTGGTGTTTACTGTGCGGAACAGGCTGCGGGTATTCACCCTCACATCCCGACGAACCGTTTCCAGAGATTGCTCGGCAACATTGACCAGTGAGCGTTGTTGACGAACGCCGGCCTGGATTCCTCCGCCCATGTAGAGAGGCACGTTCAATCGGAGAGCAATGCGTCCTTCCGTAGTGGTGCCATCCCGCTGGCGCAGAGTAGGATCCTCCAGGCCCTCAATATCCGTTTTGCCGTAGGAGGCGTTCAGATCTAGTGTTGGCAGGTGCTCGGATTTCGCGCTTTTCAGGTTGGCTTCACTGGTGTTCAGATCGTACATCGCTGACTGAATCTGCCAGTTCTGGTTCAAGGCAGTATTTTCCCATGCCGACGGATCCATGGGCTCTGGGCGGCTCAGGGGGAAGCTTCTGCGCAGGTTGTCGAGTTCTTCGGTGTATTCACCGGTCAGCCGCGCCAGCTGCTCACGGGCAATATCCAGCTCGCTTTCCGCAGCAATGCGCTGGCTCTTGCTGTCATCGTAGCTGGCGCGGGCCTCATAAACTTCCGTGATGGCGATCAGGCCCACGTCAAACCGTTCCTGGGCCTGCTCATACTGCCGCTGGATAGCGGCTTCGGTTGCCCGCGCGGTGGTAAGCGCATCGGCTGCCCGAAGAACATTAAAATAAGCCGAGGCCACGTCGAGGATAAGCTGCTGCTGGGCGAGGTTGTATTCGGCCCGGGCAGATTCTGTCTGGAACTTGCTGGCATCGTAATCAAACCAGGCCGCAGCCTCGAACAGTGGTTGAGTCAGTTCAACGCCGAAGGCGTAGGTTTCATACGCGGCGTCCTGGATGGGGCCATCAACGTCGGTGTGGCTGACATCGCCGAATGCGCCGATCTGGGGGAGCAGGTCACTGCGGCTCACATCGCTGGCCGCCTGCTGTGCCTGGAAACTGGCGAGCGCGGCAGCAATGCCGGAATCATAGGAGATTGCTTTCTCGTACGTCTCTACCAGATCCATGGAAAGTGCAGGCTGGGCTGCGAGCAGTCCAATCAGCCCCGAAAGCAGTCGTTTCTTCATGATATCTCCTGTTTATGATTCGCCCGGCGAGGTGGCATTATGGACAATAAACCGCCCCAGCTCTACACTTGCATTTGACACAGGGTGTTTGTGTCAATGATATCGAATTCGCGTCTTGACGGGGTGCTGGCGTCAGAGCATCTGACCGCCGGCTGAGATTGCCAGGCAGAACCCGCAACCTGATCCGGATAATACCGGCGTAGGGATTTGAGACAATATGCTGCAAAGACACAGAACCCTCTGTGATCACTGCTCCGTCATACGCGACCCTCTTAATCCAAAGAAATCGGGGACGCAAGATGACAACAGTACCTTCCTATCTCAGCGATTCAGCCAAAGTCGATTCAGCAGCCATCAAACCGCTGCCACAGTCCCGTAAGATCTACGTACAGGGTAGCCGGCCCGATCTGCGGGTGCCCATGCGGGAGATTACCGTGGGGGACACGCCGACGGAAATGGGCGGCGAAAAGAATGCTCCTGTTGCCGTCTATGATACCTCCGGTCCCTACAGCGATCCCGAGGCCATCATTGACCTCCGAAAGGGGCTCAAGCCCATCCGGTCCGCCTGGATCGAAGAACGTGGAGACGTGGAGCCGTTAGCGGACTACACCTCGGAATTTACCCGTCGCCGCATGAAAGATCCGTTGCTCGATCCGCTGCGTTTTATGGACGAGCGCAAGCCGCTGCGGGCCAGGCCCGGCAGAAACGTCAGCCAGATGCACTACGCCCGCCAAGGCATCATTACTCCGGAAATGGAGTTTATCGCCATCCGCGAGAACATGAAGCTTCAGGAAGCGCGGGAGCAGGGTCTGCTTGAAGACCAGCATCCGGGGCAGTCCTTTGGTGCATCCCTGCCGCAGGAAATTACGCCGGAATTCGTCCGCGATGAAGTTGCCCGCGGCCGCGCCATCATACCTGCCAACATCAATCACCCGGAAACCGAGCCGATGATCATCGGCCGCAACTTTCTGGTGAAGATCAACGGCAACATCGGCAACTCCGCAGTCAGCTCCTCGATCGAGGAAGAGGTGGAAAAACTGACCTGGGGCACCCGCTGGGGGTCCGACACCATCATGGATCTTTCGACCGGCAAGAACATCCATGAAACCCGCGAATGGATTATCCGCAACTCACCGGTCCCCATTGGCACAGTGCCTATCTACCAGGCCCTGGAAAAAGTCGGCGGCGTGGCCGAGGACCTGACCTGGGAGATCTTCCGTGACACCCTCATTGAACAGGCAGAGCAGGGCGTGGATTATTTCACCATCCACGCTGGTGTACGCCTGCACCATGTGCCCATGACTGCCAAACGCACCACCGGCATTGTGTCCCGGGGCGGCTCCATCATGGCCAAGTGGTGTCTTGCCCACCATCAGGAAAGCTTTCTGTATGAGCACTTCGAAGACATCTGCGAAATCATGAAAGCCTATGACGTATCTTTCAGTCTCGGCGACGGCCTGCGCCCCGGTTCTATCGCCGATGCCAACGACGAAGCCCAGTTCGGTGAGCTGGAGACCCTCGGTGAACTCACCAAGATCGCCTGGAAGCAAGATGTGCAGGTGATGATCGAAGGCCCCGGCCATGTGCCCATGCAGCTGATCAAGGAGAATATGGACAAGCAGCTGGAGTGCTGCGACGAGGCCCCGTTCTATACCCTCGGGCCACTGACCACCGACATTGCTCCTGGCTATGACCACATTACCTCCGGCATCGGCGCGGCGATGATCGGCTGGTTTGGCTGCGCCATGCTCTGCTACGTCACTCCCAAGGAGCATCTGGGCCTGCCCAACAAGGACGATGTCAAAACCGGCATCATCACTTACAAGATCGCCGCTCACGCCGCCGACCTGGCCAAGGGCCATCCCGGCGCCCAGATTCGCGACAATGCGCTGTCCAAGGCTCGCTTCGAGTTCCGCTGGGAAGACCAGTTCAACCTCGGCCTGGACCCGGACACCGCCCGCGCCTACCACGACGAAACCCTGCCGAAAGACTCCGCCAAAGTGGCACACTTCTGCTCCATGTGCGGCCCCAAGTTCTGCTCCATGCAGATTTCCCAGGAAGTGCGGGAGTATGCAAAAGAACACGGTCTTGACGAGGTGTCCGCGGTGGATGCCGGCATGAGGGAGAAGTCCCGGGAGTTTGTGGAGGCCGGGTCTAAGCTTTATGACAAGGTCTAGCCTGAACTCCTGGTTCGAGTCGCTTGGCATGTGAGCATCGGTTGGCCCGTATTTGTTTTCGGGGCAGTCATTGGGGGCTCCCTCCCAAAACTGTGCGGAGCCATGGATGGCGGAGCCCAAGCGCCCCATGGAGGGGCTCGAGCGTGTTTTGGGAGGGAGCCCCCCATGACTGTCTTGCACCGAAGTCAGATTGTCGAGAAGTCTGAGTGCAAGGCTTGCACCCAAGCTGAAACAAGGGCTATCGTTCAGAATCGTTCTCAAAAACGGATCTGAAACCTGACATGACCGAACCGTTCCAGTTCAAAGACAGCGACGTAAAAATCGAAAAGCGCGAAACCGTCTTCCAGGGCTTCTTTCGCATGGACAAGCTCTGGCTGACCCACCGGCGCTTTGACGGCAAGGAAATGCCCACATTTACCCGCGAACTCTTCATCCGCGGCGACGCCACCTGCGTACTACCCTACGATCCTGATCGGGACGAAGTCGTTCTGCTGGAACAATTCCGTCTAGGTGCCCTCGGCCGAGACCAGTCTCCCTGGTTATTGGAGCTGGTGGCGGGCATGAACGAAGACGGCGAGTCGCCGGAAGAAGTGGCCCAGCGCGAAGGCCAGGAAGAAGCCGGCCTGACGTTCAAGCCGCTGGACAAGATCTGCGACTACCTGGTATCTCCGGGGGGAAGCACGGAACTGATTCACCTGTACTGTGGTCGTATCAGCACCGAAGCCGCAGGCGGGCTTTTTGGTGTGGAGCACGAGCATGAAGATATCCGTGCCCACGTGTTCAGCGCCGACGAGGCCATCGCAATGATTTACGATGGACGTATCAATAACGCTGCCGCCATTATTGCGCTGCAGTGGTTGCAGTTGAATCGCCCGCGGTTGCGGGAAGGTTGGAGCTGATATGACGGAGTGGGTGATGAAACGCCGGCGCTACGTTCCGGATTTGCGACGTTTCGGAGCGCTGTGCGATAGCAATTACATGCGGCTTCACCGCTTGCGGAAGCTGGAGGCCCAAGGCCAGCCCGTCTGCGATTTTGAGCTTCATCGTGAGGATCAATACCTTGGCCGTGTGCGCATTGAAGTGCTGCAAACCACAAAATTCACCGAAACCCTGCTTCTGGAACAGGTGCATAACTCCGGGCGCTGGCTGAACAATCCCCAGCTGACCGTAAGGGTGTATCACGACGCCAACATGGCAGAAGTGATCAGCTGCTACCGAGACCGGCACATTGCCCCGGTGAACGACTACCCGAACCGGTATATGCATCATCCGGACGAGAAAGTTCAGGTCAACAGTTTCCTCGCCGACTGGCTGGATTACTGCCTGCGATTCGGCCACCTGCCCATGGAGCACGCCGCCTGGTCTGCCGGAGAAGGCGTGGACTAGGTTTTCATGTCTGCTAATATCCATGCCATGACAAAAATTGATCGCCCCCTTGCCCTTCGGGTGCTGCAGCTGACTGACCCGCACCTGATGGCCGATCCGGGGGGTGAGCTGCTGGGCGTCAATACCAGGGACAGTCTGGACGCCGTTATCGCTCAGGTTCTTCACGACCATGGACAGCCGGATCTCATTCTCGCAACCGGGGATATCGCTCAGGATGCCAGCGAAGAAGCCTATCGTCTGTTCGGCGACAAGTTGAAGGCATTTCGTTCTTCCTCTGTCTGGATAGCCGGCAACCACGACGACTCACCATTACTGGCCCGGATAGCCGCCGAAAACAGGGCTGACCAGCGCCATGTTATTCAGGGGGGGTGGCAGTTTGTGTTGCTGGATACCTCGGTGCCCGGAAAAGTATTTGGCCATTTGGCGGATTCCGAACTGGCATTCCTTGAGAGCACTCTCCTCGAAAATCCCGACACACCGGCGCTGATTGCCCTCCATCATCATCCTGTTGAAATCGATACCGAATGGATGTCGCCTATCGGGCTGCGAAATCGCGATGCCTTCTGGCAGGTGGTCGACCGTTTTTCGCAGGTAAGAATCGTGCTCTGGGGGCACATTCACCAGGATCTGGATCAGTCCCGCAAGGGGGTGCGTCTGCTGGCAACACCGTCCACCTGCATCCAGTTCACCGCCGGTTCGGTCGAGTTTTCGGTTGAAGATAAAGCGCCCGGCTACCGCTGGTTCGAGTTGCTGCCCTCGGGCGACTTCGCCACCGAAGTCAGCAGGGCAACGGATTTTGCATTCGAGCTGAACTGCAATAGCTCCGGTTATTAGCCGGGGCCTCGCTCTTCGGTTAAAATGCGCGAAATTATTCATCGGGGAATCTGATCATGAGCGAAACACCCGCAGACCTGAAGTATATCGAGACCCACCAGTGGGTGCGGCTGGCTGACGATGGCACTGCGACCGTCGGCATTACGGACTTTGCCCAGGACCAGCTTGGGGATATCGTTTATATCGGTGTGCCGGATGTGGGCGCAACAGTCACGGGCGCCGAGGAGGCCGGCGTGGCTGAGTCTGTGAAGTCGGCTTCCGATGTGTTCAGCCCGGTGACCGGTGAGGTGATTGAGGTTAACGAGAGCCTTGAGGATGAGCCTGAGAAGGTCAATGAGGATCCCTATGGGGACGGCTGGTTGTTCCGGGTGCTGTTGAAAGACCAGGGCGAGCTGGACGGCCTGATGGATGCTGCGGCTTATGCGGAGCATGTTGCTGCCGAGGAGTGATACTGATTTGTTTTGGAGCATGGATTAGGCTGGACGGGCTTTCCAAAACACGCCTCGAGACGTCCTTGTGCGGCTTGAGCTCCGCCATCCATGGCTCCGCACAGTTTTGGAAAGCCCGTCCAGCCTAATCCCCGGACCTTAGTGCCGAGCCAGTTACGACTAGGCCTTCCTTTTATTATTTCTTCAGGCGGTTATCTATGAATTTCCCGGTTTTATACCTACGCAAAGGCGCCGAGCGCAGGCTCAGGGCTGGCCATTTGTGGGTTTACAGCAATGAAGTGGACACCCGTCGCTCGCCCCTGACGGATTTTGAGGCCGGTGTGCAGGCGGAGTTGCGTGCCGCCAATGACAAACCGATGGGGACAGTGTTTGTGAATCCCCACGCGTTGATTTGCGGCCGCCTGATCAGCCGGAATTCGGCCCATGGCATGACGCCCCAGCGTCTTACTGACCGGGTGGAGACGGCACTGGTGTTGCGGGAGCGGTTGTTTGACAAGCCGTTCTATCGTTGGGTGTTTGGTGACAGCGACGGCTTGTCCGGACTGGTGATTGACCGGTTTGATGATGTGGTAGTCGTTCAGATTTCCACCGCCGGCATGGAACAGATGAAGGACGCGATTGTCAGGGCGGTTCAGCGTCTGGCCCATCCCCGGGCGATTATTCTCAAGAACGACGGCAAGATGCGTCAGGTGGAGGGACTGGATACCTACGTTGAGCAGGCCCATGGGCCGGAGGTCGATCTTCTTGCGGTCGAGGAAAACGGGGTGCGCTTTGAGGTCCCCATGGAAGGCGGACAAAAAACCGGCTGGTTCTATGATCATCGGATGAATCGCCAGCGGCTGCAGGCCTATGCGCCCGGCAAGCGGGTTCTGGACGTTTTCAGTTATGTGGGCGGCTGGGGTATCCAGGCGGCCTGTGCCGGAGCGACGCAGGTAACCTGCGTGGACAGTTCCGCCAGTGCCATCGAGTCTGTCCATCACAATGCGAAGATCAATGGTCTCGATAATATCGAAACCATCGAGGGCGACGCCTTCGACGCGCTGAAGGCGTTGTGCGAGGAGAAGGAAAAGTTCGACATCGTCGTGCTGGACCCGCCGGCACTGATTCCAAGGCGCCGCGACCAGAAGGCCGGCGAAGAGGCTTATGCGCGCCTGAACCAGTTGGGATTGCGGTTGCTGGACCGGGATGGGCTGCTGGTGTCGGCGTCGTGTTCCATGCATCTTTCCCAGGAGAAGCTGACTGATATTATTCGCAGCAGCGGGCGCAAGATCGACCGGTTTGTTCAGTTGCTGGAGCAGGGCCACCAGGCGCCGGATCATCCGGTTGTCCCGGGGATTCCGGAGACGGATTACATAAAAAGCTGTTTTGTTCGGTCTTTGACGGGCTTTCTTTAAGCCTCGGGGGAAGCCATTCAGCGGGGGCGCTACTCCGGGATACGCTGTAAATACATCCCTGTACGCTCGACAAAAACATCCATGTTTTTGACGATCCCGGAGTAGCGCCCCCGCTGAATGGCCAGTACATGGCAGTTAACTTCTAAGGCTCATGATTTTCCAGCCGCTCTCTTTCGCAATTTTTTCAAGTGTTGGATCCGGATCGACCGCTACCGGATTCTCGACCTTGCGAAGTAGAGGGGCATCATTGTGGGAGTCGCTGTAGAACCATGCCCCTTCAAGAGATTCACCAGTTGATTTGAGCCAGTCATGCAAACGGGTCACTTTCCCATCCTGAAAGCTTGGAACGCCCGCAACTTCCCCCGTGTAACGCCCATTGACCAGCTCCGGTTCGGTGGCAATCAAGTGCTCAATGCCTAACAGCTCCGACACGGGCTCGGTGACAAAGCGGTTGGTGGCGGTAATTATCAATAGCGTGTGCCCCTGATTGCGATGGCTATCCAGTAGTTCCTTGGCACTGGCCTGCAGCATCGGCCGGATTTTTTTCTCCACAAACTGCTCACGCCAGGCCAGCAGCTGCTTCATGTCGTGGCGCGCCAGCGGCTGAAGGGCGAAGCTCAGGTAGTGCATGATATCCAGTTCGCCGTCCAGGTATTGCTGGTAGAACCGGTCATTGGCCTGTCGGTATTCTTCCGCGTCCACGATTGACTCTTCCACCAGGAATTCACCCCAGGCATGGTCGCTGTCCCCGGCGAGCAGGGTGTTATCAAGGTCAAAAATCGCGAGCGTCAACGTCAGTACCTCCGGGCGGAATGGCGAATGTTACAGGTGCCAGAGTCTACCATGACAGGCGGCCGCAGGCTTCGTTTGCCGAAGCCTTGGGATTCTGTAAGAATGAGAGCAACTTGGATAAATCCGGCCGGTGAATTTTAATCCGGCCTACCGACTTTTTAAGAGGACTGTGCCGTGATCGATTCAGACGGTTTCAGACCCAATGTCGGAATCATTCTGGCCAATCACAGGGGGGAAGTCCTCTGGGCAAGGCGAATAGGGCAGGACTCCTGGCAGTTCCCGCAAGGTGGCATCAAGCACAACGAGTCACCGGAGGAAGCTCTCTACAGGGAGCTGGCAGAGGAAATTGGTCTCGGTACAGACGATGTGGAAGTCATCAGCT
This sequence comes from Marinobacter vulgaris, assembly GCF_003344045.1. GTDB lineage: Bacteria > Pseudomonadota > Gammaproteobacteria > Pseudomonadales > Oleiphilaceae > Marinobacter > Marinobacter vulgaris. Next base: position 79,815 of record NZ_QFWX01000007.1, read on the forward strand.
GTACCCGTGGCTGGCTGAGATACCGCCTCCCTCGCAGGATGGTGCGGCACAATTCGCATCCGATCTGTGTGGGGCAGAAACAGAAATGGTTCCTGCTGAGGATGCTATCGCCGGATGCGCAGGTGCGCGTGGACGGCACGGACTCGCCGGAATTCGACGGCTGGCAGTGGGTCAGTTACTGGTACCCGCTTGGGCAGGTCGTCTCGTTCAAACGTGAAGTCTATCGACGTGCGCTGCGGGAGCTCGCGCCGCGACTGTTCTATAACATGGAACAGTGGCACCGGAGCGAACAGTCCCAGGGCACGAAAGATCAACAGAAATGACGGATTGAAGCCGCCATGCTGAGCATACTGCGAAGTCTTGTACAAGAGGTAAACAGCGCCCGGGATTTGCCGGAGGCGCTGGCTATCATTGTTTCGCGGGTGCAGAAAGCCATGGACACCGAAGTATGCTCGGTCTATCTGCTGGATCCGGCGACGAACCGCTACATACTCATGGCCACCGAGGGTCTCTATCAGCAGGCCGTGGGGCAGGTCAGCCTGGCTTATTCCGAAGGCCTGATCGGCCTGGTGGGCTCCCGCGAGGAGCCCATCAACCTAGAGGACGCCCCCTCTCATCCCCGCTACCGTTATTTTCCGGAGACAGGCGAAGAGCGCTTCCGCTCGTTCCTGGGTGTGCCCATCATTCACCACCGTCGGGTGCTGGGCGTGCTGGTGGTTCAGCAGCGTGAAAGCTCGCGTTGCTTTGATGAGGGTGAGGAAGCCTTTCTGGTCACGGTTTCGGCACAACTGGCCGGCGTTATTGCCCACAGTGAGGCGACCGGGGCCATCAGCGGCCTTTCCCTGACTGGCGAAGAGGCAACGGACGTCAGCTTCAGCGGTGTGCCCGGTGCTCCGGGCGTGGCCATCGGCAAGGGTGTTGTGGTCTACCCCGCGGCGGACCTGGATGTTGTGCCGGAAAAACCGACTGACGACGTCAACCTGGAGTTGTCGCTGTTTGATGGCGCGGTCACTGCGGTTCGCGAAGACATCGAGCGGGTGGCGGCGCGGCTGGCGTCCCAGCTTCGCCCTGAAGAGCAGGCACTGTTTGATGTTTATCTTCGCATGCTTGGCGACGATGCCATGCCGGGGGAAGTGGCCAACCGCATCAAGGAGGGCTTCTGGGCCCAGGGTGCCCTGAAGCAGGTGGTTCAGCAGTACGTCCGTCACTTTGAAATGATGGAGGACCATTACCTGCAGGAGCGGGCGGTGGATATCCGCGACCTGGGCCGCCGCTTGCTGTCCCACCTGCAGGAGGGTGAGCAGAAAGACACGGTTTATCCTGAAAACACGGTACTGGTCAGCGAAGAGCTGACTCCGGCCATGCTGGGTGAAGTGCCGAAAGGGAAGCTGGTTGGCCTGGTATCGGTGAAGGGGTCGAGCAATTCCCACGTCGCCATTCTTGCCCGTGCGATGGGGGTGCCAACGGTCATGGGGCTGGTGGATATCCCGGTAAACCAGCTGGATGGCAAAGAACTCATTGTGGATGGGTTTGAGGGCCAGATATTCGCATCACCCTCTGCGGATTTACGGAATTACTACCAGGAAATCTGCGAAGAGGAAGACGAGCTGATCAAAGGGCTGGAGGCCATCCGGGATCTGCCCTGCGAAACCACGGACAACCATCGGGTGTCGCTGCTGGTAAACACCGGCCTGATGACGGATGTGGTGCGCTCACTGAACCATGGTGCCGAAGGCATCGGCCTGTATCGCACGGAAGTGCCTTTCATGATCAAGGACCGCTTTCCCTCCGAGCAGGAGCAGCGGGAGTACTACCGGGAGCAGCTGGAGGCCTTCGCGCCCAGCCCGGTCACCATGCGCACGCTGGATATCGGCGGCGACAAGGCCCTGACCTATTTCCCGATTCAGGAGGAAAACCCGTTCCTGGGCTGGCGTGGTATCCGCGTAACCCTCGACCATCCGGAGATTTTCCTGGTCCAGGTGCGGGCGATGCTCAAGGCCAGTGAGGGGTTGAATAATCTGCAGATCATGCTGCCGATGATCAGCAATATTTCCGAAGTTGAGGAGTCCCTGCACCTGATTTACCGGGTATACCACGAGGTCAGGGAAGAGGGTTACAACATCCATATGCCCAAGGTCGGGGTAATGGTCGAGATTCCGGCAGCGGTGTACCAGATCCGTGAATTGGCGGATCGTGTGGACTTCCTGTCGGTGGGCTCCAATGACCTGACCCAGTACCTGCTGGCGGTGGATCGCAACAACCCTCGCGTGGCCCAGCTGTATCACTCCTATCATCCGGCGGTACTGCAGGCGCTGGTTCGGGTTGCCCAGGATGCTCATGCTGTAGGCAAGCCTGTTGGCATCTGTGGTGAGCTGGCGGGTGACCCTGGTGGTGCGCTGTTGCTGATGGCGATGGGGTACGACTCCCTGTCCATGAACGCAGCCAGCCTGCCCAAGGTCAAGTCTGTGATCCGCAGTGTCAGTCGCGAATGGGCGGTCCAGCTGCTTGAGGACGTACTGCTTCTGGATTCGCCACACGTGATCAAGAGCTGTGTGGACCTGGCGCTACGCAACGCCGGTTTCGGACGTTATCTGCGCCCCGGTAAATCCGGTGCTATCGCCCATGCCGAGAAGGCCCTTTCCTGATGGCTGGCCATCAGCGGCGTCCATATAGGGTGTGTACTCTAAAACGGACTGCTACGGTAACAACCATGAGCCAACAGCACCCGCAAAGGGATAACCAATAATGGCAACGACGACAGCAATCAAGCCCCGCCCCCGTATCGGCCTGGCACTTGGCGGCGGCGGTGCCTTGGGCGGAATCTACGAAATCGGGGCACTGCGTGCGCTTGATGAAGCGCTGGACGGGCTCGATTTCAACGATATTGACGTCTATGTGGGAGTGAATGCCGGATCTTTCGTGGCTGCCAACCTGGCCAACCAGATGACCACCGCCCAGTTGTGCCGGATTTTTGTGCGCAACGAGGCTGAAGTGCACCCGTTCCATCCCGAAGTGTTCTATCGTCCGGCGTTCCGGGAATTTGCCAACCGAATGCTGGCAGTGCCGGGCCTGGTCACCACTGCGGTTCGCCGGTTTGTGAACAACCCCTATGACCAGAGCCTGCTGGAAGCCATGACCATTCTTGCGCAGGCGGCGCCGGCTGGTCTGTTCGACAACGAGGGCCTGCATGAATACCTGCGGCGGGCCTTTACCATGCTGGGCCGTACCAATGACTTCAGGCAGCTGCGGCGCAGCCTGTATATTGTGGCAGCGGATGTGGAGAGTACCGAGGCAGTCTGCTTCGGAGCACCGGGTTTTGACCATGTGCCCATTTCCAGGGCGATCCAGGCCAGCATGTCTTCCCCGGGCATCTATGTGCCGGTCACCATTGACGGCCGTTACTACGTGGATGGCACTCTGAGAAAAGGCCTGCATGCCTCCGTGGCTTTCGAGGACGGTGCCGACCTGGTGTTCGCAGTCAATCCCCAGGTGCCGATCGATGCCAGTGCGGCGGTCCGTGCCGGCACCATGGCCCCGGGAGAGCTGACCCGCTCCGGTATGCCCCATCTGTTATCCCAGATGTTCCGCACCATGGTCTATTCCCGTATGCAGTCCGGTATTGCCCAGTACGCGCGGGATTACCCCGACAAGGACATTCTGTTGTTCGAGCCTACCCGGGACGATGCCAAACTGTTTTTCTCGAACGTATTCAGCTTCCAGTCCCGGCGCATGATCTGTGAGCACGCCTACCAGATGACCCGGCGCGATCTGCTGAACCGCGCGGATGAGCTGGAGCCGAAACTGGCGAAGTATGGTATCCGCCTGCGCCGCGACCGTCTTGAGGATGAGCAGCGGACGATCAGCACCAGCCTGTATGGCGAGATGCTTCCGCTTTATGTGGCCAAGGGTCGTAAGAAGAAGGCTCAGAAAGGCCGTTTGGCGACCGGGCTTGATAACGTAACGGAACTTTTCAGCAAGGCGTTGTAGGGCGTCAGGGAAGGATCAGAGAGAGCAGGCGGGGCGCCCCGGGAAAGGTGCGCCCCGCCTGAATGACGCTTGCGTCAGAGAATGTAGCGGCTCAGATCTTCGTCTTCGGCCAGTTCGCCCAGCTTTTCATCGACAAACGCCGCAGTGACCTCGAAGCTGTCGGTCACCTGGTCACCCGCCTCGTAGGACAGACTTTCCAGTAATCGCTCCAGTACGGTATGCAGGCGCCGAGCACCGATATTCTCGGTGGTCTCGTTGACCTTGTAGGCGACTTCCGCGATACGGGCAATGGCATCCTCTGTAAAGCTCAGCTTCACGCCTTCGGTACCCATCAGGGCTTCGTATTGCTGCACCAGTGACGCATCCGGCTCGGTCAGGATGCGCTTGAAGTCGTCGGGAGTCAGCGCCTGAAGTTCAACTCGGATCGGCAGCCGACCCTGCAGCTCCGGAATCAGGTCGGACGGCTTGGACAGGTGGAACGCACCGGACGCGATGAACAGGATATGGTCGGTTCGTACCGCGCCATACTTGGTGCTGACAGTGCTGCCCTCGATCAACGGCAGCAGATCCCTTTGCACGCCTTCCCTGGAAACGTCCGAGGAGGTGTTTTCAGAGCGCTTGGCCACCTTGTCGATCTCGTCGAGAAAGACAATGCCGTTCTGTTCGACACTCAGAATGGCTTTCTGCTTGATTTCTTCCTCGTTGACCAGCTTGGCCGCTTCTTCGTCGCGAACCCGCTTCAGGGCATCGGCCACCTTCATCTTGCGGGTCTTGCGCTTGTCGGAGGACATGTTCGAGAACATGTTCTGCAGCTGGCTGGTCATCTCCTCCATGCCGGGAGGTGCCATGATTTCCACGCCGGCCCCACTATTGCGCAGGTCAACTTCAATCTCCTTGTCGTCCAGCTCGCCCTCGCGCAGTTTCTTGCGGAACAGCTGGCGGGTAGAGGAGTCATCTGTTCTCTGGCTGTCTTCCTTGAGATCACGGGGTGGCGGCAGCAGGGCGTCAAGGATGCGCTCTTCAGCCGCGTCCATGGCGCGATGCTCGTGGCGCTTCATCTCTTTTTCCCGCAGCATCTTGATGGCCATGTCCGCCAGGTCGCGGATGATGGACTCCACATCCCGGCCCACGTAGCCCACCTCGGTAAACTTGGTGGCCTCCACTTTCAGGAAGGGGGCGTCCGCCAGTTTGGCCAGCCTGCGCGCTATCTCGGTTTTGCCCACACCGGTGGGGCCGATCATCAGAATGTTCTTCGGCGTGATTTCGTCGCGCAGCCCTTCCTCCAGCTGCATCCTGCGCCACCGGTTGCGCAGGGCGATGGCGACGGAACGCTTGGCCTCTTCCTGGCCCACGATGTGTTTGTTGAGCTCGTGGACAATCTCACGGGGGGTCATTGCAGACATGCTAGCTCCGGATCAGTCGTTGGCTGAAAGCACTTCAAGGGTGCGATTGTGGTTGGTGTAGATGCAGATGTCGGCCGCGATATCCAGGCCCTTCTCCACAATCTCGCTGGCCTTCAGGTCGGTGTTCTCCAGCAGGGCCCGGGCCGACGCCTGGGCAAACGGGCCGCCGGAGCCAATGGCGATCAGGCCCTGTTCCGGTTCGATGACGTCGCCGTTGCCGGTGATGATCAGTGAGGCGGTTTTGTCGGCGACAGCCAGCAGGGCCTCCAGCCGGCGCAGGGCCCGGTCCGTTCGCCAGTCCTTTGCCAGCTCAACCGCGGCCCGGGTCAGGTTGCCCTGGTGCTTTTCCAGCTGGGCCTCGAAGCGCTCAAAGAGGGTAAAGGCATCGGCGGTACCGCCGGCAAAGCCGGCCAGCACCTGGTCATTATAGAGTCGGCGCACCTTGCGGGCGTTGCCCTTCATTACGGTATTGCCGAGGGAGACCTGGCCGTCGCCGCCCATGGCAACTTCGTCGCCACGCCTGACAGAAAGTATGGTAGTCATTCTGGCTCCACTTGCCTGATAGAAAACATGACTGTTAGAAAAGAGTACCCAGCAGTTATGGAGGCTGGCGTCCGGTTTTCAAGGGCGGCAGGCAATAGAGAAGGCGGAGGGCGGTTCAGCCCTCCTTGGGGATTTTCCGGACCAGGGGCTGGATGTTCAGGTTGACCAGTTTGTCGATGGCGGCATTCATCTGGCTGCGGGAGCTGAACGGACCCACATTGACGCGATACCAGATACTGCCGCTGTCAAGATCAATGCGTTGGACTTTGGCCCGCAGGCCCTGGAACGCAATCTCGGCACGCTGCCTTTCAGCGTCCTGCTGTTGGCGGAAGGAGCCGGTTTGCACCAGATAATCGAACGTCTGCTGGCTCGCCGGCCCCGGGGTGTACTCCTCGACTTCCGGAGGAATCACTTCCGAATCAGGAAGCATGTCGTAGAAGCGGAAGCCGGGCTTTTCATCGCTGGCGGTGGTGTCTGGCACCTGTTTTTCTGTTGCTGGCGGTTGCGCCGGCGCTGTTTTCGATTCCTGCCGCTGATCCGGGGCTGGCAGTGAATTCAGATAGGCAATAAAGCCAATAAAGCCACCGACGGCTGCCAGGGACAATATCCACCGCAGCGAAAGGCCGCCTTGCTGTGCTCTGGCTGCTGCCGGACGCTTTGACGGCTGTTTCTGCTTCCGTGCCGGCTTTGCGGGTTTTGTCGGCGTTGCCGACTTGCTGGCCGGTTTGGGTTTGCGGGCGTAATCTCGGGACATGCCGGATGGTTTCCTGTTGCTTGCCTGGGTGATCAGATCTGTGGCACGGAGCCGTAACTCTTACATTTCTTCCGGCGCACTGACGGCAAGCAGCGCAAGCCCATTGGCAATCACCTGCCTGATGGCAAGGTACAGCGATACCCGGGCATCCCGCACGGCGGTATCCTCGATCAACACCTTGTGGGCGTTGTAGTAGGTGTGGAACTGCCCGGCAAGGTCCCGCAGATAATGGGTGAGGTGATGGGGTTCCCGCAGCCTGGCGGAGCTCTCGATCAGCTCGGGGTACTTGGCCAGCTGGTTCGCCAGATCCTTCTCTTCATCGAGAGTCAGCAGAGACAGGTCCCCCGCGCACTCATTCAATCCGCGATCAACGCCTTCCTCTTTCAGTTTCCTCAGCACGCTGCAGATCCGCGCGTGGGCATACTGGATGTAATAGACCGGGTTCTCATTGGTCTGGGAGCGGGCCAGGTCGATATCGAAGGTCAGCTGGGAGTCCACCCGCCGTGCCGCCAGGAAAAAGCGGGTGGCATCGCGGCCCACTTCGTCAATAAGATCACGGACGGTCACATAGCTGCCCGCACGCTTGGAGATTTTCACTTCCTGGCCGGAACGGGTCACCATAACCATCTGGTGCAGTACGTAGTCTGGCCAGCCCTGGGGAATGCCAGCCTTCAGTGCCTGCAGGCCTGCGCGAACCCGGGTAATGGTGGAATGATGGTCTGCGCCCTGTTCGTTGATCACGGTGGTGAACCCGCGCTGCCACTTGTCCAGGTGGTAGGCCACATCGGGCAGGAAGTAGGTGTAGCCACCGTCTTTTTTGCGCATGACGCGATCTTTGTCGTCACCGAATTCGGTGGTTTTCAGCCACATGGCGCCTTCGTGTTCATAGGTATAGCCGTTTTCCTGCAGACGCTTGACCGTTTGCTCCACCTTGCCGTCCTCATACAGGGACGACTCCAGGAAATACACGTCGAATTCAACGCCAAAGGCTTTAAGGTCCAGATCCTGTTCGCGGCGCAGGTAGGCAACAGCGAATTCCCGGATGGCCTGCTGGTCTTCCGGGTCGGCCTTGCCGGTTACTTCCCGGTCGTCGGCGGTGACGGTTTCGCCGGCCATATAGGCATTGGCGACATCTGTGATGTATGCGCCACGATAGCCGTCGGCGGGCCAGTTTTCGTCCTCCGGCGACAGTCCTTTTACCCGTGACTGAACCGACAGCGCCAGATTGTTGATCTGGGCACCGGCGTCATTGTAGTAAAACTCACGGGTAACGTCGTAGCCATTGGCCTCCAGCAGGCGGCTCAGGCAGTCCCCGATAGCGGCGCCGCGACCGTGACCCACGTGCAGCGGCCCGGTGGGATTTGCGGACACAAACTCCACCTGAACCTTTTCGCCCTTGCCATTGCGGTTGCGGCCATACTGCCCGGCTTCATCAAGAATGGTGTTGACCACCTCAAATGCACTGGCCGTGCTCATGAAAAAGTTGATGAACCCCGGCCCTGCAATTTCTACCTTATGCACCGCAGCGCTGTCCGGAAGCCTTTCCACCAGAACCTCCGCCAGCTTTCGTGGCGGGCACCCGGCTGCCTTCGACGCTACCAGGGCAATGTTGCAGGCGTAGTCGCCGTGGGATTTGTCCTTGGTGTTGCCTACCTGTGGTGTAAAGGTCTGATCTGCCGGCAGTGTGCCTTCGGATTGCAGGGTTGCCAGCGCAGACTGGAGAAGCTCGGATACGGTCTCTTTCATGCTGTCGGATGACTCGGTTTGCAAGAGAATTGGAGTTCGGCGGCAAGCAGCGTGCCGTAGAATCGAAGGGCGCTATTATCGCGGAAAGTGTGCCTGCAAGCAAAAGCCGCGAGTCCGACGGTAATGGAATTACCCGGTCTCCTGCGGATCCACGTCAATCATCCATTTCAGTCCCGTCGGCTGCTTGCTCTGGTCCAGCGTCTCGCATACCCGGGCAAGCTGGCGGTTCAGGTGTCTGCGGTTGTTGCAGAGCAGGACCAGTTGTGCCCGGTGTCTGTCAGCCCGGCGAGCGATCAGTGCGGGCAGGGGGCCCCAGATTTCAATCTTGTTGGAGAGAGCCTGCGGTTTGATGGTGTCCAGCAGCTTCAGGCTCTTCTCCATGGTTTCCGCCTCTGCCCTGAAAATGGCCATCGCGCGGAAGGGTGGCAATTGCCCGGCTTTCCGCTCGGCAAGCATCTGGTCAGCGACCGGGAGGTAGGATCCCTCTGCCAGAGACCTGAGCAGAGGGTGGTCGCTGTGACAGGTCTGTATCAGCACTTCACCGGGTTTTTCACCCCGTCCCGCTCGTCCACTGACCTGAAGCAAGGTCTGAATCAGCTGTTCTGGGGCGCGAAAATCCACGCTGAACAGCCCCCCGTCGGCGTTGACTGCGACCACCAGGGTGACATTGGGAAAGTCATGACCCTTGGCCAGCATTTGCGTGCCCACCAGAATGCAGGGGCGGCCGCTGTTCACCTTTTCAAGAATGCCCTGGATGCTGCCTTTGCGCTGGGTACTGTCACGGTCGACACGCACCACAGGCGTGTCAGGGAACTGTGTCGTCAGGATGTCTTCCGTGCGCTCGGTGCCCTGGCCTACGGGCTTGAAGGCATCGCTGTTGCACTTTGGGCAATGTTCCGTGGCGGCGGTCTGGAAGTCACAGTGGTGGCAGCGCATGGCGCGATCGCGACGATGGTAGGTAAGCCGGGTGTCGCAGCGGGGGCACTCGACCATGTGGCCGCAGTCAAAACACATCATCACCGGTGCAAACCCCCTGCGGTTCACGAACACCAGCGCCTGCTGGCCGGCCTGCAGGCACTTTTCGATCGCCTGTAGGGCGGGGCGGGACAGTCCGCCTTCCAGCGGCCGGCTGCGGATATCCAGCAGTTTGATATGAGGTGGTTTGGCGTTGCCTGCCCGCTCTTCCAGCCTGATCAGGGAATATTTGCCGCTAAGGGCATTGTGATAGGACTCCATGGAGGGCGTGGCAGAACCAAGAATGACCGGGCAGTTGTTGAGATGGGCGCGATAGACCGCAGTGTCCCGTCCTGAATAGCGGAAGCCTTCTCCCTGCTTGTAGGAGCTGTCATGTTCTTCGTCCACAATGATCGTTTTGAGGCCGGTAAAGGGCAGTAATACCGCCGAACGTGTGCCGATCAGTATGACCGGCTCGCCATTGCGGATTTTCAGCCAGGTAGAGAGCCGCTCACCATCGTTCAGTGCTGAATGCCACACGGCAATGCGTGAACCGAAGTAATGCTGGAAGCGGGCAACGGTCTGGGGGGTCAGGTTTATTTCCGGCACAAGGACCAGGGCCTGATCCCCGTCGCCCAGGTAATGCTTCAGGTAATAAAGGTACAGTTCGGTTTTGCCGCTGCCGGTAATGCCAAACAGCAGGGAGGCCGCAAAACCATCTGCCGGCAGCGGGAGTTGGTCTGCTGCATCACGCTGTGCCGGAGAGAGCTCGGGGATGCGGTTGCGGACATCTTCAGGAACACCGGCTGGGTCCGGTGGCGGTGCCTCGCAGATCAGCTCCTTGCCAAGAAGGCTTTTCACCTGCGACTGGGTAAAGCCGGCCCGAACGATCTGTTTGCCGCTGACGCTTCCGGGCTGTCGTTGCAGCCAGGCCAGGAGCTCTCTCTGGCGTGTCGCGTTGCCGGCGAGTACTGCAGGATCGCCGCAGGCCTGCCAGTAGGCTTCTTTTCGTTCCAGCGCCGCTCTTCCGCGGCGAAGGGCCGGAGGCAGCGCTGTAAACAGGCACTCGCCGAGAGGGTGTTGATAGTAATCTGCCGCCCAGCTCAGCAGCTGGAAGGTTTCCGCTGGCAATGCCGGCCAATGTTCACAGGCCGCCTTGACGGGTTTGAGGATGATGCCCTCCGGAGGGGGAGCGTCTGTGTCGGCGACAAGTCCGGTGGCAGATTGCGGTCCGAATGGCACCGTCACGCGCTGGCCCTTTTGCAGTGTGATGTGGTCCGGTACCAGGTAATCAAACAGCCGCCGGATAGGGCGGTTCAGTGCTATGCGCGCGGTTCGGGGCACATGCTGCTCCATGGGGATGAGGGTGTTACGGTATCTGCCTATCCGGCTTAATGCCTGTGCGTCGCCCAGCCGCGTCCCAGGACGGAATGATAAGGCGGTTCGGGGCTTGCCTGATACCACAATTGCAAGTAAGATTCGCGGTCTGTTTCCGGCAGGGCATGATTGTGCCCCGTCTTGTCAATTGATTCAAACATGCGGTGCCCGACACCTGGAGCGTTTACAGTTCCCGTGATCTGGTAGCGGCATGACCCGACCGAGGTTCGCCATGAGAGAAGGTATTCACCCCAAGTACGAAGAAATCAACGTTACCTGTTCATGCGGTAACGAATTCAAAACACGCTCGACCTATACCCATGATCTGCAGCTCGATGTGTGTTCCCAGTGTCATCCGTTTTACACTGGCAAGCAGAAAGTCATGGATACCGGTGGCCGTATCGATCGCTTCCAGAAGCGTTTCGGTGGTCGTATCGGCGGCAAGAAAAGCTGATCTACACACCGGCTTCAAAAAAAGCGTCCTTCGAGGCGCTTTTTTTGTGTCCGGAGATTGTCCTGGTGAACCCCCTTTTTTGCACGTGTGTACGCAAAAAGGCTTATTGACTGATCGAGAAATGACCGGCCGGGCCTTGTCTGATACTGACCTTCGCGCCATAATGTCGCGCTCCGCTGGGCAAGGCCCGGTGGCTTTTACCTCTTACAACGTGACAAACGGAACAGTGGCAATGTCTCAAGATCTGAAAGAAGCAGCCCTTGAATATCACGCCAAGCCGCGGCCTGGTAAGCTGAGTGTTGAAATCACCAAGCCCACCAAAACCTCCCGCGACCTTTCTCTGGCGTACAGCCCCGGGGTTGCCGAGCCGGTCCGCGAGATCGCGAAGGACCCCGAAAATGCCTACAAATACACCGGCAAGGGTAACCTGGTAGCCGTTATTTCTGACGGTTCCGCTATTCTTGGCCTGGGTAATCTCGGTCCTCTGGCGAGCAAACCGGTCATGGAAGGCAAAGGCGTACTGTTCAAGCGCTTTGCCGGAATTGATGTGTTTGATATCGAGGTCAATTCCGAAAGCCCGCAGGCGTTTATCGAAACGGTTGAGCGGATTGCCGATACCTTCGGTGGCATCAACCTCGAGGACATCAAGGCGCCTGAGTGTTTTGAAATCGAACGTGCCCTGATCGAGAGCTGCAGCGTACCCATCTTCCACGATGACCAGCACGGCACCGCCATTGTAACGGCAGCCGGCATGATCAATGCTCTTGAGCTTCAGGGCAAGAAGATCGAGGAAGCGAAGGTTGTATGCCTGGGCGCCGGTGCCGCGGCGATTGCCTGCATGAAGCTGCTGATCAGCTGTGGGGTTCGCTCAGAGAACATTTTCATGCTCGATCGCAAGGGCGTAATCCACTCTGGGCGTGATGACCTGAACCAGTACAAGGCCATGTTTGCCAATGACACCGACAAGCGCACGCTTGACGATGCGATGGACGGCGCGGATGTGTTCCTGGGTCTCTCTGGTCCGGATCTGGTGACAGTTGATCAGCTCAAGCTGATGGCGCCGAACCCGATCGTGTTCGCCTGTTCCAACCCGGATCCGGAGATCTCCCCCGAGTTGGCCCTGGCTGCCCGTGATGACCTGATTATGGCAACTGGTCGCTCCGATTACCCCAACCAGGTAAACAACGTTCTGGGCTTCCCGTTTATCTTCCGGGGTGCATTGGACGTACGGGCAACGGCGATCAACGAAGAAATGAAAGTGGCGGCGGTTCACGCGATTCGCGAACTGGCCAAAGAGCCGGTTCCGCAGGAAATCTGTGAAGCCTATGACGTTGCAAGCTTCGAGTTTGGCCGCGAATACATCATTCCCAAGCCGATGGATGTGCGGCTGCTGGAAGTTGTTCCAGCCGCGGTTGCGCGAGCTGCCGTTGATTCGGGTGTTGCGCGCAACGGCTACCCGGCGCATTACCCGCTTAAGTCCATGGACGATATCATCTGATATAACGACTCCAGGCTTCAGGCACAAAAAAACCGGCGGTGTGAAACCCGCCGGTTTTTTTGTGGTCCCGAGAAGGGCCTGCAGGGCGGTCAGAAGATCTGTCTGGAGAGACCTCCGTCTTCGCTGTTTTCACTGCCGCCACCTGACTCATCCTGGGGGGGGAGTAGTGGTGGGGCATCCTCTTCTTTGAACAGTTCGAACATTGCACCTTCCTGCCCGGGACGCGCGCGCTTACCGGTTTCCGGGTCGATGCGGATGTTCACGATGCCATTGGGCCTTGCCATCAACGAGGAAGGCTGGCCCTCGAGGGCGACCTCCATGTAATCAAGCCAGGCCGGCAGCGCTGTGCTCGCGCCGAACTCGCGGCGCCCAAGCGGCTGTGGTTGATCAAAACCGACCCACACCGTCGTGGCTATATCGTGGTTGAAGCCGCCAAACCAGGTGTCTCGCTGCTCGTTGGTGGTGCCGGTCTTGCCACTGATGTCATCCCTTCCCAGCGCCAGGGCCCGTCTGCCCGTGCCCAGTCTGATAACGTCCCGCATCATGGAGTGGAGGATATACACCGAGCGCTCGTCCGCGAGTCTTCTGGCGACGCGGGCATTGCGATCTTCTTCGTTGATTTCCTCTTGCACCCGCTCGCAGTTGCTATCGCAAAGAATGACCTCAGGCGCCTCGAACACCTTCTTGTCATTGACATCGGTGATGCTGCTGACGAGATAGGGGTCAACGTCATAACCGCCGTTGGCGATGACCGCAAACCCCCGAGCCAGATCCATGGGGGTCAGCAAGCCACTTCCCAGTGACAGGGACAGGTCTTTCTGCATGTCTTCCGTGGGAATCTGCAGTTGATCCAGGTAATCAATGGTGTTCTGTACCCCCAGATCCCTCAGCAGGCGGACGGAAACCAGGTTTCTGGACCGATACAGGGCTTCCCGCAGGCGGGTGGGGCCGTAAAACTGTCCGGAGGAGTTTTGCGGGCGCCAAGTGGTCTCCAGCTCGGAGTCGTCAAACACAATCGGTGCGTCGTTATAGATTGTTGCCGGCGTCATTCCCTGTTCAAGCGCGCTCAGATAGAGAAACGGCTTGAAGGTTGAGCCGGGCTGTCTTTTGGCCTGGGTCGCCCGGTTGTACTTGTTCTGGCTGAAACTGTAGCCGCCGGCAAGAGCCTCAATGGCCCCGGTTTTGGCGTCAAGTGATATCAGTGCACCCTGAACTCGGGGAACCTGTGACAGGGCCACTCGCCTGACGTCCGGGATCTCAGCGACGCGCCGTTCCCCTTCGTTTTCCGAATCCTCTGTGTTCTCTCCGGTCTGCTGCTCAGGGGTCATGATGACCATGGGTTTGACGTAAACGATATCGCCCGGTGCGACGACATCGGAAGGCTTTTCCGGTTCAGGGCCGGTCAGGTTTTCGGTCTTGTAGCGCTTGGCCCAGGTCATGGTGCTGAAGGCCATGACTGACTCACCGAGCCCGCGGGCATGAAGATCGACTTCGCCGTCTTGGTCCCTTACGTTGGTTACAACCGCAGGAACAAGCTCTGCCACCTGAGGGTAATTGGCCATCAGGTTATCGAGGTTGTCCGGGGCCAGCTCGTCTTCACCAACCTGGCCGATGGGGCCGCGGAAGCCATGGCGCCGATCGTACTCTTCAAGGCCTTTCCGTAACGCCACGGTAGCTTCGCGCTGCTTTTCACTGTCCACGGTCAGCTGCACGGAATAGCCATCGGTATAGGCCGCATCTCCGAATCGTCGTACCATGTCTGCGCGCGCCATTTCCGCCACGTAGTCGGCGTCTACCTCTGTGGAAGCGGCGTTGAAGCTTGCTGTCAGCGGCGCTGCCGATGCCAGCTCGTAGGCGTCAGGCGTTATGTATCCCAAATCCCGCATGCGGCCCAGTATCCAGTTCCTGCGAATTTTTGCGCGAGCAGGGTCGGCAAGGGGGTTGTAGGCGGAGGGAGCCTTTGGCAGGCCGGCCAGCATGGCCATCTGGGCCAGAGAGAGTTCAGCTACTGACTTGTCGTAATACACCTGGGCGGCGGCGGCAATGCCGTAGGCGCGATTGCCGAGGTAAATCTTGTTGAGGTAAAGCTCAAGAATGCGATCTTTATCCAGTTCACGCTCGATCTGAAGAGCCAGAAGTATTTCGTTGAACTTGCGGATAAAGGTCCGGTCGCGTGACAAAAAGTAATTTTTTGCAACCTGCATTGTGATGGTGCTGCCCCCCGACTGGATCTCTCCGGTGGAGACCAGTTCGATGGCAGCCCGCATCAGGCCTTTGAAGTCGACCCCGAAGTGTTCGTAAAAACGGGCATCTTCAGCCGCCAGGAAGGCATGTAACTGGATTGTAGGGATCTGTTCGATTGTGACCGGTGCCCTTCTCTTTTCACCGAATTCTGCTATTAATCTGTCGTCTGCGCTGTACACCCGCAGAGGGGTCTGCAGCTTGATGTCCAGGAGCTGGTCAACAGGAGGTAGCCCCGGACGAAGATACAGATAAAATCCTGATGCCACGATTGTGGCGAGACTGAATCCAGTGAGAAAGAGCCATGCAAACAGGCGAGATGTACGCAGTAGATGAGACATTTTTTTCTGACAACAGTTGGATATAGGTCTATCATTTGAGAAATTGCTTTAGGAAGGGCGAGCCACTTCCCGGGTACAATGTCCCAATTAAAGAAGAAAACGCATTGTAGACGGAAAACTGAAGAAATTCTCTTAAATAAAAAACACATATGAAAGAACTCCGTCAGGAGTTTTCATAACCCGGTGCATGTAACCAGGTATAGGGTGAGCGCGTGTTCGGATTGTTCGGAAAGAAATCCAGTGCTGTCTTGGGTGTGGATATCAGTTCCAGCTCGGTCAAGCTTCTGGAGCTGTCAAAGCAGGGCGACCGCTATAAGGTCGAGAGCTACGCGGTCGAGCCGTTGCCGGCAAACGCTGTCGTAGAAAAAAACATCACGGATGTTGAGGCGGTGGGTGAGGTACTCAAGCGCGTCGCATCCAAGTCCCGCACAAGCGTCAAACAGGTCGCTGTGGCTGTCTCTGGCTCTGCCGTTATTACCAAGCTGATCCAGATGGATGGTGGTCTTAACGAGTTCGAGATGGAAGATCAGATCACCCTTGAGGCTGATCAGTACATCCCGTACCCCTTGGACGAAGTGGCCATCGACTTCGAGGTCCAGGGGCCGTCTGAAACCAATCCTGATCAGGTCGACGTTCTGCTTGCAGCTTGCAGAAAGGAGAACGTCGATATCCGTGAAGATGCCCTCGAGATTGCCGGGCTGACCACCAGGATTGTGGATGTCGAAGCCTACGCGCTTGAGCGCGCTTTTGATCTGATCGAGCCTCAACTCGATTCCCAGGGCGAGGAGCTGGTGGTCGCCATCGTTGATGTGGGGGCAACCATGACCACGCTCAGTGTGCTGGCGGAGGGTAAGACGGTCTACACCCGCGAACAGATCTTTGGGGGCAAGCAGCTTACCGAAGAAATCCAGCGTCGCTACGGGCTGTCTCTGGAAGAGGCGGGCCTTGCCAAGAAGCAGGGAGGTCTTCCGGACGACTATGAATCCGAGGTGCTGATGCCCTTCCGTGAAGCGGTTGTCCAGCAGGTAGCCCGGGCACTCCAGTTCTTCTTCGGTGCAAGTCAGTACAATGCGGTCGACTATGTGGTCCTGGCTGGCGGTACGGCATCTATCCAGGGGCTGACAGAAATGGTTGAGGAAAAGACAGGCACGCCAACGCTGGTTGCAAACCCGTTTGCAGATATGGCCGTTGGCTCCCGGGTGAATGCATCGGCGTTGAGCAACGATGCCCCTTCACTGATGATCGCCTGCGGGCTGGCAATGAGGAGCTTTGACTGATGGCAAAGATCAACCTCAGGCCCTGGCGCGAAGAACTCCGCGCAGAGAAACAGAAACAGTTCGTGGTCATGATTCTGGGTGCGGCGATCATTGCTGGCGGCCTGGCTTTTCTCTGGAAGACGGATATGGACAACCGTATCGCCTACCAGGAGTCCAGGAACGCCTACATCGAGACCGCAACCAGGCAGCTCGACAAGCAGATCAAGGAAATCGAGAACCTCAAGCGCAAGCGTGACGAGCTGCTTTCCCGTATGCAGGTGATTCAGGACCTGCAAGGCAAGCGCCCGGTCATTGTGCGGGTGTTCGATGAGCTGGTTCGCACACTTCCCGACGGTCTGTACTACACCAATCTCAAGAAAAACGCAGAGCGCGTGGACATTGTCGGCATGTCGGAGTCGAACAGCCGCATATCGTCGCTGATGAGGCGCTTTGAGGATTCCGACTGGTTTACCGATCCCAATCTCTCGAACGTCGCTTCGGCCGACAACGCGCGTGCCGGTTACAGCCAGTTCAACCTGTCGGTTCAACAACAAACACCAGAGCCCGAAGGGGAGGATAAGTAATGAGCCTCGCGGACTCACTTAAAAGTCTCAATGAATTTGATATCAACGATCTGGACGTCAACAACGCCGGCATCTGGCCGGCGCCCATCAAGGCCATTGTCGTCCTCATCGTGTTCGGGCTGATTCTCGGCGGTGGCTACTGGTTCTTTATCAAGGACCAGTACGCCCAGTTGGAAAGGGTCGAAAACACCGAGCAGGAGCTTCGTAAGCGCTACGAGGACAAGGCCTACCAGGTTGCCAACCTTGAAGTCTTCAAGGCCCAGATGGAAGAAATGGAAGAGACCTTCGGTGCCCTGGTGAGACAGCTTCCCAGCGAAACCGAAGTGCCGGGGCTGCTCGAGGACATAACCAATACGGCATTGGGCAATGGTCTGGACCTGGAAGAAGTCAAACTTCAGGGTGAACAGCAACGGGACTTCTATGCGGAACTTCCGATCAATATCCGGGTAACCGGGACTTACCATGAGCTGGCGAGTTTCGTCAGCAGCGTGGCAAGCCTGCCGCGTATCGTGACGTTGCACGATTTGACGATAACACCAACTGGCGGTGATGGAGAGCAGCTCAACATGCAGGTTCTTGCGCGCACCTACCGCTACCGGGCTGGAGAATGAGCATGGTGAAACAGCATGCGGCAAAAGCCTGGATGGGTATTTGTCTGGTGTCTTTTCTGACGGCGTGTTCCCAGGGAAACGGGTTTTCCGATCTGGATCAGTTTATGGCAGACACGCGGGCCAAGCCCCGTGGATACGTGGAGCCTTTGCCGGAGTTCAAGGCATACGAGGCTTTCAGTTATTCGGCGGCGGATCGCAGGGCGCCCTTTGAGCCACCCATCGACGTTCAGCTCACTATGGTTGACCAGGATCCGGTGAGCGATGTCGAGCCGGATCTGGATCGGCCAAGAGAAGTCCTCGAGAACTTTGATCTGAAGGAGCTCACCATGGTGGGGACCCTGAGTGATACCTCAGGAAGCCTGTTTGCCCTGATCAGGGACAACACCGGCGGTATTCACAGGGTGCGCACGGGTAACTACATGGGGCAGAACTATGGACGGATTATCGGTGTTAACGAAACCCGGGTAGAACTGATCGAGATCGTTCCCAATGGCCGGGGCGGATGGGTCGAGCGTCCACGCTCGCTTTCGCTTGACGAGAATGAAGGCTAAGGAGCGGCAGTATGACTATTCAAAGAAACATGCATGAACAAAAAAGTTTGGGGTCGAGGCTAGCGATGTTCAGAAAACTCAATGTATACGTCGGCGTGATTGCTTTTGGGTTGTTGTCCGGGCTGGCCAATGCGGTCACGCTGGAAGACGTGTCGTTTTCGTCGCTATCCGGGGACCGGGTCGAAGTGACGCTACAGTTTGACGGTGAGCCACCGGAACCGAGTGGTTACACCATAGAGCGGCCGGCGCGGATCGCAGTGGATCTTCGGGACACCACCAGCGGGCTCGACAGCCGCAACATATCCCTGGGCTCCGGAAATGCCCAGAGCATGACGGTGGTTGAAACCAAGGATCGTACCCGGCTGATCTTCAACCTCGCGGAATTGACTCCCTACCAGACAGTCCGCAACCAGAACAGTCTGGTTGTGACCATCGGCGCTGATAGTGCGGGAGAGCCCCCGGCGTCGACTGCGACCTCCTCAGTATCTTACGGGCAGTCCGACTCGTCTTCTTCTGCACCTGAAGACAGCCTTGAGGGTGTGGATTTCCGTAGGGGCGAGAATGGTGAGGGCCGAGTAATCGTGGATCTTGGCAGCCCCACAACACCGGTTGATCTTTCTGAGCTGGGCGGTCGAATTCGTTTGACGATGGATGGCACCAGTGTCCCGGACAACCTCCGCCGCCGACTCGATGTGACCGACTTCGCAACGCCGGTGAACCGTATTGACACCTTCACAGAGGATGGTAATGCGGTTGTCGAAATCCGGCCGCAAGGCAACTACGACTATATTGCCTACCAGTCTGGTTCCCGGTTTACAGTCAGCGTTGAAAAGCTAACTGAGGAAGAGGCCGAGTCCCGCCGGGAGGAGAAGTTCCCTTACACGGGCGAGAAGCTGTCTCTTAACTTCCAGGACATTGAGGTTCGATCGGTATTGCAGCTGATCGCTGACTTCACCGGTCTCAATCTGGTGGCCAGTGATACAGTCGATGGCAGCATCACCTTGCGGCTTCAGAACGTCCCTTGGGACCAGGCTTTGGACCTGATTCTGAAAACCCAGGGGCTGGATAAGCGCCAGATTGGCAATGTGCTTCTGGTTGCGCCAGCGGATGAGATTGCAGCCCGGGAAAGGCTTGAGCTGGAAACCAGTAAACAGATTGCGGAGCTGGCGCCGGTTCGCCTCGATATCATTCAGGTCAATTACGCCAGAGCGGCAGATATCGTCGAGCTCATCAAGGCAGACGAAGAGCTTATTTCATCCCGCGGATTTGTGTCCTCGGACCCTCGCACCAACACAATCAGTGTGCGGGAAACCACGGAGAAACTGGAGCAGATCCGGCGACTGGTGGCAACCTGGGACGTGGCGGTGCGTCAGGTTTCGATTGAAGCGCGTATCGTTCGTGCTCAGAACAATCTGGCTGAAGAACTGGGTGTTCGTTGGGGCGCGCAAGGCCGTGGGACTGCTGATGGCGGCACTGATGATTTCGTGGTTGGTGGATCCCAAGGCACATTGGGCAGCATCAACACCAATGGTAATCCTCTAACCTTCCCCTCTGATCTCAATGTTGATCTGGGAGTTACTCGCGCAAACTCTTCCTCGGTGGCGTTTGGCTACATTGGTACCGACTTGCTGATCGACCTTGAACTCTCGGCGTTTGAGAGTGATGGCCGGGCGGAAGTGGTTTCCCAGCCCCGCGTGGTAACCGCTGACCGACAGACTGCTTCGATCAAGTCCGGCGAAGAGATTCCTTACCAGGAGGCATCATCCAGTGGTGCAACCTCGGTCTCGTTCAAGGAAGCTGCGCTGTCACTGGAAGTGACGCCGCAGATCACCCCGGATGACAAGATTATCATGGACCTGGTGGTTAACCAGGACTCCCGTGGCGAAGTGACGGCGGGCATTCCTGCGATCAACACCAACTCGGTAACCACCCAGGTTCTGGTTGGAAATGGCGAAACGGTAGTGCTTGGCGGCATCTTCCAGTCAGAGGTTTCGACCACCACGACCAAGACGCCTTTCCTTGGTGATATTCCTTACCTGGGACGTTTGTTCAAGCGCACGGAAAAAATCGATGAGCGCAGCGAACTACTGATCTTCATCACACCGAAGATCATCAAGAGCGATCTGATTCAGTAATCCGGTCGCAATCAAGAAAAACCGCTGCCTCCGGGCGGCGGTTTTTTTTGGCCGTTGGTTTTCCCAAACTTATGGAAAACGGTACCCTGTGCTATTCTCACCCGCCTGAACACAGATGAGCGGAAGTTATGTCCTTGCCAAAACGAATTGTCCTGGTAGGCCCGATGGGGGCAGGCAAAAGCACAATTGGTCGCATGCTGGCCAGAGAGCTGGGCTATCGTTTTCTGGATTCCGACCGGATCATCGAGGAGCGTTGCGGGGCGAATATCCCCTGGATTTTTGATGTCGAGGGCGAAGACGGTTTTCGGCAGCGTGAAACTGCCATGCTGGCGGAGTTATCGGAACATCCACAAACGGTTCTCGCAACCGGTGGCGGGGCCATCATGCGCGAGGAAAACCACGCCCTCCTGAAGCGGGATGCGGCCGTGGTATACCTTAAAACCTCGATTGAGCAGCAGGTGGAAAGAACCCGGCGGGACAGAAATCGTCCCCTACTGCAGAACGATGACCCGGAAACCGTCCTCAGGAACCTGTTTGCCATCCGCGACCCGATTTATACCGAACTTGCCGATATCGTGATGTTTACTGATCGTAAAAGTCCGAGGCTGGTGGTGCGACAGCTGGTGAACCGCATCAATCCCAAAACGCCGCGGCACCAAAGACAGATACGGAAGGAAGGCAGAAATCATGCGTAACTCAGTGCGGGAGCTAACCGTTGATCTGGGCGAGAGAACCTATCCGATTATCATTGGGCAGGGACTGCTCGGGAGTTACGACCTGACCCCCTTCGTTCAGGGAAGCCAGGTAATGATTGTGACCAACGAGACGGTCGCGCCCCTGTATCTTGAGTCCGCAAAGGCCTGCTTCCCCGGCAGGCAGGTAGACACTGTGGTACTGCCGGATGGTGAGAAATACAAGGATTGGCAAACACTGAACCTTATATTTGACGGTTTGCTGGAAAAACGCCATTCGCGAAAAACCACCCTGGTAGCATTGGGCGGTGGCGTAGTAGGTGATATGACCGGGTTTGCTGCGGCCTCTTACCAGCGAGGTGTGCCCTTTATACAGATGCCCACCACTTTGCTGTCACAGGTCGATTCTTCAGTTGGTGGCAAAACAGGCATCAATCATCCCCTCGGCAAGAACATGATTGGGGCCTTTCATCAGCCGGAAGTGGTGCTGATTGATACGGATTCCCTGAAAACGCTCCCGTCCCGGGAAGTTTCAGCTGGCCTTGCGGAAGTCATCAAGTATGGATTGATCCGGGATACCGAATTTCTCGGCTGGCTAGAGCGGGAAATCGCCTCGCTCGTTGAACTGCAAACCGCGGCTCTTGTAGAGGCCATCTATCGGTCCTGCGCCTGCAAGGCTGATGTTGTTGCCCTTGATGAGAGAGAAGGGGGTGTCAGAGCCATCCTCAATCTTGGGCATACCTTTGGTCATGCCATTGAAACCTTCGCCGGTTATGGAAACTGGCTGCACGGCGAGGCTGTGGGGGCGGGCATGATGATGGCGGCCGATCTTTCCCTGCGTCAGGGAATGATCAGCGAAGAAGATCGCACCAGGGCGGTACGTATTATTGACCGCGCGAGCCTTCCCGCCAGGGCGCCGGAAGGAATGACGCCGGACGATTTCCGTCGCCTGATGGCAGTGGACAAGAAAAATGTCGACGGCTCGCTGCGGCTGGTTCTGCTCAGGGCTCTGGGGGACGCCGTGGTGACGGATCAGGTAGACGTATCGCAGCTGGATGCAACACTGCGGGCCTTCTGCGTGGCCTCAGAAGGCGTGAACGGCTGAATTGCAATCGAATCCAGAGTCGCTCACACAGGGGCGCCCAAAGGGAATGACAGTGACAGATCAGGGGCTTAACAGTCTTGATGGCGGTGGCCTTTTTCCGCGGTTGCAGGAAAGGTACGGATTAAAGGCAGACCCCCTGGACATGGAAACGCCGTTTTTCCCGGATGCGTCCCGTCACCATGCTCTGGAAACACTTCGCCACCTCTGTGGGTTTGGTGACCTTGCACTTTTGCTGACGGGCGAGGCGGGTGCCGGGAAAAGCCGGTTACTGGCCGAGTTGGTCAGAAGTGAATCTTCCCGCCTGGATTTTCACCGGCTTCCCGCCGCCGCACTGACCAGCACCCAGTCGCTTGCCCGCGCATTACTTGCCATAGCCCACAAGGGGCTGACGCCGGGTGAGGGCGTCCGTGACTCGGTGTACGGCTTCTTTCGCTGGTCAGAGAGCAGGGCCCGTAAAGGTCAGCGCATGGTCCTGCTTGTTGACGACGCGGATCGGGCGCCTGCGGAGGTTGTCAGGCTGTTGTTGGCGGCTTTCGAGTCTGCTGATCGCTCGGCCGCCGCCGTGCCGGTATTCAGTGGCAGTGCCCAACTGATTGAGATGTTGGGGCTTTCGGGTGATGGTGACAGGGTGCATCAGATCCATCTTCGCCCCCTCAACAAAGAAGAGATTGCAGCCTATCTGGCACCCAGAATTCATCGAGCGGGCGGCGATGCCAAGGCTCTGTTGGCGCCCGCCAGGCTGTCGCGAATACATAGTCTCAGCCAGGGAAGCTTTTCACGGCTGAAGCGTGTGACGCCAGCGGTGTGGATGGACATGACCTCGTCCGGAAGTGGGAGCGGACGCGGACGATCATTTCCCGTAGCGCTCAACCTCCGATGGCCAGCGCTGGCGTTGGTGCTTCTGGCAGGCTCCTGGTGGCTCGTTGCTCAGCAGTACAATGACTCCGTAGCCAGGGGGCAGGCAGTCACCGAGCCGGAAACCGTCCGCAGGAGCATAACCATCGGGCCCGATAATCCCGAGCCAGAGGCCATCGATCCGGTAGCGGAGCCGCTGGAGCCTTCCGCCGGGTTGACGGTGGAGGCGCCCGAGGCACAGCCTGTCCCAGAGCCAGAGCCAGAGCCAGAGCCAGAGCCAGAGCCAGAGCCAGAGCCAGAGCCAGAGCCAGAGCNAGAGCCAGAGCCAGAGTTTTCACCCTCAAGACCGTCTCATTTTATCAGTCTTGACGAGGTTAAGGGCCGCGAGGGCTGGGCCGTTCAGCTGATCGCCGGCAATCGCGAGCAAACTGTTTTGAGCCTTATTGACCGGTACCAGTCTGTCCCAGGTATTCGTTACACCCATACCAAGAGGCAGGAACAGGACTGGTTTGTTGGCTTCTATGGCAACTTCAGCTCCCGTGAAGAGGCCCGGAGGGCGGTTGAGCGTCTTCCCAAGGCTTTGCGGGACCAGTCCCCCTGGATCCGGCAAATGCGCGATTTCTGATCGTGCCGCGGCCCCCTGTTTGCCTTTTAATCCCAATAAAAACAATTGCCTGAAGTGAGTCTGTTGTACAGGTGATGCCAGCGGCAATACTCGCAACCAGCCTCCTGGCGCCCTAAAATAAAAACTCTTTGGTTTGAGTACGTATTTGTACGCGTGTAAAATGGCCAGCCCCCATTTTCAGTGTCAAAGGGTGGAGCTATCGTCCGATTAAAAATAACCCTTTGATTGAAAAGCATTTCTACGTGAGAGAACGCTTATGATGACAGGTTTGTATCATCCCGATGAATTCAGGGACAACTGTGGCTTCGGCCTGATCGCCCATATGAAGGGCGAGGCCAGCCACAAGTTGTTGCAAACTGCCATCGAGTCTCTGACCTGCATGACCCACCGTGGTGGTATCGCTGCAGACGGAAAGACCGGCGATGGTTGTGGTCTCCTGATCCAGAGCCCCGATGCCTTCTTGCGCAAGGCCGCGAAAGCTGAGTTTGGCAAGGAACCTGACGGGCAGTTTGCCGTGGGCCAGGTTTTCCTGAGCCCGGAGGAGGGCAAGGCCGCTGCAGGCCGGGCCGCCGTGGAAAAGCGCCTGACGGAGCAGGGTCTGGAAATTATGGGTTGGCGCAAGGTGCCCACCGACGACAGCTGCCTCGGCCCGATGGCACTGGATTGCCTGCCATGGATTGAGCAGGTATTTGTGGTGCCTGCCAGCAAGACAGAGCAGGAATTTGCCATTGCCCTGTTTGTTGGTCGTCGCCATGCCGAGCGCGACATGGCCGACGATTCCGAATTCTATATCTGTAGCCTGTCCCACCGCACGCTGGCCTATAAGGGCCTGATGATGCCGGCAGACCTGGCGAATTTCTATCAGGATCTGGGCGATCCGGACCTGCAGACGGCCATCTGCGTATTCCACCAGCGCTTCTCGACCAACACCATGCCGCGCTGGCCGCTGGCCCAGCCGTTCCGCTACCTTGCCCACAACGGTGAGATCAACACCGTTGACGGCAACCGCAATTGGGCCATTGCCCGTGCTGCCAAGTTCAGTGCACCGCAGTTGCCGGACCTGCAGACCCTCCAGCCCCTGGTCAACCTGACCGGATCAGACTCCTCCAGTATGGACAACATGCTGGAAGTGCTGCTGGCTGGCGGTGTCGACCTGTTCCGTGCCGTGCGGATGATGATTCCGCCTGCCTGGCAGAACGTGGACACCATGGATTCCGAGCTGCGAGCCTTCTACGAGTACAATTCCATGCACATGGAGCCCTGGGACGGCCCGGCTGGCCTGGTTCTCTCCGATGGCCGTTATGCAGTCTGCATGCTGGATCGTAATGGCCTGCGCCCGGCACGCTGGGTCATCACAAAAGATGACTTCATTACCCTGGCCTCTGAAATCGGCACCTACGGTTACAAGCCAGAAGATGTTGTCGCCAAGGGTCGCGTGGGCCCCGGCCAGATGCTGGCCATCGATACCGAATCCGGAGAAGTCCTGCATACCAGAGATGTGGACAATCGCCTGAAATCCGCCCAGCCGTACAAGCGTTGGTTGCGGGAGAACTCCCTTCGGGTCGAGACAACCCTGAACCAGGACACGCCCGAGTTCAAACTGATGCAGTCAGACGAGCTCCATGTCCATCAGAAAATGTTCATGGTGTCCTACGAAGAGCGCGATCAAGTGCTGCGGCCGTTGGCCGAGAATGGCCAGGAGGCTGTGGGTTCCATGGGCGATGACACGCCCATGGCGGTGCTGTCCAGCCGGGTCAGGCATGTGGCGGACTATTTCCGTCAGAAATTCGCCCAGGTAACCAACCCGGCTATCGATCCCTTGCGGGAATCCATCGTGATGTCCCTGGAGACCTGCATCGGCGCCGAGCGTAACGTGTTTGAGGAAACGCCGGAGCACGCCAATCGCATCATCCTGACAACTCCGGTACTGTCGCCGGCCAAGTTCCTGAAGATCGCCAATAACGATCGGCCCGGCTTCGAAGTCGCCCGTATCAGCATGAGCTACAGCCCGGAAATGGGGCTTGAGCAGGCGGTCCGGAAAATATGCGACGATGCCGAGCAGTCGGTTCGCAGCGGCAAGGTCATCCTGATTCTGACGGACAAGGACCTGAAAGAAGGTGAACTGCCAGCCAATGCATTAATGGCAACCGGTGCCGTGCACCATCATCTGGTCAAGAAAGGGTTACGGTGTGATTCGAACATCCTGGTCGAAACCGGCTGGGCGCGGGATCCGCACCACTTCGCTGTGCTTTTCGGTTTTGGTGCCACTGCGGTCTACCCGTATCTGGCGTACCAGGTACTCAACGACCTGATCCGAACCGGCGAATTGATGATGGATCCGATCGATGCCAAGAACAATTATCGCAAGGGCATCAACAAGGGCCTGCTGAAGATCCTGTCGAAAATGGGGATCTCTACCATTACCTCCTACCGGGGTGCCCAGTTGTTCGAGGCCATCGGCCTGGCGGATGACCTGGTGGACCTGTGCTTCACCGGGGTGCCCAGCCGCATCCAGGGTGCCGGATTCTTTGATTTCCAGCAGGATCAGGAGCAACTGGCGGCCGTTGCCTGGAAACATCGCAAGCCGATTTCACAGGGCGGGCTGCTGAAGTATGTCCACGGCCAGGAATACCACGCCTTCAATCCCGATGTGATTGCCAAGCTGCAGGAGGCGGTCACCAGTGGTGATTACGGGCACTACATGGAGTATGCCGGGCTGGTTAACGAGCGTCCGGTAGCGACGCTGCGGGATCTGCTGGGTTTCCGGAAGGACATCAAGCCGATCGATCTCGCGGAAGTGGAGCCGGTGGAGAAAATCTTCCCGCGTTTTGATTCTGCGGCCATGTCGCTCGGCGCTCTGTCACCAGAGGCTCACGAAGCCCTGGCAGTGGCCATGAACACTCTCGGCGGCCGGTCCAACTCCGGCGAGGGTGGTGAAGATCCCGCCCGCTACGGCACCGAGAAGCGCTCCAAGATCAAACAGGTGGCTTCCGGGCGCTTCGGCGTGACCGCGGAATACCTGCGCAGTGCCGACGTCATGCAGATCAAGGTAGCCCAAGGCGCCAAGCCCGGTGAAGGTGGCCAGTTACCCGGTGGCAAGGTCAATGACCTGATCGCACGACTGCGCTATTCAGTACCTGGCGTAACGCTGATTTCACCGCCTCCGCACCATGATATCTACTCGATCGAGGATCTGGCGCAGTTGATCTTCGACCTCAAGCAGGTCAATCCCAACGCGCTGGTGTCGGTGAAGCTGGTATCGGAGCCTGGCGTTGGTACCATCGCTGCCGGTGTGGCCAAGGCCTATGCCGACCTGATCACTGTGTCCGGTTATGATGGTGGCACCGCGGCCAGCCCGCTGACCTCCATCCGTTACGCGGGATCGCCCTGGGAGCTGGGTCTCAGTGAGACCCAGCAAGCGCTTCGGGCCAACGACCTGCGCGGCAAGATCCGGCTGCAGACCGACGGTGGTATCAAGACCGGCCTGGATGTGGTCAAGGGCGCAATCCTGGGTGCCGAAAGCTTCGGCTTTGGTACCACGCCGATGGTGGCCCTGGGTTGTAAGTACCTGCGGATCTGTCACCTCAACAACTGTGCAACCGGTGTCGCCACCCAGAATGAACATCTGAGGGAAGAGCACTTCAAGGGCACGGTGGAAATGGCCATGAATTTCTTCCGCTTTGTGGCGGAAGAGACCCGCCAGTGGCTGGCGAAATTGGGTGTGCGCAGCCTGGAGGAGCTTGTGGGTCGTGTTGACCTGCTGGAGCGCCTGCCGGGTGATACCCCGCGCCAGAAGAAGCTGGACCTGACCCGCCTGCTGTCCAATGACCATATACCGGCAGACAAGCCCAACACCTGTCAGGTCGAGCGCAACCACCCGTTCGACGAGGGCAAGCTGGCCGAGCAGATGGTCAGGGACACTGCGGAAGCCATCAATGCCAAAGCTGGTGGGACCTGGTCTTACCGGGTCACCAACTGCGACCGCTCCATTGGTGCCCGCCTGTCCGGTGAGATTGCCCAGCTCCACGGTAATCAGGGCATGGTCTCGGCCCCGGTGACGCTCGAGCTGACCGGCACTGCCGGGCAGAGCTTCGGAGTCTGGAACGTCGGGGGCCTCAACCTGCTCCTGGAGGGGGATGCCAACGATTATGTGGGTAAAGGTATGACCGGCGGCAAGCTGGTGATTCGCCCGCCCTCCGGTAGCGCCTTCAAGTCCCAGGACACCTCGATTGTGGGTAATACTTGTCTGTACGGCGCAACCGGAGGCAAACTGTTTGCTGCCGGTACCGCCGGTGAGCGTTTCGGTGTACGCAACTCCGGCGCCCATGCCGTTGTGGAGGGTACAGGCGACCACTGCTGTGAATACATGACCGGTGGCCTGATAACCGTTCTGGGCAGCACCGGCCACAATTTTGGTGCCGGTATGACCGGTGGCTTCGCCTATGTGCTGGATTTGAACAACACCTTTGTGGACAAATACAACCACGAACTGGTGGAAATCCAGCGGATCTCCAGCGAGGACATGGAATCCTACCGGAATCACCTCCGGGGTGTTGTGCGGGAGCATATTTCCGAGACTGCGAGCGAATGGGCAGAGCATATTCTTGACAATTTCGACGACTACATCGGCCGTTTCTGGCTGGTCAAACCCAAGGCGGCGAATCTTCGCAGCCTGCTGGCCAGCACCCGGGCACGTCCTGAGTAATGGCGGATGGAACGATCAGGGGCGTTGCCTGTGAGGCAACGCTGGCGTCGAAATTGAGTCTGATGAGAGCTTCATAATGAAAGAACGACTGAGTAACGACTTCCAGTTTGTTGAAGTAGGGCGTGTTGACCCGAAAAAAGTACCGGCAAGGAAGCGCAAGAAAGAATTTGGTGAAATCTATCATCAGTTCACCCAGGACCACGCTGCATCGCAGTCACATCGCTGCCTGGAGTGCGGTAACCCGTATTGTGAGTGGAAGTGTCCGGTACACAACTACATCCCGAACTGGCTGAAGCTGGTGTCCGAAGGCAACATCATGAAGGCCGTGGAGCTGTGTCACCAGACCAACTCCCTGCCCGAAGTCTGTGGCCGTGTCTGTCCACAGGACCGTTTATGTGAAGGTGCCTGCACCCTCAACGACGGCTACGGCGCGGTAACCATCGGGTCCGTGGAAAAGTACATTACGGATACCGCGTTCGCTCTGGGTTGGAAACCCGACATGTCGGCGGTGAAATGGACAGACAAGAGGGTTGCCGTGATTGGTGCCGGGCCGGCGGGTCTTGGTTGTGCCGATGTGCTGGTTCGTAACGGCGTCAAGCCGGTGGTTTACGACATTTATCCGGAAATCGGTGGCCTGCTGACCTTTGGCATCCCCGAGTTCAAGCTTGAGAAGTCGGTGATGAGTCGTCGCCGCAAGATCTTCGAGGAAATGGGAGTAGAGTTCCGCCTGTCTACGGAAGTGGGCAAGGATGTGGCGATGGCAGAGATTCTCGGGGAGTTTGATGCCGTGTTCATGGGCATGGGCACCTACACCTACATGAAGGGTGGTTTTCCGGGAGAGGACCTGCCAGGTGTGCATGATGCCTTGCCGTTCCTGGTGTCCAACGTCAACCGCCGGCTCGGATTCGAAAAAGACGCCGAAGATTTCGTTGATATGAAAGGCAAACGCGTGGTGGTACTCGGTGGTGGCGATACCGCCATGGACTGCAACCGAACGTCAATTCGCCAGCAGGCAGCGAGTGTCACCTGTGCCTACCGCCGCGACGAGCAGAACATGCCGGGCTCCCGCCGGGAGGTGTCGAACGCCAAGGAAGAAGGTGTCAAGTTCATGTTCAACCGCCAGCCCATCGCCATTATTGGCGAGGACCGGGTCGAGGGCGTGAAAGTGGTTCAGACCCGTCTTGGCGAGCCCGACGAGAACGGTCGCCGGCGTCCGGAAGTGGTTGCCGGCAGTGAGGAAGTCATCCCTGCAGACGCGGTGCTGGTGGCCTTTGGCTTCCGCCCCAGCCCTGCTGAGTGGTTTGACGAGCAGAAGGTAAAAACCGATGATTCTGGCCGCGTCACCGCACCGGAGGAGACGGAGTTCGGTTTCCAGACCAGCAATCCCAAGATTTTTGCCGGCGGTGACATGGTCCGCGGGTCTGATCTGGTCGTAACGGCTATCTGGGAAGGCCGCCAGGCAGCAGAAGGTATCATGGACTACCTGGATATCTGACTATGCCTGTATTTCTGGCCTGAGAAGATTTGATCGTGGTCAGAAGGGCGGCTTGCTGAAGGCGGGTCGCCCTTTTTTATTGCCACAAACCGGGTATCATTGCCTTCCAAACTTTTGACCGATAGCAGACTGGGAATTCTATGACCGAGCTGAAAAATGACCGAATCCTGCGCGCGCTGATGCGTCAGCCTGTTGATCGCACACCGGTGTGGATGATGCGTCAGGCCGGCCGATACCTGCCGGAATATCGCGCTACCCGTGCCAAAGCCGGCGATTTTCTCAGCCTCTGCAAGAATACACCACTGGCCTGCGAAGTGACCCTGCAGCCACTGGAGCGCTTCCCGCTGGACGCCGCGATCCTGTTCTCGGACATCCTTACCATTCCGGACGCCCTTGGGCTTGGCCTTTACTTTGAAACCGGCGAAGGTCCCAAATTCCGCCATACCATTCGGTCTGCAGCGGATGTGGCCGCCCTGCCGACGATCAAGGCGGAAGTGGATCTGGATTACGTGATGAACGCGGTGTCTACCATCCGCGGCGCACTCAATGGCAGTGTCCCGCTGATTGGTTTCTCCGGCAGCCCGTGGACCCTGGCCACCTACATGATTGAGGGCAGTTCTTCCAAGGATTTCCGCGAAGCCAAGAAACTGATGTATGGACAGCCTGAGGTCATGCATCAGCTGCTGGACCATCTGGCGGATTCGGTGATCGATTACCTTAACGGCCAGATTCGCGCCGGCGCCCAGGTGGTGCAGATTTTTGACACCTGGGGCGGCGTGCTGAGCAGTTGGGCGTACCAGGAGTTTTCACTCAACTACATGAAGAAAATCGTGGCGGGCCTGATTCGTGAGAACGACGGCCGTCACGTGCCAGTGATCCTGTTCACCAAGAACGGCGGGCAGTGGCTGGAGTCGATCGCGGATTCCGGGGCTGATGCTGTCGGCCTGGACTGGACAACGGACATTGGCGATGCCCGTGCCCGCATTGGTGACCGTGTTGCCCTGCAGGGCAATATGGACCCCGCCATGCTGCATGCGTCGCCCGAGCGCATTCGCCAGGAAGTGGCGTACATTTTGTCCCGCTACGGTTCCGGGCCGGGGCACATCTTCAACCTTGGGCACGGTATTACCCCGGACGTTGATCCTGAGCATGCAGGGGCGTTTATTCGCGCCGTAACTGAGCTTAGCCCCGAGTACCACCAGCAGGACTGATGCCCGGGAACTGCTTGTAACGCTAGATACATGCTCCTGTGCGGTCTATAGTCATATCAGACAAGACCGGTAAACAGGAGCAACCCTTGCCCGCAAAATCCCCCGAAAAACGTCGTTTCCACAGAATCTCATTCGATGCCGATTGCGAGTTGCACTGCCAGGATGAAGTGTGGGCTAGTGAAGTGCTGGACATATCACTGAAAGGCGTTCTGGTAAAACGGCCCAGCGGATGGGCAGCCCCGCTGAAGCAGCCGTGCGAGGTGATTATCCACCTCGACGATCATAAAACCGCGATCGTGATGGCGGTTGAGTTGCGGCACATCGAGGATCAACGGTTGGGATTCCGGTGCCAGTATATTGATCTTGAGAGTGCGACGCATCTGAAGAGACTGGTGGAGCTGAACCTGGGGGATCAGGCGTTATTGGAGAGGGAGTTTGCGCATTTGATTGAGTGAGGCCCCAGAGCCTAAAGCTCCTCCAGAGCCGATAATGCATCGCTAAGCTTGGTCACGGGAATAACCTTCATGCCGTCAATAGCCTTGCGAGGCGCATTGGACTTGGGTACCAGCGCGCGGGTGAAGCCGTGCTTGGCAGCCTCGTAGATGCGTTCCTGGCCACTGGGTACAGGACGGATTTCACCGGATAGGCCAACCTCGCCAAAAATGACCAGATCCTGGGGCAGGGCACGGTCGCGGAATGACGACACGATGGCCGCCAGCAGCGCCAGGTCGGCACTGGTCTCGTTGACCTTGACGCCGCCCACCACATTCACAAACACATCCTGATCCGACACATGCATGCCTCCGTGGCGATGCAGTACTGCCAGAAGCATTGCCAGCCGGTTCTGGTCCAGCCCCACGGCAACGCGCCGCGGGTAGCCTCCCTGGGCCATGTCTACCAGCGCCTGGATTTCCACGAGCATGGGCCGCGTGCCCTCCCACACCACCATGACGACGCTGCCGGGGGCGGCTTCCTCGCCACGATTCAGAAAGATTGCGCTGGGATTTTTTACTTCCTTCAGGCCCTGCTCCAGCATTGCGAATACGCCCAGCTCATTGACTGCACCAAAGCGGTTCTTGATGCCGCGCAGGGTGCGGTAGCGGCTGTCACTGGAGCCTTCCAGCAGGATGGAGCAGTCAATCATGTGCTCGAGCACCTTGGGCCCGGCCAGACTGCCGTCCTTGGTGACGTGGCCCACCAGGAACAGAATGGTGCCGGTCTGCTTGGCAAAGCGGGTCAGGTAGGCTGCGCTTTCGCGGACCTGGGTGACGCTGCCCGGGGCGGACTCGGTTTCGGCTACGTGCATTACCTGGATACTGTCCACCACAAGGATGCGTGGTTTTTCGATTTCCGCCACCTGCATGACCCGCTCGACACTGGTTTCCGACAGCATTTTCAGGTCTTTGGTGGGCAGGCCCAGCCGTTTGGCACGCATGGCGACCTGTTGCAGTGATTCCTCGCCGGTGACGTAGAGTGCCGGAACACTGGATGCCAGATGGCAGACGGCCTGCAGCAGCAGGGTGCTCTTGCCGGCACCAGGGTGGCCGCCCATGAGGATGGCCGAGCCTTCCACCAAACCGCCGCCAAGTACCCTGTCGAACTCCTGCATGCCGCAACTGATACGAGGCTGCTCGGCAAGGCTGACGTCGTCGAGGCTCTTGACCTCTGACAGGCTGCCTGCAAAGCCCTCAAAGCGCGCTCCGCGGGCACCCTTGGCGTTGGCGCCACTGACGCCGCGAACCTCGCTGACGGTGTTCCAGGCCTGGCAGGCTGTGCACTGGCCCTGCCATTTGGAATAGTCGGCACCGCACTCGGTGCAGACGTAGGCTGTTCTCGCTTTTGCCATTATGCCAGCTTCTTGTACTTCATCCGCTGGGGCACCATGGCTGAATCGCCTTTGCGTTTCTTGTGGTCCTCGTCGTATTCGCTGAAATTACCCTCGAAATACACCACCTCGCCGTCATCCTCAAACGCCAGGATGTGGGTGGCCACGCGGTCCAGGAACCAGCGGTCGTGGGAGATTACCAGGGCTGAGCCGGGGAAGTTGAGCAGGGCTTCTTCCAGGGCACGCAGGGTTTCCACGTCCAGGTCGTTGGTGGGTTCGTCCAGCAGCAGTACGTTGCCCCCTTCTTTGAGCAGTTTCGCCAGGTGCAGGCGGTTGCGCTCGCCACCGGAAAGGTCAGCCACACGCTTCTGCTGGTCAGAGCCCTTGAAGTTGAAGCGGCCCACATAAGCCCGGGACGGTGTCTCGTAATTGCCGATCTTGATGATGTCGTTACCGTCGCTGAGCTCTTCCCACACGGTGTTGTCGCCGTTGAGGTCCCGCATCTGGTCCACATAGGCCAACTTGACGGTCTCGCCTACGGTGATGCTGCCGGTATCCGGCTCGTCATACCCGGCAATCATCCGGAACAGGGTGGATTTGCCTGCGCCGTTACCGCCGATAATGCCCACAATCGCGCCGGGCGGTACGCTGAAAGACACATTCTTGTATAACAGGGTATCGCCGAAGGACTTGCTGATCCCTTCCACCTCGATCACTTTGTCGCCAAGTCGGGGGCCGGGCGGGATATAGAGTTCATTGGTTTCGTTGCGCTTCTGGAATTCCTGGGAGCTCATTTCCTCGAAGCGGGCCAGGCGGGCCTTGCTCTTGGACTGGCGGCCTTTGGCGTTGCTGCGCACCCACTCCAGCTCGTGCTTGATGCTCTTCTGGCGGGAGACTTCCTGCTTGGCTTCAACTTCCAGGCGTTTTTCCTTGTTTTCCAGCCACTGGCTGTAGTTGCCTTCAAAAGGAATGCCCTGGCCGCGGTCCAGTTCCAGAATCCAGCCGGCGACGTTGTCCAGGAAGTAGCGGTCGTGGGTAACCGCAACCACGGTGCCCGTGTAGTCGTGAAGAAAGCGCTCCAGCCAGGCGACGGATTCTGCATCCAGGTGGTTGGTGGGCTCATCCAGTAACAGCATGTCCGGACTGGACAGCAGCAGGCGGCAGAGGGCTACGCGGCGACGCTCACCGCCGGAGAGGTTCTTGACCGCGGCATCCCACGCAGGCAGGCGCAGCGCATCGGCAGCCACTTCCATCTTGCGCTCAATGTCGTGGCCGTCACTGGCCTGGATAAAGGCTTCCAGCTCGCCCTGTTTTTTCGCCAGGGCGTCGAAATCGGCATCCGGTTCGGCGTAGTCCGCATAAACCTGGTCCAGCTCGGCCAGGGCATCGTGAATGCCGGAGACCGACTCATCGACAATCTCCTTGACCGTCTTGCTATCGTCCAGCTCAGGTTCCTGGGGCAGGTAACCGATATTGATGCCCGGCTGGGCGCGCGCCTCGCCAATGTAATCCTGATCTATGCCGGCCATAATACGTAACAGGGTGGACTTGCCGGAACCATTGAGGCCCAGCACGCCGATCTTGGCGCCAGGAAAGAAACTCAGGGAGATGTCCTTGAGAATTTGGTTCTTGGGCGGGACCACTTTGCCCACGCGGTTCATGGTAAATACGTACTGGGCCATGTTGGCTAAACCTCTTTAAAAACAGGCTGATGAGTTCTGGCGCCGGTGGCGCGAGCAGCGGGGCAGGTCTTCAGGGATACGCTGTGACTACATCCCTGTACGCTCGACAAAATCATCCCTGATTTTGACAATCTCTGGAGGTCTGCCCCGCTGTTTTCAATCTGGTTGTGTACTCGTGATCCAGTAAGGTATCGAAACAGATTAGGGATAGCAATTGAGCGAAAACCGTAGCGGGCAGCGTGTCGGTATCTGCGGACGGCATAAAGGATGATTTTTCACCCATTTGTAAGCTAGAATAGCGGCCCATTTTTTCGGGTAGCTACGCACACAGAGGCAGCGCATCAATGTTTAATCGTGATATGAAAATCGCCGGCTTTGACGACGAGCTCTGGAACGCCATGCAGGCGGAAGAGAAGCGCCAGGAAGCTCATATCGAGCTGATTGCGTCTGAAAACTATACCAGCCCGCGGGTGATGGAAGCCCAGGGCAGTGTACTGACCAACAAGTACGCCGAAGGCTATCCCGGTAAGCGTTATTACGGTGGCTGCGAATTTGTCGACATCGCCGAGGACCTGGCCATCAGCCGCGCCAAGGAATTGTTCGGTGCCGCTTACGCCAATGTTCAGCCCCACTCCGGCTCCCAGGCCAACTCCGCGGTTTTCATGGCGCTGCTCAAACCCGGTGATACTGTGCTGGGGATGAGCCTGGCCCACGGTGGCCACCTGACCCACGGTGCCAGTGTGAACTTTTCCGGCAAGATCTATAACGCCGTGCAGTACGGCCTCAACCCGGAAACCGGCCTGATTGACTACGATGAAGTGGAAAGCCTGGCGCTTGAACACAAGCCGAAGATGATTATTGCCGGCTTCTCGGCCTACTCCCAGAAGCTGGACTTTGCCCGTTTCCGTGAGATTGCAGACAAGGTCGGCGCCTACCTGTTTGTGGATATGGCACACGTGGCCGGCCTGGTCGCCGCCGGTGTGTATCCGGACCCGGTGCCACATGCCCACGTGCTCGCAACCACGACCCACAAGACACTGCGGGGTCCCCGGGGCGGCCTGATCCTGGCCTGTGACGACGCGGACCTGCAGAAGAAGCTCAACTCTGCGGTATTTCCGGGTGGCCAGGGTGGTCCCTTGATGCATGTCATCGCCGCCAAGGCGGTTTGCTTCAAAGAAGCCATGAGCGACGAGTTCAAGGCCTACCAGAAACAGGTTATCAGGAACGCCAAGGCGATGGCCGAGGTATTTGTCTCCCGCGGATTTGACGTGATTTCCGGGGGCACGGAAAACCATCTGTTCCTGGTCAGCCTGATCAAGCAGGACATCACCGGCAAAGAAGCCGACGCTGCCCTGGGGCGCGCTCACATTACAGTGAACAAGAATGCGGTTCCGAACGACCCACGCTCGCCATTTGTGACCTCTGGTTTGCGTATTGGCACCCCGGCCGTAACCACCCGGGGCTTTGGAGAGTCCGAGTGTCGAGATCTGGCGGGCTGGATGTGCGATATCCTGGATAACCTGGAAGACGACGCCACCAATGAGCGGGTCCGTGAGCAGGTAGGAAGCCTGTGCTCGCGTTTCCCGGTCTACGCCGGCTAATCAGTCTCAAAGCAGCGTCAGGCGCTTTGCAGAGCAACGCCTGACGGATTGCAGGAGTTTCGGAGTATGCATTGTCCTTTCTGTGGTGAAGCGGATACCAAAGTGATTGACTCGCGGCTGGTGGCCGAGGGCGATCAGGTGCGACGCCGCAGGGAGTGTCTGTCCTGCCGCGAGCGTTTTACCACCTTTGAGTCGGCCGAGTTGGTGATGCCCCGTGTCGTCAAGCAGGATGGCACCCGTCAGCCCTTTGACGAGGACAAGCTGAGGGCCGGCCTGATGAAAGCCCTGGAGAAGCGCCCCGTCAGCATTGAGGAAATCGAGGCGGCTCTTAACCGTATCCGGTTCCGGTTGCGGGCTACCGGCGAGCGGGAAGTGAAGTCGATGCAGCTTGGTGAAGAGGTGATGACCGAGCTGCGGCAGCTGGACAAAGTTGCTTATGTGCGCTTTGCCTCGGTGTATCGCAGCTTCCAGGATGTCAACGAATTCAAGGAAGAGATTGAGCGGCTTTCCGCAACCTCGGGTGATGACCCCGTGGACGTGGCCAAGGCTCTGGCGGATAACCATTCGCCCAAAGGGCAGGCATGATCGACGCCCAGGATACGGCTTTCATGGCGCGGGCGCTGCAGCTCGCCTGGCGCGGCCGTTATTCCACCCATCCCAATCCCCGTGTGGGTTGTGTAATTGCCCGGGGCAGCGAAGTTCTCGGCGAGGGCTGGCATGAGCGTGCCGGTGAGGCGCACGCTGAAATCCGGGCGCTAAGCCAGGCCGGACCGGATGCCAGAGGTGCAACCGCCTATGTCACGCTGGAGCCCTGCAGCCATTTCGGTCGCACCCCGCCATGTGCCAAGGCCCTGGTGGAAGCCGGTGTCGCCCATGTGTTTGCCGCCACCAAGGACCCCAATCCGTCGGTGTCCGGCCGCGGCCTGGATATGCTGCGGGAGGCCGGGGTTAGGGTGACCGAGGGCCTGCTGGCAGAAGAGGCGGTGCGGCTTAACCCCGGGTTCATGAAGCGCATGAACGTTGGCCGGCCCTACGTCAGGCTTAAAATGGCTGCCAGTCTGGATGGCAGGACCGCCATGGCCTCGGGCGAGAGTCAGTGGATCACCGGTGCCGAAGCTCGCCGTGATGTGCAGCGTCTGCGGGCGATCAGCGATGCCATTCTGACGGGGGTGGGAACGGTGCTGGCGGATAACCCCTCGCTGACAGTGCGC
The DNA here is from genome assembly GCF_003344045.1 of Marinobacter vulgaris. Lineage (GTDB taxonomy): Bacteria > Pseudomonadota > Gammaproteobacteria > Pseudomonadales > Oleiphilaceae > Marinobacter > Marinobacter vulgaris. The sequence goes on from NZ_QFWX01000007.1 coordinate 117,257, forward strand.
AGGGGCGAGCTGGGGGATATCGGCGATGCAACCGAGCCGTCACGCCAGCCGCTGCGGGTCATTGCGGACCGTGATGCGCGCACGCCACCCGGGGCCACAATCCTGCAGGGTGGTAACGTTCAGATTTATTGTGCGTCGCCGACACTGGCAACAGCCCCCGCGCAGGACCTTGCCGCACTCGGTGTGGGCCTGAACGGAGTCGCCTGGAAAGACAATGGTATTGATGTCCGCGAGCTGCTCGATTCCCTGGGCGAGCTGGGCATTAACGAATTACTGGTGGAAGCCGGTCCCACATTGGCGGGAACCTTTATTAACGAGCGCCTGGTGGACGAACTCTGGCTTTACCAGGCGCCGGTGTTTCTTGGCAGTACCGGCCGGCCAACGGCCAATCTGCCACTGGAGTCCATGGCGGACAAGGTACAATGGAAAGTGCTGGATCGCCGTCAGTTGGGTGAGGATCAAAGACTGATTCTGGCACCGGCTTAACGGGTATTAAATTCATGGTAGGCCGGTGCCGGTATCAGCGCGGTCAGACCAAAAGGGTGCAAAAACGGTATGGCACTGAACAGTATTGAAGACATTATCGCAGACATTCGTCAGGGCAAGATGGTCATCCTGATGGACGATGAAGACCGGGAAAATGAAGGCGACCTGGTCATGGCTGCCGAACACTGTACACCGGAAGCCATCAACTTCATGGCCCGGTTTGGTCGTGGCCTGATCTGTATGCCGATGACCCGCCAGCGCTGCGAGCAACTTGGCCTGCCGTTGATGGTGCAGCAGAACGCCTCGGGCTTTGGCACCAAGTTCACGCTGTCCATTGAGGCCACCGAGGGTGTAACCACCGGCATATCCGCCGCCGACCGTGCCCGTACGGTCCAGGCCGCCGTTGCCCGCAATGCCACTGCATCCGACCTGGTCCAGCCGGGGCATATCTTTCCCCTGATGTCGGATCCCGGCGGCGTTCTCAGTCGTGCCGGCCATACCGAGGCCTCCTGCGACCTGGCGGCCCTCGCCGGTTGTGAGCCGGCTGGCGTGATCTGCGAGATCATGAATGATGACGGCTCCATGGCCCGTCGTGAGGACCTGGAAAAGTTCGCTGAGGCGCATGGCCTGAAAATTGGCACCATTGCGGATCTTATTCACTACCGTACGTTGAATGAGCGTACCATTGAATGTGTGGAGCAGTACGATCTCGACACCGAATACGGCGTCTTCAATCTGCGCACCTATCGCGACAGCATCCAGGGGTCTACTCACCTGGCCATGGTAATGGGGAACATCTCTCCCGATGATCCGGTGCTGGTGCGCGTGCACATCACAGATACCCTGCGTGATCTGCTCGGCGCCCGTCGTGCCGATTCCCGAAGCTGGCCGCTCCATCATGCCCTGGAGAAGGTTGCCGATGAAGGACGCGGCGTGGTGGTACTGCTGAACAGCGCGGAAGACAGCTACAACCTCGAAGACCGGATCCACGAATTCTTTGAGCAGGACAAAAAATCGGCAGGCAAGGGCAGTTCCGGCGTCTATTTTACCGTTGGCACCGGCTCACAGATCCTGCGGGATCTTGGCGTTGGGAAAATGCGGCTGCTGAGCCCGCCCATCAAGTTCTCCGCGATTTCCGGTTTCGAACTGGAAGTGGTGGAATACGTGCCCTATACCCCCGAATAATGAACCCCGGCAGCGCCGTACCAAAAGGGCGGGGCTACCAACGAAGGAGCCATGCATGGCAGATATCAAAGTAATTGAAGGTGATTTCACCCACTGCAGCGGCAAATACGCGCTGGTTGTGGGGCGTTTCAACGGTTTTGTGGTGGAAAGTCTGGTCGAGGGCGCGGTGGATACCCTGCGACGCCATGGCATTGCTGATGCCGACATTACCATTGTGCGGGTGCCCGGAGCCTATGAAATGCCGCTGGCGGTCAAGCGCGTGGCTGAAACGGGTAATCACGATGCGATCATTGCGCTGGGAGCTGTTATCCGTGGTGGCACGCCCCACTTCGAGTATGTCGCCGGAGAAGCATCCAGCGGCCTGGGCGCGGTAAGCCTGGAGACTGACGTGCCGGTCGCGTTCGGCGTATTGACCGTTGACTCCATTGAGCAGGCGATCGAACGAGCCGGCACCAAGGCTGGTAACAAGGGCGCCGAAGCGGCGATCACGGCCCTGGAAATGGTCAGCCTTTTCAAAAAGCTGGGTGAATGATGAACACATCGGAAGACAGCACGGTGCAGCCGGCCCCCTCGGGCAAGCCCAAGGCTGGCGACAGGCGAAGGGCCCGGGCGTTGGCCATGCAGGGCCTGTATCAGCGCCACTTCAGCAAGAGCTCGATCACAGATATTGAGTCCGAGTTTATTGTCGACAATGACATGTCGAAGGTGGACACCGCCTACTTCCGCGATCTCCTTCGGGGTGTCCACCGGGAGCAGGCCGAGCTGGATCGTTTGCTGGAGCCTTTTCTGGACCGCCCTATTCACGAAGTGGATGCCATTGAGCTGGCCATCGTGCGTCTTGGTGCCTACGAGCTCAAGCACAGGCTGGACGTGCCTTATAAGGTGGTGATCAATGAGGGCATCGAAATGGCCAAGAGATTTGGTGGTACCGAAGGCCATAAATTCGTCAACAGCCTGCTGGACAAGCTCAGCCACCGGTTGCGGCTGGCCGAGATTCGCCCGCGCTGAGTGATGGGTGAATTCGAGCTGATCCGCCGCTATTTCTTTCCGATTGCCGAGGCGGGAAACACCTCTGCGATTCTCCTGGGGCCCGGCGATGATTGCGCCATTCAGCGGGTCGAGCCGGGTCTGGATCTGGTTTTCTCGGTGGACGCTCTGGTCGAGGGGGTCCATTTTCCGCCTGATTATGATCCGGAAAAACTGGGCTGGCGGGGCCTCGCAGTTGCTGCGAGCGACCTGGCCGCCATGGGAGCAGATCCCGTCTGCTTTACCCTTGCTTTAACGCTCCCGGATGCCAATCCAGACTGGCTTCAGGCTTTTGCCCGCGGACTGGCAGCAGCAGCGGCGCATTTCGGCCTGGCGCTGGCCGGGGGTGACACCACCCGCGGGCCACTGACCCTGAGTCTGCAGGTTCACGGTACTGTTCCCCGGGGCCAGGCGATTCGACGCACCGGCGCAAAGGCGGGAGATTATGTCTGTGTCTCGGGCACCCTGGGGGAGGCTGGAGCGGCACTGAATTATCTGGATAGCGATAACCCGGGCCCTGACGAACAGGCGCTTCTGGCCCGCTATCATTACCCGCAGCCAAGGCTGGACCTTGGCGCCAGCCTGCGTGGCCATGCCTCTGCTGCGGTGGATATTTCCGACGGCCTGGTGGCGGATCTGGGGCATATACTGGAAGCGTCCGGAGTGGGTGCTTGCATTGATGTTGCGAGGCTTCCGGTGCTCGCCGCGCTGAAACGTCTTGTTGGCAGCGAAGGCGCCGTCAACCAGGCGCTGAACGCCGGCGACGATTACGAGTTATGCATCACCATTAGCCCGGAAGCCTGGGAGGATCTGCCAGAGGACACTCGCGGGCAGTTAACCATCATCGGTGAAGTGCGATCCGGGGAGGGCCTTGCCCTCACGCGCGACGGTCAGTCAGAAGGCCCGGTCGCTGGTGGCTATGACCATTTCAGAACCTGAGCTGGCGCATGAGCCTCAAGCGGGTAGTTAGTCCGGTTCAGTGAACCCGCTGCTCTTCCGGTAGCAATCGCACAACGTGCAGGAAACGTCGCAGGCCGGTCTCAGCACGCTGACGCGAGGCGAAGGGGCCACTGTCAAAACCCTCCCGGGTGGTGAAGTACCATTTGCTGCCAACACAGAAGAACCGACTGCTTCGGAAGGGCGCGCGACCGTCTTCTCCGGACCGACGTTGGGTGTCCATGTTTTCTCCTGGGCCCTTTATGGTTTTTTTCGTGGCGGGCAGTGGAATTTTTGTTGGCCGATTGTCTAAAATTAAATCAATTCCCGCCGAATTCAACATTTTTTTACATTTATCGGTCCTGCACGGCCCTGGTTGCGTCATGGCAGTGTCATCTGGCGGCTGTAAAAAAGAGGCATGTCTTGCTCTTGGTCTCGCCACTCTTCAAAATGCCCAACTACCACGGGCGACCATTCATCGAGCATTATCCCTGAACAGCAAAGGATCCAGCATGAACATCAATCACGTCTCGGCGTTTTTCAGCAAAGCACGCTACCCGGCAATAGCCCTGGCAGCGCTGCTCGTTTTTTCCGGATGCAGCTCCACCATGAGCAATGTCAAAACCTGGGAAGGGGACGCAGACGCCTCCCGCACTGCTGTACTCAAGTCTCCCTCCGAGATAGACGTGTTGCAGGTTAATGACCTCAAGCTGACCAATTTCCTGATGGACGACCTGGCGCTGGACTTTGAGCTGCTGCCCGGCGAAAACCAGGTGCTCTTTACCTATAAAACCATCTGGGCGAAAAGCGGGGTGGTCCGAAATGGCGAATCCAAGGTGCATGTCATCGAAACAGCGCCGCAGGCCGTGACCATCGATGCCCAGCCAGGTGAGACCTATCGTTTCAGTTTCGAAGCGCCAGCGAGCAGAACTGAAGCAGAAGTCTTTGCCAATGATTTTTCAGCAGAGATCGTGAACGCATCCGGTGAGGTTGTCGCCAGTGCCGGGGCCTGGGATGAACGTTCTGCAGGAAGGACCGCGGTTGCCAGGGCGCCTGTTGGCTCCGGCACTGGCGAAGCCGGGAGCTCCAGCAGCGACGGGGCCGAGGGGCAGGATACCCTGGAAGAGCTCAAAGCGCTCTGGGGCCAGGCCAGTGAAGAGGAGCGACGGACCTTTTTACGTTGGGCTTTCGAATAACCCTTCCGGGGCGGCTCTGATGCCGCCCCTGCTTTTCCCGCCAATGGTTAATTCCGGAAGTTTTTGAACACCTTTCTCAGTGTGCCTTCCATCAGCGTGAGAGCTTCATCCGTCAGGGTTTTATGGTTGTCGGGATGGTAATCCGGTCCCTCGCTCTCTGGCGTAAGAGTGATGGCGGCGGCCTCGATAGCGTACAGGCTGTCTTGAAGCAGGCCGGTCAATGAGTCGCCATCGGCCACCACATCAGGGCAGAGCGTAAAGTTGACGGTTAGGCTGCCCTGATAGCTGACGGCCACGATAACCAGACCCAGGCTGTCAAACAGCGGCGCAGAGTTAAACTGACGAACCAGTCTCGCTCCCTGGAGGTACAGGGGAACCTGAGGCCCTGGCACGTTGGTGATGGGCAGGTTGAATACCGGCTGGTAACGCTGGGCTATCTGCAGTTCCGAATAGAGCCGCGCCGAGAGTGCCAGCATGGTGGAAGGCAGCAGTTCCGTCAGTCGGTCTGCGGCAATGGCTTCCCGGTAGGGTTCCGATTCCACCGCATTCCAGTGTATGCGGTAAATCCGCTTTGCAGGGTCGGGTTCTCTGGTGGCCAGGTCCAGCAGCATCGCGGACATCTGGTTTCCGGTCGCTTTACGCAGGCTGCTGGAGCGAACCGAAATGGGAGTCATGGCAACCAATGAGCGGTCGGTCCTGACGTCATGGTTGGCCAGATATCGGCGCAGGGTTTCAGCGCAGAGGCCGAGAACCACGTCGTTCAGTGTGACATTCCCTAGTGTTGCCTTGACGGCCTTGAGCCGCGCCAGGTCGAGGCTGGTAGACACCAGTTGGCGGTTGGCAGTGATCTGGCGATTAAAGGGGCTGTGGGGGGCGGAGAAAAATGGAAACGGCAGTGGCAGTTTCCGCATCTGTCTCTGGATCAGCCCGCGCGCTGTTGCCTCGGCGGCGTTAACCGCCAGAGAGGTCATTTGAAGCGGCTTGCGGAGCAGGTTGGCGCCAGCCTGAAGCATGACCCGCTCTTCCGAGGGTTCCGGTCGTGGGGTCCATGGCCGGGGCTGCTCTATGGGGCGGGCGCTCGGGGTGTACTCCAGCAACTTGCCCATGATCTCCTCACCGCTGAACGCATCAATGGCGGCATGGTGTAGTTTGACGATCAGCGCAAAGCTTCTGCGGCCGGGGTCATCCTCATCGAGCTGAAAACCATCGACAAAGGTAATGTGCCAGAGTGGGCGATCTCTTTTCAGCGGCTCCTCCAGAATGCGGGAAGCAAGCCCCATCAGACTTCCCGCCTGACCGTTTTCGCCAAGGTTCACATAGGCAAGGTGCCGCTCAATGCTGAAATCCGGGTCGTCAATCCAGTAGGGGCGCCCGAGCCTCAGCGGGATTTCCTTGAGCCGTTGACGGAATTGCGGCACCACATGAAGGCGGCTGCGCAGGTAGTCCACGAAGGTACTGAAGGCCAATGGCTCATCCCTTTCCCGGGCATCGAAGAGATACACGCCGCCAATGTGCATGGGCGCGGTTTCGGATTCCAGGTAGAGGAATGAGGCATCCAGCTCAGACAGCTGCCGCATGGTTTGAACTCCGTTCACAGTTTCTTGAATGAGGGCAGTATAGACGAATCGAAGGGAAATCCGGTGGCTGTTTTATCCGAGGGGCTTCTGAAACGGGGCCCAGAGCGCCCGTTGGCTTGGGTCAGGCTTCCAGCCAGGCCGCAATGGCGGTTGATTTGCCCAGATTCTCCCAGAACCACATCAGTGCTTTGCCCTGGTCCTCGGAGTGTCTGGCGAGATGGAGCATGATGGGTTGGCGGGGTTCATGAACATCCAGTGCAACCAGGGTGCCTTTCGCCAAATGCTCGCGAATGCGGGTTTCCGGTAACCAGCCAACGGCCAGACCGGCCTGTTGAATGGCAATTTTCTGATCGATGTTGGCGACGGTAATGGTTCTCTGTCGCCGGAATATCCCGGCATGGCCCGGCGGTAGTGACCGCGATGTGTCGGCAGCCACGGCCGCGGGAAAGCGTGCGATGTCCCCCTCGGTCAGCGGCTGGCTCGCGCTCGCCAGGGGATGACCGGAGGCCACGGCATAGACAAACCGCATTTCCCCAAGCGGTGTCGTCGTGAACGAGCCGGCCGGTTTGCTGATCTGGTCGGCACCGACCACAAGGTCCACCCGTCGGCTTTGCAGGGCATCCCAGGAACCGGCAAAGACCTCCTCCACCAGTTGCACTTCCACGGGCACGCAGAGCTCGTAAAACTCTTTCACCGCAGGAAACAGGCATTCGGCGGGCAGCAGGGAATTGAATCCGATGCGCAACCGGGTTTCCCAGCCCTGGGCCACCTGGCGGGTGGTATGAGCAAGGTTTTCAGCGGCCTCCAGCAGGGTGCGACCTTCTTCCAGCAGGTAACGGCCGGCCGGGGTGAGGGCAGCCCGGTGCCCGGTGCGGTCGAAGATGGCAACGTTGAGGTCTTCCTCAAGTTTCTGGACGGTGTAGCTGATAGCGGAAGGCACGCGGAAGAGCTCGTTGGCGGCTCCCGCAAAGCTGCCTTTGCGATCGATGGCATCGAGGACTTTGAGGGCATCTATGGTGATGGCTGTGTGCATGTTCGAATTATCTGATTGTGTTGGCCAGAATTGATTGTTTGAGAGCGTAGCAGGGTGGCCGGTATTCTTCCTTTAAAATTGATAATCGGAGATGTTATGGGACTCCTTGTCGACGGTAAATGGCACGATCAGTGGTACGACACCTCAAAAACCGGTGGCAAGTTTGAGCGTGAGGCCGCGAGATTTCGCAACTGGGTGACGGCGGATGGTTCGCCCGGGCCGAACGGAGAGGGTGGTTTTCCGGCCGAGTCGGGGCGGTATCACCTGTATGTGTCCATGGCGTGTCCGTGGGCGCATCGGACGTTGATTTTCCGGGTTCTGAAAGGTCTGGAAAAGCATATTTCGGTGTCGGTGGTGCATCCGGATATGGTGGAGAACGGCTGGGAGTTCCGGCCGGATGAGGCGGCGCATCGGGATGATGTTAACGGCATGCGGTATATGTATGAGGTGTACCTGAAGGCTGCGCCGGATTATTCCGGGCGGGTGACAGTGCCGACGCTGTGGGACAAGCAGAAGCAGACGATTGTCAGCAACGAATCGGCGGATATCATCCGGATGTTCAACTCGGCATTCGATGGGCTTGAGGGGGTGCGAAATGATCTGGATTTTCATCCGCAGGAGCTGCAGGGCGAGATTGCCGAGGTGAATGAGAGGGTTTACCACACCGTCAACAATGGGGTGTACAAGGCGGGGTTCGCTACAGCGCAGGATAAGTATGAAGAGGCCTATGGAGCGCTGTTTGATTCCCTGGACTGGCTCGAAGAGCGGCTGTCAGAGCAGCGTTATCTGGCCGGTAACCGTCTGACGGAGGCGGACTGGCGGCTGTTTACCACGCTGATCCGGTTTGATGCGGTGTATTACAGCCACTTCAAGTGCAATCGTCAGCGGATTTCGGATTTTCCGGCGTTGTCCGGCTATGTGCGGGATCTTTACCAGGTGCCGGGCGTGGCGGAGACAGTGGATATCCGGCAGATCAAGCGTCATTACTTTGTAAGCCAGCGCACGATCAATCCGACGCAGATCGTGCCGGTAGGGCCGGCGCTGGATTTTGAGGCGCCTCATGGCAGGGAAGCTCTGGGGTAAATCTTGTCGGATTAAGCCCGAAGGGCCGTAATCCGTCAAATGGCTGTCGACGGGGTGCTAACTAACCCGCGCAACAGCAATTTCGGTCAACAACGCCAGCGCTTCTTTATGATCTGATTCGGGAAGGGTATTCAGACAGGCAGCTGCCAGAGCGGCCTGTTCCCTGGCTTTGGCCATGGTGTACTCCAGTGCCCCGGAACTGGCCACAATCTTCAGGATGGCCGGCAGTTCATCCAGCCCGCCTTTACGGATGGCCTGGCGGATCAGCTGTTTTTCGTCATCGCTGCCCTTGGCCATGGCGTGAATCAGGGGCAGCGTGGTTTTGCCTTCCGCCAGGTCATCACCCACGTTCTTGCCCATGGCTTCGACGTCGCCGCGATAGTCCAGAACGTCGTCCACCAGCTGGAAGGCCAGTCCCAGATGTTTACCATAATCTCTGAGGGCTTGCTCCCGGGTTTCATCTGCGCCGGCCAGCAGAGCGCCGGTGTGGGAGGCTGCTTCGAACAGCATGGCGGTCTTGTTATGGATGACTTCCATGTACTTGTCTTCACTGAGGTCCGGGTTCTTCACGTTCATCAGCTGCAGGACTTCGCCTTCGGCGATGACTGCGGTGGCGTGGGAAAGTACGTCCATAATGCGCAGATCCTGGAGTTCCACCATCATCTCGAATGCCCGGGCGTAGAGGAAATCACCTACCAGTACACTGGGAGCATTGCCCCAGCGGGCATTGGCGGTGCTGCGGCCCCGGCGCATGTCGGAAGTGTCCACCACGTCGTCGTGCAGGAGCGTGGCGGTATGCAGGAATTCGATCACCGCTGCGAGCTTGAGATGATCATCCCTGTTATAGCCCAGTGCCCGGCTCGAGAGCAAAACCAGCAGTGGCCTCAGGCGTTTACCGCCACTTTCAATGATGTACTGGGCGATTTTTTCCACCAGGGGAACGTCTGATGACAGCCGCTTGATGATCAGATCGTTGACGCGACTGAAGTCGTCCGCGACGGTGTCGTAGATGGGCTGGGCTGTCATGCGGCTGGTCCGATCCCTTGTCTGGTGTTTCCGTTGGAAAATAGGTAGGAGCCGCAATGCTAGGTATTGCGGTGATCAGTGTCAACTTGGCTTGTAAAGCAGTAGCGGTTTTCGTACAATCACGCGCCCAACTCATCCCAACCTGCGCTCCCTGCTATAGGGTTGCCAAAGCGCTTCCCTTAGAACCAGGTGGATAAGAGCAGGGATGGGTCAATCGCGGAGAACGTTAATGTACGCAGTTATTGTTAGCGGTGGTAAGCAGCACCGTGTAAAAGAAGGCGAAACTCTGAAGCTGGAAAAGCTGGAAGTGGAAACTGGCGGCAACGTCGAGTTTGACCGCGTTCTGCTGATCGCCGATGGTGAGAAGGTTCAGGTTGGTGCGCCGGTTGTTGATGGTGCTAAAGTGACAGCAGAAGTGGTTAGCCACGGCCGTCACGACAAGATCCAGATCATCAAGTTCCGTCGCCGGAAGCATTCCATGAAACGTCAGGGCCACCGCCAGTGGTTTACTGAAGTCAAGATCACGGGTATCCAGGGTTAAGACCCTCGAATAACCCCCTATATAAGGAGGCTTGTAATGGCTCATAAAAAGGCAGCAGGTAGTACCCGTAACGGTCGCGATTCCGAGTCGAAACGACTTGGTGTGAAGCGCTTCGGCGGCGAGACTGTAACTGCAGGCAGCATTATTGTTCGTCAGCGCGGCACCCGTTTCCATCCGGGTAATCACGTTGGCCTCGGCAAAGACCATACCCTGTTTGCAACCGCAAACGGCCAGGTGATCTTTGAGGTAAAGGGTCCGGAGAACCGCAAGTTCGTGAGCATCGTTCCGGCTGCGTAAGCAGCGGCGATCTCGGGTTCTGTCGAACCTGGGGCGGCCCTGATATCATCTGATATCAGAGTTCCCCTGGAGCCCCGCATAGCTTCCATGAGGCTGCGGGGCTTTTTAGTTTATGCGCAGTGCGCAAAGGGTTGATTGATGAAGTTCGTAGACGAAGCCACCATCATTGTTGAGGCGGGCAAGGGCGGCCATGGTTGCCTGAGTTTCCGCCGTGAAAAATACGTGCCCAAAGGTGGCCCCGATGGTGGTGATGGCGGCGACGGCGGTTCCGTGTACCTGGAGGCTGACAGCGCGCTCAATACGCTGATCGACTACCGCTTCCAGCGCAAGCACAAGGCCGAGAACGGACAGCCGGGTTCCGGCCGTAACTGCACCGGCATCAAGGGTGAGGATCTGGTGTTGCCGGTGCCGGTAGGTACCACGGTTGTGGACATGGATACCCACGAAGTACTGGGTGACCTGACCCGGGCCGGCGAGCGCCTGAAAGTGGCTCAGGCGGGTTTTCACGGGCTGGGTAACACCCGCTTCAAGTCCTCGGTAAACCGTGCTCCGCGCCAGACCACCAAGGGTTCTGAAGGCGAACTTCGCAACCTGCGATTGGAACTGAAAGTGCTGGCGGACGTTGGCTTGTTGGGCATGCCCAACGCCGGCAAGTCCACCTTTATCCGTTCCGTATCAGCGGCGCGGCCCAAAGTGGCAGACTATCCGTTCACCACCCTGGTGCCGAATCTCGGTGTGGTCAGCGTGCAGGCGCACCAGAGCTTTGTTATTGCTGACATCCCGGGCCTGATTGAAGGCGCGGCGGAAGGCGCTGGTCTGGGTATTCGCTTTCTCAAGCATCTGGTTCGCACCCGCCTGCTGTTGCACCTTGTGGACGTGGCGCCCTACGACGGATCTTCACCGGTTGACTGCGTTCGTGCCATAGAGCACGAACTGGAAAAGTTCAGCGAAACCCTGGCCGGCAGGGAGCGTTGGCTGGTGCTGAACAAAGTGGATATGGTCGCGGAAGAAGAGCGTGACGCCCATTGCCAGGCCATCATCGACGAGCTTGACTGGAAAGGCCCCGTGTTCAGCATCTCCGCGCTTAGCGGCGAAGGCACCAAGCCACTCACGCAGGCCGTTATGCGCTGGATCGAGGATCAGGCCCGGGAAGAGGCGGAAAATCCAGAATTCGCCGAGCGCGAGGCTGCCCGTCGCCGCCAGATGGACGAAGAGGCAAGGGCAAGAATCGAAGCAGAGCGCCAGATCCGTCGCGAAGCCCGTCAGGATGACGATGATGACGACTTCGATGATGACGATTACGACGTTGAAGTGGTTTACGCCCCAGAGTAAGGGGTTTTTGTTTGATCTAACGCCAAAGTATCGTCGGACGGGCAGGTGCCATGTCGGTGGATCGTCAAAAACAGGGATGTTTTTGTCGAGCGAACATGGACGTATTCACAGCGTATCCACCGACATGGGTACCTGCCCGCCCGCCCCGTGGACTGGAATACAATGAGCAAACGCATCCAGCTGCGCCAGGCTCGCCGCCTGGTCGTAAAAATAGGAAGTGCACTACTCACCAATGATGGCAGGGGGCTGGATGTGGCTGCCCTCGGGCTGTGGGTGGACCAGATTGCAGAACTGGTCAGTGCTGGCGTTGAAGTAGTCATTGTTTCCTCAGGCTCTGTTGCCGAGGGCATGAGCCGCCTGGGCTGGACTGTTCGTCCTGAACAGCTGCACGAGCTACAGGCCGCAGCGGCCGTCGGCCAGATGGGCCTGGTGCAGACGTGGGAGGCCCAGTTCAAACGCCACAACCGCCATACTGCGCAGATTCTGCTGACTCACGACGACCTGTCCGACCGCAAGCGCTACCTTAATGCCCGCAGTACCCTGAGGGCATTGCTCGATTTTGGTGTGGTTCCCATCGTCAACGAGAATGATACCGTCGTCACCGACGAGATCCGCTTTGGTGACAACGATACCCTGGGTGCTTTGGTTGCCAACCTGATCGAGGCCGACGGGCTGATCATACTCACTGACCAGCTCGGCCTGTTCGACAAAGACCCGCGCAAGAATCCCGACGCGCAAATGGTTGACGAACGCCGCGCCAGCGACTCCGAGCTTGATGCCATGGCCGCGGGCGGAGCCGGAGTCCTTGGCCGCGGCGGCATGCAGACAAAAGTCCGCGCCGCCCGCTTGGCCGCACGTTCCGGCGCCTTTACTGTCATCGTTGGTGGCCGCATCGAAAATGCTATCGCTCGCCTGCGCGACGGCGAAAGTATCGGTACCCTCCTGCTCCCCGAACAGGGCCGAATCGCCGCCCGCAAACAATGGCTGGCCAGCCACCTCCAGACCCGCGGCAAACTCACCCTCGACCAGGGCGCCGTCAACGTCCTCTGCCGGGGCGGCCGCAGCCTGCTGCCGGTTGGGGTAAAAAGCATCTCCGGCCAGTTCCGCCGCGGCGAAATGGTCTCCTGCGTTGACGAAACTGGCAAAGAAATCGCCCGCGGCCTGATCAACTACGACGCCGACGAAGCCAGAGCCATCGCCGGCCGCTCCAGCGATCGCATCACAGAAGTACTGGGCTATATCTCCGACGAAGAAATGATCCACCGCGACAACATGGTGATCGTCTAGCGTTTTCCCGAGTGAAGGTAGGCGGGGCCGACAGGGTTCTCCGAAAACCGTGCATTGCCAGGGATGGCAATGCCGAGCCCCCATGGATGGGTTCACGGCGTGTTTTCGGAGAACCCTGTCGGCCCCGCCTGTTCTCCCAGGTGAGCAGGCGACTCAATAAATAGGCACAAAAAAACCGACCAGATGGCCGGTTTTTTCATTCAAGTTCTGATAAAGCGATTTACGCGCTCTTCAGAGCCTTGATGCGGGCACTCAGACGGCTCTTCTGGCGAGCAATCTTGTTCTTGGCGAACACGCCCTTGTTAACCATGCTGTCCATAATCGGCTGGGCCTTCAGGAAAGCAGCTTGCGCTTCCTCCGGCTTGTTAGCTTCGATGTTGGCCTGGACCTTCTTGATGTAAGTGCGCGCCATGGAACGCAGGCTGGCGTTATGCTTGCGGTTTGTCTCGTTCTGACGTGCGCGCTTCTTGGCTTGCGGGGAATTTGCCACCGTATAACTCCTGAGATCTGTGAAATCCGAAATTCGTGTGAAACGATTCGTAAAAATCGCGGGCGCGCCAAAACCAGCGCGTCGAAATAAATGACGCGGAACTATGCCGCCAACGCCCCAAAATGTCAAGGCTCAACGCTATTTCATCCCGGTATCCACAAGGCCTGTGGTAAACTCGCCGCTCGTTGCCGGAGCGCCCTCATCAGAGGTTACGTAAATACCGAAACCAGGGTCGTGGTATGCCGGAAAACTCCAGAATCCTCCAATTCATTGTCCAGGCCACGAATGTCATCCGAACCTGAGCAGACCGAAAAACTACAGAAGGCGCTGCCCAAGCCGCCGGGACTGCTGAGGTCGTCCGGTGTGGTGGGCATTATGACCATGCTGTCACGGGTCCTTGGCCTGGTGCGGGACATGGTGATTGCCCGCTATTTTGGCGCCGGCGCCAGTGCCGATGCCTTTTTTGTCGCCTTCAAGATCCCCAACTTCCTGCGCCGCCTGTTTGCGGAGGGGGCCTTTTCCCAGGCCTTCGTGCCGGTGCTCTCCTCCTATCGGGAGCAGGAGTCCGTTACCGAGGTCCGGCGCCTGGTCAATGCGGTTGCCGGTTCCCTGGGCCTGGTCCTGCTCGGGGTGACCGTCGTTGCCATGGTGGGCGCACCGCTGTTGACCGCGGTTTTCGCGCCGGGCTTCCTGGATGATGATCTCAAGTTTGGTCTGGCCAGCGACATGCTGCGGATCACCTTCCCCTACCTGTTGCTGATCTCGCTGACGGCCTTCGCCGGCGGTATCCTCAACAGCTACGACCGCTTTGCCATACCTGCGTTCACGCCAGTATTGCTGAACCTGGCAATGATCGGCGCCGCGATCTTCCTGTCCCCGCTGATGGAAACCCCCATCATTGCCCTGGCCTGGGGCGTGTTCATCGCCGGCGCGTTGCAGTTGTTCTTCCAGATTCCCTTCCTGATGCAGCTGGGGCTGATGCCGCGTCCAAAGGTGGACTACAAGCACGAGGGGGTGAGCCGCATACTGAAGCTGATGGTTCCGGCGCTGTTCGGGGTCTCGGTCAGCCAGATCAACCTGCTGCTGGACACAGTGCTCGCTTCATTTCTGCAGACCGGCAGCGTCTCCTGGCTGTATTACTCGGACAGGTTGGCCGAGCTACCCCTGGGCGTGTTCGGTATAGCTATTGCCACCGTGATACTGCCCAGCCTGTCCCGCAAGCACGCCGCCGCATCGGCGGACCAGTTCTCGGCAACGCTGGACTGGGCGGTGAGGGCGGTACTGCTGATCGGCCTGCCGGCGGCGCTGGCCCTGGCGCTGCTGGCGGAACCTCTTGTCGCAACCCTGTTCCATTATGGCGAAGTCACCGACCGGGATGTCACCATGGCGGCCCAGAGCCTCCGTGCCTATTCCGCAGGGCTGCTTGCCTTCATGCTTATCAAGGTGCTGGCGCCCGGCTATTTCGCCCGCGAGGACACCAAAACCCCGGTCAAGATCGGCATCATTGCCATGGTGGCTAATATGGTGTTCAACCTGGCGCTGATCTTCCCGCTGGCCCACGCAGGACTGGCGCTGGCGACATCGCTGTCGGCCTGGCTGAATACGGGGCTGTTGTGGCGGGGATTGATCAGGGAAGGCGCCTGGAAGTGGCAGCCGGGCTGGCCCCGTTTCCTGATGCAGATCGGATTTGCCAACGCGGCGCTGGCTGGCGCCATTCTCTGGCTGCAGCCGCCGGTTGACCGGTGGCTGGGTGCGGGTGGCCTCCAGCGGGCCACGGATATGGGTATTCTCGTAGTCTCGGGCGTTGCGGTGTATTTTACCGTGTTGGCACTGGCCGGGGTCCGGGTAAGACATTTCCGTCACAGGTAGGTTATAATCGCGCGTTTTCTCACCAGTGAAACCATGCACCGCTGGCAAAACAAGGGTTCGCTTTACATGCGTCTGATCCGGGGCCTGACCAACCTGAAACACTTTGCACAGCAGGCCGATGGGCCGCTGGCTAACGGGTGTGTTGCCACCATCGGGAATTTCGACGGCGTACACCTGGGGCATCAGACAATTATCGACCAGGTACACGAGAAAGCCCTGGAGCTGGGCGTGCCCTCGGTGGTGATGGTATTCGAACCCCAGCCGCGGGAGTTTTTCCAGGGCCGGGAGGCACCTCCAAGGCTGACGGCGTTCAGGCAGAAATTTGAAGCGCTGCTGGCGTCGGGTATTGATATCGTCCTTTGCCTGCGATTCAACGAGCGCTTTCGCAGTTATTCCGGCATGGGATTCATTGAGGATGTTCTGATCGACGGCCTCGGTGTCCGCCACCTGGTGGTCGGGGACGATTTCCGTTTCGGCTGCGATCGCGCCGGTGACTTTGCGCTGTTGCGGGAAGTGGGTGAGCAACGGGGATTCACGGTTGAAAACACCCGCACCGTCACCGTTGATGGTGAGCGAGTCAGCAGCACCCGCATCCGCAAGGTGCTGGCTGAGAACCGGATCGAAGAAGCCGAAGCGCTGTTGGGCCATCCTTACCGCATCCGCGGAAGGGTGGTATACGGGCGCCAGCTTGGGCGCGAGATCGACGCGCCGACTGCGAACCTGTTGCTGCCGCACATGCCGGCCTTGCAAGGTGTTTACGTGGTAAGCGCGACCCTGGCGGACGGGCGGGTCGTGGACGGCGTTGCCAACATCGGGCTGCGCCCCACGGTGGACGGCAAACAGCCCTCGCTGGAAGTGCACCTGTTTGACTTTGCTGGCACACTTTACGGCCAGCGACTGGATGTGGTCTTCCGCCATGCCCTGCGGGACGAAGTGAAATTCGACTCGGTGGATGACCTGAAACAGCAGATTGCCCGTGATTTCGACGACGCCCGGGCGTGGATTGCAAACCATGGCTCCTCAGCCACCGGACACTGACCGACATTTAACAACCTGAGCTACGCACCTTTACCATGAGCGACTACAAGCACACCCTGAATCTGCCTGAAACCGCCTTTCCCATGCGCGGTAACCTCGCCAAGCGGGAGCCGGACATGCTCAAGCGCTGGCAGGACCTGGACGTCTACGGCACCCTGCGCCAGCAGCGGGAAGGCAGGGAAAAGTTCATCCTTCACGATGGCCCTCCCTACGCCAACGGCAGCATTCATATCGGTCATGCGGTCA
Source organism: Marinobacter vulgaris (assembly GCF_003344045.1). Lineage (GTDB taxonomy): Bacteria > Pseudomonadota > Gammaproteobacteria > Pseudomonadales > Oleiphilaceae > Marinobacter > Marinobacter vulgaris. The sequence goes on from NZ_QFWX01000007.1 coordinate 133,905, forward strand.
ACAAGATTCTCAAGGACATGATCGTCAAGTCCCGCAGCTTCATGGGCTTTGACGCGCCCTACGTGCCCGGCTGGGACTGCCATGGCCTGCCTATCGAACACAAGGTGGAGCAGGAGATTGGCAAGGCCGGGGTAAAGGTGGATTACAAGACCTTCCGCCAGGCCTGCCGTGACTACGCCACCAGGCAGATTGCCGGCCAGAAAGAGGACTTTATCCGCCTGGGTGTGATGGGTGAGTGGGACAAGCCCTACCTGACCATGGACCCGAAAGTGGAAGCGGGTATTGTGCGGGCCCTGGGTAAAATCGTTGCCAAAGGCCACCTGGTTCGCGGTTTCAAGCCGGTTTACTGGAGCGTGGTGGGTCAGTCTGCGCTGGCGGAAGCCGAAGTGGAGTACCAGGACAAGGTCTCGGTACAGATTGACGTTCGCTTCACGGTAGTGGATCAGGCGCGGGTGCTGGACCTGTTTGGTACGGATAAAGGTGAGGGCGATGTATCGGTCGTGATCTGGACCACCACCCCCTGGACCATCCCGGCCAACCAGGCGGTTTCCATCCACCCGGAGCTGGAATACGCCCTGGTGCAGGTAGATGCTGGCCAGGGCCCCGAGCGGATGATCGTGGCGGCGGAAATGGTCGATGACATCATGTCGCGCTGGGGTGTGGAGACGTATGAGGTTCTGGCGACGGTTCCCGGTGCCAGTCTGGAAAAACTGCCCCTCCAGCATCCTGTTTATGACAAGCAGGTGCCGCTGATTCTCGGTGATCACGTATCCACGGACGCCGGTACCGGTGTTGTTCACACCGCGCCCGATCACGGCATGGAAGACTTTGAAGTGGGCAAGGCCTACGGCATTGGCACCATCAGCCTGGTCAAGGCTGACGGCACCTACACCCAGGCCGCCGGTGAGTTTGCAGGTGTGCACGTGTACAAGGCTGATGACCCGGTCTGTTCCGCTCTGGAGAGGGAGGGCAAGCTGGTCCGGGCCGAGAAGTTCAGCCACAGCTACCCCCACTGCTGGCGCACCAAGACGCCATTGATCTATCGTGCCACGCCCCAGTGGTTCATCAGCATGGATAAGGAAAACCTCCGTGACGACGCCCTGGAAGCGATCAAGGGCGTGCGCTGGGTTCCCGCCTGGGGGCAGAACCGCATCGAGGCGATGTTCAGGCAATCACCGGACTGGTGCGTCTCGCGTCAGCGCACCTGGGGCGTGCCGATCACCCTGTTTATCCATAAGGAAACCCAGGAACTGCATCCGGACACCCGCAACCTGATCGAGGCGGTGGCGAAGGAAATCGAGAAGGGCGGCATTGACGCCTGGTACGATATCGACACCTCAGAACTCCTGGGCAGCGACGCCGAGCAGTATGAAAAGGTCACCGATACCCTGGACGTATGGTTTGATTCGGGTGTGACCCACGAGTCCGTACTGCGCCCCCGCAAGGAGCTGGGCCAGTTCCCGGCGGACCTTTACCTGGAAGGCTCTGACCAGCACCGGGGGTGGTTCCAGTCGTCCCTGAAAACCTCCATTGCGATGAACGGCGTGGCCCCGTACAAGCAGGTGCTGACCCATGGCTTTACCGTGGACGGCAAGGGCCGCAAGATGTCCAAGTCCCTGGGTAATGTGATTGCGCCCCAGGAAGTAATGAACGAACTGGGTGCGGATATCCTGCGCCTGTGGGTGTCAGCCACCGACTACAGCGGTGAAATGACGGTTTCCAAGGATATCCTCAAACAGACGGCCGACGGCTATCGCCGCATCCGTAACACCGCCCGCTTCCTGCTCAGCAACCTGACCGGTTTCGATCCGGAGCAGCACTCCGTGGCCCCGGAGAACATGATTGCCCTCGATCGCTGGATGGTCGACAAGGCCCTGCAGCTGCAGGCGGAGCTGCATGAGGATTATGAGAACTACGCGTTCCTGCGCATTTACCAGAAAGTGTACAACTTCTGCGAGGCCACCCTGGGCGGCTTCTACCTGGACATCATCAAGGATCGCCAGTACACCACCCAGGCCGACAGCCGCGAGCGCCGCTCCTGCCAGACCGCCCTTTATCATGTGGCGGAAGCCCTGGTGCGCTGGATTGCGCCGATCCTCAGCTTCACCGCCGACGAGATCTGGCAGCACCTGCCGGGCAGTCGAGGCGATACCGTGTTCTACGAAACCTGGTATGAGGGGCTGACCCCGCTGCCGGCGGATGCGGAGCTCGGCCGTGATTACTGGAGCCGTATCGCCAGCGTCAAGGAAGCCGTGAACAAGCGCCTGGAAGAGGCCCGCGGCCGTGGTGAAATCAAGGGTTCGCTCAGTGCGGAAGTCACACTGTATTGCGACGGTGATCTGGCGAACGACCTCAACTATCTGGGCGAAGAGTTGCGCTTTGTGCTCATTACCTCTGAAGCCACGGTGAAACCGGCGGCTGAAGCCGCTGATGCAGAACAGACCGCCCATGAAGGTTTGTGGGTGCAAGTGACCCCGGCTACCTATGCCAAGTGCGAGCGCTGCTGGCATCATCGGCCGGATGTTGGTCAGAACGAGAAGTACAGCGATCTGTGCGGCCGTTGTGTCATTAACGTGGAAGGGCAGGGCGAGTCCCGTTCTTTTGCCTGATGGAAGCCGGGCTGTGGAAAGCGTAATGAAGGATACAGAAACCACCGGCTCCCAACTCCGCTGGCTCTGGCTGGCGGTTCTGGTGATCGTGCTGGACCTGGGGACCAAGGCCATGGCCACCGCGATGCTGAGCTATGGCAACCCGGTGCCGGTGATGCCCATGTTCAATCTGACGTTGCTTCACAATACGGGAGCCGCGTTCAGTTTCCTGGCCGGTGCGGCGGGCTGGCAGCGCTGGTTCTTTATTACCCTGGCGCTGGTGGTCAGTGTTGTGCTGGTGTTCTGGTTAAAATCCCTGCGCCGGTATGAAACCTGGTCGGCCATTGCCATCGTATTAATCCTCGGTGGCGCCCTGGGCAACGTGTATGACCGCATTGTTCATGGCTATGTGGTGGATTTCCTGCATTTCTACTGGAACAACTACCACTTTCCCGCCTTCAACATTGCCGACACCGCAATCACCATTGGTGCCTGCATGATGATTCTCGATATTTTCCGCAAGCCCCGGGAACCAGATGGTAATCCGGAGTGAAGGAAGACAGGAGCGATAGCTGCCAATGAAAGAACTTCCCGTAGATCAGGGTACCCGCGTCACACTCAACTTCGCACTGAAATTCAGTGACGGTGAGATCATTGATTCCACTTTCGAGAAAGAGCCAGCAACGCTGGAGATCGGTGACGAGAATCTGCCCGAGAATTTCGAAGCCTATCTCATGGGCATGAAGGCCGGCGACCGGAACAGCTACGAAGTGCCTCCGGAGAGAGCATTTGGCCAGCATAACCCGAACAATGTGCAGACCTTCAAACGCAGCGAGTTCAGTGCGGACATGGTGCTGGAGAAGGGCGTTATGATCTCGTTTGCCGATGCTCGCCAGAGTGAGTTGCCGGGCATGGTCAGCCGCGTGGAGGGGGACCAGGTTGAGGTGGACTTTAATCACCCTCTGGCGGGGCGTACACTGACGTTTGAAGTGGAAATTATTGATGTGGAGCCTGTGGGGGCTGCCCATTAAGTGACTGGTCTCTCGGCCTTGGCTCATGTCAGCAAGTGGGAAGAGCTTTCAGGGATACGCTGTGAATACGTCCGTGTACGCTCGACAAAAACATCCTTGTTTTTGACGATCCCTGAAAGCTCTCCCCACTTGCTTTCGCCGACTTTTTCGATATCTCAGGGCAATGTTTATGCAAATTCGACTCGCTAATCCCCGTGGCTTCTGTGCCGGTGTCGACCGTGCCATCGAAATTGTGAACCGTGCCCTGGATGTGTTTGGCGCGCCGATCTACGTGCGCCATGAAGTGGTGCACAACAAGTTTGTGGTGGATAACCTGCGCGCGCGCGGTGCCGTTTTTGTGGATGAGCTGGAAGAAGTGCCGGACGACAGACTGGTGATCTTCAGTGCTCACGGGGTGTCTCAGGCGGTTCAGAACGAAGCAGCTCGCCGCGGGCTGAAGGTGTTCGATGCGACCTGCCCGCTGGTGACCAAAGTGCACCTGGAAGTAATGAAGTACAGCCGCGAGGGGCGCGAGTGCATTCTGATTGGCCACCATGGCCACCCGGAAGTGGAGGGCACCATGGGGCAGTATGACCACAGCAACGGTGGTGAGATATATCTCGTGGAAGATGAGAAAGACGTCGCCGAGCTGGCAGTCAAAGACCCCGCAAAACTGTCCTATGTCACCCAGACCACGCTTTCCATGGACGACACCGCCCGCGTGATTGATGCCCTCAGGGATAAGTTCCCTGAGATCCAGGGCCCCCGCAAGGATGACATCTGTTACGCCACCCAGAACCGCCAGGACGCGGTGAAACAGCTGGCCGGCGACTGCGACCTGATGCTGGTGGTGGGCTCCCCGAACAGCTCCAACTCCAACCGCCTGCGTGAGCTGGCGGAGCGCATGGGCACGCCCGCCTACCTGATCGACGAGGCCTCACAGATTGAACCGCAATGGCTGGAGGGTAAAACCTCTATTGGCGTGACGGCCGGTGCCTCTGCACCGGAGGTGTTGGTGAATGATGTGATTGCCAGGCTTCGTGAGCTCGGTGGGGAGCTACCGCAAGAAATCGCCGGGCGTGAGGAAAATATTGTGTTTTCCATGCCTCGGGAGCTCAGGATTGATGCGGTAGAGGTGCAATAAGATAACTACATGCCCAGCCGCCCGGTTGGGCATGCCTATGCCAGCGCTTCATTCGAATTGTCTCCCCAAATTTGATGCTGCTCACAAATAAGTGTGAGTTCCTACCGCTTATCTTTTATCTTTTGCCGCTCGTCGCAATGCCCTCGTCAGTGAATGTCCGCTCTTTTATGCTCCATTAAGATAAATTTAGGATGCTGCCATGACTGACCGAAGTGCCCTAAGAGGTTTTACTCTCATCGAGCTGATGGTGGTTGTTGCTGTTCTGGCAATTGTTGCGACGGTTGCTGTGCCGTCTTTTCGGCAAGTCATTGAGAACAATCGCCTGGCCACAGAATCCAACCGCCTTTTTTCTGCAATGAGTTTCGCCCGCAGTGAAGCCGTGCGGGTTGGTGATGACGTGTCACTGAGTGCTAGGACCGGCGGTTTTGACGCCGGTTGGTGCGTGCATCTGGGCGCTGATTGTTCGGGCACTGACATCCTTCGCCAATTTGATGCGGGTAATCAACTGGATTACACCGCAAGCGCAAGCACGCTGACGTTTAATGCTCGGGGTGAAATGACCAATGCTGCCTTTCAGGTGAGTCTTGAACCAGTAGGCTGTGAAACAGGAGAAACGGACAAAATGCGAACTGTCACGGTCTCACTGTCCGGGCGTGCGTCGATTCAGGCGGGGGACTGTACATGAGTCAAAATTTTCGCAGAAGTAGGCACGCGTTGCGTTTTGTTTCCACTCAGCAATCCGGCTTTGGTTTGATTGAAATATTGGTAGCCCTACTTATTCTTGCTATCGGGCTGCTAGGTATGGCGTCTCTACAGACTGCCAGCCTCCAGCAGACAACTGGCAGCCAAGCGCGAACGCAAGCTATTTTTCTCGCGGAGGATCTCGTAGAGCGCATCAGGGCAAATCGCCAGAACATAAACGATTATGCACTTATAGACCCCGATGCCGTGGCCTGCAACACCGGTTTTGCTATTGATAATTCCGGAGTCGCAGAAGATGACCTTGATGAATGGCGCAACTCGCTTGCTTGTTTATTACCAGGGGGGAACGGCGAAGTGTCTGTGAATGGCAACAGGGTCACCGTGGATTTGATGTGGAGCTCGCGAGAGGACGTGGCTGATCTGGATGACGGTGCGCTGACTCTGGAGGTCGCGTTGTGAAAACAATTCCTAAACCATTGGTTGGCGCCCGGCGTCAGTCCGGTCTCTCGCTGATCGAACTGATGATCGCTCTGGCTCTGGGTCTAGTTTTGACGCTAGGCGTGGTGCAGATTTTCCTGGGCTCCAGCCAGACCTATCGCCTGAGTGATGCTCTCGGCAAAGTTCAGGAAAACGTTCGATTCTCGCTGGGCACTCTGCAGTTCGACGCTCGTATGGCTGGGCATTTCGGCTGTTTGATTGGAGAACCGTTCAATAATTTGGACCAGACTGATGCTGCGTATGATCCGACTATCTATGAGAACGGTGCAGTGATCGGCTGGGATGCGGCAAGCACTGGACTTGGCGACGAATTCACCATAACCACTCTCGAAGCGAGTGGGTCTGCCTGGTCGAATGGGACCGGCGATACCATTCCTACCGATATCCAGGGTCAAATCATCCCGGGGACTGATTTCCTGGTGCTGAGCGGCGGTCAACGGGCTGATGTCGACCTGGATGGTAATCCGGGTGGTGACGGTAACACTCTCGGAACTGATGGCAACTCCAATATTCCGGCTGGGACAATTCTTACGGTCGTCGCCAGTGACTGCAGTGGAGGCGACCTTTTTCAAAAAACAAACAACACCAACTCTGGTGGGCTCACAAAAGGCTCCGGTGGAAGTCCAGGCAACGTTACCCCCGTCAATGAAAAATTTAATGGTGATTATGACGACGAGGCCGGCATCTATATATTTAGCAGCACCGCATATTTCATCGGTGAAGGCGCCAGCGGAGAGCCTGCCCTGTTCCGTGAACGCCTGGATGCGGGCGCCACTGGCGCAGTGGAACTCGCCGAAGGCGTCGAGAATATGCAGATTCTTTATGGTGTCGCGACGGGCGCTGATCGTGCAGCCGATCGTTACGTGACTGCAGCCAATGTGACCAATTGGGATCAGGTCGTCAGTGTACGCATGGCTCTGTTGTTCCGCACAGGCGACCGCATTACCGACGAAGAATCGGCACGCGCGTTCAATCTTGCGGGGACGGAAATTACCACGCAGTCTGACCGACGGTCACGAGTAGTTGGTTTGTCTACCGTTGGTATTCGGAACAGGTTGGAGTAACGCAATGCAGAATCGGTTTTTGTGTCGGTGGAATAGTTCGATGGCGCGCCAGAAGGGGAGTGTGCTCCTGGTTTCATTGATCATGCTTTTGTTGCTTACGCTTGTCGCGGTCGCGGGCATGCAAGGCACCATCCTGCAGGAGCGTATGACGGGCAACCTTCGGGACAGGGATCTCGCATTCCAAGCAGCGGAAGCTGCGCTTCGTGAGGCAGAAGCGTTCATTCGGAATAATCCAACACCGGCGACGATCTACGACAATAGCAACGGGCTATACCAGATAAATGCCATTAACACACCGGATTGGAGCACGCGTAACACCGCCCCAGGCAACGGTGCAAAAACTTACGCAGGTAATTTCCCGGGTGTGGCCGCGCAACCACAATATTATATTGAAGAAATCAGCACTGTGCAGCCCTCTGGAACAGAAACGGAAGCAGGCACGGCTACACCGCCGCCGCCATTTTTCAGGATTACGGCATTGGGCACTGGCGGGTCAGCCTCAACGCAGGTGGTCTTAACAAGTGTGTACCGTACTCAGTGACAGAGGCGGCAAACCTTTGAAGAGGAATTTCGTGATGGATAATCGAACAATCTATATGAGAGCGGGTCACGCCCTGACTGGATTGGTCGCAGCCGCCGCGCTTTTGTTGACGTCCTTCTCTACGGCGAATGCAACGGTCGCTCAGACCCCGCTGTTCCTGACTCAGGGCGTAGAGCCCCAAGTCATGCTCTCTCTGTCCAACGACCACCAGCTGTTCTTCGAAGCCTATCCGGACTACCTGGATCTCGACGGCAATGGGCAGGCGGACCAGACCTACAATCATGACAACGACTATTACGGTTATTTCGACAGCTATAAGTGCTACAACTACGATGCCAGTACGTCACGGTACGAGCCTGCGGCCATCACCAGCGACAAATACTGTGATTCAGTCAGTGGTAACTGGAGTGGTAACTTTCTCAACTATCTGACCATGTCCAGAATGGATGTGGTGCGCAAAATTCTTTTCGGAGGCTTCCGCCGCACAGATACTGATTCACTCACTGTACTTGAACGCGCCTATATTCCTACCGACGGTCACTCCTGGGTTCGCTATTACAATGGCAGTGACTTGAACCAGCTTTCGCCGTTCACCAGTCCCAATGAAGTTATCTCGACCAGTGCTTCGACGCTCACCGTCGGGACTGGAAGCAAAACCATAACATTGGATACTAACCGGACCGAATTTTTCGATTCCGTCGAGACCGGAGATCAGATACTGGCCTATCAGGGAACTACATCTGGAGTCGTCAGACCAGACTTGGGAGATCCCGGCGCAACGCCCCTGATGTTGGGACGATTAACGGGAACTGATTCTGGCAACAATCGGATCACCGTTGAGGTTAAGGGTGTCAATCAGAGTGGCTCTGATTTTACAGGTTGGACCGTTGTGAACCTGTCACGCAGTGGGGTGAGTTTCTGCAATACCACCAACAACTCTTCGCTGAATGATGGTGAGCGTGTTCCTGCTGATAGACCACCAAGGATGAGTGTTGCCAGCGGCAACTACAGTCTTTGGAATGCTAACGAGCGATATCAGTGTCGTTGGTCTAGTGAGGTTTCGGGTAACCAGGGAGTAAACGGCAATAACATCGGCATTTCAGAATTCGCCGCCAATGCCCGGAGCCCTGATCGAGACGATGTCGGTTTGGGAGAAAAGGATTACACCGTTCGAGTTGAAGTTTGCGATTCTGACCTGATCCATAAGGAGCGTTGCAAACAGTATCCGGGGGGCAATTACAAGCCGGTTGGTCTGCTTCAGCAGTATGGCGATGACGAGGAAATCCTGTTTGGTCTACTGAGCGGCAGTTACGAGAGAAACAAATCGGGCGGTGTGCTCAGAAAGAACGTGTCCGAATTCAGTGATGAAGTGAATGTGGGCACTGACGGGACTTTCACGACACCTCCATCACTCGGTAACATCGTTGACTCCCTGAGCGTTCTCAGAATGTACGGGTACGCTACAGATGGTGTTTACGATCGTGATTCTGAGAACTGCCCATTCCAATTGGCCTCCTTCGAGGATGGCGTCTGCATGGGATGGGGAAACCCCCAGTCCGAGATTTTTCTGGAAGCCGTGCGGTATTTTACCGGAAGTGACCCCAGCCCGGCGTTTACCCAAGACATTGGGACCACAGACCAGTTGACTGGTTTGAATGTTCAGTCCTGGAACGACACTCTTTCCACCGACAATTATTGCGCGCCTCTGAATATAATCAACTTCAATGGAAGCGTTGCTTCTTATGACCGAGATCAACTGGGTTCGGTGTCTGACATTCCCGGGCTCACAGACGTGGCATCACTTCGCAGTATTGTCGATGAGATTGGTGCCTCGGAAGGCATAAACGGGAACAACTGGTTTATCGGCGAAAACGACACCGATACCAACCAGCTTTGTACTTCCAAAACCTTGGGGAGCCTTGCCGACGCCGTTGGTCTGTGTCCGGAAGCGCCCCGGCTGTCAGGTGGCTATGACGCCGTTGGTCTGGCCCATCATGCCTATACCGAAGACTTGCGCCCAGTTCTGCAGGGCGATCAGAACATCAAAACCTTTGCGGTGGCGTTGGCGCCGGCTGTTCCCCGGATCGATATTCCTCTGCCCGGCACGTCGGAGACCGCCGTCACTATATTGCCGGCGTGTCGTAACGCTTCCATTGGTGGTAACTGTGCCATTGTGGACTTCAAGGTGGTGCGCCAGGATCTGGAAAATGGCACCGGGAAGTTCCTGGTGAACTGGGAAGACAGTGAGCAGGGCGGTGACTACGACCAGGACATGTGGGGCGTCATTGATTACACCATCACTGATAGCACGCTGGCGGTTACAACCAGGACCGCTCAGGAGTCCACATCCGGGCGACTCGGTTTTGGTTACGTGCTCAGTGGTACCACTCAGGACGGTTTTCATGCGCACTCCGGTATTCTGGGATTCGACTACACCGATCCGACGGGCGTGCTTGGATGCGATGACTGTCAGGTTAACGATGAGGCTACGTTAGTAACCTACGACCTGAACACTAGTGGTGCGTCGGATGGTCTTCTGCAAAACCCGATGTTTTACGCTGCCAAATGGGGCGGGTACGACAAGCAGGCGAATTTCCCGACCGATCCTGAATCCTGGGACGCCAACAATGACGGCCTGCCGGACAACTATTATTTTGCGATTGACCCATCGAAGCTGGCCACGGATCTGGAATTGGTCTTTGCTGATATCCTGCGTTCTTCTTCTGCCGCAGCGTCAGTAGCGGCAAGCTCCTCAAGCCTGAGCACGGATACGGCGGTTTATCAGGCCTCATTCAACAGTGAAAACTGGAGCGGTGATCTGCGTGCTTTCTCGATCGAGTCGGATGGTACTGTTGCCGACATCTTTGATTGGAGCGCAGCCACTGAATTGGACAACCTCTCCCTGGGTGAAGTAAATACGAGGAACATCATTACCAACGATCCTGTGTCCGATGTGGATGCAGTCGATGGGGAGCTTTTGTCTGCCTCCGGTAAGGCGTTCCTGTGGGATGAGCTGGATGCCGATCAGAAGCTTGCGTTGCGCCAGAACCTGGACGGTACCCAGACCAGTGAAACGATTGGTGAGCAGCGGGTTAATTACCTTCGTGGCGACCGCTCTAATGAGCAAACACTGACCAATCCGAGTGGTGTTTTCAGGGAGCGAGACAGTCGACTTGGAGATATCATCAACTCCAATCCACAGTACGTTTTCCGGCAGAACTTTGGCTATGCGGGCCTCGATAATATCTCTGCTTTCTCCACGGTGACCGACTACAACGCTTTCCGGGCATCTGCCGCCTATCAGAGCCGTCCGCCTGTGGTGGTCGTTGGCGCCAATGACGGTATGCTGCATGGATTCAATGCTTCTTCAGGCGCAGATGCCGGTAAAGAACTCTTTGCTTACGTTCCATCCGACATCATGGGGAATCTGGCTGAGTTGACTGAAAATGGCTACACCCATAGATACTATGTTGACGGTTCTCCACGCGTTGCGGACGCGTGGCTCGGCTCAACGCTGGGTTGGAGAACCCTGGCAGTCGGCTCGACCGGTGCCGGTGGTGAAAGCGTTTTTGCGTTGGACATTACCGCCCCGGAAAACGTCTCGGAAAATCAGTTCCTCTGGGAGTTCTCGCACCCGGATATGGGTCGTACGCTTCAGCAGCCGTCCATTGCGCCGATGCCGAATGGCCAGTTCGCAGTCATTGTCTCAAGTGGGTTTTCCGATTCGGCGGCTGCCGGCAGCGGCAAGATATGGGTGCTCGATGCTGCAACAGGACGACCGATTGAAACCTTTTCTTTGCCTAACAGCGGTCAGCTTGGGTCTCCGCTGGCCGTCGACCTGGACAACAACCGGGTCGTGGATCGAATTTACGTGGGAGACTCGTTGGGCAAGCTCTGGCGAATCGATACTGAGGGAACGAGCCCATCCAATTGGGGGGTTCCGAATGATCTCCGGGTAAGCTCTGAACTGGTTCCACTGTTTACTGCACCGTCTGGTCAACCAATCACAGCTCCGCTGACTTCGGCATTCAACAAGGAAGGCGAACACATGGTGTTTTTCGGAACGGGCAGTTTCCTTCGCCAGGGTGATAATGTCGTTGGTGTGGATCCTCAGATTCAGGCGTTCTATGGCATCATTGATGATGATGAATCACCAGAAACCTTGGAGGTGAGCGATCTGCTTGAACAGGAGATACTTACGCGAGTTGATGAGGTTGAGCAAACCGATGAAGACGGTAATCCCGTCATCTTTGATGTTGGCTTGACCTTTATCTCTGACAATCAGCTGACTAATGAAAGGGGCTGGCACATTGACTTGGTCTGGGATTCGGCGAACGGCGGCCCCGGCCCCCAAGGCGAACGTGTGACATCCCGAGCGCTCGTCAGAGGTGATCGTGTGATCTTCACCAGTCTTATCCCGTCTTCAGATGCATGCTCTGCCGGCGGCACCAGTTGGCTCTATGAAGTTAATACTCTGAGCGGAAGTCGGCTGTCCTACTCGGTTTTCGATATTAATAACGATGGAAAATTCGACAGTAATGACTTCGTGACCATCGCGATCGATGGTGAAGAATTCACGGTTCCGCCGTCTGGTCTTGATCCCGACATTGGTATAATCAACACTCCAACGGTTTTGACAGATCCACAGACTGGTGATGAACGAAAGATTTTCACCGGCTCATCCGGCCAGATCATAAGCGTGCCAGAAGCCGGCTCAATCAGTCGCGGCCGGCAGAACTGGGAACAGATTCGCTAACTCCGGAGCATTGCCGGCAGGTGGTGTTGTCGCCGGCAATGCTCATTTGAGAGGTCTTAAAAAAATGTATCACAGGGCAAAGAAGCAGCAGGGATTTACGCTGATTGAGTTGATGATTGTGGTTGCCATCATCGGCATACTGGCGGCAATCGCCTATCCTTCCTACCAAAGCTACGTCGAGAAAACCCGACGAGGCCAGGCTCAGGCAGACTTGCTTGAGCTTGTTCAGCTGATGGAGCGTCGCTACTCGAACGGGTTTGATTACCGAAAAGCAGATGGCAATGCACCGGATCTTCCCTTCACTGTCTCGCCGAGAGAGGGAAACCCAGCCGCTTACGACATATCATTCTCGGGGAACGTTACAACAGATTCCTTTACCTTACAGGCAGTGCCCCGATCGATTCAGTCGAGCGATGACTGCGGCACCATGACAATCGACGAGCAGGGTAATCGTACTGCTTCAGAAACCGGTTGTTGGCAATAGTTTTCGCGTGTTGATCACGGACACACCAGAGGTTGTCCCTGAGAATTTTCTTTTACGCCATCCTCATCTGAATCTCGGGCCCACGTAATCCTGCCTCCGAAATTCATTCTGAGCTGAATTGCCCCGGATGGGTTATGACTGATTGGACACCAGATCAGATTACCTAGCGTACCCCTGGCAGTACCATTGGCATTGTATTGAAAATAGCGTCTTTCTGACTGGCCTGAGTTGCTGGCGGTAAGAAAGCCATTGTCCGGAACGTCAAAGACTCGAATAACCTCTGTGCCAACGGTCAAAGCCCGCGCATTCATTGGATCCAGGAATACCGTTATCGGGAGGTCCCAGTTCTGGGAACAGTTCTGGTTCTCGTCAAGCGGGCACACGGTGGTGATCTCGTTTACTGTCACGGCACTGCTGCGGGCTGAAGCAAAGGCTTGGGAGAGCGTCGACTGAACCGCATAGCGAGTGTGCCGCTCTATCAGGGCTTTCCAGGTCCCGGACACACTGGCGGTGATTACCGCGACCACGGCGACAACAATCATAAGTTCTAGCAGCGTAAATCCACGCTGAATATGAGAGGGAATCATCCATGACTCCTGTTGAGAGCATTTCCGTTGCGGACGGCCATAAACCGTCGGTGAACAATTTACCGATGTTGCTTTGTTATTACAGCGGCATTTCGACTATCTAGCTGTAGGATTTCTCTCACTCCATCCCCAGTTTCTTCAATCGATACCTCAACGCCCGAAAACTGATCCCCAATCGTTTGGCCGCGGCCGTCTTGTTCCAGCGGGTTGCCGCGAGGGCTTTTTCAATGGCCTGGCGCTCGATGGATTCCAGGTAGTTTTCCAGATCAATCTCACCTTCGGGCAGGGTCAGCGGCTCGTGTTCTGTGGCGGGTGTTCCCGTGCTACCTGCACCCGATAATCCACTGGGCGCAGGGCCGTTGCCGATGTGAAGGTCTTCCGGGCCGATCAGGTCGGCGTCGCACAGGGTAAAGGCACGCTCCAGAATGTTTTCCAGCTCCCGCACATTGCCCGGAAAGTCATGATCTTTCAGGCGGTCGATGGCATCCGGAGTCAGCGCTGCGGGTTCGCACTCGTATTCCCGGGCAATGCGCTGGAGTATGTGGTTTGCAAGCAGGCTGATGTCGTCCGGTCTGTCCCGTAGCGCGGGTACCGATAGCTCGATGACGTTGATGCGGTAAAACAGGTCCTGGCGAAACTCGCCGTTCTGGACAAGCCCCGGCAGGTCTTTGTGGGTGGCGCTGAGCAGGCGGATATCCACCGCCACCTCTTTGGTGTCGCCAACCGGCCGAACGGCTTTTTCCTGAATGGCTCGCAGCAGTTTTACCTGCATGGCCAGTGGCAGATCGGCGACTTCGTCCAGAAACAGCGTGCCGCCGTCGGCCGATCGGAACAGGCCGTCCTTGTTGTCCACGGCGCCGGTAAAACTGCCTTTCTTGTGGCCGAAGAACTCGCTTTCCATGAGCTCGGACGGTATTGCGCCGCAGTTGACCGCGATAAAGGGCTTGTCCCGGCGCGGGCCTTGCAGATGAATCATGCGTGCCACCAGCTCCTTGCCGCTGCCTGACTCGCCACTGATGAACACTGGCGCCTGGCTGCGGGCGAGCTTGCGTACCTGGGTTCTCAGGCGTTTGATTTCAGCGGAATTGCCCAACAACAGGCCAGGCTCGTCGGCGGAGGCTTCGGTCCCGGAATCCGGTTCCGAGAGCTTCAGGGCACTGTTGACCAGTTCGCGCAGGCGCGGTAGCTCAACGGGTTTGGAAACAAAATCGAAAGCGCCGGCCTTGAGGGATTCGATCGCCGTGTCCATGTTGCCATAGGCCGTGATGACCGCCACCGGGGTGTTTGGCGAATGCTGCTGGATCCACTGCACCAACTCGATGCCGTTGCCGTCCGGCAGGTTCATGTCGGTCAGGCAGAGCTGTGGTCGGTGCTCACCCAGAAGTTTCCTGGCGCTGGTAACGTCCGGCGCGGTCAGCGTGTTAATGCCCATGCGGGTGAGGGTGATTTCCAGCAGATCCCGGATGTCGGGTTCGTCGTCTACGATCAGCGCTGTGTGAGTGGTCATTGGATTGTTGTTGGGTCCATGTCGTTGTTCAGACTACCGGTGTCCGGATTGGTCATATCATTCGCCCGTGATGGGCAAAGGTAATGCGGAAACAACAGCCGGGCTGGTTGTCGTCCACCAGGGACAGGTGAGCCTGATTAGCCTCGCACAGTTCCCGTGCCAGATAAAGGCCAAGGCCTGTCCCGCTTTTGTCAGTTGTGAAGAACGGCTCAAAAACGGAAGTCCGGTGCTCCGGTGCGATGCCGGGGCCAAAATCCCGAACATCCACGAAGGCTCTTTCACCATCGGCGGTTGCTCCGGCATAGATCACGATTTTGCGCTCGCCGGTGGCCTGTTCACTGTACCGCAAACCGTTATCGCAGAGGTTCACCATTACCTGTTCGATCTGGCTCACATCGAAACGCGCCTGTGGCAGGTTAGCGGCCGTTCGCAATTCAATATGGGGCGGTTGGTGATGGTCATTATCCTGGGTCTGGAGGTAATCATCACGAAATGCTGAAAGCCAGTGGCTGATGTCGATGAGATCGGAATTGGCCGCCCGGCGCCGGGACAGGTCCAGTACGTTTTCGATGATGCCGTTGACCCTGCGGGAGTGCCGCTCAATGATGTCCAGCATCTTGCGGTCGCCCTGATCAAGGTTGGGGGATTCCCCCATTAGCTGCGAGGCGTGGCTGATGGCGCCGAGGGGGTTACGGATTTCGTGGGCAATACCGGCGGTCAGTCGCCCCAGTGAGGCCAGCTTCATCTGCTGTGCCTGCTGTGTCACCTTGCTCATGTCATCGATGAACACCAGGATCTGGTCCCCGCGATCCTGGTCAAGCTGGGTGAAATTTACCTGAACCATGGGGGAGGTGGGTGTGGCCTGGAACGGCTCTGTTCGGCGGCTGGGGTCTTTCAGCCAGGCTTCCAGGCCCATGCGAAGCGGCTGGGGCAGGGTGCGCCCGCGGCTGGTCTGGTGGCTGGCCTCCTCGCTGGCAATGCCGAAAAGCAGTTCCTCGGCGGCCGCGTTGGCCAGGCGAATGTGTCCGAAACGGTCCAGAACAAGAATCCCCGTGCGCATGCGCTGTATGATCTGGCGGTTGATCTGTTCCAGTTCCGCAATACTCCGGGCTCGCGAGCTGGCCAATGCCTCGCTGCGCAGCATGCGCCGGGAAATGTACTGGAGGATGAAGGCGGCTGCGAAGTAGAGGATGCCGAGCGAGCCGGCCCGGACGATTTCATCAGCCGAGTCGCCAAATACCATCACTGACCAGCTGGAGATGCTCAGGGAACAGATTGCAGCCAGTGCCGCGTAGAAGGTGCCAATCCGGGTCGGTGTCAGGATGTTGCCAGCGGCCACGGAAACGATGACCAGGTTGGCCAGGCCGTTGGTAATGCCGGTACTGGTGAGCAGAAGACCATGCAGGATCAGAATATCCATCAGGATCGAGATGGTGATGTGACGGCTTCGTGGCTGGAACCCCGCCAGCATGACCATGGCGAGAAAACCGTTGATGGCCAGGTAGCTGATGACGCCGGCCTGGTAATAGTCCATGGCCCGGAAGCGGGAGTCGAAGTTGATCGGATCGACGAACAACAGCGCGACGAGGATAACGCTGACGACCACCCTGTAATGATTGTAGATGCGAAACAGTCTGCCCCTCTGACTCGCGGGAGGGGCGTCCGCGTAGGGCTGAAGATCAGTTGTCGATGTTTTTGCCATAATCCGATGGGTATCCCGCGAGAATTCTGTTGCCCTGCGGGGTTATAATAGCCTTTTAATGGCAATGAGTTACAGGAGCTGCGTTATGTCCGTGGAAAAGCATCAGTCACCCGGCGGCCAGGTACCGGGAAAACTGAGAGTGGTTATGGCCCAGCTTGATTTTCTGGTGGGCGATATTCCCGGTAACACCGCCAAGGTGATTGAGGCCACCCGCCGCGCGGAGAGAGAGCATCAGGCGGACCTGGTGGTTTTCCCCGAGCTGTGTCTGACGGGCTACCCTCCCGAGGATCTTCTGCTGCGCCCGAGTATGGAGGTGCGCATTGCAGAGGCGCTGGAAGTCCTGCGTGAAGAGAAGCTCGGTCCCGCAATTATCGTGGGAGCCCCGTTACGGGAAGGGGCTTTGCTCTATAACGCCGCGGTGATTGTGGAGCGTGGGGAAATAACCGGCCGCTACTTCAAGCAGTTTCCTCCCAATTATCAGGTGTTTGACGAGAAGCGCTATTTTGCCGATGGCACCGAAACCCTTGTCGTGGACATTCATGGGGTTCCCGTGGGTGTGACCGTGTGCGAGGACATCTGGAGCGACGGCCCGGTGGAGGACGCTGCGGCTGCCGGCGCGAAACTGATCGTCAACCTCAATGCGTCTCCCTACGATATCGACAAGCAGGCACGCCGGAAGGCTCTGATCGAGCGCAAGGCCTGTGAAAACCGTGTCAGTATTGCCTATGTGAACCTGGTGGGCGGCCAGGACGAGCTGGTCTTTGACGGCGGTTCAATGGTCTTCGATCACTCCGGCGTGCTTGCGGCCGAAGCGCCACAGTTCAGTGAAGGGCTCTACCCGGTTGATTTCATCGTTCAGCACCATTGCCAGCCGATTTCACAGCCTGCGATCGCCGAGCCCTCCCTGGAGGAGAATGTCTACAAGGCGCTGGTTCTGGGCGTGCGGGACTACGTCAATAAAAATGGCTTTAAGTCGGTCGTGCTGGGGCTCTCCGGGGGCATTGATTCCGCCGTGACCCTGGCGGTAGCGGTCGATGCCCTGGGCGCGGACCGCGTGCGGGCAGTGATGATGCCTTTCCGGTACACCGCCAGCATGAGTATTGAAGACGCTGAAGCGGAGGCCGTTGCCCTGGGTGTTCGGTATGACGTGTACTCCATTGAGCCCTTGTACGATGCGTTTATGGAAACCCTCGCAGGCCCGTTTGAAGGCACCCGGCCGGATACGACCGAGGAAAACCTGCAGGCGCGGCTGCGGGGCGTATTGCTGATGTCCCTGTCCAACAAATTCGGATCAATGGTGCTGACAACCGGCAATAAAAGCGAAATGGCGGTGGGCTATTCGACCCTCTATGGCGACATGGCCGGCGGCTTTGACGCCCTCAAAGACGTGCCCAAAACCCTGGTGTTTCGTCTTGCCTGGTACCGCAACAGTCTCTCCCCGGTGATCCCCGAGCGGGTTATTACTCGCCCACCGTCAGCAGAGCTGGCGCCCGACCAGAAAGACGAGGACAGCCTGCCGGGCTATGACGTGCTCGACCAGATTCTGAACCTGTATGTGGAGCGTGACCTGAGCGCTGACGCCATCGTGGCCCAGGGTTTTGACAAGGTGGACGTGGACAGGGTCGTGAGGCTGGTGGACATCAACGAATACAAGCGCAGACAGGCGCCAATTGGTGTGCGCATAACCGAGAGGGGGTTTGGCAAGGACCGCCGCTATCCGATCACCAATGGTTGGAAAAGCGGTAATTAGAAAACACGGGCTGCCTGGCGCAGCCCGTGACTGAGTGGTTTACTCGTCGCCCATCAGGCCAAAGGTGACCACGCTGGACAAGGAACGGTCCTTGCGTTTGAGAATGTCCGCCTGAAACTCTCCGTCCTCGTTAAATGCACTGCTGTTGGGAAAGTTATCCTCGAGCATGGCAACAGCATCCGCGGAAGCCTTTTTGAGATCCAGGAAGCGGAAGGTTTCCGCCATGATGATCAGCGCATCCTCAACGGAGGGTGTGGTCGAATAGTTTTCCACCACAAAGCGAGCCCGGTTATTGGCTGCAATATAGGCCTCGCGGCTGATGTAATACTCGGCGGCAAAGAGTTCCAGTTCGGCCAGGCGGTTGCGGATGGCTATCATGCGCTGGCGGGCATCAGGGGCGTATTCGCTGGACGGGTACCGGTTCAGCAGTTCGGAAAAATCACGGAAGGCCTGTCGTTGCTCGCCGGGGTCTCTGGCGCCAACGTCGATGGGGAAGTATCTTGCCGCCAAACCGATATCCAGGTTGTAGGATGCCAGGCCGCGCATATAGAGTGCATAGTCTGCATGATCGCTTTGCGGGTTCAGGCGAAGAAAGCGATCAGCCGCAGCGCGGGCACCCTCGAGATCCAGGTTCTGATAGCGGGCATAAATCAGGTCCAGCTGGGCCTGTTCCGCATAGCGGCCAAACGGGTAATAGGTTTCCAGGTAGTCGAGATTGAGTTCCGCTTCGTTGAAATTGCCCGAGTTCATGGCGTCCCGGGCGTTTTCGTAATAGGTTTCTTCCGGCAGCACTTCTTCCTGCTCATTTGAGGCGCAGGCACTGATCAACAGTGCTGCAGTAGTCACTAGCAGTAATCGAACAACTGATCTCATGCCGGAATCCCGTATAATGGCGAAAATCGAATGGTGAGCCATTGTAACGGGGATCCATGCCCTTGTGCAGTGGCTCTCGCTGTGGAATGGAAATTTCTGACCCAAACGTAACACTTAACACCGGCCCCGGGGGCTCAATGTCATCTGAAAACCGTATTATCGCCAGCTTTTCTGTTCCGCCGGAACACAGCGACCGCCGCCTGGATCAGGCTGCGGCGGAGCTGATGCCGGAGCACTCCCGGTCCCGCTTACAGGGCTGGATCAAAAGCGGGGTACTGACGGTCAACGGGAAAGCCTGCAAGCCTCGGGACAAGGTCATGCTGGGGGACAGGCTTGAACTGGACGCCGAGCCGGAGGCGCAGGTCAGCTGGCAGGCGGAATCGATCTCCCTGGATATCGTCTATGAAGACGAGCACCTGCTGGTGATCAACAAGCCGGCAGGCCTGGTTGTTCATCCTGCCGCAGGCCACGCCGACGGTACCCTGGTCAATGCCCTGCTCAACCATGCCCCGGAAGTGGAAAACCTGCCAAGGGCCGGCATTGTTCACCGCCTTGACAAGGACACGTCCGGAATCATGGTGGTGGCGCGCAGCCTGATTGCTCACACGTCTCTGGTCGACCAGTTGCAGACTCGCACCATGGGGCGGGAGTACGAAGCCATCGTGGTGGGCACACTGACCGGGGGCTCCACGGTAGACGCACCAATCGGCCGTCATCCCCGTGAGCGCAAGAAAATGGCGGTGGTGCCAACGGGCAAGCCGGCGGTTACCCATTATCGTCTGGTCGAGCGCTTCGCTGCCCATACCCATGTGCGGTGCAAGCTTGAGAGTGGCCGCACCCATCAGATACGGGTGCATATGGCCCATGTCAAACATCCCCTGGTTGGCGACCCGCAGTATGGCGGACGGCTTCGTCTCCCGAAAGGCACCACCGACGAGCTCCGCGATGTGCTGGCGGGTTTCCAGCGCCAGGCGCTCCACGCCCGGCAGCTGACACTGCAGCATCCGCAAACCGGCGAGACAATGACCTGGGAGGTGCCCCTGCCCGAGGACATGGAAACGCTACTGGCGGCGCTTCGCAAGCACGTCAAGGATATGGAGCATCATGACTTCTGAGGTGCCTCTCATTATTCCGGACTGGCCTGCACCTTCGTGGGTCAAAGCCGCCTCTACCACCAGGGCCGGCGGCGTAAGCAGGCCCCCATGGGATACCCTGAATTTCGGCACTCACGTCGGCGATTCACCAGAGGATGTGGAGCGCAATCGCCACGTTCTGCATCAACGCCTCGGGTTCGTGGACGAGCGCTTTGGCTGGCTCAACCAGGTACATGGAACGGATGTAGTCGAGTTGCCTGAAGCCGGGGCGGTTCGCGCCGATGCCAGTGTGACATCGCAGCCGGGGAACATCTGCGTGGTCCTGACCGCTGACTGTCTGCCGGTTCTGTTCTGTGACCCCTCAACGGGCCAGGTTGCGGCGGCCCATGCCGGCTGGCGGGGACTGGCTGACGGTGTACTCGAGCAAGTGGTTGCCCGGTTCGCAAACCCTGCCTCGGTGATGGCGTGGTTGGGCCCGGCCATTGGTCCTGATCAGTTCGAAGTTGGCCCCGAGGTGCGGGAGACGTTTTTGCTGAATGATCCGCTGGCGACCTCTGCGTTTGTGCCCAGCCCTGGCCGGGAAAAGCACTACCTGGCGGATATATACCAACTGGCCAGGCAACGACTCGCGGCCGCCGGTGTGCTTGAGGTATATGGCGGAGATTTCTGCACCGTGACAGACCATGAGCGCTTCTTTTCCTACCGTCGGGACGGGCAAACCGGACGGATGGCAAGCCTGATCTACATTTCATGATGCCCGTCAATTTTCTGACACTTCTTCGGTCTGGCCGCTTGAAGTCCCGCCGATTGCCCTTACATTAACTGTCAAAGCAGACCAAATGCCGCCTTTCCAGAAACATTCCGGGCGGCACGACAGATATTAGGGAATCCAGCACCATGAGAATCGACAAACTGACCAGTAAACTGCAAACCGCACTGGCG
Organism: Marinobacter vulgaris; assembly: GCF_003344045.1. GTDB lineage: Bacteria > Pseudomonadota > Gammaproteobacteria > Pseudomonadales > Oleiphilaceae > Marinobacter > Marinobacter vulgaris. Next base: position 155,147 of record NZ_QFWX01000007.1, read on the forward strand.
GACGCCCAGTCCCTGGCGGTGGGTAAGGATCACAACTTCATTGAGCCCGTGCATTTGATGCAGGCACTGATGGACCAGCAGGGCGGTTCCATTAAGCCCTTGCTGAAACAGGCGGGCGCGGAGCCCGGCCGGGTCCGTCAGGCAGTGGCCCAAGAGATCGAAAACCTGCCGGAAGTGCGCGGCTCGGCCGGCGATGTCTCCATGTCCAACGACATGGGGCGGTTGTTCAATATTGCTGACAAACTGGCACAGAAGCGCGGTGACCAGTTCATTTCCAGTGAACTGATGTTGCTGGCCGCGCTGGACGACCGGGGCAGCCTCGGGCGGGTGCTGCGGGAGCAGGGCGTCGACAAGTCTGCCCTGGAAAGCGCCATCGACGAAGTTCGCGGTGGCGAGCCGGTAGACGATGCCTCCGCGGAGGAAAATCGCCAGGCCCTGTCCAAATACACCATTGACCTTACCGAGCGTGCAGAGGCGGGCAAACTGGACCCGGTTATCGGCCGTGATGATGAAATCCGCCGCACCATCCAGGTACTGCAGCGCCGCCGGAAGAATAATCCGGTACTCATTGGTGAGCCCGGCGTCGGTAAGACGGCCATTGTGGAAGGGCTTGCCCAGCGCATCGTGAATGGCGAGGTGCCGGAAGGTCTCAAGAACAAGCGTGTACTGTCGCTGGATATGGGCTCGCTGATTGCGGGTGCCAAGTTCCGTGGCGACTTTGAGGAGCGCCTGAAGGCCGTGCTCAACGAGCTGGCCAAGCAGGAAGGCCAGATCATTCTGTTTATCGATGAAATCCATACCGTGGTGGGCGCTGGCAAAGCCGAAGGCTCCATGGATGCCGGCAACATGCTTAAACCCGCGCTGGCGCGTGGCGAATTGCATTGTGTGGGCGCAACCACTCTGGATGAATACCGCGAGAACATCGAGAAAGACGCGGCCCTTGAACGCCGCTTCCAGAAGGTGCTGGTGTCCGAGCCCAACGAGGAAGACACCATCGCGATCCTTCGTGGCCTCAAGGAGCGCTACGAAGTCCACCACGGTGTGGAAGTGACAGACGGCGCGATCATCGCGGCTGCCAAGCTGTCCCATCGTTACATTGCCGACCGCCAGTTGCCGGACAAGGCCATTGATCTGGTGGACGAGGCGGCGAGCCAGATCCGCATGGAAATGGACTCCAAGCCGGAAGCGCTGGATCGCCTTGAGCGCCGGCTGATCCAGTTGAAAATCGAGCGTGAGGCGCTGAAGAAGGAAACCGATCCGGCTTCCAAGAAACGCCTGTCAGAGCTTTCCGATGTGATCACCGGCGTTGAACGCGAATACGCGGACCTGGAAGAGGTATGGAACACGGAGAAGGCTGCTCTGCACGGCTCTCAGAAGATCAAGAGCCAGCTCGAGCAGGCCCGGATTGACCTCGAGAACGCTCGCCGTGCCGGCGATCTTGGCCGCATGTCCGAATTGCAGTATGGCCAGATTCCGGAGCTGGAACGCCAGCTGGATATGGCAAGCCAGGCGGAAATGATGGAGATGACACTGCTCCGCAACCGCGTGACCGATGAGGAAATCGCCGAAATTGTCTCCAAGTGGACCGGTATTCCGGTCTCGAAGATGCTGGAAGGCGAGCGCGATAAGCTCATGCGCATGGAAGAGGCGCTGCACGACCGTGTCATTGGTCAGGATGAAGCTCTCGAGGCGGTATCCAACGCAGTCCGGCGCTCCCGCGCGGGGCTTTCAGATCCTCACCGTCCGAACGGTTCGTTCCTGTTCCTGGGCCCCACCGGGGTGGGTAAGACAGAGCTTTGCAAGGCGCTGGCATCGTTCCTGTTCGATACCGAAGAGGCCATGGTCAGAATCGATATGTCCGAGTTCATGGAGAAACACTCGGTTGCCCGACTGATTGGTGCGCCTCCCGGTTATGTCGGCTACGAAGAGGGTGGTTACCTGACCGAAGCCGTGCGTCGCCGGCCCTATTCGGTGTTGTTGCTGGACGAGGTTGAGAAGGCACATCCGGATGTTTTCAACATACTGCTGCAGGTACTGGAGGATGGCCGTTTAACGGATGGCCAGGGCAGAACCGTCGACTTCAGGAATACGGTCATCGTGATGACGTCCAACCTGGGTTCCGACATCATCCAGCAGAAAGCGGGTGAAGAGAACTACGAGGCTATGAAGTCGGCAGTTATGGACGAAGTAGGCACTCACTTCCGGCCCGAGTTTATTAACCGGGTGGATGAAGTGGTTGTGTTCCATCCGCTGGCGAAAGGCCAGATCCAGGGCATTGCCCGGGTCCAGATCGAGATCCTCAACAAGCGTCTGCAAGAACAGGACATGAAGCTGGAGCTGGACGATGAAGCCATGGAACTTCTGGCGGAAGTCGGCTATGACCCGGTCTACGGTGCTCGCCCCCTGAAGCGTGCAATCCAGCGGATGATAGAGAACCCGCTGTCGCAAAGGCTGCTTCAGGGAGATTTCCTCTCCGGGGATACCATTCGTGGCACGGTGAAGGATCACGCCCTGGAATTCTCCAAGGCGTGATGACTGAAGCAAAAAAGGCGGAGCAACCTGCTCCGCCTTTTTCGTCTTGATGTCTTGCTACCGCTGGCCCGCTTCAGGCTTCTGACGGTTGCCCGCAATTTTCTTCGGCGATTTCCTCAAACTTTACGCGTTGCTCGTCTATCTCTTCCGGTGACAAATACCGCTGTTCGCCATCCTCTTCCACCCGTATGCGGCTGTTACGCTTGAGGATGCCCAGGTTGCTGCGTGCGGTTTCACAGTTTGCTTCTCGTTGTTTGCGTCGCGCCTTTTCGACGGCGTTTTCCTGCTGCCGCTCAGCCTTTTCGGCTTCCTGGCTTTCAAGCGCTTCGACCTGCTCCTGCGGGCTGGGGCGGCTGTTTTCGGAGCGTTTCCCGGTTCGTATGCTCACGGATTCCGCCTGCTGCCCGGTTGGCTGCCGGTCGCCGAAGTGTGTAACCCCGTTTTCATCGGTCCATTTGTAGACGGAGGCAGCCGAAGACATGGCTGGTGCCGCAACCAGAAGTACTGCCAGGGTGAGAATTTTTCTGTTCATACCTCTACTCATTCCACGTTAGCCTTGTCGGATTGCTGCATTAAACAGCACCACGTCTGTTTAGCCTATGTTTATCATGCCATTTGTAAAGGTAAGATTCCTGGCGCTGGTTCAAATACTTGCGCAAAGCAGGTTAGACCTTTGTCAGTGACAGGCAGAAATACCGCCGTCACTATTGACAGGTAGTTTCGCGCTGTCAAAATTGCAGATCGCCTGAAGACAGGGGCCAATACGGCAGGCAATCCCGTGCGAGTATCCCCCGTTAATGACCACACTGAATGCCCCGCGCAGATCGCGGACTGGTTGTTGCTTATATGCAACCCGTTGATTGGCCGTTCTCCGCAACCCTCAGGAGGGCGGCTGGCCAGGAGACAACCTCTTACGGCTGGTGTGGTGGAGTATCCGGTTCAGCTTTCACAAGAAGCCTGATTCCCGGACATCCAGGCACCCGGGGCTTTTCCCGGCTCATTCACTCGTAGAAGAGGGTAGAACATCGTGGAGTTATTGTCTGGCGCCGATATGCTGATCCGGTCCCTTCAAGATGAAGGCATCGAATACATATATGGCTATCCGGGTGGTGCAGCGCTGCATATTTATGATGCGCTGTTCAGGCAGGACAAAGTCAAACACATTCTGGTGCGTCATGAGCAGGCGGCGGTCCATATGGCCGACGGCTACGCCCGTGCCACCGGATTGCCGGGCACCGTACTGGTGACCTCGGGTCCTGGAGCCACCAACACCATTACCGGCATTGCCACCGCATTTATGGATTCCATTCCCCTGGTGGTTCTTTGCGGTCAGGTTGCATCAACGCTGATTGGCGAAGATGCGTTCCAGGAGACCGACATGATCGGCGTCTCCCGCCCGGTCGTGAAACACAATCTGAGCGTTCGTCACCCGGAGGAAATCCCGGGAATCATCCGCAAGGCCTATTACATCGCCGCAACCGGTCGCCCCGGCCCGGTGGTCGTCGATATCCCCAAGGATATGACCACCCCCAACGAGCGCTACGAATACGTTTTTCCCAAGAAGGTGAAGCTGCGTTCTTACAACCCGGCCATTCGTGGGCACGCAGGTCAGATCAAAAAAGCGGTTGATATGCTGATGGCGGCCAAACGCCCCATTATCTATGCCGGCGGTGGCGTCATTCTTGGCAAGGCCACGGACCAGCTGACCGAGCTGGTCCGGATGCTGGGTTACCCGATTACCAATACCCTGATGGGCATCGGTTGCTATCCGGCTTCCGACAAGCAGCACCTGGGCTGGCTGGGGATGCATGGTACCTATGAATCCAACATGGCCATGCACCACTCCGACCTGATCCTGTGTGTAGGCGCGCGGTTCGACGACAGGGTGACCAACGCCACCGAGAAATTCTGTCCCGGAGCCCGCATCGTTCATATCGATATTGATCCGGCCTCCATTTCCAAAACCATTGATGCGGACGTTCCCATTGTTGGTCCCGTGGATGCGGTGCTCAAGGAAATGATCACCCTCGTCAGGGAGAGCAAGGAAACGCCGGATGCGGACGCGATCGCTGCCTGGTGGAAGCAGATTGAAGAGTGGCGGGCTTTCCACGGCATGCGCTACGAGACCAGTCCGGATGTGATCAAGCCGCAGGAAGTGGTGGAAGCGCTCTGCAGGCTCACCAACGGTGAGGCGTTTGTGACCTCGGACGTGGGGCAGCACCAGATGTTTGCGGCCCAGTACTACAAATTCGACAAGCCCAATCGCTGGATCAACTCCGGTGGCCTCGGCACCATGGGCTTCGGGCTGCCGGCTGCCATGGGCGTCAAACTGACGCACCCGGACGATGATGTGCTCTGCATTACCGGTGAGGGCAGTATCCAGATGAACATTCAGGAGCTGTCCACCTGCAAGCAGTACAACCTGCCGGTAAAAATCATCAATCTGAACAACCAGGCTCTGGGCATGGTCAAGCAGTGGCAGGATATGAACTATGAGTCCCGTCATGCCGAGTCCTATATGGGATCCTTGCCGGATTTCATCAAGCTGGCAGAAGCCTACGGCCACGTCGGTGTGCGTATCGACCGCAAGGAGGATCTGGAGCCCAAGCTCAAAGAAGTGCTGGCGATGAAGGATGATCTGGTATTCGTTGATATCTACGTTGACCGGTTCGAGCACGTCTACCCGATGCAGGTGGCGCGCGGCTCGATGAAGGATATGTGGCTCAGCAAGACGGAGAGGGTCTGATCATGCGTCGAATCATTTCTGTTTTGCTTGAGAACGAACCTGGGGCCCTGTCCCGCGTGGTGGGGCTGTTTTCACAGCGCAACTACAACATAGAAACGCTGACGGTGGCGCCTACCGAGGATGAGACCCTCTCGCGCCTGACGGTCACCACCAGTGGCTCCGACAGGGTTATCGAGCAGATCACCAAGCAGCTCAACAAGCTGATCGAGGTGGTGAAGCTGGTGGACCTTACGGAAGGCGCGCACATCGAGCGTGAGCTGATGCTGGTCAAGCTCAAGGCGACCGGCTCCCAGCGGGCCGAGATCAAGCGTACCGTTGATATCTTCCGCGGCCAGATTGTGGATGTCACCAGTTCTGTTTACACCGTCCAGCTGGCCGGCAATAGCGAAAAGCTGGATGGCTTCATTCAGGCCATCGGAACATCCGGTGTACTTGAGGTCGTCCGCAGTGGCGTCTCCGGCATAGCCCGTGGCGAGAAGGTACTGAGCCTGTAACAGGCGTTGACATCATTCTGTACAATGACGGCCACCAACAGGCCAATACAAAATATATAGAGGTTATACATGCAGGTTTACTACGATAAGGATTGCGATCTTTCCATCATTCAGGGCAAGAAAGTTGCCATCATCGGTTTTGGCTCACAGGGTCACGCGCATGCGTGCAACCTGAAAGAGTCCGGTGTTGATGTCACGGTTGGTCTGCGCCCGGGTTCTTCTTCCATCGCCAAGGCAGAAGCCTATGGCCTGAAAACCAGCGACGTGCCCGCCGCCGTTGCCGCTGCAGATGTGGTTATGGTTCTGACACCGGACGAGTTCCAGGCACAGCTTTACAACGCGGAGATCGAGCCCAACCTCAAGCAGGGTGCCACGCTGGCGTTCGCCCACGGTTTCTCAATTCACTACAACCAGATCGTGCCACGCAAGGATCTGGACGTGATCATGATCGCACCCAAGGCGCCGGGCCACACCGTGCGGACGGAATTCACCCGCGGCGGTGGTATTCCTGACCTGATCGCGATCTTCCAGGACGCATCCGGTAGTGCCAAGAACCTCGCCCTGTCCTATGCCAGCGGTATTGGCGGTGGTCGTACCGGTATCATCGAAACCACCTTCAAGGACGAGACCGAAACCGATCTGTTCGGTGAGCAGGCCGTCCTGTGTGGTGGTACGGTCGAGCTGGTCAAAGCGGCTTTCGAAACCCTGGTTGATGGCGGTTACGAGCCCGAGATGGCTTACTTCGAATGCCTGCACGAGCTCAAGCTGATCGTTGACCTGATGTACGAGGGCGGCATCGCCAACATGAACTACTCCATCTCCAACAACGCGGAGTATGGCGAGTATGTGACTGGCCCGGAGATCATCAACGAGCAGTCCCGTGAAGCCATGCGCAATGCACTCAAGCGCATCCAGACCGGTGAATACGCCAAGATGTTCATTCAGGAAGGCAGCAGCAACTATCCGTCGATGACGGCCCGTCGCCGCATCAATGCCGAGCACCAGATCGAGACCGTAGGTGAAAAGCTGCGCTCCATGATGCCCTGGATCTCTGCGAACAAGATCGTGGACAAAGAGAAAAACTGAGCCGGTTACCCGGTCTGGTTTGAAAAACGCGGCCCGGGTGGCCGCGTTTTTCGTATATACTCCGCCTAAATGCTTTCCGGAGTGAGTGGTATGACTGACGAGAAGAAGCAGACTGAAAAAAACGATGCCCAGGAGTCGGGTCGGCTTACCGGGCACGAACTCGATATTGAGGCCGGGGAGGTGGTCGAGGAAGAGCTTGTTGAAGGTGCCCCGGTGCGTCGCAAGGGCATATACCTTCTGCCCAATGCGTTGACTACCGCGTCACTGTTCTCCGGCTTCTATGCTATTGTCGCCGCCGCCAACGGCGTATTCGACAACGCGGCCATTGCGATCTTTGTCTCCATGATCCTGGATGGCCTAGACGGTCGCGTCGCCAGGCTCACTAATACCCAGAGCAAGTTTGGCGAAGAGTACGACAGCCTCGCTGATATGGTCGCCTTTGGCGTAGCGCCGGGTCTGGTGGCTTTCTTCTGGTCACTGAACAACCTCGGCCAGGTTGGCTGGGCGATAACGTTTATCTACGTGGCTGGTGCTGCTCTGCGGCTGGCACGATTCAATACCCAGATCGGTTCGGTGGATAAAAAGTTCTTTGTTGGCCTGGCCAGTCCTGCTGCGGCTGCTTGCGTTGCCGGACTGGTCTGGTGTTTCCATTCAGTGGAGCCGGCCAGCTGGTTGACCTTGATGACGATCATCATCGTCGGTGGCTGTGGGGTGCTGATGGTCAGCAACATTCTCTACAAGAGCTTCAAAGACCTCGATATGCGAGGTCGGGTGCCATTCGCTGCCATTCTTCTGGTGGTTCTGGTGTTCGTGGTTGTCGCCCTTGACCCGGCAACGGTTCTGTTTATCGGTTTTCTTGCTTACGCGTTGTCGGGACCGGTATTGGCACTTTACAGAAAATCGCGTAAGTCTGAAGGCCAGTCGGCGTAAATTAAGGTCAGAAAACAGGCATCTTGATCGCGGTTTGATCAGCGGTATAGGTGCTAACCGAGACAGTGTAAAAATAGTTCGGTAACCTCGTTGACACATACGCGTGGCTCTGTAGAATGCGCATCTCGTTCGAGGGACACGCCACTGAGGCGGGTCACAAATCGGAC
>NZ_QFWX01000069.1 GCF_003344045.1 Marinobacter vulgaris
ATCCTCTATCGCGGAAACCACCAGTCGCGCGTCTTTGAAAAGATGCTGATGCAGAACCGCATTCCCTACAAAATCTCCGGCGGTACGTCGTTCTTTTCGCGTCCGGAAATCAAGGATCTGCTGGCCTATTTGCGCGTGCTGACCAACCCGGATGACGACAGCGCTTTCCTGCGCATCGTGAATACGCCGAAACGCGAGATTGGCTCTGCGACGCTGCAAAAGCTGGGTGAATGGGCGATGACCCGCAACAAAAGTCTGTTCACCGCCAGCTTCGATATGGGGTTGAGCCAGACCCTGACCGGGCG
>NZ_QFWX01000008.1 GCF_003344045.1 Marinobacter vulgaris
CCAATGCAGCAGAGCTGGCCTATTGGAAAGCTCAAAAGACGGTGGCCTAAAACACTTGACCACTACACATCGAATTCGGTCTTTGATGCCGAAAAATTCTTAAAGCAGCTTCTCATCCCATGAGCACATGCGATCAGATTGTACCGTGGGTCGACAAACCCCTTACCCCCAGATTTCAAAGACGCCCGATGGATTGCTTTGACAGTGTTGTTCAGAGCATTCTCGCTTATCTGCTCATTCTCTCCGTACCCCGGAAACACATAACGACCAGACTTCGGCATGCTCCGCAAGATCTCTATTGCTCTCGGCACCAAGGGCACTGTGTGTGCCTCGTTGGGGTCGCGATTCTTAACTTTATCGCCAGGGAGCGTCCAGACCCCCTCTTCAAAGTTGATTTCCGACCATTCAGCAAACTGGACCTCTGTCGGCCGAGCGACAGTTAGAATTTGAAACTCCAATGCGCGGGCAAAGACAGTATCTCGCTTCAAAAGAAGCTTCATGAAATCAGGCAGCTCTTGGTGCCTCATCGCGGGCTTATGCTTAGTCTTGTGAATACGTTTTGCCGGTGCTAACCACCCATCCAAGTTATCATTCCAGTCGGCAGGGTTTTTCCCGGAAACCAGGTTCCGAGAGTCCGCCATCTTCCAGATTTGGGCAATAGTTTGACGGATTCTGGTGGCGGTTGGTGTTTTTATAGTCCACAAGGGGCTAAGTACGCGCACGACGTCCTCAACGGTCAGATCGCCGATTTGGGTATCACCAATTTCCACCATGCATCGGTCTATGGCCTTCCTCAACCTGTTTCGCTGCCTTTGCGGCTTCTTACCACGGAAGGTCACTTCTTTTATTTTGTAATACTCCTCCGCGAGTTCACCAAAGGTGATTTTCTTACGCTGGCGCTCAATTTCTCTGGCCTTTCGCTCTTGGTTTTGCTCAACAGGATCTATGCCATTACGGATTTGCTCCTTTTTTTGGCGGGCCAGCTCTCGCGCCTCTCCAAGGCTCACATCCGGATATCCCCCCAGGCCGATCTCGCGACGACGAAGGCCTACAGTGGTAATCAACACCCACGAACGGGAGCCTATTTCCTGTCCAGCCGTTGGCGGCCGGCATTGCAGTGCGAGACCGTCGACCCCGCCCACTCTGTGGTAGGCGACACACAGCTCTCCAGCTATTCGCTTCTTCCCACCTTCTTTCACCACCCCATGGCGTAAATTACGCACTTGAGCAGGCCCCATTTCTGGTACTTTTTTCGGCATCGTCTAGCTCCACAATTCTTAATACCCATCAACCTACCCCTCATAATACCTGTCGTTGAATGGGCATATTTGTTACTCAACGATACCATTAAAATCAAAGGTCACAATTATTTTTATTTAAAACCAATAGTTTAGTTACCCACTGAGACATTCTGAGACTAACTGGGCCATCAGTGTGGAACCTGCCGGGGGCACCATATGGTCTTCCTCACCGATCTACGATCCTGCCCTGCAACAGCAGTGGCACGTTTCCATCGCCAATTAAAATTACCAAACCATCAATGGCCGGCTGTTCCTTTCTGAATGGAGTCTCATCGCTGGACATTTCAATGCCACACCATGGACTGCGCTTTGCAATTTATCTGAGTATTCGGGAGGCGGATACAGTTGGACGATGGCAACGGCCATCCAGGAAGCAACAACTACGGGTTAGCACTTTATCAATTCTAGTTCTGGGCACAGCTGGCAAACATCTGTGCCAGCTGTGCCAAGGTCGAACTGCAAATTATCGTTAATTAGCTGAGGCTAGGGCTTTAGAAGCTGCAAAAGATCCTGCCCTGCACGCTGGTGTACCAACGTTGTGGGATGGACGTTGTCGAAAAAGACATAGCCCGTGCAGGCTGGTAGCCGACCGTCGGCGATGCAGGAGTCATCCACGTTGGTGAAACCTACGGTTTCGGCGTCTTCAATCTGATTTGAAAGGAACTCGGCAAGGTCCCACTCCAGAATGTCTATGCTGGCCAGGGCCTCGACTCGGGCTACCGCTGCAGCCAGCTCTTTATTAAAGGTTGCAGTCAAACGTGAGGTACGCTTGTTCAGCTTTTCCGCACGTCTTTCCTCCGGCCGAGTTTGAGTGACCGCCAGCAGATTTTCCGCCACAACGTCTGTTTGAGGCGTCAGAGCCACATCCGGGGCATTGCCGACGAGGATGTTCCTAGCACCTGCCATATAAAGCTTAATCACCTGCGCTTCAATCGAAGCGACTGCATCGGAAACCCGATCAAGAGCTTCCTTACGGATGGCCTGACGCTCACGCCCGAAGGACTCAGTTACCGAGCCAGCACGAATTGCCTGAGCGTCGAAGATATCGTTGCCGCCAATAATTACAACGTAAAGTGCGGCAGGGTCGGCGTTAGATCCTGTGAACTGCAAGTATGAGTTCACCTGACTGGGTAAATTGGTGTCAAACTCGCTGTCACTTCCAAGCGCCCGGGCACCACCAATTGCGTAGTTGGTTCCTCCTCCAAAGTTCGGAATCGCCTGCAGGTCGAAGCTGCTGGCCAGGATATCAACCGCAACAGGACCATTAGAGAACCGTTCAGGAGCCACGCCACCGGTCAAAATTGCGGCGTTGCCAGTATCAGAAAGGCTGTCACCAAAAATATAAATGGAGTCAAATGCGTTTGCGCCAGTTGCAGCAAACGCCATACCGAACGTCAGACACAGCTGCTTAAAAAAACGACCGATTCGTGAATTCTTCATAGTTGTTACTCTTTTTGTCATTTTAACTGACCAGAGCTAGCCATTAGGCTTTCACTGGCATCCGGCTTGAGGATCGTTTTGTGATGCTCTATCAACAAGCATAGAAAAAAGATACGCGACCTTACATTTCGAAACAATATGGCTCATCACTCCTTTTCCCGGCGGCATCAGCGGTAATAAGCACTGCGCACCCGCCGAGTCGCGTCATTTAGGTCTATTAGGGTTTCAGTAACCCTTGTAATCCTGAGCTCGAGGGCAAATATTGGTTCGAGCCGCTGCGGTCGGTCCAGAATCGACAGCGAGGTGGCCGACCGACCAATCGCAAGTTATTCGATCTAAGGCACGGCCACTATGTCAAAGTGTCTTGAGAAGATTACACGACTGGTGCTAAAGCTGTGTTCCGGGCCTGGTCGCAAAAAAAGCCCCCGAAAACGGAGGCAAACATCACGTGACATTTCACGGCTACCAATTAGTGACTGATCATCCACGGCCTCATAGAAGGGAACATTTTCTTGCCATCGGCAGTGTAGAACAGCATTGACTTACCGGGCTTCGGGGAACCACAGCCGCAGGCGCGGCTGTGTTCCTTGTCGTGGGCCCGTCGGTCGGCGGTGGAAAACACAGGCTCGTGCCGGGATTTCTCGTTCCGGTCCTGCGCGGCCCGATCCGCTGCATTCAGGGCCACAATTTCCGGCGGCAACACAATCACCCTTGGTGAAAGTACCTTGCAGGTGGGGCATTCCACCGGTTTCGCGCTGTCTGCCATGGTCGCCAGCGTATTAAACAGGCCATGTTCGCGGCATTTGTAGTCATACACGGGCATGGTGTTTACTCCTTATCTTTTGACAGTGGCACATCCATTCCTCCACTGGTCATCTTCTTCGGCCCATCAGCCGAAGGGTTGATGTCGAAGTCGAAGATGTCCGTGGGCAACCACAGGGTGGCGCACGCATTAGGGATATCTACCACCCCGCTGATATGGCCTTCGACCGGTGCGCAGCCAAGGATCGCGTAGGCCTGGGCTCTGGTGTATCCGAACTTGGTCATGTATTCGATGGCGTTCAGGCAGGCCTGGCGATAGGCCACGTGTACGTCCAGGTAGTGCTGACCGCCTTGCTCATCTACCGATATGCCCTCGAAGATCACGTAATCGTCATAACGTGGTTTGATAACGCTGGGTTTGAACACGGGGTTCTTGATGCCGTACTTCTTGATGCCATCCTTGATCAGGTTCACTCGCAGGTGAATCCAGCCTGCCATCTCTATGGCGCCACAGAAGGTGATTTCGCCGTCGCCCTGGCTGAAGTGCAGGTCTCCAACGGATAGGCCAGCGCCATCTACGTAAACTGGGAAGTAAATCTTGGATCCGCGGGAGAGGTCTTTAATGTCGCAGTTACCGCCGTGCTCCCGGGGCGGTACGGTCCGAGCAGCTTCGGCACCCGCCTTTTTAGCGTCCTCCGGTTTCATCTGACCCATATGGGCAGTATCAGCCTGTGGCAGGGTTGCCAGTTCCGGTACCCGGTCAGGATCGGTGGCAACCAGCGCTTTTTCTCGGGTATTCCACTCTTCCAGCATGGACTTCGAAGGCAACGTTCCGATCAGGCCGGGGTGAATCAGGCCGGCGAATTCGACGTTGGGAATGTGACGGGATTTGGTGAACATGCCGCTGAAGTCCCAGATGCTTTTCTGCGCTTCGGGGAAGTGTTCGGTCAGGAAGCCACCGCCGTTCTGTTTGGAGAAGAACCCGTTAAAACCCCACTGGCTGTTATCAAAGGTGCCAATGTCCATAATGTCCACTTCCAGGAGGTCGCCAGGCTCTGCACCTTCCACGGCGATGGGGCCGGACAGGAAGTGAACCTGACTTAGGTCAACATCGCGGACGTCGTCGGCGCTGTCGTCGTTCTTAATCTGGCCACCGGTCCAGTCGTAGCACTCCACAATGAAATCATCACCGGGCTTTACTTTGGCCACCATAGGAATATCCGGGTGCCAGCGGTTATGAATCTTGTCGTTGTCGTAAGCGGACTTGTTCAGGTCAATCTTGATGATGGTTTCAGCCATGGCAGGGGCTCCTTGTTATTGGCTTACTCATTAAATTACGCCCCTACTATCCAAAATCTGGCACCGGCAGTGTATTCGCGAAATGCCCCCGGTACCTACGTCATTCAACGTATTGGTAAACCCTCACCTCTTCATTGTGCATATCTGCTTCGAATCGCTGGCATTCAGGAAATGCCAGCAACGCCTTTGCAACTGCTGGCTCCAGCCGCTGACGAAAAGCACGCAGAATTTCTCGGGCGCCATACCGGCTGTCGTATCCCTGACAGAGTTCGGTCCGTAATAGCGGCGATAACGTCAGTTCCGCATGCTTGCGGGCCAGGCGTTTATTCAGGCCGGCCAGCTCGATATCCAGCAGCGCGCCCAGCCAGTTCTCGGTGAGGTTGTTGAAGGTAAGGATCTGATCGATCCGGTTAAGGAACTCCGGGTCAAAATGGCGGCGTAGGGCGATATCCCGAATCGCCTCGCCATCTCCCGTCGTGAGCCCCAACCATCGGCGCCAGCCGCGCTGGTACTTTTGATGGCTGGCTTCGGCCTCCAGGGCTCCGGCATTGCTAGTCATGAATATCAGGGTGTTGCGGAAGTCAATTTCCCGATTGCCGGAAGGAAATACCAGCCGGCCGGTGTCCAACACGTTCAGCAGGGTGCGAACCACCTCTTTGCTGGCTTTTTCAATCTCGTCGAACAGCACAATACCGGGCTTGCTGAAAGATCCCTGCACCTTCTCCAGATCAAACAGGCTGTGGCCTTCCTTGCTGCCTACGTAGCCCGGTGGTGCACCGGTGAGCGCGGCGGCGTAGTGCTCCTGGGCCAGGGTGTTCATGTCAATACGGCAGAGCCCATCGCGACTTCCGTGAATGGCCTCAGCTATCAGCCGCACGGTTTCAGTTTTGCCGACGCCCGTGGGACCCAAGAACATGTGCACTGCCAGCGGCCGGTTTTCTTCGCCAATGTCGGCTTTCACCCGTACCAGCATTGATTCCATGGCTGCCAGGGCATCGTCCTGGCCCACTATTTTTTCCCGCAGGCGGGACATCACCACATCTGGCTCGAAACGGAACCGGGAAGCACGAACCGGGCCTGAGGCGGCCCGGTTCTGTTCAATGGTTTCCCGGTTTGCTTCCAGCCGTTCATTGATAAACGGCATGAACGCCTCCCGGGTCTTTAGGCCCCCGCCGAATTTTCTTTGCCCTCGAACGGCAAGTCGCCCACCGGGCACTCGGCGGTACCCACGGTCCTGCGCGTCATGGCTTCCACATTCTCCTGCGCCTTCTGGGCGTCCATAACCCAGGTACGGTAGAACTCGAACGGGCAGTCAGCGACGCCCTTGTCACCATCACCGGAGGCATGAACCCCGGAATAACCCCTGTGCAGCAACTTGAACAGGTGGTTCTGGGACTGGTCGTTCTGGCGGGCGTCGCGGATCTGGCTTACCGAGAGCTGAGCGTACTGAATGCCCATGTCTTCCTCGCCGCACTCGCCCAGCGTCCGGCCATCAAAACCAATAATGGCGGAGTGTCCGAAGTAGGAATAGACGCCGTCAAAACCGGCCGCATTGGCGACCGCCACGTAGCAGTTATTGGCCCAGGCCATACTCTTGGACATCATCACCTGCTGTTCCTTGGCCGGGTACATGTAGCCCTGGCAGCGCACGATAAGCTCAGCGCCCTTCATGGCGCAGTCCCGCCAGATTTCCGGGTAGTTGCCGTCATCGCAGATGATCAGGCTGATTTTCATGCCCTTGGGGCCTTCCGTGACATAGGTAGAATCGCCGGGATACCAACCCTCGATCGGGCACCAGGGAATGCACTTCCGGTATTTTTGAACGATTTCACCCTCGTTATTGATCAGAACCAGTGTGTTGTAGGGTGCCTTGTTCGGATGATCCTCATGTCGCTCGCCGGTAAGGGAAAATATCCCCCAGGTATTGGCCTCGCGGCATGCGGCCGAAAAAATAGCGGTTTCATCGCCGGGAACGCTGGCGGCGGTTTCCATCATCTCGTCGTTGTCGTACATGATGCCCATGGTGCTGTATTCCGGAAACACCACAAGATCCATGCCCGGCAGGCCCACTTTCATGCCCTTGATCATTTCTGCAATATTGCGGGCATTGTCCAGGACCTCGGCCCTTGTGTGCAGGCGCGGCATTTTATAGTTCACCACCGCCACGCCGACGGTATCGTTACTGCTGGAAATATCACCGTGTCTCATTGGTCTGCTCCTCGTTAGACTGCCAGATAACTTGCAATTTTGTCCTGATCTGCCTCTTCCCGGCTCTCTTCATGCACAATCGAGCCCTTCTCTATCACCAGGATCCGATCGGCCGCATCCATCACAAAGCTAAGAACCTGTTCCGACACCACAATCGACAAGCCACGCTCATCGCGGATCCGCCGAAGTGTTTGTGCGATTTCCTTGATGATGTTGGGCTGAATACCCTCTGTCGGCTCATCGAGCAGTAGCACCTTGGGCCGGGTGGCCAGGGCGCGAGCAATAGCCAGCTGCTGCTGCTGGCCCCCGGACAGGTTGCCGCCTGGCCGGTTCTGCATTTCTTTCAGCACTGGAAATAGCTCGTAAAGATCTTCAGGCACCTTCTTTTCACCGATTGCGGCCAGGGCCGTTTCAATGTTTTCCCGCACCGTCAGAGTGGGAAAAATCATCCGCCCCTGAGGCACAAAACCGATCCCGGCGCGAACCCGCTGGAAGCTCTTCAAATTGGAAATGTTGGTTCCGCCAAGGCTGACTTCACCACCTTTGGTGGGGGTCATACCCACCAGGGATTTCATCAGCGTAGTCTTGCCCATACCGTTGCGGCCCACCACGGCTACAATCTCGTTTTCTTTCACATCAAGATTGAGATCATCAATGATGGTGCTCTGGCCATAGGCCACCGAATGATGTTTTATGCTCAGCATGATCAGTGCCCCAGGTAGACTTCGATGACTTTCGGGTCCGCTTTCACCTTCTCAATAGACCCCTCGGACAACACCCTGCCCTGATGCATCACCGTGACCCGGTCAGCAATATCTCCGACAAACTGCATGTCATGCTCAACCACCAGCACCGTGTGGTCCCTGGTAATCACTCTGAGCAGTTCGGCAGTTTTCTTGCGTTCCGCCACAGACATGCCAGCAACTGGCTCGTCCAGCATCAGCAGATCCGGTTTCTGGATCAGCAACATGCCGATTTCCAACCATTGTTTCTGGCCATGACTGAGCGAGGCTGCCGGCTCGTACAGTGCATCCGTCAGGAAGATGGTTTCTGCCACCTCCTCCACCGCCTCGATCACTGCTCTGTCCCGTTTGAAGGCCAGTGCCCCCATCACGCTATGGCCCTGTGGGTAGGACACTTCAAGGTTCTCGAATACGGTCAGATCCTCGAACACCGATGGGGTCTGGAATTTCCGGCCCACGCCGGAATGCACGATCTGGTGTTCCTTCAGCCTGGTCAGCTCCTTGCCGGCAAACTTGATGGAGCCAGACGACGCTTTGGTTTTACCGCAGATCAAGTCCAGCACCGTGGTTTTACCGGCGCCATTGGGGCCAATGATGACCCGGATCTCCTTCGGATCGAGATAGAAAGACAGGTCGTCAACGGCCTTGAAGCCGTCAAAAGAAACAGTCAGGCCTTCTACCGCCAGCAGGAAGTCTCCGCTTTTGCGCTTGGCTGCATTCATCACGATTTCTCCGGGCTGTAGTTATCGATCACCGGCTCGTCATCATTCTCATTCGCAGCGGCCGGCTTGCTGGCCGCTGTGCCAGCCACAGGTGCCCCCTTATCCTTGTCACGCCTAAACAGACGGTCTTCCAGCGGCATGACATAACTCCGGTAAAGGCCTGCCAAACCATCCGGAAAAGCCAGCACTACACCGATAAACAAGGCACCCATGGCAAAAGGCCAGAGTTCCGGGAAGGATTCCGAGAAGCCACTTTTTGCGGCGTTAACAATCAACGCCCCGTAGACGGCGCCAAGGATTGACAGGCGACCGCCAAGAGCACAGAAAATGACCATTTCAATGGAAGCGACAATGCCGATGAACGACGGTGACATGAAGCCCACCAGCAGCGTAAACATGGCCCCTCCGACGCCGGCAAACGCAGCTGCCAGACAGAACACAAAGATCTTGAAGGCAGCCACGTCATAGCCGGAAAAACGGACCCGGTTTTCCTGGGCATTCATAGCCATCAGGATACGGCCCAGTTTTCGGTTCTGGACAAGCCGAGCCACAAACAGGCACAGGAAGAGCATGCCAACACAGATGAAATACAGCGTTGTCCGCGCCTCATCTGTGCGAATGTCCCAGCCATTCAGGGTCTGGAGATCGGTGATGCCGTTGATGCCGCCGGTAAAACCCTGCTGGCCGATAATCAGGATGGTCAGGATTGCTGCAATAGCCTGAGTGATGATGGCGAAGTACACGCCACCTACCCGGCGGGTGAACATCGCAAAGCCAATAATGAAGGCCAACAGCACCGGCACACCGATCACCGCCAGCAGTGTAAAGGAGAAGCTGTGGAACGGTTCCCAGAACCAGGGCAGCTCAGTTAGCTGGTTCCAGTCCATGAAGTCCGGAATACCAGGTGTGCTCTGGATCGCTGTGTTCTCCGGCGACGATGCCTCCAGCTTCAGGAACATGGCCATGCAATAACCGCCAAGGCCGAAAAACACGCCCTGACCCAGGCTCAGGATGCCTGCCTTGCCCCAACACATAACAAGACCGAGTGCGACAAAGGCGTAAGTCAGGTACTTGCCCACCATGTTCAGGCGGAACGGGTCCAGAACCAGTGGCAGAATGACTACCAGCAGCAGGGCCAGCAGGAGGTAATACACCCCTTCCCGGGAAACAAACCATTTAGATAAGGCTGAGTTATTCATGACAATCTCCTAGCGGCGAACCTTCAGGGCCATAAGGCCTTCAGGACGAAGCATCAAAATACCGACGACCACCAGCAGGGTAAGTACCTTGGCCATGGAGCCACCCATGAAGAATTCCATGGTGGACTGCGCCTGGGATATTCCGAAGGCGGAGACAATGGTACCGATAAGGCTCTGGGCACCACCGAACACCACAATCAGGAAGGTGTCGACAATGTAGGCTTGCCCGGAGGACGGACCGGTAGAACCGATCATGGTGAACGCAGCGCCGGCGACTCCAGCGATGCCACAACCCAGCGCGAAGGTCGCTCGGTCGATGCCGGCACTGTTGATTCCTACCGCCTCGGCCATCGGACGATTCTGAACCACTGCCCGGACCTTCGTGCCATAGCCGGAGCGATACATCAGCAGATACAGGCCCCCGGCAATCAGAAGTGCAATGATCATCACGAACAGGCCGTTGATGGGCAACTGAACCAGATCGGTTACATTGAAAGCCCCGAGCATCCATTCCGGCAGTTCGACACCCACTTCCCGGGCACCAAAGATGGAACGGTAAGCCTGCTGCATGATCAGGCTCAGGCCCCAGGTGGCCAGCAGGGTATCAAGTGGCCGGTGGTACAGACGTCGTATCATGAGCCATTCCACCAGTGCCCCTAATGCGGCACAGACCAGAAAAGCCAGGATCATCGCAATAAAGAAATAGCCGCCGAAAAGCGACGGCAGATAGGACTGGAAGAAGCCCGACGTCAGGTAGGTTGTGTAGGCACCGAGGATCATGAATTCTCCGTGGGCCATATTGATCACACCCATCTGACCAAATATGATTGCCAGGCCCAATGCCATCAGCACAAACACTGAAAACAGGGACAAGCCGGCAAACCCCTGCATGGCAAATATCGACATCACTTCACTGGTGGTATAGCCATCAAACATGACCCATTCTCCCGTTCAGACCAATATGCTTCAGGTACAGAGGCGGTGAAGCCGGCCCGCGAAGGCGCCGGCTTCATGCTTACTGGTAACCTTCCGGGAATGGATCTGGCTCCATCAGTTCTTCGGTCTCATAAACCACTTTGTACTGGCCATCCGACTGGGCCTGGCCAATGCGGGTCTTGGACCACAGGTGATGATTCTCGTGGATGCGCACGTAGCCTTCCGGAGCCTTGTTGAACTCAATACCTGCAAACTCTTCGCGGATCTTGTCGATATCGAATGAGCCGGCTTTTTCCACGGCTGCCTTCCACAACCACGGGCCCAGGTAGGCCGCCTGGGTGACGTCACCGATAACCATGTCGTCGCCATAGGCTTCTTTGAAGGCTGCCACGAACTCCTCGTTGTTCGGGTTATCCAGGCTCTGGAAGTATTTCATGGAAGCGTAGATGCCCTCGACGTTCTCACCGCCAATGCCCCGGATTTCGTCCTCGGTCACGGAGATGGTCAGCAGCAATGGATCTTCCTCTGTGAAATCAAAACCGGCGGCTTTCATCTGCTTGTAGAAGGCAACATTGGAACCGCCAACGACTGACGCAAAAATGACATCCGGTTTACGGAGCTTGATCTTGTTGATCACAGAGTTGAACTGGGTGTGACCCAGCGGATAGTACTCCTCTCCGACCACCTTCAGGCCACGCATATCTTCGATGTGCTTGCGGGCGATCTTGTTGGAGGTACGCGGCCAGATGTAGTCCGATCCCAGCAAATAGAAGGTTTTCGCGCCTTTTTCCTCTGCGGCCCAGTTAAGACTGGCAAGGATCTGCTGAGTCGCTTCCTGGCCGGTGTAAACAACGTTAGGGGACTGTTCAAGGCCCTCATAGAAGGTGGGGTAATACAGCATGCCATTATACTGTTCGATCACCGGCAGGACGGCTTTGCGGGATGCGGAGGTCCAGGCCCCAAAAATGGCTGCAACATTATCCTGACGCAGCAACTTGCGGGCTTTTTCCGCGAAGGTTGGCCAGTCACTGGCACCGTCTTCCTGAACGTACTCCACCTGACGGCCAAGCACCCCACCAGCCTCATTGATCTGGCTGATCGCCAGCTTTTCCGCCTGCACTGAACCGATCTCACTGATTGCCATGGTGCCGGTAATCGAGTGCAGTATGCCTACGGTCACGGTGTCGTCAGTCACGGCAAGGCCTGTTGTATTGACTTCTTCGGTCGGTGGCGCGGCCGCATTCGCAGTTGCCGCCAGAACCAATGAAGCGGCCAGCAGTTTGAACCTGCCGAGCCCCCACCGTCCGGTGGTGCCTCCCGTCGTCGATTGCTTGTTCATTTTCATGGTAAGTCCTCGCGTTACGTACCGGTCAGAATGTTTGTGTCGTACGCACTGCCCTCGGTTTCGATGGAGCACGCTCGATCATCATTCTGTTCGGGTTCCGCAAAAGAACCCATTCGGCAAACGCACCAGCGGCCTACGTCATTTGACGCATACCCCCGGAATAACTGTCGCGATATAAAACAGGTGTGCCCGGCTCCATATCTGCAGATCGTGCGCGATGGCACGGCTTTTGATACCTCCTGGTAAATCATCTATGAAAGGGTCACCGCATGAGTGCCCGGCAAAGCATTTTCCGCGTCCGTCGGAAATACAACCAGTGGGTCGCCAACCAGACCCTGGAAGACTACGCCCTCCGCTTTACGGCCAAAAGCGCCCGGCGCTGGTCTGCTGGCCGAGTCACCAATACGGCCCTGGGCGCCATTTCCTTTCTGGCTCTGGAAGCGATTGGTGGTGCCATCACCATTCATTACGGCTTCAACAATGCGGTTGCCGCCATCTGCGCGGTGGCGCTGATTATCTTTCTCACGGCCATACCCATCAGCTACTACGCCGCCCGCTATGGCGTTGATATCGATCTCTTAACCCGGGGCGCCGGCTTCGGATATATAGGGTCTACCATCACTTCGCTAATCTACGCATCCTTCACGTTTATTTTCTTCGCCATCGAAGCGGCCATCATGGCCATGGCACTGGAGCTGTTGTTTGGCATACCTCTGGTGATCGGCTATCTGGTGTGTTCGGTGGTGATCATCCCGCTGGTAACCCATGGCATTACTGCCATCAGCAAATTTCAGCTGTGGACTCAGCCTGCCTGGATTATCCTGCAGGTACTGCCGTTTGTGTTCATTCTCTACCAGGACGCCAGCGCAGTATCGGACTGGACCCAATTCGAGGGCATTGCTCCGAATCAGGGCGGTGAGTTTAATTTGCTGCTTTTTGGGGCGGGAGCAGCGGTATTGTTTTCACTGATCGCGCAAATTGGCGAGCAGGCGGACTTCCTGCGGTTCATACCCGAGCCACAACAAGGTCAGAAGTTACGGTGGTGGTCTGCCGTGATGTGCGGTGGGCCGGGCTGGATAGTGATCGGTGCCATCAAGATTCTGGCGGGTTCATTTCTGGCTGTGCTGGCTTTGAATCAGGGTATCCCGGCGGTGGACGCCTCAGACCCAAACCGGATGTATATGGTGGCATTCGGGTATTTGACCTCTTCACCAGAAGCCGCGCTGGCCATCGCCGGCATCTTCGTGATCCTTTGCCAGGTCAAGATCAATGTAACCAACGCCTACGCCGGATCCATTGCCTGGTCGAACTTTTTCTCCCGCCTCACCCATAGCCACCCGGGCCGCGTAGTCTGGCTGGTGTTCAATGTCACCATTGCGCTACTGGTAATGGAACTGGGGGTTTACCACGCTCTCGAAGAAACCCTCAGCTTTTACGGCATTGTTGCCATTGCATGGGTGGGGGCACTGGTCGCTGATCTTGTGATCAACAAGCCGCTGGGTTTCAGTCCCAGACATATCGAATTCAAGCGTGCGCATCTTTACGACATCAACCCGGTAGGTGTGGGGGCGATGATTCTCGCGTCAATCATCGGCATGATCAGTTATGGTGGGGCGCTGGGTGCGATGGCCGAGGCACTTTCGCACTTCATAACACTTGCTGCTGCGTTAGTGATTGCGCCACTGATTGCGTGGAAGACCGGTGGGCGCTATTACATGGCCCGGCCTTTCATCCCCATCGCCAGCGATCATCAACTGGTGGCCTGCTGCATCTGCGAACACGAGTTCGAACCGGAAGACGTTACCGGCTGCCCGGCCTATGCCGGCAATATCTGCTCCCTGTGCTGTTCGCTGGACGCCCGCTGTGGCGACTTCTGCAAACCCGGGGCCGGCTACAAGACACAGATGCGCCGTTTTTTCGGTTTGTTTATACCTCAGCCTGCCTTCGCTTACCTGCACTCCAGACTCGGCCATTTCCTGGTGCTGCTGGTGATGATCAATGGCGTGTCGGGTCTGCTGTTGTGGCTGATTCATGAGCAGACCCTGGTTGACTCCGTAGCCGAGGCGACCGTCCTTTCAATCACCCTCTGGAAAGTGTTCTTCGTGCTGATCATCATCACCGGTGTGGTGTGCTGGCTGTTCGTGCTAGCCCACGAAAGCCGCATGGTAGCGGAGGAGGAGTCCCAGCGGCAGACTCGTTTGCTGACCGAAGAAATTGTCGCCCACGAACGCACCGATCAGGCCCTGCAGAAAGCTAAAGAACACGCAGAATCAGCAAATGGCGCGAAAAGCCGCTATCTGACAGGCATTAGTCACGAACTCCGATCACCGCTGAATGCCATTCTGGGCTACGCCCAATTGATGGAAAACGATGCCTCGATACCAGACAACCGCAAAGATGCACTGGGGGTCATCCGCCGCAGCGGCGAATATCTGGCGGACCTGATTGAAGGGCTACTGGATATCTCTAAAATCGAGGCCGGGCGACTGGATTTGCACCGGGACGCCGTTCGCATTGACCTGCTGATGGAACAACTGGTTCATATGTTTCGGCTACAGGCCGAGGAAAAAGGACTGTCATTTGAATATCACCGAATCGGCACTCTGCCGGAGATTGTCACCACCGACGAAAAACGCCTGCGCCAGATTCTGATCAACCTGCTGTCTAACGCCATTAAGTACACTGAGACAGGCCGTATCGCCCTGACTCTCAAATACCGGAGCCAGGTGGCAGAATTCACCGTCGAAGATACCGGGGAAGGCATTGCCGAGGAGAACATCGATCGCATCTTCCGACCCTTCGAACGTATTCGCACGCCGGGCCAGAGCCAGACCGGCACCGGCCTGGGGCTGACCATCACCCACCTGCTGACGGAAATCATGGGCGGCGATCTGTCCGTGGAAAGCGAACCCGGCCATGGCAGCACCTTCAAGGTCAGCCTGATGCTGTCCAGCGTACACACCCAGAGACCGGAATCCATGACCTCACCGGCCCGCCGCATTTACGGCTACAAAGGCCCGCGACGCAAGATCATGGTGGTGGACGACGAAACCGGGCACCGCCAGCTTATCCGCGCGATGTTGGCGCCATTAGGCTTCGAAATTATTGATATCGGTAACTCTCTAGCGGTCATGGATGCTGTAAACAAAGAGCTGCCCGACCTGCTCCTGCTGGATGTATCCATGCCTGGCTATGACGGCTGGCAGATTCTGGCCCAGCTTCGGGATAACAACCATCATCAGCTGCCCGTGGTGATGGTTTCCGCCGATGCCAGTGAAGGCCGGGATCGCCCGGAACCCATGCAGCACAATGGCTACGTGATCAAACCCGTGCGCCAGAACCAGCTGCTGGATCACATCGCCCGCCTGATCGCGCTGGAATGGCGCTTTGACAAAAGTGCAGAGCCGCTTGCTGCGTTACCCGAACCCGCCACTGAAACGATGGCATTGCCCACCGACCAGCATCGGGCATCACTGGTTGCACTGGCTACTATTGGCCATCGCAAGGGACTTCTGGAAGCACTGCACAGCCTGGAGCATCGGGGCGAGGCCGAACCGATGTTTGTCCAGGAAATAACCCGACTAACCAACGATTTTCAATTCGAGAAGATTATCGATGCACTGAAGGTGACTGATTATGAACACACCTGACGCTCGGAAGACCGTGGTCATGGTAGTGGACGACGCTATCGATTCCATACGCATGATCAGTGATGCCCTGGAAGCTGCCGGCATGACCGTTCTGGTGGCACTGGAGGGCAACCAGGCCCTAACCATCAGCCGCAACATAACTCCAGACATCGTGCTGATGGACGCAATCATGCCGAACATGGATGGCTTCGAGACTTGCCGCCAACTGAAACAGAACGTGGAATTCATCGACACTCCGATTATCTTCATGACCGGCCTGAGCGACACCGAACATGTGGTAATGGGCCTGAACTCCGGCGGTGTGGATTACGTAACCAAACCCATCAACACCGCCGAAGTGCTGGCCCGCATGCAGGTCCACCTGACCAACGCTCGCATGGCCCGCAGCGCCCGCATGGCACTTGATACCGCCGGGCAGAACCTGTTTGCCGTGGACCGCAGTGGCGACATTCTATGGGCCACACCCCAAGTACATTTCCGGCTGACAGACGGTGACACCGACCATCAGTTGACGCTCAGCCAGCATCTGACGGAATGGCTGACGCACAAGCCGGAAAACGGCCACAGCCTGACTCTCGATTTCCTGTCAGAGCCACACTCCGTTGAATTCTTAACGCTGGTGGATAATCGCGAATACCTTCTGAGGCTGCAGGAGGTTCAGAAATCCAGCACCGCCACTGCTGCCCTGCGGGATCGATTCGGCCTGACAGGACGGGAATCCGACGTGCTGCTGTGGATCGCCAATGGTAAAACCAACCGGGAAATCGGACAGATTCTGGAGATGAGCCCGCGCACGGTGAACAAGCATCTGGAGCAAATCTTCCGGAAACTGGGTGTGGAAAACCGTACCTCGGCCGCGGCTCTAGCAATTAAGTGCCTAGCGAATAGTTAAAATAAGAGACCTGATCGCACTTACCGGTCAGAACCCGTACCTCACCCCTATCAGCCCGTAATGCAGCCAAGCGAAGGTATATACACTACCGTTATCAGCGCCACCCTCCAGTGTCCGGTACCCGGCCCGCAGGCTGAGATCCTCATTCAGGAGGTAGTTGAGGCTCAGGCTGGCGTCAATGGCACGGCCCTCGGGTGCACCGAGACCTTCCACGTCGAGTTCGGTGGACCAGCGGGGCGTCCAGAAGCGGGTCGCCTCAAAGGCCAGCAAAGGGACCACACCCAGATCGGGATCCTCAGCGGTGCGGCCATCCTGTTGCAGGCGGATGTTGGCATTGCGGATCAGCAATGAGCCACCGATCCGCAAACGCCAGCGATCTGTCTCGCGCCAGGTGTAACGGTAACCGATTCTGTAGGTATTGAACTGGTAGCTGGCCCGGACCGGGGCGCCAGCGACGAAGGTTTCCCCAGCAAAATTCACATCGGTGTCGAAGGTTCCGGTTCCGCTGGTCCGCACAGGTGCATAAAGCCCTGTCACTGTGTGTCGCTCACCCCAGTCACGTTCGAGCTTCAGGCGCAGGTATGGGTCGGGGCCTTTGCCTGTCAGGTCGAGAAGATCAAACCGATCGCCCTGGCTATTGTTGGGGATCTGCACATCGTTGCGGGAAAGCCAGAGGGCTCCGGTTTCTATGTCCAGCGTCCAGTCACCTGTGGCAGCTCCCGAGGAAACCATAAGCATGGCCGCGACATAAGCGCGAACGGATGGCCTGGTCATAGGAACCTGTCTCCGGAGCCCCTGAGCCCTACTTTCCATGGAGAATACCGAAGACCAGATGACCGGCCAGGCCCAACAGGACCGCACCAAAGAGACGTTCAAACCAGATGGCTTTCTGGCGCAGCATCGAAAGCCATCGCGGGTCTGAGAACAGCCAGGTGACGAACAGGTACCAGGCTGCGTCAATCACCATGGCGGTGGCCGCGTAGCCGAATTTGGCAAGCACGCTGGTATCAGTACCCACCACCTGACTGAATAGCGCCAGAAAGAATACGGCAATTTTCGGATTCAACAGCACAACCAGAAAACCGTCCCGGGCGGCACTTGCCGTGGTGGGCGCCTCTGGTAACGGGGCATCGCGCTCGGGCTTTGCCGACAAGCCCTTTATGCCAAGCCATGCCAGATAAGCCGCACCACCCCACTGGAGGATGGAAAAGGCCACCGGCGACGCAGTAATTATGGCGGCCAGCCCGAGGATGCTGAGAAAGGCATAAACCCCCACCCCCAGACCGTGGGTGACGGCAGTTATCATGCCATTTTGGCGACCACCGGTGAGCGTTTGTTTCAGCACTATAGCCAGTGATGGCCCCGGGGACATGGCGCCAAGTGTGCATATTGTTACGACGGTCAACCAGGTAGCCAGGGTCATACTTGCTTCAAATCTCCGTACATTCGAACATTACTTGTTGGAACGTCCCATCACCAGGGCTGCCAGCAGTGCAGATCCCACCATCAACAAAAGCGCGACCGCATTAAGCACGGGCGTTGACCCTTCCCGCAGCCGGTTAAACAGTGCCACCGTCAATGGTGTATCACTGCCGGTGAGCATCACCGTGGTGTTGAAGTTTTCAAAGGACATAAGGAAAGCCATGGCGGCAGCGCCGAAAATGGACGGCATCAGCCATGGCAGGGTAACCGTGAACCAGGCTACCAGCGGTGTAGCACCCAGGTTCAGGGCTGCCTCTTCCAGTTGGGGGTCAAACTTGCGCAAGCGGGCAGCAATCACCAGGGTACTCAGGGTCGCGATAAAGGTCACCTGCCCCATTACCACCAGCGTCATGCCCGGCCGGAACAGGTCCAGTTCGATGCCCCAGGCTGCAGACACATCGTTGGCCATGCCACTGTAGAACACCAGGATGGAGACCCCCAGAATCACGCCGGGGATCACCAGTGGCAGCAGCATGAGCAGGTACAGGAATTCCTTGCCGCGGAAATGCAGTCGTTCGAACAGAACAGCGTTCACGCAACCGAGACAGACGCTGACCAGAGTCACCCAGAAGGCAATCTTTGCGCTGACCCAGAGTGCCGCAAGCAGGCCGTCATCATGGAACAGTCCGGTGCGCCCGGCAGAGCCATCAGCAGAAGCGGAACCATCAGCGAAATACCAGTCCAGGGTGAAGCCTTGCCAGGGCAGCGACGGAAATGGCGCATCATTGAAAGCGAAAACGGCGGTCACCAGCAGTGGCAGAGCCAGATAGACGAAGAATGCCACCAGATAAACCATATAGAGAGCATCAAACAGGCGGGACCGGGGCACGGAACGAATCATCGGCTCACCCCATCACCTTGCGCAGGGACTGGCCAGAGATTTTCAGTCCCATCCAGACAATGACGGACGACAACACCAGCAGCAAAACCCCAAGCGCTGCCCCCTGCTCCCAGTTAAACCGGGTAATGAACTGGGTAAATATCTGCTCGGTGAACCAGGCGCTGTCCTTGCCACCCATCAACACCGGCGTCAGATAACTGCCCAGGGTGAGCATGAACACCACAATACAGCCGGAAACAATGCCGGGCATGGCCCAGGGCACCACTATTTCCCGCAATACAGTGCCGTGCCCCCCGCCCAGATCGTAGCCGGCTTCCACCAGGTTCTCGTCCATGCCATCCAGGGTCGTCACCAGCGGGACCACCATGAACAGCAAGCCGTTGTAGACCAGGCCTATGATCACCGCGACATCGTTGTAGAGCATTTCCACAGGGCCGTCCACCCAACCCAGCGCCTGCAGCCAGGAGCTGAACAGGCCGCTTTCGCGCAGCAGAATCATCCAGCCATAGGTACGCACCAGCTCACTGGCCCAGAATGGAATAAGGCAAGCCATGAACAGCAGGCTCTTGGAGCGGCCACGGGCAAGCCGGGCAATGTACCAGGCAATGGGGAAGGCAATGATCAGGGTCAGGAAGGTGGTGAACAGGGACATGACCCCGGTGCGCAAAAAGGTCCGCCAGTAATAGGATTCTGTAAAAAAGTTCTGATACTGCTCCACCCCCCAGGCGATCGTATCCCAGCTTTCGCGCACCTGGAACGACACCCGCACCATCTGCAGGTGGGGCAGCAATACAAGCAATACAATCCACAGTAAAAACGGGGTCAACAATAACCAGAGGGACAACCGGCTGGCAGAGGACTTCATGGGTTCTCTGCCCCGAAAACCCTGGCCAGAGCCGGGTCCCAGGCCAGCCCGATTGCCGAGCCGGGGGGCAACCGAGGCGCCGATCCATCCTGGGGCAGGCGGGCATACACCAGCCGGCTGCCATTCTCAGCTTCCAGCCGGCTGTTGGCGCCATCAAACAGGGTGGTGCGCACTTTCGCCTCCATGACAGAAAGTCCGGGGCCGACGCGGTCAGCGGAAAGCACGAGCGATTCCGGCCGGATAAACAGTTCTGCGCGCTGCCCGATTTCCAGTTCGCCGGCGACAACGCGGCCCTGAACCAGAGCACCGTCGTCCAGCCGGATTTCCGCCAGATTGTCCCGGATAGCCACCAGGGCCCCGGAAAGGCGGTTATTATCACCTACAAATCCGGCGACAAACGGTGTCGCCGGCTCCCGGTAGAGCTCTTCCGGCGGTGCAACCTGGTCAAACCGGCCATCCCGCATGACAGCCACCCTGTCGGACATTACCATGGCTTCTGACTGATCGTGGGTGATATACACGAAGGTGGTCCCGAACTGCTTCTGCAGGTGCTTCAGTTCAACCTTCATCTGTTCGCGAAGCTTCAGATCCAGGGCGCCGAGGGGCTCATCCAGCAACAGCAGGGTCGGCTCCAGCACCAGGCAGCGTGCCAGCGCCACACGCTGGCGCTGACCGCCCGAGAGCTCCTGGGGATCGCGGTTTTCGAGTCCCGGCAGGCCGACCTGCTCCAGAACCCGGGCAATGCGCTTGCGCCTTTCCGCCAGCGTCACTTTCCGGCGCTTCAGGCCATAACCAATGTTGTCACCCACCGACATGGTCGGGAACAGGGCCAGGTGCTGGAACACCATGTTTACCGGCCGGCGGTTTGGCGGCACATCGTTCATGCGCTGACCACGGATGTGGATTTCACCTTCATCCGGTTTGTCGAACCCCGCCAGCAGACGCAGCAGCGTTGTTTTACCGCAGCCGGAAGGACCCAGAATGGAAAAAAACGTGCCCGCTGGCACATCCAGGGAGATATGATCCACCGCGGCATTTGCACCGAAACGGCGGACCAGCCCCTCACAGAACAGGTCAGAGTCCATTCCCACAGGAATCAGTTCGCTGCCTGAACGCGATCCAGTACCTGGCCTTCCATGGTTTCCAGTCCTGGCGGAACCGGCGGATACCACTTGATATTGTTGAGGGCAGCCTCATCAAAGCTGACCCGATAAGCGTCCCGCAAATCTGCCCTGACGAATTCATCGGCGCCTTTCGAGGCGGTAAAATTGCCGGAGGTATTGGTAATCCGGGCAGCAATTTCCGGCTGCATCACGAAGTTGATCCATTTATAGGCGGCCTCCTCGTTTTCACTGCGGCGGGGAATGGCAAAGGTATCAATCCAGCCCAGGGCGCCGGATTCCGGAGCTACGAAGCGGATATCGGGGTTCTCGGCATTGAGTTTCCAGCCACCGGCATCCCAGGCCATGGCCGCGGTTACTTCGCCGGTGCGCAGCAGCGCAAGCAACTGGTCGCCACCGGTCCAATAGGTTTTCACGTTGCTCTTGCAGTCGATCAGCTTCTCTTGCACCTTTGCCATGATCGACTCGTACTCCTCCCGCTCGTCGTAGGCGGCAAATGGGTCCATGCCCATGGCGAACGCGAAACCGATCAGGGTCGGCCGCTTGAGCCGGTAGCTGACCTCGCCGGCCACGGCCGGATCGCAAAGGTCCGTGTAATCGGTGACCACGTCGGCGACCGAATCGTGAACGATCAGGCCACTGGTGCCCCAGACCGAAGGTACGCCGTAATAGTCACCATCCAGTTCGGTGGAATCCTGCGTTGCCTTGACCATGGATGGCAGCAACTGGTCGGTATTTACCCGGCTGAAATCGATGGGCTTGTATATATTGAACTGGCGCTGCACGCCAACGATTCGGTCCTGGCTTGGTTGCGCCAGGTCAAAACCTGCGCCACCGGTAGCTCGCAGCTTGGAGATCATGTCTTCATTGTTGGAGAGAGTTATTTTCACATCGATCCCGGTCTCCTCCTCAAACTGGGCCACCACCTCGTCCGGCGCATAACCACCCCAAGTGATCAAACGCAGCTCCTGGGCGCCGGCTGCGCCGGTCAGACCCAGAGACGCCACCAGGATGCCCACAGCCAGAAGTCCTCTACCCTGCCTAGTTTTCATACCAGATTCCCTGTTTAAAATATGGCCAGCCATTGAAATCACACAACTACATGAAAGTTATAGACTACAGATGACATTTTTGTGAAACCGCCGAGACCCGGGACCGACTGCCACGAGGGGTAAGGATGCTTTTAATGTTATGCTTCTGCTAACACGTTCATCCAGACTGACCAGCGCCCGACAGATGACCGTGATGAAGAATTGCCGCAGCCAGAAGATTACAAAATCCGCCCTATGAGCACCCCTGAAATCGTTGCACAGGAACCTGCAAGCTTCTCCGCTGAACCACCAGCTCTCGTGGTGGAAGGCGGTGCCATGCGAGGTATTTTTGCTGCGGGTGTCCTCGATGCCTTCATGGAACACCAGTATCAACCATTCTCGCGGGCCTATGGCGTTTCAGCCGGCGCCACCAACCTGATTGGCTATCTGGCGGGAGACCATGGGCGTAGCCGGAAAATAATCATCGGCCATGCCTGCCAACCGGAATTCATTGACTGGAGGCGGTTTGCCACGGGCGGTCACCTGTGTGATGTAAGCTGGCTCTGGCATCAGTCTTTCAACGATGTACCCCTGAACCTGAAGCACTACCTGTCGGGGACAACCGAGTTGTGGGTGACGACAACCTCTGCGCGAACCGGGGCAGCACATTACTTTCGCGTCGACGAAAACAACATGCACGAGGTGCTGACCGCCTCCTGCGCGATACCCATCGCCTACCGGGATTATCCGATGGTAAACGGCGAACCCATGACTGACGGTGGTGTGGCCGATGCCATTCCCGTGGTCAGGGCCTATGAGGATGGCGCCCGGGATATTACCGTGGTGCTGTCACGCCCGCTGGGGTACCGTAAAAAATCACCGAAATTCGCATTTGTCCCGAAGCGCCTGTTCCGGGAATATCCGGCACTTGCCGAGGCGTCGCTTCGCCGCGCCGAGCGTTACAATGCCACGCTTGCATTCATTGAAAACCCACCCCCGGACTGTACTGTCCGCGTGATTGTTCCGCCCACTGAATTCGCGGTAGGCCGATTGACGCGGAAACCGGACCTTCTGGAACAGGGCTACCAGGAGGGGCATCAGGCGGGGCTGGACTACCTTGGCAAGATGATCCCCGCACACCGGTCGTAAAATCACAGGTCAGACTATCCGTGGATAGACGCCCTGGACCCCGTCCTTCGAAAGTACCCATTGCCAAAGCTGGATATCACGGGCGCGAAACGCGCCGGCGCAAGACAGCAGGTAATAGCGCCACATCCGATAAAAGCGGTACCCGAGTTCATCCTCGAAGCGGGGCCAGGCCTTTTCGAAGTTGTCATGCCAGGCAATCAGGGTTTTTTCGTAATCGGCACCAAAGTTGTGGACATCTTCTACCACAAATAAATTATCGACCGAATCCCCGATCATGCCGACTGAGGGAACCTCTCCGTTCGGAAAGATGTATTTATCGATCCAGGGATCGGGAAAGGATCTCCGGCGATTTCTGCCAATGGTATGGAGCAGGAACAGCCCTCCGGGGTTCAGACAACGATGAGCGATCCGCATAAAAGTACGGTAATTCTTCGGGCCTACGTGCTCGAACATGCCAACACTGGCAATCCGGTCAAACTTTTCATTGATGTCCCGGTAATCCATCAGCCGGAAATCCAGAGATAGATGAGGATAATAGGCGGTGGCCCAGTCTGCCTGCTCCCTGGAAATAGTGACACCAACCGCGTCCACTCCGTAGTGCTCTGCCGCGTGTGCCATGAGGCTTCCCCAGCCACAGCCAATATCCAGCAGGCGCATTCCCGGCTGCAACTGTAGCTTGCGACAGATCAGGTCCAACTTGGCGACCTGGGCTTCCTCCAGGTCCCTGGCATCTTTCCAGTATCCACAGGTGTACGTCATCCGGGAGTCCAGCATAGCGCCGTAAAAGTCGTTACCCAGGTCGTAGTGGGCTTCTCCCACATCCCAGGCACGCTTCTTTGTCTGTCGGTTCAGATATCTGGCCTTGATAATATGGGGCAGGATTTTGAGAGGTTTTATGTGCCTGGGGATCTTTGCGCTGATCAGCTTGTAAAAAAACTGGTCCAGCTCGTCTGCGTCCCAGGCGCCATCCATATAGGTTTCACCGAGTCCCAGGTTGCCATGGGCCAACGCCGCTTCCGGAACCCCTGGAGCATTGAATCGCATATCCCAGGGGCGGGAGCCACCGATCTGAATATCGGCTTTAGCCAGCAAATCAGCGGCATAGTGGTGGGTTTTGTTGTCGGGTTCAAAAAAAGCGCCTCTGGAGGTTGTATCGTTCATACTGAATCATCCTTAGTTATCAAAACATCGTTCCGATCGTGAGCCCGGTGGGAACAGCCGAGAGAATTCGATGTTTTTGCACTAATGAGGTAACGCGATTACTTTTTTGATTGCAGGCTACCATCATCAAGGGAGAGGCACTTATGAGCAAGCAGGACCATGGCACAAAACGCTCTTTCGTCATCCAGAAACATGACGCCAGTCAATTACACTACGATTTTCGCCTCGAGATGAGCGGTGTATTGAAGTCCTGGGCTGTTCCCAAAGGTCCTTCTACCGACCCTTCTGAAAAACGGCTTGCGGTGGAAGTTGACGATCACCAACTGAGCTATGCTGATTTTGAAGGCGTGATTCCGGAGGGAGAGTACGGCGCCGGCACTGTCATGGTATGGGACAATGGCAGCTACCAGAATATGCGTGAGGACGACATGGCTTCGTGTCATCGGGATGGCTTGATCGAGGTCTGGCTGGAGGGTGAAAAGCTCCGGGGAGGCTATGCGCTAAAGCGCATCCGCGGTGGGAAGAAACCTCAGTGGTTGCTGATCAAGATGAACGATGACGCCGCAGACGCAAGACGCAACCCGGTATCGACCGAGCCTGACTCGGTAAAAACGGGCCGGAATCTGAAAACCATCAGGCAGGAGGAAGGCGAATGACTTTACAGAGCTATGGCGGCTATCAGGTCGAGCTTTCCCATACCGACAAGCCCTTCTTTCCCGATGCCGGGATAACCAAGGGCGATCTCCTGGCGTACCATGAGCGTATCGCTGACATCATGATCCCCCATATCGAGGAACGCCCGCTTACGCTGAACCGCTTCCCTGACGGCATCGGCGAAGATGGCTTTTTCCAACAGGCACGGGGAGACTATTTCCCGGACTGGCTGGACACGCTGGATGTGAATCATGGCGGCAGTACCGGCCACGTGCTTCACATGCTGGCAAACCATCCCGCCAGCCTGATCTATCTTGTGAATCAGGGCACGGTCACCTTTCATAGTTGGCTAAGCAGGAAAAGCCAGCTGAAAGCGCCCGACCAGGTGATCTTTGATCTGGACCCGCCGGGGGACGACTTCGAGCTGGTACGCGAGGCTGCCGGCCTGGTGGCAGAGGGCATGCGAAGGTGCAACCTGACTCCCTTTGTCAAAACGACGGGCTCCCGTGGATTGCACGTGGTGGCGCCATTAAAGCCGGAGGCAGACTTTGACCGGGTAAGATCTCTCGCCCGAGAGTTAGCCCGGGCACTGGCCGATGCCTACCCGGATCGCCTGACCACGGAACAGCGCAAACAGAAACGCCGGGGCAGGCTCTACCTGGACATTATGCGCATTGCCTTCGGGCAAACTGCTGTGGCGCCCTATTCCGTTCGTGCGAAACCTGATGCGCCCATTGCCACACCTCTGGAGTGGGATGAGCTGGACAATCCCAAGCTGGGCCCCCGGAGCTTTACAATTGCCAATATTTTCAGACGGATGGGGCAGCGTGACGATCCATGGCAACACATGCATCGAAAGGCAGTCAGCATCCAGAGTTTCGAGGAGGGGGTTTCGGGCTTTAAAGGAGGAGACCAGTGAACTTCCCGTAGCCATTAACCACTGTGCTGGCTACGGGACTGTTCTAGCGATGCCAGAGATTAGTGGTAATGGCGAGCGGCACTGACAACTTTCTTGGCCAACTCATTGTCCTTACAGTGATCGGCAATATCGCCCAGAGTAACAATACCAACCAGGTGCTTGTCTTCGGCATTATTCAGAACCAGCAAACGCTGGCTTCCTCATTCGCCATATTCTCGATGACATCATCAATGCTCACATCTTCAAACGTATATCATGTAACTTCCCGCCCATCTTCAGATCGGCCCATTATCAATCACAGATAATGCTTCATTCACCTGAAACACCTTCCCGTTTACCTGTGGGATTCCGAAACCCTTTAGCCTGGCTGTATGCTTTTCCAGATAGGCTCTGGCGCTGGCTCCATCCTCGAACAGGTAAATACCGCCTGCTTCCCCGGTATCCGGGCTTTCTGTCCAGACCTTCCAGATAAAGCCGGGCTCCTGTGCGATAGACTCGGCGAGTTCCCTCATGGCATTGGTCATACCTTCGCCAAATGGCCCGGTAAACGGGAAATCAATCTGTAATAGAGTTTTCACAACAACCTCCTGTTTTGACTCGGCATCCGGCGACAAATCGTCGCAGACCTGCCTGGCTCAATCTTCAAACCACTACCATGCTATATACTTATGACAAGCATCAAGACCACCAGGGAGGTGTTCAATGGCCAAAACGATCATCACAACCGCAGCGCTGTTTTCGATTCTATCAATGCCAGCCATGGCTCAGTCGCCGGCGCAGCCTACAGAGGAGTTGGTTACCGAGGCACGTTCGATGGTGAAAGCTTTCAGTGGCTCCCTGAAAGAGGCGCTTCAGGCCGCGATCAAGGAGGGTGGCCTCACCAACGGCATCGGCGTCTGCAATACAGTGGCTCCTGAAATTGCCGCCAACAACAGTAATGACGAATGGACCATCAGCCGAACCAGCCTGAGAGTCCGGAATCCGGATAATGCCCCAACTGACTGGCAGGCAATGCAGCTTCACGCGATGGATAAGCAGCCAGTCAAAAACGGGAAGCCGGTTGAGGTCTGGCAGGTTTCCGAAGCATCCGGCCAGCCTGCTTTTCGATACATGAGCGCAATCCCGACTCAAAAGCTTTGCCTTGGCTGTCACGGCAAGTCGATTGATCGGGAGGTGAAAGCCAAACTTTCGGAGCTGTACCCTGAGGACGAGGCTACCGGTTTTTCCGAGGGAGATCTGCGCGGTGCATTCGTCGTGACCAGACAGAGTCCAGAGCCATAATCAAATCATCTCCGGTTGAGCTGAAACTGCTCGATAGCTTTTCGAAGCGTCTCCGCCATAGCCAGCAAATCACCGGCAATTCGCGCCGTTTCCTTGGCGTCCCCGGAAGTCTGTTCCGCAGAACGGCTGATTTCGATGACGTTGAGATTGATCGATTCAGACACTTCGCTCTGCTCGTTGGCGGCGCTTTCCATTTCCTGATTGAGATCCGTAATCTCTCGCACGGCAGCGGCAATGGCCTGGAGCTCCGATTCCACATTGAGAATCGCTGACACCTGCTGCCCCGCCATCTCCGAAGCGTGGTGCATGATGGCCACGCATTCCACCACTTCGCCCTTGAGACCGTTAATGGTGTTGCGAATTTCCTCGGTGGAATTCTGGGTGCGGGAGGCCAGGGCCCTGACCTCGTCCGCCACCACCGAGAAGCCCCGGCCATGCTCACCTGCTCTCGCCGCCTCGATCGCCGCATTCAGCGCCAGCAGATTGGTCTGGTCGGCAATATTGGAGATGACCTCCAGCATGTCCGACATCCGGCTGGTGCGTTCGTCCAGCTGCTCAATTCGCTGGGCACCGCTTTGCACTTCGGTATTGAGGGCTTCTATACCTGCCACCGCGTTGCGGGCAAGAACTTCGCCGCTATTGGCGAAATCGGCCGTCTCCGTGGACTTTCGGGTGGTATTAACGGCATTTTCCCGAACCTGGACGGCAGACGCGGCCATTTCCGTGGTTGCGCTGGCCACCTGATCCGTATTGTCCCTTTGTGCCAGCACCTCACGTTCGGTGGTCTCCGCTTTGCCGGCAATACTCCGGGCGGCCTGCTCAACTCGCCCGGCGTTGTCCATGACCGTATTCATGCTTTCGAGAATCCTCGCCATCATGCGGTTGAACGCCCGGGCGACAGAACCGATCTCGTCATCCCGGGATACATCCAGCTGAATGGTGAGGTCGGAGTTGGTGGCAATGGTTTCCATGCTGTCGTGCAGCCTGCGCAAACGGGCAATCACCAGCTTCCCCAGCACCGCCGCAGTCATGAAAAAGGCCAGTACAAAAATGACGACCTGGATGCCACCGCTGGTCAGGAGCTGCTCTTGCAGGCGGGCATCGCCCTCGGCCAGCGAGTAATCAACCCGAATGGCACCGAGAATGTCCCCTTCGCTGGCCTGGTGGCAGCCCAGGCAGTTCACGCCCTGGTAATTCTCCATGGCACGGACCGGCTCGATCAGCGTGTAGACCCGGCCCGTTTCACCGTCAGATACCTGCTCGATGCGTTCGCCCTGCAAAGCCCTGGTCTCAAGTTCACCGCGGCTCTGCTCATTGCCGTTACCCGATCCGAACATGTCGTTCAGCTGTTTACTGCGAATAACCCGCACATCGAGAACATCCTCTGGCGCGGTGGCCTTTTCCCGGAGCATCTGCCGGTTGTTGATGGTCCCGGTAACCATCATCGTGTTAAGCGCATCGAAATAGGATTTGGACAGCCCCTCAACGTACCGCCCGGTGTAGTCCTCCAGGTGCTGGCGCTGTGAATAGTTGCCATATAGCAGGGTCAGCACAAGGATGAGGGAAAAGGCGCCCGCCAGGGCGAACAACAACACAAAACGAATAGACTGGTTTTTTCTCATAACAGCTCAGCTACGAAAATTGCAGGGATCGGCGATCACGGATAATGGGCGAGGACTTTATAGCAAGGAACGAAAACATTTCATGATCCAGATCAGCAAAAAAACAAAGACGCCTCAAAGCGCCAAGGGCAGGCATGGCCCGTTTTGTGCTTGAACACAGACAATCGTCAAAATTTCCTCAGTGACCATGGGAGGGGAAAGCGCCATGTCGCTGCTTACATCGCTGATCAAAGCCAGCACCCAGTTCCAGCAAGCTCTGGAAAAGCGCCCGCCATCGGCCTCGGGCAACGCGTCAGCGAAGCCGGACGCTCCTGACACACCGACGTCTGCCACCGATGACCGTTTCACGCTGTCCGAGCGGGCAACTGTCGACACGGCCCGGCCCAAATCCACCCGACTCTCGATGGCGGAATACAAGCAAACCGTCGGGCAGGACCTTGCCTACATGCGGGAAACGCTGCGGCATAAACTTGCCGAGTACAAGCTCAACCCGGCAACCAGTGTGGAGGTCTCGAAGAGTGACGGAGGTACTATCAGCCTGGGTGGCAAAATCCCGGAGCAGACTCGCAGCCGGATCGAACAGGACCTGAACAACAGCAAGCCATTCCGCGAAGCGTTCAGCCGGCTCAGCGCCAGCGAGCCAACCCTGCACTTTGTCGACAACGCCCTCAAGCTGAACAAGGCCTATGGCGTAAACAACTCATTGCTGGACACCCTGGTCAGCGACAACCAGCAGTTCAACGGCCTGCAGGACCTGGCGCACCGCTACGACAGCATGCGCCAGACCATCAGCACAGATCAGGCTGGCGGTTACACAGATCGCAAGAACTTCGCCCTCAGCCTGAACACCCGGGCTTGAGCAGGTTAAATCCGGAATGGCTCCGGGTCGCCTTTGCCAACGCGGGTCACTTCCGGCGCCTGACCTGTCATATTCACCACCGTGGTAGCCTCAAGTCCACAGAATCCACCGTCGATGATCAGATCCAGCTCATGCTCCAGCCTGTCCCGGATCTCCTCCGGATCGGTCATGGGGTCTTCTTCACCCGGCAGTATCAATGTGCTGCTCATAATGGGCTCGCCCAATTCAGCCAGCAGCGCCTGAACGATGGCGTTGTCCGGCACCCGCATGCCAATGGTTTTTCGTTTGGGGTGCAACAGCCGCCGTGGCACCTCACTGGTGGCATCCAGGATGAACGTGTAGGGGCCGGGGGTAAACGTCTTGAGCAGGCGATACTGGGTATTGTCCACTTTCGCAAACACGCCGATATCCGAAAGGTCCCGGCACATCAGGGTAAAATTGTGCTTGTCGTCCAGCTTGCGAATGCGCTTGATACGGTCCGCCGCCTGCTTGTCGCCCAGGTGACAGCCGATGGCATAGGCCGAATCCGTGGGGTAAACAATCACTCCGCCCCGCCGCAAAATATCGACAGCCTGGTTAATAAGACGCTTTTGTGGGGTAACCGGGTGGATCTGGAAAAACTGGCTCATTGGCCACCCCCCGACACAAACGCCGGATCATTCTTGGAACCGCCCATGCAGTTGGGAGATTCCGGGGCTGCCTGGCCGCTCGCTTCCCACTCTTTCGGTGAGTAGACATGAAGCGCCAGGGCATGAACGCCGCCGGCCATTTCCTCGGCCAGCACGCGGTAGACGGACTGGTGCCGCTTCACCTTGCCCTGCCCCTCGAATTCCGGCGCCATCAGGGTCACCTTGAAGTGGGTTTCCGAATTGGGCGGCACGTTGTGTTTGTGACTCTCGTTTTCAACCATGAGGTGGTGGCTGTCGAACGCGTTTGCGAGCTTTTGCTCAATGGCTTGCTGTAAAGACATAAACAGGCCTGCTCCTGATCGAATGTGTTATGGAACAGTCTACTACACGTAGCGCTGTGTTACCTTGACAGGATCGGGGCAAAGCGCCATCTTCCGTTCCCACCTGACAATTGCTTCCGACTTATGCGCCTCTATATTGCTGAAAAACCAAGCCTTGGCCGGGCTATCGCCGCCGCTCTCCCAGCCCCCCACCAGAAAGGCACGGGCTGGATTCGTTGTGGCGAAGGGGACAATGCCTGCACCGTGAGCTGGTGCATCGGCCACCTGCTGGAGCCGGCGGAACCCGGACAGTACGACCCTCGCTGGAAAAAATGGCGACAGGAAGACCTGCCCCTGTTTCCCGGCAAATGGGAGGTAACGCCGAAGGACAGTGTTCGCCAACAGCTGAAAGTGCTGGAGTCGCTGATTCGCAAGGCAGACACCATCATCCACGCCGGCGATCCGGACCGGGAAGGTCAGTTGCTGGTGGACGAGGTAATTCGCTATGCCGGCGCCACCTGCCCGGTGCAACGAATCCTGATCAATGACCTGACCCCTGCCGCCGTCGCCAAAGCCATCGACGCACCGAAAGACAACCGGGAATTCCGTCGCCTGTCTCATTCGGCACTGGCCAGGCAGCGCGCGGACTGGCTGTACGGCATCAACCTCACGCGCTTCTATACCCTCTCCTGGCAAAAGCAGGGCGAACAGGGCGTCTATTCCGTGGGGCGGGTACAGACACCGGTTCTGGGGCTGGTGGTAGCCCGTGACAACACCATCGAGCATTTCCAGCCCAAACCTTTTTTCCGGATCCAGGCCCACTGCCATGGAGTGGATGAAGGGGCAGACCCGCAAAGTTTCGGCGCCCGATGGCAGCCTGCTGAGCAATACAGGGCCTATCTTGATGAAGAAGACCGCCTGCTCGATGGTGACATAGCCAGGCAAATCGCCAATGCCGTCGAGGGTCGGCCAGGCAAGGTCACCGAATCCCGGTTTCGGGACCGTAACGAAACACCTCCGCTGCCGCTTTCACTCTCCGCCTTGCAGATTGAGGCAGGGCGTCTGTTCCGCATGGGTGCCAAAGATGTTCTGGATACCGCCCAGAATCTTTACGAACGCCACCAGCTGATCACCTATCCACGCTCCGATTGCCGATATCTGCCAGAGGGCCACTTCGATCAGCGCCAGAACGTGATAAAGGCAATCGGCAAGGTTGCCAATGAACTGGCACCGGCCTGTGACAGTGTGGACCCGAATCGCCGCACGGAGGCGTGGAACGACAAAAAAGTCGATGCCCACCACGCCATCATTCCTACCGCCAGACAGTCGCCCTCAGGGCGGTTGAGCGAGGCCGAAGAGAAAATTTACGGGCTTGTCAGCCGCTATTACCTGATGCAGTTCAGTGCCGATGCCATCCACAGGGAAGGCAGGCTGGCCATCAGGATTGGCGAGCATGACTTCCGGGCCACTGAAACCGCGATACTGCAACCTGGCTGGAAGGACCTTGAGGTCCGCCAGCGTGAAAGCCGCCAGGAAGCCCCCAGGGCACCACTCCCACGCCTGAAAAAAGGCGACCCGATACTGTGTGACTCGGTGGAAGTTGCCGAGCGCGAGACCCAGCCGCCGCAGTATTTCACCGATGCCACCCTGCTCTCGGCGATGACCAACATTGCCCGCTTCGTCAGCGACCCGGAGCTGCGCAAGACCCTGCGGGAAACCGACGGCCTGGGCACCGAAGCAACCCGCGCGGCGATCATCGACACTCTCTTTCGCCGGGACTACCTCTACCGGGACAAGCGCCACATCCGCTCCACCCCAAAGGGTCAGGCACTGATCCATTCGCTGCCGGAATCCATCAG
Organism: Marinobacter vulgaris; assembly: GCF_003344045.1. Classification (GTDB taxonomy): domain Bacteria; phylum Pseudomonadota; class Gammaproteobacteria; order Pseudomonadales; family Oleiphilaceae; genus Marinobacter; species Marinobacter vulgaris. The sequence continues at coordinate 32,291 of NZ_QFWX01000008.1, forward strand.
CAAACCCGATATGACGGCAATCTGGGAAGCCACTCTGGAGAGCATCCGCCGCGGCGAGGGCAACCCCAAGCAGTTTATCGAAGACCTCGAAGAACAGATCCGCGGCTTCATTAACACCCCGAGCCCGGAGGCAAAGAACCCTGTCCCGTCCGATGGGCAGCCCCACTGCCCCAAATGCCGCGCGCCCATGCGTCAGCGGGAGGGAAAGTTCGGTGCCTTCCATGCCTGCACCCGGTTCCCTGACTGCAAGGGTACCCGGCCGATCGAAGACCTGGCGCCTGAAGACGGCACCAGCAACAAGCCGGTGCCCTGCCCCCACTGCTTTTCACCACTGGTGCGCCGGAAAGGCAAAAAAGGCTGGTTCTGGGGCTGCAGTAATTTCCCGGGCTGCCGACAAACGGTTGACGACGACAATGGCAAGCCTGCGCTTCGTTTACGCAACACTACATAACGACACTGAAGCTCAATATCGAATTTGCAATAATGTGATGTGGTGTCCAATAAATTTTCCCACGCAAAACCTGCGCTTGGGGTTCACAGTGCTTTTTATGTCGGGAGACCTTTGATGCGTATTGCTTTGCTTGAGGACGAACTTGAACAGGCACAGCACATTCAGGCAATTCTGTCTGAACGCGGTCATCACTGTGACAGCTTTCCTTCCGGCCAGTCTTTTATGAGCGCTGTGCTTCATCGTAGTTATGAACTTCTGGTGCTGGACTGGCAGATTCCCGACATGACGGGCATCGACGTACTCGAAAGTGTCCGGGCCCAGCTTAACTGGCAGATCCCGGTTGTATTCCTGACCCAGCGCGACAGCGAAGCCGACATCGTGCGGGCGTTGGACGCCGGGGCCGATGACTATCTCTGCAAACCGGCCCGGGAAGCGGAACTGATGGCACGCATCAATGCCCTTGCCCGCCGTACCAATCCGGACAATGAAAAGGAAGTGCTGGTCTACGGCCCGTTTGAGATCAACACCCAGTCACGGACCATTGCGCTTCACGGAGAAGTACTCACCCTCACCGACAAAGATTTCGACCTGACCCTGTTCCTGTTCCAGAACCAGGGCCGGCTGCTTACCCGGGAAATGCTTCTTGAGCGCGTATGGGGGCTGGCCCGGGACATCAATACCCGTACCGTGGACACCCATATGAGCAGGCTGCGACGCAGGCTTGGCCTCAACCCCGAAAACGGATTCCGCATCAAGACCATCTACCAGCGCGGCTACCGCCTTGAAGCCATGAAGGCCACCGGCACGGATACGTACCCCGTTGCTGCGGAACAGGCCTGAAATGATTCAACGCTCGACCCGCACCCTGGCTTCCCTTGTCCTGCTGCTGGCAAGCCTTGGGCTCGCACTGCCTGCCCAGGCCGAGCTGTCCATTACCCGCGGCTCAGAAGCGGCAAATGGCCTGGCAGAATCAAACCCGGTGCCCGAGTGGGTTTATACTGTGCGGCCCGGGGAGAGCTTTGACGAGATTGCCAGCGCCCTGCTTGCCGGGAACGTATCGGCAGGCAAGGTGCTTCAATACAACGACATCAACAATCCGGCCACGGTGGCCAGCGGTGACAGAATACGTATTCCGCTGGCTTGGCTTCAGCGCCAGCCGGACCCTGCCCGGATCCGATCGGTTGTTGGCCAGGTACAGCTGATTTCCGGGCGTGATGGCAGCAAGCATCCCCTGACCAGCAACACGCTGGTACGCGTGGGCGACGAGATATTGTCCCACTCCGGTACCGCCACCGTGGAACTGGCAGATGGTTCGGTTGTGAGAATCTCCCCGAATTCCCGCCTGGCGTTCAACCGCCTCACCCAGTACGGCAAATCCGGCATGGTGGACACCAGACTGCGCCTGGACCGCGGTGAAATCGAAACCCGGGTGAAGCCGCTGATTGAAGGCGGCTCCCGCTTTGAAATCGAAACCCCCTCAGCGGTCGCCGCAGTCCGTGGCACCATGTTCACCCTGCGAACCGCGCCGGGCAAAACCGATCTTCGGGTTACCGAAGGGGAAGTGTCGTTCGGGCCGCCCGGGGAAACCCGGCGCATTCCTGCTGGCTACAGTGCCAGCGTATCCACCGTGGGCGTTGGCGACATGAGCATACGCCAGCTGCCACCGGCACCCACCATGAGTCCGCTACCTCCCCGGCTGAAACAGCTGCCCGCCAGACTGAGCTGGCAGCCCAGTGGTGCGGAAGTCCACCGGGTGGATATCTTTGATGCGGAATCGGGCCGCTGGATGGAGAGCAGCCGCGTAGGCGGTGACAGTTTCGATATTGATCTGCTCGATAACGGTCGCTACGAGATCCACCTGGCTTCGCTGGACAGCCGCGGCATTGCCGGCATGCCCGGAATCCTGAACGTAGAGGTTGACCTTCAGGCGCGCATCGCTACTCTGGAGCAGCCAGAGGCCGGCGCGACGGTTAACGATGACATGCCGGAATTCCGCTGGCAGCTCCTTGGCGACAACGAGGTGGCCCGGGTGGAAATCGCTGAAGACCGGGACTTTGGCAACCTGGTGGCCACCAGCGAATGGGCCCCGGATGAGAGCGCACTGCCATCACGCCCACTGTCACCCGGGCAATATTATTGGCGGGTCGTCACCGAAGCCGGAGGCAATTCCGTTGCCACCAGTGACACCCGCTCCCTGGTGGTCAACGGTACTCTGCCACCGGTACGCATCATCAGCGTGAACTATATTGACAGCCAGGTGCGGGTATTCTGGCAGAAGGTGGATACCGCCGCCGAATATCGACTGCAGCTTTCGGAAGAGCCGCGTTTCAACAACATTATCAAAGAAGCTACCCTGTCGGATACTACGGCGGCCTTGCGCCTGATTCCCGGAAGGCGGTATTTTGTGCGCCTGAAAGCCCTTTCTAACGGCCCCCTTGAAAGCCGTTGGGGGCCAGGGAGGGAATTGTTCCTGAAGTGATCCATTGCACTCCCTATTGCACATTCCATTGCAAACCGATATCCGACAGCAGGCCCCATGATCCGGAACTGGCTTCCAATAAAAACAACACCGTGGACACTCGGCCTGCCACTTCTGATCATACTGCTGTTACTGCAGGCCACCACCCTTCCCCAAAGACTGGATTTCTGGCTTTACGACACCCTGATCACCGCCCAACCGGCGGAAATCTCGGACGACGTGATACTGGTCGCTATCGACGAACAGAGCATGAACCGGCTCGGCCGCTGGCCCTGGCCGCGCAGCACCCATGCCCGGCTCGTTGAAAAACTCCACCAGGCCGGCGCAAAAGCCATCGTTTTCGATGTTCTGTTTCCGGAATCGTCCCCTGACGACGCCGAACTGGCGACCGCCATGGACAACCATGGCAATGTTATCCTGCCGCTTCACCTGTCGCCGCCGTCGCGCAATCACCTGATCAGCGAACAGTTGCCCGTTCCCGAACTGGCAGATGCAGCGTCGGCACTGGGGCACGCCCATGTAGAGCTTGACGCCGATGGCCTGGCGCGGGGGGTTTACCTGCTGAACGGGCTTGGCGACCAGTTATGGCCAAGTCTGGCCCTGGCAGCCTCCGGCAAGGCACTGCCGATGACAGAACCCGGTGAAACAGCGCCATATACCAACGTAAGACAGTATTACAGGGCCATCCCGCTGGCCGGTGGCGCCGGTACACTGCCATCTTATTCCTACACGGAGATACTGGAGCGCCCACCCGCGCCGGAAGCCTTCAGCAACAAAACCGTCTTTGTGGGGGCAACAGCTCCAGGGTTCGGCGACATTCTTCCTACTCCGTTTTCCGGACTCCATCAACCCATGTCCGGTGTGGAGTTCCATGCCAACAGCTATTCGGCGCTGGTTCGAGGGGAGCTGATATCCAAGGTATCCAGGGTTACAGCGGTTGGCCTGGCCATACTTACCATTATCGTTCTGGCCGTTGCCCTGCCACGCATGAGGCCGGCAAGTAGCATACTGCTGTGCCTGGCATGTGTAGGCGCACTGGCCATCTTACACGCAGCCCTGCTGTTCTACGGGCGGCTGTGGCTGCCGGTATCCCATGCCATCGTCATGCCACTGCTGGCGCTGCCGGTATCCAGCGCACTGCGGCTGGCCATGACCAACCGCTTTCTCAAACGGCAACTGGACGAACTGGCAAAAGGGCCCACCATGACCCTTCAAGAGCCTTCGCGCCGGCATCCGCCACAGCTGCTCAGCCACTTCCAGGCCCTGTTCCAGCCCGAAGGCTGGCTGCTGGCTGAAGACGGTGAGGTAATTACCGCCTCTGGCCTGGCCCAATCCGACATTCCTCCCCTGGACAAGCCCGGTGAGTGGGTGCATATCGGAGGCCAGAGCTGGATCAGCCTGAACCGCAGCGGCCATACCTACAAGCTGGGCCTGAAGCTATCCAACGATCTGAGTCGCGAGGCCACCCAGCGATATCTGCGCAGGCTGCCGCTGACAGCCATCAATACGCCGGCCAGAGAGCCCCGGCCACGAGAGAACATCTCCGCCCGCATCGAGCGCGTGCGGCTTGCGACCGAGCGCATGAGCCAGATGCAGAAATTCGTACGCCGCAGCTTTGAGCGCATGCCCGATGGCATCATCGTGACTGACGAGCTGGGTGTCATCCGCTTTGCCAATGGCCATATTGAGGAATGGTTCCGCGAGCCCATGCCCAGCCTGAACGGGCTGCCACTGGCGCGACTTCTGGAAGGTCATGATCCGAGAGAGACCCCACCCTGGCACGAAACCGTGTCGGAGACCCTGACCCTGGCCCAGAGCCGAACCGTAGACCTGCGCATTCATAACAAGGATTTTCTGATCCACTTTGCGCCGTTTTCACTGCCGGACAGCGACCAGAGCGGCATCATTGCCAACATTTCCGACATATCCGAACTGCGGGAGCAACAACGCCAACACCGGGAGGCCATCGACTTCATTTCCCACGATGTACGCTCGCCGCTGGTGTCACAGTTGGCGCTGATTGAACAGCTGAAAAGAAACCAGGGCCAGGTGGAACCCGAGCAGCTGGACCAGCTCGGCAGGCTCGCCAGACGAAGCTACCATCTGGCCGAAGAATTTGTGCAACTGGCCCGGGCCGAGCAGCTGACCGAAACCCGCTTCTACGAATGCGAATTTCTGGCCATCGTGGAAAATGCCAGGGACAGCGTCAGCGAACAGGCCGCTGAGAAAGGCATTCAGCTGGTACTGCAGGGAACCGAGGATCTCTGGCTGAAGGGCAATGCAGAATTGCTCGAAAGGGCCGTTATCAACCTGTTGACCAACGCCGTACAGTACAGCCCGCCGCACTCCACCATCAATATACAGGTGTTCCAGGCCGGTCATCAGGCATGCCTGACCGTCAGCGATGAAGGCGAGGGCATTGCGCCCAACGAGCTCCCCCACCTGTTTGACCGTTACCGGCGCCAGCAAAGTAGCGAACTCTCCGGTAATCACGGCGCCGGCCTCGGGCTCTCGTTCGTTAACGTCGTCGTTGAAAAGCACCGCGGCGAGATTCATGTCCAGTCCCGATTGGGAGAAGGCTCAGCCTTTACCCTGAAACTGCCGGTAACCCACCCGATCAGATCGTTCTACTGACCTGCCCGGTTCGAAAGAGCGGGGAGCGGGCAACGCTTAGGGCTAGAGTTGGGCTGACGACTCCAGCAAACCGGTGACCTGAATCTTTCCGCGGGACAGTTTCACCATATCGCGTCTCTCCAGCTCTTTGAGCAGCCGGCTCACCACTTCCCGGGCAGTTCCCAACTCCACAGCCAGCTCCTGGTGGGTTATGACCACAGATCCTCCGTTAGCGCGGGCCAACAACCATTCCTCAAGCCGCGTGTCCATGCGGCGAAAAGCAACTTCCTCCACCAACAACATCAGATCATCCAGCCGGCGACCATAGGACTCCATAATGCCAAGCCGGAACGCCGCGGACTGGTCCATCAGCCGATCGAATACCCCCCGCGGGATCATCAAGGCCCTTGCATCTTCCTCGACCACCGCCTCGGCACGGTAAGGCCGCCCAGTCATCAGGCAGCCGATGGACAGCGTACAGATATCGTCCACTCCCATCCGGTAAAGAACAATGCTGTGACCCGAGATGCCCGTCATCTGCACTTTGACTCTGCCACCTATGACCAGCGGCAGTCCCTGGCAATGCTGTCCCGCACTGAACAGAATCTGCCCGGGTGGAAACTGCATCGCCCGCACTTTATCCAGGGTTTCCTTGCGGAGAGTCTCATTCAAACTGTCGAGAATACTGTGGCGGGCCATGGAAAACGATCCTGTCCGGTGACAAATCTGGGTTGAATGTGACTTTATCACTGAAGTCCCCGGTGATGCTGCCTTACCCTTGAATCATAAACTGACATCACCGAGGGAGACTGAAAAATGACCAGAAATATGGGATCTGCAGACCGAGTTATCCGGGCCATTGTCGGTATTGTTTTACTGGCACTGGTATTCATCGGACCACAAACAGCCTGGGGCTGGATTGGCATTATCCCGCTGGCAACCGCGCTGATGGGTAACTGCCCTGCCTACTCGCTGATTGGCATTAAAACCTGCAAGAAGCAGTAGACATGCAAACGCAAAAAGGCAGATCATGATCACCAGATCTGCTTTTTTTGCGTCAGGGAACAGGGGAAGATGGCTGAATTCGAATCCGGCGACGGCATGCAGGATGTCCGCACTGTTATTCGGGACCCGTTGCGGTTCAAACTGAAACTCGACATTGGTGACCAGGCTTTTTCCTCATTACGCCTGAAGAAATACCTTCTGGATAGCGTCGATGCCGCAAATGGCGCAGCCACTGGCTTCGTGTTTGCAAAATCGTCGCTGGTAGCTTCCACGTTCTTCGCACCCACTGGGTTTCTCGGCGCGCTCGGGATCGGAACAGCCGCAACCCCTGTAGGCTGGGCAATAGGCGCAGGGATAGCTGGCGCTGGCCTGAGCCTGATTATCGGTAAACGCTTTATCCGGGGTTCCTCCGAGCATGTGAAACAGATCCCCGACTTCATCAATACACCGATGGATGTTCTGGCAACCGGGCTGTTCGACATGATTGCGACGCTTGGGGTGAAGCTCGCCAGAATTGATGGCGAGTTCGGCCCCGAAGAGCGTGATTTCATCACCAGTTATTTCGTCGAGGAATGGGGGTATGACCCGCTCTTCGTTCAACAGGGCCTGACGCTGATCGAAGAACATTCGGATCGATACTCGATAAAAGAAATCAGCGAGCAACTGGCGCGCTTCAAAAAAGCCAACCCGGACTGCAATTATCGCTCGATGTCGCAAGAAATACTGATTTTCCTGAATGGCATCGCCGAGGCAGATGGGCCTCTGGACGAGCGCGAGGAGATGGCAATTGAGCGGGTGGAAGCCATCTTCGAAGAGGTCAATGCCATCTCCACGACCCTGTCGGAATCGGCCAGGGCGGGAGTGGAGCAGGTTTCCCGTTATGGAAAATCCACCTTGAACGGACTCGGTTCGGGGCTTGAAGGCGCAAAGAGAAGACTGCACCGACTGAAGACCCAGTCCCGCGAAAAACTGTCGCGACTGCGGTCGAAAAAACAGTAAAAGGCTATTCAGCCGGCGGCATCATTGCGCCGCAATACTGTTAACCAGCACGACAATCCGTTTCACAACGCCCTTATCGGAAAGCACCGGTAGATAACGGGCCTCCAGCCAGACCTTCTGGCCCCTGGCGTTGAGGTTAGGGAAGCGCCCTTCCTTGACGTGGCCCGTCACCAGCTCCCGCCAGAACGCAATGTAGTCCTCGCTCCGTGAATAGTCTTCTTCACAAAAAACCCGGTGGTGCTGACCGATCAGCTGATCTCTCTGATAGCCCAGCCCATCGAGGAAAACATCACTGACCCTTTCGACAAGCCCATCCCGGCTAAGCATCAGAAACGCTACTGATCGTTCAATTGCCTGAAAATCCGCCTCCAGTTCCGCTATCCGGTTTTCGGCCGCTTCCAGTTTTTCCAGGGCAGCCTGCAACTCTTGCTTTCTCTTGTTCAGAAACGCCATCTGATAACCTATCGGTAAGTTTTCTGTAGTGGCCGCGGCACCTGCTCTTTCATCGCCTGGATGTCTCTCGGCGGCACGCCCAGGTCACTCCAGTTTTCGGGATGGCAGGTAAACAGCAGTATCTGGTGACGGTTGGCCGCATCGAACAGAATGCGCTTCATGTCGTCCAGACGGTCTGTGTCGCTATGCACCAGCGTGTCGTCCAATATTACCAGGGTGGGCCTGCCGGCTTCACGCAGCAGGTCGGCATAGGCCAGGCGGCTGATCAGCCCCATCTGTTCGCGGGCGCCAAAGCTCAGCTCGGCAATCTTCCCCAGTTCGGTTCCGCGGGTGAATGTCCCCGGCCTCAGGTGTTCATCCACTTCCAGGGTGGCTTGCGGGAACAGCAGTGAGACGTAGTGGTCCAGGTGCTTTTGCAAGGGGGCCTGCAAGCGACGGGTCAATGCCTGCCTTTTTTCCGTCAGCAAGTTGAGCAGCAGGTCCAGTGCCTGGGCGCGGCGATGCAGCTCCTGATAGCGGCGGCTGCACTGTTCAAGTTCAGCTGTCTTGTTGCTGAGTTGCTCTTCCAGACCCTCCGCGCCCCATGCTTCGAGCCTTACCTGAATATCCCTGAGTTCCCGTTGCCGCTCTTCCTGGCTTTGGCGGAGGTTGCTGATGCTGCGCTGGTAGCGTTCGATATCCTGCTTCAGGATGGCCGGGTGGGCATGCTTTATTTCCTGTTCGCGGGCCTGCACGGTGGCCTCCAGGCGGGTCTGCTTCTGCTGGATTTGAGCCAGCTCTTTTGAGAGGCTCTGGAGCTGTTTCTGCCGCTCGGGATTCTGCACCTCGTCCTGCAATTGCCGCCACTCCGCCTCGGCGTTGTCACGGGTCTGACGGCGGGTCAGGAGCTCCGTCTGGTGCTTCCTTTCCTCGGCTTCTGCTTCTGCAAGTCGCGTTTCAGCTCTGGTGCGTGCAGCTTCCGCTGAGCCAACATCGACTGCCTGATGCTGCCGGCCCGGTTCTGGCGCCGGGCTGTCATGGAGTTCGGTTTTGGCGTTCAGCAGCTGGGATTGAGTCTCTTTCTGCTCCACCAGGAGCTGATCCAGGCCCATGGGCGCAACAGACTTGAGCAGCTCGCGGGTGTGCTGCAGCGCCCGTTCTGCGGCCTCATAGGCTGTGAGGCGACGCTCTGCCTGCTGGGTGGAATCCACGCCAAGCTTTTGCAACTGCTCGGAGAAGTTTTGCTCAAGCGTAAAGAGCTTGCGCCGGGTGCTGGCAAGATCTTCGCCACCAGGGGTGATCCCCAGCTTGCCGATACCCGGCACCACCAGGCGGGCTTCCTCAAGCAGTTGTTTCTCACCCTGCCCTTCCAAAGCCTCGTTATCCAGCGCCAGTTCGGCGCCCGGCTCCAGCTGCCAGGTTAACCGGGTTGCAATGGCCTGGGAGCGAATGGATGCTTCTTTGAGGTGATGCTCCGTTTCTTTAAGGGCTTTTACTGCGTGGGCATCAATCTGGTTCTGCCGTGTCTGTTCCCTGGCGTGTTCGACCTCCTGCTGGTACTGCCGCGCTTTTTTCACATTCGCCGTCAGCGCCTGGTTTTGCTGGTCCAGACGGCGTAGGTCCCGCTCCAACCGGGAGCGGGTTTCACCAAGGCGCGCCTGGTGGACTTGCCTGGCGGCGGATTCATAGGCAGCCTTCGCCTGCTGGACGCTGCTGGCAATGGACGGGCTTTGGGCCTCTGCCTGCTCCAGATCCCGCTGTGATCGATTCAACTCAGCTTTGCGAACGTCCAGTTTTGTGTTCAGGCTCTCCAGCTGTTCCTGGTTCTGCCGCAGCAGCTGCTGGCTGCTCTGAAGGTGGGTCAGGGTTTCTTTTTCCTGGGCCTGTAGTTGCTCCAGCTTCTCTACCTGGCGATACCGTTCCCGCGCCTGCTCAAGCTGGCGTTCGGCCTCTTCCCATGGGCGCTCGCGCTGGGTGCGCTGATAATCCTGGGTCAGTTTGCCAAGGCGGTCTACCTGCTCCTGGTATTTCTGAACGCGAGCCTGCAGCTCATCGATTTGCTGCTGGTGTTCTTGCCGCTCCTTTTCCAGCTTCTGGTAATCCCCGCGGGGCTTGCCGGTGGGTGTAAACAGCTCGTTCCAACGGGCCCGGACCTGTTCGACCAGTTCGTCGCCACCGGTGCTGGCCACTTCGCCGACAAGGGAATTGAGCGCCGATTTCAGATGATCGCCGGCGTGCTCGACTGCCTGCTCTATATTCTGCCCGGTCCCCTGCTCGACCCACAACAAACCGGGCACGCCCCAGTGCTCGGGCTTGCTGACACCTTTGGCGGAGAACTGGAATCCCAGCAACTCGGAGAGCTTTTCCTCCGCCTCGTCTTCACTGTAGCTGGTGGAGTCAACGGTAAGGTCACAGCGTTTTCGCTGAAGAAAACTTTTTACCAGGTGCCAGGATTTTTGCCGGGCTTCAAAGTCCAGTGTGATAGTGGGCGCGGCCGCAGAGTCACCCCAGGGGCGCAGATCATCAACCGAGCTGGTCCGGTAACGCTCGAAGAAAGCAGCACGAATCGCTCGCACCAGGGTGCTCTTGCCGGACTCGTTAGGGCCATGGATCAGGTTGAGTCCGGGTTGCAAATCGTCGATTACAAAAGGCTGCCGGAACTGGCGAAGCTGCTCCACTTGCAGGCGACGCAGTTTCATTCGCTCACCTCCTGTTTCCGGTCTTTCAGCAACCCGGCCAGAATGGCGAGTGCATCCCGGGCCGCTTCGGCGTTGTCGTCCTGCTGTCGGGCCCTGAGATCTTCAATCACTTCCCCTACGTACCCGTCCGCCTTAAGGGCAGCAATGTCATCGTCAGTGGGCTCCAGCTGTAAACCGCTTCGATCGCAGCGGATGCTGCGGAATCTGGCCTCGGCCACGGACAGCGCATTAATCAGTTTTTCTTCCCCTGCCAGAGTGACCGACCCTTCCAGGCGAAGATCAACCACGGACGGCTCGGGCAATGCCTGCAGCCTCTCCAGCAACTGGTCCAGATCCGACTCTACGGCCAGAATCTCCCGCCACTGGTGCCATTGATAACGGGCGGTTTCCACAGCCGTTATGTCCGGCGGTTCGCCCCGCCCGGGCACGTTGACGATCAGGGCGTAGCCGGCGTCATTATTACGGAACCGCTCCGGCTCCGGTGTGCCGCTGTACCAGGTGCGCTCGTCAATCTGTCTGGTACCATGCCAGTCACCAAGGGCGAGATAGTCCAGGCGGGCTGTTTCGGCACGGTTCGGCGATATGGGATTGGCCGAGTCGATTTCGTCAGGCAGCAGGCCTTGAACGCTGCCGTGGGCAAGACCGACCCGGACCAGACCCTCCGCGGTTTCCCAGGTGTTGAGAGATTCGGTGAGGTCAATGTAGGTATTGCGTTGTGTCAGAGGCGCACAGAGAATCGCCAGGCCCTGGGGTTCCAGATTGACAGTACCCGGCTCCAGAGCCAGATGAACATTGCCAGGCACAGCTCCAAGGCGTTTGGCCCGCGTCCAGACACTTTCTGCCAAAGCCGCATCGTGATTTCCCGGGAGCATGACCCAGGGGCCGGTGAATTCTTTGGTGGCATTGAATACGCGGCGGATGGTCCGGTCGGCGACGGTCTGAGCATCAAAAACGTCCCCCGCCACCAGAATGGCATCGCACCGGTGCTCATTGGCAAGCCGTGCGATTCTCTCGATAGACTCAAATCGCGCCTCGACCAGAGCAGCACCGTCCTCTGTCTCGAAGCGGCTGAATGCCCGCCCCATCTGCCAGTCTGCGGTATGTAAAAACTTGGGCATACTACTTCCCCTGGATCAGGACAAAACCGTGGGCAATTCTAGCCGGCTTTAGCCTGTTCCCGATACAGGGCAGCGCCAAGCGCCTCAAAATAACGCTGAAATGCGTCATTGATCTGCTGCCTTTGAGCGCCCTCAGGATAAAGGCCCGCTTTTGCTTCATCAGAATACACCGTACCCCGCACCAGGAAGCTGTTCCGGGGTTGCGCATCTTCAACAAAGGCTTCGAAGGCTCGGGCACACAGTTCTTCCGGCCTGGCGTAATAAAGCACCTTCAGCCCTGCGTCCGCTTTCTTTGATGCACGGAACAGGGCACTGGGTGCGGTGCCGTCTTCGTTCAAAAGGATCCTCTGGAAGCAGGCACTCAGACGGTCATTCAGCGGGTGCTCTTTCTGACTGGCACTGCTCAACCAGCCGCTGGAGGCAAAACCGTGCTTTTCCAGTTGCCGGAATGCCTTGTGGCCCATGTAGTGATCGAACGCGTGAAACCACTCATGTGCGAGGCTTCCGGCACCGGCATTCTTGGCCAGGGCCAGCTGCCGGGTGGCCGGAATGTAGTGAGCCGCTACTCCCGGCCGGCCACCGATGCCATATTGCAGCCCCAGGGTGCCGCGCAGGGAAATCAGGGTTTCAGGGCTCCTGAGGAGCGCCATGAGATCGCATAGCGCCCCATAAAACCGGCCTGCAGCACGATCTCGTTCCTCGGGGGTTACCCATCGACCGACCTCGATGCTGCGAAATTCAAACTGGCGCCTTACCGTAACAAAGGATACCGGTCTCTGCCCTGTCATAACATTCTCCCCGACTGAGCGCCTTAAACGCAGTCGCCGCCCAGAATACTGTTTTTATATACAGTATTCTGGGCGGCGACTGAAGGCGCGTCAACCCTGCAATTGGTGAAACAGGGCTGATGTGGAGATTTACGGTGCCGGGCTGGTCATCAGCCCGTTTTTTCTGACTTGCGGCTACTCTGACTCTGGGAAGAGTTTCCGGTTGCCGGCTTGCGGGCTGTGCGCTTGGCAGCAACAGCCTTGGGTTTCGACGGCGTTTCCGGAGCGGGTTCATTGCGCAAATAGGAGCCAGGCGCTGCTTCAATGATCGGCAATTCTCCCTCACCTGGCGTTCTTGCCGCCACTTCGCCGCCACCGAACTGCTTGGCCCATTCGACCCAATCCGGCCACCAGGACCCTTCATACTCTTCGGCGCCTGCCAGCCATTCATCCGGTGACAGGTCAGTATTTTCGTTGATCCTATAACCGTACTTGTGTTTGTACGGTGGGTTAATGATGCCGGCTATATGGCCAGAGCCACCCAGCACGAAGCGAACTGGTCCACCCAGATAGCGCGACCCTTTATAACAGGACACCCAGGGTGCAATGTGATCCTCAATCGCCGAAGCGAAATAGGCAGGCACTTTGATCTGCCCGAGGTCGATCGGCGTTCCGGCGAGGGTGATTCCACCAGGTTCGACCAGCCGATTCTCAAGGTACATGTTGCGCAAGTAAAAACTGTGCATGGCCGCTGGCAGCCGGGTGGAGTCCGTGTTCCAGTACAACAGATCGAAAGGCGGGGTATCACGGCCCAGCAGGTAATTATTGATGTAGAAGGACCATATCAGGCTGTTGGCGCGTAACATGTTGAAAGCGGATGCCATGGCGGTGCCATCAAGATAGCCCCGCTTCTTCATGGCCTTTTCCATCTTGGCAATCATGTCTTCATCAATGAAAGCCTTGATATCGCCAACGTTTGAGAAGTCCAGCATGCTATTGAAGAAAGTGGCACTCTTCACGCGATCATCACCGCGCGCTGCCAGCCAGGCGAGTGAGCAGCCCAGCAGTGTTCCGCCAATACAGTAACCGACGGTGTTCACTTCCCTCTCTCCGGTGGCTTTCTCGATGGCGTCGAGTGCCTCCACCGGGCCTTCGAGCATGTAGTCCTCGAATCCCTTGTTGGCGTGTTCCTTTCCGGGATTAACCCAGGAAATGACAAATACGGTGTGACCTTTTTCCACCCAGTAGCGGATAAACGACTTTTTCGCGCCCAGGTCCAGGATGTAATACTTGTTGATCCAGGGCGGTACGACGAGAAGCGGTCGACGATGCACTGTCTCGGTTGTGGGCCGGTACTGGATCAGCTGCATCAGATCATTCTGGTAGACGACATCACCCGGCGTGTCTGCCAGGTTCACCCCAACCTCGAAAGCATCCGGATCGGACATCCTGAAGGACAGCTGGCCATCGGCTTTGTCCAGATCTCTGAGAAAATTGGCAAAGCCGCGCACCAGGTTGCGGCCCCTGGTGTCTACCGTCTCCCGCAACACCTCGGGATTGGTCAGAACGAAGTTGCTCGGCGCCAGTGCATCCAGGACCTGGTTGGTGAAGAAGCGGACTTTGTGCCTGTCACGCTCATCAAGACCGCGAACGTCGTCTATGGTGTCATTAATCCACCGATCCGACATCAGGTAGGCCTGCATGAGGAAGTTGAAGTAAATGGTATCGTTCCAGGAATCGTCCTTGAAACGGGGATCACCCCGCTCTGGGGCCGCCACCCGCATGGGCTCCCTGCTGATCAGGCTCATCAACGCGCTACTGCTCAGAATGGTTGTGTTCTGCAGCAGCCGCATCTCGGCAGTAATAACCGCGTCCGGCTGAGTGGCAAACTTCGCGGTGAAGCGGACGAAGGGTTTCGCCATACTCTTCATGCTTACCGGATTGGGACGGCCACCTTTCAGGCGCCTGAGTACCGAGCGGGTAACCAGGCGGGTACCATGGGCCCCCGCACTCACCAGAGACTGGCGTACCGTACGGAGCTCCCCTCCACTGTCAGGCACTGACTTTACAGACTTCTCAGACATCTTTGTTCTCCCTGATTCACCGCCACTGAGATACGGTGAGCTCTTTTTTTCCGAATTAGCAGAGGGCAACGATTGCAACAAGAGGCCTGAGCAACTGCGACTCAGGCGCTGCGAATGAACTTCTGCAGCCTTGGAGCAATTTCCTCGCGCCAGCGACGGCCATTAAACGTGCCGTAGTGTCCAACTCCGGGCTGCAAGTGATGAACCCTGCGGCCGTCGGGAATGTTGGTACACAGTGCGTGGGCAGCACGGGTCTGCCCCGGGCTGGAAATATCGTCCTTCTCGCCCTCAATGGTCATCAACGCCGTTTTGCGAATGGCTTCCGGCTTTACCAGCCGGCCGCGGTGCCTGAAAGAGCCCTTGGCAAGCTGGAATTTCTGGAAAACACGCTCGATGGTGTCCAGATAATAAGCGTCTGGCAGATCCATTACCGCTAGATATTCGTCGTAGAACTCCCTGTGGCGCGCAACTTCCTCCTTGTCATCATCACGAATGGATTTGAACAGCCCCCGATAGGCATCCACGTGGCGATCGAAATTCATGTTGATAAACCCCGTCAGCTGCAAAAAGCCGGGGTAAACCTTGCGCATGGCACCGGGATAGGGCGCCGGCACGGTGTGAATCAGGTTACGTCTGAACCAGGACAGTTTGTGCTTCTTTGCCAGCTCACAGGGTTCTGTCGGATCAACCCGCCCATCCACCGGGCCGCTCATCAATGCCAGAGAGCGAGGCGCTGAAGGATGATCATCCTGGGCCATCAGTGCGGTAGCCGCCAACACCGGCACTACCGGCTGGCAGACCGCCAGAACATGAGTGTCTGGACCAATGTGGTTAATAAAATCAATAACGTAATCAATATAGTCGTCGAGCCCGAAGTTGCCTTTCGTGATCGGGACCATGCTGGCATCACGCCAGTCCGTAATATAGACGTCGTGATTCGGCAGCATTGCTTCCACTGTTCCTCTGAGAAGCGATGCAAAATGGCCAGACAGCGGCGCTACGATGAGCAGTTTGGGGTCATCCGGACGATTCACGTTACGCTGGAAATGTTTCAGCTGGCAAAATGGATTGCGCTTGACGATGACTTCGTTGACCAGAACGGTCTCGCCGTCGCAAACCGTGGTATCCAGATTGAAGGCCGGCTTGGGATACCGCTTGGTGAGATCCTCAAACACCTTGAGTGCCGAGGCGATGCTGCGTGTACCGGGGACTCTGGAGAAGGGGTTCAGTCGGTGGCGAAGAATCTTGCTCTGACCACTGGCCAGCATGCGCGCTGGAGTCAGCGCGAGACGTCCCAATTCGTGGGTGTAGTACATCATGATGCGATTTATCCTGAGTGAGTAAGGTTAATCTTTATCTGTGCCGCTACTCCGCTCCTTTGGATACTGACTTTCAGGCTCGGCGGCCCTTAAAGTCCGGGCAATAACCACCATCTTACGCCTGTTTTTCGATCAGCGCGATAATTCGGGTGCTTGTCCGGATTATCTGGTCCAGAATGATCGGCAACGTCATTCACGGGACAGCGCCAACCTCTATCAAGTATCAAGATCACGAAGGTCATTTCATGACGATGCTCAATAGCCCGGGCCCAATCAGCCGCGACGATGCCCATACACTGGTTGCGTTTGGCCCTCAGAACCAACCACTTAGCTGGGAGTCGCTCGGAGATCGCGTAATGGGCGGACAATCCGACGGCAGGGTTGTCAGCTCCGAGGAAGGCTATGGCGATTTTTATGGCACCGTTCGCCTTGAAAACGGCGGAGGCTTCGCCTCTGCCAAAGCGGACCTGGCCGAACCC
Organism: Marinobacter vulgaris; assembly: GCF_003344045.1. Lineage (GTDB taxonomy): Bacteria > Pseudomonadota > Gammaproteobacteria > Pseudomonadales > Oleiphilaceae > Marinobacter > Marinobacter vulgaris. The sequence goes on from NZ_QFWX01000008.1 coordinate 48,736, forward strand.
GTCGATGCTTCCTCCCGGGCAGGTATTGAACTGCTTGCCCGGGGTGATGGTAGAACCTACAAAATCGGCCTTCGCAACAGCACCGACCGTCGCAGCATTGTTTATCAGCACAGTTTTACACCGGATACGGAACAATGGAGCCGCATTCAGCTCCCCTTCAGGGATTTCATCCCCACCTGGCGAGGCCGGACAGTGGCGAACGCGGGACCACTGAACACCCGCCACCTGGCATCGTTGAGCCTTTTTGTGTCGGGTCGTCAGGCTGGTGAATTTCACCTAAGGATGCAGAACTGGATTCTGTTCTGAAAGAAACTGAAAGCACGAAGCAAAGATCGTCCTCACTGGCTATTGCCCGCGCCGTCGACCCGGTTTTACCACCAGATCCCACATTTAAATCAGACTGAAACAGCAACAAAGTGTCCCTCCTCCGGCTGTTCGTAGCGTACCGCAGGAGGCACATGCCCCTTCGCTTTTATAGGATTCGGTGCTTCGGTCTCGTCAAGCGGCGCTGGCGTAAGCTTACGGTCCAGCGCCGGCACCGGAACAGCCGCTAACAGGCGCTTGGTATACGGGTGACGTGGATTTCGCAGAACCTGGTCGCGGCTACCAATCTCCATTATGCGACCGGAATACATGACCGCGACTCGGTGACACAGCCTTTCGACCACGGCCATGTCGTGGGAAATGAACAGATAGCTAAGCTCATAGTCTTTTTGCAGCTCTTCGAGCAGGTCCAGCACTTGAGCCTGCACTGAAACATCGAGCGCAGACACGGGTTCGTCAGCAACGATGATGCGAGGGTTCAGAGCCAGCGCCCGGGCAATACATATGCGCTGGCGCTGGCCACCGGAGAACTGATGAGGGTAGCGTGTCATAGCATCCGCCTCGGGCAGCCCCACCTGCGCCAGCAGTTGAGCTACTCGTCTCTCACGTTCTGCGGCTGTACCACGGCGGTGAATCAGCAGGGGCTCGCCAACCAATTCAGCAATATTTTTACGCGGGTTAAGAGCGGCGTAAGGATCCTGGAAAACCATTTGGATATCCTGACGCTGTTTTTTAAGCGCAGCACCCTTGAGCCCTCGGATATTGGTGCCCATGACTCGAACGTCACCCTCGAAATCCACCATGTTCATGAGAGCCCGCCCGGTGGTGGACTTGCCACAACCGCTTTCGCCAACAATTCCCAGGGTCTCACCCTGATGCAGGGTAAAACTGATGTCCTCTACCGCCATCACTTCCCGGGCCGGGGCGAAGAGCCCTTGGCTTTTCATCGGGTAACGCACGCGCAAATTACTAACCTCCAGCACCGGCTCACCGAACACCTGGGGCACCCGGGTCGGCGCTGTGCCGAGGCGCGGAACCGCAGCGAGCAATTTCCGGGTGTATTCAGCGTCGGGACTGGTGAAGATCTTGCGGATATCTGCGGTTTCCTCCACCACGCCCTGGTTCATGACGACTACCTTATCCGCCATTTCCGCTACGACTCCCATGTCGTGAGTAATCATCAGGACAGCGGTTTTGAATTCGGCCTGAAGCTCACGAATAAGGTCGAGAATCTGGGCCTGAATGGTTACATCCAGGGCCGTGGTTGGCTCATCAGCGATCAGTATCTGAGGTTGGCACAGCATCGCCATGGCGATCATGACGCGCTGACGAAGACCACCAGAAAGCTCGTGGGGATACTGCCGGACACGGTCTCCGGCGCGTGGAATCTTGACCGCTTCCAGCATGTCCCGGATGTGTTTATGCGCACCAGCCCCTGTCGCAAGCTTATGCCGGCGCACAGTTTCCAGCATCTGGTCGCCGATACGCATGGTCGGGTTGAGAGAGGTCATGGGTTCCTGGAAAATCATGCCAATTTCCCTGCCCCGCAGGTGCTGCAGACGGCGCTCAGACAGACCCACCAGGTCTTCATCGTGGAACAGGATGACACCTTCCGGCACCCGCGCCATTTTCGGCAGCAACCCCATGATCGCAAGTGCCGACAGAGATTTGCCACTGCCTGATTCACCGGCGATACATAGGGTTTCCGAAGGGTTCAAGGTGAAACTGAGATCATCCACAACGCGTTTGCTTTCCGATCCCTGACCAAACTCAATGGACAGCTTTTCCACCGACAACAGCGGGCGCTTCACAACGGATCCTTTTATTGGAGCATTCATGGGGCTGCCATTACTCGAAAACGAGCCGAGGGACGTAAAACGCCACCACCCAGTTGGGCATGTCGACGATTTCGCTGATACGTAGATCCCCACAGACCGAGCACAACATATAGGCCTGCTCAGGAGGCATGTGATGCTCCCTGGTGATCCAGTCGATTGCGCCACTGAGCGCATCCCTTGCCGCCTGCATCAGGTCCGGACCGATCCCTGTGAAGACCTCGTAGCCGGCTGAATCCAGATGTCGGGTGACCGGCCCCGCAGTTGTGAAACGGGGCATGGCCAGAGCCGTGTCCTTGATCAAATCGACTTTAACGGTCACGTCCATAGCGCTCTCGATGGCCGTTCCGCAAACCTCACCATCCCCTTGGGCGGCATGAGTATCGCCGATTGATAGAAGGCCGCCGGCGACCTCAACCGGCAGGTAGAGCGTTGCACCTGCGTTGAGGTCGCGAATGTCCATATTGCCCCCTACTCGTCTGGGCGGCACCACCGAGTGCAGCCCTGGTTCAGACAGGGCAAGCCCAATCGTGCCGGCGAAAGGTTTCAGTGGAACCCTGGCAAACTTTCCGAACGCAGCAGGTGCCATACTGCTGCGATCATAGCTCCAAAGCATCAATGCCGGATCCTGGAACTGGTCAGCCAATAATCCGAAGCCGGGAATGTTCGCGGTCCAGCCAAAACCGGACGGTCGAAAGCTATCGATAGTCAACTTCAAAACATCACCAGGCTCGGCGCCTTCCACATAGATCGGTCCGGTTACGGGATTGATCTTGTCGAAGGGCATCGTTGTTACCGCCTCTACCGTCGAATCCGGCGTGAAATGGCCGTTGCCCGAATCACGACATTCCAGCTCGACCATGCTTCCCGGGATAACCCTGGCGACGGGAGCAAAACTGTTGTCCCATCCATGGTGGTGATGGGCGCCATGGATGGTTTTAACAAGCGTCTGTTCGCACATTATTTTACCCAGATATAGTCATAGTTGACGGGGACATGGACTGGATCCACATACAGCGATTCATCACCAGCCATGCGCTCAGAGCGCACAGTGAAGCGCTGCTCATTGAAGATAGGCACCCATGGCGCATCCGCCATGGCCTCAATAAATACTGAGCCCCAAAGCTCAGCACGGTCGTCCCGTTGATGTTCGGCCACCATGGCATCTGCCGTGTCGCCCATCTCGTCCAGCTCTTCGTTACAGTACCAGGCCCAGTTCCAGCCTCCGGGAACGGCGCCCTCACAACCAAGAATCGGACCCCAGAAGTTGGCCGGATCCGGGAAGTCGGCAATCCAGGCCATACCACCAGACCAGACCATCGGCGCTTGATCTTGAACCCCGCCGGCCTCAATTACATTAGCCTGAGCTAGCGACCGGATCTCGGCGGTGATGCCAATGTTACTCAGATCCTGCTGCATGGCCTGCGCAATCCGGGGTTGGGGATCGGTGTTCATCACGAAGAGCTCGGTTGTAAAACCATCTTCATAGCCAGCTTCACGAAGCAAGGCCTTGGCCTTCTCGGGATCGAAGGGGTAGCCCTCATAACCTTCATCATAGCCCGGCATCGCTGGTGGCAGAGGCTGATTGGCCGGGGTGGCACGGCCGTTGATGATGCGTACGATCCGGTCCTTGTTGATGGCCATGTTGATGGCCTGGCGGACCTTCAGGTTATCCAGTGGCGGAATGGTAACGTTCAGAGTCAGGTACCCGGTGTGGAGCTGGTCGCCGACAACCATTAGCCCTTCATAAGCGGGATTGTTCTTGAACTGGAGGAACTTCGCAGGTGGAATGCCGTCGCCGGCGATATCCACGTCGCCCCGTTCCAGGCGCTGCAAGGCGACCATCGGTTCCTGCCCCACCTCAAAGGTAATGGTGTCGATGTAGGGCACGCCTTCCTTGTAATAATCCTCATTCTTCTCGAACACCAGGTGCCGGCCCAGAGCCCATTCTCCAAGTTCATAGGCGCCGGTACCGACAGGATTTTTACCAAAGTCGGCGCCATGCTCCTCGACGGCCTCCTTGGGCACGATAGAAGCGAAATTGAGCCCCATCACGTGGAGGAAGGTCGCGTTGGGCGCACTGAGCTCGATGGCGACGGTGTAGTCATCCACCACCGTAACCCCCTCCAGTTCCGTGGTGTCACCGGCGGAAACTGCGTCATAACCGAGAATCGGTGAGAAGAAACCAGCTCCCGGGCTCTGGGTTTTGGGATTGGCAGTGCGCTCCAACGAGTATTTGACATCACTGGCCTTCATTTCGCGGCCATTGTGAAATTTAACCCCCTCCCGCAATTTGAAGGTGTAGGTCTTGCCATCATCTGACAGTTCATAGCTTTCCGCCAGGTCCAGCGCCAATTCCGTGGTGCCCGGCTTATAATCCATCAGGCCATCGAAAAGACTTTTGATCATGGACCAATTCTGCCAGTCGTAACCAATGGCAGGATCCAGTGTGGCGACGTCGTTCTGGTAGGTGACAATGATGTCACCACCAGGCTTGGGATCAGCCGCAAAAGCGGTAACAGGCAGTATTACCGAAGCGATGGCAGTAGCCAGCAGGTTACGGGTCAGCGTGGTTTTCATTGGTTGTACTCCTATGACTCAGGGTTAGGATTTGTCGAGCTCTATACGCGGGTCCACCAGTGGTACCAGCAGATCCGCAATCAGGTTGGCGATGACAATGGCGACAGCAGAAATCATGGTGACTCCAACGATCACGGGGATGTCGACCCGCTGGATGGCCTGCCAGGCGAGTTGCCCCAGGCCGGGCCAGCCAAAGACAGACTCCACCACCACCAGGCCGCCGATAAATATGCCAATGTCAATACCGATCATCGGGATGACGGGAACGATGGCATTGGGCAAAACGTGACGGAACAGCACCCGGAGACGGGTGAGACCTTTGGAACGTGCGGTGCGGATAAAATCCTGCTCCAGAACTTCGATCATCGACGAGCGCACCATGCGGGAGTACCAGCCGCTGCCCAGCAGCCCAAGGGTGAGCGCCGGCAGCAATACATGCTCAAACTCGCCGTAACCGCCAAGGGGGAACCAGTCCAGGTTGACCGCAAACAGGTAAAGGAAAAGCATCGAGGCAATGAAGTGCGGGGAAGATACCCCCACAAAAGATAGCGCCATGAGAAACCGGTCTATCGCGGTGTTTCGCTTGATAGCAGCGAGCATTCCGAGGCTCACGCCGATCAGTAGCTCGAAACCGATACCCCACGCCATCAGCTCCATAGTGGGCCCCAGGCGCGAACTAATCAGCGCAGATACTTCTGTGCGCTGTATGTATGAGCGCCCAAGATCTCCCTGGATCAGGTTCATCAGGTAATGAAAGTATTGCTGATAAAAAGGCAGATCCAGGCCCAGCTGAGCACGGATATTGGCGACGGTCTCTGCTGTGGCACTACGTCCCGCCAGTTGCCGCGCAGGATCCGCAGGGATCATATAAAGCAGCAGGTAGGTAATAAAAGACACACCAAGCAGGATCAGGACTGCATAACCCAGACGGCGCAGAATATAGATTGGCATCATCCGCGTCCTTTCAGTGAGGGATCCAGTTCATCCCGCAGGGCGTCGCCCACCAGGTTGAAACTCAGCGCCAGTAGAATGATGGCCAGTCCCGGAAACAGAACAAGCCAGAACGCCGAAGTAAAGTAGGTCTGACTCTCGAATATAATGTTGCCCCAGCTTGGGGTGGGCGGTTGTACGCCAACACCCAGAAAAGACAGGGTGGCTTCCAGAAGCACTGTTGTGGAGATGCCCAGAGTTGCCCATACCATGATGGTGGGCAGCAGGTGTGGCAGGAGATGGGAGAACAGAATCCGCAAAGTGCTGGCGCCGAGAGTACGCTCTACCGCAATAAACTCCCTTGAAGAGATGGCAATGGTCTCTGAATAAATCACCCGCGCCACCTGGACCCAGTTCACCATCGCAATTACCAGTGCCACGATCCAGATGCTCGGTTGCAGAATCGCGGCCAGAGCAATAGCCAGCAAAAGCGCGGGGAAAGCCATCATCAGGTCGGTCAGGCGCATCAAAATGGTGCCGGTCCAGCCGCGAATAAAGCCTGCGCTGACGCCTACAAGGGTACCGATGAGGATCGCAATTCCGTTGGCTACAATTCCAATAATCAGCGAAGTCTGAGCGCCATAAATAAGTCGGGAAAGCAGGTCCCGTCCCAGCAGATCAGTACCCAGGAGGAACTCATCATTCGGGGGCAGGGGTGCGCCCTCCATGGTCAACCCATCGAAATACTGCATGTTTGGATCGTGGGGTGCCACCCAGGGGGCCAGTACTGCAACGCTTATAACTGTGACAATCAGTACAAGCGATACGGCCACTGACTTGTGCCGGCAAAGGTTACGGATCACTGTCGGAAAGGACATGTTCAGCTCCCCTGCCGCCGGAGCCGGGATTGGTTTTCGATGTCGTGACAGATAGCTTCGATACTCTGGTTCAGAGTCATGGACAGGGTACGGACCCGCTCAAAAGCTTCATCTTCGTTGATGCCGCAATCTAGCATCAGACGGGCGATGGACTTGGCGATCAGTGGTCGTGCCTTCAGTTTGCTGTAAAGGTCGCTGTTGTCACTTTCCAGTGCTGACAACTTATTCCGCAGACCCTGAGCCATCATCAGCGTTGTGTAGACAGAAGTCTGGGTAATGGGCTTGTTAAGCATAGCGGTTGCCCCCATCCGGATTGCGCACTGGATTTGGGAGAGGGTTTCGTGATGGCTCAGAGCAATAATGGGAAGCCCGGCGGCGTCTGCCTGAGCCAGAAGATTAGGGCTTTCGAAATCGTCCAGCTCCACAATCAAGGCTACGATTCCCGGCGGCATGGATCCCTGATCCTGCCGCAAAGCTTCTGCGGCAATGCCCAGACGCTGCAGGCTTTTGCATAGCATGGCTTCAGTACGCTCGTCGCAGTCAACGAGGAGCAGTGTGCGGGCCGGGTGGGTGGATGATGTGGTGGTTTTCATTTCACAATCCTCAGATCACCGGCGGCACGTTGCTGCGGTTGGGGCAAGCAGAAGTCATTCAGGTCTGTCTGAACCAGGTAGGGATCAGCCTCCAGGTTATTCCGCGCCTTGTGGACAACCTCGAAGCTCTCCCCTGCTGCTTGTGCAATAACGCTAGGCAAAGCCAGGTGATTGTTGCGGGCGGAGAGAAAAACCTGTCCCAGAACGGTATCGCTATGGTCCTGGTAAAGCGCTTCACGAATGCGGTCAGGGTCGTCGCTACCAACCTGTTCACAGGCCCGGGCGAAAAGATGCATCGCGTTGTACGCACAGGCGTAGTAGTGGGAATACGGCTGGCTGCCATGTCGTTGCCGCTGGCCGTCAACAAAAGCCGGATTGACCGCCTCAAAAAATGCGCCACAGGATAAGAGCCGGATATGATCTGCACCACGAACACAGGGCAGCTCGGCTTCCGTAAAATTACAGCTCAGCACCGTCGCCTGCACTCCCCTACTGGCGCAAGCGTCACTTAACTGATGGAGAAAATGATAGGACGATTCCCCTACAAGATTGTTGAGAACGAACGTTGTTGGCGCCGACAGAATATTGCCAATCAATGGACCGAAATCCATGCAACCAAAGCGATAATATTTTTCCCCCAGAACCCGACCGTGGCTCATCTCGATCAGCTCGCGGGCGATCCGGTTACTTTCCCAACCCCAGACATAGTTTGACCCCACCAGGTAAGCGTCTGCACCAAAGTGCTTGAGAGCGTAGCTCAACAGGGGTACCAGGTTCTGATTGGGGCAACCCCCGAGATAGAGAACGCTTTCGCTGCACTCAAATCCCTCATAGGGACAGGCATACCAGAGCAGGCTGTGGGTATGCTCCAGATCGGGAATGATTTCCTTGCGGCTAGCGGAGGTAGTGGTGCCGAAGATGTGGCTGGCGCCACCGTCAATCAACTGCGCGATACCGCGGCTATATTCCTCGAGCTGTCCCGCCGGGTTATAGCTGCGGTAGCTTATTCGAATCTGACGAACGGGGTCCTGGTTGATTTCATCAATGGCATTCTGGAGGCCAGCGAAAGTGCTGGCTCCCATTCGCCGATAGGTGCCCTCCGTGGACACCAGAATTCCGACTTCTACCGTCTGCCGCATAAAATTCCGTCCCATAAAAAAAGCCCGAACGACCGCCAAGTACGGACATTCAGGCTTCGACACCCGGGCGTTAGGGCTAACGCATTTTGTGTAAAGACTTACGGCCAGTGGCCAGCTTCATCAACTACTGGGTAAAGTATAGAAAGAACTGTGCCAGAATCCATTAATGACTTATAAATTTTTCATCTCTTTGAAAAACCTTACGAAATAGGAGGCGCGTACTGGGGCAATGGGTAAAATCCGGACCTGTCGCTTGCTGAATCTGCGCGTCAGGACAGTGCGTTTTTGCAATAAACCGCCACATTCTGGAGCATGGTGCTTAGCATTGAGTTCCTAGACTCAAGCCAGTACACGCTTTCACATTCAATAAACAGCTCAGGCACAAGGGGCACGATGCGAGCTGCCGCCTCAAGGCTCTACAAAACAAAACTTAATTATCAGCTCGAAATTACAAACGGTTCTTGCCAGCTCTAATCACGTCAGCAATCTTTTCTGCAATCATGATCGTTGGCGCATTGGTATTTCCACCAACCAGGGTTGGCATCACCGAGGCGTCCACGACACGGAGCCCTTCAAGCCCCCTCACCTTCAGGTCCGGATCAACCACGGCCAGATCATCGACACCCATCTTGCAGGTGCCGACCGGGTGGTAAATGGTGTCGGCTCTGGCGCGAATGTGCCGGGCCCACTCTTCGTCACTCATGCCATCGTGAAGGCCAAACAATTCCGATTGACGATAGCTCGCCAGCGCAGGTGCCTGCAGAATACTGCGGGTTATTTTCGCACCCTTGATGGTCAATTCCAGGTCGCCTTGATCAGATAGGTAATTCGGGTCGATAACTGGTTCAGCCATGGGGTCGGCGCTGCCAAGAAAAACACGCCCGCGGGATTTTGGCCGCAGGTTGCAAACGTGACAGCTGAAGCCGTGTCCCCAGTGCAACTTGCGAGCATGATCTTCAACAATAGATACCACGAAATGAAGTTGCAGGTCCGGCGTATCCAAACCCGGATCAGACTTCAGAAACGCCGCGCCCTCGGCAAAAGGTGACGACACCATGCCGGTACCATCCTTTCGCCATTGCAGGGAGTGGCCAAGCATATTCTTCATGCCTTTGAGGCTGAAACCAAAATTATCCGTATCATCGGTTCTGTAGGCCAGAATGAAATCCAGATGATCCTGCAGATTCTGCCCCACGCCGGGCAATTCGTGAATCATCGGGATTCCGTGAGGCGCAATATCCTCAGGACGGCCAACCCCTGACAGCTGGAGTAGCTGGGGCGATCCAAAAGCACCGCAGGCAACAATCACCTCACGATGAGCGAAAACATTCTGCGTTTGTCCCTTCAGGCGGTATTCAACACCCACGGCACGTTTACCATTGAAAACAACGCGGGTAGCCCGTGCGCCAGTCACAACTTTCAGATTGTTCCGCTGCTCCATGACTGGATGCAAATACGCCGCGGCTGTCGAGCAGCGCTGACCATTGCGCTCTTTGTCATGGAACTGGGTGACCTCATAAAGGCCGGCGCCCTCATTATCACCGGTATTAAAATCGTCAGTTAACGGATAGCCCCGCTCTTGAGCGGCTTCGACGAACGCTTCCGAAATAGGCCTAGGAGATCTCTGTTTGGCGACATGCAGAGGCCCCTCAGCGCCGTGACTCTCATTTGCGCCGTTTTCATGACACTCCGCCTTGCGGAAATAGGGCAACACCTCGTCCCAGCTCCAACCGCGACAGCCAAGCTCAGCCCAACCATCATAATCCGCCCTGTGACCACGAACATAAAGCATCGCGTTGATCAGGCTGGAACCGCCCAACCCGCGGCCTCGCGGCTGAAAGCCCCGACGACCATCAAGTTCAGGCTGTTGTTCGGTCTTCAATGCCCAGTTATTGATCTTTCCGTGACCCGGCATCAGCGCCACTACTCCGGCAGGGGCGCGGACCAGGAGGTGATCACCCTTACCGCCCGCCTCGAGCAGGCAGACGCTCACCTCAGGGTCCTCGCTCAGTCGTGCGGCCAACACCGCACCAGCCGATCCACCACCGACAATGACGTAATCAAAAATCATAAATTCCTCTTCTCTGGTTATTATTTGACGGAACGAGGTTTAACACCCGGGCGATTAATCGGTCGGCAAAAATTCCGGCTCGCCAACTCGCTCAAGATTCTTGACCCCCTTCACCGGCTCGCAGGCCAGGGGTGCGGGAATGTGGGTTTTTATGACGCCCTGGAATGACTCAACCTGATGAAAATCCGGATCCAGCCACCTATTAAAGTCATCAGGGCGCAGCATCAACGGTATGCTTTTAGGATGAATAGGCTGAACCCTGGGGGAGGCGTGAAAACCATACCACAGAGGCCGAAGCCGGGAGAGAACCATAAATCTTTTCGCTCGTAACATCTCATTACAGAGCAACGAGCACGGGAAAATGCCGGCTTGATGAGATTCATCTTCGCGATGACGCGAAACAGAGGCGGTCATCAGAGCCGAACACCGCCCTACGGTTGTGGGCAGGCTTTTTTCACCCGCCGGGCCCGGCTCAATTCATCCTTCATGTAGGCCCCGAGGGCCTTGAGGATACCCAGATCCGTATCAACCTCTTCGCCGTCTGCCAGCCGGAAGATCTGCTGGTAGAACCAGGCCTGGCCGCCAAGCACGTTAAGCACCTTTAGCGGCACCAGCGGACTTGCCGGAGAGAAAAAGCCTCGCTGGGCAAGCCTGATGTGATCCTCGTGGCAGGCAGTCTTGTCGATACGCCCTTCGAGCAGATCCTTGGGCGTATCCGGATCCGTACAGAGCGGCCGGCCCAGACCAATTACATCGGTTTCGCCACTGCCAACCACTTCTTCCATAAAAGTCCGTGTGCGGAAGCCGCCAGTAACCATCAGCGGACAATCGCAGACTTCGCGAATCTTCTGGGCATAATCCAGGAAATAGGCCTCCCGTTTGCGAGTGCTTTCCCGCAAGGCCGGCCCCTCGCTCGCGGTGTCCGAATCACCGCTGTAACCAAGCAGCCGGGGCTGCTCGTAGGTGCCTCCGGATACCTCCAGCAAATCAACTCCCTCATCATTGAGCCAGCGCACAACGCTCACACACTCATCCAGAGTAAACCCTCCTTTACGGAAATCGTCGGAATTGAGCTTTACCGCTACCGGAAACTCCCGGCCCACGGCCGCCCGAGTTGCCCTAACGGCCTCCAGCAGGAAACGGGCGCGATTCTCCAGAGACCCGCCCCAGCGATCAGTCCTCTGGTTGGTTACCGGAGACAGAAAAGAAGACAACAGATAGCCATGAGCCCCGTGCACCTGAACGCCGGTAAAACCCGCATCCTTGGCAACCCGGGCGACACTGGCAAAGCGCTGGATGAAGTCGAGGATTTCCCCATCCGTCAACGCCCGCGGGCGGGCATAATTACCCATCAGGGACAGTTGGACCGCCGAAGGGCCCAGTGGCTTAGTGGTGACGTATCGCGGCGACTGCCGGCCGGCATGGGAGATCTGCATCCACAGATGATTACCATTCCGGGTACCGGCATCGGCCCAGGCGCGCAGTTGAGCCATGCCCTCGGGCTCACCCTCCGCCGGCGCCGGGTCGATAGCCACATTGCCGGGCCGCTCCAGTACCCGGCGGTCAATCATCACGTTGCCGGTAATCAGCAATCCCGCTCCACCATCAGACCAGCGTCCGTACAGCGTTTCGTGGCGGTTGGTCGCATACAAATAATCGTCTGACAGACCTTCGGTCATCGCGGCCTTGGCGATACGGTTGGGCAGGACAGCGCCGCAGGGAAGTTTGAGGGGTTGGGACAGGGGCGATTGGGGCATGACATCATCCTGATAGTTGTTGATTCGTCGGCTTTCGAATCATGGCCTGCGTGTAGAATGCGTGCAATGGCGGTCGGGAACCTATTCCAGAAACTTGCCGATGGACCCAAATCCATCGCTTCAGCATTTGCTGCTGGCCACCTGCCCTGCGACGAGTATTCCCGTGCTCGAGCGCACCATCGGCTGGCGAGGCTACCCCCCTAAATTCCGTATGAATAACGATACCGAGCTCATCTCTGTTACGTTGGCGGATTGGGCTGAGCACCATGGCATTGCAATGGAGTTCATCAAACCAGGCACGCCTACCCAGGACTGTTATGTAGAGCGTTTCAATCGGGCTTACCGGGACAAGATTCTGAACATGTATGTCTTCCGGAATCTCACAGAAGCCCGGCAACGGACTGAATCCTGAATGACTGAATACAACGATGAACGTCCCCACGATTCACTCGAAGACCTGACGCCATCGGAATGCTTGGCGAAACACGGAGCCCACCATCATGACTCCATGGGTATGGGGTAGCAGCGCCCAAAAAGCCGGCAGTGGCCGAATGGAGCCCCTTTTCGTATGCTCTAACTTGTCGAGCTCAGCTTAAATATCACGCTCATTGGCGCGCTTCCCTCATGGCTTTGATACTCGACAGGGCCATGGTAGGTGAACGGAGCAGCCTTGCCGTTGCGCAACCTGTTTTCGCGGACAAACAGGTGTATTGAGAGCCCCAGTTTTTTGTGATCGATCAGCTCCTTTCCCCGCTTATTTTGCGGTGTGGTGGAGTTCTGGCTCTGCCAGTGAAATGTCGAATCATCAATCCAGTGATCAACGTAACGATGATCCGCACCTTTCCCCTGCTTGTTCAGTGTCACCAGCAGAATGTTGGCATTGGCGTCTTTCAAGAATACGTGACCGCTCTGCCAGTTACCGGGATTGAAGGTTTCACCGAATAATTCGGGAATTTCTTCTCTCGGTATCTCCTGCCCCAATACCATTTCCAGAGGGTCCACAACCCCATCCAGCCGGGCAAAAGTTCGAAACTGGTCGCTTAGTTCGGGAGTAACGACGATATCTTTGTAATCTGGGTTAGCAGCCTCAAGAATGTATTCGCCATCTGACGATTTCCGCACCGTCCTCAAGAGATACTGGGTGTCACCGGCCTCATCAAGCCGTTCAATAGCGAGCGTATTACCGGTAATAGATCCGGCCTGGTCCGGATTTATTTGCTCAAGCAATAAATAGTCGCCATCTTGAACTGGGTGTTTCCCTCCATTCATGGAATCGCCCGAAGCCCGGGCAATAAAATGGCGGTTTGGCTCTATTCGACCATGCCCCATTCCGATAGACCTGTATTCGGGCTCCTCCGCCTGACTATTTTTGAAGTGACCACATGCAATTCTAAGTGATGGAAAATACGGCAGCTCAGTTCCCATAGGCGTCATTGGCACTACATTTTCTGGAGGAGACTGGATTTCTTTGGCTGAGTGGCGCGCCTCATAGGAAGCCAGGCGATAATCAATCAGCTCCTGCACCATTTCCTCAAAGGTTTTAACCTGACCCGTGCCCAGTGAAATAACCGGTTTAAATTTATCACCTTCGATCCGGAAAATGGGGGGCGACTTGTTTATCCAATGATCGACGGGGTTTTTCTTCCAGTACCGCTGCCATTGCTGCGATGAACCATCAACGCCTTTTACCGAATCGGCGAGCTCCTGATACAACCTCGGTCTGCGTTTTAGTATTTGCCAAGATTCTTTCGCCAATTCCGGAAGCTTGGGCGCACTCCGCCAGCCACCCGACTGCTGGAACGCATCCAGCAAAATCATCTTGAATGACTTGGTCATGGAAGTGGTCTCAACTTCCATCAGGAAGCTTTCCTGGCTCGCCAGAAGTTCCGCCTCAATATCAGTGAGGTCATCCATGTCCCGCACGAGTCCGAACCAGCCACCATGCTGCTTTCGGGTTTTCGTGATACTAGCCCCAAAGTGGTAATACTCGGTGAGCGTTGGACGGCGACCAAGCGTGTCTTTTAAAGCTTGATAGTCTTTTTCAGCGCCGTTCTGGTCCAGCCCCTTCAGGAATTCGATGACTTCCAAGTCGTAATTGATAAAACAGCCATCCGGCAAGTTCAGCTGGTGCTTCTCAGCTTTACGGCCGAATTCCGCCAGTTGCCGGTGGTTCATCGCCTGGCCAATCAAAGCCTGGGGTTTATGCAGAAAGCTTTGGTGGTTGCCCACAAAATCCAGAATCACCAGCCTGTCTTTGCCCGTTGCCGTACTTTTCCGAAGACCCCGGCCGATTTGTTGGAGAAACAAAATCTTTGATTCTGTCGGGCGCAGCAGCAATACGGTATCGATGGCGGGTATATCGACACCCTCGTTGAACAGATCTACGGAGAAAACCACATCTAGCTGACCATCCTGCAAGCGTTCCAGCGCTTCACCGCGAGACATCTCAGATTCACCGTGGACAGCGGCAGCCCTGACTCCGTGTTTCGCAAACTGACTTGCCATGAAATCGGCATGTGCCCGTGACACACAAAATGCCAAGGTTCGGCTCTGCTTATGTTGTCGCCATATTCTCAATGCGTGCCGTGCACGCGCCAGCGTCGCCAGCTTATTGGCCAGCAGGTTGGGATCGAACTTTCCGTTACGCCAGGGAATCTCATAGTAATCGACGGTATCGTCATAAATTCCGTAGTAGTGAAACGGCACCAGAAAATTGCCCTTCACGCCGTCAAACAACGGATATTCAAACACCAGGTTGTCATCACATAACGAGAAGATATCGGAGCGGTCGGTACGATCAGGGGTCGCCGTTAACCCGAGCAGAAATTGCGGTGCGAAATAACTCAAAAGCTGGTGATAAACAGGCGCTGCGGCGTGATGAAATTCATCAACCACGACGTAATCGAAGTGCTGCGGGCTGAAGCGTCCCAGATGCATTTCTTTGCCAAGCGTTTGAACCGAAGCACAGAGGATATCTACCGTTCGGTCTCGCTGCTTACCCATGTAAAATCCGACACGGCTATCTGGCTTAATTCGCAAATAAGTCTCAGCCGCCTGATAGAGAATCTCCTCCCGATGCGCAACGAAAAGAATCCGCCTTGCGCCCATTTGCACGGCGTCAAAGGCGGACAGCCAGGTCTTACCCAGACCTGTTGCCAGTACAACCAAACCTCTGCAATAGCCGTCTTGGCGAGTCTGATCCAGGGCTTCCAACGCCTCCTTCTGAACATCATTCGGAGTCGGTACTTCCTGTTTCTCGTCGCTGCCTGGTTCCATTGACTGAGCCGGCGGTTTTCTGCGTTGCTCGTATTCATCAATCCATTGGTCAGTAAGTTGAGCAACATTTGAATGCCGAAAAAGTTCTTCAAACCGGCTGGCAGCCTCGAGGTATCCTGAGTCCGGAGGAAAATCGACCTGGTAATTCCACTCCAACCCGTCCTGAAGCGCCTGCCGACTGATATTACTGGAACCAATAAACGCCCTGCCCCACATTTGCCGATGTTCTGCATAACCGGCAAAAAGATAGGCTTTTAGATGAAAGCTACTGCCTTTGCTTTGATAGATACGCACCTGCGCACCATGGTCGCGCAACAGAAGAAGCTTTCGAAGCGCTTCGGTGTCGGTAATATCCAGATAATCACTGGTAAGGATGCGGAGGCGGGCTGGATCAGGTTTTCGCTGCAGAGCGCTCACCAAATCAGGAAAGAGAAGATTCAGACCAGTGGTTTTTACAAAGGCTACCGCCATATCAACCTGATCAGCAGCTTTAATCGACTGGCACAATTTGGGCAAAAAATGATGTTCTTTGCCGCCCGTGGTGAGCTTCTCGTGGGTCGCAGGTGCCTTGGTCAACAGAATGTTTAACCACTGCTCATTTCTATTCGGGCGCTGGTCATCAGTGCGCCACATACGACAAGCTTCCAACTCTGTGAGGCCCTGGATCCACTGCTGAGCAATCGATTCATCTGCATCTGTGAAATGCCGCCCTTTATCATTGCGCTCACCCTTTCCAACCTTAAAGCTCATGTAGAGGGCACCGTCCGGTTTTAAAGCACCCCACAACAGGGCAATAGCTTCCGGCACCTGATCAACAGGCAGGTGCAACAGGCTGGCACATGCCCATATTGCGTCGTAGGTATTGGTTTCGTTGATCTCTGCGAAAGATCGGTGCTGAATAGACAAACCAGTCTTTTGACGGGCAAGATCGACAACCGCGTTGGACCCATCAAATGCGGAAACACGATATCCTTTCTCTTTGAAGAACAACGCATCCCGGCCAGAGCCACAGCCGGCATCCAGAATATGGCCACCCTCGACAATTTGCGGAAGAAATTCTTGGTAAAGCTTGTCCATGCTGACCTCAAACGTCGATTCTACAAACGCATCGGCATTGCTGTTGTAATAGGCCAGCGTGTCCTTCATCAGGTAATTTCCCTACAACTTATTCTTGTTAGATAAGATTTTAGCCAGGCTACCAGGCGGGCGAGTCGACGCCAAGCAAGTACACTTTGAGTTGTCTCCGAAGGACTATGATTTAATGACGGATTCCGCATCCGATGCTGAAGAGTGTATTACTGGTGACCTGCCAAACCGCCATTTTCGACCTGAGCCCGGTGCTGCGTTACCCCATCAAGCTTTCTGTGAGCCGATGGGGTTTTGAGCGTCTGACCATTTAAGTGGTGGTTTGGTCAAACCCAGGCGGCGATTAATCAGCCGGCAAAAGTTCTGCCTCGCCAACTCGCTCAAGATTCTGGACCCCCTTCACAGGCTCGCAGACCAGGGGGGCGGGAATGTGAGTTTTCATGAGGCCCTGAAATGCCTCAACCTGGTGAAAATCCGGATCCAGCCACATATCAAAGTCACCGGAGCGCAGCATCAACGGGATGCTTTTAGGATGAATGTGGCTGAATCTTGGATGCGGCGGCAGTGTGATCACCGTGAAAGAATTGACGGTCTCATCTTCAAAATGCCAGGTCTGCCACAAACCGGCCAGCGCCGTAGCTTCGTTCTGCGGGTGAATATTGTAGACCTGTTTGCCCTTCCACTCATGGAAAGCACTGACCGGGATGATGCAGCGTTTGCCGGGATAGACTTTCTTCCAGAGCGGGCTGCTGGTAAGACGATCACTTCGGGCGTTGAAGGTCTGAAATTTGGGGTTGGGCCGGACTCCGTAGCCTTGAGGGCGAGGTTCTATCAGCAACGACCAGATACCCGGGAGCAGGTACCGATCACCGGCGGCTTCCATCACGAACTCACCGATGCCGCCAGGCGGAACATTATGCTGAGGCCGGGGTGTGACGCCAGGCAGACCGAGCTGCTCCATCAGCGTTTGGACTTCGGGTGAGTCTGTTACGTTGTAGCGACCGCACATAAACCTGCACCTCCTTCAAACATCTCGATAAACGCTGCGCTTCCAGATTACTCTCGGTACCCAAAGGTTACGAGTTTCAACGAACTTCGGGCAACTGGGACCAATTCGTGGTGTACGCCGGCGACAGGTGTTCCCTGCGCATGACATAGGCCGCTGGGCCAGCCTCCCGGGCCATACAGATCGTGGCCCGCGATTTGCGGTTGATCTCATCCATCACCGCCATCAGGCGTGCAGACCGTTCACCTTTACCGTCGTTAGCCGAAGACAGGTCAAACATATCTCGCTGAAGCCCGGTTTCGTCCACCAACTCACTGAGCATAATGCCCGCTTTGGCATAGTCGTAACCTGCACGATACATTGACCGAAGCTGGGTCAGCGCCTGCTGCACAATTACCCGGGAGTCCTGAGTAGCACTCACCAGCCGCACCGAGGCGCTTTTGGAATATTGGGGAACGTCCGCCCGAAACGGGTTGGTCCGGACGAACACCATCAGCTCACCTGCATACTGCCGGCCGCCCCGAAGTTTTCCAGTGGCTCTGTTAGCAAAGTGAGAAACAGCCTCTTCCAGATCCGATAAGGCTTGAAGAGGCTGACCAAACGACCGGGAGCACATGATTTGCTTCTTGGGTGGTGGCGCGTCATCCCAGGGAAGACATGGAACACCATTAAGCTCCCGAGCGGTTCGTTCCAATACCACAGAAAACCGCTTTCGCAGCGTAGCCAAATCCGTGTCGGCCAGTTGTAGTGCGGTGACAATGCCCAGAGCCTGGAGCTTGGCGGAGAGTTTGCGCCCCACGCCCCAGACTTCCTCGACCGGCACCCGTGCCAACAGTCTTCGCTGCCTGGCCGCGTCCGTCAGGTCAACTACACCGCCTGTCGCCCGGTATTTCTTGGCTGCGTAATTGGCGAGTTTGGCCAGTGTTCGGGTGGGCGCAATACCAACGCACACCGGCAAGCCTACGTTTTGGTAAACGATGTCCTTAATCTGCCGCCCGAAGTCTTCAAAGGCCACCACCCGGTCAATGCCGGTAAGATCTAGAAAGGCTTCATCAATGGAATAAATATCCACTCTGGGGGCCAGGGATTCCAGTGTGACCATCACCCGTCGGCTCATATCGCCATACAGCGTGTAGTTCGAAGAAAATACTTCGATGCCGTATTGGTGGATTTCCGTTGTTATATGATGCACGGGTACACCCATTTTAATGCCCAGCGCTTTGGCTTCCTTCGAGCGTGCGACCACGCAACCGTCGTTGTTGGAGAGCACAACGACCGGCGTTTCCCGCAGATCCGGACGAAATAACTTCTCGCAGGAAGCGTAGAAATTATTGCAGTCAACGAGCGCATAAACCTGCTTCACCCGGCTTGATCCTGTTCCCGATAACTGTCGGTTGCCGACAGTTTTCCTGTCATGAGCTCACTCCCCGCTTGAGCGAACGCACGACATTGGTCACGACACCAAACACTTCCAGCACCATATCAGCGTCAATGATCATCGGCTGATAGGCCGGGTTTCTGGGTAAAAGCCGGACTGGTGGTGGCGTCAGGTGAAGCTGCTTCACTGTCATTTCCGATTCCAGGCTGGCGATGATGATATCCCCGTGTTTGGCCCTGAGAGACCGATCCACCACCAGCACATCCTCCGGCAGGATGCCGGCCTCCACCATCGACTCGCCCTGCACTCGCACGAAAAACGTCGAGGCGGGGTGTTGAATACACAGCTCGTTCAGATCGAGGGTTTTTTCGACGTAATCCTCCGCCGGCGAAGGAAAGCCAGCCGAAACCCGCTCCAGAAACAGCGGTATGTTCAGTCGTGAGAAGGACGCGTAGTCACCAAGAAGAATGCAGGGCATGCTTTACACCGAATACTGGTTGAATATACAGTATTTTGGAGAGCAAACTCCGTCGGGTCAACCCGGGGACGAGAACCATCATCTATACTCAGCGTAATGCAGACTGCCAGGATTGGCAGAAGGGGGCTGTATGAAAAGTGTGTTACTCATGTTTATCGGTGGACTGATGGGCGGCATGATCGGACCAGTGGCAGCGTTGGTCGGTGCCACTGGAGGGTTTCTGATTGGGAGCTTAAGTTGCGCCTCAATCGACACGCCTGGTCAGCAACATGATCCCGAATAAGCTCCAAAGCCTCATCCATAAGTGGCATGGTCACACAGTTGCGCGGCTGCGGTTGGCTTGACCTTGACCCCGTTTCAGTACCGCTCATTATCAGAAAAATCCGGCGTGTCTGGTGGGCTTGAGCGTCCGCCTCTCAAGCAATCATTTTCTTGTTCGAAATTTGGGCTGGGCCTACTATTGAATTAATGGCGATCAATCGACATCCCTCGGGCAGACATGCACCGGGCGGGCGGTCCTGTTGATTAACAGGGATACGTAAAAACCTAAATTCATGCCAGGACACAAAACCCATGAACACAACAACTTCATCCTACGCATCAGTATTTGAAGCGCCCGGCCCAGGATCATGGACCGTTGACGCGGCCCACTTCCCGCGACCTGTCTCTCGTTTTCAGGCCGAGATCCACCCGCAAGGCATCACCAAGGGTTTTCTACACTGCGCGCGCCGCTACGGGTTGCTGATCGATACTCTCGACTACCGGTTTGTAAATGGTTTTGCCTACTCAACCGTCGTACCGGCGCCCGAGGCAGAAATTCCGGCGCGCTTCAAAGCCGCCGAAGATGTGTTTCCCAAAAAAATCTGGAGAGAGGATCTGGAGCGCTGGGACCGCGATGTGAAACCCGCCTCGATCAGAACGCATAAAGAGCTGCTTGCCGTGGACCCGCTGGCTTTGTCCGAGGATGAGTTGATCGCTTATATCGAACAATGCCGGGATAACCTGGAACGGATGATTCATCAACATCACAGTTTCAATCTGGCAGCGATTCTTCCAGTCGGTGATTTCATGGCCCATGTCGGCGCATGGACGAACGCTCCCATCGGCGAGTTTCTGGCCCTGACGCGGGGATCGGCACCGGAATCCGCCGGGACCTTCCCAGAGCTGGATCGACTGGCCGAGGAGATACGCAACAGCCCGGATGCCCGTCAAACCCTGGCATCCGGAAAGGCGAGTGCGGATATCCTTGCCCAGCTTCGCAGTGCCTCGGGGCCTCTGGGTGACGCAACCAGGGATTATCTCGGCGTGGTCGGTGACCGACTGCTTAACAGTCTTGATACCGGCGAGCCCTCGGCTATCGAAGTGCCCGACGCGCTCGTCGCCCGGATCAGGATGGCTGTCGAACAGAGCGCGCCTCAGGCTGAGGCTGTTGCCGAAGCAGACGTGTCCAGATTGCGGGAAAAGATTCCAACAGAACACCGTGCCGATTTCGATGATCTTCTTGACGAGGTGCGTTTGGTGTCGCGGCTGCGTGACGAGCGCGGATTTTACAGCGACGTCTGGGCGGGAGGTGTCATGCGCCGTGCGCTGCTTTCCGCCGGAGCGAGGCTTGCCGCAGAGGGCCTGATCGAGGAGGCAGCACATCTTATCGAGGCAAGTTACGAAGAGATCCAGGCCCTTCTCGGCCGACAGGGTGGCCCGAGCGGGGCCGAGCTTGCCGCGCGCGCCTCCTATCGCAAAGGACATCGCGTCGACACTGCGCCTGCGGAACTTGGCGATCCCGCTTCGCCACCCCCTCCGATGGACGGCTTGCCATCCCACGTAAGAAGGGTGATGACCGCCCTGGTGACGGCCATTCAATCCCTCGGGGCCGACGTTCAAAGTCATCGCGACAGCGCCGTCATCAGGGGAATTGGCGCAAGCCCCGGAACCTACAGCGGCATCGCGCGGGTCATCGACGGGCCGGATGACCTGGGCCGTCTGGAACGTGGTGACGTGCTGGTCACGGCAGCGACCACAGATTCCTTCAACATAGTGCTTCCTCTGCTGGGGGCCATCGTAACGAATGCGGGTGGCTTGCTGTCACACGCCGCCATCGTGGGACGCGAATACGGCATTCCCTCCGTCGTCGGGACTCGTAACGCCACAGCGCAGATCGCAGACGGAACCCGTGTGACAGTGGACGGAACGAGAGGCGAAGTCCGGATCGACTCACCGTGAAACCGGGTCCGTTGGCCTCGCTCTGCGATGAGTCTTTGTATGGCGGAAAAGCCACGCAACTCGGTGCAGCGCTCCGCGCCGGACTGCCTGTGCCCGGGGGTTTCGCGCTCGATACCGCGTTCGTCGATGCAATCGCGGCAGGCGACGCCAGTGCGCGGACGGAGCTCGCCAGAATATGTGCGCAGATGCCCGGACCGGTGGCTGTCAGATCGTCGGCCATCGGCGAAGACTCGGTGGGTGCGAGCTTCGCCGGACAACATGCAACTGTTCTCAACCTCATGGGTTTCGGGGCGGTTTTGGACGCGATTCTGGTCGTCTGGGAATCCGCGCGGACGGAGTCTGCACGGGCGTATCGAGACCGCGTGGGGGCGGACACGGCCATACGCATGGGCGTGGTCATCCAGAGTCTTGTGGCCGCTGATGTGGCCGGCGTGTTATTCACCTGCAACCCCGTGACCGGTCAAGACGAACTTGTCGTCGAGGCATCGTGGGGCCTGGGTGAGGCCGTTGTGCAGGGCTTGGTCATCCCCGACAGCTATCGCATGGATCGCGCAGGACGTCTCCTGGAAAGCCGCGCGGGTTTCAAGGACGTCAGCGTGCAGCGTGTGCCCGGAGGCCTGACCCGCACCGAAACTGTCGCCGCGCATCTTGTCGAGCAACTCTGCCTTGATGCGAAAAAACTGGCTGCGCTACAAACGCTTGTGACGCAGTGCGAGGAAGTTTTCGGTACCGGACCCCATGACATCGAATGGGCATTCGAAGGCGAGACCCTTTACCTGCTGCAATTACGCCCAGTGACGAAATCGACTGTGGCCTGACGATAACATCGGGACAACACTTTGAGCGCCAACAACGCTGCCATCCGAATGAGTACCGCGAGTACGGCGGGCCTGCTGATGGCGTCGGCCCAGGCGCCGCTGGGTTCGACACTGATCGCCGTGGCGCTGCCGTCCATCAGCCTCGGAATCAGTGCGGATCTCGTTTTGATCACGAGCCTGCTGGTCACCGGTTATCTGGTCGTTAACGTGATTTGCCTGGGGCCGGCGGGAAAGATCAGCGATGTCGTCGGGCATTCGCGCATCCTGTGGACAGGTATTGGCCTTTATTTGATCGGCGCGGCTTTCGGGGTTCTGGCGCAGGGTGTCAGCTTCCTGTTTCTGTCGCGCTGCCTGATGGCCGTAGCCGGTGCCCTGGTGGTTCCGGCAACCCTCGCCCTGTTGCGTCTGCATGTGCCTCCAGGGCGACGTGGCCGTATCTTTGGCCTGTTTGGTGCTACGATGGCAATCGCGGCAGCCTGCGGGCCCGTCCTGGGCGGTGAGATCGTGAGCCTTTTTGGCTGGCGTGCTGTTTTTGTTGCCAATGTGCCATTTCTGGCCGTCTCGGCGCTTCTGCTGCATCGCTATCCCCTGCCTGCAGAAAACACAGCGACACAGCGCCCGCTGAGAAAGCTGACAAGATCGCTGGATTTTATGGGCATCGGGCTGCTGGCGCTGTCACTGACGTTGCTGATCGTGGCCAGCAAACTTGAAGGCGCGATGTTCATGGCCGTGGTTCTGGCGGCGGCCATCGCCGGAGTCGCCTTCGTCAAATGGGAGGCGAAAACCCCGGCACCAGTCTTTGATCCGCACCTGTTTTCCCTGCCCCCCTTTGCCGCAGGAACATTTATAATCGCTCTGCAGAACTTTGCGATGTATGGATTGCTTTTTCAGTTGCCGCAATTCTTTTCCGTATTCCGCGTGACGGAGCCACGCGACATTGGCTACATGCTCTTCGTCATGATGATCGGCATGGTGTTTGCGGCGCCATTGGGTGGACAACTGACCGACCGGATCGGCGCACGAAGTGCGGCGCTTTTGGGCAGTGTGTTGCTGTTGTCAGGCGTTGGTCAGCTATGGGGCATAGATTCGTTTGAGTCCCCGCAGGGCGCGATGCCAGCCCTGCTGATGTCAGGGTTGGGCCTTGGCTTGTGCAACGCGCCTGCACAGTCAGCCTCGATGAGCGCCGCAGAGCCCGGACAGGCTGGAATGGCCGCCGGCGTCAGTTCCACGATGCGTTATCTGGGCGGCATCCTGAGTATTCTGGTGCTCGGTATGGTTCTGGGAGACGACCAAATCGTCAGCGTGGCGCGCCACACCGTCATGATCCAGCTGTTTACAATTGCCATTGGGCTATCCGCACTCATGAGCCTGTGGCTCCCCGGCGCGTCTGTTGCCACCGCAAAATCCCCCTGAAGGCGGTATCCGGGCTAGATATCAGCTAAACACCGCACCGAGGGCCATCCTGAAGAAGATTTAACCGCGAGTAACGAGACCAAATAAATAGCGCAAAATTGAAAGATACGAATGTTCGCTTTGTTTAAAAAGCTTGGATTTATACTGGTGCCCTTGCCACTCCTAGCCTATGAGTGAACCTACCTCGGTTCAGATTCCCCTCACTGGCTCATCTCGTCGCGGTAAAAAGTCCGCTTTCCAATGAAAGCGTGGCCAGAACCCCGACGTATGTCGCCATAATGTGGCAACTGAGCTAGACTAGAACGTCAAGAACACACTCAGACTTGCAGCGTAGACGACGACTCTCACCGGAAGAACAAAAACTGACTGACGGTCATTTTCCACCTGGCCGCAGATCGAACCGTCACAAGCCTTGGCACATATTTGTCACATATACGTCACAGGGGATTTTGGCCGGCCCAAACGCAAAAAAGGCAGACCAGTAAGTAACTGATCTGCCTTTCTTAAATATGGTAGCGGGGGCAGGATTCGAACCTACGACCTTCGGGTTATGAGCCCGACGAGCTACCAGACTGCTCCACCCCGCATCAACGCTTTTGACTTCTAAACTGGTTGTTTACCGGGCCAGGCCCGATCAACGTGCGCGTATACTAATGATTCGATCGCGGCCTGTCAATCGATATTTTCAAAGAGGTCAGAAGGGTATGGAAGCTCATCCACTGCACCGGCGCTGAACATGCCGACGCCCTCAATCGCTTCCTGTACCGGCCGGAATGAGCGCCGGTGATGGGTTGTGGCGCCCAGCCTGCCGAGCGCTTCCAGGTGCATGGGCGTGGGGTAGCCTTTATGGCTGGCGAATCCATAGTCAGGATAGGCTTCGTGGAGCACCGCCATCTCGCGGTCGCGGGTTACCTTCGCAAGTATGGAAGCGGCACTGATGGCTTCTACCCGGCTATCGCCCTTCACGACCGGCTCCGATGGCCAGTGCCAGTCAGGACAGCGGTTGCCATCCACCAGCACATATTCGGGCCGCGTAGGCAGCCCGGCTACCGCCCGCTCCATGGCCACCATCGTGGCGCGGTAGATATTCAGGCGATCAATCTCGTCGGCCTCGCAGCGGCCCAGGCTCCAGGCAACGGCACGCTCTATAATCTGTTCGTACAGTGCCTCGCGGCGCTTCTCAGTCAGCTTTTTCGAATCCGTCAGGCCGGGTATCGGTTTCTCCGGGTCCAGAATTACTGCCGCCGTCACCACGGCGCCCACCAGTGGTCCACGACCGACCTCATCAACGCCGGCCAGTAGCCGGCCCTGATAGCAACACTCGAAAGCTGGTAGCGGGCTTTTGTTCACGACAGCCTACCTTCAATGAGTTCAGACAGCGCAGCCGCAGCCTGCTCGTCCGCATTCTGCCGTAACTGTTCGTGTAAACGGGAGAAAGCTTCGGTCAGCCGGGCGCGCTCCGTTTCGTTTTCAAGGCGCTCGAGAACGGCTTCGCCCAAGGTCTCTGGCGTGGCGTCATCCTGCAGCAGCTCCGGCACCAGTAACTCACGGGCAAGCAGGTTGGGTAGCGCAACGTGGGGCACCTTTACCAGCCTCGAAACCAGCGCATAACTGAAACCGCTCAGGCGATACCCAACCACCATCGGCTTTTTCAGCAGCATGGCTTCCAGGGTCGCGGTTCCGGACGCCAACAGGACTACATCCGACGAGGCCATCACTTCCCGCGAGCGCCCGCGCACAATGGTTACCTCAAGCTTCACATCCAACGCCTCCACCAGCGCACGAACCTGCAGCTCCCGTTCGCGATTGACGCATGGTATCACCAGCTGCAGATCCGGACGCCTGCCCTGGATCCAGCGCGCAGCCTCGAGAAACAGTGTGCCAAGGCGCTCCACTTCTCCGCCCCGGCTTCCCGGCAGTATGGCCAGCACCGGTGCATCTTCGCGCAGACCGAATGCTTTGCGGGCTCCGGCGGTGTCCGGAACCATCGGAATACGGTCTGCCAGGGGGTGGCCAACAAAGGCAACGGGAATATTATGCTCTTCGTAAAACCGCGCTTCAAAGGGAAACAGGGTCAGCATGAGGTTGACGGATTTGGCAATCTTGAAGATACGCTTCTGGCGCCAGGCCCAGACCGACGGGCTGACATAATGAGCGGTAAGCATGCCGGCGTCACGGCAGCGCCGCTCAATGCCCAGGGTAAAATCCGGGGAATCGATACCGATTACCACGTCCGGCGGGGTTGCCAACAGGTAGTCCATCAACCGGGCACGAATGCTGAACAGCTCGCCGAGGCGACCAAGTACTTCCACCAGTCCCATAACGGAAAGCCGCTCCATGGGCACCAGCGAATGAAAGCCTTCAGCGACCATTTCCTCGCCGCCAATGCCTACAAAACGGGCGTTGGGATATCGGCTGCGTAGCGAGCGGATCAGGCCCGCGCCGAGGATATCGCCAGAGGCTTCTCCGGCCACGATGGCAAAGGTTACTTTGCGGGTACTGATAACAGGATGATCGGTAGGGTCCGTCACCGGGATGGCTGCCCCCTGGCTAGCGGATAATGCCGCGGTCTGCACCGCGAAGGGAGTCAATCAGCGGCTGCACTTCGGGAATATCCGGATAGGCTTTTTCCAGCTCCACAACCGCCTGTTCGGTTGTCAGACCCTGGCGGTAGATAATCTTGTAGGCACGGCGAAGCACCAGCAGAACTTCCTTGCTGAACCCACGGCGCCGCAGGCCCTCCACGTTCATGCCAAATGGCTGGGCCGATTGCCCGCTGGCCATTACGTAGGCGGGAATGTCTTTGAGCACGATACTGCCGCCGGCACTCATACTGTGGGTACCGATGTGGCAGAACTGATGGACCATGGTTCCGCCACCCAGAATGGCAAAGTCACCCACGGCTACGTGCCCCGCCAGCGTGGCACAATTGGCCAGTATGGTGTTGTCACCGATGACGCAGTCATGGGCGACGTGGACATAGGCCATCAGCAGGTTGCCATTACCAATGCTGGTTTCGCCGCGGTCCTGTACCGTGCCCCGGTGGATGGTGCAGTTTTCGCGGATAGTGTTGTCGTTGCCAATAACGAGCCTGGTGGGCTCACCCGCGTACTTCTTGTCCTGACATTCCTCACCCACACTGGAGAACTGGAAGATGCGGTTATTGCGGCCAATGGTGGTGGGGCCCTTGATCACCACATGGGACATGACTTCGGTGCCTTCACCGATCTCCACATCCGGGCCAATGTAGCTCCAGGGACCGACAATGACGTTATCAGCCAGCCTGGCAGACGGATCCACGATCGCCTGAGGATGGACTCCCGACCATTCTTTTGTCGCCATCAGCTTTCTCTCTCAGCGGTCAGTATTTCTGCCACACAGACGACTTCGTCATCAACCAGTGCGCGGCATTCGAACTTGTAGATTCCACGCTTGCCGGAGATCATTCGGGACTCCAGGCACAGCCGGTCACCCGGAACAACCGGGCGCTTGAAGCGGGCCTTGCTGGACCCGGCGAGATATTGTACCACGCCATCAGACGGCTTACGGCCAACGGTCAGGAAACCGAGAATCCCCGAAATCTGGGCCATGGCTTCGATAATCAGAACGCCCGGCATAATGGGATTGTTGGGAAAGTGGCCGTTAAAAAACGGCTCATTCAGGGAAATGTTCTTGTAGCCCTTGATGAACTCACCCTTTTCCGACTCAGTCACCCGATCAACCAGCAAGAACGGGTAGCGGTGTGGCAGGTATTCCATGATTTCTTTGATGTTCATTATCATCAGTAACGGCCTCAGCCTTCTATTTTCTTTTCCAGTTCTTTTAGCCGACGCGCCATGGCATCAAGCTGGCGAAAACGCACGGCATTCTTGCGCCATTGCCGGTTAGTGTCGGCGCTGGTTCCCGATGAATACACGCCAGCCTCCCGAATATCACCAGTAACAAGGGTCATGCCGGTCAGATGCACCTGATCGGCAATAGTCAGGTGGCCCGCCACGCCTGAAGCACCCCCAAAAACGCAATGGCTGCCAATGCGGGTACTGCCGGCAATACCCACCATTGCCGCCATGGCGCTGTGATCACCGATGCTGACGTTGTGGGCTATCTGAATGAGATTGTCGAGCTTTACACCGTTGCCAATCATCGTGTCATCAAGCGCACCGCGATCGATG
The DNA here is from genome assembly GCF_003344045.1 of Marinobacter vulgaris. Classification (GTDB taxonomy): domain Bacteria; phylum Pseudomonadota; class Gammaproteobacteria; order Pseudomonadales; family Oleiphilaceae; genus Marinobacter; species Marinobacter vulgaris. The sequence continues at coordinate 76,690 of NZ_QFWX01000008.1, forward strand.
GTGGTGTTCGCACCCACTTCCACGTCATCGCCCAGGACTACACGGCCCAATTGTGCAATCCGGTGCCAGGCGCCTTTCTCGTTGGCAAAGCCGAAGCCGTCCGAGCCGATAACCGCGCCGCTCAGAATATGGCAGCGCCTGCCCAGAACAATGTCGTGAGCCAGGGTCACCCGGGGGCGCAGCACTGACTGCTCACCAATATTGCACCGGGCACCAATGATACAGCCGGCACCTATCACCACGTTGTCACCAATAACCGCCTCAGCCTCGACAACCGCCTGAGGTCCGATGCTGGCACTGGGTGAGACCTGCGCCGATGGGTCCACTATCGCAGAGGCATGAACGCCCGGCTGAGATACGGGCGCAGGATCAAACCAGTGGCTCAGGCGAGCGTAACCGAGATAGGGGTTGTCCAGTAACAGGACGTCGGCAGGGCACTGATCCGCAATGGAGGCAGAGATGATGACCGCAGACGCCCGGGTATCTGCAAGATAGCGGGCGTAGGAGGGGTTGGCCAGAAATGCTACCTGGCCGGGCACGGCCGCCTGAAGAGTCGCCAACCCATCGATTTCGGTATCGGGATTGCCCCGTAGCTCCGCCCCAAGCTCTGAGGCAATATCGCCCAGCCGGTATGAACGCTTTGTCATTATCAGCTCCACAAGATGTTTCCCGGGCTGGCCTTTATCCGGCCCGCCATTATCAGCGGTCCAACTTCTCCAGGAGCTCGTCCGTCAGGTTCATCTCGGGCTTGACGTAGACAACAGCCTCGCTTGGCAGAATCAGGTCAAGGTCATGTTCGTCCAGTAACTCTTTAACGGCTGCATCCACTTCCGGGCGGGCACTTTCCAGAAACTGCTGCTTGCGGTTTGCCACCGCAGAATCCAGGCGCTGCTTGAGAAAGTTGAACTCCTTGACCTTCTCCTGGAATTCAGCAGTCATTTTATTGCGCTCGGACTCATTCATCATCGCGCCGTCTTTCTCGAGACGCTCTTTCAGATTGCGAGCGGCTTCCTGGGCTTCCCGGACCTTTGCTTCTTCACCGGCGAATTCCTGCTGCATATTCTCACTGAACACCCTCGCATCATTTGACGAGAATAGCGCCTGACGCAAATCAACCACGCCGACCCGGGTTTCAGCCAAAACCGAAGTGGAGGCCATCAGCGCCGCCAAAAATACTGCCATGGACAATCGGAACATCTTGTTTCTCCTGTGTTTCAATTTTTACGGCGTTTCCGCCCGATCTCTGATCAGAAGGTCTGACCCAGGGAGAACTGGAATACCTGGGTATCGTCGCCACTCTTGTCGTTGAGAGGCCTGGCAAGGCTGAATGCCAGCGGGCCAACCGCGGTGATCCACTGAAAGCCGATACCCGCTGACAGCCGGACTTCATCCAGTGCCGGATCAAAATTCCGATCGGCGTCAAACACCTGGCCCGCATCCAAAAAGAACGCCGTTCTCATCGAACGGGTATCGCCGGCGAATGGTGTGGGGAAGATCAGCTCAAGGCTGCCCTCTGTCAACAGGCTGCCGCCAAAGGGGTCTTCATCTGAAAAGTCGCCCTCCGCAAGTTCGGCTCGTGGCCCCAGAGAGTTTGCCTCATACCCGCGCACCGAACCATAACCGCCCGCGTAGAAGTGCTCATAAAACGGCATCACGCTGCGCCCACTATACCCGTCACCGTAGCCGATTTCCGAACGCGCCCGGAACACCCAGGTGTGGTTCTCATTGAACGGCTGGTAGAAATCCGTTTTCTGGCTCACCTTATAGAACGTCAGATCACTGCCGGGCACAGCAATATCACTGGACAGGGATACACTGTAACCGTCGGTAGGCAGAATGCCCCGGTTCAACGTGCTGCGGCGCCAGGAACCGAACAGGAAGTAATTATTGAAACTATCACCCTCCTCAGTAATAAAATCGGTAACGTCGGGAGAAGTAAATCTGCCGGTTTTTATTTTCGACAGCGTATAGCCAAGACCAAAATTCAGCCGGGTTATGTTGTCCGTCGGATACCCGAAGGTCATCCGACCGCCGTATTCGTCAAGCAGGTAGGATGAAATATCCTGCTCCTCAAAATCCGTCTCGCGGGCGAACACGCTGAAGCCGCGGCTTACGCCATCCACCGTGTAATAAGGGTCCTGGTAGGAGAAGTTGGCGCTCTTGATGGAATCACTGACGTTGACGCCGAAGGACACCCGCTTTCCGGTGCCAAAGAAGTTATTCTCAGACACGTTGGCACCCAGAATAACGCCAGATGCCTGGGAGAAACCGACAGAGGCAGAGAGGCTGCCGGTCGCCTGCTCTCTCACCGCGTAGTTTACGTCGACCAGATCATCGGTGCCGGGAACCGGGACGGTCTCCACGTCCACGGTTTCGAAGAAGCCGAGCCGCTCCAGGCGGGTTTTCGAGAACTCGATCCGGTCCGTTGAGGCAACGCCACCTTCCATCTGGGTCATTTCCTGGCGCAGCACGTCGTCTCGTGTGGAAACGTTGCCGTCGAAATTGATGCGCCTGACATAGGCCCGCTTGCCAGGCTCCACGAAGAAGGTCACCGATGCGGTATCGCCTTCACCCGGCTCAGGTACGGCGTTGACGTTGGCAAAGGCATAACCCTCCCGCCCAAGACGCCGGGACAGGGATTCGGAAATGGCCGTCATGCGAGAGCGGGAGAACACGTCGCCTTCTTCGATGGGGATAAGCTCTCGCAGCTCCTCTTCGTCAACGATGAGCTCGCCACGCAGATTGACATCGGAAACCGTGTACTGGGCGCCCTCGTTCAGCGAGATGGCAATGAATACCTGTTTCTTGTCTGGCGAAATCGACACCTGGCTGGATTCGACATTGAAGTCGATATAGCCCCGGTCAAGGTAGAAGGAGCGCAGGGATTCCAGATCGCCACTCAGGCGTTCACGGGCATACTTGTCGGAATTGGTGATGGAGTTCCACCAGCTGGAGGTTCTCAGCTCGAACAGGTCCAGCAGGGTTTCATCGTCAAAAGCTTCATTGCCGACAATATTGAGGTGCTGGATGGCTGCCACCGTGCCTTCATTGATATCCAGGCGGATAGCAACCCGGTTCCGCGGAAGATCCTCGGCGGTTGCCTTTACCCGGGCGTTGTAACGTCCCTGGCTGATGTAAGACCGGAGAATTTCCAGCTCAAGCCGCTCCAGGGTGGCGCGACGGAACACCTGTCCTTCCTGCAGGCCGGCACTTGCAAGCGCATCCATCAGCATGTCGGTTTCAATATTCTTGTTACCCTCAATGTCGATGGAGGTAATCGATGGCCGTTCCTTGACGGTCAGAATCAACACGCCGGCGTCCCGACTGGCCTCAATATCGGTGAACAGGCCAGTGCGAAACAGATCCTTGATGGCCGAGGCCAGCTCGACTTCATCAACCGGTTCGCCGATTGACACCGGGAAAGCGGAAAATACGGTTCCTGCGGATACCCGCTGAAGGCCCTCTACCTCAATATCGGATACGGTGAATTCGTCAGCCAGAGCCGGTCTCATGGCGGAAGAGGCTAATGCCAAACCTACAGCTAAACCCAGAAAAGAACGTCTCATTCAATAATTTCGCCTGTTGATGCGCGTAAGGGGTTCGCAATTCTCACAACCGCATCAGGTCGTTGTAAAGTGCAAACACCATTAATGTGAGGATCATTGCCATACCAATACGTAATCCAAAAGCCTGCGCCTGCTCGGAAAGCGGCTTTTTGCGAATGGCTTCGATGGTGTAATAGACAATGTGCCCACCATCCAGAACCGGTACCGGCAACAGATTCAGCACCCCGAGGCTGACACTGAGGTAGGCAAGAAAACGTACAAAATCTTCAAAGCCGGAACTTACACTGGCTTCGGCTATCCTTGCAATGGTAATCGGACCACTAAGGTTAGTGGGAGAAAGCAGCCCCGTCACCATTTTCTTGATGGCCACCAGGGTCAGCCTGGTGTCGCCCCAGGTTTCAGACATGGCATTGGGAATCGCTGCCAGGGGCCCGTAACTGACATCCCGCAGTACCTCGTCCGGCCAGGTCACTTCACTGACACCGGCCCCTACAAGGCCGGTGACTGTGCCGTCATCCGCCCTGTTTTCCGCGGGCGTCACTTCGATACGCTGGGTGCTGCCGTCACGCTCCACCGTGAGCTCAAGGGGTTTTCCGGGGGCGTCACGAATAAACGAGACCAGCTCGAACCAGTCAGACACCGGTTCGCCATCAACGGCAACCACGCGGTCTCCGGACTCCAGGCCTGCGGCCTCAGCCCTTCCCCCGGCCACAATCTCGCCCAGTACCGGGGGCACATCCGGCCTCCAGGGAGTGACACCGAATTCACTCAAAGGATTGGGATTCTCATCATTGATGCGCCAACCCTCGAGGGACCCGGCCAGGGTGCCGCGACTGCCATCCCGGGAGACATCGATGGTTATTTCACCCACCTCACCGGTGCGCTCGAGAAGGCGCATATTCACATCACGCCAGGAGGTTACCCGACGACCGTCAACTTCGTGGATTTCCATGCCCGAAGCGAGACCGACACGATCAGCAACACTGCCTTCGCTGACCTCCCCAACAATGGGCGCTACCGTAGTGAATCCGACAACGCTGAGCAACCAGTAGGCGAAAATGGCAAACAGAAAGTTGGCTGCCGGCCCGGCTGCGGCAATGGCGATACGCTTTGAGGGCGGCTTGGAATTGAAGGCCAGGTGCTTCTGGTCCTCAGGGACCGGCCCTTCCCGCTCGTCCAGCATCTTTACATAGCCACCAAGCGGGATCGCCGCCACCGCAAACTCCGTGCCCTGGCGGTCATACCAGGAATACAGGGGCTTGCCAAAACCCACCGAAAAGCGCAGCACCTTCACGCCACAACGACGGGCGACCCAGAAGTGACCGAATTCATGGAGGGTTACCAGAATGCCCAGCGTCAATATCAGCGCCAGGATGGTTTCAACTATCTGCATAGTGTTCTCTGTTTGTGTTGATCAGCCCGCCGATCGAGCCCGCCCGTATCAGACAACCAGCCCGAGGATCTGTTCCCGGGCCCGGGAGCGCGCTTCTGCATCTTTCGCGAAAATAGTATCGAAACTGTCTGCTGGCACAACCTCCGTCGCAGCCAGAGTCTGCTCAATGATAGAGGGAATATCAGCAAAACCCAGCCTGCCGGCAAGAAATGCTGCTACCGCTTCCTCGTTGGCGGCATTCAGCACCGCCGGCGCGGTTCCACCCTGTTTGAAGGCGTCCGCGGCCAGCCGGAGACAGGGAAAGCGGTCGAGATCTGGCCGCTCGAAATTAAACTGCCCGACACGAAAAAGGTCCAGCGGCGCAACTCCGGCGTCTATCCGCTCGGGCCAGGCCAGGCCATTGGCAATCGGGGTGCGCATGTCGGGGCTGCCAAGCTGCGCCAGCACAGAGCCATCGGCATACTCCACCATGGAATGAATGATACTCTCCGGGTGTACATGCACTTCGATCATTTCCGGCGTGGTATTGAACAGCCAGCAGGCCTCAATCAGCTCCAGCCCCTTGTTCATCAACGTTGCAGAGTCAACCGAGATTTTCTGGCCCATGGACCAGTTGGGGTGAGCGCATGCCTCTGCCGGCAATACATGGCGGAGCGCTTCGGCAGAATGGGTGCGAAAAGGACCACCCGAGGCCGTCAGCAGAATGCGTGTGATGCCCGCACCGACGGTATTCCGGATCTTGTCGGGGGGCATGCACTGGAAAATGGCATTGTGCTCGCTGTCGATCGGCAACACTTCCGCACCGGACTCGGCAACGGCATCCATGAACAGCTTGCCGGACATCACCAGCGCTTCTTTGTTAGCCAGCAACACACGCTTGCCGGCCCGCACAGCTGCCAGGGTGGGCGGCAAGCCCGCAGCGCCAACAATGGCAGCCATTACCGTGTCGGCTTCGGCATCCGCAGCCACCTGGCCGAGCGCCTCAGCGCCACTGAGAACGGTTACTGATGGCAGATTGGCAAGGGCCAGGGTCAGCGCCTGGGCGGCCTTGGCATCCGCCATTACCGCATAGCGTGGCCGGAATTCGTGGCACAATTCTGCCATGCTTTCAACGCTGGAACTGGCGGTGAGCGCATGTACTGAAAAACGATCCGGGTGCCTGCGGACGACGTCGAGCGTACTCAGGCCTATTGAGCCGGTTGCCCCCAATATCGTTATGCAGCGCTTCAAAGAGGTCACCATTGCCCTGCAGTCAGCCAGCCCAGGAGGGTAACGACCAGCGCAAACACCGGAATCGCCGCCGTCAGGCTATCTATTCTGTCCATGATGCCACCATGACCAGGCAACAGTTGACTGCTGTCCTTGATGCCGCGAAAGCGCTTGAGCATGCTTTCCAGCAAGTCACCCAGCACTGACACGGCGCCGGTGATCAGGCTGGCAATGACCAACAGCAGGGACTGTATCATCGTAGCCGAGGCCAGGGTGCTGATAATAAGCGCGAACACGGCCACCGCCACCAGGCCGCCCCATACCCCTGCCCAGGATTTGCCGGGGCTGACCCGTGGCGCAAGCTTGGCTTTGCCGAATGCGCGGCCCGCGAAGTAGGCACCAATATCGGCGACCCACACCACGCAGAAGACGTAGAGAATAAGCAGGAGGTTATTGTCACTGTCCCCAAACTCGAAGCCGCCGGTACGGATATGGTTCAGCCCGACCCAGGCGGGAACCAGCACCAGCAACCCCATTATCGCACGAGCCGGCATACTGCCCCAGCGTTCAGCGCCGGCCGGATAGCTTCGCACCATCAGAAAACAGAGAATCCACCAGACAAGGGCCAGCCATAGCACCGCCAAAGCCGGAACATTCAGCAGGCCGTAGAGTATGCCTGCAACGACCAGAGCGTAGGCCAGCCGGGCCGCCGCGGCAGTCATGCCTGACATGTTGGCCCACTCCCAGGCACCAATGGTAATAACGGCACCGGTAAAAAGGGCAAAGCCAAGCGGCGGCAGGAAGAATATGCCGCCAAGGGCAATCGGTGCCAATATAAGCGCGGTAATAATACGGGTTTTAAGCACGGTATCGTTCGCTATTTTGTCGTTATTGTTCCGACGAAACACCGGCGATCTGATCATCCGTCTGACCAAACCGGCGTTTGCGGCCCGCATACGCCTGTAACGCCTGGCTCATTTCCTGATCCCGAAAATCCGGCCAGTAAACAGGAGAAAAGTACAATTCGGTGTAAGCCAGGTGCCAGAGCATGAAGTTACTGATGCGTTGTTCACCCGCCGTCCGGATCATCAGGTCCGGCATGGGCAGGTCGCCGATGGAAAGGTGCTGCTGTATCAGGTCATCGGTGATGTCCGAAGGCGCCAGCTCGCCGCTACGCACCTTCTCGGCCACTTTACGGGTGGCCTGAGTGATATCCCAGTGACCGCCGTAATTTGCAGCTATAACAAGGGTCATGCGGGTGTTGTCGCGGGTCAGCTCTTCAGCGCGGCCCATGTGCTCCTGAAGGTTCGCACTGAACGCTGAGCGATCACCGATAATGCGCAGGCAGATATCATTGCGATGAAGCTTTTTTACTTCCCGCTCCAGGGCAAACAGGAACAGCCGCATCAGCGCCGACACTTCATCTTCCGGCCGCCGCCAGTTCTCACTGGAGAACGCAAAGAGTGTCAGCACCTCTACCCCTTCCCGGGCACAGGTTTCCACCACTGATCTGACCGCCTTCACACCCGCCTTGTGGCCGGCCACACCTTTCAACCGCCTGGCCTTGGCCCAGCGATTGTTCCCATCCATGATAATGGCCACATGCCGGGGCCGGCTGCCAGCCGACACCGGAATCTCTGCGGATACACTTTCCGTCATGCAATCCCCTGTTCAGCCAATAGCCGGAAAACTCGCCGGCATTGGCTGATCGCGTTGCTGAAGTTGACCGGCTGTTCAGACAGCCATCAGGTCCTCTTCCTTGGCCTTTAGCTGCTTCTCGATCTCGGCAATATAACGGTCGGTCAACTTCTGGATCTCTTCCTCGCCGAAACGCTCTTCGTCTTCGTTGATGTCCTTATCTTTCAGCAGCTCTTTGAGTGTGCTATTGGCATCACGCCGGGCGTTGCGGATGGAAACCTTGGCGTGTTCCGCGTCGGCTCTGGCCTGCTTGACCATTTCCTTACGGGTTTCTTCAGTCAACATCGGCATGGGAATACGGATGACTTCGCCGTTGTTGGAAGGGTTCAGCCCCAGATCCGCCATCATGATCGCTTTTTCGATCTTGGTTAATAACGGCTTCTCCCAGGGCGAAACCGCCAGGGTACGGTTGTCTTCCACGTTAACACTGGCCACCTGCTTCAGTGGTGTCTCCTGCCCGTAATAATCTACGGTTACGCTATCCAGAATGGAGGGATGCGCGCGCCCGGTACGGATCTTGTTGAAAGCCCAGTTCAGTGACTCCAGGCTTTTCTTCATCTTCTTTTCAGTATCGGCTTTAATATCGTCAATCACTGCAGCGTCCTCGGATTCGTTGTTCAAAATGTCTCGATCAGATTACTCGATTAATGTGCCTTCCGATTCCCCGGTCACGATCCGGGTCAGTGCACCAGGCCGGTTCATGTCAAAGACCCGCAGGGGCATGCCATGGTCCCGGGCCAGACAGATCGCAGTCAGGTCCATCACTCCCAGTTTCTTGTCCAGCACCTCATCATAGGTCAGATGCTCGTACTTCTCCGCCGTCGGATCCTTGTAGGGATCGGCTGAGTAAACACCATCCACCTTCGTGGCTTTCAGCACGGCATCGGCCTCAATCTCGATACCCCGAAGACAGGCAGCGGAATCGGTGGTGAAAAACGGATTTCCCGTACCCGCGCAGAAGATCACCACATCGCCGTCTTTCAGATCTCGCACCGCACGGCGGCGGTCGTAATGTTCAACAATACCACTCATAGGGATTGCAGACATAACGCGGGTACGGATATTGGAGCGTTCAAGGGCATCACGCATAGCCAGTCCGTTCATCACCGTCGCCAGCATTCCCATATGGTCGCCAGTCACCCTGTCCATGCCAGCCGCGTTCAGAGCAGCGCCGCGAAACAGGTTTCCACCACCAATCACCAGCCCCACCTGGACACCAATGCCGATCAGGGAGCCAATATCCAACGCCATCCGGTCAAGCACCTTGGGATCAATACCAAAACCGTGGTCACCCACCAGGGCTTCGCCGCTGAGTTTGAGAAGAACACGCTTGTATCTGGGCTGGGTATTGGACGATTTCGGCATGGGGATCTCCTTCTTTAGGTCTGGCTTGGTGTCTGGCAGGACAAGCTTGTCAGGCTTGTATTTGACATACTCCTCAAAAAAGGGGTATCTCAGATACAAGCCCGCCACGAGAGCCGGACTACTCCAGCCAACGTGGCAGACTCGAACGATGCGTCAGCGCATGCTTCAGCACCTGTCAGAAGGATCAGGACTTACCGGTGCCCGCTGCAGCAGCGACCTCGGCGGCGAAGTCCACTTCTTCCCTCTCGATACCTTCGCCAACTTCCAGACGAACAAAGCTGGCCAGATCGGCACCGTTTTCCTTGATCAGCTGACCGACGGTCTGGTCAGGATTCTTGACGAACGGTTGCTCGACCAGGCTGTTTTCCGCCAGGAACTTCTTGATGCGGCCGCCCATCATCTTCTCGACGATTTCGGCAGGCTTGCCTTCCATGTCAGGCTGGGCCTTGATAACGGCCTTTTCTTTCTCGAGCTCGTCGGCCGGCATGTCTTCCGGCTTGCCAACCCGCGGGTTGACAGCGGCAACGTGCATGGCAACGTCCCGTGCAACTTCCGGATCACCGGCGCTCAGGGCGACAACCGCAGCAATCTTGTTGGTGCTGTGAACGTAGGCACCGACAACCGGTCCTTCAACACGAACGATGCGACGAACGGTAATGTTCTCACCAATCTTCTGCACCAGTGCTTCACGCTTGGCTTCGAGCTCACCTTCCATCAGCCTGGCAACGTCGGTTTCGCCTTTCTCAAAAGCAACGTTCAGAACGTCGTTGGCGAAATTCATGAAGTTGTCATCACGGGCAACGAAGTCGGTCTCGGAGTTCACTTCCAGGATGTAGGCGACAGTATTGTCGTCAGACACCTTGATCAGGGAAACACCTTCAGCGGCAGTACGACCCGCTTTCTTGGCAGCCTTCAGGCCTGAAGACTTGCGCAGTTCTTCAATAGCCGCATCAACGCTTCCCTCAGCCTCTACCAGTGCCTTCTTGCACTCCATCATGCCAAGGCCGGTGCGCTCGCGGAGCTCTTTGACCATTGCGGCAGTAATTGCAGCCATGTTCATTCCTCTTAACTTTTCCAATCCGAATTCTGTACCGGTGTGCCCGGCGCTTGATTAATCACGGGCACACCCTACAAACCATTTACGAAGAAACCATTACTCCGCAGCGGGAGCAGCACCTTCCGCGCTTTCGCTGACTTCAACAAATTCGTCAGCACCGCCGGCACCAGCCTGGGACGCTTCAATGCAGGTATCAGCAATGGCCTGCACGTAGATCTGGATCGCGCGGATGGCATCGTCGTTGCCCGGGATCACGTAATCAACGCCGTCAGGGTCGCTGTTGGTATCGACTACACCAATCACAGGAATACCCAGCTTGTTGGCTTCCTTGATCGCGATACGCTCGTGGTCCACGTCGATCACGAACATGGCATCCGGGAGGCCGCCCATGTCCTTGATACCGCCGATGGAACGCTCAAGACGATCCATTTCGCGGGTGCGATCCAGTGCTTCTTTCTTGGTCAGCTTGTCGAAGGTACCGTCCTGGCTCTGGGCTTCCAGGTCACGGTAGCGACGGATCGACTGACGGATGGTCTTGTAGTTGGTCAGCATGCCGCCGAGCCAGCGATGGTTTACATAGGGCTGGTTGGAGCGGAGTGCTTCTTCCTTGATGATCTTGGCCGCCGCACGCTTGGTGCCAACGAACAGGATCTTGTTCTTGTTGCCTGCGAGGTTGTGAACGAAGTTCAACGCCTCGTTCATGGCAGGAACAGTCTGTTCAAGGTTGATGATATGAATCTTGTTACGGGCGCCGAAGATGAACTTCGACATTTTCGGGTTCCAGTAACGGGTCTGGTGACCGAAGTGGGCGCCTGCTTTGAGCAGGTCACGCATATTTACCTGAGCCATGATAATTACCTTTTTAGCTTCGGGTTAGTCCTCCACACGTCCGATTGACCCAACCTGGCTTCGTTACTTTCTATAAGAACAACGGAAGCAGGCACCCTGGGACAACGTGCCGACGTGTGTGCGAATTTGCCGGATTTGTTTCCAGCGGGCGCGTTTATACCATAAATCGGCCGTCGAATTCCATTAATTTGTCGCCCAGATGCCGGGCCGGCAACTGCCTCTTCCTTGTACCGGGCCACACTCCCCCTTAAAATGCTTGTTTGATCCAAATCAACGGGAAACCCAATGCAGGTATCGATCAAGACTCCGGAAGAAATCGAAAAGATGCGTGTCGCCGGCCGCCTCGCCGCTGACGTTCTCGAGATGATTGGCGAACACATCAAACCCGGCGTAACCACCGAGGAACTGGATAACATCTGCCACGACTATATGGTGAACGAGCAGCAGACTATTCCGGCACCGCTGAACTACAAGGGTTTCCCGAAGTCGGTCTGCACCTCGGTGAACCATGTGGTCTGCCACGGTATCCCGTCCGAAAAGAAGGTGTTAAAGGATGGTGACATCCTCAACATTGATGTCACCGTCATCAAGGATGGCTGGCACGGCGACACCAGCAAGATGTTTATTGTTGGCAAACCCAAACCCGGTACCGAGCGCCTGATCCAGATTACCCAGGAATGCCTATATAAAGGTATTGAGCTGGTAAAACCGGGCGCGCGCCTCGGTGACATCGGGCATGTCATCCAGCAGCACGCGGAAAAGCACCGCTACTCGGTGGTCCGGGATTACTGCGGCCACGGTATCGGCCAGGTATTCCATGAAGACCCGCAGGTGATGCATTACGGCAAACCGGGAACGGGTATGGAGCTGCAGGAAGGCATGACTTTTACCATTGAACCGATGATCAACCAGGGCAAGTACCACACCAAGCTGCTACCCGACGGCTGGACGGTTGTCACCAAGGACCACAAGCTCTCGGCTCAGTGGGAGCACACCATCCTGGTGACTGCCGATGGTCACGAGGTACTGACCAGGCGCACGGAAGAGTCATTCTAGGTGGATTTCAGCGACCTTGAAGCCAGGATCAGTGGCGATGCATCCCCCATCAGGGCAGCACGGCAATTATTAAAAGACCGTTATGAGGCTGATGCAGAGGCGTTTCGCCAGGGTGCCGATGTCCGCGCCCTGGTTCATTCCCGCTCGGGGACACTGGACACGGTTCTGGCGCTTATCTGGAACCGTTATGCTTTTTCCGCCTCTGAGGATATCTCTCTGGTTGCGGTGGGTGGCTATGGTCGGGGGGAGCTGCACCCCCACTCGGACATCGACCTGCTGATTCTCACCCGCAACGGCATCGAGGAAAGCTGGCAGGACGATCTGGGCGCTTTCGTTACTCTGCTATGGGATCTGAAGCTGGACATTGGCCACAGTGTCCGCAGCATAGACGAAAGCCTGAACGCGGCCCGGCAAGACGTCACCATACTGACCAATCTGCTGGAAACCCGCACCATTGCAGGCCCTGACGAGCTGCGCGATAAGCTCAGCCACCAGGTGTATTCCGACGCCATCAGCTCTGACCGCGACTACTTCATCGCCAAGCGCGAGGAGCAGAAGCGCCGGCACGCAAAATACGGGGACACCGAGTACAACCTGGAACCCAATGTCAAAGGCTCTCCAGGCGCACTGCGGGACATACAGACCATTGGCTGGATTACCAAGCGGCACTTTGGCCTGCAGAACATTGCTGACCTGACGCGCTTCAGCATCCTGACCGAGGAAGAGCACCAGATTCTGCTGCAGGGTGAAACCTTTCTCTGGCGGCTGAGGTACGGCCTGCAACTGATTGCCGACCGCAACGAAAACCGTCTGCTGTTCGATCATCAGCGAGCTCTGGCCGAGATGCTGGGATACCGGGATGAAGGCAAACGCCTAGGTGTCGAGCTGATGATGCAGTCCTATTACCGCACCGTGCTGGCCCTGGCCGAGCTGACCGATGTCATCCTGCAGTACTACGACGAGGCGATCCTGGGTTCGGGCACCGAAGATGCCATTCTGCCCCTGAACAAGCGCTTCCAGATCCGCAACTACTACATCGAGGCGGTCAACAACCAGGTCTTTGCCTACGCCCCCTACGCCATCATGGAAATCTTCGTGCTGATGGCCCAGCATCCGGAGATCAAGGGCATACGGGCCACCACTATCCGTTCCCTCCGCGCCCACCGGCACCTGATCGATGACGCCTTCCGCGCGGACCTGGCTGTTACCTCCCTGTTCATGGAGTTGCTGCGCACCCCGCACGCCCTTGACCAGACACTGTCGGCGATGAAGAAGTACAACGTACTTGGCCGCTACCTGCCGGAATTTGGCCAGATCATCGGCCAGATGCAGCACGACCTCTTCCACATCTACACGGTGGACGCCCACACCATGCGGGTGATTCGCAACATGGTGCGCCTGGACAGCGCCGAGGCACGTAATGACTACCCTCTGGCCTCAAGGCTGATCCATCGATTGCCAAAACTGGAAACACTGTACATTGCCGGGCTGTATCACGATGTGGCCAAGGGCCGCGGGGGTGATCACTCCGAGCTGGGCGCCATTGATGTGGAAAATTTCTGCCAGCGTCACCATCTGAGCGAACGGGACACTCAGCTGGCCTCCTGGCTGGTGGAGAATCACCTGCTGATGTCAATGACGGCCCAGCGCAAAGACATCTCGGACCCGGACATCATTCATGGCTTTGCCCAGTCGGTCCCCAGCCAGATTCACCTGGATTATCTTTACGTGCTGACAGTGTGCGACATCAGCGCCACCAACCCGAAGCTCTGGAATACTTGGCGGGCGTCGCTGCTGCGCCAGCTTTACATTGAAACCAAGCGGGCACTCAGGCGCGGCTCGGAAACGCCGGTCGACCGCCAGGAATGGGTACGAGCCACGCAATCCGAGGCGCGGGAAATTCTTCACGCCCAGAACATGACCGACGAGCAGATCGACGGCATCTGGGACACCCTGGATGAAGACTATTTCCTGCAGGATTCCACGGTGGACATCGCCTGGCAGACCGCTGCCATCATCCGCCATGGCAACGACCCGGACCCACTGGTGCTGATCCGCGACACCCGCGGCGGGCCCACGGACGGCTACTCCCAGATCATCATTTACATGAGCGACCGCGTTGACCTGTTCGCCGCCACCACGGCGGTGCTGGAACAGCTCAACCTCAATATCGTGGATGCCCGCATCAGCTCCAGCGAGGGCCCATTCTCGATCAGTTCCTACATTGTACTGGACGAGAGAGGCAAGCCTCTGGGTACCGATCCTGCCCGCAAGGACCGGGTTCGCAGCCGCCTGATCGAGGAGCTGGATGACCCGGAGGATTACCCGGACATTATCCATCGCCGCACCCCCAGGCAGCTTAAGCACTTCGCATTCCCCACCGAGGTGACGTTCTCCAACGATACCGTCAACCAGCGCACGGTCATAGAAGTCGTTACCCCTGACCGCCCGGGGTTGCTGGCGCGGGTCGGACAGGTGCTGCTGGAGCACCGCGTGCGCCTGACCAACGCCAAGATTGCCACCCTCGGAGAGCGCGTGGAAGACGTATTTTTTGTAACCGATGAGCATGGCGAGCAGATCCGCGATCCTGCTGTCTGCCAGGCTCTGCAGCGCGACCTTCGCCAAATGCTGGACGACACCCAATGAACCCGGACCTGGACAGACTCCACCCCTATCCGTTTGAAAAGCTGACCAAACTGAAAGCCGGCATCAGTGTTCCACAAAACCTGAGCCCGATTTCCCTGGGCATTGGCGAGCCCAAGCACCCGTCCCCCGGCTTCGTCAAACAGGTAATTGCCGATAACCTGGACAAACTTGCCAACTATCCCACCACCAAAGGCACCGATGAATTGCGTCAGGCCATCGCACACTGGGCCACGCGGCGCTTTGGGCTGGCACCCGGGTCGCTGACGCCGGAACATCACATCGTTCCGGTAAACGGTACCAGGGAAGGCATCTTCTCGCTGGTTCAGTCCGTGGTGGATGCCAGCCGGCCGGCAACAGTTGTGAGTCCTAACCCGTTTTACCAGGTCTACGAGGGTGCCGCCTTCCTCGCCGGCGCAACACCGCACTACCTCGCCTGCGACGGCGGCAATAATTTCATCCCGGATTTCGAGCGGGTGCCCGATTCGGTGTGGAAAGACTGCCAGATTCTGTTCCTGTGCTCCCCCGGCAACCCCAGCGGCTCGGTGATGCCCAGAGAAACCCTTACCCGGGTCATCGAACTGGCGGACCAACACGATTTCATCGTTGCATCCGACGAGTGCTATTCCGAACTCTACCCTGATGAAACCCGGCCACCGGAGGGGCTGCTGCAGACCTGCGCCGCCATCGGCCGCGACGATTTTGCCCGCTGCATTGTGTTTCACAGCCTGTCCAAGCGCAGCAACCTTCCCGGCCTGCGCTCCGGGTTCGTGGCCGGCGATGCGGAGATCCTCAGGGGCTACCTCAAGTACCGCACCTATCACGGCTGCGCCATGCCGATCCACAACCAGCTGGCCAGCATCGCCGCCTGGGGCGACGAAGACCATGTGCGTGAAAACCGGGCCGCTTACCGGGCCAAGTTCGAAGCCGTGGTGCCCATCCTGCGGGAAGTGATGGAGGTGGACTTTCCCGACGCCGGTTTCTATTTATGGCCGAAAACCCCAATGGACGATGAAACTTTCGCACGGGAGTTGTCGGCCCAGCAGAACGTGCACGTACTCCCCGGCCGTTACCTGTCGCGCACGGTGGATGGCCATAATCCGGGGGAGAACCGGGTACGCATGGCACTTGTGGCCCCGGTGGAGGAATGCGTTGAGGCTGCAAAACGCATCGTTACTTTTGTGAAAGAGAACAAAGCATGAAACTGTACGGCATCAGGAATTGTGACACCGTCAAGAAAGCCCGGAAATGGCTGGACGACGCCGGGATCGACTACGAATTCCACGACTTCAAGAAGGACGGTCTGGATGCCGACCGGCTCAGCCAATGGGAACAGGCTACCGGCTGGGAAGTGTTGCTGAACCGTCGGGGCACCACCTGGCGCAAACTTCCGGACCAGGTTCGTGATAATATTAGCGCCCAATCCGCCCATCGCCTGATGCTCGACAACCCGTCCATCATCAAGCGGCCCGTCGTTGAGCATGACAACACCGTCAGCGTCGGCTTTAATGCCGGCGAATGGGCCGAACGATTCAAACACTGAGAACCAGGAGCACATCAATGAGTTTTGCATTCGGAATTGGTATCGGCACCCAGAACAACCAGGGCGAGTGGCTGGAAGTGTTTTACCAGCAGCCGGTCATCACCCCCGATAACGGCCTCATCGAAGTGGCTCGTAACGTGCTGGACTACCAGGGTGGCAACCAGGCGGTATCGGTAACACCGGAGCAGTTGAAGTCACTTTCCGACGGCCTGCGCCAGCTTGGCCAGATGGAACAGGCAGCATTGGCCGGCAAGGCAGCTGACAGCCGTCGCCCGGTTGTGGTTACCTTGCTGGAGACCGACGACACTGCCTCCAGCACCCCGGAGGTCTATCTCAAGCTGCACCTGATCTCCAGCCGCCAGGCCCGACCCCATGAACTGAAACTGGACGGCATCTTCGGATTGCTACCCAACCTGGCCTGGACCAGCGAAGGCGCCGTTGACCTCAGCGAACTGCCGGACCGCCAGCTCCAGGCACGCCTTGAGGGCCGCACCCTGGAAGTGAAGTCCGTCGACAAGTTCCCGCAGATGACCGACTACGTGGTGCCCAAGGGCGTGCGCATCGCTGACACTGCCCGCGTTCGACTGGGAGCCTACGTTGGCGAAGGCACCACCGTGATGCACGAGGGCTTTATCAACTTCAATGCCGGCACCGAAGGCACCAGCATGATCGAGGGCCGCATCTCCGCCGGCGTAATGATCGGCAAGGGCTCTGACCTGGGCGGTGGCTGCTCCACCATGGGCACCCTCTCCGGAGGTGGCAATATCATTATTTCGGTGGGCGAGAACTGCCTGATTGGTGCCAACGCCGGCATTGGTATCCCTCTGGGAGACCGCTGCAAGGTGGAAGCCGGTCTGTACAT
Organism: Marinobacter vulgaris; assembly: GCF_003344045.1. Lineage (GTDB taxonomy): Bacteria > Pseudomonadota > Gammaproteobacteria > Pseudomonadales > Oleiphilaceae > Marinobacter > Marinobacter vulgaris. The sequence goes on from NZ_QFWX01000008.1 coordinate 93,931, forward strand.
CACGGCTGGCACCAAGGTGGCCCTGCTGGACGACAACAACAAGCTCGTTGAGATCATCAAGGCCCGGGACCTGGCCGCCAAACCGGACCTGCTGTTCCGCCGTAACAGCCAGTCTGGCGCCGTTGAGTGCAAAACCAACAAGACTGCCATCGAGCTGAACGAAGAGCTGCATGCAAACAACTAATTCCTCCACGCTCTCGCCGACCCTTGCTTTGGCCATTGACCTGATCCGGCGGCCGTCCGTCACCCCTGACGACGCCGGATGCCAGGACCTGATGATGTCGCGGCTTTCAGCCCTTGGCTTCAAGGGCGAAGCCCTCCGCTTCGGTGAGACCGACAATCTCTGGGCCCGCAAGGGCTCGGAGGGTCCTCTGCTGGCGTTTGCCGGCCACACGGACGTTGTCCCGACGGGCCCGGAGAAAAACTGGCGCCATCCGCCCTTCGATGCGGTGATTGACGATGGCTACCTCCACGGCCGGGGCGCCGCCGACATGAAAGGCAGCCTGGCGGCATTCATAACCGCCTGCGAGCGTTTTGTGGGCAGGTATCCGGACCACCGGGGCTCCATTGCATTGTTGATTACCAGCGACGAGGAGGGCCCTGCTCAGGACGGCACGGTCAAAGTGGTCCAGACCCTGGAAGCCAGGAACGAGAAGATCGACTGGTGCCTGATTGGTGAGCCGTCCAGCACCCATGAGGTAGGCGATGTCATCAAGAACGGTCGCCGGGGCTCGCTCCACGGCTACCTGACGGTGCACGGCACCCAGGGCCATGTGGCCTACCCTCATCTGGCGGAGAATCCGGTGCACACTGTTGCCCCGGCGCTGGATGCCCTAGCAAAGGAATTCTGGGATAACGGCAATGATTTCTTTCCGCCCACCACTTTCCAGATCACCAGAATCGAGGCCGGCACCGGCAGCAACGTCATTCCCGGTGAATGCCTGGTGCACTTCAACTTCCGCTACTGCACCGAGAACACGGCAGAAAGCCTCGAAGAACGGGTGGTTGCCGTTCTGGACCGCCACGGACTGAAGTACGATCTGCAATGGCACCTCAGCGGCCGCCCGTTCCTGACTGATCGGGGCGCACTGGTCTCTGCTGCGCAGAGCGCCATCCGCACCGTCACTGGCCGCGAAGCCGAGCTGTCCACTTCAGGCGGCACATCGGACGGCCGATTTATCGCCCCGACGGGCGCCCAGGTTCTGGAGCTTGGTCCCCTTAACGCCACCATCCACAAGGTGAACGAGTGCGTCAAAGCGGCGGACCTGGATACCCTGTCAGACATTTATGAGCAGGTTCTGATCGAACTGCTGGCCTGATCAGTAGTGGGGAGGCGGTGCTTCGTCTTCCTCCTTTCTGATGTTTGATGACGACACCTCCTTGAGCTGCGTGTTCAGGTGTTTCTTCGCTTCCCAGAGCTCCCGTATATCCAGCTCCTGTCGCGCCACCTGCTCGCTCAGGGTCTGGATGACATCGTCCTGGAACGCCAGTCTTGTTTCCAGCTCATCCAGCCTGGTCTGTAGATCTTTATTGCTCATGTGCTCATGCCGCTTGGTCAGCGCTCCCTGTTATCTGGTATCATGCCGCTTTTGCCCGCCAGCGGATTTCCAGGGCATTTTGTGTCCTGGGGAATCCTGGCGGTTTTCACCGACCGGAGACCCGATTTTACCCGATATCCGGTTCTTTATCGTTAGCGTTTGATTATTAATGGAGAAACCTAAGTCCATGCAAAACCCAGCAAAAGCGATCGTTCTTGCTCTCCTGGTCGCCATTCCGTCACCCTTTATCCTCGGCTTTCTGTTGGTGACTTTCACCCCGGAGCTCTTCCAGATTCTGTCGCAGTCCCGCACCAGTGAGCTGGCAACCAATACAACCTTTGTATTGGGCAGTGCACAGGGCATTGCCGCTTATATCATCGCGGTTGTTCTTTTCGGCCTGGCAGGCTTCGTGACCGTGGCCCTGGCCGCCAAGAAGCCATCAGAACTGAAGCAACAAGCCCCCCGCGCCAGCACAGCACCGCGCCAGGCTGCTCCGCGTCAGCAGTCCCAGCCGGATGATGGCGAGGATGATGACTACGATGACACCACCCCTGAGGGTAATGAAGAGGGCACCGTCAAGTGGTTCAACGTCAAGAAAGGCTTCGGCTTTATTGTTCGTGACAGCGGCGATGAAGTCTTCGTTCACTTCCGTGCCATTCGTGGCCGGGGCCGCCGCGTTCTGCGCCAGGGTCAACTGGTCCGGTTCAGTGTGGTGGAGGCCGATAAGGGCCTGCAGGCAGACAACGTGTCTATCCTGAGCGACGACTGAACCGCAAGGCAACATGGTTCGGAAAAGGGGTGGCCGATGGCTACCCCTTTTTTGTCCGATCAGTTCCAGACCGCCAGCTGCTCTCCCCGATGATCCAGACGCCACCAGCGCTCGTCCTCCACCGGCTCCCCTTCTTTCCAGTCGCCGGGGCTGCAGCGAATCTCGGTGTTCATGGCACGCCAGGCACTGCGGGCACAGTCCAGGTCCGAGGCCCAGGGCAGATCATCCCCTTCCAGGATGACCGAAGTGAAGCGTTTGCCACCGGCACCCGGATACAGAGTAACCCGCACACCGTGTCCCCGGTACCAGGCAGTGCCTTTCACTGCGCGCTCCGCCAACGCCTCGTCCCGCAGTTCAACCTCATCAAGATGGCTGGCCAGCCAATCTGATACGGCTGACGACTCAAGGTCACGAATATAGATTTCGAGATCCTGCACCCTCTGTTTCTCCTGCCGGTTGATCACAATGGACAACATAGTGAACCGGCCCGGGGCGCGCTGCAACCCAGCGCTCCAGTTCATCGCGGAGGTCTTCCACCTTTAATGTGCGAAGGGTGCCTTCAGCCTTACGCTCATGCCATGCGACTTCTGCCGCAGTCCGCTCCAGGGCGACATTTTCCAGGGACTGTTCCAGCTCTTTCAGCGGCTGCTGGCGCGCTATCGCCACCAGGGCCTGACGCCGGAGGGTGTCCGTCATCCCCGCCAGCGCCAGACCTTCAACGGAGCCGTATTCGGCAAACAGGTTAAGCCGGGCGGCCGCACGCCTCACCCACTGCAGCATACCGCCCGGAGATCCCACCAGCCGGCATCTGCTTGACGCCGCGTAGTGGACAAGCATTGGGGAAAACTCTACGTTCCAGTGGCGCTCTATGGCGGGCTGATGGGCCGCAAGAATGGCGGATTTTTGCCCGCCACTGGTGCCCGGCATATCAAAAATATCGAAGTCCCTGCCAAGGCAGCACTCCAGCTTGTCAATGGCTTCACCGGCGCCAGGCGAATCGGGGCCGAGCATGAGCACCGGTCCCGGATACCCGGTTACCAGCTCCCTGGCCAGACTTTTTTCGGCCGCCATCATGGAGGCCAGGTCCGCCGGGGAAATGTTGTCAAGGACCAGAGTCGGACAGCCTCTTCGGGCACTGCCATGGGTCGCGATCGCCGGGCTGTCACTGGCCATCACTTCCGCCTCGTTGCGAAGGTCGAGCCCGACAAACCCGGATTCCAGAAACGGCAACACTGCCTGCAACCAACTGGTTTTTCCGCTGCCTCTTGCTCCCCTGACCCATATCAGGGCACCCGGAACCGAGGCCAGGGTTACGGCCACATCCTCAGCCAGAGCCAACCAACCGGGATCCGTAATGACAACCGGCGCATCTGCGGGCCCGGCCAGGCCGGCAATCTGGTGCAGGCTTTCATCGGCCGCAGGCCAGCGGCTCACCAGTTCCAGCACTGCGACGTAGGCTTTTTCCCGCAGCCGCTCGGTGTTGTGTGTCAGCACCGATAACAGCACCGGCCAGTCCAGCCAGGGGGCATCGCTCAGTTCACGGGCTGATGAAAACCAGTACATCAGCTGCGACGACATCAGGCCTTCACAGCCGACGTCGGTAATGATGGGCTGTTCACACTGGATGGTGCGGGTCAGTTCATCAAGGTCGACGCCACGGCTGCGCAGGAACTCGCAAATGGCAGGCTCGCCATCCAGCAGTGCCAGTAGAAAATCCTCGACGGTAATGGCGTGGCCGCCACGCTGGGCGACGCTGTCGCGGGCGCGTTGCAGTGCCGTTTGACAGAGGGGGCTCAGGCATCCTTGCCAGTCTTCCATTCACTTCTCCTTGTGGTAGTGTCGACATCCTCCTGATGTCGCGTTGTGAAAACCGGTCAGACCCGGTTATAGGTATCCTGAAAGCGTACAATGTCATCTTCGCCCAGGTAACTGCCGGTCTGGACTTCAATCAGCTCCAGCGGAATCACTCCGGGATTGGTCAGCCGATGGGTAACGCCCAGCGGGATGTAGGTGGACTGATCTTCGGTCAGCAGCAGCACATCGTCGCCCCGATTGACCGTTGCCGTTCCCTTCACCACAACCCAGTGCTCGGCGCGATGGTGGTGTTTCTGCAGTGACAGGGAGGCGCCGGGCTTGACGGTAATGCGCTTGACCTGGAAGCGCTCGCCCATGGCGATGCCTTCGTAGGTGCCCCAGGGGCGGTGAACCTTCTTGTGAAACCGGTGCTCGTCGCGGCCCTGAGCCTTGACCTGAGCCACCAGCTTCTTCACGTCCTGGACCCGGTTACGGTCCGCCACCAGTACCACATCATCGGTTTCGACAATGACATGATCGGTAATGCCCAGTGCCGCGATCAGGCGGCCCTCGGAATGAATGTAGGAGCCGGATACATCTTCTGTAATCACATCCCCGCGGCACACGTTGTCGTTCTCATCGTGGGGTTGGATATCCCACAGCGCAGACCAGGAGCCAACGTCCGACCAGCCGGCATCCAGGGGCACCACCACCGCGTCCCGGGTTTTCTCCATGACCGCGTAGTCAATGGAATCGTCCGGGCAGGCCTTGAAGGCATCGCTGCCCACGCGGGTGAAATCCATGTCGGCATTGCGCTCTTCCCAGGCAGTCCGACAGGCCCTGATCATCTCGGGTTGCTGGCTTTCCAGCTCCGCCAGGTATCGGTCGGCCCGGAACAGGAACATGCCACTGTTCCAGAAGTAATCGCCTTCCTCCAGGTAGCGGCGTGCAGTTTTCTCATCCGGCTTTTCCACAAAAGCCGCCACATCGTTATACCCCTCATGGGATTCGCCCGCCCTGATATAGCCGTAACCGGTGTGCGGGGCGTTGGGCACAATGCCGAAAGTGACCAGTTTCCCGGCCCGGGCCGCTTCCGCACCCTGCCTGACCGCCTGACCGAAGGCATCAGGATTTTTCAGAACGTGGTCCGAAGGCATGACCAGCAATAGTTCTTCCGGATTTTCCTCGGCCGCCGCCAGGGCTGCCAGGGCAATCGCCGGAGCGGTGTTCCGGCCTACCGGCTCCAGGATGATACCGGCGGTGCGCTCCGGTGCCTGAGCCTGAAGATGAGCCGCCACCACGAATCGATGCTCCTCGTTGGTGATTGCCATGACCCTGGCCTTGCCGTCCAGGGCCAGCCCGCGGTCAATGGTCTCTGCCAGCAGGGTATCGTCGGACACTACCGGCAGAAACTGCTTGGGGTAGGCTTCGCGGGATAGCGGCCAGAGACGGGTGCCAGAACCACCAGAAAGAATCACTGCGAGCATGGGTCGTCCTTGTCTTGAATTTTCGCGAAGTTTACCCCAATCGCCGCCGGATTGTCCCGCCGGCGGCGATTAAACCAATTTCACCATACGACTGACCAGGCACCGGCTTACCAGGTACCGGTATTCTCCATGCTGGCCCAGGGCTCTCTGGCGGGCAGCGATTCGCCTTTCTGGAGCAGCTCAATGGAAATGCCATCTGGTGACCTTACAAAAGCCATATGGCCGTCACGGGGTGGACGATTGATGGTAACTCCATTGGCCTTCAGGTGACTACACAGGCCATAGATATCATCCACCCGGTACGCCAGATGCCCGAAATTGCGTCCCCCCGTGTACTCCTCGGGGTCCCAGTTGTAGGTAAGCTCAATCATCGGGGCTTTGTCCTCTCTCGCCCGCGCCTCGTCGTCCGGGGCTGCGAGGAAAACCAGGGTAAAGCGGCCCTTTTCACTGCTCTTGCGGCTGATCTCAACCATGCCGAGCAAGTCGCAGAAAAAGTGCAGGGTCTGTTCCAGATTGCTGACCCGGATCATTGTGTGCAGATACTGCATGTTATGCCTCCTGTTGGGTTATCCTGCCACCATGCGCCATCCAGACCCCACAGCTTATCTTCAGTACCGCGTTCCAGCCGTGCGCCATCTGGCGTGGATGTGTCGTGCTCCTCAGCTTATCAGCTCTGTGATGGACTTTGCGCCGGAAAAATACCTGCCGGCGGACACCGGAGAGCGGCTGCAGGCCTGGGACAACGCTCCTCAGTGCGGTCCAGCCGTGCTGACGGAACAGCCGGCCCGGCGCCTCGGGCACTATTTCGAGCGCCTTTACGAATGCCTGATAGGTGATCTTCTCGGCTGGGAGATCCTGCTCAAGAACCAGCCGATCAGAGACAACGGCATGACACTCGGCGAACTGGATTTTGTGGTGCGCAATCCCGCCGACAACATTGTCGAGCACCATGAAATTGCCGTGAAGTTCTATCTCGGTCACCGCGCCTCGGAACAGGATATCGCCCTGTGGTACGGACCCAATTCAAGGGATCGACTGGACATCAAGACACAGCGACTGATTGGCCACCAGAGCCGGATGTCGGAGCGGCCGGAAGCTCGCAGCCTCCTGGCGTCAATGGGCATAGAGGCGCCCTCGCGGCCAAGGATATTCATGCCCGGCTATCTGTTTTATCCCCTGGTCGAAACACTTACACCGCCCGCCGGCGTTCCGCCAGACCATCTGCGGGGCAACTGGCTTTACATTGACACGGTGGATCAGGTGACGGAGGACACGAAACGGTGGATTCCACTGGTCAAACCTCACTGGCTGGGCCCCTGGCGCCAGAAAGCGGCCCCTGACTGCCGGGAAACCGAATCAGCGCTGGAAATGGTCCGGTCTGCTGGCATTCCCCGGTTGTTCGCTGTCCTGGAACAGTCTGCGGTGGATGGCTACTGGCAGGAAACATCGCGCCTGTTTGTGGTTCCGACTGTCTGGCCGACCCCATCCGGTCAGAGCTGAAAGGCAGCCTGCGGGATGTTGACCTCAAAACCATTCTGCTGCACTCTAATCTGGTTTCATTACGCAACTGGAGATACCTTGTGAGCAGTCATACCAATCGAGCGGTTATTCTTAACCAGCGCCCCCAGGGCGAAATTCAGGACGGCGACCTGGTGCTGGAAGAACGCCCGGTCCGTGAACTGAAGGAAGGCGAGGTTCTGGCCAAAGTGCTGTGGCTGTCCCTGGACCCCTACATGCGCCCACGAATGAACGATGCCAAGGGTTACATGGAGCCCATCGGCATTGGCGAGGTAATTGTTGGCGAAAGCGTGGCGCGAATCGTTGAGTCCCGCTCGGATAATCTGAAGGTGGGCGACCTGGTGACCTGTTATTCCGGTTGGCAGGAGTATGTTGTCTTTCCCGGCGATGCCGAGATGGTCTACCGGATTGACCAGAAAGACAACGTGCCCCTGCAGGCCTATCTGGGTGTGGCGGGTATGCCCGGTCGAACCGGCTACTGCGGCCTGATCTACGTGGGCAAACCGAAAGCCGGTGAAACTGTGGTGGTTTCCGCAGCGTCTGGCCCGGTCGGAACCGTGGTTGGTCAGACCGCCAAAAAAGAAGGTTGCCGCGCCGTCGGCGTGGCCGGCGGGCCTGAGAAATGCCGCTATGTGGTGGAAGAGCTGGGCTTCGATGCCTGCGTGGATTACAAGGCCGGCAACCTGGAAGCGGACCTTAAAGCAGCCTGCCCGGACGGCATCGACATCTACTTCGAGAACGTCGGCGGCGCCGTAACGCGGGCCGTCGCGCCTCTGCTCAACCCCGGTGCCCGGGTACCGATTTGCGGTTTTGTGTCAGCCTATAACGCGGAAGACATGAGCTCGGTGGAAACCCCCTTCCACGTGCTGAAGGCACTGGACCCGGTGCCGGAACATCGCTTCTTCCTGGTGACAGAATGGCAGGACAAGCACCAGGAAATCACCAATATCCTTGCCGACCGGGTGGCCTCCGGTGAACTGAAATACCGGGAGACCATTGCCGAAGGTCTGGAGAACGCGCCGGAAGCCTTCAAGGGCATGCTGAAAGGCAGGAACTTCGGCAAGCAGCTGGTGCACATCGCCGACTGACCCGTCAGACCTCCATGGATGGAGGTCTAGCCGACTACCTGCAGCAACACCTTGCCGGTATTCCGGTTCTGGGCGACATATTCCATGGCTTCGCCGGCCTTCTCGATGGGCCAGGCACTGTCGATCACCGGATCAATCTGCCGCGCACTGAGCAGCGGCCAGACATGCTGGTATAAAGCGCTCATCACGTCGCCCTTGTCGGCGACGGGTCGCGAGCGCAGCGTGGAGCCGATCAGGCGATGCCGCTTCATCAGCATCAGCCCCAGGTCAACTTCCGCCATGCGACCACCCATCAGACCGATCAGGATGATCCGGCCATCCATGTTCAGCACTTTCTGGTCGTCGGCGATGTAGTTGCCGCCAACCGGATCCAGCACCATATCCACACCACCCCAGGATTTGATGGCATCCACAAACGAGCCGTCGTTGCGATTCCAGACGCCGCTGGCGCCCAGTTTTTTGCAGGCTTCCAGTTTGTTGTCGTCACCGGCGGTAGCAAACACCGGGTTACCCAGTGCCGTTGCCAGCTGAATGACCGTCGTACCGAGACCACTGGCAGCAGCGTGAACCAGCACTTTTTCGCCGGGCTTGAGTGCGGCTTCGTGATACAGGTTCAGCCAGGCCGTGGCGAAAACTTCGGGAATCGCCGCAGCCTCTTTCAGGGTGAACCCCTTGGGAACAGGCAGGACCTGAACAGCCGGCACCACCACGTGGGTGGCATAGCCGCCGCCGGTCAACAGGGCGCAGACTTCATCCCCGGGCTTGAGGTGGTTCACGCCCTCCCCCACTTCGGAGATGGTTCCACTGACTTCCAGGCCCAGGATTTCCGAGGCACCCGGCGGCGGCGGATAAACGCCGGCCCGCTGCATCAGGTCCGCGCGGTTGATGGCGGTCCACGCAATATCAATAGCCACATGATTTTCAGGCACTTCGGAAGGAATGTCATACGCCTCCCAGCTTAACGTGTCGCCACTGACCTTGATGGCTCTCATCATCTGCGCTTGCTCCGTTTTTAAAGACAGGCTCAGGATACCGTCAGCCGGTCCAGAGTTGCACTGATCACTTTGTAATATTTCTTTTGCAGTTCACTGAGCCGCCAGGCGTGCGGTGGGCAGGGCTCGGGAGACTGCTGTAATAACTGGCACAACAGCCGCGCGGCTGCTTCGGCTTCGGCCGCCGGGTTATCAGCATGACTGGCGTATCGTTGCGCCTGCGGCACGTACTCCGGATACGCCAGGCGGTCGGGAGCCAGCGCCATGCAACCGGACGCCATGGCTTCCAGCATGGAAAGCCCCTGGAAATCGTGAAGAGCGGTGGATATGGCCACATCTGCCTCAGCCAGCAGGCGGTCGTAATCCGCCCGGCTCTGCAGGTATCCCCAGTTCACGATACGTTGCCGGTGCCGTTGGTGTATCAGGTTAAAGGCCTCGGGCTGATTACGAAACTGTTCGCCCACCACGCTTATGCGGAAATCCTGGCCTGCCGCCGCCAGGGCATCCAGCATCAGCAACAGCCGGTCCGGCGCCTTGTCGTATTCCCAGCGGTGGTTCCAGAGCAGATAGGGGCACCGTGTGTTAACGGCGCTGCCTGTGCGAATGAAGAGCCGGTCCTCGATGGGCACCGGAATGACACGGGATTTTTCACGGATGCTGCTGATCAGGCCATCAGGCAGGCCGTCCGGCATTTTGTCCAGAAATTGATAGGCTCCATCCAGAAAACTGTTCCGGTTCCAGGCACTGTTGAACAGCACCAGATCAGCGCTAACGGCACTGTAAAGATTAACAATCCGGGGCTCGGCGCTGGAGTGCTGCCGGCCGGAGTCCGGATAGGCAAACTGGTTCTCATGCATGTAGAGAATGGCGGGGGTGTGCGCCAGATGGGGATGAAAGCCCCTCAGGGACGCCAGATCCACCATGGAGGTGACGACCAGCAGGTCATAACTGGCTTTCAGTGCCGGCTCCTGCAGCCAGGTCAGCGCATTTCCACGAATCCGCCAGCGAAAAAACCGCGGAGGCAGTGCCAGTACTTGCCACTGGAAATCCGGCTGGCTGGCGACGAGCTGTTCCCGCCAGCGCCGGTGACTGCCGGCGTCATAGGCGGATAAAAGCAGGATGCGGGGCGGACGGTTCGAAGGCATCCGCGCATTCTGACATCATTCCCGGTTGGACAGCCACACACTTTGATAGGGTTTGAGAGTCAGGCTTCCGGACAGGTCCTCGATCTTCAGCCCGGAAATCAGATCCTGCCACTGGTCGGTGCCGATCAGGTTGATATCCCCCAGAGACACCTGCTGTACCTCGTCGCTAATGTTGTGGATACAGAAGATCGACTGGTGCCGTGCCATGCTCTGGCGCCAGAAGCCGAACAGCTGAAGCCCCAGGTGCAGGGTGAACTGGGTGGCGTTGGGGTGAAACGCGGGCTGCCGGCGACGGATAGCAATAAGCCGCCTGAGTTCGGTGAACACTTTGTGGTGATGGCTCAGAGGGTCCGCCAGCTCGGCCTCCAACCGGTCCAGGTTCCACTGCCCTCGATTGATGGAGCGCAGACGACCGGTATTCTCGACCCGTTCGCGATCGTTTTCGGTGCCAAGCAGGCTGTGGATATAGAACGCGGGAATGCCCTCCAGGGCCAGCATGATGGTATGGGCACACAGAAAGCGGTGCAACTGCCAGTGATCTGCGCCCCGCTCTGCGGTTCCCTTCAGCGCGTCAAACAGCGCCACGTTCATTTCGTAGGGCTGGTCCTTGCCGTCCGGCGTGCGCCGGTACGACACCTTGCCCCCGAAGGATTCCATGGTGTTGATCAGCCGCTGCTTTTCTTCCTCGGCAAGCAACCCGTCGGTTGGTCGCAGGCCAACCCCGTCGTGGGAGGCAATAAAGTTCAGGTAAGTGGTACCCATCTGCGCCGGTGGCATGCTCATCAGCCAGGTTTTCAGGTGCCTGCAGTTACCGGTGACCAGGGTATTGATCAGCAGCGGCGGCAATGAAAAGTTGTAGATCACATGGGCTTCGTTGGCATTGCCGAAGTAAGTGAGGTTTTCCCGGTTGGGGACGTTGGTTTCGGTAATCACCACGGCATAAGGCGTGTGATGTTCGATGAGCAGTCGCAGGATCTTGATCAGCTCATGGGTCTGCTGCAGGTGGATCGAGGGCGTGCCCACTTCTTTCCAAAGGAAAGCCACGGCGTCCAGCCTGAAAATGGTGATACCCCGTTCCAGGTAATAACGGATGATGCCTACAAACTCATTCAGCACCCGGGGGTTGGCGAAATTCAGGTCCACCTGGTCCTCGCTGAACGTACACCACACGTAGCGTTCGCCATCGTCCGTCTGTACCGCGTTGAGCAATGGCGATGTCCGGGGCCGCACCACGGCACTCAGATCATCCGTTGGCCTGGCCTCGAAAAAATAGTCCTTGCCGGGGTCAATGCGTTTCTTGAAATTCTCGAACCAGCGGCTGCGGGCCGACATATGGTTGATCACCAGGTCCGCCATCAGTTTGTATTTGCCGGCAATGCGCTCAATGTCATCCCAGTCGCCATGGGATTCGTTCACCGCCAGGTAGTCCATTACCGAGAAGCCATCGTCCGAACTGTAGGGGAAGAATGGCAGGATGTGCACTGCCGATACCGTATCCTGCAGACAATCCTCAAGGAACTGGAACAGGATTCGAAGGGGTTTCTCATCTCTGCGCTGAACCGTGTCTGCGTAGGTAATCAGCATGACGTCGGATTCGTCCCAGTTATTCTGGTGAGCCAGGGGTGACGGAGCGTCTGACCCCAGGCCCATGGTTTCGAGGAGCCTTTGTGCCAGGACATCGGTATCAACGGTGGGATAGACCACATCCAGCATGGTGACGAGCTTGTGATGCAGGGTGTTGCTCATGGTTGGTACTCCGGCTCGGGCCGCACTAGTGGTAGTCCTCGTTGTCCAGTTCCACGGCTTCAAGCAGTTGTTCCTTGATATCCGGAATGGCGCTGGTAACGCGATTCCAGCTCGGAATGAAGGGTGTGTCCATAGGGTTGTCCAGGAAATAGGCCCCTGCCCTCATGACGTTCTGGGCAAACAGCTCAACAGCTTTTTCCTCCTTGTGGCGATCAAAGCTCAGGCCATTGATCACCGCGTCGCTCTGATAGGTTTCAACAAAATCCAGGGCAATTCGGAAATACGTGGCCTTGATGGTGCGGAACTTTTCGTTGGAGAAGATTTCGCCATTAGTCGCCAATTTGCGGAACAGGGCCTTGCTGATGTCGGTGCTCATCTTGGAGAGGCCCTGGCTGGCGTCTTCCGGGGACAGCTCCTGATGTTTGTGATCATAGGTGTCGGCAATGTCCACCTGGCACAGGCGATTGGTGGCGTAGTTGCGCTTCATCTCCGACAGCACGCCCACCTCCAGCCCCCAGTCGCTGGGTATGCGCAGGTCGTCAATCACATCGGTACGGAAGGAGAACTCGCCGGCGAGCGGGTAACGATAGCTGTCCAGATAATCCAGGAAGTCGTTGGGGCCGCAGACTTTCTTGAGCGCACGGATCAGCGGCGTGACCAGCAGGCGGCTGACCCGGCCGTTCATTTTTCCATCTGCCACTCGGGAATAATAACCTTTACAGAACATGTAGTTGAAGTTGGGATTGGCTACCGGGTAGATCAGCCTGGCTACCAGGTCACGGGAATAGGTCAGTATGTCGCAGTCGTGCAGGGCCACCGATTTGCTCATTCCGGACGCAAGCACATACCCGAAGCAGTACCAGACATTCCTGCCCTTGCCCATTTCCGTGGGCGCGAGGTTCTGCTCCTGAAGCTGACGATCCAGCGCCTTCAGCCTCGGGCCATCATTCCACAGCACCCGCACGTGCTGGGGGAGTTCCGAGAAATACTCCAGGGCATGGCGATACTCCTGTTCGTTGGCGCGGTCCAGGCCGATAACGATCTGCTCCAGATAGGGCACCTTTGCCAGTTCCGTCACGATGTTCTTCAGGGCGGGACCCTCCAGCTCCGAATACAATGATGGCAGCACCAATGACATGGGCCGGGCTTTACGAAAGCTCATCAGCTCCCGCTCAAGCTCTTCCACGGGCCGGCTGCACAGGTTGTGAAGGGTCGTGATGATGCCGTTCTGATAAAAGTCGCCCATGGCGGCTCTCCTGTTGTTTTAAAACCGGATCTCCAGACCCGGTTTCAGTAGCCGTACTCGATCAGCAGATTGAGTACGCATTCGTTCCAGCCGGCCGGCCCGGTTTTGATGGACCTTATGGCCCGGCTCTGTGACGGCAGGGACACGCTGTCGGACTGCGCACCCCGAACGATTACCGCAATATCCGCCGCTTCCAGCATGTGCTGGTCGTTGGGACTGTCACCCAACGCAACGGCAATAACGTTCTCGAGGGGATAATGCTCTTTATACTTGCCCAGCAAAAACCGGACCCCATCGGCTTTATCGAAGCTGCCCATGGCATGGAGAAAGCGCCCGCCCTGAACCAGGCGACAGTTGTGCTCTTCCAGTTTCTGGCGGAATTTTGCCTGTGAATTCTCGTCCCCCAGCCACAGCAGCGGCTCTGTGCCGGCGCGATCCTTCGCCAGTTCTGCCTCTGCTTCCGAGAGGCTGGCGTGTCCGGCCAGTTCCGCCGGGCTCATGTCCGTGAAACTGCGGAACTGGAAACCCTCTGCCCGACATTGCGCCAGTAACGCCAGCACATCAGCCCGCGATGCCCCAAAACTCTGCATCTGCTCCTGGCCCGGTCCAAAATAGTTCGCAGGGATCACCACTGCGGCCCCGTTTTCCACGATAAACGGGGCGGTGTTGCCAAGTTTCCCCCGGATGGCACGGAGTTCAGCGGCGGTTTTGCTGGAGTTGAGTATCACCGGGATCCCACCCGCTTCAAGCCGCGCCAGGGCCGGTTTCGCAGGAGACCAATCGTAGCTATCGTGGTCCAACAGGGTGCCATCCAGATCAGAAAACAGGATCAGGCGGGTTTTGGGCATGACGGCTCCTCTACTGTCGCTGACGGATCAACGGTTCACCGAAACTGTGGTCTTCTCCCACGTTGATCACGCAATCCGCGCGGGCCGGCATTTCCGCGAGACTGGCACGGGTGATCCGTTCGTAATGCATGATGAAACGGACGACCTCCCGGTCACTCATGATGCGCGATGGCTGTGCGGGCCCAGTGTCGACACTGCGATCTTTTGGTGCACCATCCGTTCGCTTACGGAGTTTGTGCTCCTGGAGAGTGCGCCACTGCAGAACACATTCCATGGACGGCGCCCGCAGCATGATCAGGTTGTCCAAATGGCTGAAAAAACGACTGTACTCGCCCCTCAGGCAACGATCGACGTACTGTCGCCAGGTGCCTTCCGGGTCCTCTGACCGTTCCAGTTCGTTGACCGGCTCCATCAACTCCTCCTCACTGGTGGCCGGTACCGCCCCCATGCACCAGCCCTCTACCAGGATCGCTTCCGCCCTGCCCCGGAATACCGGCCACTGCTGCCGTGGCTTGCGGTCGTCACGGGATTTGTCAAAGGCGGGAATGGGGGTTTCCGTATCCCGGCCGGCGGCTTCAAGCTGGTCAATGACCTGCTGGCCCAGGGCAATATCGTGGGTGCCGGGCACGCCGCGGGTGATGAATAACGGATGGACATCCTCTGCCAGTTTTTCCCGCTCGACGCGGGTAAGGTAGAGGTCGTCCAGGGAGAAGCTGGCGGTAGGGGTGTGATAGTGGGTGGTCAGCAATTCTCTGAGGAATTCGGTCAGGGTGGATTTGCCGGTGCCCTGGGCGCCGTGGATGCCGATAACGACGGGCCTCTCTTGGGCCTGTCTGAGGCTGTGGATGTGTTGGGCCAGGGGGAGAATAGTCTTTTCCACGGTGTCAGCGTAGGAATTCGGGAGGGATTCCTGGTTGATCAGGTTTTGGATGGTAGCGGTCAGATCAGGTGCGGACACTATGCTGGTTCCCTGTTGGTTTGTTTTGGTTTTGCAGATTTTGTACCAATTGAAGTATAGGTGTTGGAAGCGGCTGTGTTTGTCGCGGGCTTTGGTTATCTGGGAGACTGTACGATATAGCCCTCGGAATCACATGCTGGCGGCAATGGGAGATACCCTTTGCAGACACGCCGTGAACCCATCCCTGGGGGCTCGGCATTGCCATCCATGGCAATGCACGGTCTGCAAAGGGTATCTCCCATTACCGCTCTCTGGCTTCGGAGTCGGATTTTCATCGTTTAAAGAGTTATAAAACACCTATGAGCAGCAACGGTTTTAAAATCGAACATCGTTATCTTGAACTACCGGACAGTTTCTATACCCGGGTGCAGCCAACGCCATTGAAGGACGCGCGGATGGTGTGTTTCAACCATGATCTGGCGCGGGAGATGGGTTTTCATTCCGGAAATCCGGAGGAGTGGACCGGTGTGGGTGCCGGCACGGAGTTGCTGGAGGGAATGGATCCGGTGGCAATGAAGTACACCGGGCATCAGTTCGGGATGTATAACCCGGAGCTGGGAGATGGTCGTGGCTTGTTGTTGTGGGAGACGCTTGGTCCGGACGGGCGGCGTTGGGACTGGCACTTGAAGGGGGCGGGGATGACGCCCTATTCCCGGTTCGGGGATGGCAAGGCGGTGCTTCGGTCGACCATTCGGGAGTATCTGTGCAGTGAAGCAATGGCTGCGCTGGGGATTCGCACCACGCGGGCGCTGTTCATGGTGAGCGCGAAGGATCCGGTGCGGCGGGAGTCGATTGAGACGGCGGCGGCGCTGATGCGGGTGGCCCAGAGCCATATCCGTTTCGGGCATTTCGAGTTTGCCGCGAATCATGAAGGCGAGGAGGCGCTGAGAGCCCTTGTTGAACACGTGATTGCACTGCACTTCCCTCATCTGATCGACCTGCCCCGGGACGAGCGTTATCAACGCTGGTTCGTGGAAGTAGTCGAGCGCACAGGGCGGCTGGTCGCTGATTGGCAAGCGGTGGGGTTCTGTCACGGGGTGATGAACAGCGACAACATGTCGATCATCGGCGACACCTTCGATTACGGGCCCTACGCCTTCCTCGACGATTTTGACGCCGGTTACATCTGCAACCATACCGACCAGGGTGGCCGTTACGCCTACAACCGTCAGCCCAACGTCGGGTTCGTGAACTGCCAGTACCTTGCAAATGCACTGCTTCCGGTGATGAAGGAAGACGATGTGCGGCGCGGGCTGCGACGTTACGAGGTGGCCTACAACGAACGCTTCCTGCAGAACATGCGGGACAAGCTGGGGCTCGCCCTGGAAGATGCATCCGATCTCAGCCTGATCATGGATACTTTCAGCATGCTGCACGAGCACCACGTGGACTACACCCTGTTCTTCCGGGGGCTGTCCAACCTCACCTCCCGCGGCTCCTCGCCGATCCGCGACCTGTTCGTGGACCGCAGCGTCGCGGATGAGTGGCTGGAGCGTTACGAGCAACGCCTGCAATCGGAAACCCGCGCCCATGACGAGCGGGAATACCAGATGCGCAAGGTGAACCCGAAGTATATCCTGAGGAACTATCTGGCACAGCAGGTGATTCTGGAAGCACAAGGCGGCGACTACAAGCCGATGAGGGAATTGCTGGAGGTTCTGAAGAAGCCGTTCGATGAACAGCCGGATTTCGAGGCGTTCGCGGCGCCTCCCCCGGACTGGGGGAAGCACCTGAACATCAGTTGTTCATCGTAGGCTCGACCAGCGGCTTCAGACCGCTTTAGCGGCGATGATTTTGTCGTGCCACTCCACCGGACCGGTCTGGTGGACGGAGGAGCCTTTGGAATCCACCGCCACCGTGACCGGCATGTCTTCCACGTCAAACTCGTAGATGGCTTCCATCCCCAGCTCCGGGAAGGCAACCACTTCCGCGTGCTTGATCGCCTTGGAAACCAGGTAGGCAGAACCGCCCACAGCCATCAGGTAGACAGCGCCGAACTCGCGAATGGCATCGATAGCCACCTGGCCACGCTCGGCCTTGCCGATCATGCCGGTGAGGCCGGTTTTCTCGAGCATGGTGCGGGTAAACTTGTCCATGCGGGTGGCAGTGGTGGGGCCAGCCGGGCCAACCACTTCCTCGCGTACCGGGTCCACCGGACCTACGTAATAGATAAAGCGACCTTTCAGGTCCACCGGCAGCTCTTCACCGCGCTCGATCATGTCCACCATCTTCTTGTGGGCAGCGTCACGGCCGGTCAGCATCTTGCCGGACAGCAACACGGTTTCACCCGGCTTCCAGTCTTTTACATCTTCCGGCTTCACCGTATCCAGGTTCACGCGGCGAACGCTGTCGCCCACCTCCCAGGTGATTTCCGGCCAGTCATCCAGGCTCGGCGGAGTCTGCAGTGACGGGCCCGAGCCGTCCAGCACGAAGTGGGCGTGACGGGTGGCGGCACAGTTCGGAATGATCGCCACCGGCTTGTTGGCCGCGTGGGTGGGGTAATCCTTCACTTTCACATCCAGAACCGTGGTCAGGCCACCCAGGCCCTGGGCGCCGATGCCCAGATCGTTTACCTTCTCGAACAGCTCCAGGCGCAGCTCTTCCGCGCGATTGGACGCGCCACGGGCCTGCAGGTCGTGGATATCGATAGGGTCCAGCAGGGACTCCTTCGCCAGCTCCATTGCCTTCTCGGCGGTACCGCCAATGCCAATGCCCAGCATGCCCGGCGGGCACCAGCCAGCGCCCATCTGCGGCACCATCTTCAGCACCCAGTCCACCACCGAATCCGACGGATTCAGCATGGCGAATTTGGACTTGGCCTCGGAACCACCGCCTTTCGCGGCCACATGCACATCGACGGTATTACCCGGCACAATCTTGTAGTGGATAATCGCCGGGGTGTTGTCCTTGGTGTTGGTACGCTTGCCGTCCGGGTCGGCGAGGATGGAGGCGCGCAGCACGTTATCCGGGTGCATATAGGCCCTGCGGACGCCCTCATTGATAATATCGTCCAGCCCCATGTCGGCATCCCACTGCACGTCCATGCCGACACTGACAAACACGGTGACAATGCCGGTGTCCTGACACAGCGGCCGCTTGCCCTGGGCGCACATGCGGGAGTTGATCAGGATCTGTGCCATGGCGTCTTTTGCCGCCTGTGACTCCTCCTTCTGATAAGCCTCATAGACACCCTGGATAAAGTCTTTCGGGTGGTAGTAGGAAATGAACTGCAGCGCGTCCGCTACGCTCTCGATCAGGTCGTCCTGGCGGATTACGGTGGTCATAGGCGTCTCATCAGGTCAGGTTTATAGATTGGGACTTTCAAACAGAAGCGCGAAGTTTACCAGAAAATCTGAAAACGAGGGATCAGACAGACGGCGAAGGTTTTTAGCGCGAACCTTGGCTAAACCGCCACGAAAAAATGTAACATCGTCGACATCTTCGATTATTTCATCGCAGGAGCCACCGTGACCGACCTCGTCCTCACTGAAAAGAACGACCATATTTTAACGGTCCGCATTAACCGCCTGGATCGCAAAAACGCCCTCACCCACGATATGTACACCGCCCTTGGCGATGCCATCGAACAGGCCCGGCACGACAGCGACATTCGCTGCGTTCTTTATACCGGCAGCGAAGACTGCTTCACCGCCGGCAATGACCTAAGCGATTTCGCCGCCGGCCTGCCCGGCGAATTTGAAGACACCCCGGTAGGCCGGTTCCTGTTTCTGCTGGCCACCACCAACAAACCCGTCGTCGCAGCGGTAAACGGCCCGGCGGTGGGCATCGGCACCACCATGCTGCTGCATTGCGACATGGTGCTTGCAGGCAACAACACCCGCTTCCAGATGCCCTTCGCCACCCTCGGCCTGTGCCCGGAAGGCGGCTCCAGCCTGCTGCTACCCTCCTGGCTTGGCCGGGTTCGTGCCGCGGAACTGCTGATGCTGGGTGATGCCTTCACCGCCGACGATGCCCTGCGCATGGGCCTGATCAACCAGGTTTGCGAGCCCGCACAGACCGAAACCACGGCCCTGAAAGCCTGCGCCAGGCTCGCAGCCCAGCCACCCGCCGCGATCCGTGCCACCCGGGAACTGTTGAACCGGGCCTGCGGTGAAGAGCTGAAAACCACCATGCTCGCCGAGGGCAAACTGTTCGCCGAACGCCTCAAATCCCCGGAAAACGCCGAGGCAATCAAGGCCTTCACGGAAAAAAGGAAGCCGGATTTCTCGGACTTCTGGTAGCCGGATAAAAGTCGCCGGTGACCCAAAAAAAGCCCCGACAACTCCCGGGACTTTTTTGGTGCTGAAGATCGCAGGGTCAGAGAAGGGACCTGCAATTACGTGTAGTACACTCTCACTCCTGTGTAATCACTGTCTTGCCCTGCGGCAACAGGTTTGCCTGAATATCTTTTTCAGTAAATACCAACTGGCGGTATTGCTTGTTGGAATACTGCTCACTCTGATCGCTAAAGAACGGGGACATGGCATCGGTAGACTGGGAGTAGCTCACAAGGCCATAGGCTTCCGGGCCCTTTTGGGTGAACTCCAGGCCGAAGAGCCAGCTGGTGCCCTGGGCCACCAGCCATCCATCAACGCCGTCTGTGCCGTCGGAGAGCCCTGCAGTGTTCGGAATAATAGTCGGAGCAATCCTCGGGAAGCGGGTATCTTCAGCGAATTCATCTGGCGCCACACCGATCGCGTTGAAAGCCCCATCAACCCTCTCATCTCCGCCATGCCACGGGATCGGTTGAGTCTGGAAGTAGGGAGTTCCGTCACTACCGGGCACCACTCCGCCCGAAGGACGGAAGTACTGAAGGTCACCAAGAGCATCCGCTGGCCATATGTTCTGGGACTGCAGGACAGTAACACCAGCGGCGAGCGCCAGCAGCATGGTGTCGTCGGCGGTACCGGCGTTGTCCCGTGATGGGTCCGCAGGTGTTGCTACCGGGTCGGCGGGGTTGAAGGGTGTGGTCAGATCCGTGCTCAGATCGCCCAGATAGTTCGCCATGAACACCCGGAAGATGTGCGCGCCTACGCTGTCGCGATTATATAACCCATCCCATGAACCCAGGGAGGTGCACCATGAGGTCAGGTCGACTCCATTGACGGCGGTATTTCCAATCGCATCACAACGCTCCCGAAGTTCCGGCAGGAACTGTTCTGCATACCAGGCACGGTTGTTCCAGATTACACCGATCAGCTCTTCGGCACTGAATTTCCCATCCTGGCCAGCAGGTAGCGGTGCATCGGGGAAACCCGGATCCATGGGGTTCTGAAGCATCTTGATGCCCAGCCGGGTACGGGCGTTGATCGGTGTTTCCTCATCACCGAAAAGCGGCGAGAAACCTGTCAGAAATTCATCCGGATTCGTGGCCCAATGGCTGCTGTTGGAGTTCTGAACCCAGTCTGAACGCACCAGTTTTGGTTTCTGCTCATAGGGCACCAGCGGACCGCATTCAGTTTCAACCCAGTCTTCCTGCGACCAACTGCCATCCAGCAAAGTGACACCCTGATCGAAAAGACCGGCATAGGCGGGGCTGACTGCCCTTCTGAGGTTGATCAATTCCTGAGCGTCTTCCGAGAGGTTTGGTACCGAGCTGCTGTCGATATAGAAGGCATTACCCTGATCATCAGCGTAGACCGTGTTGGTCCACAAAGTTGAGCCGCAATTTCTGAAAATGCTCTGGAATTCATCAAGATTGCTGGCCCGACTCATCTGCAGCCAGGTGTCGAGCAGCCCACCTGTATCGGGATTGGCATCACGATAGGTAAGCGCAACAGGCACTGAAAAATTCAGTGCTCCATTGTCACCCCAGGCTGGCAACTGGTTGCTGAGGGCATTCGCCGCAATCATTGGCCCGTACTCGGAGAAGTAAAAGGTTCTTTCCAGAACCAGAGGTTCAACCATACCGTCCATACTTACTTCAATCTGGTAGGTCTCGGTGGTGATTGGTGTAGTGGCATAGTGAATCTGGCCACCTGATTTTGAGTGTATGATCACTCATAAAGAAAGTCAGGTG
>NZ_QFWX01000009.1 GCF_003344045.1 Marinobacter vulgaris
GTAAGCGTCTGGGCATTACACCTTGTCTGGGGTAGCCGGCTTCCAGTTGTGGGGTAATAGCTCGTCGATGGCGTTGTTCTTCTGCGTCGGCAGTCGGGTCAGCACATCCTTCAGGTAGGCATAGGGATCATGCCCGTTCAGCTTTGCTGACTGGATCAGTGTCATCACAGCGGCCGCACGCTGGCCACTGCGCAGTGATCCGGCGAACAGCCAGTTGGAGCGGCCTAATGCCCAGGGCCGTATCTGGTTTTCCACCCAGTTATTGTCGATGGGCACAGCGCCATCGTCCAGGTAGCGCGTCAGCGCTTCCCACCGTTTGAGACTGTAGTCCAACGCTTTGGCCGTGCCGGAACCATCCGGCACCTTCTGGCGATGCGACAGCATCCATTGATGAAGTGCGTCAGCAAGTGGTTTGGCTTTGGCTTCCCGGATTTCCTTTCGTTTGTCCGGCGGCAGGTCTTTGGTATCCTGCTCGATCTCGTAAAGTCCGCCGATGTACTCCAGAGCCTTGGCAGCCAGCTCACTCTTGTTGGCTTCGTGCAGGTCGTAGAACTTGCGCCGGGCGTGGGCCATGCAGCCGATTTCGGTAATGCCGTTGCCGAACCCGACCTTGTAACCAGCATAATCATCACAGACCAGCTTGCCCTGCCAGTCACCCAGGAAGTTGCGGGCGTGTTCGCCTGCACGGCTGGGCGCGAAGTCATAAACGGTGGCTTTCAGGTCCGAGAACGGTGTGGTGCAGTAGGCCCAGACGTAAGCCTTGTGGGTTTTCTTCTTGCCCGGAGCCAGCATGCTGACCGGCGTTTCGTCCGCATGCAGAACGCTGTGTTCCAATAGAGCATTTCTCAGCGCATCCACCAAGGGCTGCAACTGCACACCGCAGGCACCTACCCATTCGGCCAGGGTGGAGCGAGGGATTTCCAGGCCAGCGCGACCGAAGATGCGTTCCTGACGGTACAGTGGTAGATGGTCCGCGTATTTGGCCACCAGCACCTGAGCCAGCAGGCCGGCGGTGGGAATGCCCTTATCAATCACCTGCGACGGTACCGGTGCCTGGATCAGTGTCTCGCATTTGTCGCAGGCCCACTTGCCACGGATGTGGCGTTCCACCGTGAACTCGCCGGGGACATAATCCAGCTTCTCGCTGACGTCCTCACCGGTGCGCTTGAGCTGGCAGCCGCACTGGCACTGAGTATTGTCCGGTTCGTGGTGAATCAGGGTGCGGGGTAGTTCTGGTGGCAGCGGGGTGCGTTTTGGTTTTTGTTTTGGCCGCGCAGCTTTCTGCTCCTCGGTCATCGCCTGGTCCAGCTCGGCTTCAATGGCGGCCAGGTCGCTGTCGATCAGTTCGTCCAGCAGTTTCCCCTGAACCGCATCGAGTTGTTCACTGCGACGGGCATACTTGTGACGCTTGAGGATGGCGACTTCGTGGGTCAGCTTCTCGATGATAGCGTTGCTGCGCACCAACTCACGATCCTTCTTGCTCAGGACTTGATCCCGGGCGTCCAGGGAGTCCATCAGTTCCGTCGCCAGTGCACGGAGCTGATCGGCAGAGAGATGGTTGATATCGGGGCGCTGAGTCATGCCCCTTAGTATGCCAAGCCCTTGTGCTGCAAGCGATTCGCAGTTTTGGCTATGGCGATATCTCTCAGCTTGTGGTTACAGGATGGAGATAACGCCGTCGGCCCCAAGGCGATGCCAGGGCAAGCCCTGAACTAGGGCGGACAACTGCTCTTCGGTCAGGCGCAGCTGGTCACCGCGCCAGGATTCGCCCCAGTGGAACTTGCCCCGGTTCAGCCGGCGGGCACACAGCCAAATGCCCAGGCCATCGTGGATCAGCACCTTCATCCGGTTGCCCCGTTTGTTGGCAAACAGATAGGCGCAATGGGGTCTGGCTGAACCAAACACCTGGATGACTCGCGCCAAGGCCTTGTCCGGTCCCGCCCGCATGTCCAGCGGTTCGGTGGCCAGCCAGATCTCGTCGATTCGGATCATCTCAGCAGGTCCCGCAACAGTGCAGCACACTGGTGTGCGTGTTCCGCCGGCCACTCCACCACCATCGCGCCACCGGCGCGGGGAATCTCGATGCGGATGGTGTTTCGCTTATCCGAGCCTGACTGGTAGCTCGGTGCAGAGGGTGCCGCTGGCAGATTGACCGGCACGAACCCCGGCGTTGTCGCTGGAGCTTCAGGCGCTCGTCGCGCCTCATTGATCCAGCGCCGGACCATGTTCGCATTGAGGCCATTATCCAGCGAAATCCGGGAAACGGAGGCACCGGGTTCCTGGCATTGGGCAACAATCTGGGCTTTGAATTCCCGGGAAAACCGGCGACGGCGTTGGTAGGGCTTGGTTACGCTTAATTCGTTCATGTGAAGTGTCCACTAGAAAATAAGTGGACACTATCCTGACGGCGGCAGCGCCTGGCTCAAGATGGGATTACCGGACGGTTACNNNCTTCTTCGAGTCTAAAGTGAAAACAATTCCAAGCCTTCTTACTAGGGAGTTTGCTTGAAATCTGCCCTCTGGCGATTGAAGGTCAATTTTCGCCACGAAGTCTCCCCAGTTGGAAACGAACTCGAAGTTAAGAAGATTGGTTAGCTCTAATATCTCAGAGTTTATTTTCGAAATTGCATGTTCAGATTCATGTAAAATTTTCGCAGTGGCTTCGGAAGGGAATTTTTGCATCAGCTCGATATATTTTTGAATTTTTTCGGATAAATCTACGTTTTTACCTTCAAGAGACTCAAGTTCTTTTTTTATTTTTGAATTATTCCCTTGAACCAAAGGCAATGAATCAAGCATGAAAAGTGCTCTGGGAATATATTTTTCAAGATGATCGTAGCGAAAATGACGGCCTGAACAAGATCCTTTTCTACTTTTCGAACAGACTAAATATTTATATCCTTTTGGAGGAGAGCCTTTGTTGATTAAGTGCATCGGGCTTAAGCATTGCGCGCAAAAAGTGATTTTTTGCCAAAAATTGAAGCCACTGGCTTGTCGAGTTTCTCCGCTTATTTTCCTATCGTAGATAGCTTTCTGAGCTCTATAGAAGAGCTCTTCAGATATGACCGGGGGATAGTAGTCTTTTACAGTCTCTCCAGACGGTACTCGCCCAGAGGCGGTTGATCGATGCGGTTGATACTCCCCAATGACTGCTTTATTCGAGAGAATTTTTGCAATCGACGACGTGCCCCACAAACCGGACTTATTGCGTCTAGATGAGGGTCCACCGTCGTCCACAGATCCGAATGGTGCAATCTGGGATTCGTTGAGGTGCTTTACAATTCTGGTTCTACCATAACCTTTACAGGTGAGCTCAAAAATAAGACTGACAATTTTTGAGCGACTCTCGATAATTTCATATTGTTCTGATCGAATTTCGAGCCAGCTTGGGCAAGCTCTGCCGATTGGCGTCTTGGAATTTCTGGCTTGGTCTTGTTTATTTTTCCAAGCTTTTGAAACTCTGTAGCCTTTGCTGGCGGACTCCTCGTGAGCACGGGACATCTGAACTATAGAAACAATTAAGTCGAGTTCGTTGAAATTTTCGTCGTAGACTCGTTCATCGGTAAGCGTCACTACTTTGATCTCGGATCTTAAAAGGTCCATAAACCTGGGTAATGCCACGCTCACTCGCTCTCTAGATAAGCGGTCTAGATTTTCAATGAGTAAGTAAGAACCTTTTTTGATGGAGCCATCTTCAACTAAGGACAGAAACCTTTTCAACTCGCCATCATCTGATAGATGTTGAGCTTTGTATGCGCTCTTGCCAGCATCAAGAAAAGCGTATTCCTGCTCGGCCACCAAATCTAAGTTTTTGCTCTTCGCATACTCCTTCGCTCTCTCAAGTTGACGCTTGCTACTATGGCCTTTCGTTTGCTCCGCTGAGGAAAAGCGAATGTAGGAGTATGCTTTTGGCTTCATAAGACGCTTTACCTGTAGTCAGGAATTGTTTGGTGTAATCTACCATAACATCTTGATGTTTGGCCCTCCGGGCACCGGCAAAAGCATGCTGGCCAGCCGCCTGCCGGGGATTCTGCCACCCATGACCACGGAATTCGCCCTGGAGGTAGCCAGTATCCATTCCGTGGCCGGTCTGCCGATCCAGGATCATGACTGGTGTCGGCCGCCTTATCGGGCGCCCCATCATACCGCTTCGTCTGTCGCCATGGTGGGTGGTGGCAGCAGCCCGCGACCGGGTGAAATCTCGCTGGCCCACCGTGGTGTGCTGTTTCTCGACGAACTTCCGGAGTTTGGGCGTCAGGTGCTGGAGGTGCTGAGGGAACCCATGGAATCCGGCGAGATTGCGATCAGCCGGGCGGCCAGGCAGGTGACTTTTCCCGCCCGGTTTCAGGTTGTGGCTGCCATGAACCCGTGCCCTTGCGGCTACCTGGGGCATCCTACGATTGAGTGCCAGTGCACGCCACCCCAGGTGCTCCGTTATCGGGCAAAAATATCCGGGCCATTGCTGGACCGCTTCGATCTCCACGTGGAGGTCCCGGTGCAAAGCGGTGAGGTGCTTATGCAGCGGGGAGGCGATGGCGAGTCCAGTGCGGTTGTGCGGGAACGGGTAAAATCAGCGCGCAAATGCCAGCTTCTGCGGGGTGTGGTGAATTCCGCCCTGAGCGGCAACGAGCTTCATGAGTACTGTCAGGTGGACGCGGCCAGTGAAACCATGTTGTCTGCGGCGATGGAGCGCCTGGGTCTCTCGGCCCGGGCCTTGCACCGCATTCTGCGGGTTGCTCGAACCCTTGCTGATCTGGAGGCTCAGGAACACATTGGTCGTGGCCATCTGGTGGAGGCGCTTGGCTATCGGAAGCTGGACCGCCAGCAGACCCGGAATGCCCAGGTTTCGGTGTAGCCGGTTTGGGCGTAGACAGGGGGTGAGGGACACAGAAACCTGGCTTTGTGGTGGCGTCGGCAGCAATTCACTCTGGTAAACTGTCGCTATAATCCATTGAAGATGAACCGCCAGAGGGCGGCCGAGGACGTCAGATGACTGATCACAACGATGTTTCCGTAACCACTCGCCGTGGCGTGCGAAGTTTTGTGTTGCGCCAGGGGCGGATGACGGAAGGCCAGAAAAAGGCCTATGAGCGTAGCTGGCCGAAATATGGTCTGACTCGCGAGCAGGGCATGATCGATCCGCGAGAGGTGTTTGGCCGGGATAACATGCTGAATCTCGAGATCGGGTTTGGCATGGGAAAATCGCTGGCGGACATGGCTGAAGCGGCTCCTGAACAGGATTTTATTGGTGTGGAGGTGCATCTTCCAGGTGTCGGTGCCCTGTTGAAGGAAATCGAGGACAGGGGGCTGGAGAACGTCCGGATCTACGCCATCGATGCCAACGATGTGATTGATCTGTGTCTGCCGGACGCCGCGCTGGACCGCGTCATGGTATTTTTCCCGGATCCCTGGCACAAGAAACGCCATCACAAGCGCCGGTTGATCCAGCATGACTTTGTCCAGCGCTTGCGCCACAAGCTCCGTGTCGGCGGTATACTGCATCTGGCCACAGACTGGGAAAACTACGCGGAATACATGATGGAGATCATGAGCGAGTCGGAAGGTTTCGCAAACACCCAGGAGCCGGGTCAGTATTCCCCTCGCCCCGAGGATCGCCCGGTTACCAAGTTCGAGAAGCGCGGCGAGAACCTGGGGCACGGTGTGCGGGATCTGGTGTTCTACCGTACAAACTAGCGCCGGGATTCTGGAAAGATTATCCGTGGGCCATCGGGCGGCGCCTGGCGGCGCGGATAATAACCAGGCCGGCAGCACCCAGCATGAGCCCGGTGAACTTGATCAGCGCGCAGACGGTCGCAGACAGGCTGACCATGTCCGTTGGCGGGTCCATATTGTTGAGTAGCAGGATGTTTTCCGCCATGTCCCCGGTACCTGCAGCCACGAACAGAGCTTTGACCCAGCGTGCCACATTACGCTCGCGTACGCCCGGGCGATCCCGACTGAGGTGGTTGGTGAGGAAAATCAGGGTGAACAGGTAAGCGGGGACAAACAGGAAGTCCAGCCAAAGAGAAATCCGGGCCCAGTGCAGCCCATCCTGGCGCCAGCTACGGATGATGGCCATCGACTGATCTGCCGTCGCGGCCATCTGGAAACTGACGATGCCCTGGGGGGCGGAGCCTGTCTGCAGTGGCTGGTTGACCAGCACCAGAATGAGCAGAAGCACCGCTGTCGCCAGAAGGCTCAGATTGAGCCGTTTGGGAAAAAGGGTCAGAAGGCGCGGCAGTGACATCAGAGAAAGCGCTCCAGCAGGCTGTTCAGGTATCGCTGTCCGAGTTCCGTGGTCTGTATTCTTCCCGGCTCCAGCAGGTTTTCTGATCTTAACTCGTCAAGTTTTACCGCAACTGCACTCAGGGGTAAACCTGTACGTTCTTTGAACAGGTTTTCCGGCACCCCGGATGTCAGGCGCAGGGCATTCATCAGGAATTCCAGGGCGCGCTCGTCAGGCTCGATTGCCTGGCTGCCGGCGGTTCGGCTGCCAATCCGGTTCAGGTAGGCTTCGGGTTGCCGGGTTTTCCAGAACCGCCGTATTTCACCATTGCGAAGGGTGATTTTTCCATGGGCACCCGCACCCAGCGCCAGATAGTCGCCAAACATCCAGTAATTCAGGTTGTGGCGGGACGCCATCCCCGGGCGACTCCAGGCCGACACCTCGTAATCCGTGAAACCCTGTTGGTGCAGATAATCCGAGCCCTGGCGATAGATCTCCCAGAGATTGTCCTCGTCCGGCAATGGCGGTGGGCGGCTGTAGAATTCGGTATTGGGTTCAAGGGTCAGCTGGTACCAGGACAGGTGTGGAGGTTCCCATGCCAGGGCAGCTTCCAGATCAGCAATGGCCTGTTCCGGTGTCTGGTCGGGCAATCCGTGCATCAGGTCCAGGTTGAAGTTGTCGAAGCCGGCGTTGCGCGCCGCTTCGATGGCTTCATGGGCAGCCCTGTCGTCGTGAATGCGCCCCAGCGCTTTCAGACGCTGCGCATTGAAACTCTGGATGCCGATGGAAAGGCGGTTGATTCCTGCTGCGCGGAAGCCCCGGAAACGATGTTGTTCAACGGTTCCCGGGTTGGCCTCCAGGGTAACCTCGGCATCGTCGGCGAAGCTGAGATGTGCCCGCAGCCGGTGAAACAGGTTCTCATAGAAGTCCGGCGACATCAGTGACGGTGTCCCACCGCCGATAAACACCGTCTGGATGCTGCGACCCTGAACCAGCGTCAGGTCGCTGGTGAGATCCTCCATGATAGCCTGCAGGTAGCGGTCTTCAGGAATGTCCCCGGTCAACGCATGGGAGTTGAAATCACAATAGGGGCATTTTTTCACGCACCAGGGAACGTGGATGTACAGGCTCAGCGGTGGTAGCGGGCTGTCCCGCCAGGCGTGCGGCAAGGCCATGATCACGTCGCACCCGTGCCCAGCTGCTCAAGGAGCAGGGTGAGCGCGCGTCCGCGATGGCTTATCCGGCCCTTGTCCTGGCGGGACAGCTCGGCGGCGCTGGTGCCTGTTTCCGGAACCAGGAATACCGGATCGTACCCGAACCCGCCCTCGCCCCTGGGCTGCTCCAGTATCCGGCCTGGCCAGCGGCCATGGCATATAAGCGGCGTAGGGTCATCGGCGTGGCGCAGGTAGACCAGCACGCAGTGAAACTGGGCGGTGCGCTGATTTTCAGGCACGCCTTTCAGCGCCGATAACAGCGCCCGCACATTGTCTTCATCACTGGCAGACTTTCCAGCGAAGCGCGCAGAGCGCACGCCGGGTTCACCATCCAGCGCGTCAACTGCCAGCCCGGAATCGTCTGCCAGGGCTGGTAAGCCGGTCGCGCGGGCGGCATGGCGGGCCTTGAGAATGGCATTTTCCACAAAGGTGACCGCCGGCTCCTCTGCTTCGCCAACGTCCAGATCGCCCTGTGCGACCGGCGTCAGCCCCAGCGGCTTCAGCAATTCCGTCAGTTCGGCAATCTTGCCTCTGTTGTTACTGGCAATAACCAGTCTGTCAGTGGTTTCAGTCATCTGTCATTGAACAGCGTGTGGGCGAAGCGAACGGGAAGGTCCTGATTGCTACCCGTGGGCCTTGCGGTTATCTGGAAGGTCATCAGTTCGGCGCTGCTGTACTGGTATTCTGCGATAAAGTACACGGCATCGCCTTCCTGTATGCGGCGAAAACCGAGGAATTTTACCTGCTGCACATCATTGAGCACTTTGCCTTCCACTTGCCCCGAGACGGGTTCCAGCCCACCGTCTTCGGTTTCCCGCATAATGGATATATTCACGATACCAATGCTTTTGCTGCGGTTCAGGTTGTTCTCGCGGGCTATCTCCGGTGCCAGGAATGTGCTGGGAAATACGCTCCAGTGCACCTGGTACTCACCAAAATCCTTCGAGCCGGCGTGGCTCTGTGTCGCAAAGAAAGACAGGCATATCAGTGCTGTCAGGGCAACGAACTGGGTGCGAATGGTCTTGATCATGATCCCTCCCGGGTTATCCGATAAATGGCAATCTGTCCCAACATATTTGGCCAGAGGCGGCTGAGCCAGTGGTCCTGATGCTCACCATCCACGACTGTGCGGTTCAGTATGCGGAAGTCCTTGCGATAACACAGGGCCTCAAAATCCTTGAACGTGCACAAGTGGATGTTGGGGGTGTTATACCACTTATACGGTAGCGTTTCGGATTCGGGCATGCGACCCCGACGTACCAGGTACCAGCGTAATCGCCAGTAGGCGAAGTTGGGGAAGGTGACAATGCCTTCGCGGCCTAGGCGCAACATTTCGTCGAGGACCACGTCCGGACGGCGAACCGCCTGCAGTGCCTGGGTCATGAGAACGGTGTCGAACGTGTGGTCTTCAAAGTTACCCAGTCCCTGGGTGTCCAGATTCTGCTCAATAACAGATACACCACGGCTCATGCAGGTGGTGATGTGGTCCGGATTGATTTCCAGGCCAAATCCGGTGGCCCGCTTTTCCCGTTGCAGGTAATCCAGCAGGGTGCCGTCACCGCAACCCAGGTCCAGCACGTGACTGCCCGGGCTGATCCACTGCTCAATAATTTTCAGGTCGGTTCTCATACGTCCACCTCCCGCGCAACCCTGTCCATATAGGATTCGAAGATTGCGGTGTATCTTGGTGTCGGAATCAGGAAGGCGTCGTGGCCCCAGGGGGCGTCGATTTCTGCATAGCTGACCTTGCGGCGTGCCGAGATCATGGCATCCACCAGTTCCTGGGAGCGGGCCGGCGTGAAGCGCCAGTCGGTGCTGAAAGACAGCACCAGAAATTCGCAGCGGGCAAGAAGCAGGGCTTTCGCCAGGTCATTGTCATGTTCGTAGGCGGGGTCAAAGTAGTCCAGCGCCCGGGTCATCAGCAGGTAGGTGTTGGCATCAAACGATTCCGAGAAGCGTTCGCCCTGGTAGCGCAGATAGCTCTCTACCTGGAATTCTGCATCGTAGCCGAATTTGTAGGCCTGATCCCGCAGTTCGCGGCCGAACTTTTCGCCCATGGAAGCGTCGGACAGGTAGGTGATATGGCCCACCATGCGCGCGAGCATCAGTCCACGGCGGGGCAGGGTGTTGTGCTCGAAATAACGGCCGTCGTGAAATTCCCGGTCTGAGGTGATCGCCTGGCGAGCAACCTCGTTAAAGGCGATGTTCTGGGCACTCAGGCGCGGGGTGGAGGCGATAACTACCGCGTGCCTGATGCGGTCCGGGTAATCCAGACTCCATTGCAGCGCCTGCATACCCCCCAGGGAGCCGCCCACAACCGCTGCCCAGCAGTTGATGCCCAGCCGGTCCGCCAGCAGAGCCTGACTGTGAACCCAGTCACGCACAGTGATCACCGGGAAATCGGGACCGTAGGGCTTGCCGGTCTGGGGATTGGTGCTGGAGGGGCCGGTGCTGCCATGGCAGCCGCCAAGGTTGTTCAGGCTGACAACGAAAAAACGGTTGGTATCAATGGGTTTTCCAGGCCCGATACAGCTGTCCCACCAGCCCGGTTTGCGGTCCTCTTTGCTGTGGTAGCCGGCGGCATGATGGTGGCCGCTGAGGGCGTGGCAGATAAGTACCGCGTTGCTGGCATCGGCGTTGAGCGCGCCATAGGTCTCGATGACCAGATCATAACTTTCCAGTGTCCGGTCGCACGCCAGGGTAATAGGCGTATCAAAGTGCAGTGTCTGAGGGGTGACTATCCCTACAGAATCCGTTGGCAAGTGATCGGGCATTGGCGCGACAGGTTCCTGGTTCGGTCCATAGTATCTGCAACTAGATTGAGGCAATGGCCGCGCCGGGATGCCCAGGATAACGGTGGGCTCAAGGGAGCGGCCGACCTATTGCCAGCCAAGCAGTTTAAAGGCCGGTCTGCACGGCTGCAACCGCCGTCTCAGGCCCGGGCTACACAGCTCCCGAGATATTGACCACTTTCTGCTGGATCAGGGTTGGTGCCGGTTTGCGGATCTGTCGTTGCATGGCTTCCGCCAGTTCCAGTTGTCGCTTCAGGTCGGTGATGGTGTTCTGCAGCCGTTCCCGCTCGGCGCGGCTGTCGCGGTCAGTGCGCACCATGTCCCGCAGCCGGCGGATCTGGTGCTCCAGCAACTGCTTCTGCTCCAGGGAATATTGCATGATGGGCAGTAACGCCTCGGAAGGCCAGCGCTCGACATCGGACCTTACCCGCTGGTGCAGCGTGCGGGCCTCAGCCACCATGACATTAAAGAAACGTCTGACCAGCAGAGACTGTTCCGTCAGCAGGTTCTTGGGGCTGATACGGAAGCGTTTTGCTTTCTTGCGCAGCTCGCGAATGGCAATCACGTGACGCCCGGCGCGCAATGGTATTGGCTCGAGGTGACGGGCGCGAGTGTCTTCGTTATAGCGCCGATAGATGGCGCCCACCATTTTTTCTGCCAGTCGCCCCTCGCTGAGCAGGTTGGTCAGGTCGCTCTCCAGAAGTTCGAAGAAATGGTCCATGCTCTGGTTCATGCCGGCCGTGGTCCAGCTTTTCGACATTTTCTGGCGGATTTTTTCGGCGTGGGCTTCAAACCGGTCGGCGCTGACCAGGCTCCTGAGCATGCCTCCCTGTGATTCCATGAGCCGGCGGCTGGACCGCAGGGTGATCAGCTTCTTGTAATAGAAGTCGTAGTCCCGCTGGGCACGGTCGGCCAGGCGACGCGATGCCTCCTTGTCCATGGTAACCCCGGAGCAGGCTTCCAGCTCTTCCTCAAGGGCGTTGAGCCGCGTCTGCATGGCTGCCTGGCTGTTTTGCAGCATGCCCAGCAGGTCGTTGATCAGGCTCTGGGTGATCAACTGCTCCTTGTGCATGAGGATGCGCTGGATGATCAGTTGCTCCAGCAGAGCGAGGTTGGAGCGTGCGAGCAGCGTTTCATCGCCCTTTACGCGGGCCAGGAGTCCCTGTTTGGCAGACAGCGGGATCACGTCCTGCTGGCGCATGCCAAGGTGATCTGCGGTATAGCCGCGTACTTTCTCGATGGCTTCCTGGGTGTGTTTCTCGCCCTGAAGATCGTCCCAGAGCACGTCAATCTTGTTGAGGACCGCGAATCGCCCGGCACGGTGGTCGGCGTGCTCGGTGTCGATGTGTTCCTTCCAGATGGTCATATCACTGGCAGTAACACCGGTATCGGCGCTGAGCAGGAAAATGATGGCGTGGGCCCGGGGCAGCATACTGATGGTCAGTTCCGGTTCGGAACCCAGCGCGTTGAGGCCCGGGGTGTCCAGGATTCTCAGGCCGCGTTCAAACAGGGGATTGCGGATGCTGATCTGGGCATTGCGCCAGGCCGGAACCAGTACGTTGCCGGGCCGGTTGCGGTCATGCTCAAGCATGTCCTCATCGAAACCCAGCCGCCGGGCCTCCGGTGGCGCCACGCTTTTTACCCTGGCCACTTCGCCCAGAACCTCCCGCATGATTTCCGGGTCGCGCTCGTCCAGGTCGTGCTTGACCCAGCGCTCTGGCTGTTTGCGTAATTGCTGCAGGGAGAGCTCCCCGGTGCGGGTTTCGATGGGGAGCAGCAACAGGTAGTTGCTATTGGAAGTGCGGTCGAAGAACAGCTCCGTGGGGCACATGGTGGTACGCCCGGCCTGGGAAGGCAGCATGCGCTGGCCGTACTCGGAAAAGAACAGGGCGTTGATCAGTTCCGTCTTGCCACGGGAATACTCGCCGACAAACGCAATGGTGAGCTCGTCTTCGATCAGTAATTCCAGTCCGTGGCGGATGCGATTGCTGATATCGTCCGAAAACAGGTTGTTGTCCTGCAGCCACAGCCGATAACGGCCAATCTGCCTGATCAGTTCCTTTTTCCAGCCGTGGTAGGCCTCTACCTGCTGCGACAGGGTTCCTTGCTTGTTCATCGGACCATCCTTCTGCGCGACGTGCGGGCGACTACGTTGGATACGGGTTGGGCAAACAGAGCCCGGAAATATAGCCAAGGTTACCGCAAGAGAGCGGCACAATTGCGGGACCGGTCGCGGGTGTGTACAGCAGTGCGACGTGTAGGGGGCAAAAAAATGCAGCTGATTCAGTCAGATGAACCAGCTGCGGGGTAACTATGTCTGATTGTCCCAAAGTGTAACGGAGTGTGTTTTTGAGACGTGATCTACATTCCGACAATGGATCCCATGCCGGCGGCAATCTTCATGTGGTCAATGACCACTGAGATTACGTTCAGGATCAGGAAGACGATGATCGGCGACAGGTCCAGCCCACCCAGGGATGGCATCACGCTGCGCACCGGTCGCATTACCGGCTCGGTAATCTGGGCGACCAGCTGGATCGCGGGGTGGTTGCTTTGCGGAGCAATCCAGCTGACAACCACGACTGCAATCACCGACCAGAAGTAGATCTTGACGATCAGATCCAGCACATTGAGTATCGACCAGCTCAGCAGTGTCAGCGGGTTGATGGCCGGAATGCCGCCATTAAGGGCGACCAGGATCAGGAAAAAAGTGATCGCCTGAATGATGACGGCCAGCACCAGTGCAGCGCCGTCGATGCCGCCCCAACCGGGTATGAAGCGGCGCAGGGGGCGCAGCAGCGGGTTGGTTGCCTTGACCGCAAACTGTGTGATCGGATTGTAGAAGTCGGCTCTTGCCAGTTGCAGCAAAAAACGCAGCAGCACAATCGTCAGGTAGAACGTTGAGGCAATAAGCAGGATCGTGATCAGAATGTCAGCCAGCATGAAGCCGTGTCTCCCGTTATCGGTTACTGTTTGTTGGCGAGTTCTTTCGACATTTCCCCGGAACGCTTGTAGGCCGCGGAGTAAGCCTTTTTGACAAGGTCTCTCAAACCGCCTTCTTCAAACGTCTGGATAGCCTGTTCCGTGGTGCCGCCAGGAGACATGACATTGCGTTTCAGCTGGCCGGGATCATGCTCACTACGCCCCGCCATTTCAGCGGCGCCGGCCATGGTCTGGATCGCCAGTGCCCGGGCCGTTTCACCGGCAATACCCGCGTCCGTTGCAGCTTCTTCAAGCGCTTCCAGCATGAGGAAGAAGTAGGCCGGGCCACTTCCTGACAGCGCGGTGACGGCATGAAGGAGCGATTCCTCATCGACCCACAGCGCAGAACCGATGCTGCTGAAGACCGACTCCACCATGGTCTTCTGCTTGTCCTTTACCTGGTCATTGGCATAAAGGCCGGCCGCCCCCTTGCCTACCAGGGATGGCGTGTTCGGCATTACCCGCACCAGGGGCAGGCCACCACCCAGCCATTCGTCCAGGGTGGCTGCTTCCAGGCCCGCCGCAATGGACACCATCAGCGGGCGGGTGTTCTGCACCACGGGGGCAATGTCGCGGCATACGTCCGCCATAACCTGGGGCTTGACCGCCAGAACCACCATGTCCGCCTGCTCGGCGCAATAGCGATTGTCGGTAGTGACGCTGACGCCAAACTGCTTGCGGATGGATTGAAGGTGATTGTCATCGGGGGCGCTGACCCAGATATCGGCGGCCTGGAAGCCGCTGTCCAGCATGCCACCGATGATGGCACTGGCCATGTTGCCGGCGCCGATAAATGAAATCGTTGGTGATGTGCTCAAGGTTCACTCCACGTTCGGGTCAATAGTGGTCAGTTGTCGATCTGCAGGTGATGATAACAGGATCTGCGATCATCAGCCTCAGGTTACCTTGGTCCGAACAGGGCAGTGCCTACCCTGACCCAGGTAGAGCCTTCTTCCACGGCCATCTCCAGGTCGTCAGACATTCCCATCGACAGGGTGTCCAGCGGGCCTGAAGCCGGTGCCTCCTGGCGCAGCTTTTTAAGTGCATTGGCGAGCTTGCGGAAACTTGACCGCAACTCGGCTTCAGGCTGATCGGGGTCCGGAATTGCCATCAACCCTCTGAGCGACAGATTGGGCATTTCTTCAATGGCATCCGCCAGGTCGGTGAGGTCGTCCAGTGAGCAGCCGGACTTGGTGCTCTCGTTGTTGATATTCACCTGCAGGCAGACGTTCAGGGGAGGCAGTGCGCTGTCGCGTTGTTCATCCAGCCGTTGCGCAATCTTGAGCCGGTCGACGCTATGGACCCAGTCAAACGCATTGGCAATCTGGCGAGTCTTGTTGGACTGAATGGGGCCGATGAAGTGCCATTCTATGGTATCCAGATCGGCAAGGGTCTCCATCTTGTCCAGCGCTTCCTGAACGTAGCTTTCACCAAAGGCACGCTGGCCGGCCGCAAAAGCGGTGCGAAGGTCATCCGCCGCGCGTTTTTTACTCACGGCCAGCAAATGCACAGAGTCCGGCTTGCGCCCGGCCTTCAATGTTGCTTTTTGTATGCGTCGGGTTACGGTCCCGATGTTGTCTGCTATGCTGCTCATTGTTCGAATCCGCCGATTCCGGTCTGTCACTGATACGGTGACACGTTACCCGCAGGTCACTGAAATGCCAAGTGAAGCTGTTCGGGGCCTGCCGCCGGAAGCGGGTGCATACCGGGATAAAAGAAAAAAGCCTTCCGAGGACCCCTATGGATATTACTGAACTGCTTGCCTTTTCGGCCAAACAGGGTGCGTCAGACTTGCACCTGTCGGCCGGACTCCCCCCGATGATCCGTGTTGATGGTGATGTTCGCCGTATCAACCTTCCGCCCATGGAACACAAAGAAGTACACGGGCTGATCTACGACATCATGAACGACAAGCAGCGCAAGGACTATGAAGAGTTTCTGGAAACCGACTTTTCCTTCGAGGTTCCGGGGGTTGCCCGCTTCCGTGTCAATGCGTTCAACCAGAACCGGGGTGCTGGCGCGGTTTTCCGGACCATTCCCTCAAAAGTACTGACCATGGAAGACCTGGGCATGGGGCAGGTCTTCAAGGACATCGCATCAGTACCCCGTGGCCTGGTGCTGGTTACCGGCCCGACAGGCTCCGGTAAGTCCACCACGCTGGCGGCGATGATCGACTACATCAACGACAGCCGTTACGAACATATCCTCACCATTGAGGACCCCATCGAATTCGTACACGAATCCAAGAAATGCCTGCTCAACCAGCGCGAAGTGCACCGGGACACCCTAGGCTTTAACGAAGCACTGCGTTCGGCACTGCGGGAAGACCCTGACATCATCCTGGTGGGCGAGCTGCGGGACCTGGAGACCATCCGCCTGGCACTGACCGCGGCAGAAACCGGTCACCTGGTATTCGGCACCCTGCACACCACCTCCGCAGCCAAGACCATCGACCGCGTGGTGGATGTATTCCCCGCCGAAGAGAAGTCCATGGTTCGCTCCATGCTGTCAGAGTCGTTGCAGGCGGTAATCTCCCAGACCCTGATGAAGAAAATGGGCGGCGGCCGGATTGCCGCCCACGAGATCATGATCGGCACCTCGGCGATCCGTAACCTGATCCGTGAGGACAAGATCGCGCAAATGTACTCTGCGATCCAGACCGGTGGTTCCCTGGGCATGACGACCCTGGACCAGTGCCTGGAGAAACTGTTGAAGAAAGGCCTTATTTCCCGCGAAGCAGCGCGGATGAAGGCGAAGATGCCGGATAATTTCTAGAAACTTCGGAGAGACGCGAGGCGGGCAGGCCTTCCGGGACACGCTGTAAATACGTCCCTGTACGCTTGACAAAAACATCCCTGTTTTTGACATTCCCGGAAGGCCTCCCCGCCTCGCTCCAACAAACTCCGGGTGCACCAAGAACATGAATCGAAGGTAACAAAATGGAATTCGAGAAACTGCTTCGTTTGATGGTGGAAAAGGGTGGGTCTGACCTTTTTATAACCGCCGGTGTGCCACCTTCCATGAAGGTAAACGGGAAAGTGTTGCCCGTTACCAAGAATGCGCTGACGCCGGAGCAGACCAGGGAATTTGTTTACGGGTCCATGAACGACAAGCAGCGGGCAGAGTTCGAGGAAAGCCACGAATGTAACTTTGCCATCAGCGCCCGGGGGATTGGCCGTTTTCGTGTCAGTGCTTTCTTCCAGCGCAACCTTTGCGGCATGGTGCTGCGCCGGATAGAGGTTAAGATCCCGCTGATCGATGATCTGGCCCTGCCCGAGGTGATCAAGGAGTTGGCCATGACCAAGCGCGGCCTGATCATGTTCGTGGGCGCCACGGGTACCGGTAAGTCGACCTCCCTGGCAGCCATGCTGGGGCACCGTAACCGCAACAGCCGGGGCCATATCATTTCCATCGAGGACCCGATCGAATTCGTTCACCAGCATCAGGGCTGTATCGTGACCCAGCGTGAAGTGGGCATTGACACTGAAAGCTTTGAGGTGGCGCTGAAGAACACCCTGCGCCAGGCGCCGGACGTTATCCTGATTGGTGAGGTGCGTACCCGCCAGACCATGGAATACTCCGTACAGTTTGCCGAAACCGGCCATCTGTGTCTCGCCACCCTGCACGCCAACAACGCCAACCAGGCGCTGGACCGGATTATCCAGTTCTTCCCGCCGGAGCAGCATAACCAGATCTGGATGGATCTGTCCCTCAACCTCAAGGCCATCGTGGCCCAGCAGCTGATTCCGACACCGGACGGGCAGGGCCGCAAAGCGGTTATCGAAGTGTTGATCAACACGCCATTGGCGGCCGACATGATCCGTAAGGGTGAGGTACACAAGCTCAAGGAGCTGATGTCCAAGTCCAACGAAACCGGCATGCGCACGTTTGATCAGGCGCTTTACACGCTTTATGCCGAGGGCTCCATCACCTACGAGGATGCACTTGCCCACGCCGACTCGGCCAACGACCTTCGACTGATGATAAAGCTTGGCACTGACTCCCAGGGTGCGGACAAGCTGGCCTCGAGTGTCGACAAGTTGTCGATCCAGGATGATTGATCGATATGTCGCCAGATTAGACTTTGGTATTAAACCGTTAGGCTGATTAACCATTAGGGTTGGCAATTGAGGCTGCCAGCCCGGGGTGCGTATACTCCGCGGTAACGCCACAAGGAGGAATTATGCGTAACAAAAAGTCCAACCTTTACACTGCTATCCGTTTTGCCACTTTTGCCGCCGCCGCAGCGCCGGCCAGCTTGCTGGCTGGCGGCTTTTCCCTGAACGAGCAAAGCGCCAGCGCCATGGGTGTTGCCAATGCAGGGACAGCAGCCAACCCTGAAAACGCCACGACGGTATTTTTTAACCCGGCCGGCATGAGCCAGTTGTCTGGAACCAATATTTCATTTGGTGCGGCCGTCCTCGATATCGATGCCGAACTCAAGGAAGGTACCGGTAGCGCAGTCCGTGACGATGGCCGCCCGGTAACCGGCGGAAACGGCGGCGATATCGCCGAGCCCGCTGTCCTTCCTAATTTTTACCTGACCCGCGAAGTCAACGACTGGCTGGACGTGGGTTTTGGCATTCACGCTCCTTACGGCCTCGCCGCGGACTATGACGACGACTTCAAGGGCCGCTTTTTTGCCGACGAAACGGAACTGACGGCCATCGCTTTCAGCCCTTCTATTGCGGTCAATGATGGCAATGGTTTTTCCATGGGGGCGGGCGTTAATGTTATCTATGCCGAGGGCAAGCTAACCAAGTTCCAGGATTACAGCAGGTTTGGGGCGCTGAAAGATGGGTACGCGGATGTAGAAGGGGACGATGTGGCCCTCACTTTCGCCTTCGGCATGCTGTGGGAGCTTTCCGAGCAGACCCAGTTCGGTATTTCTGCCCAGACTGGCGCAGAGCTCGAGCTGGAGGGCGAAGCGGAAATCCGCGGCTTCCCGCAAATTAACCAGAGCTCTGTTGGCCAGCAGATCGTTCAATCGACAGTCACTGAAAAGGCAATGGTTCCCCTGGAAATTCCGGAAAGCATTACCTTCGGTGCGCGCCACCGCCTTACAGGCTCGGTGACACTGTTGGCCGGTGCAACCTGGGCGAAATGGAGCCGCTTTGAAGCGCTGGATATTGTCAGCCGCGAGGATGACGGGCCGGTATCCTCCCGGACCGGGCCTAATCTGGGCGATGACGACCTGATTTCCCATGTGTCGGAGAACTGGCAGGATACCTGGCAGGCGAATGTCGGTGCTATCTGGCAGGCGACGCCGGAATGGGCTTTCAAGACCGGCTATGCCTGGGATGAGTCACCGGTCAATGACGATTTCCGCACCGCCCGGATTCCC
Organism: Marinobacter vulgaris; assembly: GCF_003344045.1. Classification (GTDB taxonomy): domain Bacteria; phylum Pseudomonadota; class Gammaproteobacteria; order Pseudomonadales; family Oleiphilaceae; genus Marinobacter; species Marinobacter vulgaris. The sequence goes on from NZ_QFWX01000009.1 coordinate 18,559, forward strand.
TCCGGCGACCGTGAATGGTTGACGCTCGGTGCGCAGTATGCCGATGCCCGCTCAGGCTGGACCGTGGATGTGGCTGCCGGCGTGCTGCTGTTCGACGACGAAGAAGTTAACGAGCAGAACTACGACGTTAACGACGACCCCTTGCCCGGTGCAGCTCGCTTCCAGGGCACCTATGAACTGGACGCCTGGAGCGCCGGTGTCCAGGTCAGCAAATCGTTCTGATTAACCCCGCTCCATGGCTGGCCGGATCTCCCGGTCAGCCGACGACCTGTCCGCGATAAATCCTCTTGGAACGTTCTGGTCTGGGTTCCTGCTCCGGCTCGACATCCCTGAGCTGGGGAACCTGCTCGGTGAGTGTGGTCCAGGTGCGGGCCAGCTGGCTTGAGCGGGTTTTGCGGGCGTAGTCCGCAAGCTGTTGCTCGAGGTGTTCTTCCGTGAGATGCAGTTTGACGCCGAATTCGGTGTAAATCAGGCGTCGGCACTGGTGAACCAGCTTCAGCAGGCCAGGGTCCAATAGCCAGCTTCTTTGAGATGCCAGAAATGTCATGGTAACGGCCTCGGGAAAGATGTATCACAATCCTGATACCAAGCGAATTTCATGCCGTCTCATGAAGCGGTGTGGTTAAGCGGTCCGGTGAGCAATTGATGGTCACAAGCGGGGCGTTTCCCATGGAAACGCCCCAAAAAGGGGCTTGTCGGCTGAACTAGTGCGCTTCGTCCCAGTTGTTGCCGACGCCAGCTTCCACCAACAGCGGAACATCCAGTCTGGCAGCGGCCGACATCCGTTTTTCCAGGCCTTCACGAATCTTCTCCACCGCTGACTCCCGTACTTCCAGGATCAATTCGTCATGCACCTGCAGGATCATGCGGGCGTCGTCCCGGTGGTTGGTCAGCAGCCAGTCTTCCACGCTGACCATGGCCCGTTTGATGATATCCGCTGCGCTTCCCTGCATGGGGGCATTGATGGCGGTGCGCTCTGCCGCCTGTTGCATCTGTTTGTTGCGGGCGTTGATTTCCGGCAGGTACAGGCGGCGGCCAAAAAGGGTTTCCACGAATCCGTCGTCATGGGCCTGCTTGCGGATGTTATCCATGTATCTGAGTACCCCGGGATAACGCTCGAAGTAACGGTCGATGTATTCCTGGGCCTGACCGCGACCCACATCGAGCTGGCGGGCCAGACCGAAGGCCGACATGCCATAGATAAGGCCGAAGTTGATGGCTTTGGCGCTGCGGCGCTGGTCTCCCGACACCTCGTCGACGGCGACGCCAAACACTTCCCCGGCTGTCGCCCGATGGATGTCCTCACCCTTCTCGAACGCGGTCAGCAGTCCCTTGTCACCCGACAGGTGGGCCATGATTCGCAGTTCAATCTGGGAATAGTCCGCGGCCATCAGTTTGAAGCCGTCCGGCGCCACAAACGCCTGGCGGATGCGGCGTCCCTGTTCGCTGCGGATGGGAATGTTCTGCAGGTTGGGCTCCGAAGACGATAACCGACCCGTGGCCGTGACCGCCTGGTGGTAGGAGGTATGGATCCGGCCCGTGCGATGGTGGATAAGCTCCGGCAGGGTGTCTGTGTAGGTCGATTTGAGCTTGCTCAGGCTGCGATGCTCCAGGATCAGCCGGGGCAGGGCGTGATCGTGGGCCAGTTCCTGAAGCACTGGCTCTGCCGTGGAAGGGGCGCCTTTCGGGGTTTTCTTTACCACCGGCAGGCCCATCTTGTCGTAGAAGATGGTCTGTAATTGCTTCGGGGAGCCCAGGTTGAAGGTTTCCCCGGCCTCTTCGTGCGCCTCCCTCTCCAGCTCTGCCATACGCTCGGCGAGTTCCTGACTGTGCTTGCGCAGGGTGCTGGCGCTGATCATGGCGCCTCTCTGTTCCATCCGCGACAGCACCGGTACCAGCGGCAGATCAATGTTTTCGTAGACCTCCCTCAGGCGACCGGTTTGCTCCAGTTGCGGTCGCAACACCTGGTGCAGGCGCAGGGTGATGTCGGCGTCCTCGGCGGCGTAAGGGCCGGCCTGCTCCAGGCTCACCTGGTTGAAGGTCAACTGCTTGGCGCCCTTTCCGGCAATGGATTCAAAAGTGATGGTCTGTTCGCCCAGGTACTGCATGGCCAGGGAGTTCATGTCGTGGCGTGAGCCCACCGAGTTGAGGACGTAGGACTCCAGCATGGTGTCCTCGGCGATGCCATCCAGGTCAATGCCATGATTGGCCAGTACGTTTTTGTCGTACTTGAGGTTCTGTCCGAGTTTGGCTTTTTCCGGGTTTTCCAGTAGCGGTTTCAGCTGACGCAGTACGGCGTCCCTGTCCAGTTGTTCCGGGGCCCCCATGTAGTCATGGCCCAGGGGGACATAAGAGGCTTCGCCAGGCTCGATGGCGAAGGAAACGCCAACGATTTGCGCATCCATATAACGCAGGCTGGTGGTTTCAGTGTCAAAAGCGAAGAGGGAGGCCCTGCTTAGGCGGTCAATCCAGTCGTCCAGTTCTGACTGGTCGGTGACTACCGAGTACTTTTTCTCTGTTGCAGGACCGGTTTTGCCGTCGTTTTTCCCGACCTCGCCAGTCTCCTGGCTGGCAGAGGCCTTGCCGTCCCCGTTCTCGAGTTCGGCAATCCAGGAACGGAGCTCGTACTCACGGAACAGTTCAAGCAGCTGGTCGTCGTCCTGGGTTCGCAGCTTGAGATCTTCCAGTCCGAACTCTAGATCCACATCGGTTTTGATCGTGGCCAGTTCGCGACTCAGCGGCAGGGTTTCTTTGGCTTCCCGAAGGTATTCGCCAATCTTCCCCTTGACCTCGTCGGCGTGTTCAATGATTTCGTCGAGATCGTCCCAGGTCTGCAACCATTTGACGGCGGTTTTCGGGCCGCACTTGTTCACGCCGGGAATGTTGTCCACCTTGTCGCCTACCAGCGCCAGGTAATCCACGATCTGTTCCGGGGCAATGCCAAATTTTTCCACCACGCCATCCCGGTCCATGCGGGTGTCCGTCATGGTGTTGATCAGGGTGACGTGGTCGCTGACCAGTTGCGCCATGTCCTTGTCGCCGGTGGAGATTACTACGTCAATGCCCTTGCTGGTGGCTTCATCCGCCAGGGTGCCGATCACGTCGTCAGCCTCCACGCCACTGACTATCAGCAGCGGCAGCCCCATGGCACGGACCATGTCGTGGATTGGCTGGATCTGCACAGCCAGGTCGTCGGGCATGGGCGGACGGGTTGCCTTGTAGTCTTCGTAGAGGTCATTGCGGAAAGTCTTGCCCTTGGCATCAAACACCACCACCATTTTCGAACCTGGAAAGTCCTGTTCCAGTTTCCGGATCATGCTGATAACGCCCTTGATGGCTCCGGTAGGATGTCCCTTGCTGGTCATCAGGGGAGGCAGCGCGTGATAGGCCCGGAAGAGGTACGACGAACCGTCTACGAGAACCACGGGCGGAGTTTGCTGTTGTGTCATATCAAAACGGATCCGGATTCTGATTGAAGCGTTGAATGGCTTGTGCAACTCTGACACTACGCCGGCATTGGTTCACAGTGTCAGGGCGGCTTTTAGCGTCCTTAAACAGAGTGGAAGAGTAACATGAAAATGAAATGTATCGCCTGCTGGGGTCTTGCGTTAAGTGGCTTGTCGGGGCTTGTGACAGCACAGGATGGCCTGGACGACCGTGATATTGTCCAGACGCCCCAGGCGCCTCTGGTGGTTTCCGACTACCAGCCCTCCGCCGACGGCCCCCAGATTGTTATCCGCCCCGGAGAACAGGAGGTCTTTTATGAATACCGTGTGAACGGTCAGCTGATGGAAATCAAGGTGGTACCCGAAGTAGGGCCAGAGTACTACCTCGTGCCAGCAGAGGGCGGCGGATGGATCCGCGAGAATGAGACCGACATGCTGGTACCAAGCTGGGTTATCTTCAGCTGGTAATTGATTATGCGGTTTAGTATGAACATTCTAATTTTAAACCGTAGTCTTACCCATGTGATCACAAGACGGCACAGATTCCCTGGCCGCGACGATGCAACTTTTCATATTTCGCATCCACAAACTAAGGAGATCCATCATGGGTAAACTCAAGAGCTATCAAGAACAACTTCAGGACATGGTAGAAAAAGGCATCAATGCTGCAGAAGAGCAGCAGAAGAAGCTGGCTTCCAAGCCTTTCGAGTATGCTGAAAAGCTGGAGTCAGGTGCACGCGAATATAGCGTCAAGGACCTGCGTACCCGTTACTACGGTTACAGTGAAAGTCTGTTTGACCAGTTGCGTAACCTGAACAGTCGTGTCGGCAGTTTCGCGGCCGATCTGGTTGCCAAGCTGGAGAAAGAAGCAGCTGAAGGTGCAGATACCGTTGCCGACGCAGCGGACGAAGTGACCAGCGTTGCCCAGTCAACCAAGGCCACTGCCCAGGCCAAGAAGCCGGCTGCACGCAAGACTACTGCACGCAAAAGCACCAGCACTACCAAGAGTGATTCCGCCACTGCCTGATTGGCAAACGGAAAAGCTCAAACAGAAAAGGTCACCCCTGAGGTGACCTTTTTTGTGTCTGTGATTGTGGCTGCGCTCTGTCTCGTGGGCTGCTGTTATTTTTTCGCCTCGTCCGGGTCCAGCGGTATCGTTCGTTTTTCGCCGGTTATCTCCTCAAGCCGTTCAATATCTTCCTCAAACCGGTTCTGCAAAGCCTTGATGTCGGCATTCTGGGCATTGATTTCCCGCTCGATATCCCGAATCTGGGATTCCAGCCGCCTTATTTTCTCAAGAGTCGCTTGCGGAATGTCGCGGCCGGAGCGCTCAAGGTTGGCCGCCCGACTTTGCTCGTTGTCCAGCTGATTGTCGATAACAGAAATATTGCCCCTTTTGAGCTGGTTCAAGCCCTGCAGTTCACGGATCTTCCGGTGCATCGCGCGCACGGCTTCATCCGGATGACTGAAGCGCTCCAGAAGCTTGCGATCAAGCTCCCTTTGCCGTTTTTCCCGGGCCTGTTGACGCTCTTGCGCTTCCCTGGCGGCAATTTCCTCATCGGTCGGTTCGGGGTCGATGGTTTCAATCACGCGACCGTTCTTGCTGAGGATGTCATAGCCCCGCTTGGAGGCTTCCTGGGGGATGGTATTACTGATAACAACCTGGCCATTTTCATCCATGTAACGGTACATCCGGGCTTCCGCAACGGTGGCTATCGTCAGTGTAGCCACAGCAGAGACGGCGATTGAAAACCTGGTCAGGCGGTTCATGATGAAGGACTGGCACTCCACTAAAAACGGATTAGGTCAGCTGGAAGCATAACAAAAGCTGGACGATAAACCATGCCCCGGTTTCAGACACCATACTCATTCCGGTACGCTGCGACTTTTTCAGCATGTCCATCAAATTCCGGCCTGTTCTGAAGGTAGTCAAGCACCTGGTCAAGTGTGATAATGCTGACAACCGGTATGCCGAACTGCTTTTTCACTTCCTGTATTGCGGACAGTTCCCCAGCACCTCGTTCCTGGCGATCGAGAGCGATCAGAACTCCGGCGGCTTCTGCGCCTGCTCCGCGAATAATCTCTATGGATTCCCGGATAGCGGTGCCTGCGGTGATGACGTCGTCAACAATCAATACCTTTCCGCCAAGGGGGGCGCCGACGATATTGCCGCCTTCGCCGTGGTCCTTCTTTTCTTTGCGGTTGAATGCAAAAGGTTTGTTGATGCCATCCGCTGCCAGAGCCATGGCGGTGACCGTTGCCAACGGAATGCCCTTATAGGCAGGGCCGAAAATAATGTCATAATTCAGCTTGCTGCGTTGTAGTGCAGCGGCATAGGCCTTGCTTAGCTCAAGCAGATCCTCACCGGTATTGAACAGCCCCGCATTGAAAAAGTAGGGACTGGTACGGCCGGATTTGAGCGTAAATTCGCCAAAACGAAGAACATTACGGCGGATGGCAAATTCAATAAACTGTTGCTGATAGTCGTGCATGACAGGGCTTCTGGCGGGTGTGGATCTTTAATTAACGCGTAAAACCGGTATCATACACACAAACCGAATCAGGGAACACGTATGCGGGTAGTATCAATCAGCGTCAACGGTCTGGCCCAGGCTGTTGAGAAAGGTTTCTTTGAATGGCTGGCCAGGCAAGATGCTGACGTGGTCTGCGTTCAGGACCACCGCATGCGGGCCTACGAGATCGAGGATTACAACCTGATCCCGGAGGGTTACGAGGCCTATTTCATTGATGGCGAGCGCAATGAGGACGGTGGTGTGGGTATCTACACCCGCCACTTTCCCAAAGCGATCATGTATGGCTTTGCCAATGAGCAGGCAGACCGCGAGGGCCGCTTCATTCAGGCGGATTTCGACAAGGTGTCTGTTGCCAGCGTTCTTTCCCCCTGCGCTTTGGGCCGGGAGGAGGAACTGATTGGTGACGATGACCTGACTGTGCTTGATCACAAAGACGATTTCATGGAAGCCTTTGGCCTGCATATGCAGAAAACCCTGCGCAAGCGCAGGCAGTTCATCTTCTGCGCCAACTTGCAGACCGCCCATCACGTAACCGATGCCAGCCCGCTTTATCACAAGCTGGACTTCTCCGGATTTCTGCCCCACGAAAGGGCATGGCTGGATCGTCTTTTTGATGAAATGGGCTGTATTGACGCGTTCCGTGATATCAACAAGCAGAGCAATCAGTTCACCTGGTGGCCCGAGCAGGCCGAAGGTTCCCGCAGGAACGCCGGTATCCGTGTCGACTACCAGCTGTTGACACCGGGGATCCGCAAGACCGTGCGCGACGGTTGGATTGATGACAGCACCCGCTTCTCCGATCACGCACCGGTGATCATGGATTACGACATAGAGATCGGACAGTAGGTCGGATTAGCCAAAGGCGTAATCCGACAAACCGCTCCCGAAAGCTTAAACTCCCAAAGCCGCCTTCTGTACCTCAAACAACTGGCCAATACCCAGCTTGGCCAGTTTCAACATGCCGTCCAGTTCTTCCTGGGTAAACGGTGCAGCCTCTGCAGTTCCCTGAATCTCGATAAAGCCGCCCTGATCGGTCATGATCACATTCATGTCCGTTTCGGCTTCCGAATCCTCCGGATAATCGAGGTCCAGCACCGGCGAGCCCTTGTAAACCCCGACCGAGAAAGCCGCAACCATCTGCTTAAGCGGCGATTTCTTCAGCCGGCCCTCTTTCACCAGGTGATTCAGTGCGTCAACCAGCGCCACGCAACCCCCGGTGATCGCTGCCGTGCGGGTGCCACCATCGGCCTGAATGACATCGCAATCGATCGTAATGGAGTGCTCACCCAGGGCGCTCAGGTCAACGGCTGCCCGCAGGGAGCGACCGATCAGACGCTGGATTTCCACGGTGCGGCCACCCTGTTTGCCACGGGCCGCTTCCCGGCCCATGCGACTGCCGGTAGAGCGGGGCAGCATGCCATATTCAGCAGTGATCCAGCCCTTGCCTTCGCCGCGCAGGAACGGCGGGACTTTGTTTTCAATGGAGGCGGTGCAGATCACCTTGGTGTCACCAAACTCCACCAGCACGGAACCTTCGGCATGGCGGGTGTAGTGCCGTGTAATGCGAATATCTCGGGATTGTTCCGGCGTTCTTCCGCTCGGTCTCATAATCATTCCTGGTGTCGGTAGTGAGTGTCCGGGTGGTGACCCGGGTTATTTCAACAGTGAAAGACTGCGAAGTATAACACGCCGTTCGAGCCGTCTGTTCGCTGGGCCGGCAGTCACCCTGCTAAACTCAAGGTTCTGCTTCTTTGCAAACGCGGAGTCACCATGATCAGAAGTATGACAGCCTTTGCGCGCCAGGATACCCAGGAAGACTGGGGCACACTCACCTGCGAGATTCGCACGGTCAACCATCGCTACCTGGAGCCGTCGTTCCGATTGCCCGAAGCGCTGCGGGAGCTGGAAAACAGTTTCCGTGAACGGCTACGCAAGCACCTGCGCCGGGGCAAGGTCGATGTGGCCATTCGTATGCAGACAACGGAAACCGCTGCCCAGAGCTTCGAGATAGACGAGGATGTGGCCCGCGCCGTGAACGAGGCGGCGAATCACATCAACAGGATGTTGGATAACCCGGCGCACGTCAGTGCACTGGATGTTCTCAAGTGGCCCGGGGTGCTGGCCTCCACCGAGCAGGACTATGGCCCGGCGCGCCAGGCGGCAGGGGAGTTGTTTGAACGCACGCTGACAGAGCTTGTCACCGTCAGGGAGCGGGAAGGGGAACGTTTGCGCCCGCTGTTCGAAGACCGCCTGGCCACCATGGGCAAGCTGGTCGCCGAGGTGCGGGAGCGCATGCCGGAACTGATTCGCGCCCAGGAGGAGTACCTGAAAAACCGTTTTGAGCAAGCGAAGGTGGAGATCGACCCGGAGCGCATCGCCCAGGAAATGGTGATGCTGGCCCAGAAAAGTGACGTGGCCGAGGAGCTCGACCGGCTGGACGCCCACATCAGCGAAGTGTCGGAAACCCTTCAGGGTGACGAAGCCATCGGCCGGCGGCTGGATTTCCTGATGCAGGAGCTCAATCGCGAGGCCAACACCCTCAGCAGCAAAAGTATCGATGCCCGGGTGACCAGGGCCGCCGTGGATCTGAAAGTGCTCATCGAACAGATGCGCGAGCAGGTGCAGAACCTGGAGTAACACTTGCCGGGTGCGGGCGGCGGGTAAAGGCCGTATAATCCCGCCCTCATTATTACCATGGTGGGCGGGTTTGTCCCGCGCCAGCTGAAAACCAGTCAAGCTCCGGAGTTGTTTGCCTCATGAGCCAGGAATCAGAACAAGGCACGCTGTATGTGATTTCCGCCCCGTCGGGTGCCGGAAAAACCAGCCTGGTGGCGGAAATGCTAAAGCAGGACAGCAAGCTCGGCGTTTCGGTTTCCCATACGACCCGGCCCATGCGTACCGGTGAACAGGATGGTGTGAACTACCATTTTGTCAGCCGCAATGAATTTGAAGCGATGATTGCCCGGGGCGAGTTTCTGGAGCACGCGGATGTTTTCGGGAATTACTACGGTACCTCCCAGGTCTGGGTAAAGCAGGCCCTGGCCAGAGGGCGGGACGTGATCCTGGAGATTGACTGGCAGGGTGCAGCGCAGGTGCGCCACCTGATGCCGGACTGCGTCAGTATTTTTATCGTGCCGCCGTCACCGGAGGCTTTGAGAAAACGCCTGGACGGGCGCGGAACGGACACGTCGGAGGTGGTGGAAAGGCGTCTGAACGAGGCGGCCGACGAGTGCAGCCACGCGGTGGAGTTCGACTACCTGGTGGTCAATGACGACTTCAGTGTCGCGTTGGCAGACCTGCTATCGATCGTGCGCTGCCATCGCCTGCGCATGCCGATGCAACAGGTCAGGCATTCGGGACTGCTGGTCCGGTTGTCCCGGCGCCGCTAGGCAGGGTTTTAACTGTATACAAATTGAACCCGCGAGATTACACTACGCGGTCTGCTGAAATCAGTCATCATTGTTATTGTCGGGGAAGTTATGGCACGAGTTACCGTTGAAGATTGCCTTGAACACGTTGATAACCGCTTCCAGCTGGTTATGTTGGCGACCAAGCGCGCCCGCCAGATCGCCACCAAAGGCTTCGAGCCGCTGGTTGCTCCGGAGAATGACAAGCCAACCGTCATTGCCCTGCGCGAAATCGCCGAAGGCAAGATTTCCCGTGATCTTCTCAAGGAAGATGACGAAGATTAAGGCTTGGGGCGGCATGAAACCGGATTATTTTCCGGCGGGCCGTCGAAAGCATTGAAATCTGTTCCTGCGGTTTTATAGTGTATCTATAAGCATTACCGGAAGAACGTCGGAAGGACCCGAATGCATGCATTCGGGTTTTTTTATCCCTGATATTTATGATTCCCCACGGAGGCGCGGTGTCGGCAGAGGCAACGGTTGATGTGCTGGCCAGTGAACTCAGCACCTATCTGGATACCAATCGCATCAATCAGGTGCGAAGAGCCTACTATTATGCCGAACAGGCCCACGAAGGGCAGATGCGCAAAAGCGGCGACCGCTACATAACCCATCCCCTGGCCGTCGCCCATATCCTTGCTGGCCTGAAGCTGGATCATCAGAGCCTGATGGCGGCAATGCTCCACGATGTTATCGAAGATACCGGTATACCCAAGGATGCACTGGCAGACCAGTTTGGTGAGGATGTGGCAGAGCTGGTGGATGGTGTCAGCAAACTGACCCAGATTGAATTCCGCACCCGCGCCGAAGCACAGGCCGAGAACTTCCAGAAAATGACCCTGGCCATGGCCCGGGATATCCGCGTGATACTGGTTAAGCTTGCAGACCGTCTGCACAACATGCGCACCCTGGGCCCCATGCCCTATGAGAAGCGCCAGCGCATTGCCAATGAAACCCTCGATATCTACGCGCCGATTGCCAACCGCCTGGGCATGCACTCTATCTGTACGGAACTGGAAGACCTGGGTTTTGCCTCGCTGTATCCGATGCGTTCCAAATACATTTCCAAGGCCGTTGCCAAACTGCGGGGCAGCCACCGGGAAATTATTGACGATATCCGCGGCAAGCTGCAGGAAAAACTCGAAGAGCGCAGTCTGCCTGGGCGTATTCTGGGCCGTGAAAAGCACCTGAACAGCATCTACAACAAGATGAAGTTCAAGCAGAAGTCCTTCCATGAAATCATGGATGTCTATGCTTTCCGGATTATCACTGACACCGAGGACGACTGCTATCGCATCCTTGGGGCCGTGCACAGTCTCTATAAGCCGCTGCCGGGCCGCTTCAAGGATTACATTGCCATGCCCAAGGCCAATGGCTACCAGTCCCTGCACACCACCCTGTTCGGCATGCATGTGAACATTGAAATCCAGATCCGTACCGAGGAAATGGAGCACATTGCCAATAATGGTATTGCGGCCCACTGGATGTACAAGAACGAGCCCTCCAGCGTGACAAGCGTCAACCAGAGGCAGGTGGACCGCTGGGTGAAAGGCCTGATGGAAATGCGGGAGCGTGCCGACGATTCCCTCGAGTTCATTGAGCATGTCAAGGTGGATCTGTTCCCGGACGAGATTTACGTGTTCACGCCCAAGGGCAAGATCATGGAGCTGCCCAGTGGGGCCACGCCCGTGGACTTCGCGTATGCCATCCACACGGACATCGGCAACGCCTGTGTGGCCTGCCGTATCAACCGGACGCTGGGCTCGCTGAGCCAGCCCCTGCAGAGCGGCCAAACCGTGGAAATCATTACCGCACCGGGTGCGCGGCCCAACCCGGCCTGGCTCAGTTTCGTGGTTACCGGTAAGGCCCGCAGCAGCATCCGCCACGTGCTCAAGAACCAGAAGCGTGCAGAATCCCTGGATCTGGGTAAAACCCTGCTGAAGAAATCTCTCAAAGGGTTCGGCACCAGTCTGTCCCAGATTGGCGAGCGTCAGATCCAGGCAGTGGTCAGTCACAACCAGGTGAGCAGCTTCGAGGATCTTGTCAGCGATATTGGCCTGGGCAACCGCATGGCGTACCTTGTGGCCCGCCAGTTGGTCAGTGGCAACGCCGAAGACCAGGTCGCGGATCCCGCCTCGGCACCGATCATGGACAAGGCTGATAACACGCCGGTTACCATTCGCGGTACGGAAGGCCTGCTCGTCCGCTTTGCCAACTGTTGCAAACCCATCCCGGGTGACCCGGTGGTCGGCGTCATGGACTCCGGCAAAGGCATGGTCATCCACTCGGATACCTGCTCCAAGTTACCGGAAGATGGCGAGGGCAGGTCGCGCCTGACCCATCTGAAGTGGGCCAAGGACATTGCCAAAGAGTTTTCCGTTGAGCTGCGGGTAGAGCTGGAGCGCCAGCGTGGCGTCATTGCCGAACTGGCCAACGCCGTTGCCATGGCGGATGGCAACATTGAGCGGATTAACGTGGAAGAACAGAACGCCAGGCTGGGCATTGTCAGCCTGGTGGTACACGTGAACGGGCGCCGTCATCTGGCCAGGCTCATGCGGCGAATCAGGAACATTCGTGCCGTTACCCATATCAACCGGGTGAGACACTGAGGCTGCCGCAACCCCGGCGGTCATGGCGCGACGTTTATCGTGTTGACAGGCTGGCCGCCGAAGGGTGACGATTGGCGTTTTGAAACAGAGGGTTCCAAGGTCATGACCAACAAGTCCATCATCCAGACCGAAAGTGCGCCGCAGGCGATCGGCACCTACTCCCAGGCTGTCAAGGCTGGCGACACTGTCTATATTTCCGGGCAGATTCCGCTGGTGCCGGAAACCATGGAAGTAGTGGCAGGAGATTTTGCCGCCAAGACCCGCCAGGTTTTCGAAAACCTGAAGGCGGTGTGTGAGGCCAGCGGCGGCGAACTCAAGGACATCGTCAAAGTGAACATCTACATGACCGACCTGAGTAACTTTGCGACGGTGAACGAGATCATGGCGACCTATTTCCAGGAGCCTTATCCGGCGCGTGCCGCGGTGGGCGTGGCAGCCCTGCCCAAGGGCGTACCGGTGGAGATGGAAGCGGTGATGGTGCTGAGCTGATAGCGGCCTCAGCAAACGAAGAGGCGGCCTCCCGAAGGCCGCCTTTTTTATTTCTGCCGGGCAATCAGTTCCCGGTAACCGGCGCGGAAGTCGGGGTAGCGGAAACGGAACCCGGACTCCAGCAGCCGTTTGTTGCTGCAGCGCTTGCTGCCGGCGCGTCCGCCCTTGCGGGCATCAGGCTGCGGCGGTGCACAAGGGGTCTGCTCCCGCACCCAGGCCACCACGTCGTCCAGCCTGACGGGTTCGCAGTCGCTGGCGAGATAGCATTGTTCCAGCGGTTCATCGTCCAGTGCCCGATTTACCAGGTGGCATGCGGCTGCCACGGCGTCGGCCTCGTGAATCCGGTTGCTGAACGGGGCGGGTGACTCGGGGTCCATGCGGCCATTCACCACCGCCTCCAGAAACTGCTGCCGGGTGGGCCCGTAAATGCCGCTGAAACGTAGGACGGTGGCAGGTTTGCCGCTGTCCAGAGCTGTCTGCTCACCCTCCAGGACCATCTGGCCACTGAACCGGGCGGGTTCGGTCGGACTGGTCTCGTCGACCCAGGAGTCATCATTCTGGGAGTAGACGCTGCTGCTGCTGATGAAGATCAGGCGCTTGAGTGCCTGATCGCCGAGGGCCGCCAAAAGGTTTTCCAGGCCGCGGACATAGGCATTACGGTGGCCCTCTTCATCGTAACTGGAGGGCGTCAGGCAGTAGATCACGATATCGAGATTATCCGGCAGTACCGATTGGACCTGCTCCGGATCCATCAGATCGGCGCCAAGTGGATGAACCCCTGGCGGAATATGATCCGGATTGCGTCGTAAACCGAATACCTCGGCGTGTCGGGAAAGTGTCTCTGCCATTGCGCCGCCAAGTTTGCCGCATCCCGCAACCAGTATGCGTGGCGCCTGCTTGTGTTCAGTGATTGTCATAGGCAATATCAATCCTTATGCTTTAGCTAATAAATTAACAGGGCGCAGCCCGGCGCCCTGAGCTGGACGACTTTTGACCGGAGCCCCCCATGACTCTCACCGAGTTAAGATACGTTGTTACCCTGGCACGTGAAAGGCATTTTGGCCGCGCCGCCGAGCGCTGTCACGTCAGCCAGCCTACCCTGAGTGTGGCAGTCAAGAAGCTGGAAGACGAACTGGGTATTCCCCTGTTCGAGCGCAGCAAAAACAGCATTCGCGTTACCGAAACCGGCAAGCGGATCATTGAGCAGTCGCAGCGGGTTCTGGACCAGGTGGGTGTCATCCGCGATATGGCCCAGGATGGCAAGAACCAGCTCAATGCGCCCCTGAAAGTGGGCGCCATCTATACTATCGGCCCCTATCTGTTCCCGCACCTGTTGCCGGAACTGCGTCGGGGGGCGCCGGACATGCCTCTGTACATCGAGGAGAACTATACCGCCACCCTGCGCCAGAAGCTTCGCCAGTCCGAGCTTGACGCCATTATTATCGCGTTGCCTTTTGAAGAGCCTGAAGTGGTCACCCTGCCGCTCTACGATGAGCCCTTTGTTGTGCTGCTGCCGGGGGGCCATCCGCTGACCCGGCGCGAGAGCCTGACGGCGGAGGAGCTGGCCCAGGAACAGCTACTGCTACTGGGCCCCGGCCACTGTTTCAGGGATCAGGTACTGGAGTCCTGCCCGCCGCTGGTGGATGCGGTCACGCGCAATCCCAACGCCCAGGCGCCGTCACTGGTTACTGAGGGCAGTTCCCTGGAGACCATTCGCCATATGGTCGCCTCGGGTCTGGGTATCACGGTACTGCCCCTGTCTGCCGCCACGGCGATGCAGTATGACGAGAGTATCCTCGCGGTGAGGCCTTTCGCGGCCCCGGTGCCATTTCGCACCGTGGCTCTGGCCTGGCGGGTGACGTTTCCGCGACCGAAGGCGATTGATGTGCTGTCGCTGGCGGCGAGCCAGTGCCGGGTGATAGAGAAAGCGAAGATCGAAACCCCGGCTGCGGCCGCAACCGCCTGAGCCAGACTATGACGTCACTGGATGATATCCCGGTTACCACCCTCAAGGGTGTAGGTAACGCTCTGGCAGAGACGCTGTCGAAACTGGGCATCGGGTCGCTCCAGGACCTGCTTTTCCATCTTCCGCACCGGTACGAGGACCGCACCCGTATCGTTCCCATGGGTAATCTGCGCATCGGCGACGTTGGCGTGGTGGAAGGCGAAGTAATGAAAGCCGACCTGGTCATGGGCCGGCGTCGCAGCCTGCAGGTCACCCTGAAGGATAACAGCGGCTTTCTGGTGATGCGTTTCTTCCACTTCAATGCCGCCCAGAAGAACCAGTTGACGGAGGGAACACGGGTCCGGTGCTTCGGTGAGGTTCGGCCCGGACGTGCCGGTTACGAATTCTATCATCCGGAGTACCAGGTCAACCCTCTGCCGATGCCGGCCCAGGGTGAGGCCACGCTCACACCGGTCTATCCCTTGACGGAGGGCATCCAGCAGCCAAGGGTTCGCAGTTTGTGTCGGCAGGCTCTGGGCTACCTTAAACGTTACCCCATCCGCGAGTGGCTGCCGCCCGAGTTGCTGGCGAACTATCAGCTGCCCGGTATCAGCGATGCAGTGGAGCTGGTGCACTCACCACCCGCCAGTGCGCCGGTGCCGTTGTTAATGGAAGGGCGCCACCCGGCTCAGCAGCGCCTGGTGATGGAAGAGTTGCTGGCGCACCAACTCAGCCTGTTGCAGGTACGGCAGCAGGTCCAGGCCCGGGAAGCCCTGCCGTTGTTGCCCGCAGGAGATCTGCCGCAACGCTTTCTCGACCAGCTTCCATTCCGCCTCACCGGCGCCCAGCGTCAGGTGATGAGTGAAATTCGCCAGGACCTGAGCCAGCCGGTTCCCATGTTGCGGCTGGTGCAGGGGGATGTGGGGTCTGGCAAAACGGTGGTGGCCGCGCTGGCCGCGCTCCAGGCGATCGGTGCCGGCGCCCAGGTGGCGCTGATGGCACCCACTGAAATACTCGCCGAACAGCACTTCCAGAACTTCGTTGGCTGGCTGGAGCCACTGGGCATCCGCCTGGCATGGCTGTCGGGAAAGATCAAGGGCAAAGCGAGGAAACAAGCGCTTGAGGCGGTTGGCAGTGGTGAGGCCTCGATAGTCATTGGCACTCACGCCCTGTTCCAGGAGGACGTTGCCTTCAGCCGCCTGGCGCTGGTCATTGTGGATGAGCAGCATCGCTTCGGGGTGCACCAGCGGCTGGCTCTGCGAGAGAAAGGGGTTGGCGGTGTCATGGCGCCCCACCAGCTGATCATGACAGCTACCCCGATTCCGCGAACCCTGGCCATGAGCGCTTACGCGGACCTTGATACGTCGGTGATCGATGAACTCCCGCCGGGGCGCAAGCCCATCGAAACCATCGCCATCCCCGACAGCAGGCGCGATGACGTGACCGACCGTGTGCGCAAGGCCTGCAAGGAGGGTCGCCAGGCCTACTGGGTATGTACGCTGATCGAGGAATCCGAGGCGCTGCAGTGCCAGGCAGCGGAAGTCACTGCAGAGGAACTCGCCGCACGATTGCCGGATTTGAAAGTGGGCCTTGTCCACGGTCGCCTGAAAGCGGCGGAGAAGGCGGCGGTCATGGAGGAATTCAAGAATGGCGGACTGGACCTTCTGGTCGCCACCACCGTGATCGAGGTGGGTGTCGATGTGCCCAACGCCTCGCTGATTATCATCGAAAACCCGGAGCGTCTGGGCCTGGCCCAGCTGCATCAGTTGCGGGGCCGGGTCGGCCGGGGCGAGGAAGCCAGTTTTTGCGTATTGATGTACCACCCGCCCCTGTCGCTCAATGGCAAGGCACGACTGCAGGCGCTGAGGGACAGCCAGGATGGTTTCGTGATTGCGGAAAAAGATCTGGAAATCCGCGGCCCGGGCGAGGTTCTGGGCACCCGTCAGACCGGCATGATGCAGTTCCGCCTGGCTGACTTCGAGCGGGACAAGGGCTGGATCGAGCCGGTGCGGGAAATGGCGCCGGGGCTGATGAGGCGGCCCGCACTGGTCAATGGTCTGATTCGGCGCTGGCTGGGTGAGCGCATTCGCTACGGCGACGTATAATCAGCGTTCGGATTCGCTTCCGCAGCTGTCACAAACTAGTCTGAAGTCAACGTTGGGCTGTTGTTTGTACCCTATACTGGACGATAACCGGTGTGCCCGCAGAGGTACCGTTAACATTTTTGGAGAGACTTATGGAACTACCGGTCGCAGTCCGGAAGGCACTGGGTGAATCAGCAGCCGGTGTTTCCCTGCGTGAAGTAAGTCAGGCCATGAACGACGAGCTGTTGCGCATGGTCCTGCTCAGTGACGAGCAGGGCAACCTTCAGGTCATTTGTCGCCAGGGGGACCTGCTTGATATCAATGCCCTGAACAAAGAACTCGGCCGGGACCTGCGGGTGATGAAGCGACGGGAGCAGGTCCGCGTGCAGGAGCGCTCCGGCCTTAAGGAACTGCCGGCGCTACCCTCGCTGACGGGATGGCCCACGGTGGTGGACACGCGGGTGGATGAGCAGGCCTCCGTTGCGCTGGTTTCGGGTGAGCGGAGTCTGTGCATGGTCATGCCCGGGGACGAGTTCAGGGCAATGACCGCCGCCGCCGAAAGACGGGCATTATCGGTGGCACCGGACACCATTGAGGTCAACCTGAACAGCCCGGAACAGGACCGGGACCAGCTGCATTCCGCCATTCGGCGATTTACCACCCTGCGCATCCAGCAGCGCCTTGAGGATACCCTGGAGCTGCCTCCGCTGCCCGAAACCGCACAGCGCATCATTCATCTGAGGGTTAACCCCAACGCGGTGATGGGCGACCTGGTGGATGTTGTGGAAAGTGATCCCAGCCTGGCGGCTCAAGTGGTCAGTTGGGCGTCGTCGTCTTTTTACGCCGCGGCAGGGCAGGTGCGATCGGTGCACGACGCGGTGTCACGGATACTGGGGTTTGATCTGGTAATGAACCTGGCCATGGGCCTGTCCCTGGGTCGCGCCCTGAAACAGCCCCAGGACCACCCGGAAGGCTACGTGGATTACTGGCAGCAGGCTATCTGGCAGGCGCAGTCTGCCGGTATTCTCGCCAGCATGATGCCCCGAGGTGAGCGGCCGGTGTTTGGCCTGGCGTATCTGTCCGGGCTGCTGCACAACTTCGGTTACCTGGTTCTGGCCCAGGTTTTTCCGCCGCACTTCAAGCTGGTTTGTCGGGCTCTGGAAGCCAATCCCCATATGGACTCATCCCTGATCGAGCATTATCTGCTGGGGGTGACACGGGAGCAGATTGCGGCGGAGCTGATGCAGAACTGGGGAATGCCGGATGAGGTCTGCATGGCCATTCGCAACCAGAAGAATCCGGATTATGACGGTTCCCATGCGGTTTATGCGAAGCTGTTATGGCTGGGGCGGCAATTGTTGACCCGGCGCGGCGTTGCTCTTGGAGCCGGTGAAGAAGTAACCGCAGAATTTTACGACTCCCTTGGACTGGACCCCCAGAAGGTCGAGGCACAGTTCGATGAGCTCGTCGACAACAAGGACAGCATCATGGCTATGGCCGGGATGATGTCCCAGTAACCGCAAAAAAGCCGGCCCTGAGGCCGGCAAGCTCACCCGCTTGTTGCAGATCAAACCAAACGTGTTCAGGAGAAAACAATCAGAACGTTGCAGGGTCGGTAATGGCGACGTTCTGATTTAAATTTAGCCAATCTTCAGGGAAAGGAAAGCCCGGCGTGTTGGCGTTCGGTAAATAGCCGCCTTTCATGCACGCAGCAGCGAGTGAAGAGATTGATTTGTAAAGCTAATAATGTCGATTGACATCAATTCTGATTACAAAAATTACAAAAACGGTTTCAGGATGTTCAAAAGCCAGCCGGAAGCAGGCCTTGGGCCTAGAACGGATGGTGGCGAATGGCAGTAGCGGCTCGCCGGATGGCATCCGCGTGTGCTTCCTCAACCGCCAGTCTCTCGCGATCCATCTTTTCGACGAACCTGCCGTCGGTTTCCTGACGTGCCCGGTGGGTAGGCATGTGCTGGAGCAGGTCATGAACCTCCTGAAAAACCCGGAACGGCGTCTGTTCCAGCAGCTCAGGAGCTACGTGATCCAGCAGCCCTTTGATGCGCAGGCAGGCTTCAGAATATTCCATCTGATCCGCCTCCACGGCCATCGCCAGAACCCGGATACTTTCGACCATGCTTTCCCGGCGCTCTTTCTGGAAGGCCTGGGTTTTGGCCTCGCGCTTCCTGCTCTCCTGCAGGGTGCGTGACTGGCGAATGATAAACCCCACGAGCAGGGCGATAGCCAGAATGCCGGCAATAATCAGCGTCCATTGTAGCCACAAGGGCATAATATTCTCCGTTCTGAAGTTCAGGCCAGTTTGCGTGGACGCTCGGCGCGCCAGACTTTTACTTTCACTGTCTGTCCGTTAAGTACGGAAGTACCTACCAGTGGATCTGTTTGCTGGTCGCTGATGACATCATTAATGCTGGCCCCGGCGTGAGCAACGGCGACAGACTGGCGGATACCGTCACGATCGTGGCCCCAGCCATGGGGCACAGAGACCACACCTGGCATCATGTCATCGGTGATTTCCACCGGCAGTACAATCTTTCCGACAGTAGAGGCGACTTCGGCGGAATCACCTGCCTGGAGCCCACAGCGGGAGGCATCCTGAGGGTGCATCATCAGGGTACAGCGCTCCTTGCCTTTAACCAACCGCTGGCTGTTATGCATCCAGGAATTATTGCTGCGAACGTGCCGGCGTCCGATCAGCAAAAGACCGTCTGCCGGAGGTGCGGACAGCAGAGCGTGCAGACGCTCCACATCTTCAAGGTAACGACGCGGGGCAAGGTTTACCTTGCCGTCACGGGTAAACAGCCGGCCGGGCATGCAGGGGCGAAGCGGCCCCAGATCCACCCCGTTGGGCAACTGTTTGAGGCTGCTAACAGAGAGCCCCTTGGGCAGATCCTGCCAGTGCCGGTTCAGCGGACTGAGTTTGGCAAGGCCGCGAAGCGGATGCCGCTCGGGGAGAATGTCCATGACCAGATCAATGGCCGGCTGAACCAGTCCGCGAATCCTGCCAATGTCGGCACCATAGGGCCCGGCACGCAGCATCATGTCGAGAATCGGGTCAGGCCCGATCTGCTTGAAGGCGCGCCAGCCCATCTCCGCCCGCGCCGGAAGCCGCCCGCCTTTGCGTTTTTTCTCCAGGCGATGGGCCAGCTCCAGCAGAATCTGCCAGTCGTGGCGGCTGTCCTTGCCGGCGTCGAACAGGGCCGGGCTGTACTTGGCGGTGTTGCGGACGGCGAACATGCTGAAAATCAGGTCGTAGTGGCTGCGCTCCAGGCCCGCCGTTGGCGGCAGGATCACATCCGCGTGGCGTGTGGTTTCATTGAGGTAGTAATCCACTGACACCATGAAATCCAGCCCGCCAAAGGCTTCGTCGAGGCGGCCGCCATTGGGGCTGGACAACACAGGGTTACCGGCCACAGTGACAAATGCACGGATCTGGCCCTCGCCCGGGGTCAATATTTCGTCAGCAATGGTGCTTGAGGGGTATTCGCCACCGAACTCGGGCAACTTCTTGACCCGGCTGAAACGTTTGGCAAAGTGTCCGCGCTGGCCCGCCATGCCGCCGAGGGCGATGAGATCGATCGCCGGCTGGGTGAACATCACGCCACCGGTGCTGTCGAGTTTCCCCGTCAGGATATTCAGCACATAGGCAAGCCAGGTGGCGACGCCACCAAAGGCCTGGGTGCTGGTGCCCATGCGAGTGTAAAGCGCGGCGCGTTGAGTGCTGGCAAGCTGGCGGGCCAGGTTGCGGATGTTCGCGGCCGGCATGCCGGTCTGCTCACTGACGGCTTCCGCGGTGAAGCCCAGGGAAGCCAGCCGCACCAGGTCAACGTCCTTTGTCCATGGCTGCGCATGGCCAAGGTTGACCAGGTTTTCTTCAAACAGGGTGCGCACCATCGCCATCAATAGCAGGGCGTCTGTACCAGGGCGGATGAAATGGAATTCGTCAGCCAGCTTGCCGGTTTCAGTGCGGCGCGGATCCACTACCACCATCCTGCCGCCCCGGCCCCTGAGCGCTTTGAGTCGTCCGCGAAAGTCGGGAACCGTCATCAAGCTGCCATTGGAGGCCATGGGATTGGCGCCGATACAGATGAAAAGGTCGGTGCGGTCGATATCCGGGATGGGAAACAGGATCTGGTGCCCGAACATTTCCAGGCTGGCCAGCATGTGGGGCAGCTGGTCATTGGAGGTGGCGGAAAAGCGGTTCTGGGTACCCAGCGCCCGCAGGAATGGCATGGTCGCCACCAGCGAGCCATGATTGTGGACGTTGGGGTTGCCCAGATAGGCGCCAATGCTGTTGTGCCCGTGCTCCTTGCGCACGCTGTGGAGGCGGTCGGCAACCAGGTCAAAGGCCTCGTCCCACTCCATTTCCTGCCAGCCATCGGCGGTTTTGCGAACCGGTTTGCGCAAGCGTTCAGGATCTTCGTGCAGATCCTGCAGCGCTACGGCCTTGGGGCAGATGTGGCCATGGCTTAACGGGTCGTCCTCGTCCCCCTTGATAGAGACGATATGACCGTCCTTGACCTCGATCGCAACGCCACACATGGCTTCACACAGGTGGCAGGTACGAAAGTGGGTGCCGTTTTCCATGGGTT
Organism: Marinobacter vulgaris; assembly: GCF_003344045.1. Lineage (GTDB taxonomy): Bacteria > Pseudomonadota > Gammaproteobacteria > Pseudomonadales > Oleiphilaceae > Marinobacter > Marinobacter vulgaris. The sequence continues at coordinate 39,680 of NZ_QFWX01000009.1, forward strand.
CTCTCCAAACAGGTTTTTATTGTCTTACTCCGAGTATGGCCAAGCGGGGACTTCAGAGTTGGTTTCAACAGGCAACCAGATTAGCAGGAAATGAATAAGAGGGGAAAACGACTTGGCGGCGGAGTCGAATGTAAAAAAGGCTCCCTGGCAGGGGAGCCTTCAGGATTAGAGTGTGAGAATAAATCCCGCTGGCAATATCAGGCGCTGGTCAGAACGGATAACACTCTTTGTGAATGCTCCAGTGTCTCGCTGCCCAGGCTTGTCAGGTAACCCCCGTCTTTCTGCGTAATCAGCCCCTTGCGATGAAGGCGCTCAGCCGCGGCCACCATCTCCGGCGCTGCCGAATGCTGGTGAACCTTGATGCCTTCCTGTGCGGAAGACAGATCGAACATGGCAAGCAGATTGAGTTCATCAATGTGGTCGGACGAGAAGGGCATAATGCGTTCCTTGTGTTACTTTTAATGGACTTACACTAGTTGTATACGAAGCTGACGCTTTCAGCAAAGAGATTTCGGGATAAGGGAAACAATGCATGATCAGTTGGGAAGACTTTGAGAAAGTAGAGCTGCGAATTGGCACCATCATTGAAGTGAGCGAGTTCCCGGAAGCCCGCAAACCTGCCTACAAGCTGAGAATTGATTTTGGCCCGGAGGTCGGCACCCGCAAATCCAGCGCACAGATCACGGACCTGTATGATCCGGAGAAGCTCTTGGGTAGACAGGTGCTTGCTGTAACCAATTTCCCGCCGAAACAGATAGGTTCGTTTATGTCAGAGTGTCTGGTAACAGGTATAACAACAGATGGAGGCGCGATAACGCTGATGGGCACTGATCATGAGGTCAGTAATGGGCAGAGGCTCATTTAAGAGTTTAAAATTGATTCAGGTGTGTAAAGCCTAGGCTTATACTTTTGTGGTTTACAGAATCATCAACGCACTTGCTGCCAACATGGTAGTATTTTCGGCTGGTCAACTGAGGGGACCGGTCGCTTGATCTCTAGGTTAAAGATCTGTTTTTGAAAACAAAAAATGCCCCGCATGTGCGGGGCCTAATTAAATATTTTGGGCAAAAATTATGAGTTCTCTAGACGGCGCTTCAGCCCCAAGCCGACAAGACCAAGCCCTAATAAAGCGAGGGTTCCCGGCTCCGGAACAGAGACGCTCTCAGTTCTGAAAATATTATAGTGTGATACATCTTTGGCTTCGTCCCCTACGCCCTCAAAAGGCGGGTTGGTAAACGGGCTGGTCCAGTCACCAGAGCTGAAATTTTCATTGAACAAAAAACTGATCAAATTTGTATCAGCGCCATCCTTAAAGGTGATCATGTAGTCGTAAGCGCTAAAGTCAGCGTCTGAAATAATCCAGTTTCCTGTTTGACCGGCGCCTTCATCCAGCTCCTGCTGTTCTGTAAATATCGACGTCCAGTTAGTAATGCCAAAAAATGCAGCTTCATTGACGTTAGTCTCGTTAGCCACATTATTTTGATCGGCAGGGGTAATGTACTGGCATTGACTTACAGCAGTATCGGTTGTTGAGGGACCAGTCACTCTCGATGTTTCATCCGCCGTTAGGCTGGCTGGACATGTCATTAGGGCAGCATTGGCGCTCAGGCTCCACAGGCCGGCGATTCCAATTGCTAACAGTGCGCCTCCGCCTTTCCTGAATTTTCTCACATCAACATTTATCATCATCTCAATTCCTTTTATCTGGAGAAACGTTGTTGAACTTAAGATCCCCCAATTGAATGCCTGCCTAGTACAAATTTAAAAGCGGCCTTGCTTGGAGATGGGTCTATTTGTTGATTGCATTTACTATGCCAAGCTGTAGCTCAGCCAAAGTCTCTTCTAATGTATGCTGACACCAAAACCCTTTTCCCAATTAAAAACAGTTATCTATTTCCCTGGTTAGTGAGATGAAGTGTTAAAAGCTTGCTGTACTTCTGACCGAAGAACACAGCTGATTTTTCAAGATGTAAAAAAAATCGACATCTGGACCAAAAGGATCGCCCGATGGTTTAGAAATGCCAGCGCAAAAGTGGGTCCGTGCAGGTGAGAGTGATTGCGGACATCGCGGAAGTTGAAAATGATAGTGCTAGATATTGAGGCGAATAAAATAAATGGTGGGCCCACCTGGACTCGAACCAGGGACCAAAGGATTATGAGTCCTCTGCTCTAACCAACTGAGCTATAGGCCCTTTTGTCAGCGGATGCTGCTTAAAGGTTTGCTTTTGGGGTGTTGCTTCCGGACGGGAGCAACAAAGCGGGCGCCATTATACCGGTGAGGGGTGGCGCCCGCTACTGTTGTGGTGTTATCCGTTGCCCTGATCGTCGATGAAGCCGCGCAGGTGGTCGGAGCGGGAAGGATGGCGCAGTTTGCGAAGGGCCTTGGCTTCGATCTGGCGGATTCGCTCGCGGGTAACGTCGAACTGTTTGCCCACTTCTTCCAGAGTGTGGTCAGTGTTCATTTCGATCCCGAAGCGCATGCGCAGCACCTTGGACTCGCGCGCGGTCAGGCCAGAGAGAACGGAGCGGGTGGCTTCGCGCAGGCCTTCGGCGGTGGCCGAGTCGACCGGAGACAGGGCCTGGATGTCTTCAATGAAGTCGCCCAGGTGGCTGTCTTCGTCATCACCGATCGGGGTTTCCATGGAGATCGGTTCCTTGGCGATCTTCAATACCTTGCGGATCTTGTCCTCGGGCATCTCCATGCGCTCGCCCAGCTCTTCCGGCGTGGGCTCGCGGCCCATCTCCTGCAGCATCTGGCGGGAGATGCGGTTGAGCTTGTTGATGGTCTCGATCATGTGCACCGGAATACGGATGGTGCGTGCCTGGTCCGCGATGGAGCGGGTGATGGCCTGACGGATCCACCAGGTAGCGTAGGTGGAAAACTTGTAGCCACGACGATACTCGAACTTGTCCACGGCCTTCATCAGGCCGATGTTGCCCTCCTGGATCAGGTCCAGGAACTGCAGGCCGCGGTTGGTGTACTTCTTGGCGATGGAAATAACCAGGCGCAGGTTGGCCTCGACCATTTCTTTCTTGGCGCGGCGCGCCTTGGCTTCACCAATGGAGACCCGGCGGTTGATTTCCTTGATGTCGGAAACGTCCAGGTCCACTTCGTTCTGGATGTTGGCGATACGCTTCTGCAGGCGAACGATTTCGTCAATGCGCTCGGAAACCAGCGGTGCGTGGGGCTTCTTGCTCTTGGCAATCTTCTCTGCCCAGTCGAGGCTGACCTCGTTACCCGGGAAGGATTTGATGAAATCCTTGCGTGGCATTTTGCACTCACGCACGCAGATTTTCATGATGGCACGCTCGTTTTCACGGACCAGATCGTTCGTGGAACGGACAACGTTTACCAGTTCATCAAACGCCTTGTTGCCAAGTTTGAAGGGTGCGAATACCTGGCCGAGCTCGTTCAGGGCTTCCTGGGTTTTCTTGTGGCCACGGCCATATTTGGCCAGGCATGCATCCGCTGCGTCGAGTTTTTCTTTCAACAGCTCGAAACGCAGGCGGGTTTCCTCCGGATCCGGGCCGCTTTCGGTTTCCTCTTCGCTATCGTCGTCATCTTCATCGGATGAATCGTCGGAGCTGCTGCTGGAGGTGTCCGGCGTGTTGTCTTCGTCCATGAATGGCTCGGCGCCGTCCGGGTCGAGAAAACCGGACACGATGTCGCTGAGGCGGCCTTCGTTCTCGATGATGCGATCGTAGGCTTGAATGACGGTGCCGGTGATACCGGGGAAGTGCGCTACAGCAGCCATCACATCGCGGATACCTTCCTCGATGCGCTTGGCAATGACGATTTCCCCTTCGCGGGTCAGCAGTTCCACGGTGCCCATCTCGCGCATGTACATGCGGACAGGGTCAGTGGTGCGACCAGCATCGGATTCAACAGCAGCGAGTGCGGCGGCAGCTTCCGCTGCAGCGGCTTCGTCGGCAGTGGAATCGCCATCGGTCATCAGAAGCGTGTCTGCGTCCGGTGCAACTTCGGACACCTGAATACCCATGTCGTTGATCATGCGAATGATGTCTTCGACCTGGTCCGGATCAGCAATGTCTTCCGGGAGGTGGTCATTTACCTCAGCGTAAGTCAGGTAACCTTGCTCTTTGCCTCGTGCAATGAGATCTTTTAAACGTGATTTCTGCGAATTGCCTGACATAGACACCCTGTGGACTCGCTGGTAAAAGTAAAAAAGTTAAACAGCCATTATAGCTGTCGCGCTATTGGTCTGCCACCGGATGGTTAGATGGTGATCAACACTGCAAGTTTCAAGTGCAATGCCCTTTCCGGCTTCAGTTTCTGCGTATTCTCGCCCGCCGGCCCTGTGCTTTTGCAGCGGCTCAGTCGTCGCTCTGGCCGCTCAGCGCTTTCAGTTCCTGCCGCTCTTCGGCGGTAAGATCCGCAAGGCTGCGTTTCTCTGACAGCAGGGACGCCAGTCGCTGCTTGCGCGCCACCTCCTGGTTCGGGTTCAGCATCTCGCGGGCGCCTGCCAGGGTCTGCTCCCTTGCCGGTACATGTTCAATGCCGTCGAACAGGCCGAAAAACTGTTCCCGGGCCCGTCTATCCGTTGCCAGCTGGTGGGTCAGGGAGCGCCGGTCTTTAATGCCGGTTTCCAGAATCCAGCCGGCGAACTGCCCCGCCTGCCGGTACTGGCGGCTGCTCCTGCAAAGCTCGGCGATTTCGCTGGCCATATCGGGCGCTTCCAGAAGTGCCAGGCACAGCTGGCTATCCTTGCTGAGCTTTACGTCAATCCGCTGTTCCTGTACGCGGCGTTCGCCATATCCGCCCTTGCTGTGCTGCTGGCGCCGGTTTTGCCAGTCACCCCGGCCGGTGCCACACAGTCGCAGCATTTCGTGCCACATGGCGTCCCTGAGGGTGCTTCTGGGCATTTTCTTGAGCAACGGCTCTACCCGCGCCTTCAGTTCGCCCCGGTCTTCCGGCAGGGTCAGGTCCAGCCCTTCGCTCTGCCGGTTGAACAGGTAGCGGGACAGGGGCGTGGCGCCGTCAATGCGCTTCTGGAATGCGTCCGCGCCTTCCTTGCGCACCAGCGTGTCCGGGTCTTCGCCGTCCGGCATCATCAGGAATTGCAGATGCAGTCCGTCGGTCAGCAGTTCCAGGGCGTTTTCCATGGCCTTGTCGGCTGCCCTGTAGCCTGCCTGGTCGCCGTCGAAACAGAACACCAGGTGCCGCACCTGCTTCAGCAGGGCCGATAGGCTGTCCTGGTTGGTGGCGGTGCCCAGTGTCGCCACAGCAAAGTGGATGCCGTTCTGTGCCAGGGCAATGACATCCATATATCCTTCTACCACCAGCAGCCTGTCCAGCTGGCGGATCGACTGCTTGGCTTCGTAAAGGCCGTAAATCTCGCGACTTTTATGGAAGACATCAGACTCAGGGGAGTTGATGTACTTGGCCTTGTCGTCTCCCAGGGTGCGCCCGCCGAAGGCGATGGTCCGGCCGCGACTGTTGCGGATGGGAAACATCACCCGGTTACGGAACAGGTCCCTTGGCCGCCCGTAGCGGTCGGAGACGGTGCCAGTTTCAATCAGCGGACCCTGCAGGTCCTTGCTGGCGCTGTCGTAAAGCGCGGTGCCGGTGCCGGGCGCGTAGCCCAGCATGTACTGTTCAATAATGCTGTCGTCGAGGCCCCTTTGTTTCAGGTAGTCCCGGGCAAGTTCGCCCTGCTGGCTGTTTAGGGCCGACTGGTAGAAGCGGCTGGCATAATCCAGGGCATCGGTCAGTGTTCGCGCCTGTTGCATTTCCTGGCGCGCGCTCTGGTCGTAGGGCACTTCCATGCCCGCACGCCGGGCCAGCTCTTCCACCGCGTCGGTAAAGCCGAGGCCGTCAAACTCGCGGACAAAACTGATGGCGTCGCCATGGGCGCCACAGCCGAAGCAGTGGTAAAAGCCCTTGTCCGGCCGAACGTTGAAAGACGGCGTTTTCTCATCATGGAAGGGGCAGCGGGCCTTGTAGTTGCCGCCGGCCTTTTTAAGGGTGATACGTGATCCGATCAGCTCGGCCAGATCAATCCGGTCGAGCAGGTCTTCAACGAAACGTTGCGGAATCAGTCCACTCATGATGTCTCCGGTCGCGCGGACGTTGCCGGGCGTGGAAGTACAGCCAAAAATGCCGCCGAAGCCAGGCCTCGGCGGCATTTTGGTATCGCTCTGTGCAACCTGCGGCTATACAGGCGATTCTAGGCTTGCAGTCAAGCGGCGTCCGGGTAAAGCTTAGTACAGACGCTCGAACTTGCGCTGTTCCCGCTGAAGCTTCTTGAGATGACGCTTGACGGCTGCAGCTGCCTTGCGCTTGCGCACGGCTGTCGGCTTCTCGTAGTGCTCACGGCGACGTACTTCCGACAGCACGCCTGCTTTTTCGCAGGAACGCTTGAAGCGACGAAGGGCTACGTCAAACGGTTCATTCTCTTTCACTTTAACAGCTGGCATTCGAAAATCACCTACCTGATTGATTCGGTTTCTGTTTTGTCTGATCGACCGGTCAGTCAGATCGACTCGATACCTGGCCAGATTGGCTAAAACTCGACCAGTGCTCATTTAAGGCCGGCAATGATAGCGCTTGCTCATGGCCAAGGTCAATGTTTGTTCGATGAAACTGACGGAGGGTTTCGGGTTTCTGCTAAAATGCTGCGCTGACGTCCACCTGCCCGGAGCTATGGCCCTTAGTTATGCTGATTCTCGGTATTGAAACCTCCTGCGATGAAACCGGTGTTGCCCTGTATGACAGCGAGCAGGGGCTGTTGGCACACGCCCTGTTCAGCCAGATTGATATGCATGCGGATTATGGCGGCGTGGTGCCAGAACTGGCCTCCCGCGATCACGTGCGTAAACTGCTGCCGTTGTGCGACCAGGTACTGGCGGATGCCGGCAGGATCCGCGGCGATATTGAAGGCATTACCTACACGGCCGGGCCGGGCCTGGTAGGTGCGCTGATGGTGGGCGGCTCGGTGGCTCATGCCCTGGGTTTTGCGCTGGGTGTGCCGGTTCTTGGCGTCCACCACATGGAGGGTCATCTGCTGGCTCCGATGCTTGAGGACAATCCGCCGGCCTTTCCCTTTGTTGCCTTGCTGGTGTCGGGCGGCCATACCCAGCTGGTGCTGGTCAACGGCATTGGTGAGTATGAAATGCTGGGGGAATCGGTAGACGACGCGGCGGGTGAGGCTTTCGACAAAACCGCGAAGATGCTCGGGCTGGATTATCCCGGTGGGCCACGGGTGGCTGCGCTTGCAGAGAATGGCACGGAAGGGCGCTATCGCTTCCCGCGTCCAATGACCGACCGGCCGGGGCTGGATTTCAGCTTCAGCGGGCTGAAAACCTTTACCCTCAATACCGTGTCAGCAGCGGAAAAGGCCGGCGGCCTCGATGACCAGACCCGTGCCGACATAGCCCTGGCGTTTGAGGCAGCGGTGGTCGATACCCTGACCATCAAGTGTCGCCGGGCCCTGGAGCAGACCTGCAGCAAGCGCCTGGTGATTGCTGGCGGAGTGAGCGCCAACAAGCGGTTGCGGGCAGGGATGGAGAAAATGGCCGACAAACTTGGTGCCGGTGTGTTTTATGCCCGTCCTGAATTCTGTACCGATAACGGCGCCATGATTGCTTACGCGGGTTGTCAGCGAATGAAAGCGGGGCAGCGGGATGGTGACCGGATTGTGGCGGTGCCCCGATGGCCCATGAATTCCTTGCCACCAATCGGCGAGCCCCGCGGGAATGGACTTGTGGACTAGAAACCCGGTTCGCGGCCCTGGGCCATGCGGATCAGGTTGTTGCGGTGGCGCACCACAATCAGCAGGGCCAGTAGACCGAACAGCGGCAGGGTTTTCGGCTCGATCAGGGCGCTGATGATGGGGCCGCTGATAATGGCAATAATCGAGGCCAGTGCCGAAATCTTCCAGCGCCACATCACCACTGCCCAGATCGCCGCCAGCATCAGAGTGGTCACCGGAGCCAGTGCCAGCCCTGCGCCGAGGGCGGTGGCCACGCCTTTGCCCCCCTTGAAGCGATAGAACAGTGGAATCATGTGGCCTGTTACTGCGCAAAGGGCCACCATGGCCTGGGACAGAATGGTCAGGTCAGCCTGGTGGGCCAGCCATACCGGCAGCCAGCCTTTGGCCGCATCCAGAAGCAATGTCAGTGCTGCCGGTGGCCAGCCCCCGGTGCGGTAGACATTGGTGGCGCCAGGATTGCCGGAACCCTGGGCGCGTGGATCTGGCAACTGCCAGGCCCGGCAGACCGGCAGGGCAAACAGCACCGACCCCGCCAGATAGGCCAGGGCGCAGAGTAATACTGTCAATACCGGGTCACTCAGGTAAGTCATTGGCGGCGTTCGCTGGCAAAGTAAGAAAGGCGCAAAGACGCATGCTGGTCATTTATGAGAAAATGCCGGCCCCGCGACGAAGCAGGTCAGAATTCACACAGTATCCGCTGCCTGCCCGTTATTCAATCAGCAAAGAGTGTAAACCCGGGAGTGCCATCCGTTGACCGATACTGTACTGATCGAGGGGCTGGCCGTTGAGACAATCATCGGCGTGTACGACTGGGAACGGGAAGTCAGTCAACGCTTGCTCGCAGATCTGGAAATGGCCTGGGATAATCGGGTGCCGGCGGCTTCAGATGATGTCAGTGATGCGCTGGATTATGCACAGGTGAGCGAGCGGGTCTCGGCCTACCTCGCGCGGGCCTGTCCGCAGCTGCTGGAAACCGCCGCCGAAGGCATTGCCAGCCTGCTGCAGGAAGAGTTTGGCGTACGCTGGTTAAGAGTGACCCTGCGCAAGCCGGGCGCTGTGCCGGCAGCAGCGGCCGTTGGCGTGAAAATCGAGAGGGGGAGCCGTTGATGGCGCGGGTCTATATCAGCGTCGGCAGCAACATCCACCGCGAGCGGTATATTACGGCGGCGCTGGATGCGCTGGATGGCTGGTTTGATGAGCTGCTGATCTCCTCCGTGTACGAAAGCGAGGCCGTCGGCTTTGACGGCTCGCCCTTCTACAACCTGGTTGTGGGGGTCGACACCCGCCTGACTGTGGCAGAGCTCTCTGCCCGCTTCAAGCAACTGGAGGCGGACAACGGACGGCGCCGGGATGTCCCCAGATTCAGCGCCAGAACCCTGGACCTGGATATCCTCACCTACGATGATGAGGTAGGCAGGGTCGATGGTGTGGAGTTGCCCCGGGGTGAGATCCTGACCAACGCGTTTGTGTTGCGGCCGCTGGCGGAAATTGCGCCGGCCGATGTGCATCCGGTCTGTGGCAAGCGTTATGATGAGCTTTGGCAGGCCTACGACCGTGACCAGAAACTGTGGCCGGTGGATTTTACCTGGCAGGGCCGGCTGATTTCCCGGGCTGCTACCAGGTAACCCGGAAGTTCTTTCTCAGCACGAATGGTGCGAGCGGAACGCCCGGATCAGGTTGTCCGTTGAGCTGTCGCTGGGGCTGGTACTGTCGTCGCTGTCTCCGGTAAGACGGTCCAGGATTCCCTTGCCCATCTGTTTGCCCAGTTCCACGCCCCACTGATCGAATGAATCCACGTCCCAGATAATGCCCTGCACGAAGGTGCGGTGTTCATAGAGCGCGATCAGGGCCCCGACCGTTTCCGGCGTCGCCTTGTCCATCAGCAGGGTATTGCTGGGCTTGTTGCCGGGGATGACCTTGTGAGGTGCCAGTTTGTCGATCTCCTCGGCGCTCATGCCTTCGGCTTTCAGTTCCGCCTTCGCCTCGTCCAGGTTCTTGCCGGACATAAGCGCCCGCGACTGGCTCAGGCAATTGGCAAACAGGATGACATGATGCTTGGCCACTTTGTTGTGGGTTTCCAGGGGAATGATAAAATCCGCCGGAATCAGCCGGGTACCCTGATGCAGCAACTGGTGGAAGGCGTGCTGGCCGTTGGCGCCGACACCGCCCCAAATCACCGGGCCACTGTGGTAGGTCAATGGCACCCCGTCCTGGGTAACGCGCTTGCCGTTGCTTTCCATGTCCAGTTGCTGCAAATGCGCCGGCAGGCTGCGCAGGTAATGATCGTAGGGGAGAATGGTGTAGGTTTCAGCGCCCCAGAAGTTGTTGTACCAGAGTCCCAGCATGGCCATGACCACGGGCAGGTTCTGCTCCAGTGGTGTGTTGCGGAAGTGCTGGTCCATGGCGTTGGCGCCGGACAGCAGGGCACGGAAATTATCCATGCCGATGGTCAGCGCCACGGGCAGGCCAATAGCGGACCATAGCGAGTAACGCCCGCCCACCCAGTCCCACATGGGGAAAATGTTGTCCGCGGAAATGCCAAACCGGACCGCTTCCGGCGAGTTGGCGGTAACGGCCACGAAATGCCTGGCGATCTGGTCCTCATGGCCACCGTTATCCAGGAACCAGGCTCGGGCCACCTTGCTGTTCTCCAGGGTTTCCTGGGTGCGGAAGGATTTGGACTGGATCAGGAACAGAGTGGTTTCCGGATTTACCCGGGCAAGTATTTCGGCAATCTGGGTGCCATCGATATTCGCTACATAGTGACAGTTCAGCCGACCGTGCCAGTAGGGGCGCAGGGCTTCGGATACCAGTTTGGGGCCCAGGAAAGAGCCGCCAATGCCGATGCTGACCACGTCGGTAAAGGCTTTTCCGGTATGGCCCTGCCAGCGCTCGCTGAGGACGTCATCCACGAACTGCGACATGCGATTCAGCGTGCTTTCCACTTCCGGCGCGATGTTGGTGCCGTCTACATGAATTGGTTCACCACTGTTGTCTCGCAAGGCAACATGGAGGGCAGGGCGCTTTTCCGTCACATTGATGTACTCGCCGCGAAACATGGCCTCGGTGCGCTCCGGCACACCGCAGCTTCTGGCCAGTGCCATCAGCCTGGCCATGGTGTCATCGGTCATGCGATTGCGGGAGAAGTCCAGGGACAGGCCGCCGCCACGGATGAAGAAGCGGTCTGCCCGGCCCGGGTCATCGCGGAACATGTCCCGCATGTGGGTGTTTTTCAGATCCCTCTGATGGCTTGTCAGTGCCTGCCACTCGGGCCGGCTGGTGAGTGGAGCAGAGCCCTGGGACATAATGGAGTCCTTTCGTCAGTCTTCGTGGTTAGCGGGTAACCGACAGGTTGTCGATCAGCCGTGTGGTGCCAAGGAATGCAGCCACCAGCAGTGTCAGTTCGGCGTCTTCCGCGCGGGCCGGTTTCAGGGTCAGGCCGTTGGCAATGTTGAAGTAGTCAGGACGCAGACCGGCTTCGCTGAGGGCTTCGTTGGCTTCCTGCTCGAGCGCCACAAAATCATTACGGCCTTTGCGTATCTGCTCCGCGGTCTTTTGCAAAGTGCGGTAAATGACTGGAGCGATGGCGCGCTCCTCCTCGGTCAGGAAGCCGTTGCGGGAACTTTTTGCCAGTCCGTCGTCTTCGCGGATGGTGGGGCTGCCGATCACTTCCACCGGGATCATCAGGTCCCGGGTCAGTTTGCGGATCACGGCCAGCTGCTGGTAATCCTTCTCGCCGAAGACCGCGATGTCCGGCTGCACCATATTGAACAGTATGGTGACAACCGTTGCTACTCCCTCGAAGTGTCCGGGCCGGCTGGCACCGCAATGGCCCTCGCTGACCTCGGGCACGATCACGCGAGTCTGTCGTGCCAGCCCCTGGGGGTAGATCTCCTCGTTGGAGGGAGCGAATACCAGGGTGCTGCCGGCGGCATCCAGCCGTTCCTGGTCTTCGATCAGGGTGCGGGGGTAGGTGTCCAGATCTTCGGTGACACCAAACTGCATGGGGTTCACAAAGATGGTGGTGACCACAATGTCGGCAGCCTCCCTTGCCTTCCTGACCAGTGAAATATGGCCCTCATGCAGGTTGCCCATAGTGGGGACCAGCCCGATGCGCTTGCCTTGCTGGCGATAGCTGCGAAGCATGGCGCGAAGTTCTTTCAGTGTATGTACGGTTCTCATGCCTTGAACGTATGCTCCTCGGCGGGGAATGAACGGTCGCGAACAGCGGCCACGTAGGCTTCGATGGCACCTCTTACGGATCCGGACTCCGCGAGGAAATCCTTGACAAAGCGTGGCCTGCGGCCGGTGGTCATGCCCAGCATGTCATGCACAACCAGCACCTGGCCGTCGGTGTCGGCGCCAGCGCCTATGCCGATCACCGGTGCCTGAACGGCCAGGGTAATGCGGGCAGCCAATGGCGCAGGCACACATTCCAGAAGGATGATGTCCGCGCCGGCAGCCACCAGTTCGCAGGCGTGTTCTATCATCAGCTCGGCGTGTTTTTCATCACGGCCCTGGACCTTGTAGCCACCAAACTTGTTAACGAACTGTGGCGTCAGGCCCAGGTGGGCACAGACCGGCACGCCGCGTTCGCTGAGGGCGTGTATGGTGTCTTTCATCCAGTCCGTGCCCTCCAGCTTGACCATGTGCGCGCCCGCGCGCATCAGTTCGGCAGCATTCTCCAGAGCGGCCTCGATAGTGCCATAGGTCATGAACGGCATATCAGCCATGATCAGCGAGCCGCGGTTGCCCCTGGCCACCGAAGAAACGTGGTACACCATCTGGTCCATGGTGACAGGCAGGGTGCTGTCATGTCCCTGCAGCACCATGCCCAGGGAGTCGCCGATGAGGATGACATCCACGCCCGCTTCGCTCACGATCTGAGCAAAAGTGGCGTCGTAGGATGTCAGCATGGAGAAGGCTTCGCCCTTCTGCTTGTATTCCCGCAGGGTGTTGATGGTAACAGCCATAGAATCCTTGCCTTGTGGGTGGACGGGCCAGAACCGTACCGGGTATGCCGGCAATCAGGCCCTAAGGGTAATCCGGGGCTTGGTCTGAGGCAATAGCCGCACACCAAGCCCGTGGCCTCAGCCGGGTGGAAAGAGGGGGCGCCTCAGGGGGTTGAGCTTCTGCAGGTTGTTGTCCGGGCATCGTTGCCTGAGGTCTGCGAGACGGCGACCGTCCGGCAGGGTCCGCGCCGGATCCAGATCCAGCAGCGGCTGGAGCACAAAGTCCCGGTTTGCCAGTTCAGCGTGGGGGACCGTCAGCCGCTCGCTGTTGATTACCTCCGCGCCATACAGCAGCAGATCCAGGTCCAGTGTCCGCGGGCCCCACTGTTGAATTCGCTCGCGGCCATGGGCCTGCTCTATGGCCTGCAGTTGGTCCAGCAGTTCCAGGGGGGTGAGTTCTGTGCGAAGCCATGCCGCGCCATTCACAAAGTCTGGCTGGTTTTGGGGGCCTACCGGCTTGCTGCTGTAAAAGGGGGACTGCGCCACCAGCTTGGTTTTTGGCAATGCCGCCAGCCGGGCTACAGCGCCGGCCAGTTGTGCTGATGGCTCCGCCATATTGCTGCCAAGCCCGACAAAGGCATCGTTGGCCGCCATGGTCAGTCCTTCTTGGCAGGCTTTTTACGCCGGCGCTTCTTCGGGCCGTCGCTGCCCAGCTGGGTCAGCATGCGCTCCTGGCCACGCTCGTCCGATTCCTGGAACTCGGTCCACCATTGGCCGAGCCCGGGCTCGATTTCACCGGACTCTTCCCGCACCAGCAGAAAATCGTAGGCGGCACGGAAGCGGGGATGGGACATGGTCACAAATGCACGCTTCCCCTGGCGCCGTGGCAGGCGCATCTGCAACTCCCATATCTCCTTCATGGGTCCGGAGAAGCGTTTGGGAATGGATGTGGCCTGAACCTGACGGCCAATCACCTTGGCGATGGACTGGTGCAGGGCGGGCTGAACCGGCTCGCCGTTATCCTGGCGCTTGCGCCATTCCGCTTGCAGTGCAGGCCAGAGCATGGCGGCAAACAGGAAGTAGGGTGTAACTGATTTGCCCTGGGCGATACGGGCGTCGGTATTGCGCAGGGCTTTGCGAATCAGCTCGTCCGGCTCGCCGTTGTCGATGGCCTGTACCGTTTCCGGAAACAGGGGCGCCAGCAGGTTGTACTCGCTGAGCAGATCGTAGGTGGCCTCGCCATGCCCCGCCGAGAACAGTTTCAGAACCTCTTCGAACAGGCGTGCCGGCGGGATATGGGTCAGCAGCGGCGCCAGCTCCTGAATCGGGGCCTCGGTTTCCGGCTCGATATCGAAGCCCAGCTTGGCGGCAAAGCGCACGGCACGGAGCATGCGTACCGGATCTTCGCGGTAGCGGGTTTCCGGGTCGCCAATCAGCCGCATCTGGCGGTTCTTCAGATCCTCTATGCCATTGGCAAAGTCCACCACGGTGAAGTCACGGATGCAGTAGTAGAGGGCATTGACCGTGAAGTCCCGACGCAGGGCGTCTTCCTCCTGGCTGCCGTAGACGTTGTCCCGCAAGAGCAGGCCGTGTTCACTGGTGCGGCGGTCATCGTCATCGTCGGTTTCTTCTTCCGCTTCCGCGGCGTTACCGCGGAAAGTGGTGACTTCAATGACCTCCCGTCCGAACAGCACATGAACAATGCGAAAGCGCCGGCCAATGAGCCTGGAGTTACGGAACAGCTCGTGTACCTGCTCCGGAGTGGCGTTGGTGGCGATGTCGAAGTCCTTGGGCTTGCCGCCAAGCAGGATGTCACGAACGCCGCCCCCCACCAGGTAAGCCTCGTAGCCGGCGTTGTTCAGGCGACTGAGTACCTTCTTGGCGGGCTCACTAATGGCGGAGCGGGAGACATTATGCTGGTCGCGGGGGATTTCCTGGCGCTGGTAGGGACGGGCTTTCTTTTTCCCGTTACCTTTCAGGAGCGACCGGAATTTCTGGACGGTTGATGACAGAAGATTTTGTGTATTAGTAGACATTGAATTCCGTTATTGCCATTAGCAAAAGCGAGAGTTTAACGGTTTGGGCGGGATTTGCACATGTCTGGGGCCATAAGCAGCCGAAAACTGCCAGTGGAGGGGTGGAGGCGGCCGGTGTGGAAAACCGCTGGCCCAGAACATCAAAAGGCGGATCCGTTCTCACGAATCCGCCCTGAAAGCGTTGACGATCTGCATTGTTTTTGTTTTTACCGGGATTATTCTTCGTTGTTCTACCCCACTGTCAATCCCCAAATTCAGGGACATCAGCAGTGCAAACGGAAAGCTTTGAATACACAGAGCAGTCAAAGACATCGAGCAGGCCATAAGGTAAATGCAGTGGCGTCTGTACGACGATTCTTGTCTACATCTACAACCCGCACGTGTCATGGGACCACTAAAAAGCAAAGTACCCAAAACACTCAGTTCGCTCACGTTCTGTATTTGTTTTTGTTACCGAACGTTTTCTACAGCTTTTTGTCTTTGTTTTTGACGCTGCGTGATCACTGTTGTTTTTGTTGTTGTGCGCTATATAGACTGCAGTCCGTGTGCCAGTTTTTGAAATCCCTTTCTTAACAGTCAGTTAGTTTTTTGGGACGTCTTCGAAGAAGTACGTATAAGTCCGAAGTGTTACTGAGTGGCCGCTTTTTAGATCGAGAGTGTTACCGTGGGGAACACGTGGTAACAAATGAGCGTGGGTTCAGTTTTTAAGGTAACAACTTCCCGGACTCGATCCGTCTTTGTCAGTTGCCTGAGGTCTTCTTGCGGGGGATGCCCAGGCGCTGGCGCCGCTCCCAGAGCGATTTCCGGCTGATGCCGAGTTTCAGAGCGAGTTCCGTTTCGCTCATCCGCTCCTGGTTTTCAAGAACAAAGTGCTGGAAATAGTCTTCAAGGGAAAGATCACTGGTTGATTCAGCCTCTCGCGAGAGCGTCTGCTCATTATTGCCTTCAACCAGGGACTCCGGGATGTTTACGTCGCCACCTTCACCATCGAGGTCCAGCAGAGATGGGGTGATCAGATCGTTGTCGCAGAGGATGGTTGCCCGTTCGATGGCGTTTTCCAGCTCCCTGACATTGCCCGGCCAGCGATGCCTCTCCAGCGCCCGCATGGCCTCTGGTGTCAGCTTCAGGTTGGGCTTCCCCATTTTCTCGCCCTGACGCTTCAGGAAACGCTGGGCCAGCCCCAGGATATCTGCCTGGCGTTCCCGCAGGGGCGGAATGCGCACCTGCATGACATTCAGGCGATAGAACAGGTCTTCCCTGAATTCGCCGGTCCGGGTCATCGCCTTGAGGTTGCGGTGAGTCGCGGCAATCATGCGTACATCCACCTGACGACTCTGGGTGGAGCCTACCTTGCGGATCTCACCTTCCTGGAGCACCCGCAGCAGGCGAGCCTGGGCTTCGGCCGGAAGTTCGCCGATCTCATCCAGAAACAGACTGCCGCCGTCTGCAGCTTCGATCAGGCCCGTGCGCGCGGAAACCGCACCGGTAAAGGAGCCTTTTTCATGGCCGAACAGCTCCGATTCGATCAGGCTTTCGGGAATGGCGGCGCAATTGACCGAAATCAGCGGGTTGGCTGCGCGTGGGCTCATCAGGTGCAGTGCCCTTGCCGCCAGCTCTTTACCGGTGCCTGATTCGCCCTGAATCAGGACCGTGGTCTCGGTCGGTGCTACCTTGCGAATCAGTGTGAAGACTTTTTGCATGGCATCACAATCGCCAAACATGATGGCGGCGGGATCGCTGTCCGGATGACTTTCAAAGGGAACCTTTTCGGGGTTTTCGGCTGTGGCGCCGGTTGGTCTTGGCTGCCGGGCCAGAATGCTCTCGACCGCCTCCAGCATTTCATCATGGTCGAACGGTTTGGCGATGTATTCGACTGCGCCCATTTTCATGGAATCCACGGCGGAACGTAGGCTGGCATAGCTGGTCATGATCAGGACCGGGGTGTCCGGTGCGCGCCTGATCAGTTCCGTGCCGGGAGCCCCGGGGAGCCTCAGGTCGGAAATGATCAGATCAAAGCTGGCGGGGTCATGGTTGGCTTCCGCTTCTTCCACCGATTCCGCATCCGCGACTTCATAGCCTGCGTGGGTGAGCAGTTTGCGCACCGCTGAACGGATTATCTCTTCATCTTCGACGATAAGAATACGAGGCATAACGGTTTTACGACCCTTAGTTCTGGCTGATGGTGTTTCCGGCGTCCGGTTCGTAGGCGGGTAACCTCAAGCGCACGCGGGTTCCCCGGCCCAGATCAGCATTCGCCGGGCTGTCCACCTGAATGTTGCCGTAGTGCTCTTCAATGATGCTGTATACCAGTGATAACCCAAGGCCGGTTCCCTTGTTGGGGGCCTTGGTGGTGTAAAAAGGCTCGAAGATGTGGTCCAGTTGTTCTGTTGGTATTCCAGACCCTTCGTCAGTGACTTCGATGATAGCGGAGTAACCGTCGAGGTTTCCACTGATGTGAACTTTGCCGCCGATGGGCGAGGCATCCCGGGCATTGGCCAGGAGGTTGATAAACACCTGAACCAGCCTCTGCTCGTCGCCCAGGATCAACAGGTTTTCCGGGCAGTCATTGACATAGAGAACGCCCATGCTCTTATCGCTTAGGGAAAGCAGGTTGATGGACTCATTGATGCAGCGGCGGATGGCCACGGGTTCGTAGCGGTTTGCATGGGCGTGGTTGCCCGTGCGGGCAAAATTCATCAGCGACTGGAGAATGGTGGATATCCGCCGGGTCTGTTGCTGGATCTGCTCAGCGGTGGAAAGGATGTCGGGGTCGTCGGTTTCCAGTTTCAGGTTCTGGGCCAGAGAGGAGATGCCGGTGACCGGATTGCCAATCTCGTGGGCAACGCCGGCAGCAAGCCGGCCCACGGATGCCAGTCGCTCGCTGTGCATTAATTCGTCTTCCAGCAACCGGGTCTCAGTCTGGTCCTCCACCAGGATAATGCTGCCGCCCTCTGTGTGATCAGGACCGCTCAGGGCAGCCTTGTGGAGGTTCAGCCAGTGGGGACGACCTTTCAGATCCAGCCTGTGCTTGTATCGATGTAACTCTTCGCCGCTGTTAAAGTCATCCAGTAACAGGTGCCAGTGTTCCGGCAGTGCCATCAGCTTCGCCCCCACCACGTCATCGGCGGTAATACGGGTCAGGGTTTCCATGGCATTGTTCCACATCAGGATTTCGCCATCCTCACCCACCGAGCAGGCGGGTATGGGCAGGTTCTGAAGGGTCTGGCGATAGTGTCTGCGAAGATTGTCCAGTTCGCCGGCCAGCCCCGTCAGCCGGTTCTGGTAGTCGCCAAGTGCCCGCTCCACGTAACGGATGTCCTGGGCTGTACCGCCACTTGCCATGGGCTTGTAACCAAGGTGTCTTTTAACCAGGTCCCTCGCAACGGCAGGGCCCAGCAAGCCGGAGAGGTTCACTTCGACCCGGTCACGAAGCCGCCTGAGCTGGTAGGGCCGGTATTCCACATTGGGCAGCTTCAGCTGGGCCAACGCCCGGTCCACTTCCCGTCGGGCTGCGCTATACCCCAGAGGAACCGCCAGCTGCCGCACAAAATCTCCCGAGGAGGTGGCCAGTAATTCCCGGCGCTGGGGGCGGGAAAGTGCTCCCAGTGAGCAGGCTTCGGCGGCGCTGGCTTCTTCGGCCGTGCTGGCGCTAAGGACGGACATCACCGCAAACACGATGACGTTTGCGGTCAGGCTGACGAAGGTAAAGATGTGCCAGTTGCTGTAGTCCGGAACCAGCGGGGCACCAAGAAACTCCAGCAGGTTTGCGGTGTGGGAAAATGGCAGCACCAGGGTGACAGCCCAGATAACAAGCCCTGTAACCAGCCCCGCGATCAGCCCGCGGCGGTTGCCCTCCGGCCAGTAGATGACCCCCAGTGCTCCGGGCAATAGTTGCAGCATGCCAGACAGCGAAATGGCCCCCAGAATCGCCAGGTCAAGATTTTTGCCCAGGGTTTCGTGAAACAGCAGTGCCGCGAAAATGATGGCAGCAATCAGCAACCGTTTAACCCATCGCAGCCAGTGGTAGATATCACCCTGGTCTTTCGGGGTGCGCAGGGGCAGTACCGCGTGGTTCAGAACCATGCCCGCCAGTGCCAGGGTGCTGACAATCATCAGCCCGCTGGCGGCGGACAATCCGGCAATGTACATCAGCAGGGTCAGTGCCGGGCTGCCCAGTGCCTGGGCGATACCAATGGCGTAGAAGTCCGCGCCGGTGGTGGCTGCCAGGGCCTGGCCACCCCATAGAATCAGCGGTACCGGCAGGCCCAGTAACAGCAGGTAAAGGGGAAGGCCCCAGCTCGCCTTTGCCAGTGCTTTGGGAGAGGGGTTTTCGTTGAACGTCATATGGTACATGTGGGGAAGTACCAGGGCGCCGGCAAACGACATCAGCATCAGTGCCCGCCAGCTGCCGTCATCAATGCTCATGGTCATTGAACTGATCGGCGTTCGCTTTTCTGCCAGCCAGGTTTCCAGGCCGCCAAGGCCGCCAAATACGCCAAACAGGACCACGCCGCCCAGGGTCAGCAGCGCAAACAGCTTGACCAGGGAGTCGAACGCAATTGCCAGTACCAGGCCCTGGTGGTTTTCCGATCCCTGGCTGCGGCGCGTGCCGAACAGCATGGCGAAAAGGACCACCGTAATGCTGAACAGCACGCTGATCAGCCGCGGAGAGGTATCGGGTGCCAGCAGGCTGGCGGAGGTCGACACCGCCTGAATCTGCATGCTCAGCAGGGCCAGTATGGCGGTGCCGGAGCAGATGGTAACCAGGGTGCCGGCCCACTGACTGCGATAGCGGTAGGCAAACAGATCGGCAAGGGACGTAAGCTGGTAGGCGCGGCCAATTCTCATGACCGGGTTAAGCAGCACCGGCGCCAGCAGGAAGGCGCCGCTGATACCAAGATAGTAGGCCAGGAAGCCGAATCCGGATTCCGCGGCCATGCCCACGGCCGCGTAGACGGCCCAGATGCCGGCATAGACGCCGAGGCTCAGTGTGTAGACCAGTGGGTGCCTGACCCAGCTGCGGGGCAAAATCCCCTTTTCGGTAATCCAGGCGATGCCGAAGAGCAGTATCAGGTAAAGCAGACTGGCGAGTAACAGCCCGGGGGCGCTAAAACTCATTGGGATCCCGGCGCCATTCCAGCCAGAAGCCGATAGCGATCAGGCCGGCCCATATCAGGTACGGGCTGTACCAGGCATTCTCCGGCGAGGTCCACCAGTCAAGAATGTTGGGGGAAAATATGTAGATGGCCAGAACCAGAAGGAAGACCAGACGGTAGATATACATCGGGCATGATATCCGCACTGTCGTTTGAGAGAAGCTTTATAACATGTCGTTCACCGGGCTGTCAGGTGAATCCGCTCGGGCGACCAGTTGGCTGCTGCCAGCCTGAGCAGGGTATCGATGTCCGCTGCTTCCGACAACAAACCGGGGTCCTGACCAAGGGCGGCGAGGGCCTGTTCCAGATTCGCCTTCGCAATCCCGTCATCCAGTGCCGGTGCATGGTTCTGTTTGCTGAGTTTCTGGCCCTGGGCATTGAGAATGACCGGAATGTGCATCCAGTGGGGCGGGGCAGAGCCCAGGGCATGGAAGATCTGTTGTTGCTGCGCTGTCATGTCCAGCAAATCCGAGCCCCTGACCACGTGGGTGATGCCCTGGTCAATGTCGTCGGCAACTACCGCCAGCTGATAGGCGTAGAAACCTTCCTTACGCAGGATAACCGGGTCGTCCAGCTCGGCATGGACGGCCTGCGACTGGGGCCCCAGTAACTGGTCCTGCCATTGGCTCTGTTCATCATGCAGCGCGAAGCGTACAGCGAATGGACGCTCCCCGGGCCGGGCATGGCCCTGGCGACAGTGGTTCGGGTGCCGGCCGTCATGCTCCCGCAGTTGCTTGCGGGAGCAGGTGCAACGGTAGGCAAGCCCCTGCTCCAGCAGCCGGTCAATCAGTTGTTGATAGTGGGTATGGCGATGGGACTGAAAGCGCACCGGCTCGTCGGAGCGCAGGCCGTGTGCTTCGAGGCTTGCCAGTATCTGTTCGCTGGCATGCGGTGACTCCCTCAGGGGGTCGAGATCCTCAATCCGCACCAGCCAGGTGCCATCATGGCTGCGAGCCTCCAGGAAACTGGCAACAGCGGTGACCAGGGAGCCGAAGTGCAGCGGTCCGGTCGGGGAGGGCGCAAATCGGCCCCGGTAGAGGCGTTCAGTCATGGGCTCTGACGGCTGACCCCGGTTCCGGGATCAGCGTAATCGGTGAGCAGGCATTAAATGCCAGTCTGGCGCTCGCGGATTTCGGCGAGAGTCTTGCAGTCAATGCAAAGCGTGGCGGTCGGGCGTGCCTCGAGGCGACGGATGCCGATTTCGACACCGCACTGGTCACAGAAGCCGTAGTCGTCCTTGTCGATGCGGTCGATGGTCTGGTCAATTTTCTTGATCAGTTTGCGCTCGCGGTCACGGGTGCGCAATTCCAGGCTGAATTCCTCTTCCTGGGTTGCACGGTCGCTGGGATCCGCGTAATTTGCCGCGTCCTCCTGCATGTGGTGCATGGTGCGATCCACTTCTTCCATCAGCTCCTGCTTCCACTGCAGAAGTAGTTGCTTGAAGTGCTCAAGCATTTCAGCACTCATGTACTCTTCACCCTTTTTCATTTCATAAGGGGTGAAGTTGGTAATACGTTCGCGTGGTTGTGCTGCAGTATTTGCCATTGAATACGGCCTCTTATAATCCTGAAAAGCACTCGCCCTGAAACGGGAATTTGCGGAAAATAGCAGATTAGCCCCATGGGCGCCAGCCTTGTGACAACAACTTTAGTAGGGAGCCATGAATGAAGTTACCCGCCCCGCTGATCGAAGGCAGGTTGATCCGCCGCTATAAACGTTTCCTTGCTGATGTCCTGTTGCCGGATGGCACTGAGGTGATTGCCCATTGCCCCAACACTGGCTCCATGCTCGGCTGCCAGCCGGCGGATGCGCGGGTCTGGCTGAGCGCCAGCGACAACCCGAAACGCAAGCTGAAATACACCTGGGAGCTGGTTGAGACGGCTCCGGCTGAGGTGGCCTGCATCAATACGTCAAGGCCCAACAACCAGGCCCGTGAAGCGATTGAACGGGGAGTCGTGCCGGAACTGGCGGGCTACGCAGACTGCAGGACAGAGGTGAAGTATGGTGCCGAAAAAAGCCGGATCGATCTTCACCTGTCCGCTCACAAAAGCCTTGCAGACGCCTGGGTAGAGGTAAAGAACGTAACCCTGTGTGAGGGCGGCCGGGGTTATTTTCCCGATGCGGTGACAACACGGGGCCAGAAACATCTGCGGGAACTGATGGCCCAGGCCCGCGCCGGAGAGCGGGCGGTGCTGTTTTTTGTGGTCAATCACACCGGCATAACCAGTGTTCGTCCGGCGGACCATATCGATGGGACCTACGGCGAACTGTTGCGCGAAGCCGCCGCCGCGGGGGTTGAGCTGCTGGCCTACCGGGCTGCATTGTCGGGCGCTGAAGGCCCCGACGGGTCTATTTCGTTGGTGGAGGCGGTTCCGGTCATGCTGGAAGCCTGACCGGAACCCCTCTGCCGCCTATTGGTCTTCCCTAATGGGACAGGCCGAAATGCTGGCGGATACGATCGGCAACCGCCTCGGCCACATGTTCCTGGTCCGTGTGCAGGTGGATCGTGTGCGCCTTCTCTTCAGCGGTCAGCGGCTCGAACCAGGTTTCCTGGACTTCAAGCAGCTCCTCGGTGGCTTCGGAGGCGTCGCCCGAGCGCTTGCGGATCCATTCCCGTCGGCTCTCAAGGGGCGCCTCACAATGGATCAGGGCAAACGGCATGCCCCGGCTTTCGGCAACGTCAGCCAGCATCTCGCGCTCGGCGTGTTTCAGGCAGGCGGCGTCCAGGATGACCGGCATGCCACCTGCCAGCAATTTTCCGGCAAGATCCGCCAGGCGTTGGTAGGTGCGTTGGTTGGCCTCCTCGGTGTAAAGGTTACCGCCGGTGGGCGACTTGCTCTGTGCCAGCGGCCCCAGCCCGAAAAGCCGTTTACGCTCAACGTCGGAACGCAGGCGGATCAGCCCCAGCTCGGCGGCCATGGAGTGGCTCACCAGGGACTTGCCGCTGGCGGAAAGGCCGGTGGTGGCCAGCAGGTAGGGGTTGGGAATGATGCTGTAATCCTCTGCCAGCTGGGCGTAATCCCGGTACTTCTGCATCAGGCCCTCTTTGTCGGCGTCGGTCAGTGACGGATTGCCCATGGTAAACAACGCAATCTTGGCCCGCACCATGGCGCGATACGCCTTGTACAGCGGCAACAGGGGCAGGGCGTCGAAATCGCCCCGGTACTCCAGATAGGTGTTGAGCACCAGGTTGGCCAGCTCCGGCTCACGCCGGGATTCCAGATCCATCAGCAGGAAAGCCAGGTCGTTGATGACGTCAATCCAGCGGAAGGATTCGCTGAACTCTATGCAGTCGAACACTGTGACCTTATCTTCGAATACGGTAATGTTGGCCAGGTGAAGATCGCCATGGCATTCCCGGACAAAGCCGTCCTCGTAGCGCTCGGCAATCAGCGCCGACTGGCGCTCGAAGGTGGTGCGGGTCCACTGTTCCAGGTTGTCCAGTTGCAGTAACAGTGCCTCATCGTCAATCATCGGCCGGATCTGGTCGAAGTTTTCCTGCATGCCGGCATAGACCGCCTCGGGTGTTCCCAGAGGCTTGCCGGGGGTGACCGGTGGCTGCCTGTCATGGAAGTCCGCAACCTGGCGGGCCAGGCTGGTGAGCAGTTCCGGCGTCAGCTTGCTGTTCTCCTGTCGCACGTCGAACAGGTCATTCTGATCGAACTGGCGCATGCGAATGGCGTATTCGAAAGCCTCGCCCTGGCCGCCAAGTTCCGGCGCGTCGGCCGAACCGGTGATGGGCAGAACCTCCAGGTAAAGGTTATCGGCAAGGCGGCGGTTCAGGCGAAGTTCCTCCTCGCAGAAGTACTTGCGCCGCTCCAGGGTGGAGAAATCCAGGAAGCCGAAGTCCATGGGTTTCTTGATTTTATAGGCAAACTCGCCTGTCAGGATGACCCATGAGATGTGCGTCTCGAAAACCTGAAATTCTTTCACCGGGTGGTCATACAGCGCCGGATCCTGTAGTGCCAGAATCAGGTTGTCGGATGTTGCGTCGCTCACGGCTCTCTCCTCGGGTTCCTTGAACTCGTTGATTTTTAATGCACCTATCATAACGGCCAGATTACAGAAATAACACACGGATGGCCTGCCGCACGCCTGGCCCGATTCGTTATAATCCCGCCATGAAAAAATCTGCCTCTCCCCGCAAGTCTCCGAAAAAGAACAATCGCAAAGGCAAGGGTGCCCGCAAGCCCTGGTTCTGGCGGCTGTTTTTCCGCGTATTTTTTATTGGTGTGGTGCTGCTTGCCGGCTGGATGGTCTACCTGGATGCGGTGGTGACCTCCCGCTTCGAGGGGCGTCGCTTTGAGGTGCCGTCGCGGGTCTATGCCAGACCGCTGGAGCTTTACGACGGTGCCAGTGTCAGCTCTGGTGCGCTGCAGCGGGAACTGGAGCTGTCCGGTTATCGCGTCGGCGACGGCAGTCGCGCAGGGACCTATCGGCGCAACGGCGGGCATTTCACGATCAGCACCAGGGGCTTCCGGTTTACCGATGGGCTGGAGCCCCGCAGGCGGCTGTCACTGACCATCTATAGTGACCAGGTCCGGGATTTCAGGGTGCTATCGGGAGACTCTTCACCCATTGTACGCCTGGAGCCGGCCCAGATCGGCGGCATCTACCCGGCCCATAATGAAGACCGGGTACTGGTGCAGCTGGCAGACTTGCCGGATCTGTTTACCGACACGCTGCTGGCAGTCGAGGACCGCAATTTCCACGATCATTTCGGAATTGCGCCCCTGTCCATTGCCCGTGCAATGCTCGCCAATATCCGGGCGGGCCAGATCGTGCAGGGAGGCAGCACCCTGACCCAGCAGCTGGTGAAAAACTTCTTCCTGACCCGGGAGCAGACGCTGCTGCGCAAGGGCAACGAGGCGCTGATGTCGCTGTTGCTGGAACTGCATTACGAGAAAAACGACATACTGGAAACCTACCTCAATGAGGTGTATGTGGGTCAGGCAGGCACCCGTGCCATCCACGGCTTCGGGCTGGCCAGCCAGTTCTATTTTGGTGAATCCATTCGCGACATCGAGCCCCATCAGGTAGCGCTGCTGGTCGGGTTGGTAAAGGGACCAAGCTACTACAACCCCCGCCGCCATCCCGAACGCGCGCTTTCCCGGCGCAATCTGGTGATCGATGTTATGGCCGAAACCGGTCTCATTGGCGAGGAGCAAGCCGCCCGGGCCCGTGCCCAGCCACTGGGCGTAACCGACAGGGCCTCGTATTCGGAAAACCGTTACCCGGCCTACATCGACCTGGTGCGCCGCCACCTGGCAAGGGACTACAAGCAGGAAGACCTGCAAAGCGAAGGACTGCGGATCTTCACGACACTGAACCCGGCAATCCAGTACGCTGCGGAATTCTCTGTCGGGGATATGCTCAGCCGGATGGAGGGTGGCTCTGATGCCACCCTGGAGTCGGCTATGGTGGTGACTTCACGGGACAGCGGCGAGGTGCTGGCCCTGGTGGGCGGCCGCGACCCCAAGTACGCTGGTTTCAATCGCGCCGTGGATGCGAGCCGTCCCATCGGTTCGCTGGTCAAGCCTTTTGTCTATCTCACGGCACTGCAGCAACCTGACCGCTACACCCTGATTACACCCGTTGAGGACAAGGGGTTTTCCCTGGTGTTTGACGATGGGCGCCGCTGGGAGCCAAAAAATTACGATAAAGAGGAGCGCGGGGAGGTGCCCCTGCACAAGGCGCTTTCCCATTCCTATAACCTGCCCACTGTGCGGGTGGGACTGGATGTCGGTATAGATGCAGTGAAGTCCACCCTGCAGGGTTTTGGTGTGACAGGGGGTATATCCGAATACCCCTCGATGCTGCTGGGCTCCGTGCCCATGACGCCGGTAACCGTTGCCCAGATCTATCAGGGGCTGGCAACCTCCGGCTTCAATACGCCCCTGAGAGCCATTCGGCAGGTTACCGACGCGCAAGGCGAAGCTCTGTCCCGCTACAGCCTGAAAGTGGACCAGGTGGCGGACCCGGCGGCCGTGCACCTTGTGCAGTACGTGATGCAGGAAACCATGCAGGAGGGAACCGGGCGTTCCGCTTACCGCACGGTGTCCCGGGATCTGTCGCTTGCAGGCAAGACCGGAACCACCGATGATGGCCGCGACTCCTGGTTCGCCGGCTTCAGCGGCGACCTGCTCGCAGTTACCTGGGTGGGCAGGGACGATAATGGGCCCACCTCACTGACCGGTGCCACCGGTGCGCTGCCGGTCTGGTCGCGGTTTATGGCCCAGGTTCCACAACACGGATTTTCGCCGGTGGTGCCTGATGGGGTGGAATACCACTGGGTCGATCCCGCCAAAGGCGCTCTGACCGCGGAACATTGTGAAAACGCACGCCTGATGCCATTCATCACCGGTAGCGAACCTGATGTGGAGGTTTCCTGCGGTGGTAAACTGGAGCGGCAGATACGGGGCTGGTTTGAAGGACTCTTCCAATGAAAATGAACATGTTCAGATACGGGGGCCTGATGGCCCTGGCGCTTATGGTGGCTGGTTGTGCCTCGGGTCCGGGGGGCGGTTCCATTTATGTACCGGCCGGTGGTTCCTCGTCCCCGGACGAGGCGCCGCGGCCGCCACAGACCAGCGAGACACGGGACGAGCCCAGGGTAGAGCGCAAAAGCGAGCAACCCGACGAGCCAGTCAGCGAGCCAGAGTACAGCGCGCCGAGTTACCAGGATGAGGGCGACGCAATCTCTCCCGCCGCCAGAAGCCTCATCCAGCGTGCTGACAGCCTCATGGCCGCTGGCGACGCCCAGGCAGCGGTGGCGCAGCTGGAACGGGCGCAGCGGATCGCGCCACGCTCGGCACAGGTCTATTTCAAGCTGTCGGAGGCCTACGTGGCCCTGGATCAGCTGGGTTCGGCGGAGCAGTTCACCCTGAAAGGCCTGTCGCTGGCGGGCAGTGATACGTCATTACAGCGTTCAGGATGGATGCTGCTGGCAGATATTCGGCGTGCCCGTGGGAATGTGGCCGGGGCGGATCAGGCGGAGGATCGGGCCGGAGCCCTGTAAAAGAAAGACCCCCGCTGCGAGGCGGGGGTCTTCCGGCACTGGCTATATATTACTGAGCCAGCGGGATAGTTTTCGCTTCGGTTTCCACATCTGCCACAACGGTCACGGTCTGACGGCCATGGAACTCAAGCGTTTCCTTTGATTCGTTGTCATCATTCTGACACGAGTAGGCGATGGTATATTCACCTGTAGGAAGGAAGGCGGCCTTAAAGCTATGGATTCCATCCAGATCTTCGTCTTCAACCGGGACGGATAGTAAAGGCCCCTCTTCGGAGTCCAGATTGTCAGAATTCAGATCCGTCAGCTCTTCTGCAGGAATGTCTCCGCTGTAGACATACACTGAACCTTCGTAATAACAGGCGACCAGAGCGTCATTTTGATTGATGCTTACGTAGTCGACATCGCCAATGATTGAGCCAGCTTCAGTATTATCGATCAGGCGATGGGCAGGTTTCAGGATGTATTTTGAATCTCCGGTGCCCCTTTCACCTGCATTGACGATGGATTTGCGAACGTCAAAGTCAATCGTGAAATCTGCAGAGCCTCCTGATGGAATTATGAAACCGCCCTGAAGCTTAAGGCCAGTCTGGAAGCCGGAAGGAACAAACAGATCAACCTCGGTATCGGGAGTTGCGTTATCCTCTTTGACGTATGGATTGTCGCCAAGGTGCAAACGTATCCACTCATATTCACCAGCGGGAAATTCCTGGCGCTCAAATAACTGGACAACCTTTCCGCCTTGGAAATCGAGAAGGTTGATGTCAAGCGAAGTCTCGCCGTCTTCAGTTTCAACTTGAACTGTGACACTTTTCCCCTCAGCAGGTTTTACCTCAACAGATGTGATGTTGAGATTCACTTCAGTAAGGTCGGTAACCGGAGCATCTGTCAAGCCCAGCGACATGGTGCCAGTAGAATCACTGTCGCTGCTGCCACTACCACCACAGGCTGCTACAGCGGCCGCCAGTGCGGTGATGCCAAAACCCTTGATCAATGCGTTATTCATGGTTTATCTCCAGTACTGCTGTTCGATGAACTGGTTGTCCAACGTTGTTGGTATGATGGCGAGATTCCCTTACCCTGATGCGGAGTCCGATGCCTGCGGGTATAACGCCGGGTTTTGGTCAGAGGTTCCGGTTGCTTGTTACAGAGTGTATATGTGGGCATTGTGTGTCAGTGGGCGGGTTCAGCGCGTGCCGCTACTTTTTCTGGTTTAAGCCGGTTTTATCGAGTTTTCATGGATTAGCATTTTGGCATTGATTCCTTTCAGGCGGCCGGCAAAGCCGTCACGATTTGAAAAGCTGGTCCAGCCCCACCTGGAGGCTATGTACCGCTTTGCCTACCGATTGTCCGGACAGCAGCAGGATGCCGAGGACCTGGTTCAGGATGTGGTGGCCAAACTCTACCCCCGTCTTGAAGAACTGGAGGCGATTGAACAGCTGAGGCCCTGGCTCAATCGGGTGCTGTACCGACATTTCATCGATGAGGTACGACGCAAGGGCCGTCGCGCTGACCGGCCGGTAAGTGATGTGGCCGAGCCCGGGTACCAGGCCACGTTTCTTGATTCCTATGCCGCAGACATGCCCGAACTGACCGAACAGATCAGTGCCGGCCGCCTGAAGCCCATTATGGACGCCGTTATCAGGGAACTGTCGCCGGATATGCGCACACTGATGCTGCTGCATGATGTGGATGGCTGGAGCCAGGAAGACATCGCAAGGGTGCTCGGGATACCGGTTGGAACGGTGAAGTCGAGAGTTCATCGTTGCCGGGCATCGCTCAGGAAAAAACTGCTTGAGCGACCGGAACTTTTTCCGCAGGCCGGGCGTGTGGAACAATGAGGTGATGGGCATGTTGTGTAACGAATGTAAAAACAGTCTGGGTTCCTGGGTGAGGAGCGAGCTCTCTGCGGCGCAGGCCAGCCGTGTTGAGCGGCATCTTGCCGCGTGTAACGACTGCTCCATCGCCGCGCATAACGAAGAGGCAATATCAGACGCTGTGTGCCATAGCCAGTCCGTGCCAGGACCATCGCCCGGTTTTGAAGAGCGGGTTCTGGCAGCAGCCACCGAAAAAGCCGGGCGGGACCGGAGCGGTTTTTCCGGCCATGGCTGGAGCACGCCAGTAGCCGGTGGTGCTATTGCCGCTGCTCTGGTGATCGGTATTGCTCTGGGATTCGGATGGAAAACAGAAACCGGGCCTGAAACCGATCTGGCGCTTTCCGGATCGGATCAGGCGGGCGGTGGCGCGACTGCGGCCGTGGCGCTTCCGGTGCGCAATGTCCGGCTTGCCTTCAGTACCAGAGAGGCGCTTGAGGGGGTTACCCTGACCGTGGAGTTACCTCCCCATGTAGAGGTCTCACGCTATCCGGGCCATCAAAAGCTGAGTTGGAAAGTGGACCTGGATAAAGGTGAAAATGTGGTCAACCTTCCACTCAATATACTGTTCCCCGGTGAGGGCGAGTTGATCGCCCATCTCGACGACGGTCGCAGAACACAGACGTTCCGTACCAGCCTCGATGGGTCGGTGGCGAATGGAAAACCGGAGCCCTCTTCATGAAACCCTTAACCAGGCATGGCGTTGTTGTTTTTGGCTGCCTCGGGTTGCTGCTGGCGACGCCATCAGTGGCTCTTGCCGACGATGACCTGGGTGTCACCATGCGAATGGTGACCGACGATGACGACCTGACCGAATCCGTTGTTCGCGAAATAGAGCTCAATGACCCGGTCGCCCTGGAACGCCGTGGGGACGAGGCGGGCAGGGCTGCCGCTTCGCCGGGTGCGGCGCGAGCCGCGGATAATGCCCCTGAAGCACGAGACCGGGGACGCGAGGCGGCCCGCTCCGCGGCGGAGCGGGCACGGGAAGTCCGCGAGCGCAACGAGCAGCGCAGTCGCCCGGAACGGCCGCAACGGCCAGATACCTCAGAACGCCCCGCGAGGCCGGATAGCCCTGGACGCCCTGAGCGCCCGTAACGACCCCGACTGGCACCGTTATCCTCACCGTAACCTTCCTCTTCTGGGACGGATTCGTTCGCCCCTTGCTATACTCCCGGTTTTATCGCCCTGTGCCCGATTGTTTTTCAAAGCGGGCAGGGAATCCCAAGGTATCTGCGGAGTAACGCTTGCGGCTCTCAAGTTTCGCCACAATTTTCGTTGCCCTGATGGTGCTGGCGCCCGCGTTAATGGCGGAAGAGCCAGGGGGAAGTGCTGATTTTGAGTCCGGCGTGGCGGCATTCGAAGAGGGCGACCTGTCGGCTGCCCGTGCGCATTTCGAGCGGGCCAGAGACGCTGGCCTGAATACTTCGTCCCTGGTCTATAATCTTGGTGTGGTCTACTTCCAGTTGGGCCAGCATGATCTGGCCGAAGCTGTTTTCCTGGAATTGCTGGACACGCGCCACGCGCCCCTGGCCCGTTATAACCTCGGGCTTGTCATGCAGGGGAAGGGACAGAGGGATGCTGCCCGCCGATGGTTCCAACAGGCCGCTGGCCCGGCTTCACCGGACACGTTGCGCCGGTTGGCTCTGCGACAGCTTGACGGGATGGCCCCCGAGCGGTCTGTCACTACCGATGGCAGCGGGTACCTCCTGGTTGCCGGAGGCTATGATGACAATATCGCCGGAGCACCGGATGATGCCTCCAGTAATCAATCGGGAGTGTTTGCGGACCTGCTGGCGGTGGGGAATGCTCGTTTCGGTGACGGAAGTTTTCGCCTGCAGGGTGTCGCCTACACCCGCGCATATCCCGGTAATACCGAATTCGACACCAGCTACCTCAGTACCGGAGCCTCCTGGCTGGAAGGTTTCGGAGCGGGCGAGTTGACGTCAACACTGAGTCTTGCGAGCTCCTGGTTCGGCGGAGACGTTCTGGAGCGGGAGGTTCGCCTTGAGGTCGTTTTCCACCCTGACGAATGTGTTTTCACGTCCATCGTGGCCGGGATTGACTGCAGTGCCAGCGGATCGGTTTCCACTATTCAGGGCGGACGTGATTTCAGTGCCTACGATGGGGAAATGCTGCAGTTGGATTTCAGCGCCTGGAAAGGCTGGGGAAGCTGGCTGTTCAGGGGCGGGTATCAGCTCGAAGTCAACGATCGGGAGGACCTGGCATCCCGGCAGCAATTTTTCAGTGTCTCACCAGTACGCAAGCTGGTATCGGCTGAAGCCCGTTACTATGTGTCCAGCAGGCTATCGATGGGAGCCCGCGGTGATATCCGCCATTCCCGTTACAGGGATGATCATCAGTTGATATCAGGCACGGGGGTTGTCAACCAGCGGCGCACGGACAATCGTTTGCGGGGAGTGCTGCTGGCGGAGTACCGGCTTAGTGGCCAATGGCTGGTGCTGGCAGAGTTCACTACGCTGGATAACCGCAGTACCATTGATCGATACGATTACAGCCGCAGTGAGGGGATGATCGGCGTTGAGCTGAGCTTCTGAAGTCGGGGGCGGGAACGGATGCCCGCCCCCGACTTCCGGGCCACACTACTGGCCCGGACTCAAAGGCCGGCGTTTCGGAGCCGGTTTGCCTGCTGCAGGTACACGGTTTTGGGATCTGTCTCGAAAAGGCTATGCAGGCCCAGCGCCTGATTCACCTCGTCCAGATGATTCATGAAATAGTTGTCGCGGATCACCCTGCCAAAATGATTGCTGCAACGTCCCACCAGGCCGTCGTTGGCGCTGAAACCGAATGCCAGACTGGTGGTTCCCAACAGCGCATCGGACGGATCAAAGGCGTTGGTCAGAACGCCGGTTCCGCCCCAGGAATAGAAACGCACTCCGTTGGCCGAATAGGCCCCCTGACCACACGCGGTGGTGGGAATGCCCGCGGGTGCAAATCTATTGAACTCAGCACTGCCTTCAGCAGTCAGGGAATAGAGGCTGGAGCGCAGGTCCTGGTTGTAGCCGCCACCGGAAAGCAGGTCGATCAGCCCGCCAAGGGCGTCTCCCAGCGATGCCGCCAGACTCTCGGCCGGGGAACCGTAGATCAGGTCCGCCACTGGAGAACCCTTGTGCGGTGAACCGACTGAGGTGACCGAGGCTACCAGATCCGGCCGCACTCTCGCGATATACCGTGCTGTGGGGCCGCCATGGCTGTGGCCAATCAGGTTGACCTTGCCATGGATGGCTGCGATTGACGCTACCTGGGGAAGAAGTGCTTCACCCCTGGCAATGGTACTGTCCAGGGCGGGGACCTGGGTGGTGTAAACATCCGCACCGTAACGGCGCAGGTCTTCGGCGATGCCGTACCAGTAGTCGACACCGACGATGGAATCGAAGCCGAACATGCCGTGAACCAGCACAACGGGATAGCGGGTATCGGTGTAGTCGGAGGGAGTGGAGTCCCACCACCAGGCCATTGTCGGCGCCGACCATGCCAGCACAAGCAGCACGGTGAATGCCTTGATCCATTGTTTCATTGTTGCACCTACAGTTTGGTGTTGTATTTGTTGTCAAACTGCGGCTCGACCTAACAGGTTGTGCCGATATCCGCCTTGCAGGCAATCCGGGGCAATCGTGTGGGGTTTCCCTGCGCTGACGGTTGGTTTTTGATTGTTAGATGGTCGCAGTCAGTGCATCTCGTTGTCGAGATCTGAATATAATTTGATCAAGGGCAGAGATAAGTCAACGTCAGGCGTGGTTTTGGTGGGGCGTTGCGGTCAAAGTGTGACCTGGTTCACGAAGGTGACATTCAAAGGCAGGTCCTGGCGTGCGACAAGCTCCCGGGTGGTGGCCCGGAAGCTTGTGCGGGGGATTGCAATCAGAGTCTTGCCATAACCCGGCGTGCCGCCTCTGTTGTCTGATGAATGTCATCGTCCGTCAGAGCAATGCTGGTGAACCCGGCCTCAAAGGCAGATGGCGCAAGGTAGATACCTTCCTTGAGCATGCCCTGGAAGAATTTCTTGAACCTCTCGACGTCACAGGCCATGACCTGGTCAAAGCGGGTAATCCGGGGTGCGTCGGTAAAGAAGAAACCAAACATGGCACCGGCGCTTTGTACGGCCAGGGGAATGCCGGTGCTGTCCGCGGCCTCTTTAAGCCCGTCACGAACGGCGTTGGTTTTCTGCGTCAGTCGGTCGTGGAAGCCGGGCTCGGAAATGGCATTCAGTGTGGCCAGCCCGGCGCACATGGCCAGCGGGTTACCGCTGAGTGTGCCGGCCTGGTAAACCGGTCCCAGAGGCGAAATGTGTTCCATGATTTCCCGCTTGCCGCCAAACGCACCAACCGGCAGGCCGCCGCCAATAACCTTGCCCAGCGCGGTCAGGTCCGGGGTTACGCCGTAGAGGCCCTGGGCACCGCCGAGGGCGACCCGGAAGCCGGTCATGACCTCGTCGAAAATCAGCACGGTGCCATGTTCGTCACACACTTCCCGCAGGCCTTCCAGGAAGCCCGGCACTGGCGGGATGCAGTTCATGTTGCCGGCCACCGGCTCAACGATGATGGCGGCAATGTCATCGCCCATCCTGGCGAAGGTTTCCCGGACACTGTCGATATCGTTGAAGGTCAGGGTCAGCGTGTGTTCGGCAAGGCTGGCGGGAATGCCCGGGGAGTTGGGCACACCCAGGGTGAGGGCGCCGGAGCCGGCTTTTACCAGCAGTGAGTCCACGTGGCCGTGATAGCAGCCTTCAAATTTCACGATCTTGTCCCGGCCGGTATAGCCCCGTGCCAGGCGTACCGCGCTCATGGTGGCCTCGGTACCGGAGTTCACCATTCGCACCAGGTCGATGGAGGGCACCAGTTCACAGACCTTCTTCGCCATTTCGGTCTCGAGGGCGGTTGGAGCCCCGTAACCGATGCCCTGGTCCACCTGGGCGTGCAGGGCATCCTTGATGGTCTGGTTGCCGTGGCCAAGGATCATGGGCCCCCAGGAGCCGATGTAGTCGATGTAGCGCTGGTCGTCCTCGTCGTACAGGTAGGCACCTTCGGCATGCTTGAAAAACAGAGGTGTACCGCCGACTCCCTTGAAGGCTCTGACCGGGGAGTTGACGCCTCCGGGAATGTATTTCTGAGCCTCGGCGAATAGGGTTTCGGACTGGGTCATGGTTCAGGACTCCTGATGAACGGAAGATGAAAAAAGTGGGTGATGGGCCGCAAACAGCCGGGTAAATTGGCGTGCACGTGTCTCAATGGCAGCCGGGTCGCCGTCGAAAAGTCCACCGACGACAGCCAGCAGGTCCGCACCGGCGCGGATCAGCAATTCGCCGTTGTCCGTGGTGATGCCGCCGATGGCGGTAACGGGCTTGCCAAAATGTCGTGCCCGCGCCAGCACCGAGGTGTCCGCGGCGGGGGCATTCGGTTTTGTGTTCGAACTGAAGAACCGGCCGAACGCCAGGTAATCGGCGCCGTCGCGATCCGCACTGGAGGCCAGGGCCAGATCTGCGTGGCACGTTGCCCCTATGATCGCATGTTCGCCGAGCTGTTGTCTGGCCTCGGTAAGGGAACTGTCGGATTGCCCCAGGTGCACGCCGGCTGCGCCGCAACGTCGGGCAAGTTCCGCGTCGTCGTTGATGATCAAAGGTACCCCGGCACTGTTACACAGGGCCGCAAGATCCCGGGCCTGTCTGAGACGTTCCGGTTGTGGCGCCTTCTTATCCCGATACTGGACCAGCACGGCGCCACCACGAAGGGCGGCCTCCACCGCCGCCATAAGTTTGCCGGCCGGTAACAGCTGGCTGTCGGTAATGGCATAAAGGCCTGGTCGCAGTCCCTTGGCGGTGGTGCCGGCATTGAAAGTGCCC
This sequence comes from Marinobacter vulgaris, assembly GCF_003344045.1. Lineage (GTDB taxonomy): Bacteria > Pseudomonadota > Gammaproteobacteria > Pseudomonadales > Oleiphilaceae > Marinobacter > Marinobacter vulgaris. The sequence goes on from NZ_QFWX01000009.1 coordinate 74,300, forward strand.
GGTGAGCCTAGGTCTCCCATGGAATACCCCGGTCCGGGACTGGTTGCCCGTTGCCGACTTTCAGGGCATGCCGGATAGCGCGCAACACGTAATTCTGGGCCTGGGCAATGGACGCGCGGGCCGAGAGGCCGGACGCCCTGCCGGCAGCAATGGACGCAGCCAGAGTACATCCGGTGCCGTGGTATTCACCGCCAATTCGCTCGATGTAGAAGTACAAGGGCTCCTGATCGTGAGAATAAAGCGTGTTGATGATTTCCTCGCCTTCGCCGTGCCCTCCGGTTGCCAGCACGGACTGACAGCCGGCTTCCAGCAGGTTGTGGGCTGCGCGGGTCTCGTCTTCATCGCCGCCAAGCAGGGTCAGTTCAATACCATTGGGAGTAATGATTTCCGCGTGCCGGAACAGGCGCTCTTTCATGCGGGCAATCAGGGCCTCATCAGCCAGATCGCCGCCACCGGCTGCCTTGATGACCGGATCGGCAATCAACGGAATGTCCGGATGAGCGGCCAGGAACTCTACCAGCACATCCACCACAGCCGCGTTACCCAGGGCGCCGGTCTTTATGGCATGAATGGGGGAGTCGGCGGCAAGGCATTCGAGCTGCTGGCGAATGATCTCCGGGTCCGTGGCAGTGGCGTTATAGACGTTCCGGGTGTCCTGCACCGTCAGACACGAGAGTACCGGCATGGGGTGACAGCCGAGCGCAGTAACGGCCTGGATGTCGGCCTGGATGCCGGCTCCTCCCGAAGGGTCAAGGCCGGAAATAATGAGAACGTGAGGACGGCTATGCAGTTTGATGGTCAGGCTCCTCAGAATGGTTTGACGGAAGCAAGAATGACAACGGCAACCAGTACCAGAACAGGCACTTCGTTGAACCAGCGGTAGAATACGTGGCTGCGGGTGTTGCGGTCGTCGCGGAACACCTTGACCAGGTGGCCGCAGTAAAAGTGGTAGACGATCAGCAGCGCGACCAACAGAAGTTTGGCGTGCAGCCACCCCTGGCTCATATAACCCTGGACATTGTAACCGATGAGCCAGACTCCAAAAAATACGGTAGCCACCATCGATGGCGTGGTAATGCCCCGGTAGAGCTTGCGCTCCATGATCTTGAAGCGTTCCCGGCCGGGTTCGTCGTCACAGGCTGCGTGATAGACGAACAGCCGGGGCAGATAGAATATGCCAGCGAACCAGCACACCATTGAAATAATATGCAGGGCTTTTACCCAAAGCATCGGCTAACTCCGTCGGTATTGGTAGTAACTTTCGATATCGGATTTCAGTATCACCCCGTACACGCGCTGAATCATCGGAGCGACGTGACGTTGGACATACAGGGCTTCTACGCTGGTATGTTCAAACTCGTTCAATGCCTCTTCCAGTGTCGCCTGATACTGCACCGGGGCAATATCCCGGCGATTGGCAGGAATGTCCATAAGGTCGATCTGTTTCGGAGCCTCTTCTTCGTCTTCCTGCTCGCCGTCCGCTGAGGGTTTGGTGTCCTCCAGATAGCGAGCCAGATCCACCGCGGGTAACAGGCCGGTGGGTCCATTACTGCCTTCCACTACCAGCCACTTGGGCTCGGATTTCAGGATCTTTCCAGCCTCCTCCCTGGACAAAAAACGCTCTGTGCGAAGAATGTTCCGGTCCATGATGGCACCCACGGAAACCCGCCTCAACGCCTGTATAACCGGAGAGTTCTGGTAACTCAGGCCCTGGCTCTTGAGGATGGTGAGAAACAGGGATTTCTTGCCAAATGCCTCGCTGGTCACCAGGCTTGCGGTGGTGATGACCAGCATGCCGGGCAGTATGATGTTCGGGTTCCTGGTGAGTTCCATCAATGCCATGAGTGCTGCAAGCGGCGCCTGCAATACCGCTCCCATCATCGCCCCCATACCGAGCATGGCGTAGAAACCCACCGAGGACGCAGTGTCCGGAAATATCTGCGCACCAATCAGGCCCATGGCCCCGCCCAGCGTCGCCCCCATAAACAGCGTGGGGCCAATGACGCCGCTGGGCATGCCAAGGCCCAGGGTGACCGAGGTGATCACCAGTTTGGCGACGCCGGCACCGAGCAGAAGCCAGAACGGCAGCTCATTGTCGAGGGTGAACTGGACCGTATCGTAGCCAATGCCCATGACTTCCGGCACCACGATTGCAAACGGCACCATGAGAAGCCCTGCGATCGTCAGCCGCAACAGTACCGGTCGGTGATGATGCCGACCAGTGGTATCCACCAGTTGTATGAACGCCGCCGCGGCAACGCCGATGATAATGGCGATGGCTATAATCCAGGGGATTTCCAGCAGGGAATTCATGGTCAGCGGCGGCACGGTGAATGCGACCTCGGAACCATACATGGCCTGGCTCACCACGGCCGCTGTTACCGAGGCCAGAATGATCGGGGTAAACCCGGCAATGGTGTATTCCATCATCACCACTTCCATGGCGAAGATAACACCGGAAATGGGGGTGTTGAAGGAAGCAGAAATGGCGGCAGCGCAGCCGCAGGCAACCAGGGTGCGGATGCTGTTGTTGGGCAGTCGCATCCACTGCCCCATGAGGCTGGAAACGGCCGCGCCGAGGTGGACCGCAGGGCCTTCCCGGCCCGCCGACTGACCGGTGACAACGGTACTGACACCCGTCACGAACTGTACGAGAGCACTGCGCATGGATATATAGCCCTGATGGTAGTTCAGGCGTTCCATGACGTGCACGATTCCCACCTTACGGTCGTGGGTAGCAAGGTTGTGCATCAGCAGTCCGAGCCCGATGGCGCCGGCAAGGGGGAGGATTGCCCGGGTCAGGATGTGCAGCTCTTCAAAGGATTCAGAGCCGTCGCCGGGGAGGAAGTACTCCAATGGCCATTCAATGGCCAGCCGGAAGATCAGGATCACACCACCGGTAAACAAACCGGATAGCAGGCCCAGGACTGCCAATTGTGGCAGGGCATCCACACCGGACAGCCGCCGGCGGAAAACAGGGATCAGGTGCTGGGTGCTCTTGTGCCAGAATTTACGCATGAATGCCGGTTTTCAGGAGGTGAATGATTTTCTGACGATATTGTAACCAGCGCCTCTCGGGCTGCAATAAGTCATTGGTTTATCATGTTAGACTATTGCGCTTTCGGGAACCTGATTTGTAGCTGGAGTGACTGGTGATAAAAGTAGGCATTGTAGGTGGAACCGGTTATACCGGTGTTGAACTTCTGAGGATTCTGGCGGTTCACCCGGAAGTGACGGTGAGCTGTATCACATCGCGCTCGGAGGCAGGCATGCCGGTCGCCGACATGTACCCTAACCTGCGTGGCCACTACGATCTCGCGTTTTCGGAGCCGGAGGTGAAAACCCTGGCAGCCTGTGATCTGGTGTTTTTCGCAACCCCCCACGGTGTGGCAATGCGAATGATGCCGGAACTGATGGCTGCGGGTGCCCGTGTTGTGGATCTGTCAGCGGACTTTCGCCTCAAGGATCTTGATGTCTGGGCAAGCTGGTATGGCATGCCCCACGAGAGCCCGGAATGGGCAGAAAAGGCGGTCTATGGTTTGCCGGAAGTGGTGCGGGGCGAAATTCGCGGCGCACAACTGGTGGCTAACCCTGGCTGTTACCCGACAGCGGTCCAGCTGGGCTTTCTGCCGTTGCTGGAGAACGGTCTGATCGATCCCTCGCGACTGATTGCTGACGCCAAGTCAGGGGCCAGTGGCGCCGGGCGGCAAGGCAAGATCGGTATGCTGCACGGTGAGGTTGGCGAAAGTTTCAAGGCCTATGGCGCCTCCGGCCACCGGCATCTCCCGGAGATCCGGCAGGGTCTGTCGCAGGCGCACGGAAGTGCGGTGGGCGTTACCTTTGTGCCGCACCTGATCCCCATGATTCGCGGTATTGAAGCCACTCTGTATGCGGAGCTGCGCAACCCTGAGGACTTCGACCGCCTGCAGGCACTCTTCGAAGAGCGGTTCCGTGAAGAACCCTTTGTGGATGTGATGCCCTTTGGCAGCCACCCGGAAACCCGCAGTGTCCGTGGCGCCAACCATTGCCGCATGGCGCTCCACCGGCAAGAGGGCAGCAACATCGTTATCGTGTCATCGGTTATCGATAACCTGGTAAAAGGTGCCGCGGGCCAGGCCATCCAGAACATGAACATCATGTTCGGCCTGCCCGAAACCATGGGGCTGGAAGCGCCCGCGTTGCTGCCATAGGTCTGCCCGGTGAGCGAATCGAGAAAGCCTGGTGAAGAATACGTCGTTATCCGGCATCGTCCCGGCTACCGGCTTCGTCGCACCCTTATCCTGCTGGCATTCTCCATCACTGCCGCCGTGGTCGGGTACGCTGCAGGGATGGCACAGGGCGGGTTCCGGTTTTCGGTCGCGGAGGAGTCCCGCGACCGTCTCGAGGAACAGGTTGAACAACTCCGGGAGCAGAACAGGGAAGCCAGCCAGCAACTGGTCAACCTGGACCGGGGTCGAACCATCGACGCCGAGGCACTGAATCAGGCCCGCAGAACCATCGTTGAGCTGGAAACACAGATTGCATCACTGAAAGCAGATCTGACTTTCTATAAAAATATCATGGCGCCCTCGGAAACCAGCAAAGGGTTGCAGGTTGATCGTTTGAACATGCAGCAGGAACGCCAGGACGATACCTACGGTTTCAAGCTGGTGCTTACCCAGATTGGTGACAACAAGAGCTATATCTCGGGAGTGGTGGCAGTCAATGTCATTGGTATGCGGAATGAAGAAAAGGAAGTGATTGCCCTGCGCGACCTGTCTGATGATATTGATGACCTGGGGGTCAGGTTCCGTTATCGATACTTCCAGGATATTGAGGGTCTGTTGCGGCTGCCTGACGGTTTCGAGCCTCTTGAGGTTCAGGTGGTAGCACGTGCCGAAGGCAATAAATCGTCCCGTGCCGAGCGTACATTTGACTGGGATGAACTTACGGAGAACTGACATGCTAGGTAAAAAGAAACAGAAACCACGTCGCCCGACCGGGCAATTCGACACACTGGTTTCAACCCGAACTACGGTCGAGGGGGATGTCCATTTCTCCGGCGGGCTACATGTTGACGGCAAAATCCGGGGTCGCGTGGTTGCAGAAGAAGGCGGCGACGCCGTACTCCGGGTTTCTGAAGTGGGCTCCGTGGAAGGCGACATTGTTGCACCTCACGTGATCATTAACGGCATGGTTCATGGGGATGTCTACGCTTCGACGCATCTTGAACTGGCGGAAAAAGCCTCAATCCACGGTAACGTGTATTACAACCTGATTGAAATGGCCATGGGTGCATCGGTGAATGGCAGCCTTGTCCACCAGAGCGAGCCGGTTGGGCTTCTTGGTCGTGATAAGCAGAAGGGCAGTGCCCGGGTAATCGACGAGGACAAAGCTGAAGATCACGATGGTGTGGCCCTGGCCGAAAAGGAATAGTTGATTGTTTTAGTCAGGAATATGATAATCAGGTCAGATTTTTTCGTGGCGAACCGGAGGCGGACTTGAGTGTAGTTCAGCAACAGGCAATGACACCGGTATTTTTCAGTGACAGTGCGGTGTCAAAAGTACGTGATCTCGTTGAGGAAGAGGGCAACTCTGACCTCAAGCTCCGGGTATTTGTGACCGGTGGCGGCTGCTCAGGTTTCCAGTACGGGTTCTCGTTTGATGAGGCGCAGGACGAGGAAGACACTGTTATCGAAAAAGACGGTGTGATGTTGCTCGTGGATCCGATGAGCTACCAGTACCTGGTCGGGGCAACCGTGGATTACCAGGAAGGGCTACAGGGTTCGCAGTTCGTTGTGCAGAACCCCAACGCGAGCTCAACGTGTGGCTGCGGAAGTTCCTTTTCCATCTGAGGCGCGGTATCGATCCCGCCCGGTCAGGCGTAATAGACTGCGCCCAGAATTCTCTCTCCGCTTGCTCCTGTCACTTCTGGCAGGTTTCCAGACTGTCCTGACAATGTCCGGCTGGCCAGCCAGGCAAATGCCGTGGGCTCAACCCATTGCGGGTCCAGTCCCAGCTCGGCGGTAGATGCGATCCGGGAAGGGCTGCAGGTACGATGCAGTTCCCGCATCAGCACCCTGTTCCTGGTACCCCCACCACATACGAAGATGGTCATGCCCGGAGAATGGGGTATCTGCTGCGCCACGGTGACGGCAGTCAGTTCCAGCAGGGTCCTCTGCACATCAGCGCCGGACAGGTCCGGGTGCCGGTTTAGAAGGACTTTCAGCCACTCAAGGTTGAATTTTTCAGTGCCGGTGCTTTTTGGCGGCTGCCGTGAGAAATAGGCTTCGGAAAGCATATCCCCCAGTAGGTCCTGGTCGACGACGCCTTCGTCTGCCCAGGCTCCATCCTTGTCGTAAGCCTTGCCGGTCTGATCCAGGCACCAGGCATCCATCAACGCATTCGATGGGCCGGTGTCAAAACCGGTAACGGGTGCGCTGTTATCAGCGGGCAGGTGGGTGATGTTGGCAATGCCGCCGAGATTAAGAATGCAGCGGTCCTCCCCGTCAGCGCTAAAGAACGCTTTATGGAATGCCGGTACCAGTGGCGCGCCCTGTCCGCCAGCTGCCAGGTCACGACGTCGGAAGTCGGCGACGGTTGTCACGCCGGTGTGCTCTGCGATGAGGTTGGGGTCGCCAATCTGGATGGAAAAGGGTTTTGAACCATCGGGCTGATGCCGAAGCGTCTGCCCATGGCTGCCAATGGCGGTAATCGACGCTGGTGGAAAGCCCGCCTTTTCAATCACGCTGGCTGCCGCAAGGGCAAAAAGTGAGCCGGTGGCGTGATCCAGCTCCCCGAGGTCATCAGGGGTGCCACGATTCTGGCTGAGGCTGGCAAGGCGCTGCCGAATATCGGACGGGTAATCGGTGGTGTGAGTGGCATGAACCCGGATGTAGCGGTCCTCGAATGACACCAGTATGGCGTCGATGCCATCCATACTGGTGCCGGACATCAGTCCTATCCAGGTTTTCATGTTTTACTCGTCTGCGGCCAGCGCCAGTTGCTGGTAATCCTGACGAAACAGCTCAAACCTGGCAACCTGCTGATCGGCAACGCGCTTGAATCGCGCCATTTCAGACTTCGGGACCGGCTTTGCGTCAGGCAGCTTCACCGTCCGCGAGTTTCTCGGAGAGCCATTCACCCGGAATTCGTAGTGAAGATGTGGGCCGGTGACCATGCCGGATGATCCCACGTGGCCGATGGTGTCGCCCTGCTTGACGCGTGTTCCATTCTTTATGCCCTTGCCAAGACGGCTCATGTGGGCATAGAGGGTAGTAATGTTGTCACCGTGCTTGAGAATGACAGTGCGGCCATAACCGCCTTTCCAGCCTGCAAACTGAACCCGGCCATGACCGGCCGCCTTGATTGGGGTTCCCGGAGGCGCCGCATAGTCTGTGCCCTCATGCGGACGAACCACATCCAGCACCGGGTGGCGGCGCTGGAGGTTAAAGGAGGAGGAGACCCTTGCGCTGATGGGTGTTCTCAGAAACGCCTTGCGCATGCTGCTGCCGTCAGGGCTGTAATAGTCAGTATCGCCGCTGCTGTCTGTATACTGCAGAGCGATGACTTCCTTGCCCTGATTGATGAAGCGGGCAGAGAGGATGTTGCCGGTGTCGAATTTTTCACCATCCAGGTATAACTCTTCGTAAACCACCTCAAACCGGTCACCTTTACGCACGTCGTAGACGAAGTCGATGTTCCAGCCGAAGATGCCTGCCATTTCCATGGAAAGCCTGTCGGAAAGCCCTGACTCTCTAGCAGCGACATAGAGCGAGCCGTCGATAATGCCCGAGGCAAACGCCGGTTTCACTTCGGGCTCACGGACCAGGGTTTCTCCTTTGAAACCGTTTTCGGTCTTCTCGACGCGCAGGGTCTCGAGAAGGTTTCGCTGCAGGTCAACCGCTGCCAGTTCACCGGCGTCGTCGGTTGCGAACGAGATGGTCTCGCCGGCATAGAGTCGCTGTAATTTGTCGGCTTCGCCTTCACCATGAATCACCGACAACATAATACCGTCGTTGAAGCCAGCCTTGTTGAACAGACGTGAAAGGGTATCACCGGACCTGATTTTGTATTCCTGCCACTGCAGTTCGGGCTCACGGACCTCAGCAACCGTGGCTGCGGTCTGGAGTGCTTCCGGTGGCTTGGCTTCCACTGTCACCATGGCGATATCAGCGTCAGGCGTGGGCTCTTTACTGACCTTGGCCTGCTTTGCCGGTTGGGTGGGTTGCTTGTCTGACTTGCTGACGGTGCCCTCATCAAGATCCAGCGCGTAAGTCATTCTGTTGGCCTCAACGTCGGCGCTCGGGCTCATCAGAATGGCGGTCGCAACAACAATCGTTGTAGCAGCGGCGATGGTAATATGGGCTTTGGGGAATTTTTTAAGCACGTGTCGCATCCGTTTTGATCGGAATTCCGGTAGCTTGTTCTACCTAATTAAAGCTGTTATTCAAGTATAGTCCAACAGATTACCGTATTAAATGCGCTCAGGACAGCCTCAAACATTACCGTTGCTGGCCCGCGGGCCGGATTTCCTTGACCGGGGTTGCTATACTCCCCCGCCTAAAATATACGGCTCTGTCTAAAAACTGAGCACTGACACTTTAACAGGGAGGCAGGTTACGCACAGATTTCTTTTGTAGAGGTCTGTAACCGGCTTCCCGCCCAAACCATCAGAATTATAGAGGATGTGTGGTTCATGGCATCTATTGATGAGGCACTGGCTGTAGTCAAGCGCGGCATGGATGAGCTGATTTCCGAGGAAGCGCTGATTGAAAAGCTGCGGGAAGGGCGCCCTCTCAGGATTAAAGCCGGATTTGATCCGACGGCGCCTGATTTGCATCTGGGACATACCGTGCTGATTAACAAGTTGCGGCAGTTTCAGGATCTGGGGCACGAAGTCATTTTTCTGATTGGTGACTTTACGGGCATGATTGGCGATCCCACCGGTAAGAGCGCGACCCGCCCGCCTCTGACAGAGGCGCAGGTGGCCGAGAACGCCATCAGCTATAAAGAGCAGGTGTTCAAAATACTGGACCCTGCTAAAACCCGGGTGGTCTTCAATTCGGACTGGATGAGCAAGCTCTCGGCTGCCGACATGATTCGCCTGGCCGGCCAGTATACGGTGGCTCGTATGCTGGAGCGGGACGACTTCACCAAGCGTTATCGCGCAGAGCAGCCAATTGCCATTCATGAGTTCCTTTATCCGCTGGTGCAGGGCTATGACTCTGTAGCCCTTGAGGCAGACGTGGAGTTGGGAGGCACCGATCAGAAATTCAATCTTCTGATGGGGCGAATTCTGCAGAGGCATTACGGGCAGGCGCCACAGGTGGTGCTGACCATGCCGATTCTTGAAGGGCTCGACGGTGTGCAGAAGATGTCCAAATCCCTGGGTAACTATGTGGGTGTGAATGATTCGCCCGGAGAGATGTACACAAAATTGCTCTCCATGCCCGACGATCTGCTGTGGCGTTACTTTGAGCTCTTGAGTTTCCGGCCGCTGGCGGAAGTTGAGGAGTTTCATGCTGCCGTAGACAGTGGCGCTAATCCCCAGGACTACAAGAAGCTGCTGGCGGAAGAAATCATCACCCGTTTCCATGACGCTGAGGCGGCTGCGAGTGCTCATAAGTCCGCGGGTAATCGTGTGGGTCTTGGTGAGATCCCCGAGAATGTGCCGACCGTCGAGGTTCCCCTGGCAGGGCGAAGTGAATTGCATATCGTGTCGTTACTGAAAGAGGCCGGTCTGGCTAGCAATGGCAAGGCGGCAAAAGATGTATTTGGCCGTGGGGCGGTATATATAGATGGTGAGCAGGTCACTGACGAGCGGATGTTCGGTGCCGGTGATGACTGTGTGGTCCAGGCCGGCAAGAAGAAGATCGCCCGCGTTTTGATCAAGGATTGAACGGAATTCTGGGTTTTTCAGAAAATATTGAAAACCTCGTTGACACATGTGCGTGGGCCTGTAGAATGCGCATCTCGTTCGAGGGACACGCCACTGAGGCGGGTCACAAATCGGACGACAACCGT